>NZ_JBHUFD010000003.1:686521-768926 GCF_042681145.1 Hymenobacter bucti
ACGTCTGTCATGCAGAGCGCAGCGAAGCATCTGCGTGGTGCAGTAATTTCTTACGCTAGCAATGAAGCGAGCGAGATGCTTCGCTGCGCGCTGCATGACAAGGCGTTAATTCTCATAAATGGCAATGTCATCGAGCCCCAGCCGGCCATTGAGTACGGCGGGCGGGTTGCTGACACCTAGGCCCAGCTTGTTGATGCGGAAGCGCACCGGTCCGCTGATGTTCATGAGAAAAGTGATGGAGCGCTGCCAGTTGCCGGCGTCGGTAATGACGGGGCCGGTTTGCGTCCAGGTCGCGCCCTGGTCCCGCGAATACTCCAGCTTCCAGGAGCTGGCGGCGTCGGTGTAGTAGGCGCCGTAGAGCAGCGTGACTTTGGTAGCGCCGTTGGGTACATCGAATCTCATTTCCACCACGGCCGGCACCGTGAGGCCCTGCTGCAGCCGAATGCCCTGAGTACCGGTGTAGCGGTCGCGCCCCGCAGTGTTGCCCAAAATGGCCTGAAACAGCTTCCAGCGGCCGGTGCCAAACTGCACGGTGTTGTCGGGCACGGCCGTGGTATTCATATTATACATGTCTTTGGTGGTCTGCGGCACCGCCTCGAAGCTCTCGGGGAAACCGGGGTAAATCGGGCCGCTAGGGTCCACGGCATCGCCGGCGGTGCGCAGCCACAGCTGCGGCGCGGCGGCTTGCGCGGCATCGAGCGCGCCCACCGCGACGCCCACAAACGTGGCGCTGGCCGGCAGGCGCCGGGTAGCGAAGGCGGCGGCAGTTTCGGTGTGCAGCGTGAGGCGGTTGTTGCTGCCGTCGGCCAGGGTTTTGTTGCCCGCGTAGGTAGCGCCCGATACCGGCAGCGGCGTGATGCTGGCGCTCGTGATGCGGACCAGCGTGCCGTCGTAGGCGTTAACATCGGCCAGCAGCGTGCTGATATTGATGTCACGGGCCAGCACGGCGTTGCCGCTGCTCACCTTGCGCACGCGGTCGGCGGTGATGCCTTCGAGGCGTAGCGCGCCGGCGCTTTTGGACAGCGTCGCGCCTTTGATGTCAACCACTACCGAGTCGCCCACGGCCAGCGCCGGCGCGGGACCGCCGCTGATGGGGATGATGATGCCGCGCACCACGCCGCGCCGCTTGTTTTGCACCACGATGGTGCCGGGGCCGCCGGGCACGTTGCCGCCCGCCGCATCCGAAATGACGAGGCCCACCACTTGGTGCGCGCCCGACAGTTGGCCCGGCTCCAGCACCACATTGCTGCCCTGGTAGAGGCGGCGCAGCTCGTCGAGCGACACGTTGGGGCTGGGCGTACCGGCCGCGTAGTTGGGGTTGTCCTTAAGGCAGCTGGTGGTAGCCAGGGCCAGAAAGATGAGCAGGCTAGCTAGAAAATGGTTTTTCATAAGGAATTGAAGTAGTAAAAAACCGCGCTTGTCATGCAGCGCGCAGCGAAGCATCTCGCGTGGCGCAGTAAATCCTGACGTTTTAAGGTTAGTGCAGCACGCGAGATGCTTCGCTGCGCACTGCATGACAGGCGCCAACTACCGCTATACCGCGTTAGAAATGAGCTACAATTGCCACCATACCTTGGTATTAACATCATCCGCTCCCTGGTCGGCCACGGCGGCCTGGTAGTTCACCTGGTTGAGCGACTGCACGTAGACGGGGTAGTTGATGCGGGCCGGCATCTGGCGATTGTTGCGCACGCCGGGGCCAATGGGCAGCACCGGGTGGCCCGTGCGGCGGTACTCAAACCACTGCTGGAAGTCGGTGAAAAACAGCGCGTAGTACTTCTGCAGGTGTATCTGGTCGAGCTTGGTGGCGGGGAGGCTGGTGGCGCTCCACTGCACGTCGGGGTTGGTGAGGAAGCCGCTGGGCACGGCCAGGCCCCAGAGCGTGATGCCGTTGGTGGCGCCGGTTTCGTAGTAGGTTTTGGCGTCGCCAGTTATCCAGCCGCGTAGGGCGGCTTCGGCCAGCAGCAGCTGCACCTCGGAATAGTTGAGGATGTTGCCGAGCAGCGGCTCGGTCATGAGGGCCGTAGGATAGGTCGATTGGGCGGCCGGAATCTGGCCCGGCACGTAGCCGCTTGGAATGCCCTTGTAGACGCCGCCCGCCAGCGTGGCCCACTTGGCCAGGCGCGGGTCGTTCCAGCTCACCAGGTTGTTGATGAAGAACTCGCCCATCGAGCTAAACGACGTGAAATCGGCCGTGCGGTAGGTCTGGAACGGCGACTGGTAGGGCGCGGTGCCGGTCCAGCGCATGATGGCCGATTCCGCGTTGTTGGCGATGAGCGGGTAGTCGCTGGCGCGGGTGTTCACCATGTCGCGCAGCTTGGCCTGCGGGCTGAGGCCGCCCGGCGCGATAAGGTTGGTGCGATTGGACACCCGCATGAGCAGCCGCAGGTAGAGCGAGTTGCCAAACTTGCGCCACTTCAATGCGTTACCCTGAAAAAGCGGGTCGAGCTGGGCCTGGTCCACGCCTAGGTTCACGTTGGTTTTCAGCAGGTCGTTGGCTTCTTCCAGCTTCACAAACAGGTCGCGGTAGATGTCCTCCTGGCGGTCGAATTTGGGCTGCAAATTGCCCGACCGGCCTTGCAGGGCCTCTGAGTACGGCACGTCGCCGAAGGTGTCGGTGAGCAGCGAAAACGTCCAGACCTCGCAGATGCGGGCGATGGCCATGAAGGTGTTGCTCTTCACCGCCACCGCGCTGTTGTACATATCCCGAAAGTCGGTGAGCTGGGTGTACCAGCCGTTCCACATGTAGTCGGCTTCGGCCGAGCGGATGATGTAGCGGTGAAACTCGTCGTTATCGACCCGCGACACGTGCACCTGCATCAGCTCATTGGTGATGCGAAAAGCGCGGTCCATGTTGCGCTTCACCAGGTCGGTGAGGGCCGGCGCCAGCAGCGTTTCCGGGATGACGTTGGGGTTCTGGTTGGGGTTGATATTCAACTCCTCGAAGCCCTTGGTGCAGGATGAGATGCCGCCTAGGGTGGTGGCGGCGAGGAGGAGGGAGGCGAGTAGTTTTAGCTTTTTCATATTAAAATCAGCGTATGAAAATCGGTCATGCAGCGCGCAGCGAAGCATCTCGCGTGGCGCAGTAAATCCTGACGTTTTGAGGTTAGTGCAGCACGCGAGATGCTTCGCTGTGCGCTGCATGACAGACGCTTTGAAGTTGAGCAAATAGCCAGGCTATATCCCCACCGTCAGGTTAATCCCCATCGTGCGGGTGCTCGGAAACTGCCCCAGCTCAAACCCTAGGTCAATCGTCCCGTCATTCAGCGTTCCAAACTCCGGGTCAAACGCTGGCCAGTTGGTGAGGATGAATAGGTCGCGCCCGTACAAGCCAATGGAGGCCTGCGTGAGGTGCAGCTTGCTCAGCAGCGAGGGCGGCAGGCTGTAGTCGAGGCGCATTTCGCGCAGCTTGATGAAATCGGTGCTGAAGAGGTTGCCCTCCACGTTGTCGCGGCCGTAGTGGGCGGTGTAGTAGTTGGGCAGGTTTTCGGCCACCACGTCGTTGGGCCGGAAGGTGCCGTCGGAGTTGCGAATCACGCCCTCCCCGATGATGCCGTTGTAGCGGCCGGGCAGCGTGATTTTAGTCTTGCCGCCCTCGGCCAATACGGCGTTGGTCATCGAGTACGCTTTGGCCCCAAACTGGCTGTCGAACAACACATTCAGCCGGAACTGCCGGTACGTGAACTCGGTGCCCGCGCTGGCCTTCCGCTTGGGCAGCGCACTGCCTAGGTACTGCACCGCATCGGTGAGCAGCGGCAGGCCGTTGGCGTAGATAATCTGGCCATCGGGGGCGCGCTCGTAGCCGCGGCCGTAGATGGCGCCCATGCTGCCGCCGGGCCGCGCCTCCACCGAGCCCCGGCCACCGGGGCCGCGCTGGAGCTGGTAGGTGAGTACGCTGTCGGCCAGCTCCACTACCTGGTTGCGGTTGGCGGTATAGGTGCCGTACACGCGCCAGCCCAGGCCGCGGGCGTTTTCGAGCAGGCGGGCATTTAGCTGAATTTCGAGGCCCTCGTTGCGGACCAGGCCGGCGTTGAGCACGGCCGCGTTGTAGCCCGAGGCGCGGTCCACGGGCACGCTCAGAATCTGGTTCGAGGTGTTGTTGCGGTACACCGTCACGTCGAGGCCGATGCGGTTGCGCACGAAGCGCAGGTCGGCGCCCAGCTCCACGCTCTCGGTGCTGCGGGGCTGAATGCCGGCATTGGCGATGGAGCTGGGATTGGTGAGGCCCGAGGGGTAGCCCGTGGCCACGGCGTAGGTGTAGGCCGTGAGGTAGGGCGTGGTGCCGCCGCTGCCCACCCGCGCCCACGAGGCCCGCAGCTTGGCAAACGACACCACTTCGGGCAGCGGCACGATGTCCGACACGATGGTGCTCAAACTGGCCGACGGGTACAGCGGAATGTTGGTAATGCCGCTCGCGCTGGCCAGCGTGCTGCTCCAGTCCTTGCGGGCCGTCAGGTCGAGATAGACCAGCTTATTATAAGAAAACGACCCTAGGGCGTACAAACCATTGAGCGCAAACTCGGCCCGGTAGGGCAGCGCGATGGGCAAATCGCGGCTGTTGGCGAAGGTGAACACGCCGGGGTAGAGCAGGCGCTCAGCCCGCAGCTCGTCCTTGTTGTAGCGGTTATTCAGGCGGCTGCCGCCCACCGACAGGCTGGCGTCAAATTTCTTGAAGGTATGGGCGTATTGCAGCAAAAAGTCGCTGTTAATCTCCTGCGAGAACACGTTTTGCGTTCGGTACATGCCCTCCTTGTACTTCTCCGTGTCCTTGGGCCGCTGTTGCGAGCGCGCCTCGTAGGAGTAGTCCAGGGTCGAGCGCAGCATCAGGTTGAAGCCCTTGGCAAAGGCGTAGTTCACCTGCACGTTGCCCGTGAGCTGGTGGCGGTTGGCCTTATTGAGCATCTCATTGGCAATGAGATAGGGGTTATCGACCAGGCTGCTGAACGGGTAGCGCTGCGTGATGCCTTGCGCGCCGGGCAGCCAGTAGTCCTTCAGCCAATCCAGGTTGTTATTGGGCACCTGCAAGATGGCCCAGTACATGATAGTCTGGTTGTTATAGCCCGTCGAGGGCAGATTGTCGCTGTAGCGATTGGTGTAGTTGACCTTGGTCGAAATCCGCAGGTTGTCGGTGATTTTCTGGCTCGCCGACAGCGCCACGGTATTGCGGTCGTAGCCCGTATTGGGCATAATCCACTGGTTCTGCAAGTTGGTCAGCGACAGACGCACGGCCGTGCGGTCGGTGCCGCCCTCCAGCGCCACGGTGTTGGTAAAGGTGCTGCCGGTCTGGAAAAAGCCCTTGCGATTATCCGGGTACGCCACCCAGGGCGTGCGCTCGGTGCCGCCGGTATTGGTGGCCGGGTCGTACTGGTAGAAAGACTGCCCGTTGAACCTAGGCCCCCAGGCCGAGCTGGTGCTGCGGGTGCTCAAGCCGTCGGCCGTGTTACCAAACGAGTAGTAATTCTCGCCCGCCGTGCCCTGGCCGTACTCGTACTGGTAGTCGGGCCAGCGCGAAATCGACTCAAAAGCCGAGTTAGAATTGAACGTGACGCCGATGCCTTTTTTGCGTGACTTGCCCGATTTGGTGGTCACAATCACGGCCCCGTTGCCACCGCGCGCGCCGTAGAGGGCGGTGGCCGCCGGCCCCTTCAGCACCGTCACTGATTCGATGTCCTCGGGGTTAATGTCGTTGAGGCTGGTGCCAAAATCGACCGGCGACTCGGTCTGCAAATACGCCGAGCTGCCGGTGCCGGTGGCGCGGTTGCTGCCGCCCAGCACCACGCCATCCACCACGATGAGGGCGTCGTTGTCGCCCGCTAGCGAGCTTTCGCCCCGCAGAATAATGCGGTTGGAGCCGGCCGGCCCGCCGCCCGATTTTATCAAATTCAGGCCCGCCACCTTGCCCGCCAGCGCGTCGGTCCAGTTGTTGGATTTGGCTTCGGTGAGCTGCTCGTTGCTCACCGTAGTATTGGCGTAGCCCAGGGCTTTCTCGTCCCTAGGGATACCTAGGGCCGTTACCACCACCTCGTCAATGCTGTTAGCGTCTTCGCGCAGCACGAGGTCGTAGGCGGTGTTTTCGCCCACCGTCAGCTGCTGCGGCAGGTAGCCGATAAAGCTGAACGTCAGCATGCTGCCCGCCGGCACGGTCAGCTGGTAGCTGCCGTCGTTGCCGGTGATGGTGCCCGCCGTAGCGTCCTTCACCCGGATGGACACGCCGGGCAACGCCTCGCCCTTGGCATCCGTCACGTGGCCCTGCACCAGCACCGGGTCGGCGGCGCTGGTGGCGGCCGTGCTGCGCTCCATGGCCTTCACCACGATGCGCTTGTCCTGCACCGTAAACTGCACGCCGGCCTGCGCGGCCACCAGCGACAGCACGGTTTTGAGGTTGCTGTGCGGCGCTTCCACCGTGATGCGGCGGCTCAGGCGAGCGGCCTGGTCTACGTACAAAAACCGGTATCCGGTTTGCTGCTCGATGCTGGCCAGCACCTCGGCCAGCGGCTGCTGCCGCACCGTGAGGGCGCAGGGCACCACGGCGGGTTCTTGCCGCATCAGTGGCCCGCGGGCGGCCAGAGCGGCCGGCGCGGGGCTCAGCGTCAGCAGCCCCAGGCCGGCGAGCGCACTGCGCCAGGCCCGCTTTTGGCGGGAGGATATCGGTTGTTTCATGGTTTTGCTGGTGAGCTGGTTAGGTACTAAAAAGCACTAGTTATTTTCCGCCTCAGCGGGTTCTCGTCGCAGGTATATCACCTGTCCTTCGCGGTGGTAGCTAAGGCCCCCGGCCAGCCGCAGCGCATCGAGCACGCGGGGCAGGGGCTCGTTGTCGAAGGTGGCCCACAGGCGCACCTCGGCCGTGGCCGAATCAGCGAAGACCAGCTTCACGCCGTAGCGGCGCTCGAGCTGGTTGGCCGCATCGGCCAGCTTCTCGTTTTTGAAAATCAGCTGGTTGTTGCGCCAGGCCAGTACCTGCTGCCGGTCGAACGCCTGCCGATAAATACGCCCCGTGGCGCGCTCGGCCCGCAGCTGCTGGCCCGGCGTCAGCAGGTATTTATCTTGTTTATCCGTCACCTGCACCTTCCCCTCGACCAGCGACACCGCCAGCTGACTGGCCCCCGGCACGGCGCTCACATTAAATTTGGTGCCGAGCACCTGCGTCACCCACGCCCCACTATGCACCCGAAACGGCCGCCTAGGGTCCTTGCTCACTTCAAAAAACGCCTCCCCCTCCAAATACACCTCCCGCGAGCCCGCGCCAAACTGCGCCGGGTAGCGCAGCTCGCTCTGCGGAGCTAGCGTCACCACCGAGCCATCGGCCAGGCGCAGGCGCTGCGGCTGGCCGGCCGGCGTGCGGTACACCCGGTAAGCCACGGCCGGAACTGGCCGGCCGTAGAAATACACGCCGCCTAGAACGCTCATTATAAATACTACTAGCACCGCCAGCTGGGCGGGCCGCGCTAGCCGTAGCCGCCAGCGGCGCACGGGCGGTGCAGTTGGTGCAGGTGCGGCGGCTAACTCAGCCGCTAGGGTAGGCTGCGCCAGCCGGGCTTTCAGCCGACCTAGGGCCGCCGAAGTTTCGGCAGGGGCGGCGGGCGTCTGGCTGGCTTGCCACACGGTTTTCAGCTGCTCAAAGGTGCGCTCGTTTTCGGGCGACTGGGCCACCCAGGTGGCCAGGCGCTCGTTCTCGTCCGACGAGGTTTGGCGGGCGAGGTAGCGGGCGATGAGCAGGTAGACTTCTTCTTGTTGCAAGGGGCCAGCGGCCGGCTCTGATTGCCGGCGCTGTGGTTATGACGCCGCTGCCCGCCGACCTCGTGACACCAAAAACCACTCTTAACGTAAGGATAACAGCCGTAATCTGAGCGTAATACACTGCTCGCCGGGGGTGAGGTCCCATGCCCGGCGAGCTAAAAACTACTGCACGCCCGAAGCATACAGCGTGCTTTTCAAAAAGCGCAGCGCCCGGAACATGTGCGTTTTCACCGAATTGATGGAAATGCCCAGCAGCCCGGCCATCTCCTCGTAGGTCAGGCCACCATCGCGGTGCAGCTGAAAAACCTGGCGCGTGCGCTCGGGCAGCTGCCCGATGAGGTGGCCGACCTGCTCGCTCAGCTCCTGGAAGGCCAGCAGCTGGTCGGGCTGCAAGTGCTCGGCTTCGGGCTGGGTTTGGGGCAGCTCGTCGGTGGCGTCGAGCGGGGTGCGGCGCTGCTCGCGCAGGCGGTCAAAGGCGCGGTGCTTGACCGCCGTGTAGAGGTAGGCGGCTAACGAGCCCACCACGGCGAGCTGCGCGCGATTGGTCCAGAGGGTGCCAAAAACCTCGGCTACTACGTCTTCGGCGGCATCGGTTGGGTAGCGCAGCAGGGTAGCGGCGTAGCGCTGCAAGCCGGCGTAGTAGCGGGTAAAGAGCGCTTCAAAAGCCGCCTCATTGCCCAGGGCTAGGGCCGCCAAATACTGCTTGTCGGAAGAGCTAATCGGGAAGGCCATACTAGCAGACAAAGCTATCGGACCAATGCGGCCAGCACATTATCGGCCTGTTATGGTATGATTAAACATATGTAGAACAGGGTTTAAACTATCTGGCCGCGGGCGCTGGCTGGAAGCAGCACTGCTTGCCGGGCAGCCGCTACTTGCTCAAGTACTTACCCAGGTTTGAGATGTTGGCTATGCCTAGTTGCTCGGCCTGCTGCCGCCGCATAAGCAGGCAGTAGGCATTGTTGAAGCCCAGCGGCGCCCGCCACGCCAGCCCGTAGCGCCGCCGAAACTCGGCCTGCACGTACTGAAATACGGCCTCGGGGCGCCCGCCCAGCGAGTCGAGCACCGCGGCCGAGGGCTGCAAGAGCACTTGCAGGCCGGTGCCGGTGTACTCGGGGTACATATCAATCTGGCCGCCGCGCAGGGCTTCGAAGCAGATGGTGGTGCCTCCCAGGCCGGTTTTGGTAGCCACGGCCAGGTCGGTATTGCCGCGGATTAGGGCGGCGTACATTTCGACCAGAATATATTGCTCGGCAAAAATCTTGGAGCCCAGGCGCACCTCCGGCGCGCCGGGCGGCAGCGGGCGCGGCGCTTTGAGCAGGCCGCGGCGCCGCAGCCACCCTAGGGCCACGGCCTTGGGGTCGCGGTGCAAATAATCGACTTGGTAGTTGAGGTTGGTCATGGCCGAATCGGAGAGCTGCCCGCTGAGCTGGTCGAGCACGGGGCCCAGCTCGGGGTGGGCACGCAGCAGCGCGGGCCGCAGCACGGGCGCGCAGTAGTAGGGCGGCAGGGCGTGGCGGTCGTCGCGCAGCACTTGCAGGCCGTAGGCCCGGATGCGCCCGTCGGTGGAGTAGCCGTCGATGACATCAACGCGGCCGTCGCGCAGGGCTTCGTAGACCAGGGCGGGAGCTAGCACGCCGTGGGGCAACCGGGCCAGGCCGTAGGTGCGGCTGAGGCCCGGTAGGCAGTCGGCCCGCCCGATAAACTCGGGGCTGAAGGCGGCTTGCAGCGCGGGCCGGCCACTGCGCGCGCCCAGCAGCTGCGGCCCCCAGTAGCCGGCCGCCAGCAGCGGCAGGGCCACCAGCAGCCCCAGGCCCACCGCCCGCAGGCGCTGCACCGAGAGCTTTTCGAGCGCGCCTAGGCTTGCATCGAAGGCCAGCGCCAGGGCGGCCGAGGGCAGGGCGCCCGCCAGTATCATCACGGGGTTGTTGAGCGAAATGCCCTCGAAGATGAATTCGCCTAGCCCGCCCGCCGCCACGTAAGCCGCCAGCGTGGCCACGCCCACATTAATGACCGTGGCCGTGCGGATGCCCGCCATAATCACGGGCAGGGCCAGCGGCAACTCGACCTGCCGGAAAATCTGCCCATCGGTGAAGCCCAGCCCGCGCGCCGCCTCCACCACGGCCGGCGGCACGCCCTGGATGCCGGCCACCGTATTGCGAATAATGGGCAGCAGCGAATACAGCAGCAGCGCCACGATGGCTGGCCGCGCCCCAATGCCCATAAACGGAATCAGGAAGCCCAGCAGTGCGATGCTCGGCACGGTTTGGAGTACGCCTGCCACGCCCAGCACCGCAGGTTGCCAGCGCGGCTGCCGCGTCAGCCACAGCCCGAGGGGGCCGCCCACGGCCACCCCGAGTACCAGCGCCGCCGCCGTGAGCCGCACATGCTGGAGCGTTTGCAAGCCCAGCTTGCCGGCCTGCTCGTGCCAGAATGTGAAGAGGTCGGAGAGGAAATGCATGGTGAGGTTTTTACCGCGGAAAGCGCGGAAGAGAACGCGGAGAGGCCGCGGAAGCTGAATAGATTTACCCTAGGTTCCGAATCAAGAATCAAAAAACGCTTGTCATGCAGAGCGCAGCGAAGCATCTCGCGTGGTGTAGTAAAATCCTGCGTATTGATTACTGTATCACGCGAGATGCTTCGCTGCGCTCTGCATGACGAGCAGTTCTTCCAATTCAAATGATTATAAATCAATTTCTTACCCCAGGACTTGGCCAAAGGCGGCCAGCAGCTGGCCCCGCGTGATGGCCTGCGGCTGGTCGGCCAGCCGAAACGCGGGGGCCGCCTGGGTATCCAGCTGCCCTAGAGCCTCGTGCACGCTGGCGGTGGGCGGCAGAGTAGGTGCGTCGTCCGGGGCCGCGGGCTGGCCGGACTGGGGCAAAAAGGGCAGCACCTCGGCCAGCGTGATGCTGCGCAGCTGCAAGGCCAGTTGCTCGGCCTGGAAGAAGCTGCGCACGAAGTCGCTGGCGGGGTGCAGTAGCAGCTCGCGCGGCGGCCCTAGCTGCTGAATCTTGCCATTATTGAGCAGCATGATGCGGTCGGCCAGCTCGAAGGCTTCGGTTACGTCGTGGGTCACGAGCACTACCGTTTTGCGGCGCAGCTCGTCGAGCTCCCGGAAGTCGCGGCGCACGGCGGCGCGGGTGATGGGGTCGAGCGCGCCGAAGGGCTCATCGAGCAAAATCACGGGCGGGTCGGCGGCCAGGGCGCGGGCCAGGCCCACGCGCTGCTGCTGCCCGCCCGAGAGCTGGGCCGGCAGCATGGGGCCAAAGTGCTCGGCCGGCAGGTGTAGGCGATTGAGTAGCTCGGTGGTGCGGGCAGCCGTTTCGGCTTTGGGCCGACCTAGGAGGCCGGGCACCACGCCCACGTTTTGAGCCACGGTGAGGTGCGGCAGCAGCCCCACCTGCTGAATGACGTAGCCGATGCCGCGCCGCAATTCCTCCGGCTTTTGCTGGCGCACGTCGCGGCCGTTGAGCTCGATGGTGCCGCCGTCGGGCTCGATGAGGCGGTTCAGGGTTTTGAGCAGCGTGGTTTTGCCGCAGCCGCTGGGGCCGAGCAGCACCAGCGTTTCGCCCTGCGCTACTTCAAAGCTGAGGTCATCGACCACCACCTGCGCGCCAAAGCGCTTGGTGAGGTGCGACACGCGGATGACGGGCGAGCTGGACAATGGGCGAGGAGTAGAAGTAAGTGCCAATGGCGTCAGAGCAATCCGCAGGTTAGGGCGCGGGCGGTGGCGATGAGTTGCCCGTGCACTAAGTAGGCCCGCAGGTAGCACCCTAGGGGTACTACTTGCGGGCCTTATTGTTTAGGATTTAGGAGCTGTTAGGGTGTGCTAAACACAGTTGTCCTTGCGAGCGCAGCGAAGCAATCGCATCTGTTGAGCGCCACCGTTCGGGTGCGATTGCTTCGCTGCGCTCGCAAGGACAACTGTGTTTAGCACGCCGCTCGGCTGGTTCTAGAAGCTTACCCTGGTAATGGCGAACCGCGGCGACGTGGCCATATATGGGTACAGCACGTAGGGCACGCTGCTCGCGCGGCGAGTGATGGTGGTGGGGCTCACGGCTCCCGTGGCAAAGCTGCCGGTGGGGCGGGTGGTGGCCCAGGCATCGCTGCTGGCCATGCGGAAGACGGTGCTTTGGCTGCCCGCTACCACGAGCAGCGTGGTGTTGTCGAGTAGCAGTAGCCCATCGGCCCCCACCAGGCTCTGGGTGCTGGCCACGGCGGTGAAGCCCGTGGGGTTGGCGAGCGGTACTTTATAGAGCGTGCCGTCGTTAGACTTAGCCACCAGCAGGTAGCCATCGGGGTGGTAGACTAGGCCATTGAGGCCGAAGCCCGTGCCGCCGCTCAGCTGCGCGTTTTCTAGAAAAACCGTGGCCACGCCCTGCGCATCGACCTTGTAAATGATGGGCGACAGGCTATCGGTGATGTAGGCATTGCCCTGGCCGTCCACGGCAATGTCGTTGGCGAAGTGGGGCAGGTTGGGCCGCAGCGCCCCTAGGTCGACGTAGCTGAGCAGCGCGCCGGTGCTGGGATTAAAGCTGGCCAGGGCGGCCAACTTGCGCAGCGTGGTGGCCGTCGAGCGGGTGGTGTTGGCGCCCGCATCCGACACGGCGGCCAGCAGGCGCTGGCGCGTGACATCGAGGTTGAGACCGATGGTCGAAACCAGCCGAGGGTCGTCGGCGAGCTGGGTGTAGGTGCTATCGTCGCGCACGGTGCCAATGCGCCCTTGGGTGCGCGAGCTCACGATAAAGCGCTGATTGGCTTCGTCGTACTGAATGCCCTCGGGCGAGAGCGCCCGTTGGGGCACCGTTATTTTGGCGGGTAGGGAGGCCTCGATGGGCTCGCTGTTTTTGTCGCAGCTGGCCAGCAGGCCCAGCACGCTTAGCGCTAAGGCCGTGCGGCGCGCCCGGCGCGCCAGCGCCGGTGACCCAGGCTGGGCCGATAAGAAGAGAATACCCATGAGCAGCAGGATTAAATGAAGAAATAATGAAATGCTAGCTTGTACGGCCGCCAGCTTAAAAAGCTGCCCGGCCCACGCCCGGTTCAGCCGGCCCCCAAATACCAAGTGGCCGGGCGGTGGCGTTGGGGTGGGAGCGGCCGCGTTCGGCCGCCCCGCATTTTCTCGCTACTTTTGACCACTTATGCGGCCCGGCAGCCCGGTTGGGGCCGCGTTCTTCGTTCACGCTGCGCTACTTTCATGAAGCAACTTCCCCGGCTCGCGCTGGCGGCCAGCCTAGCGGCGCCGCTCGCGCTGGCTTCTCCCACCGCCCACGCCCAGCAAACCCAGACGTTCGCCGCCACCGAGCGGTATTTTCAGGAAGGCCTCGACCTGTTTGACCGCCAGCAGTACGGCGCGGCCCAGCAGGCCTTTCAGCTCTACCTGCGCCAGGCCCCCCAACGCGTGAATGAGCAGAGCGGCCCGGCCGACGTGAGCGGCCGCCTCGAGCGCCTCGCCGATGCCGAGTACTACTACGCCGTGAGCGGCCTCTACCTGCTGCACCCCGATGCCGAGGGTCTCATCCTGGCCTTTGCCCAGCAGCACCCCACGCACCCGCGGGCGGCGGTGGCCTACTTCGAGCTGGCCAAGTTTTACTTCGACCAAAAAAACTACGGCCAGGCCCGCGCCTACTTCCTGAAAGTGGCGCCCGCCAACCTCAGCGCCGACCAGCGCGCCGAGTCCGACTTTAAGCTGGCCTACAGCCACTACGAGTTCAAGGAATACGACCAGGCGCGCCTGCTCTTCGACCGTAATAAGAAGCAGCCCGGCCCGTACCGCGCCGCCAGCGCCTACTACGCCGGCTACCTGGCCTACCAGGCCGGCGAGTACCCCGCCGCCCGCCAAGACCTGCTGGCCGCCGCCGACACCGACCCGTACCGCAGCGCCGTGCCGGTGCTCATCACCCAGATTTACTACAAGGAGGGCGACTACGACGGCCTGATAACCTACGCCGGCCGCGCCTTGCAGCAAACCCCGCCGCCCCAGAGCGCCGACGAGGTGAGCCTGCTGGTGGGCGATGCCTACTATCAAAAGCAGGATTACAAGCAGGCCAATACGTATTTCAGCCAGTACGCCGGCGCCCGCCAGGGCAAAATCGACCCCAGCCTGCAATACAAAATCGGCTTCGCTAACTACAAACAGGGCGATTACAAAAACGCCATTACTAACCTAAAGCCCGTGGCCGCCCGCCGCGATTCGTTGGGTCAAAATGCCGCCTACCACCTCGGCCTGAGCTACCTGCAAGCCGGCCAGAAAACCGCCGCCCTCACCGCCCTCGACGCGGCCCGCCAGAGCACCCTGCAAAAAGACGTGGCCGAAAACGCCACCCTGCGCTACGCCCAGGTGCAGTACGAGCTCGGCAACCAGCCCGAGGTGATTGCGGCGCTCAAGGACTTCCGCCAGAAGTATCCGCGCTCGAAAAGCCAGCCCCTAGTGGACCAGCTACTCAGCGACAGCTTCCTGGCCTCGACCGACTACCAGCAAGCCCTGACCTACCTAGACGGCGTGCCGGACCGCGGCACGACCCTCAATGGCACCTACCAGCGCATTGCCTATGCCCGCGCCGCCACGCTGTATAACGATGGTAAATACGCCGAGGCGCTGCCGCTGCTCGATAAGTCCTTGCAATACCCGCAGGATGATGCCCTGCGCGCCGCCGCCCAGGTGCTGCGTGGCGAAATCTATTCCGTGGGTCAGCAGTACCCCGAGGCCATCACGGCCTACGCCGCGGCCGCTCGCTCGGCCCGCGAGGGCGGCGTGGACGCTGATGAAACGCAGTACGTGCAGCTGGCCCGCTACGGCCTCGGCTACGCCTATTATAACACCAAGCAGTACGACAAGGCCCAGCCGCAGTTCAAGGCCTACCTGGCCGACCCCGCCGCCAAGCCCGCCGACCCCAACTACTACGATACCACCCTGCGCCTGGGCGATACCTACTACGTGGCCAAGGACTACCAAACGGCGCTGGCGCAGTACGACAAAGTCATTCAGGCCAACGCGCCCGACAAGGACTACGCCTACTACCAGAAGGGCGTGACCCTGGGCTTGCTCGGCCGCAAAGACGAGGCCGCCCAAACGCTCTCGACGTTGCTCAAGGCCAATCCCAACTCGCGCTACGCCGAGCAGGCCGTGTTTCAGCAGGCGCAGCTCGACTTTCAGGCCGGCGACTACGCCCCGGCCTCCGAAGGCTTCTCGCGCCTCATTCAGAACCGGCCCACGTCGAGCCTGTTGCCCGATGCCTACCAGCGCCGCGGCGTAGCCTACGCCAACCTAGAGCAGCACGAAAAAGCCGTGGCGGACTTCCGCAAGGTGCTGGCTGACTATCCGCGCAGCTCGGCCGCCCAGCCTGCGCTCTACGGCTTGCAGGAAAGCCTGACCGCCCTAGGTCGCACTGAGGAGGTAGACCAGGCCCTGGCCAATTTTAAGACCCAGAACCCCGATAGCAAGGCCACCGAAAGCGTCGAGTTTGAAGCCGCCAAATCGCTGTACTTGGCCGAAAAATACCAGTTGGCTTTGCCGCGCCTACAAGCCTACCTCAAGCAGTACCCCGACAATGCCCTAGCGCCCGATGCCCGCTTCTTCTTGGCCGACTCGTACCTGAAAACCGGTGACAAAGCCGCCGCGCTGCCGTTGCTGCGCGCCGTGGCGACCGAGAATAAGAGCGAGTTTGTGAACCGCGCTGTGGGTCGCGTAGCTGACTTGGAGCTAGAAAACAAGAACTACCCCGAGGCCATCATCTACTACGGTCGCCTGCGCACCGCCTCCTCGAACCGCCGCGAAGTGGCCACCGCCACCCTAGGGCTGCTGCGCAGCTACTACGATAGCGGCGACTTTGCCGGTGCCCGCCGCACCGCCACCGAGCTCAGCACGCTGGCCGGCGCCACCGCCTCGGCCACCAATACCGCCCTGCTCTACCTCGGCAAATCCGACTACCAGCTGGGTAACCTCGACCAGGCCGCCACCGAATTGGCTGCCACCGTCGCGGCCGCACCCAGCGATGTGACCGGCGCCGAAGCGCAGTACACGCTGGCCGAAGTGCGTTTTAAACAGCAGCAATACGACGAGGCCATCAAAGAAGCCTTTAAGGTGAATGCCAACTACAGCGCCTACGAGCTGTGGCAGGGCCGCGCCTTTTTGCTGCTCGCCGATGTGTACACCGCCCAGGGCGATACCTACCAGGCGCGGGCCACCCTGAACTCGATTATCGACAATAAATTCCCGGTGGCCGACATCGTAGCCGGCGCCCGCCAGCGCCTCACCGCCCTGCCCGCCAGCGACGACACCGCGACGCCCGCGCCGGCATCGGCTCCCACGACACCCGCCAAAACCACGCCCGCTAAGGCCGCTGCTCCGGCTAAAACGGCCCCGGCGTCCCCTAGGGCCACCACGCCGGCCGCGCCCAAAACGCCGGTCCGCCCGCCCGCAACCACGCCGGTCAAGCCCAGCACCCGGCCCTAACTTGATTAGTAGCTCCGATGCGTAAAAATATAATAATGAAGCGTTTAGAAGTGAGTAAATCAAGCTTTACTAGAAGGTCGGTGCGGCCGCTATTGTTGGTGGCTGGCCTGAGCGGCGCCGCGGCCCTAGGCGCCCAGGCGCAAGCCCAGCCCGCCCGTGGCCGGGCCCGGGGCACCATTCAGGATGCCGAGATTGAGATTGTGAAGGACCGGGTGAACACCCTGCCCGAGGCCACCCGCAACTTCGAGAAAATCCGGCTGGCGCCGCCGCCCAAACCCACCCGCACGGTCACCTACACGTATCCTGATTTCCGGCTGCCCGCCACCCGGCTCAACACCGCCATTCCGGTGCTGCCCATCGCCCCCGAGGCGCCGAGCCTGCTCACCGGCAACTACCTCAAGCTGGGCATCGGCAACTACGGCACCGTGTACGGCCGCGCCCACCTGCACTCGACTCGCAACGAAAAGTATAGCTACGGCCTCGACCTGCGCCACCAAGGCTCGGCCAACGGCCCCGTCGATGGCAGCAACTCGGCCACCAGTCAGAGCAGCGCCGCCCTCACTGGTGAGGTCTACCAGGGCAGCGCCGCTTTAGGTGCTAGTTTGGACTACGGCCGCGAGCGTTATCATTTCTATGGCTACGACGCCAGTAAACTAGCGGCCACGCCCGACAAGGGTAGCATCGAGCAAACCTTCAACCGCTTCGGCGCCCGCGGCTACGCCCGCAACCGCGCCCCCGATGCCGCCATTCAGTACGAGCTCGGCCTGGGTTATAAGTATTGGAAAGACGCCTACACGTCGTCGGAAGGCAATTTCTTCCTCGATGGCAAGCTCGGCTACGCGCTCAGTGAAACCAGCAAGCTGACCTTGCAGGGCGAGGCGTCGTTCATCACGGAGAAGGAGGACCTGGCCGTGACGACGCCGCAGCCGGGCACCAGCAACTTTAGTCGCGCCCGCAACTTTGTGCAGGTGACGCCCGCCTATGAGCTGACCGGCAAAACCGGCGTTTCGCTGACCCTAGGGGCCACCTTAGGTTATTCGAGCGAGCCCGGTACGGTGCCCGGCGGCAATACCGACCAGCCCAACGGCGTGAGCAAGACCGCCGTGTACCCGGCCCTGCGCATCGGCTACGCCCTGGTGCCGGAAAAACTCCAGATTTACGGCGGCCTGGGCGGCGCCTTGCAGCGCGTGACGCGCTACGACCTCACCCAGGAAAACCCCTGGCTGGCCCGCGGCGCCAGCCAAACCGTGGCCGACGCCCACCAGGGCGTGTCAGTGTATGGCGGCTTCACGGCGGCCCCGGCCAGCGGGCTCGAAGTGGCGGCCCGCGCTACCTTCAGTCGCTCGCGCAACCTGTACTTCTACCGCAACTCGCTAACCGATACCACCAAGTTTGACTTGGTGTATGACCAGGAAAGCATCGGCGTGACTAACGTTCACGCCGAGGTGCTCTACAGCGCCGCCGAAAAAGTGCGGGTGGGCCTCAAGGCCGACTTCAACCACTACGGCGTGAAGAACCTCGACCAGGCCTACGGCCGGCCGTCGTTTATCGGCACGCTCTACGGCACCTACAACGCCACTGATAAGCTGCTGCTGGGCGCCAACCTCTACTATTACGCCGGTAACTACGGCGTGGGCTACCGCACCAACCTAGCAAATGGCTTCCCCGTGCGGGAGGTGGTCAGCCGCAAAACCGACGCCGTCGTAGACCTCAGCCTGCGCGCTGACTACCGTATTACCCCAAAATTCAGCATCTTTGCAATGGGGAATAACCTCACCAACCGCCATTACCAGCGCTACCTGAACTACCAAAGCCAGGGTATCAACGTGATTGGCGGCGCCGCTTACTCGTTCTAAATCAGTTTTTAGTAGTTGATTGTCAGTTGTTAAGACAACGGACTGTCAGCTAGTTTAAAGCCTGAAACTACCGCCTGCCAAACCTACTCTTATGAATCTTTCCGACCACCTGCGCCCACTACTCCGCGAGCACGATTGCGTGATAATTCCGGATTTTGGGGGCCTCGTGGCCGAGTATGCGCCAGCCCGCGTGCAACTCGCCGGCCGGCACTTGCTGAGCCCACCCACCCGCCACGTCGCCTTCAACCAGTCCCTAACCCGCAACGACGGCCTGCTGCTCGACGCCCTGCGCCAGCACCTGGGTTTGTCGGCCGCCGAGGCCCGCGAGCAGTTGCGCCAAGCCGTGGCCACGCTGCACCAGGAGCTGCAAGCCCAGCAGCGCCTCGAGCTGCCCGGCGTCGGGATATTCCGGCAGTTGGCCGGCCGCGGCTTGCAGTTTGAATACACCGGCACCGAAAACCTGTTTGCCGCCGCCTACGGCCTGCCCGAGCTCACGGCGCACCCCATCGCCGTGATTGACGCCCGCCTGGCCCGCGAGCAGCAGGCGCAGCTGGTGCCGCGCCTTCGCTCGGCCGCCACCCGCAACAACCGCGTGCCCCTGGGCCGCCTGGTTCGCGGCGGCGCCATTGGGCTGGCTGCCGGGGTGGTGGCCGGGGCCATCTACCTGCTGTCCTTGCACCCGGCTGCGGTGCCCGTGGCCTGGCAGGGCTACCTGCCCCGTTGGGAGCAGGCCCGCACGGCGCCCGTGCCGCAGCAGGCTACGCTGGCTACCGCCCCGCTCGCTACCCTAAATACACCGGCCGCCGCTGCTGAGGAAACCGCCAGCGAGGCGAAAGAGGAAAAAGTAGAAATGCCCACGGTGGTGCTCAAGACCGTGCCCGTGTCGGTCCCGGTGGCTTCGGCACCGCCCGCGCCCGCTCCAGTGGCCGCCGCGCCCAAGGTAGTAACTGCCGCTAAGCCAGTGGCGAAGCCCGTGGTTAGCATTAAGGACAGCAAAGCGGTGACCGTAGCCCCGGCCGCCCCCAAGGCAACTGTCACGGTTGCCAGCCCGGCCAAAGCGGCCACCGCCGCCGCCTCCGCTACCACAATTAAAGCGCATACGGGTCGTTTCTACGTCATGGTGGCTGCGTACTCCTCGTGGAATCGCGCCGAGGAAGGCCGCCGCAACCTGGCCCACGCCGGCCGCCCAGCCAAGATTATCGCCCCGTATCCCGGCACGCGCTACTACCGCCTCACGGCCGCCGATTTTGCCGACCGCCCCACGGCGCTCGCCGCCGCCGCCCGCCTGCGCCAGAATCCGCACCTCGACAAAGGGCTGTCGGTGATAGCTTACTAAGTACTGCAAGCCGCTAGTGGTTACGCGCTGTGACCTAGGTTATTATAAACGCTTCCGAAGCTAGTAGCCGCCTGCCGCTAGTAGCTAATTGCCTACTTCTTCTCCCGCTGAATGTCCGTTTTTCTGCTGCAAGCCGGCCCCGCCCTCACTACCGTCGCCACCGACACGGCCGCCGCCCACGCTAATGCCATAGCTAACGCCACCCCCGGCCTCTCGCTCGTCGACCTAATTTTGAAGGGGGGCTGGATAATGCTGCCCATCTTCGCGCTGCTCGTCGTTTCGATTTACATCATCGCCGAGCGTTACCTCACCATCCGCAGCGCGGGCGGCAATCCCGAGTCGTTCATGACCGGTATTCGCTCGCTCATGGTGAAGGGCGACCTGCCCGGCGCCAAGCTCTACTGCGCCCAAAACCCGTCGCCGCTGGCCCGCATGGTGGAGAAGGGGTTGCGCCGCATTGGCCTGCCCATCACCGAGATTGAAGCCAGCGTTGAGAACGTTGGAAAAATCGAAATTGCCCGCCTCGAAAAGAACATCAGCATCCTAGGTATCATCGCCGGCATTGCGCCCATGCTGGGCTTTGTGGGCACGATTATCGGCGTTATTAAGATTTTCTACGCCATCTCCAGCAGCGGCGAGTTCGGCATCACCCAGATTGCGGGCGGCCTCTACACCAAGATGGTGACCTCGGCGGCGGGCCTTGTCGTGGGTATCATCGCTCACATCGGCTACCACTGGCTCAGCATCCTGGTCGAGCGCATGGTATTTCGGATGGAAAACTCGGCCATCGAGTTTATGGACATCCTTCAGGATAATTAAAAAATTATGAATTAAAAATTAAAAATTGACTTCTAAAATAGCTGTTTAAAAGCTTCATAGAGAGTCAATTTTTTAATTCATAATTTTTAATTTTTAATTCAACCGCAGTGAATCTCTCCCGCCGCCGCCACGCTTCTTCCCACGTCGAGACCAGCTCGATGAACGACATCATGTTCTTCTTGATGTTGTTCTTTCTGATTGTGTCCACGATGGTGAACCCCAACGTTATCAAGCTGCTGCTACCCAATGCTAAAAGCAGCAAGCAGGTAATGAAGCAGCCCATCACGGTGAGCATCAACGCGGCCGGCGAGTATTTCGTCAATAAAAAGCCCGCCACCGCCGCTACGCTCGAGCCCGAGTTGCGCGTCCTCATCCCGGCCAACGCGCCCGCCGAGGCCCAGCCCACGGTAGTGTTGCGCGTCGATGCCGGCCTGAACGTACAGAAGCTGGTAGACGTGCTCGAAATCGGCAACCGTTTGAAGATGAAGATGGTCATGGCCACGCAGTCGCAGCAGGCCGCTGGGAAATAGGTTAAATTAAAAATTATGAATTAAAAATTAGAAATTGGCTACCCAGTTTGACCAGTGCGGCACGAGGGAAAACCAGCTTTTAATTCATAATTTTTAATTCATAATTCATAATTTTAAGAATGGCCCTCGATTATCCCGAAGAGCACCGGCGCGAAGCCCTGGGTATCACGGCGGCCATCGTGCTGCTGCTGGCGCTCGTGTGCTTCTTCCTGAAGTTTAGCGGCCCCAACCCGCCTCTGACTGCCCTAGGTGGCGATGGGGTAGAGTTGAACTACGGCCTCGACGAGGCCGGCTCGGGCGACGTACAGACCATGGCTACCGCCAACGCCTCACCCAACCGCGAGGACTCACGCCCCGCGGCCGCTCAACCCGACCCCACGCCGCAGCCAGCCCAGCCGCGCGTGGAAGCCACCCCCGCACCCCAGCCCGAAACGCAGGAAAAAGTAATTACCAGCGAGGCCGAGGACGCCGAGGTGGCCGTCCCGCCCGTTGAGAAACCCACTGTGAAGCCGGTGCGGCCCGCCGAGCCCGTGCGCGAAACACCCGCGCCGCCCAAGCCTCGCGAGCAGCCGCGCGCCCTATACACACCTAGGGGCAGCGCCAGCGGTGCGGCCGGCGGCAACGGCGTGGCGGGCTCCAGTAGTGCGCCCACCGGCAACAGCAATGGCGACCGCCCCGGCACCGTGGGCGACCAGGGCGACCGGAACGGCTCGCTCGACGCCAAGGCGCTCTACGGGGCGCCCGGCAGCGGGGGCAGCGGCTCGCGCCCCGGCAGTGGCGGCGGGGGGGGCCTCGAAATGAGCGGCTGGCGCTTTGATAATACGCCCGTAGTAGAAGCCGTGGACGACAACCCCGGCGTTATCCGCTTCAAGATTAAAATCAGTAGTGATGGCGAGGTAGAAGCCGTTACCAAGGTGTCGGGCAACGTATCGCCGGCCCAGGAAAAGCTCTGCCGCGATAAGCTGCTCGACGCCAATTTTGTGAAAACTAATGCCGGTGTTAGCGGTGCCACGGGCTTCTACACCTTCCGTTTTTCGGTGCGGTAGTTTGCAGGAATGAACAATTATCAATGAGCAATGAGCAGTTGGGAAGAGCATCTTCTTTTTAACTGCTCATTGCTCATTGCCTATTGATAATTAAAAATGACTTATCAGGAAACGCTGGCCTGGCTTTACGCACAACTACCCATGTATCAGCGGGTAGGGGCAGCAGGCTTCAAGAAGGGCTTGGGCAACACGGAAGCCCTGGCAGCGGCCCTAGGGCACCCCGAAACTAAGTTCCGGAGCGTGCACGTGGCGGGCACCAATGGTAAGGGCTCGTCGTCGCACCTGCTGGCGGCGGTGCTCCAAAGCGCTGGCTACAAAGTGGGCTTGTACACCTCGCCGCACCTGCGCGAGTTTACCGAGCGCATTCGGGTGAATGGGCAGGAGCTGGCCCCGGACTACCTGGTGAGCTGGGTCGAAAACCACCGCCACTTGTTCGCGGAAATTGAGCCCTCGTTCTTTGAGATGTGCGTGGCGCTGGCCTTCGATTACTTCGCCGCCGAGCAGGTCGATGTGGCCGTTGTGGAAGTGGGCCTGGGGGGCCGGCTCGACTCGACTAACATCATCACGCCATTGGTGTCGCTTATCACCAACATCAGCTACGACCACCAGGCCATGCTGGGCAACACACTGCCCGAGATAGCGGGCGAAAAGGCTGGCATCATTAAGCCCGGCCGCCCGGTGGTGGTGAGCCAGACGCAGCCCGAGGTGTCCGCGGTTTTTGAGGCTAAAGCTGGGCAGGAGGGTAGCCCGCTGCTTTTTGCTGATACCCGCTACGAAGCACGCCCCGCCGCCGAAACTACTGCCGACGATTACGCCAAGGGCGTGCAGCTGCTGCACGTGTACCGCGAAGGGCAGCTGTACCTAGAAAACGTGGCGCTGGGCCTGCTCGGCGACTACCAGCGCCTGAACCTGCCCGGCGTGCTGGCCGCGCTGGACGAGCTGCGGGCGCAGGGCTTCGCGATTTCGGAAGCTGCCCTGCGCCAGGGCCTGCGTGATGTAACGCGCCTCACTGGCCTGCGCGGCCGCTGGAGTATTCTGGGGCAGCGCCCGCTGGTAGTGGCCGACACCGGCCACAACGAGGCCGGGCTGCGCCTGGTGCTGGCGCAGCTGGCCCGCGTGCCGCACGAGCATTTGCACCTGGTTATCGGCACCGTCAATGACAAGGACGTGACTAAGGTGCTGGCGCTGCTGCCCCGCGAGGCCACGTATTACTTCTGTCAGGCTGATATTCCGCGGGCCCTGCCCGCCACCGAGTTGGCGGCCCTGGCCCAGGCGGCCGGGCTCACGGGCCAGGTTTACGGCCCGGTGCCCGCGGCCGTGGCCGCCGCCCGTGCCGCCGCCGGGCCCGCCGATGTGGTCTTTATCGGGGGCAGCACCTTCGTGGTGGCCGAAGTAGCCGAGCTCTACGCCTAGGTCTAAGTAGGCGGGCAACGCGGCACGAAGCGTAGTTTTGTAGTCATTTTTTCGCCGCCATTTTCGCCCACCGTGCCCCGTATTAAACTCCAGCGCTTTGCTGAAAACGCCAACCGCCCCGACATCATCGAGCCGGGTAAGGAAATATTTGGCCGCTTATCGGGCAACTGGGCGGCCGATTTTTTTCACAATACCCAGCCGCTGGTGCTCGAAGTGGGCTGCGGCAAGGGCGAGTACACCGTGGGCCTGGCCCAGCTGCACCCCGAGCAAAACTTCCTGGGCCTCGACATCAAGGGCGAGCGCATTTGGCGGGGCAGCACCCGTGCCGAGGCCCTAGGGCTGAATAATGTGGGGTTTCTGCGCCTGATGGCCCACCAGCTCACCGAGCATTTTGCCCCCGGCGAGCTCAGTGAAATCTGGATTACCTTCCCCGACCCGCGGCCCCGCGACCGCGACATCAAGCGCCGCCTCACCGCGCCGCGCTTCCTGAACATGTACCAGACGCTGCTGGCGCCCGGCGGCGTGGCCCAGCTCAAAACCGACAGCGAGGGCCTGTACGACTACACCCTGGAGGTGCTGGCCGGGCGCCCCGGCGCCACCGTAGAGGTAGCCACCCGCGACCTCTACGCCGAAACCGACCCGGCTTTTGCCGCCGCCCAAGCCATCCAAACGCACTTTGAGGGCAAATACCGCGCCGTGGGCGTGCCCATTAAGTACGTGCGGTTCCGGCTCGGCTAAGCCGCTGCTTCTATCTTAGGGCCCCATATGGAGCCTGTTATTATTGATACGCTGCCGCTTTTGCCGGAGCTGGACCGCCTCTTGCTGAAATTGCTGCGGGGCCTGCGCCCGGCCGACTGGGACCTGCCCACCGTGGCCGGCCATTGGCGCGTGCGCGACGTAGCCCTGCACCTGCTCGACGGTAATTTGCGCAGCGTGTCGATGCTGCGCGACGGGCATTTCGCGGACCCCGGCCCGGCCAGCGCGGCCCCGGCAGACGTGGTGACTTACCTCAACCAGCTCAACCAGAGCTGGGTGGCCGCTACCCAGCGCCTGAGTCCGGCCGTTATTATCGATTTGCTGGCCCACACCGGGCCCCCTTACCACGAGTACCTGGCCACGCTCGACCCGCAGGCCCCGGCGACGTTTGCCGTGGGCTGGGCGGGCGAGACAGAGTCGGCCAACTGGTTTCACATCGCCCGCGACTACACCGAGAAGTGGCACCACCAGCAACAGATTCGGCACGCGGTGGGGCAGGAGGCCGCGCTCTACGAGCCGGCGCTGTACAGGCCCTACCTGGCTACCAGCGTGCGGGCCTTGCCCCACCGGCTGCACCACGTGGTCGCGGCGCCCGGCGAGCGGGTGCGCTTTGAGGTCACGGGCCCTGGTGGGGGCAGCTGGGTGCTGCACCGCGCGCCCACGGGCTGGGTTATCAACCCGGAAGCGGCTGCCGAAGCCAGCGATGCCCCGGTTCGGGCGCATGTGAAGGTAGCCGGGCCGGTGGCCTGGCGCCTGTTTTCGAAGAACATCAGCCTCGCGGACGCCCTACCTGCTGCCGAGCTGGCGGGCGACCAGCAGCTCGGGCAGTGGCTGCTGGGCGCGGTAGCCGTCATGGCCTAGATAGGGCGCGCCGCTGCGCTACTTAGGCCTCTTCCAGGGCTTCAAACACGGCTTCAAGCTCCGTGAAGTCGCGTAGGCCGGGCTTTATCTCGTCGCCGCCTTCCAGAATGAGGCCGGCCGGGTGCACGTACTGGGCCGTTTCGGCGGCCTGGGTGGGGTCGGGGGGGCCGGCCAGCCACAGCGGGGCCTGCCGGGCCAACTGGTGCCAGTAGGCGTAGTCGGCCGGGTAGGGCTGGGGCGCGGTGGTGAAGAAGGCGAACCCAACGGGCAGCGCCGCCGTGAGGTCGGCAATGGCCGCGGCGTAGTGCTCCTGGTTGATGAGCAGGCTGGCCGGCACCTCGATGAGGGCGGGCACGGCCAGCCCCTGGGGCCAGGCTTGGCGGGCGGGGTCGAGGCGCAGCAGCACGCCCGTCAGGCCGCATTCTTCAACCAGGCGGTTGATTTCGGCCCCGGCCACGTGGCCAAATTCGCCGATGAGGTCGACGCCCGCCACCCAGCCGGCCAGCTCGCGGGCCGTGGCGGCATCGACGGCGCCCGGCAGGCTGGCATCGAGCGTAAAAATGAGGCCCTGGGCGCCCATGCCTGCACAATAGCGGGCGTCGGAGAGGTTATTGATGCCGCGCACGAGCACGGGAAGAGCAAGCATTATAGGAGTTAAGAGTTAAGAGTGATGAGTTAGGAGTAGGAGGGGGCGCTTCGGAATAACAGTTTTAGTAGTCCCAGCGGAGGTACAGGACCGCAAAGGTCGTGTAGTTACTCTTAACTCATCACTTTTAACTCTTAACTTTGTACTGGCGCCAGCCGGAACATTCACTTCCCTGGGTGGCTTGCCGTTTTAATGGAAAATACTCCGACCAAAGGCCGCGTTCTCGTGGCCATGAGTGGTGGCATCGACTCGTCGGTGGCCGCTGTGCTGCTGCACGAAGCCGGCTACGAAGTAGTGGGCATGACGATGAAAACCTGGGACTACGCCACGGCCGGCGGCTCGAAAAAAGAAACCGGCTGCTGCTCGCTCGATAGCATCAACGATGCCCGCGACATTGCCGTGCGCCTAGGGTTCCCGCACTACATCATCGACATCCGCGACGAGTTCGGCGATTTTGTCATTGACAACTTCACCGAAGAATACCTTGCCGGCCGTACCCCCAACCCCTGCGTGCTCTGCAACACCCACATCAAGTGGGACGCCCTGCTGCGCCGGGCCGACATGCTGGGCTGCCAGTACATTGCCACCGGTCACTACGCCCAAATCCGGCAGGATGCCGACACCGGCCGCTTTGTGGTGAGCAAAGGCCTCGACGAAAACAAAGACCAGAGCTACGCGCTCTGGGGCGTGACGCAGCAGAGCCTGAGCCGCACGCTGTTCCCCCTAGGGGCGATGCGCAAAACCGAGATTTACGACGAAGCTCGCCAGCGCGGCTTCACGGCGCTTGTCAACAAGCCCGAGAGCTACGAAATCTGCTTTATTCCCGATAATGATTACCGGGGCTTTCTGCGGCGGCGCGTGCCGGGCTTGGAGGCGCGGGTGGCCGGCGGCCGCTTCGTGGACCGCGACGGCCGCGACTTGGGGGCGCACGAGGGCTACCCGTTCTACACCATCGGGCAGCGCAAGGGGCTGGGCATCGCCCTCGGGTTTCCGGCCTACGTCACGGCCATTCGGCCCGACACCAACGAGGTGGTGCTGGGCAACTACGACGAGCTGGCCAGCACCGCCACCACCGTGCACAAGCTCAACATGGGCAAGCTGGCCGACCTAGGGGGCCGCGGCCTGGTGCCGGCCGTGGTGAAGGTGCGCTACCACCACGCCGGCTCGCCGGCGTTTCTGGAGCAGGATGGCGACCAAATCCGCATCTACTTCACCGAGCCGGTGCATGCTATCACGCCCGGCCAGGCGGCCGTGTTCTACGACGGCGACGACGTACTGGGCGGCGGCTGGATAACGCGCCACGTCATTGGCGAAGTACCGGCGCTGGCGGCCGAGGTGGCCCTGGCGTAGCCTACTTAGCCACCAGTTAAAAGAGAGGGGTTAATGCGCAGTATATCCGCGTATTAACCCCTCTCTTTTATTTGGTGACTGCCACGTGCCTGCTGAGGAAAATGCCCTAGGTGCCTGTCTGGCTCGGGGCTGAGTGCGAGCTAGTTGCTAGCTTTGCCCCCGAGCCTGGGCCAGCTTCGACCCAGGGCGTTAGTTAATGCTATTCTATCGTGCTATGATGCTACGTTTCCGCTATTCGCTACCGACTAAAACGCTGGCGGCCGCCGCTTTGCTGGGCGCCGGGGCCCTGCTGGAAGGCTGCCGCCACGAAACGGTGACGCCCGCGCCGGTCGTTGATTACTATCCGCTCGAAGTGGGCACCTACCGCACCTACGCCGTGAGCGACACGGTGTGGAGCAAGGGCGTGGCCACGCCCGCCAACTACCAACTGCGCGAGGCCGTGACCGAGCAGTTTACCGATGCGGCCGGCCAAAAAGCCTACCGCGTGCTGCGCGCCCGCCGCGTAAACAGCACCGACGCCTGGGCCGACGACAGCGTGCTGGTGGTGCAGCCCCAGGCGCAGGCCATTCTGATGACGCGCGACAACGTGCGCACCATCGAGCTTATTTACCCGCTGCGGGCCGGCAAAACCTGGAAAAAATACGCCTTCACCACCGCGCGCCCCGACAGCGTGCGGGCCTTCGATGCCGCCGTGGAGCAGCCCTTCACCACACCCGGCGCCGCCCCCCAAACCTACGCCACCACCGTCGTGGCCCGCGACCGGCAGCCCATCGAAGCCAATGATGGCCTGCTGCGCCGCGGCGGCTACCTGCAGGTATTTGCCCAGGGTGTGGGCCCGGTGCTGCGCCGCCGCTACGCCTACGAAACTTTCTACACCACCTCCAACGGCGCCTCGGTCATCACGCCGACCGTGGTGCAGGTGGGACGCTCGCGCCTCGAAGTGCTCGTGGCCAGCGGCAAGCTCTAGGTCCTACCTAGGCGCTAGAGCGCGGCTTGCAGCAGGGTAATGCCGTGCGCCGCCACCGTATAGGTGGTGGCGCTGGCCAGCAGGGTGCGCTGCTTATAGCTGACCACGTTGGTGTCAGGCGCTTGCAGCGTATTCATGGCCGCTACGGAGGGGGCGTTGAGCTCGTGCGCAATCCAGCGGCCGGCTACTTTGGCGTTGATTTTTACCGTAATCGCCGCCGTGCTGTCGCGGTTGACGATGGCCAGGGTGAGCGTCTTGCCATCCGTGGAGGCCGAGACGTCGAGCGTGGCCGCGCCAGTCGTCGTTGCGGCCACGCTTCGGGGGCCGCACAGCCGGCGGTAGAGCTCCATGGGGTAATAAATCGTTTGGCAGATGGAGGTGGTCTCGTTCGTCATGATGGGCGCTAAGACGTTGACGGTCTGGGCCCAGGTGGCCAAGCCGATAACCGCCGCGTTGCGCTGAAAGATGTTGAGAAACGTGGCCACCCCCAGCGCGTGGTTCCAGGTGTAGTCTACCTCCAGGTCGTAGGCGCCCTTGCCGCCGTTTTCCCAGATGCCCCACTCATCGAGCGCAATCTTCACGGGCTGCTGCCGGCTCGGGAAGCGGTACCACTTGCTGAAGCCCGTGACTCGCTCCGGGGTGAGGGCTTTAATCTGGGCCGCGGTGGTTTTGATGGCCACCTCCATTTCGGCGATGGATGCGAACAGCGAGGCGGGGTCGCCGGGCTTGGAGTTGGCGTAGAGGTGCAGCGAAATGTAGTCGCATATCGGGTGCAGCTCCTGCAAAATCTGCTGGTTCCAGTCCGGCTTATCGCCCACCATAATGAGCTGAATGGTGGGGTCTTGCAGCTTCATGAGCTTGGCATAGTACCAGGCCTGCTTGACGTAGTCGCGCGGGTCTTGCAGCCGGCCGGCATCCTCCTTGGCCGCTTCTTCATTGCCCAGGCCCCAGTATTTTACTTGGTAGGGCGCGGCGTGCCCGTTGGCCTGGCGCTGGGCGGCGTAGTAGCCCTGCGTGGCGTTGCAGTACTCGACCCAGTCGGCGGCTTCCTCCGCTGTGCCGGTCGACATGTTGACGGTCAGAAAGGGCGCCGCCCCTAGCAGCCGGGCGTACTGCACAAACTCATCGGTGCCGACCTGGTTGGTGTCGTAGCCGCCCCAGATGAGGTTTTTGCGCACCGGCCGGTTCTGGCCCACGCCGTCTTTCCAGTGGTAAATCTTGGTGACCGTGCCGCCCGGATAGCGCAGCAGGGGCGGCCGCAGCCGCTGCACCTTTTCGAGCACGTCGGGCCGAAATTGCCGGTGCTGCTCGTCGTAAATGCCGCCGTAGATGGCGCGCCCCAAGTGCTCAATAAACTGCCCGTAGATGGTGGGCGCTATCTCCCCCAGGCTCTGGGTGAGGTGAACGGTGATTTCCGCCGTGGGGGGCGCGAATAATCTCTTGACCGGGCCGGGCACCAGCGCGCCCGCGAGGGCGCTGGTGCTCAGGCCAATAAACTGGCGGCGGGGCTGATGGGGCATAAAGGCTGACTGGTACGCGGCGCTAACATAGTGCCCAGAAGCTGGCTGAGGTAGCGCCGCGGGCCGATGGCCGCGGGCACGGGGCGCGGCCCTGGGCCGCCCACGGGCCGGGCCCTAGGTAGGGGAGGGCGGCCGCGAACTACCTAGGGCGTGCTACTGTCTGGCTATACGCGCCGGCGTGCACCCCGCGTTAACTTGCCGCTTCCTCCCTATCTGCTTCTAATGAACTATTCCTTTTGGCTGGCCGCCTTGCTGCTGTTGGGCGGGCTAAGCCCCGCGGCCCGGGCGCAGGGCACGGTGCGCCGCCACCTCATCTACTTTCAGGATAAAACCGGCACGCCCTACTCGGTGAGCCAGCCGCAGGCCTTTTTGTCGGCGCGGGCGCTGGCCCGGCGCAGCCGCCAGGGCATAGTAGTGCGCGCGCGCGACCTGCCCGTGAATCCCGCCTACGTGGCCCAGGTGCGGGCCGTGGGCGGCAGCCCGCAGGTGCGCTACACCTCGCGCTGGCTCAATGCGGCGGTGGTGGCCTGCGACTCGGTTACCCTAGGGCGCATCTACCAGCTGCCCAGCGTGAAGGGCGGCCAGACCCTGAGCCGCCTGCCCGAAGCGCCCCGCCCCGCGCCGGCCCCCGAGGCGGCGCCCGCCGCCCGCACCACCGCCGAAGTCCGCGCCACCTACGGCAAGGCCTACGCCCAAAACGAGCTCATTGGGGCAGTGGCCATGCACGCGGCGGGCTACCAAGGCGAGGGCATGCAGATTGCCGTGTTCGACGCCGGCTTTCCGGGGGCCGACCAGATTGGGCCCTTGCAGCTGCTGCAGCAGCAGGGCCGGGTGGCCGGCACCCGCAATTTTGTGGATGGCGGCACCAGTGTGTACCAGCGCAACAGCCACGGCACCAACTGCCTGGGCCTGATTGGCGGCGAGCTGCCGGGCACCTACGTGGGCACCGCGCCCCACGCCACGTTTCACCTCTGCCTCACCGAAGACGTAGCCAGCGAATACCCGGTGGAAGAAGCCAACTGGCTGGCCGCCGCCGAGTACGCCGACTCGGCCGGCGTCGATGTCATCAGCTCGTCGCTGGGCTACAACACCTTCGACCGGCCCGCCGTGTCGCACACCTACGCCGACCTCAACGGGCGCACGGCCATCAGCAGCCTGGCGGCCCTGGGGGCCGCGCGGGCCGGCATGGTGGTCGTGAACTCGGCTGGTAATGATGGCAATAACGCCTGGCGCTACATCGCCGTGCCGGCCGATGCCGACAGCATTATCACGGTGGGGGCGGTGGACTCCCTGCGCCAGCACGCGGGCTTCAGCTCCTACGGCCCCACCGCCGACGGGCGTATCAAGCCCACTTTGTCGGCCATGGGCGTGGCCTCGGCGGTGCTCTCGGCCACGGGCACTATTGGGCGGGGCAACGGCACTTCCTACGCCTGCCCCGAGCTGGCGGGCCTGGTGGCGGGTTTCTGGCAGGCCAATCCCACGCTCACCGCCCAGCAGGTAATTGCCGCGCTTTGCCGCTCGGCTTCGCAGGCCCAGGCGCCCGATAACAGCCTGGGGTACGGCATCCCCAACTTCGTGGCGGCCTACAACCTGCTGCACCCCAGCACGCCGCTGGCCGCCACTCCTGCGGCGGCCCCCAGCGCCCGGCTTGGTATCTACCCCAATCCCAGCCGCACCGGCGAGCTGACCCTGGTGCTGCCGCCCGCCTTGCAGCGCCAGGCGCTGCGCGTGCGCGTGCTCGACGCCAAGGGCGCCGTGGTAGTGGAGCGCAGCCTGCCGGCCCAGGCCACGGCCGAAGTACCGCTGCGGCCCGCCCGCCAGCTGGCGCCCGGCACCTACCAGTGCGTGGTGCAGCCGCTGGCCGGCGGCACGCCCCAGGCGGTGCGCTTCACGCAGCAGTGACAGCCCACTGGGGCGCGGACTACAAAGCCCGCGCTCCAGTGGGCTGTCCCGGAGTATTTTATCTGGAAAGCTTCGCGCCGTCTGGCCGCGCTAGAGCCCCATTCCGCCCGTTGCCTCCAGGCGTTGGCCGTTGAGCCAGCGCGCGGCGTCGGTGCAGAGGAAGGCGACGAGACCACCGATGTCGTCGGGCTCGGCCACGCGGCCTAGGGCCGTCATTTGGGCCACCCAGGCCCGGATTTCGGGCGTATCCGTCATGGCCCCGCCGCCAAATACGGCGCCCGGCGCCACCACGTTGGCCGCAATGCCCCGGCCGCCTAGCTCCAGGGCCAGGTAGCGGGTGAAGACTTCCACCGCCCCCTTCATGCTCGCGTAGGCCGATACCCCCGCAAAGGAGTTGCGCGTGGTGGCCGAGGAAATATTGACGATGCGGCCGCCATCGCGCAGCAAGGGCAGGGCCTGCTGGGTGAGGAAGTACACGCCCTTGAAATGAATGTTGAGCATCTCATCAAACTGCGCCTCGGTCATCTCCGCAATGGGGGCGGTCAGGCTCGTGCCGGCGTTGTTGATGAGAAAGTCGAACCGGTCGGTGCCGAAGGTATCGGCCAGGACCGTCGTGACCTGCGCGAAAAATGCCGCGAAGGTGCTCAGGTTGGCGGCGTCCAGGGGCAGGGCCACGGCGCGGCGGCCCAGGGTTTCGATGGCGGCAACTACGGCTACCGCTTCGGCCTGCTGGCTGCGGTAGGTGAGGATGACGTCGATGCCCTGTTGGGCGAGTTTGAGGGCCATGTCTTTGCCCAGGCCCCGGCTGCCGCCGGTAAGGAGGGCGATTTTGGAAGTACTCATGGAGGGTGCGTTTGTGCGGTTGATTTGAACACGACAAAGGTCCCCTAGGTAGCTTCTGGCGGCGTTGTAGCCGCCAATCAGCTTCTTGTAGAAATCAAACCGGCGCGGCGGCCAGCGTGCGAAACGCGCCGGGACTCACGGCGGCGTAGCGGCGGAAGAAGTGCGAAAAATGCGCTACATCGACGAAGCCCAGGCTGTCGGCAATTTCCCAGAGCGTCCAGTCCGTTTGTTGCAGCAGGGCCTTTGCCTCCTGCGCCAGCCGCCCGCCGAGGAGGTCGGTGGTGGTGCGGCCGGTGCTGTCCTTGAGCACCTTGTTGAGGTGGTTGACGTGCACGGCCAGGTGGTCGGCAAAATCCTTGGCCGTGCGTAGGGGCACGCGCTGCTGGGGCGTGGTGAGCGGAAACTGCCGCTCCAGCAGTTCCGCGAAGCGCGACGTGAGCCGGGCCGCCGCCGAGTGGGCGGGGTGTAGCGTGGCCGTGGTCTGCCGCTTCTGGCCCAGGTGCAGCAGCTCCAGCACGTAGGCCCGCAGCAGGTCGTACTTGTGGGCGTAGTCGGAAGCCAGCTCCTGCTGCATTTGGGTGAAAATAGCCGCTGCCCGCGCCGTTTCGGCCGGTGTCAGCTGAAACACAAGGTACCCGTTGGCTCGAAATAGGGGGAGCTCATCGGGCGTGAGGCCCCCGAGAACGGGCAGCAAAAACTCGGCCGTGTAAAGGCAGAACTGCCCCTGCTGCGCCTCGGTGGGCCGCCACTGAAACGCCACTTTGGGCGTCGAAAACACCAACGCGTCGGGCTCAATGTCGATGGTGTGGTCGGCATACTCGGTGCGGCTGCGGCTGCGCAGGAGGCTGATTTTGTAGAACGAGCGGCAGGGGTAGGGCGTGCCCGGTCGCAGCTGGTTAGACTCCGCGAGGTCGGCTAAATCAAACACGTTGAAGTGGCCGACCTCGCGCTGAATGCCCCCGGGCAGCAGCGTGCTCAGGTCGGCGCCCGTGCAGGGAGTCAGCTCCTGGTAAAGGGCAGTCAGCGCGGTAGTCGTCATGGCAGCAGGGTGCTTGTAAGATTCAAAGACGTAGTAACCTGCCTAGGATAGGAAAGTTGCGGCTACTAAGCCGATGGACCCAGGTAAAGCACCCAAGCGCCCCGGCTGGCGAAGCCCACGGCCGCCCCAAGTACCGCGGCAGTACCCGCTGCAAACGGGCCAGTATAGACCGGATTAGCTAAATTGCCGATGCTTATTTACTAATAAAAATTGCTTTTACTAGCTAATATTATTGGCTATTCGCTGCTTTTTTCGTACCTTTAAGTCGTAATAAAACCCGCTTCTCTCATGGTTCAGATGATGACCACCAAGCGCATTGGGCGCCGCCAGTTTCACTTCACGGTGGAGGGCAAAAACTTTCACGAAGTAGTGGCCGAGTACGAGCGCCTGAGCTTTGCCGACGTGGGGGCCTGCGGCCTCTGCGGCTCCGACAACCTGGATTTGAGCAGCCGCGTGGCCCAGGGCAAGTTCAAATACACTTCCATCAAGTGCCGCGACTGCAAAGGCGACCTCACCTTCGGCAAGATGCAAGAAGATGAGAACACCTACTTCCTGCGCCGCAAGGAAACCGGCGAGCTCGACTGGCGCGCTTTTGAAAAAAAACCCGACTAAAATTGGCCACTCACTAAAATTTGCCTTCTTCGCGTTAGAAGCCGGCTGCTGGCATTTGGTCCGGCAGCCGGCTTCGTACTTTTGCCCGCTGTGGGCTGGTGCGGGCGATTTCCTTCCTGACTACTCTTCTTTCTCTACCTCCGTGATTATCAAACCTGGCCGCCGCCACGAACCCTTGCTCGCCCCCTCGCTGCTCGCCAGCGACCTGGCCAACATCCAAGCCACTGCCGAAACCCTGGCCACCGCTGAGGCCGACTGGCTGCACTTCGACGTGATGGACGGCCGCTTCGTGCCCAACATCTCCTTCGGCCTGCCCGTGCTCGAAGCCCTGCGCCCCCACGCCCGCCAGCCCATCGACGTGCACCTGATGATAGAGCACCCCGAAAATTACCTGGCCGCCTTCCGCGACGCGGGCGCCACCAACATCACGGTGCACTACGAGGCCTGCGTGCACCTGCACCGGGTGGTGGAGCAAATCAAGAACCTAGGCTGCACGGCCGGCGTGGCCCTGAACCCCGCCACGCCCATCTGCCTGCTCGAAGACATCGCCGCCGACCTCGACGTGGTGCTCCTCATGTCGGTAAACCCCGGCTTCGGGGGCCAGACATTTATTCCGAATACCCTGCGCAAAGTAGCGGCCCTCAAGGAGCTGCTGCTCGACCAGGGCTCGGGCGCGCTCATCGAGGTCGATGGCGGCGTGAACGAAATCAACGCCGGCCCGCTGGTGGAGGCCGGGGCCGACGTGCTGGTGGCCGGTAGCTTCGTGTTTAAGTCGCCCGGCGGGCCGGTGCCCACGCTGGCCAGCCTGCGTAAAAAATTGCGTCAGGTAGTAGAGTCGAGCGCTAAGTAAACCACTGAAGGGTAGCGGCCCCAGGCGATGGAGCTGCTGCCTAAGGTACTGTTTTATAGTTAACTATTAAAGTTGAAGCAGCGCGTACTACTTATTTGGGTGCTGGGGAGCTTGGCCGCAGTACCCAGAGCTGGCTACAGCCAGCAGGCGCCTGCTACGCCCGCCCCGGCGGCTCGTGCGGTTGGGCTCACCCTTACGGGCACCGTGCGCGATGCCCTAGGGCAGCCCCTGGAGCTGGTAGTAGTGGCAGTGGAAGGCCAGCCCGGCGGCGCCACCACCACGGCTACCGGCAGCTTTAGCATGCGCCTGACCCGGCCCGTGGAGGAGGCGACCGTGGTGCTGGTGGCCCGCCGCCTCGGGTACCAGCCCGCGCGCCAAACCCTGCGCCTGCCCGCCGATGCCGCCCAGCCCCTGCGCCTGGTGATGCAGCCCGATACCAAAACCCTCACCGACGTGACGGTGCGCGCCCGCGCCGCCGACGCCGACAGCCGCGAGCAGGTCAGCCTCATTCAGCTCGACCCGCAAACGGCCAAGGTGTTGCCCTCGCCCTTCGGCGACTTCAACGCCATCCTCAAAACCCTGCCCGGCGTAGTTAGTAACAATGAGCTGAGCAGCACCTACAATGTGCGCGGCGGCAATTACGACGAGAACCTGCTCTACGTCAACGGCTTTGAGGTGTACCGGCCGTTCCTCGTCACGCAGGCGCAGCAGGAGGGCCTGAGCTTCATCAACCCCGATTTGGTGCAGAAGGTCGATTTCAGCACCGGCGGCTGGCAGCCCAAGTACGGCGACAAGCTCTCCTCGGTGCTCGACATCCAGTATAAGGAGCCGGCCAAGTTCGCGGCCTCGGCCACGGGCAGCCTGGTGGGCGGCGCGCTCCACGCTGAAGCGCGCTCGGCCAACGGCCGGGTGAGCTACCTAGGCGGCGTGCGCTACAAGAATGCGCAGTACGTGCTCAGCTCGCTGCGCCAAAACCAGGGCCAGTACAACCCCACGTTTTACGACGCGCAGGGCTACGTCAATATTGGGCTGGGGAAGAAGGGCGGCGATTTGCAAAAAACCAGCCTAGGCATCCTGGGCGTACTGGCGCACAACGACTACCGCTTCGTGCCGAGCAGCGGGCAGGTCACGTTCTCGACCGGCGGCGCGCAGTTCACCCGCGTCAACATCTACTACGATGGCCGCGAGCGCATGCAGTACGACACCTACCAGGGCGGCCTGAACTTGCGGCACAATTTCCATCCCGGTCTGCAAGTAGAGCTGCTGGGCTCGGCGCTGCTCACGCGCGAGTTCGAGTTTCGGGACGTGGAGGCGTCGTACCGGTTTTCGGAGGTCAACAACGACCCCACCAGCCCCGACTACAACCAGCCGGTGCGCACCCGCGACATTGGCTCCAGCTTCAACCACTCGCGCAACGACCTCACGGCTCGCATCTTCACGGCCGAGCTGCGCGGGCGCTGGAACCCCGGCGGCGACCCCCTAGGGGCCCACACCATCCGCTGGGGCGTGAAAACGGGCCGCGAAATCATCCACGACCAGCTCGACGAGTACAGCTTTGCCGACTCGGCCGACTACGTGCCCGACAGCCGCCGCACCCGCCTCGCCGCCGACCTCACCCTCGAAAGCCAGCGCACCCAGGGCTACGTGCAGCACACCTGGCAAATCGACTCGCTCAAAACGCTCACATACGGCCTGCGCGGCCACTATTGGTCGGTTAATAAAGAGTTTGTGCTGAGCCCCCGGGTGCAGTTTGCGGCCCGCAGCCGCCGCCACCCCGAGCGCAGCTGGAAGCTGGCGGCCGGCCTCTACGCCCAGCCGCCGTTCTACCGCGAGCTGCGCAACATGGCCGGCCAGCTCAATCCCGAATTGCGGGCCCAGAAGTCGTTGCACCTCGTGGTGGGCCGCCAGGCGGAATTGCAGCTCATGAACCGGCCGTTTCGCCTTAGCACCGAGGCCTACTACAAGTATCTCACCGACGTCATTCCCTACGAGGTCGACAACGTGCGCCTGCGCTACTCGGCCAAAAACAACGCCCGCGCCTACGCCGCTGGCCTCGAAGCCCGCCTCAGCGGCGAGTTTGTGAAGGGCGTAGAGTCGTGGCTGAGCCTAGGGCTGCTCACAACCAAGGAAAACATCGATGGCGCCACCAAGAACCTGACTGACAGCACGGGTAAGGTTACGGGTACCACGCCGCTGGGCTGGATTCGCCGCCCCCAGGACCAGCGCCTCACGGCCAGCATCTTCTTCCAGGACCACCTGCCCGATAACCCCTCGGTGCGCGGCTATGTCAACCTGGTGTTTGGTACCGGCCTGCCCTTCAGCCCGCCTGGCCAGCCGCAGTACCGCGGCGACCAGGCCATCACCCGGCCCTACCAGCGCGTCGATATCGGCTTCTCCAAAGTAGTGAGCCTGCGCAACACGCCCAAGCCCCACCTGTATTCGCTCGAAAGCCTCTGGCTGGGCCTGGAGATTCTCAACATTCTAGGGGCCAACAACGTGGCCGGCTACAGCTACTTGCAGGATGTGAGCGGCACGACCTACGCCGTGCCCAGCTACCTCTCGCAGCGCGTGCTCAATATCCGGGCGATAGCGCGGTTTTAAAAAGTTCGCGCTACTACAAAATCCATGAAACGCCTGCTGCTGCTGCCCGGCTACCTCGAAGACGGTACCATCTTCGACACGCTGCGGCCCTTGCTGCCGCCCGCCGCGGTAGAGGTTATTGAGTTGGAGCCAGCCCTGGACCAGTGGCGGCCCCGCGGGGCGGTGAGCGCCGTGACGCTGGCCCGGTACCTGGCCGAGCGCCACGGCATCGGGCCGGCCGATGTGGTGGTGGGCCACTCGATGGGCGGCTGGATTGCGGCGCACATTAAGGCTCAAACCGGGGCCGCTGCCGTGCTGCTCAGCTCCTTCACTGACCAGCACAAGGTGGTGGCCCGCGCCCGCAACCCGCTGCTGCTGGGGCTCTACGCGTGGTCGGGGCTGGGTCGTAGCCGCTGGCTGCGCGAGCGCGCCAAGCGCACCTACCTGTTTGAGGAGTCGCGGGAGCTGTATGGACAACTGGCCGACAGCATGGCCCGGCACCCGCGCCGCCACGTGCACCGGCAGCTGCAAGTGCTATTTGCCCCGGTGCCGCCCCTAGGCGTCTTGCCCGAGCTGCGCGTGCATGCCCTGGCCGACAACGTGGTGCGCCCGCCCGACGAGCCGTTTCTGGAGATTCCCGGCGACCATTTTGCGCATTACTACTACCCGGCGCTAGTGGCGGCGGCTATTAGAGAAGTGATGAGTTAGCAGTAATACGGTGCCTTATCAGCTACCTTATAACTCCATCTTAATGCGCGGGTCGAAAATAAAATCCTCCGTGCCCAGCAGCTTCACTTGCTCGAAGTCGGGGTGGCTGGTGTTAAGCAGGTAATTAGCCTCGGACGTGATAATGGCCGACGGTACCTTCAGCACCGCGCTGCGGCGCAGCTGGTACCACGCGCTCCCGATTTCCTGGCACTGCGGGTAGCTAGTTACCTGCTGCCAGTCGGCGGGGAGCATCTCGGCGGGTACTTCCTCGATGAGCACCTGGTCGGGAATGACGAGCCGCATCAGCTTAAACGGGGCCTGTAAGCCTTCGCCGCTCCGGTGCACCACGTTTTCGAGGCAGGCCAGCGAGGCCGTGGCGGCAGTATAGATAATGTATTGGCCCGCCGTATTCCAGCGGTTGGCCACGCCCGAGGCCGTGAGGCGCTGGGCATACCTAGGGGCCGAAATGCGAAATACTTCCACCGCTACGCCAGGTCGCCGTAGGCAATGCGGGTGAGCTCGTCGGCGACCAGGTCGATGCCGCCGCCGGTGTAGAAGAGGTCGATGGGCAGCTTGCCGGCTAGGCCGTAGGCGGGTTTGTGCAGCCAGCGCGTAAACGATTCGGCATCGCCAAACACTTCGCGGCCTAGCTCGGCCACCTGGGCTAGTTTCAGCAGCTGCTCGCTCTTGGGCGCGTCGAGCACCTTGTCTTCCTGCTGATAATGGCGAAAGGTTTTCGTTGTAATGCCTAGTATATCTGCCATTTGCGTCGCGTCGAGCCCTAGGTTGCTGCTGATGGCCTGCGCCTTTACGGCCGGTAGCCCTTGCTGCGCCAGCAGCACCAGCCGCAGGGCATCGTGGGAGGCTTCGGGCGACCCAAATAGCTCCAGGATAAAAGCCGAAACAGTTTCCTGTTTCCGGGTTTCGAATGCGAATGGAACAACTTGCATGGCAGAAAGGCTAAGGGACAACAAAGTAAGGGAATTTTTTCCTTTAAACTGAGAAAATATTCTTTAAGTTTTCCGCTGTCTCAGATAACTCCGCAGGCAAACGCAGTCGTGGCCAGTGCGGTAGGCGTATTGGGGCGTTTATCGGCCCTGAATACGGGGTGGGGGCAAGCAGTAAGCCAACTAACTATACCGTGTCCGGTTATAAATATTCTGGCTCCTTTGCTTGGCCAGGGTTGGCAAACAGCACCCGCCGCTTACCTTTGCCCCGTTATGATGTTCAACGCCCGTTGCGCTACGCCCGTGCTTACTGCCGCCTTGCCGGCCCCTAGGGGCTGGGTCGGGGCGGTGCATCACCACCACCATCGCTAGGAGACCGGGCAATCGGGCTGGCCGCTACCCCGTAGCCGTACCAGCCGCTCGCGTCTCCGCCACCGCTCCCGGGTTATCGGGGTTGTCAGTTTCTCGTTCGGGTTTTTTAGTGCGTTGCTCGGCTGGCTAAGTGCCGCCGGGGGCGTGTTCGTTATCGCCGCTCGCCGCGCGGGCGGTCTCCTTCCTTAAATGCTACGCATCGCCATTCAAAAGTCCGGCCGCCTGTCGGAGGACTCCCTCAAGCTCATCCGCGAGTGCGGCATCAGCTTCGTCTCGTCTTCGTATAAACTGAAGGTCGAGGCCAGTAATTTCCCTTTGGAAATCCTCTACCTGCGCGACGACGATATTCCGGGCTACGTGCAGGACGGCGTAGCCGACCTAGGTATCGTGGGCCAGAACGTGCTGGTCGAAGCCGGCGGCTCCGCCCTCGAAGTGGAGGCCCTGGGCTTCAGCAAGTGCCGCCTGAGTCTGGCCGTGCCGCGGGGCGCCGAGTACAACTCGGTGGCCGATTTGCAGGGTAAGAACATCGCCACTTCGTACCCTAGGTTGCTTGGCGACTACCTGGCCGGCCAGGGCGTGCAGGCGCACTTGCACACCATCAGCGGCTCGGTCGAAATCGCGCCCAGCATCGGGTTGGCCGAGGCCATCTGCGACATTGTGAGCAGCGGCTCGACGCTGCTCGGCAACGGCCTGCGCGAGGTCGAAACCATCTTCCGCTCGGAGGCCGTGCTCATCGCCGCCCCCAACCTGAGCCCCGAAAAGCAGCAGCTACTCGACCAGCTGCGTTTTCGGATGCAGGCCGTGCGCCGCGCTCAGCGCTCCAAGTACATCGTGCTCAACGCCCCGGTGGCCGCCCTCGACGCGGTGAAGGCGCTGCTGCCGGGCATTAAGTCGCCCACCGTGACGCCGCTCGCCGAAGAAGGCTGGGTATCGGTGCAGTCGGTGGTCGAAGAAGATAAGTTCTGGCATATTGCCGGCGAGCTGCAAGCCATCGGGGCCGAAGGCATTCTGGTGCTGGCCATTGAGAAGCGCGTAGGGTAGGTTTTAGTGGTTAGGGACTAGTGTTGAGTGATTAGGGTAGTTATCTACTCCCTTAACACCAGCTACTAATCGCTTACCACTAACCGTTAATCACTATCATCCATGCAGATTATCCGTAACCCCGCCCCCGCCGAGTGGGCCGCGCTCCAGCAGCGGCCCCAGGCCGACAGCAACGCCGCCGTGCTGGCCCGCGCCGCCGAAATTTTTGACGACGTAACCCAGCGTGGCGATGAGGCCCTGCGCCAGTACGCCGCCCAATTCGATGGCGTGCCCGACCTAGGCAGCTTGCGCGTGAGCGCCGAGGAGCTAGCTGCCGGCGCCGCCCAGGTGCCCGCCGAGTTGCAAGCCGCCATCCGGCAGGCCCGCCAGAACATCGAGAAGTTTCACGCCGCCCAGCGCCCCGCCGCCGTGGAGGCCGAGGTGGAAACGATGCCCGGCGTGCGCTGCTGGCGCCGGAGCGTGGCCGTGCCGCGGGTGGGCCTTTACATTCCGGGGGGCTCGGCGCCGCTGTTTTCTACCTTACTGATGCTGGGCGTGCCGGCCAAGCTGGCTGGCTGCCGCGAAGTTGTGCTCTGTACGCCGCCCGGCCGGGGCGACGGGCAAATTGCGCCCGCCATTCTCTTCGCCGCGCAGGAGCTGGGCCTCACCACCATCATTAAAGCCGGTGGGGCGCAGGCCGTGGCCGCGCTCACCGTGGGCACCGCTTCGGTGCCGGCCGTGGATAAGATTTTTGGTCCCGGCAACCGCTACGTCACCGCTGCCAAGCAGCTGGCCGCCCAGCGCGGCGCGGCCATCGATATGCCCGCCGGCCCGTCGGAGGTACTCGTTATTGCCGATAGCAGCGCCAATCCGGCCTTCGTGGCGGCCGACTTGCTCTCGCAGGCCGAGCACGGCCCCGATTCGCAGGTAGTACTGCTGACCGATTCGGAGGAAATTTTACAAGGCGTAGTGGCCGAGTTGGAGCGCCAGCTGCCGCTGCTACCTAGGGCCGAAATAGCGCGCCAGGCGTTGGCCGAGAGTCGGGCCATTCTGCTGCCCGATGTAAAAACGATGCTCAAATTCAGCAACCAGTACGCGCCCGAGCACCTCATCCTGGCTGTGGCAACTCCCGAGGACCTAGCCGCCGACATCTACAATGCGGGCTCCGTTTTTATGGGCCACTTCACCCCCGAAGCCGTGGGTGACTATGCTTCGGGCACCAACCACACGCTGCCGACCGGGGGCTACGCCCGCGCCTACAGCGGCGTGTCGCTCGATTCGTTCTACAAGAAAATTACCTTCCAGCAGCTCGCGCCCCACGGCCTGGCCGCCCTGGCCCCCGTAGTAGAGGCGATGGCCGAAGCCGAAGGCCTGCGTGCCCACGCCCAAGCCGTAGTGCTGCGCCGCCTGGCCGTCAGCCAGTAAAGCAGCGCCCCACCACCCAGGGCCCGCCAAGCCGGGGCGCCACGAGCCAGCGCACTAGCCAAGAAGCCTATCCGCCAACCAAAAAACGGCGCCCCAAAGTCAGCCCGGCGCAGCCGGGCGTATCTGCGCAATCCGTTAAATCCGTTAAATCTGCGATGATTGAAGACCTCATTCGGCCCAACGTGCGGGCCATGAAGCCGTACTCCTCGGCCCGCTCGGAGTTTCAGGGCGAGGCCCAGGTGATGCTCGACGCTAATGAGAACAGCCTGGGTAGCGCCGGCCCCGCCGAGTTCAATCGCTATCCCGACCCGCACCAGCTCAGCGTGAAGCAGGCGCTGGCCCCGCTCAAGGGCGTGACGCCGGCCCAGGTATTTCTGAGCAACGGCTCGGATGAGGTAATCGACCTGCTGGTGCGCCTGGTGGGCGTGCCGGGCCGCGACAGCCTGGTGATTACGCCGCCCACCTTCGGCATGTACGAGGTGGCGGCGGCCCTCAACGACATTGCCGTGGAGCGGGTGGAGTTGAATGCGGACTTCCAGCTGACCGCCGAGGCCGTGCAGCAGATACTGGCTTCGGACGCAAAAATCGTTTTCCTCTGCTCGCCCAACAACCCCACCGGCAACGCGCTGCTGGCGGCCGATATCGAAGCCGTGCTGCGTGGTTTCAAAGGTCTGGTAGTGGTGGACGAAGCCTACGCCGACTTTGCCAACCAGCCTAGCTGGACGACCCGCCTCGGGGAGTTTCCCCACCTGGTGGTGCTGCAAACCTTCTCCAAAGCCTGGGGCCTGGCGGGCATCCGCCTAGGGATGGCCTTTGGTTCGGAGGAGCTGATAGCGTACCTCAACCGCATCAAGGCGCCGTACAACGTATCGGAAAACACTCAGCGTCTGGCCCTAGCCGCCCTGGCCGATACCACCCGCTTCGAGGCCATGCGGCAGGAGCTGCTGGCGGGCCGCGCCTGGCTGGAAGCCGAGCTGGCCGGCCTGCCCATTGTGGAGCACATCTTCCCGTCCGACGCGAATTTTCTGCTCACCCGCTTCCGGCCCGATGCGGGCGCGGTGTACCAGTATTTGCTGAGCCGGGGCATTGTGGTGCGCCGCCCCAGCCAACCCGCCTGCGCTGGCACCCTGCGCCTGACGGTGGGCACCCGCGCCGAAAACGCCGCTTTGGTAGCCGCGTTGCGGGAGTTTAGCGCGTAACCTGGCCACTCGATGAAACGCGAACTTACAGCCGGCCCACTGGTGCTGCGGAAGCTGGAGGCGACCCTGGCCCCCCTGCTGCTGGAAGCCGCTACTGCCTCCTGCTCACCGGCTTTCACGCAATTTGCCCCCTGGTGTCAGCCAAGCTATTCGCTAGCGGATAGTGCGCGTTTCATTGCCCAGAGCGAGGCCGATTGGGAGCAGGAGGAAGCTTTTCAGTTCGCGATACTCGATGCCGCGACGGGCGCGTACTGCGGGGGCATTGGCCTCAATCAGCCCAACCGGGCGCATGGCTTTTATAACCTAGGCTACTGGGTGCGGCCTTCGTGGCAGCGGCAGGGCATAGCCGCGCTGGCTACCCGTGAGCTAGTAAAAGCTGCTTTTACGGACGGGCCGGCCATTCACCGCCTCGAGTTGTTAACCCTGCCGGATAATGTAGCCAGCCAGCGCACGGCGCTGGCGGCCGGTGCCACGTGCGAGGGCTTGCTCCGGCAACGCCTGCGGGTAGGAGCGGCCTCGCACGACGCCCTACTATTTTCTTTCATCCGGGCTGATGTAGCAAAAGCTACCCAGCCTTCCACACCCTAGCCTAGGCAGCCCGGCGCAGCCGGGCGTATCTGCGCAATCCGTTAAATCAGTTAAATCTGCGATGATGAAGGTATTATTTATTGACCGCGACGGCACCATCCTCATCGAGCCGCCGACCGACTACCAGATTGATGCCTGGCATAAATTTGACTTTGTGCCCGGCGCCATCACGGCCCTGGCCCAGTTGGCCCGCGATGGCGAGTACGAGCTCGTGCTGGTTACCAACCAGGATGGCCTTGGCACCGACAGCTACCCCGAGGCCACCTTCTGGCCCTACCAGCAAAAGATGCTGGACATCTTGGCAGGGGAGGGGGTCGAGTTCAGCGAGATTCTCATCGACCGCAGCTTTGCCCACGACCCGGCCCCGACGCGTAAGCCCGGTACGGCGCTGCTCACCCGCTACCTCGACCCGGCCAACGGCTACGACCTGGCGCACTCCTACGTTATCGGTGACCGCCTGACCGACGTGCAGTTGGCCGAGAACCTAGGGTGCCGCGCCATCCTGCTGCATGCCGAGGCCGACGAGCGCGCCGCGCTCAGCACCACGAGCTGGGCGGCGGTATACGAGCACCTGCGCCGCCCGCCGCGTAAAGCCCACGTGATGCGCAACACCAACGAAACCCGCATCGAGATTATTCTCAACCTCGATGGCACCGGCCACACCGACTGCCAGACCGGCCTGGGGTTCTTTGACCACATGCTTGACCAATTGGGTAAACACAGTGGCTGCGACCTCTACGTGCGCACCCACGGTGACCTGCACATCGACGAGCACCACACGGTGGAGGACACGGCCATTGCCATTGGCGCGGCTTATAATGAAGCCTTAGGTGATAAGCGCGGCGTGAACCGCTACGGCTTTTTGCTGCCCATGGATGACGCGCTGGCCCAGGCGGCCATCGACTTTTCGGGCCGGCCGTGGCTGGTCTGGGCCGCCGACTTTCGGCGCGAGCGGGTGGGCGACGTGCCGACGGAGCTGTTTTACCATTTCTTCAAAAGCTTTTCCGATGCGGCCCGCTGCAACCTCAACATCAAGTGCGAGGGCGACAACGAGCACCACAAAATCGAAGCGATTTTTAAGGCCGTGGCCAAATCCATCAAGCAGGCGGTGCAGCGCGACCCTACGGGGCAAAACGTAATTCCAAGCACCAAAGGCATTTTATAAGCCAGGCTTTCCTTACTCATTTGTTGAAAGTGGGTAAGGTGCACAGTTTTAATCAAATGGTAAAATCATGAATATCGCCGTCATCGATTATCAGGGAGGCAACGTGCAATCGGTGCTCTTTGCTTTGGAGCGGCTGGGCGTCACGAACGCCGTGCTCACGTCGGACCCCGCCGTAATCCGGCAGGCCGACCGGGTGCTGTTTCCGGGTGAGGGTGAGGCTAGCTCGGCCATGCGGGCGCTGCGGGCGGCGGGTCTGGATAAGGTGTTGCCCACGCTCACGCAGCCTTTTTTGGGCATCTGCCTGGGTATGCAACTGCTGGGCCGCCACAGCGAGGAAGGCCCGGCGCGTGGGACCGAGCTGCTAGGGATGCTACCTTTCGATGTGGTGCGCTTCACGCCGCCTGATGCCGCGCATAAAGTGCCGCACATGGGTTGGAATAACCTGCACGACCTGCAAACGCCGCTCTTTGCGGGTTTGGGCGGGGTGGCTTTACTGGGTGATACCCACCCCCAGTCGGACTCGAACCAACTCGTAAGTGCAACCCGCCAGCCCGCGAATGCTGACTACGTGTACTTCGTGCACAGCTACCATGCCCCGGTGGGGGAGTACACTATTGCCCAGGCCAGCTACCCGGCAGGCGCGCCGTTCAGCGCGGGTGTGCGGCACCGTAATTTCTACGGCGTGCAGTTTCACGTGGAGAAGAGCGGCCCAGTGGGTGAGCACATTCTGCGCAACTTCTTGACTGGCGACCTAGGGTAGATTGATTTACTCAAATGTTATAAATGTGTTCGTTAGTAGCGACGCCTGACTAATCCCCAAATGAATATACTACCTGCTATCGACCTCATCAATGGTTCGTGCGTGCGCCTGACCGGCGGTGACTTCGCTCGCCAGACTACTTATTCTGCCGACCCTCTGGCGCAGGCCCAGCACTTCGAGCAGCTTGGGGCTACCCGGTTGCACCTGGTGGACCTCGATGGCGCCCGCGCCCGCGAGCCGCGCCAGTTGGCGGTGCTGGAGCGCATTGCTCGCCACACCAAGCTGCACATCGACTTTGGCGGCGGCATTCAGACGACGCTAGCGGCTGAGCAGGCCTTTGCGGCGGGCGCGGCGCAGCTCACGGCGGGTAGCATCGCAGCCCGCGAGCCGGCGCTGGTGGGGGAGTGGCTAGCCCGTTTTGGGGCCGAGCGCATCATTATCGGGGCTGATTTTAAGGGGGAGCACATTGCCGTGAGCGCCTGGACCGAGCAGTCTGACCAAACCCTGACGGGCTTCATCGGCGCCTACCTAGGGGCGGGCGCTACCACCTTCATCTGTACTGACGTAAGCCGCGATGGTCAGCTGCAAGGCCCCGCCACCGAGACCTACACTGCGCTGCGGCAGCAGTTTCCGGCGGCGCAGTTCGTGGCCAGTGGCGGCGTGACGACTGTAGCCGATGTGGCCGCCCTGCGGACTCTAGGTATGAGTGGGGCCATTATCGGCAAGGCTTTGTATGAGGGCACGATTACGGAGGCTGAGCTAAGAGCCGAACTGGCCGAGTAAACGAGTAATGAGTAGAGCCGGTCGAGTAGCCGATTTTAGCCCGCTCCGCGGTCCGCTTTAGTAACCTGATTTGAATTTACCTGCTCTCATGCCGCTAGCTGCTTCGGCTATCACCACCATCCTCTTCGACCTGGATGATACCCTGTTCGACCACGCCGGCACGGCGCGGGCGGCCCTGGCGGCCATAGCTGCTGGCCGCGCCGCTCTGCACGGGGTGCCGGTGGAAGACCTCTACGGCCGCTACAGCGCGCTGCTGGAGGAGCTGCACCCGCAGGTGATGACCGGGCGCATTTCCTACCTGGCGGCGCGGGAGCAGCGGTTTCAGCGGCTGCTGGCGCCCTATGAGCCGGCTGCTTCGGCCGCCGAGGCGGCCCAATTGGCAGCGCAGCACTATGGGCATTACCAGCAGCTGCGGCGGCCGGTGGCGGGGGCGCTGGCCTTGTTGCAGGCCCTGAAGCCGACCCATAAGATTGGCATCGTGACCAATAACCGCACGGCCGAACAGCAGGAAAAGCTGCGCTACCTGGGGATGAGTGAGCTAGTTGATGCCCTGATTACCTCCGAAGAAGTGGGGGTGCTTAAGCCCGACCCGCGCATCTACCAGGTGGCCCTGGCGCGCTTGGGCTCGCAACCGGCCGAAACCGTGATGGTGGGTGATAACTGGCTGGCCGACGTGTTGGGGGCGCTGGCCGTGGGTATTCGGCCCGTGTGGCTGAACCGCACCGGGGCGGCGCGGCCGCTACCCCACGTCACCGAACTCACCAGCCTGGAGCCGCTGGCCGAGGTGCTGCACCAGCTCACCACGCGGCCCACCGCTCCCGCCGAGTCGCTTTCCTAGCCCGTACTGCCCGCTTACCTTACCATACGACACCTGCGATACCTACGATATGCTGACTAAACGCCTCATTGCCTGCCTCGATGTGCAGAACGGCCGCACCGTGAAGGGTACCAACTTCGTGAACCTGCGCGACGCCGGCGACCCCGTGGCCCTGGCCGCCCGCTACGCCCTGGAGGGTATCGACGAGCTGGTGCTGCTCGATATCACGGCCACCGTGGAAAAGCGCCGCACCCTCATCGAGCTGGTGCGTAACGTGGCCCGTGAGGTCAATATTCCCTTCACCGTGGGCGGGGGCATCGGGGCGGTGGCCGATGTGGAAGCCCTGCTGCTGAGCGGGGCCGATAAAGTCAGCCTTAACTCTTCGGTGCTGCGCGCGCCCGGCCTTATTGACGAGCTGGCCCGCCGCTTCGGCTCCCAGGCCATCGTGGTGGCCGTGGATGCCCGCCAAACCAATGAAGCGGCCACCGACCCCGCCGCCGAAGCCTGGGAGGTATTCACCCACGGCGGCCGCCACCCTGCCGGCCGCGAGGCCGTGGCCTGGTGCCGCGAAGCCGCAGAGCGCGGCGCGGGCGAAATCCTGCTCACGAGCATGAGCCACGACGGCACCCGCGACGGCTACGCCCTGGGCCTCACGCGGGCCGTGGCGGCGGCCGTGGGCGTGCCGGTCATTGCCTCGGGTGGGGCGGGGGCCGCGCCGCACTTCCGCGATGTGCTGCGGCTCGGCGGGGCCGATGCCGCGCTGGCGGCGAGCGTCTTTCACTTCGGCGACTTGTCGGTGGCGGGCCTCAAAAACTACCTGCTGGCCGAGGGTGTGGCCATGCGGCCGGTGGGGTAGGGCGGTAGCAGCTAGTTAGGCGAGGGGCGCCCTAGGTCGGCTTTGGGGCTTTCGTAGACGGTACGTCCCGACCGTCTGGTGGCCGCTACCAGAAGTAGTTTGCGTTAAGCTATGTAAGTAAATAGCTTGGGGGTGTTGCCAGAGAAGCGCCGGCCAACGGCTGCTAGATGGCCTAGGGCCAGCTAATTTTTAGTACCCGGTTACTTTTGCACGAATACCTGGTTTTAGTTTCCCGCGCTCTATGACTCAACAACTCGCCCACGTGGCCCTGCTGGTGCAGGACTACGACGAGGCCATCGCCTTTTATACCACTAAGCTGGGTTTCCGGCTGGTGGCCGACACGCCGCTGAGCCCCGGCAAGCGCTGGGTGCTGGTGGCCCCGGCCGGCACGGCCGATGCCGCGCTACTGCTGGCCAAGGCTGAGGGCCCCGAGCAGCAAAGCCGGGTGGGCAACCAGACCGGCGGCCGGGTATTTTTGTTCCTCAACACCGACGATTTCTGGCGCGATTACCACGAGTTTACTGCCCGGGGGGTGGCCTTCCAGGAAACGCCCCGCGAGGAAGCGTACGCTACGGTCGCCGTCTTTGCCGACCTCTACGGCAACCTCTGGGACCTGCTGCAACCTAAACCCCAGCCAGCTTAGCCGGCTTACTACTAGATATGGACTTAGATTTTCAGAAAATGCCCGACCAGCTCGTGCCCGCCATTGTGCAGGACGCCGCCACCGGGCAGGTACTCATGCTAGGCTACTTCAACGCCGAAGCCTGGCACAAAACGCAGGCCGAGGGCCGCGTTACCTTCTTTTCGCGCTCCAAGCAGCGCCTCTGGACCAAGGGTGAAACCAGCGGCCACTACCTCCAGGTAGCCAGCCTGCACCTCGACTGCGACCAGGACACGGTGCTGGTGCGCGCCCACCCCGCCGGCCCCACCTGCCACCGCGGCACCACCAGTTGCTTCGAAACCGAAGTACCCGTGGCACCTGCTGCACCCGGTGCGCAAACCACCGCCGTGGTAGTGGGCGCCGGGCTGCCCGCCCCCGCCGTGGGCTTGCTGGCCGAGCTCGACCAGCTTATCGAGCGTCGGCGGCAGTTTCCGGCCGAGGAGCCCGGGTCCTATACGGTCCGGTTGTTTGAGAAAGGGCTGGCCCGCATTGCCCAAAAAGTAGGGGAGGAGGCCGTCGAAACCGTTATCGACGCCATGGCTGGTAACCGGGTCGGTCTGGCGGGTGAGGCTGCCGATTTGGTGTACCACCTACTTGTGCTGCTGCGTGTCAGCGGTTCTTCGCTCGAGGAGATGCTGACGGTGCTGCGCCAGCGCCACCAAACGATAGCCGCTGGCCAGCGGCGCCCTTTGCCTGAGTAAAGGAGGGTACTACCTGCCTAGGTTAGGTATAGTAGTACAAAGACTACGGATTTCCTAGAGTACAGTGTTTGCTGCTTAGATGTGACCATACATCCCCTTCCTGACTGCATGGTCGGGAAGGGGATGTATTTTTTAGGTAAGGTGTAAATGAAAGTAATAATTAGTTAATCAACTTAACATAATTATTAAATGACACTGTATGTGTCTCTGTTTTAGCTATTTATTGTTTGAGGCGACGTTCAATCTTATCGAGCAGCGCTCGAACCAAGATGAGGTCATCTGCATCCACAACGTCTAGCTGCGTATTGAGCCCAGGGCCGGCTAGTTGGATGCGAAATAATAGTCCCTCAGTAGCCGTAGCTGGTGCTGCTAAAGTGCCCGGAATAGGCAAGGCCGCTGGTGTAAGTAATTTAGGAGTGGTTTCCGACGTATTCTCCCGTCCTATTGGAGTCTGCTTAGAACTGGCAGGAGGCGTCGAGACGGGCGTTTGGGCAGGTTCGGAAGTCGCAGTAGTCGATTGAAGACCGAATAAATGAGCAATAGCGTCGGTGGTGGCCGCTGGGGCTGGGCGAGAGGCCGGTAAAGGCAGTCGATGCGCCCCACTGGGTTTCGCCTGAGTTAGTGCAGGGGCAGAAGAAACTTCAGCTTCTGCGGGAGTATCGTCTGTCTCCGTTTCCTGGTCCTCGTTCTCATCGGTAGTAGCCGCCTGTGTGGTCAGTGTAGCCGACGTGGGAGGAGATTGCCGGAAGATGTTGCCCGCGGGTGGTGGGCTCGCTAGCTCGCGACGGGGTGGCTGCTGGGCGGCGAGTTGGTCGATGTCGGCCACGATGTTATTCTCGTCCAAAACGCCTACCATTCTGGCTCCATCAACAAAGGCTTTGGCCACGCTTTGGGCGTTTATTTCTTCCACACCAAACTCTCGAATGAGTAGGACGTCGAGCATGGCCACTGGTAATTCGCGGGAGCGAAACTTGCGGCAGAGCTGCGTAAAGAGTGGTGGCGTCAGGAAGGCTTCCCGATGAAACAAGAGTTCCTCCTGCTTATCGTAAGCGTGCTTAATGCGTCGGAATAGGGTAGTAGTAGTCAGGATTTCTCGCTTGCTGGTTAGCAAGCCAAACTTGACTCCTGAACCTACGATGGCTTTGAAGGAGCCACTGACCTTGCGGTTAAGTTTTCGGGCACAAGTTTCCAAGGCGCATTTGCCCCCCGTGTCATCAACTACTTCGGCTACTTCCCAGGCTCCGGTGTAGCTAGTACGAGGGTAGTCTATAAGTTTAGGCATAAAAGGCGAGTGAGAAGAATTAGTAGTATGGTAATACGCTAACGGAAGTAAATAAACAAAGTTATTGAAACAAGTACTATAAAGTATAAAAAAGTTCAAAAAATATAGATTATTTATTACTTTTTTATACTTTATAGTACTTGTTTATAAATACCAAACCCTGTCCACAGTATATACTGAGAATATTTGCCTAATTGAGACTACCCTTATCTTACCTTCCCTAACATGCTAACAAACGATATTAGTAGGCGAGAAGCACATAATAAGAAACCTTAGCTACAAGCTACAAAAGCTACTATTGATACCCCTTTAATATTGCAGGCTCGATTAACAAGTAGTTATGGACTCCGCCTTATGCAAAGACAAGTTTCTCTGGTAACCAAGTGCCAATAGCGCCGCAGCTATTCGCGTTGCTCATCCTACCACGGGCATACCAGATACTTGGTTTCTGCTGTCTACTCAGATTAACAACGATTAGCTTTTAGAGACGTCATCTGAACACAATTTATGCGCGGCCTAGATGACTCAACTGGGTGCTTCCAATCCATGGCCGGGGAACCAAAACAGCAAAGTCAAAGTGCGCACACAACCTGCTGTTCGCAGTGGAGAACGAATAGCTGAACAACCTGACGAACTTCCACGCAAACAAACCTAGCAGTATTACGTCGAGACTGTGGAGCCCGCTGCCATACTGCGATGTGCCTAATAGGCACATACTGATGTACACTTACACTATCAGCTGACAAGGTCCACATCAACACCCTAGATTTCACCCTGATATGATTGTCTTATAATTTATATTATGTTAAGTTGAATGTGGGGAAACACCTGGTTCACTGCTTCCCCCTTCCCCTCCTACACATTCACCCGCACAAAAAAGCCCAGCTACTAGTAGCTGGGCTTTTTTGTGCGGATAGAATGATACGAACTATCCCTTATTTCATCGCCTGCAACTTCGCGTTCATCCGCTCAGAATCGGCCGTGCGACCTAGGCGATAGTATACTTTCTGCAGCGCGCTGGCAGTGTTGCGGTCATTGGGCTGCAGCTCCAACGCCTTCTCAAAATATGGTACGGAAGCCTCAAAGTATTTTTTACCTTCGGCTTCAACTTTTTTACCCTGAACCTGGTACGTCTTCAGGTCCATCTTGCTCGCCTTGGTATAAATCGTGGCCGCCCGGTTGAAGTTATAGATGCCCATGTTGAACTGCGAATCAAAGTTATTCGGGTCCAGGGTAATCGCTTTTTTGTAGTCTTCCTGCGCCAGGTCGGTCTTTTTCTGGGCATCGTAGAGCGAACCCCGCACGGCGTACAGGTTAGCGTTGTTGGGGTCGGCGGTGATGGCTTTGCTGATTTTATCCAGCGCCGCCGTGTTGTTGCCGCCACTCATCGACATGTTCAGGTCTTCAATCAGGAAGGTCTTGTTATTGGGATATGCCGCTAAGCCCTGCTGCACGACTTTTTGGGCTTCGGCCGTGTTTTTTTCCTCTTTGGCGATGGCCAGCAAACGCGTGTAGACCGTAGCCGGGGCAGGCTTGCTCTTGTACACATCCAAGCCCAAAAGCTGGTTGTAGCTAGTCTTGGCGCCGGCATAGTCCTGCTTGGCATCCTGCGTGTAAGCGCTATACAGCACAGCCGTAGAGTCCTGCGGCTTAATCTGCGAAGCTAGCTTAAAGCCCGACAGCGCCTTGTCGTACTCCTTAGCTTGGTAACCCACCACGCCCGCGTTGAACGCCACGTTGTAAAGGTTGGTCAGGCGGTCGGGCACCTGCTTGCCGTACTCCCCAGTGGGGCCATCCAGCGCCAGCACTTTGTTATACGACTCCACCGCTTTTTGCACGGCTTCGCCTGGCTGCATGTCCTTGGTGTATTTACCATACAAGGCCTGCGTAGCCGGGTCTACCAGCTGGTAATAAATCTCACCCCGCGTAAACCACGCCTTGGGCTTGTCCTTATCCTTGGTTTTTTCGCTGGCCACCGCCTCATTGATGCTCGTCAGGGCTTTGTCCAACTGACCACCTTTTTGGCTAAGAATAGCATTGGTAATGGCCGAACTCTGGGCTTGGGCGGGAGTAGCCACGCCGATAGCTACCGTAAGCGCGGCCGAGGCGGCCAGCGTCAGGAATGTTTTTTTCATTGGGAGGGAGAAAGAAAAATGATGACGGGGGCAAAACTACACCCGTCGGGCAAACGAATAAGATATCAGTGCGAACCGGCCGCCCGCCGGTGCACAGAAAATTCCGGCTAAAATCCTGTTTCACGGCTTGGACCCGAGAGAGGGGCACTCCATTACAGCTTGCCCCTCCCCTGGTACCTAAACAACTTCTATACCGTTTCTTCCGCTTCTGCGGCGGCGGCGGAAGTATCCGCGTCCGCACCATCGGCAGCGGCTCCTGCAGCCCCATCAGCCTCACCGAGTAGGAGTTCACTGCTCCCGGCTTCTTCAACCAGGGCCAGTTCCTGCTCAGCCGCCGCCACCTTGGCCACCGACGAAATCTCGTCGTTCGCAGCTACCTTAAACAGGCGCACGCCCTGCGTGGCCCGCCCAATGGTACGCAGCTCGCTCATACTCAGGCGGATGGTGAGGCCCGAACGGTTGATTATCATCAAGTCGTCGGTATCGGTCACCCCTTGAATACTCACCAGCTGACCAGTCTTATCGGTCAAATTCATGGCTTTCACTCCCTTACCGCCACGCTTGGTCTTGCGGTATTCTTCTACCAGCGACCGCTTACCGTAGCCGTGGTCGCTCACCACCAGCAGCTCCTGAGGGCTATCGGCGGGCAAGCAAACCATCCCGACTACTTTATCGGTGGCCTCTTCTTCGTTGAGGGCAATGCCGCGCACGCCGGCCGCCGTGCGGCCCATCGGGCGAACGTCCGTTTCGGCAAAGCGCACCGCCCGGCCCGAACGCGAAGCCAGAATCACCTGCGAGTTGCCCGAAAGCAGCTGCACGTCGAGCAAGCGGTCGCCCTCGTTGATAGTAATAGCGTTGATACCCGCCGCCCTAGGGCGCGAATACGCCTCGAGCGGGGTTTTCTTCACCGTGCCCTGCTCGGTGCAGAACATGAGGAACGTGTTTTCGAGGTAGTCGGCCGAGCGCAAGTTGCGCACGTTGAGCACCGAGCGCACCGCGTCTTCCTTGGGCTTGTCGATGAGGTTTTGCAGCGGCGTACCCTTGGTGGTCTTCGCCGTTTCGGGCACTTCGTAGGCTCGCAGCCAGAACATGCGCCCCTGCTCGGTGAAAATGAGCAGGTACTCGTGGGTGGTGGCCACGAACAGGTGCTCCGTAAAGTCGTCCTGCTTGGAGCCCGCGCCGCGAGCCCCAACCCCACCCCGACCCTGGGTCCGGTACTCGTCGAGGCTGGTGCGCTTGATGTAGCCCTCGCGGCTCACGGTAATAACCATGGCCTCGTCGGCAATCATGTCCTCCATCGAGAAGTCGCCCCCCGCGTGGTTGATGCTCGTGCGGCGCTCGTCGCCGTAGCGCTCGCGCATCTCCAAAAGCTCGCTCTTAATTAGGGCGCGCTGCTCCTCTGGCGAGGCCAGAATGGCGTTCAACCGGTCCACAAGGCGCATCAGCTCCTCGTACTCGGCCACGAGCTTGTCGCGCTCCAGGCCGGTAAGGCGCTGCAAGCGCATGTCCAGAATGGCGCGGGCCTGCACTTCACTCAGCGCAAAGCGCTCAATGAGCCCCATGCGGGCCACTTCCGGGTCGCGCGACTCGCGGATGAGCTTAATCACTTCGTCCAAATGGTCGAGGGCAATAAGCAAGCCTTCCAAAATATGGGCCCGCTTCTTGGCCTCGGCCAGCTCAAACTTGGTGCGCCGCACAATCACTTCCTCGCGGTGCTCCACGAAGTACTTGATGAGGTCGCGCAGCCCTAGGGTCATCGGGCGGCCCTTTACCAGGGCCACGTTGTTGACGCCGAACGACGATTGCAGCTGGGTGTACTTAAACAAGTTGTTCAGCACCACCGTGTTCAACGCATCGCGCTTGAGCTCGTACACGATGCGCATGCCGTCGCGGTCGCTTTCATCGCGCAGGGCGGCGATGCCCTCAATTTTCTTGTCGTTGATGAGCGCGGCCGTCTTCTCAATCATCGAAGCCTTGTTCACCTGGTAGGGAATTTCGGTCACGATAATCTGCTCCTTGCCATTGGGCAGGATTTCGAAGTGGTGCTTAGCCCGCATCACGATGCGGCCCCGGCCGGTTTCGAAGGCCTGCTTCACGCCCTCGTAGCCGTAGATGATACCCCCGGTCGGGAAGTCGGGCGCCGTGATGTGCTCCATGAGCTCGGTCACCGTGATGTCCTCGTTGGCCAGGTAGGCCACGATGCCATTCACGACTTCGGTCAGGTTGTGGGGCGCCATGTTGGTGGCCATGCCCACGGCAATGCCGCTAGTACCGTTGACGAGCAGGTTCGGGAACTTAGCCGGCAACACGCTCGGCTCCTCCAACGAGTCGTCGAAGTTGGGCTGGAAATCTACCGTGTCCTTGTCAAGGTCACCGAGCAGCTCATCGGCAATGCGCTTGAGGCGGGCCTCGGTGTAACGCATGGCAGCCGGCGAGTCACCGTCCACCGAGCCAAAGTTACCCTGCCCGTCCACGAGCGGGTAGCGCAGGCTCCAGTCCTGGGCCATGCGCACCATGGTGTCGTACACGCTACTATCGCCGTGCGGATGGTACTTACCTAGTACCTCGCCCACGATACGGGCCGATTTCTTGTGGCTCTTGGTGTAGCTCACGCCCAGCTCGCTCATGCCGTAGAGCACGCGCCGGTGCACGGGCTTGAGACCGTCGCGCACATCGGGCAGCGCCCGCGAGATGATAACCGACATCGAATAATCGATGTAAGCCCCGCGCATCTCGTCTTCAATATTTATCGGGATGATTCTTTCGCCTTCGGCCATGTGCGTTCGAGTTAGGAGTTAAAAGTCATGAGCTATGAGTTGAAAAGAAGCAATGACGGCGCCTGAGGCAACGCATAACTTTTAACTCATAATTCATAACTTTACCTTATTGCCCGCGCAAGTTACGGCGAAAAACCCGGTTTTCCTAGCTTGTACGCCACTCATGGGCGCCTCTCGTCCTCCCCACGGCCTAGGGCCCTGCGCCTACTCTACCCCCGTTAAAATCGGTAATTTGAGTTTGGGGCGCTGTAGCCTTGCTTACTTCAGCGACTTACTGTGGTCGCTGTCCCGCCGGCGGTTCTTGCCTTCCGAGTTGAGCTTGATACGCTCGCCCACGGCGGGAAACTGCATTTTCCAGATGGGCCGGGCCCGGTACTTTACCCCGTTGTGCAGGTGCGCTTTGCGAGCGTGGCACGAGTCGATGGGACAGGTGCGGCAGCCCGCCACCAGCAGGCCAGCCAAGAGTGCCAAATAGAGCGGCCCACGGCCGAAAACGGAGAGTACACGAAGCTTCATCGCCCTAAAGATACAGGGCGGCCTGCTTGCTCACAGGCTCCTTAAGTAAGCTTATTGCCCAAGAAGCGGCCACTAGCCTACCCTACGTCCGTACTGTCCCACTCGGCCAGAAACTGCGCCACAAACTCCTCCATAAACTGGTGCCGCCGGGCGGCCAAATGCCGGCCGGCCGGCGTGTGCAGCCGGTCCTTGAGGTGCAGCAGCTTCTCGTAGAAGTGGTTGAGGGTGGGCGCGGTGCTTTGCTTGTACTGCTCAAAGTCGGCGTGCGAGACGGGCGGCGTAGACGGGTCGTGCATCGGGCGGCCCTTGTGCCCGCCGTAGGCGAAGGCCCGCGCCACCCCGATGGCCCCAATGGCGTCGAGCCGGTCGGCGTCCTGCACTACGGCCGCCTCGGGGCTACTCACGGGCGTTTCGACCCCTAGGCCCTTGAAGCTCACCTCCCGAATAACCTGCTCGACGCGGGCCACCGTGGCCTCGGGCACCTGCTGGCTCAGCAGCCAGGCACGCGCCGCGCGCGGGCCGGCCTCGTAGTCACCACCGTGAAACTTCCAGTCGGCAATGTCGTGCAGCAGCGCCGCCAGTTCGGCCACTTCGAGGTCAGTGCCGGGCGTATCGGCCCCTAGGGCGCGGGCCACGTGCCACACCCGCCGGATGTGGGGCCAGTCATGGCCCGAGCCTTCGGCCTGAAATTTTTCTTCGATGAAAGCGGCGGTAGCGGCGATTACAGACGTCATAGAGTAGGAGCGCGAACTTTGTAGCGCGCATTCGGCAGCGGATACTTCCCCCACGAGCACGCTCTACAAAGTTCGCGCTCCGGCGGCTACAATACCGCTGCCGGCGGTAGTTTGCACCCTAAATTCCCTCCTGACCTGTTTTGACGGGCCGCCCCGGCGCGGCCCTCCCCTATGGAAAAAATTGCCATGCTGGGCGGCGGCTCCTGGGCCACCGCACTTACCAAAATCCTCTCCGAAAACGGCGCCCGCGTCGATTGGTGGCTGCGCTCCAAGGACGACGTGCAGCACCTACTGCGCACCGGCCACAACCCGCGCTACCTCTCGGCCGTGCAGTTCGACCGCAACCTCGTCTACCCCACTACCGACCTCAGCGACGCCGTGGCCGAGGCCGACTGGCTGGTGCTGGCCGTGCCCGCCGCCTTCGTGCAGCCCGTGCTCGACAAGCTGGGCCGCGACGCACTGCGCCACAAAAGCGGCGTTATCTCGGCCATCAAGGGCATGATACCCGGCAAAAACGTGCTCGTGACCGACTATGTGCAGGAGCGCTTCCGGCTGCCCGCCGCCCGCCTAGGGGTCATTGCCGGGCCTTGCCACGCCGAGGAGGTGGCCCTCGAAAAGCAGAGCTACCTGACCATCGGCTCGCCCGACGTCTCGGGTTTGGCCAACGGCTTCTGCCAGCTGCTACGCAACCGCTACGTGCAGGCCCACCCCGCCGCCGACCTCGACGGCATCGAGTACTGCGCCGTCATGAAAAACATCATCGCCCTCACAGGCGGCATCGCCCACGGCCTGGGCTACGGCGACAACTTCCTAGCCGTGCTGGTAAGCAACGCGGTGCAGGAAATCCGACGCTTTCTGCAGGCCATTTCACCCCAGCCCCGCGACCTCTCGGCCTCGGCCTACCTCGGCGACTTGCTGGTAACGGCCTACTCGCAGTTCTCGCGCAACCGCACCTTTGGCAACATGGTAGGCCGCGGCTACTCCGTGAAGTCAGCCCAGCTGGAAATGAACATGATTGCCGAGGGCTACTACGCCGTCAAGAGCATTCACGAGCTCAACCGCCAGCTCAAGGTGAATATGCCCATCACCACGGCAGCGTATAATATTTTGTATGAGCGCATTGCGCCGGCCGTGGAGCTGGAGATATTGAAGGAGAAATTACGGTAATGCGCTTAGTAGACGCAGCAAATCTCCTACTAATAATTGCTTCGTGGCTGTTTGCACTACTTGGAATGTAAGCTAGTCTGATAACAGGACTAAATTCCACGCTGGCCATTATCATCCTACTTTTTTGGACTGTGCTAACATGGAGAATTTACCGCTTGGCATCCTCCTCAACAGGACAAGCACGCTGGCGCAAAGTCATTCCCACCTTGTTTTTCCTCTTAAGTGTTACGTGCTTTAAGTACACGTTCACCTTCTTTCGGCAGAAGTATAGTATAGCGACGAACAAGGATTCCCGCGCCGGTACTACCGGAATATATAGGCGTGAGGTGAAGGGTTGCAACAAACCCCCGCTTCAGAAACCCCGACTATTCGCATAGTCGGGGTTTCTCTTTTTCAAGAACTACCATAGGCCGGGTGACCTACCCAACGCACCTAGGGCAAAAGCTACTTGGCCCCCGCCGCTACCCGCTACGTGCAACATCATTCCGGCTAGCCGGTCTCATGCGTAGATGCGCACCCAGCCTCCCTCCGTTCTTACTGACCAGCAGCTGGTGGCACAGGTGCTGGGCGGCGATACGGCGGCGTTTGGGCAGCTGGTGCAACGCACGCAAGGGCTAGTCACGCAGCTAGTATTCAAAATGATTCGGCACCCCGCCGACCGCCCCGACCTTGCGCAGGAAGTGTATCTGAAGGTTTTTAAGAACCTGGCCGGCTTTAAGTTTCAAGCCAAATTCTCGACCTGGGTCGGCCAGGTCACCTATAACACCTGCCTGCACTACCTAGAAAAAAAGCAGCTGGTACTACTAGACCCCACCGAGCCCGCACCAGCCGCGGCAGTGGAAGATGGACGCCGGGCCCCGCCTCCGCTGGTAGCCGGCCCCGAAACTGACCCCGAAACGGCCCTCTTCGACCAGGACCTAACGGATATTCTGAGCGCGGCCATCGAGCAATTGCCTCCGCTCTACCGCACTCTCATCGCCTTGTATCACCAGCAGGAGCTGAGCTACGAGGAGATAGCCCAGATAACCTCCCTGCCCGACGGCACCGTGAAAAACTACCTCTTCCGGGCGCGCAAGCAACTCAAGCAGCACCTGCTGGCCCGCTACCAACGCACCGACCTATGACCAGCCCCCACCTTTCTGAGCGCGCCCTGCAAGCAGCGGCGGAAGCGGCCGCGCTGCTGCCCGCCGCCGCAGCCGCCCACCTGCGCGGCTGCCCCCTGTGCCAGGGCCGAGTGGCTACCTACCGGCAGCTCTTTACGGCCGCGGCCCAACTGCCGCTGCCGGCCTTTGACTTCGACCTCGCGGCCAGCGTGCTGGCGCAATTGCCTGCACCTGTAGCTATTCCTAGGGCGCAGCCTGCTCTTCCGTGGGTGCTTTGCTGGCTGGCCGTGCCGGTGCTGGGGGGAGTCGGCGCGTTTCTGGCTTTGTTTGGGAGCGCGCTGCGAATGGCTTTGCAGGACGTGTCCACCGGATTGGGGGCCGGGCTGGCGCTGGTCGCCGCCTTCCTCGTGGCCGGGCAGTGCCTGGAACTGCTGGCCCGGCACCGCCGCCAGCTGCGTCTACTGGCTTTTTCGTAATTTTTTGCAACCTGACCGGCACCGGCCGGTCTAATCCGGTATCGCCCCCACTACCCGACCTATGAAAAGTTTTCTGCTGCTCCTGCTTTGCTGTCTGGCCGCCGGGGGCGCCGCGGCCCAAAGTACCCCGGTACCGGCCCTGGATATGAATACGCTGGAGTTCTGGCGGCGGGTCGTTTTCCCCGCGTTCGCGCTTTTTTTGCTAGGCTACTTTATCATCGCCGCCATAAAAATGATTTTAAACTACCTGCTGAAACGGCAGATAGTGGCGGCCGCCCCGGCGGCCAGCATCGTCGAGCGCCTGCTGCCTAGCCCGCAAGACGAGCAAAACAAGGTCGTGAAGTGGATAGCGCTGCTCACGAGCAGCGGCGCGGGCCTGGCGTTGTGCAATTACTATTTACCCCTAGGTATCCATTCGCTCATTATTCTGCTCTTCAGCACCGCTCTGGGCTTTCTGGCCTACTACCTCTTCCTGAGCCGCCGCGCGAAGTAAGCGCGCCCTGCATCAGGCTGATTGAGCAATTATTTAAGCTAAACCCCTCCCACTTTCAAGCAAGCGTAGAGACGCAATAGTTGGAATCTGACGTTGCTTAGCAACTACAAGGCGGCTCTACTCCTACTCTCCGTCAGCCCAAGACTAAGCCCACTAGGCGCTTCTGAGTCTGTTCAGCCCTCGCCAATGCCGGAGTAGCGGCTAGGCTAAGCAGCCTGCCCCCCAAGCTCACCCTCCTTTTCTCGTCACCTCCCTCCCAAATCTGATGAATCAGCCGGTACACTCAGCACTGATTACTAGGCATTACCTGGTAGCTTGCATGACACTTAAAACTATTATTCAATCAGTTGCCAGGCCCAGCACAATACTGAACCCTGTATTGCGCCAGCTGCTTACCAGTTGCTTATCAGCCATTCGCCCAACTGGGCGGCGCTGGCTCGCGCTCCTGGCAGTGGCAGTGGGCCTGTTGCCGGGCTCGCTCGCGGCGCAAACCCTAGGGGAGGTATCGGGCACGCTCCTCGACCAGGGCACGCGCCAGCCGTTGCCTTTTGCCAACGTGCTGCTACGGCGCTTACCCGACTCAATCGTGGTGGCCAACACCCAAACGGCGGCAAACGGCACCTTCGCGCTGGCTAGCGTGCCGCTGGGGCGCTACCTGCTGCGGGCCGAAGCGCTGGGCTACCGGCCCGCCGGCCGGCCCCTTACGCTGGCAGCCCCTACCCCGGTAGTGCGCCTGGGCGAGTGGCTAGTATCGCCAGCGGCCGTGCAGCTTGGCAGCGTGGTAGTACAGGGCGAAAAAGCCGCCTTGGTGGATGACCTGGATAAGAAGGTTATCAACGTGAGCAAGGACTTGAACAGCGCGGGCGGCACGGCCGCCGACGTACTACAAAAAGTACCGTCCGTGGCCGTGGATGAGAACGGGCAGGTGAGCCTGCGCGGCAACTCGGGCGTCACGCTCTACCTCGATGGCAAGCCCGCGCCCAGCAGCCTGCGCCTCGACCAGCTGCCCGCCAGCCGCCTCGAAACCATTGAGGTCATTACCAATCCCGGAGCCCGGTACTCGGCCCAGGGTGCGGGCGGCATCATCAACCTGGTGCAGAAAAAACAGGTAAAGGACGGCTGGAACGGCGACGCGCTGGCCTCCCTAGGTACCCGCGACAAGTACTACGCTGCGCTCAACCTCAGCCGCAAGGCGGGCAAATTCAACTTCTTCGGCAGCGCCAACGGGGTCAGTAATTGGTTCCGGGGCAGCGCGGCCTTGCAGCAGGTGGCCACGGCCGAGGGCCGCACCACCCGCACCGACCAAACCGGCCAAACCACCCGCCACCAAACCAGCAAAGACCTGCAGCTAGGCTTCGACTACTCCCCCAGCGACCAGCAGCGCTTCAGCCTGAGCGCCGAGGTCTACAAGAATAACCTACCCCAGACCAGCGACTTTGCAACCCGCCTGACCCGGGACGCCGACCCGGCCATCGCCCTGCACAACCAAAACCTGGAAATGGACGACCTATACTACGGCCGGCTTTCGGGCAGCTACCGCCGCACCTGGGCCGCCCAGCCCGGCCGCGAGCTCACGGCCAGCGCCACCTACACCCTGGATGGCGGCACCGTAACCACCGAGCAGCGCGTGCTCGACGGGCCGGCCAGCTACGCCCGGCAGGCGCGCCGGCAGTTGCTCGACGTCACCATCCGCATGCCCTCGGCGCAGCTCGACTACGTGCACCCCCTGGGCGACAAGCGCCGCTGGGGCGCGGGCCTGAAAACCGACGCGCTACTGTCGCCCGGCACCGCCGACTACGCCGTGCAGCCGGCGGCGGGCGGCGAGTTTGTGCCGCAGGAGGCCGGCTCGTACCGCTACCAGTACCAGCAGATTATTCCGCAGGGCTACGGCACCTACCAGCACAAAGCCGGCCCCTGGGACTACCAGGCGGGCCTGCGGGCCGAGTTTACCGGGCTGCGGGCGCAGGTGCAGCCCAGCGGCTCGGCTAGCCAGCGCATTTTTAACCTGTTTCCGTCGGCCACAATGGCGCGCACCCTGCCCCACGACCAGCGCCTGCAATTCAGCTACGCGCGCCGTTTGAACCGACCCAATTTTCTGCAAATCGTTGCCCTGCCCATCTACTCCGATGCGCGCAACTACGTGGTGGGCCGCCCCGACCTGCGCCCCGAGTACGTGCACGTGGCCGAGCTGGGCCACCAGGCAACCTGGAAGGCCACGACGCTGAGCACGACGCTCTTCGGGCGTTTTACCAACCAGGCCATCCAGAGCCTGCGCACCATTGATACGGTGGCAACCCGCCTCAGCGGCCAGCCAGATTTTATCGCCCGCACCAGCTACGCCAACCTAGGCCGCACCACCAACTACGGCCTAGAGCTCTCGCTGACGCACCCCGTGGCTGCGTGGTGGAAGCTCATCGCCAACGGCTCGTTCTACCGCAGCCAAGTGGCCAGCTACGCCGGCGACGGCACGCGCGCCAACTTCACCGGCACGGCCTACGTGCTCAACACCTTTAGCCCGACCAAGACCCTGGCCATCCAGCTCAGCGGCAACTACCGCGCCCCGCTGGTGGTGCCGCAGGGCCGCCTGCTGGCCGTGTACGGGGTCGATGTGGCCCTGCGCCAGCGCCTGCTCGGCGACCGGGCTGCCCTCACGCTGCGCGTGAGCGATGTCTTCAACACGCGCCGCCAGTACACCCAACTAGAAGCCGCCGGCCTCACCGCCAACCTGCAAACCAAGTACGAAACGCGCGTGGGCTACCTCAGCTTCTCCTGGTTCCTAGGTACCAAAAAGCCCGCCAGCACCCCCGACAACCAGCTTAAGGGCGACCCGGGCGGCTTTGGCGGGTAGCACGGGCAAAGGCCAAAGTCGTAATTTGGACGGCACCAACTACCTAACGCATGGTCATTCTACTCGATTTAGATGGAGTTTTAATTACCACGCCAGCCTGGCGAGCGGTGGAAACCGAGCCCGATGGTTTCTTTAGGTTCAATGAGCGGGCCACTGCGAACCTAGCTACCATCCTCGCCGAAACCAACGCCGCCGTGGTCCTAACGACTTCGCACCGCATCAACTACTCGCTGGCGCAATGGGCAACGTTTCTTCGCACGCGGGGCCTCTTGCCCTCGGCCATTATGAAGGTGAATGACCGCTCTACCCTACCCCCGACTGGCTCTCGCGCCAGCGAGATTGCAGCGTGGGTGGCCCAAGCCGACGCCCCGGCCAACTACGTGGTTCTTGACGACGACCTTTCGCTCCACGGCTTACCAAACGCAATTAAAAGCCGATGCGTTATTACCAAACCCTTGCTGGGCCTGGATGCCGACGCCATGCGGCAGGCATTGCATATCTTGCGTGGCTACACGACCCAACCTGGTTTATGAATTGGCTTCCCCTGGCCCTGGTCACGGCGCTGTGCCTGGCGGGCTACAATTTCTTTATCAAGCTGGCGGCCGAGCACCTGCCACCCGCCGTGGGCGCGGTAGTGCTGCAACTAGTGGCCGCCGGGCTGGGCGCGGCGTGGCTCGTGCGCCTCAAGCTGCAAGAGCAGCCGATGGCCATTTCGGGCAAGGGGCTGGGGCTGGCGGCGCTGGCCGGGCTGAGCGTGGGGCTGGCCGAAATCCTAACGTTTGTGGTGTTTAAGCGCGGGGTGCCGGCCTCGGTGGGCACGCCGGTTATCGTGGGCGGCTCGGTACTGCTGGCGGCGCTACTGGGGCTGGTGGTCTTACGCGAGGCCCTGACCCTGGGGCAGGCCGGCGGCCTGCTGCTGATAGTGGCCGGCATCGCGCTGCTGGCGCGCGGCCACTAGGCGCCTAGGTGGGCGGGCGCGGGTTTTCGCAACCGAGACGCGCCGGGGGCGGTTTAGCCGGGGATGAAAGCATTTATTTTCGACCTCAACGGCACGATGGTCCACGACATGGACTACCACACCCAGGCCTGGCAGCACATTTTCAACCACGAGCTAGGCGGCAATTTTAGCTGGGACGAGGTGAAGCCCCAGATGTACGGCAAAAACCAGGAGGTGCTCGAACGCATGTTTGGCCCCGACCACTTCACGGCCGAAGAAGTACAGCGCCTCTCGCTAGCCAAGGAAACCCGCTACCAGGACGAGTTTCGGCCGCACCTGCGGCTACTGCCGGGGCTGGCCGAGTTTCTGGCCGTCGCCCGCGCGCGCGGCATCGCGCTGGCCATCGGCTCGGCGGCCATCCCGTTCAACATCGACTTCGTGGTCGATGGGCTGAACCTACGCTCGTATTTCCCCACCATCGTGAGCGCCGACGACGTGACCCTGAGCAAGCCCCACCCCGAAACCTTCCTTAAAGCGGCCGCGCTGCTCGGCGTGGCCCCGGCCGACTGCCTCGTCTTCGAAGACGTGCCCAAGGGCGTGGAAGCCGCCGCCCGCGCCGGCATGGACGCCGTGGTACTCACCACCACGCACCCCGAAAGCGACTTCGCCGGGTTAATTAACGTGCGGCACTTCGCGCCCGATTTCACGGATGCGTTTTTTCAGGGGCTGCTGTAGCGCGAACTCTGTGAGTCCGCGCAGTGAGTGGTCAACTGGTGATAATATACGCAGACTCGCAGCGTCCGCGCTACAAAAACGCTTGCAGCGCCGCCCACACGCGGTGCGTGGGCAGGCCCATGACGTTGAAGTATGAGCCTTCGAGCCGGTCGATGCCGACCAAGCCCAGCCAGTCCTGGGCGCCGTAGGCGCCGGCTTTGTCGAGCGGGTGGTAATTGGCCACGTAGAAGGCAATTTCTGCCTCGCTCATGGCCCGGAAGTACACGGTCGTTTCGTCGGCAAATACCACTGGCTCGCGGCCGTCGCCGGGCAGCACGCACACGCCGGTGTACACTTGGTGGGCGCGGCCTTGCAGGCGGGTGAGCATCTGGCGGGCCTCGGCTGCATCGGCGGGCTTGTTGAGCACATCGTCATCGAGGCACACGATGGTGTCGGCAGTGAGCAGCACCTCATCGGCCCCTAGGTCGGCGCGGTAGGCGGCAGCCTTGCGACGAGCCAGGTACTCGGCTATTTCGGCCCGGCGCAAGTCGGCCGGAAAGCTTTCGTCAACCTCGCGCAGCCGGATTTCATAGGCCAACCCGAGGTCGGTGAGCAGCTGGCGGCGGCGCGGCGAACCGGAGGCAAGAATCAGTTTCATGAGTAGTGCTTAGATGCTGTTTGAGCTAGCAAATATGGTTGTCCTTGCGAGCGCAGCGAAGCAAAGACAGGTAGCTTTTAGGTCGTTTCAAGTGGTTAGTATTCACCGCCTGGCTACTCGCTAAGGGGAACCTAGGGCTGCTCGGCCAAAAAATACCGCTCGAATACCGACGCATTGGCCCCGTCTTCTAAGCTAGTAAAGAGCAGGCCCGCTAGGGTTTTAGGGTAGAAAAAGGTAGACTTGGCCGGCATCACGGCGCCCGAGTGGCACACGGCTTCGACCTGGGCCATCGTCACTTCGTTGGTGAGGAAGGCGGCGCGGGCCTCGCCGCGGTCTACCTGCTGCAGGCACTCGGCTAGGCCGCGCACGTAGGCCACGCCCGGCCAGGTGCGCTGCGCGTCGGGGCCCACGATGCCGAGCACTTTTTCGAGCACGAAAAAGTGCAGTACCGTCAAGTCGAGGTCTTTGACTTCGGGCGTCGTAGCCCAACTTAGCTCGGCGTGCACCTCGGGGCGCAGGCGCAATTTGTAGGCCGCCCCATTGCCTAGGTAGAGCCCGAAGGCCCAGCGCCGGCCGGCAATAAGCTCGGGCAAATCCTGGGCCTCGGCCTGGGGCTGCACCACGAAGTAAGTGGCCAGCCGGGCCAGCAGCGCTTCGTCGCTGAGGTTGCCGGGCAGCTCGCGCAGCACCCGGTGGGTGGGCAGGATGCGCAGGTCGTCGCTGGCGGCGTTGGTGAGGTACATGAGGTGGTAGTTCCAGGGCTCGCGGCCGGTGTAGCCGCCGGGGCCGGCGGCCAGCTCGCGCGCCTGCCGATAGGCCAGCGAGCCCTCGTAGCGGTGGTGCCCATCGGCCAGGATGATTTGCTGCCCGGCCAGCGCCTGCTGAAAGCGCCGGATGGAGCCGGCGTCCTGAATAACGGCCAGCACGTCGCGGGCGCCCTGGTAGTCTTCCTCGGTCTGGCAGAGCGGGTCCAGGATGGCCTCGTCCATAAGCTGCTCCAACTCAAACGCCTCGTCGCGGTACAGGCCGTGGGTGGCGCTGGTTTGGAAGCGCAGGGCCGCCAGCAGCTCGGCGCGGTCATTGACAGCGGCGGGCAGCGTGTTTTCGTGGCGCAAGACCACACCCTCGCTCCAGTCGTAGGCCCGGATGTGGGCCATGAAACCCTTGCGGCACAGCTCGCGCTCGGTGCCGGGCAGCCGGAAGTACTGGTAGTACACGTAGATACCCGGCAGACCATCCTGCCGCAGCACGCCCGCGGCCTGCCACGCGGCTAGCCGTCGGGCAGCGGCCTCGTGAGGCGGCACGTCGCCCTCGGCCCGCGGCACCGAGAGGTGAATGGAATTAAGCGGGTTTTGGTAGAGCGCCTCGCGCTGGCGCACGCTCACCACGTCGAACAGCGGCGACACGACCTCGTCTATCTCGGCGCTCAGGGCCGGGCTATAGCGCCAGCCGCGCACGGGTTGAATTTCAGCCACGTTTCATTTAACAAGTAACATTTATCATTTAACAGCCTCCCAAATAGCACTCAACAGTAATGGCCGACCTACGGCAACGATAACGTGCCTGTTCAGCCTGTTAAATGATAATTGCTACTTGTTAAATGAAAATCACGGTGCCAGGCGGCTGATTTTCCAGCTCTCGCCGGCGCGCTCGTACACCAGGCGGTCGTGCAGGCGGCTGGGGCGGCCCTGCCAAAACTCGATGCGCGTGGGGCGCAGCACGTAGCCGCCCCAGTGCGGCGGGCGCGGCAGGGGCGTTTGGTCGGCGAAGCGGTCGGCTACTTCGTGCTCGCGCTGCTCCAGTTCCTCCCGGCTCTCGATAACCTGGCTCTGGGGCGAGGCCCAGGCGCCCACCTGGCTGCTGCGCGGCCGGCTCTTGAAGTAAGCGGTCGAAACCTCCTCCGAAGCTTTTTCGACCCGGCCTTCCACCCGCACTTGGCGCTCGAGGCCGGGCCAGAAGAAGTTGAGCGCCGCCAGCGGCTGGGCCGCCAGCTCGTGGCCTTTCTGCGAGTCGTAATTGGAGTAAAACAGAAAGCCGGCATCGTCGGGCAGGCCTTTGAGCAGCACCACGCGCTGGCTGGGCTGGCCGGTGGCGGCATCCACGGTGGCCAGGGTGAGGGCGGCGGGCTCGGGCAGCTGGGCGGCCACGGCCTCGTCGAGCCACTGCCGAAACTGCCGCACGGCGTCGGGCTGCACGTCGGCTTCGAGCAGCGTGCGCTGGGTGTAGGTTTGGCGCAGGTCGGCTAATTCGGCATCGGTCATGGGCAAGGAGCGGGCGCCGCAGAAAGCAGATGCCGCGGCCGCCGGGCAAAGGTAGCGGCCCGCGGCGGGCTAAAAATTTGCCCCTAGGGCACTATCTGGCCCGACCCTGCGTAGTGCCTACTCCGTAATGCCGTCTTATGAAGCCCGGAACCCTCCTCATTTCGCAGCCCTTCCTGGGCGACCCCAACTTTGAGCGCAGCGTGGTGGTGCTCTGCCGCCACCACCCCGACGAGGGCGCGTTTGGCCTGGTACTCACCCGCCTCACCGAAGCTACCCTCGGGCAGGTGCTCACGCTGCCCCTCGGCGCGGCGGGCCCCGCGGCGGCCCTGCCCCTCTACATCGGCGGGCCGGTGCAGCCCGATACGCTGCATTTTTTGCACCAGCGGGCCGACCTGCCCGGCGCCCAGCCCCTAGGCCAGGACGTGTACTGGTCAGGCGATTTCGACGTGCTTATCGGTCTGATAAACAGTGGGGATATCGAACCCAGTAGTATACGCTTATTTATAGGCTATTCGGGCTGGTCGGCGGGCCAGCTGGAGGAGGAGATTGAGCGGGGTTCTTGGATTCGGCAGCCCGCTAGTGCCGGGAAAGTATTTACTTTGGAGTCTGATGCGTTCTGGCGGGGCATCTTGCGCGAAAAAGGCGGCCGCTTCCGGGCGCTGTCCAATTATCCGCTCGACCCTCGGCTCAACTAGTTTTTCTCGATTTCTGACCTGCGTCCGGTTTCCGCCCCCTGTTTTTCACTTTCCTGACCTAGGGCTGGGAGCCGGCTTTTGTTTTTGTATATGCTACCCGAAGAAACCCCTACCCCCGCTGCGTCGACGCCCCCCGAGGGCACGCCGGCCGACCGCATGAGCATCCTGGAAGCCCGCCTGGCCGAAATTCGGTCCAAGCAGGACGACGCCCCGGCCGATGCTGCCACGCCCGAGCCCGCGGCTAGCCCCGCCGCCCCCGCCCTCAGCGATACGCCCGCCGAAGCGGCCGTGCCCCCCGGCGGCGGCGCCACTCAAACCGAAGCCGACCCGCTGCTCTCCGAGCCCGGCCTGAGCGAAGCCACCGGTGTGCCCGTCCCGGCTCCGGTCAATGCCCCTACCCCCACCGACGCGCTGCAAACGGCCGATGCCCCCGCGGCAGCCGAAGCCCCCGCGCCCACCGAGGAGGTAGCGGCCGAGCTACCCGCTCCCCAGCAGGACGAAGCGGAGGCCCTCACCAGCGAGGAGCCCGTCGCCACCGAGTCTACGCCAGAGCCGACGCCCGCGCCCGCCGACGAGGCGGCCCCCGTGCAAACGCTGGCCCGCGCCGAGGACATCGACAACATGCCCGACGTAGTAGCCACGCTGCCCACCTCCGCTACCGATTCGGCGGCCGAGGCGCACCAGGCCGAGCTAGCCCACCTAGGGGCCGAAACCGAGCACCCCGAGCACTCGGAAGAAGCGACCAGCGAAGAGGCTGACGACTACGTGCCCGAAACGCCGGCCCCCGACTTTGCCGAGCTCGACCTCGACAGCCAGGCTACCTACCTGGTGGGCCTGTTGCAGCGCCCCGATGCGCGCCGCAACCGCCAGCAGATTTTCGACCTCAACCGCCAGTACGAAACCAACGTGGCTGCCGCCCGCGCCGCCTCACGCCAGAAGCTGGCCGAGGACGCCAACGCGCCCCAGGAGTTCAGCTTCCAGCCCCCCGCCAGCCAGGCCGAGCTCAACAAAGCTTTGCAAGACTTCCGCGAGGGCCGCGCCCGCGACGCCAAAACCGAGGACCAGAACCGCGGGCAGAACCTGGCCCGCAAGCAGGAACTCCTAGGTCAGCTGCGCCAGCTGGTCGAAAGCGCCGAAACCAAGGACAGCTCGCAGAAGCTCAAGCAGCTGCAAGCCGACTGGAAGGCCACCGGCCCCGTGCCCCAGACCGACAGCCAGGAAACCTGGAACACCTACCACGGCCTGCTCGACCGCTACTACGCCAACCAGGGCCGTTTCTACGAGCTCAAGGAGCTGGACCGCCGCCGCAACCAGGAGGCCAAAGAAGTCCTTATTGCCCGCGCCGAAGCCCTGCAAGGCGCGCCCGGCATCAACAAAGCCTTGGACGAGCTCAAGAAGCTGCACGACGAGTGGAAGCACATTGGTCCAGTACCGGGTGAGCAGCGCGAGCCGCTGTGGCAGCGTTTCCTGGCCGCGTCCGAAGCCATTCACCTGCGCCGCAAGGAGTTTGTGGACGTGCGCTCGGCCCAGGAAAAGGACAACCTGACCATCAAGCAGGCCCTGCTGGCCCGCGTGCTGCCCTTCGCCGACTTCGCCACCGAGCGCGTGAACGAGTGGCGCTCGCGCACCGACGAGCTTCAGGAAATCAAGAAGGAATGGGAAGCCGCCGGCCCCGTGCCCCGCGCCCAGGCCGACCAGCTCAACAAGCAGTACTGGAACGCTTACAAAGCCTTTTTCAACCACAAGAACGACTTCTTCAAGAGCCTCGACTCGGAGAAGAATACCAACCTGCAAGCCAAGTACGCCCTCATCGAGCAGGCCGAAGCAGCCCAGCAGAGCGCCGATTTTGAGGAGGCCCGCGGCATCATCATCCGGGTGCAGAAGGAGTGGAAGGACATTGGCCGGGTGCCCGAAAAGCAAGCCGACAAAATCTGGAAGCGCTTCCGGGCCGCCTGCGACAGCGTATTTGAGCGCCCTAAGCAGGAAACCCGCCAGCGCGAAGAGCGCCAAACGGCCGCCAGCACTGAGCAAGTAGCCCGCCTCGACAAAGTAGGCCAGCAGGTAGCCGCCCTCTCGCCCGCCGAGCCCGGCACCCTGGAAGGCTTCCGCGCCCTGGCCGCCGATTGGCAGACCCTGGACGGCGAAGGCGCCGGCACGTCGGACCGCGGCGAGGAGCAGTTCCTCACCCTCATGGGCAAGTACCTCGACCAGACGGCCGGCATCACCCCCGCCGACCGCGACGACCTGCTCTTCCAACTGGAGATTGCCCGCCTCAAGGCCCGCCCCCAGGGGCAGCAGGCCTTCACCCGCAAGGAAACCGGCCTGCGCCGCGAAATCCAGGAACTCGAGAACGACGTGGCCACGCTGCAAACCAACCTCGACTTCTTTGGCCGCTCCAAGAACGCCGACCAGCTGCGTACCGAGTACCAAGGCCGCATGGACGAAAGCCGCCTGCGCATCGACAAACTCAAAAAGCAACTGAAGCAACTGCGCAGCTAGTCGCTCAGTCTCAGTTACTAAAAAAGCGAGCACTCCTGGGCGCTCGCTTTTTTGTTGCTTTTTGTTTGGCTTAAAGCGTTTGCGCCTTACTTTTGCACCACGATTAAGCCTCCATAGCTCAGTTGGTAGAGCTTCTGACTTGTAATCAGAGGGTCGTTGGTTCGAGTCCGACTGGGGGCTCAATGTAGGCAAAGGCCGTTGTAAATCATAGATTTGCAACGGCCTTTTTGTTAGTGTGCCTAAAAGCTTCTTTTAGCCCCCTACTACCCCACTATGCCCTACTTCTCGCTACCTAATAAGTCGACCCTACGGGGGCTGTCGCTCATAGCGCGCGGCCGGGCCAGCCGCGATAGTGCTTATCTACCCACCGAACCTGTCACGGTTCGCCCGGCAACTGGGCTCTGGTGGAAGCACTCATTTTGCCTTAACTAACGTCATGACTGAAACCCGCATCTATGTCGGCGAAACCGGCACCACCGCTTTCGACGGCTTCAAGGGCCTGCGCATTGGCCAGCGCTATACAGGCGTGGGGCAGGAGGATGGTTGGGTACTGGTGGCGGTCGTGGGCGCACCGTTGGGTGCGGGCGTCACGGTGAGCAGTGGGGGAAGTGGTTTGGGAAGTAAGTAAAGTCGGTTAAATAAATAATGCAGTATGGGTGAACTAATAAAGAAACTGCTTTTAACTAATTCAATAGCGCAACGATTGTGGGCTTGGCGTAGCGAAGGGTTGAGGCAGAGCCATCTCTGTTATAATCCACATTGCCCAAACTCAGCTCAAGCTATTAAATCTCATATTTTGCAAAAGAATGGGATATTAAATTATGTTAGTGAAGATATAGGTAATGGTAAAGAGATAATAGAACTCAGGTATAATGATTATTTTAAACAAGATAAAACAAGGAAAATTTATGATTTTGTTAAAGCGGGTGTCACGAAAAGTAACGAAGTAGCATTTTGGGGATTTTGCCCCGAGTGCGACCGAAATCTATTTTCTTCTTTAGAAGTAGGGCCGCGTGATTTTACTAATAGGCGCAATCAAACTTTGCTTACATATAGAGCACTAATGCGCGATATATGTAAGCAAGAGTATAATATAGCATTCTATACTAAAGTCCGTACTAGTGCTAATGTTACTAGAGAAGCAAGAATGTATTGCCGAGATGCTCAATTGCCGCAGGCTGTGCAATTGCGTTCTAATTATGAACTTAGATATCGATTAGAATCCTTTTTGTTCGGTGGTGCAACTGATTATGTTTTTAACTATCTTGTCTTCTGCCTTCCATTAGTAAAACTTGCTCATTCCGCTATAATTGGTGGGCCACATCATACTGTTCTAAATGGAGCGGAGGCAAACGAACTATTAGCTTGGAAACCTGATTACATTTCTATTGGTGATGCATCTCAATATAGGTTTACTGGGCCTCTAGGTACTTTTAATCTAATACCTACCGCTAATGAACTCATAGTTGTAATTGGTTATGACGAAAATATGCAAGAAATATGCGGTGTTCCTATTAAATCCATAAATTCGATTGATAACAAAAGCAAATTTAAATTAATAAGTGATATTCTAATTACTAGAGGTAAATCATGGTGTATGGCCCCTTCTTTGTATGAGAATCTAAAAAGCGCAGGACACGATGATTTAATCTTGGACTCTATAACTTATTTTGGTCCTGATAGAATGAAGCATTTGACTCCTGCCATAAATATGTTTGATGGACAAGGGCTGTTTTAATTAGGTTGCAACAAAAAGCCCCGGCCGGTCAGGTCGGGGCTTTTTTGTGGAAGCATGAATAACTAGCCAACGGTGCACCTCCTAGCACCCCTAGGCCACCGGCAATGTAAAATAAAAAGTGCTGCCCGACCCTAGGTCGCTCTCGACCCAGAGGCGGCCGCCCTGGGTAGTGATGAACTCGCGGGCGATGCTCAGGCCCAGGCCCGAGCCGCCTTTGTAGCCAGCCTTGTCGGGAATCTGGGCGAAGCGCTGGAAGATGCGCTCGTGGTGCTCGGGGGCGATGCCCGGGCCCTGGTCCTGCACGCCTAGGCGCACGAACTTGCCCTGGCGCTCGGCCCGGATGGTGATAGTTTCGCCGGGTGGCGAGTAGCGGATGGCGTTGGCCAGTAGGTTGATGAGTACCCAGGTGGTTTTCTCGATGTCGGCCCGCACGGGGGGCAGGTCGGCGGGTAGGTCGCGGTGCAGCTCCAGGATTTTGCTTTCGAGCTGCACCTGCACGGTGTCGGCGGCGAAGCGGGCCACCTCGGCCAGGGCCGTGGGCGCGAAATCGAGCTGAATGCCGGCCCCGGCCTCCAGGCGCGACACGTCGAGCAGTTCGGCCACGATGCGCTGCATGCGCTGGGTTTCGCGGGTGAGGCCGCTGGCCACCTGCTGGCGCTCCTCCTGGTCGATGCGCTCGTCCTGCAACAGCTTTAAGCTCAAGCTAATGCTGTTGAGCGGCGTTTTCAGCTCGTGGCTCACGGTGGCCAGGAAGTTGGACTTCACCTGGTCGAGTTTCTTGAAGTCCGACACGTTGCGCAGGGTCAGAATCTGGCCCACGAACTCGGTTTTTTGACGGGCCTCGTTGAAGGAAACCAGGTCCTGCACGTCGAGGCGGTAGTACACTTCCTCGCCCTGCCGGGTGATGGTGAGCAGCGGGGCGTCGGCCACGGCCGCTTCGGGGTGGCTGCCTTCGAGGGGGCGCAGCATGGTGCGCAGCAGGTCATTGGCGCGGGCGGCGTCGGCGGCGGGCTGGCCCAGCAGCGCGGCGGTGGGCACGCTCAGCAGTTCGCTCATGGTGGGGTTGACCAGGATGATGCGGCGCTCCTCGTCGAGCACCAGCAAGCCCTCATCGAGGCTGTTCACGATGCTTTGCACGCGATTGCGCTCGGTCACGAGGCCAGCCAGCGTGGAGCTGCGGTACTCCTGCAACTGCACCAGCATGCGGTTGAAGGCGCGCGCCACGCGCCCGTATTCGTCCTGGCTTTCGACCGGGATGGTGGCCGTAAAATCCTGGTCGGTGGCGTGCTCCAGGGCGTTGGTGAGCTTGCGCAGCGGCCCCACGGCGGCCTCGGGCACGCTCAGCACAAACATCAGGGCCACCAGCAAGCTCAGGCTCGCGAAGACCAGCAGGTAGCGCCCGGCCTGGGTGGCGCGCTCATTGGTGCGCGCGTTTTTCTGCACCAGCGCCTGAGTGTTGATGGTCATCATGCGCTGGGTCTGGTCGCGCAGCTGGTAGATGACGGCCCGCTGGGTTTCGGCCGGGGCGCGCTCGGCGCGGCGGGTTTGGTAGGCGGCCAGGGTCTGGGTCAGCTCGTCCACCACGCGCTGCTCACCGGGCTCGGTGATGTTACCGGCCTCGCGGGTGAGGCTGCGCCGGAAGCCGGCCAGCCCGCCCGAGTCGGCCGGGGCCTGCTCGATACGGTCGAGGTCTCGCAGCATCCGCTGGCCCAACTCGACCGAGTAAAAGTTGGCTTGTAGAGTGTTGCGCGAGGCGGCTTCGAGCCGGTGTACCGAATAATAGGCGTAGCCACCCAGGGCCAGCAGCAGGGCCAGCAGGGCCACGTAGCCGAGCGTAATCTTGGTTTTCAGGTTCATGGGTAACGAGCTAAATAGCGGAGCAAAAGGCACCTAGGCGGTAGTGGACAGCTGCTGTAAGAAGTAGAGACGCAGCAGTTAGAGTCTGGCGACAGCCCTCAGTAATTGACCAGAAACACGTCGAGGTCCTGGGCATCGCCGGCCACGGCGGCCAGCAAATCCTGCGTCACGCCGCCGCGGTGGAGCCGCTGCCATGCGCCCTTGGGGCTGGTGAGGCCGCAGACCAGCAGGGTCGCATGCTTGTCGAGGGCCACCTGCTGAATGGCCCGCACCACGTCGTCGTTTTTTACGCGCAAAATCTGGCCCCCAAGCTCGGTAGCCAGCTGCAAGTTATTGATGAGGTGGCGCTGGGTGGCCAGCCCGATGCGGTCGCCACTCTCGCGGCTGGTTTGCACGTAGAGCACGTACCAGGCGGCGGCCCCGAGCTGGTCGGCCAGGCGCGAGGTCTTCCGAATTATCTCCTTGGCGGCCCGCTCGTTGGCATTGATGCAGGCCAGCAGCCGGTCGTCGTTGCGGCGCTGGGCAGGCACGGCCTCCGAGCCGCCGGCGCTGGTCTCGACCTGCCGGCCCAGCAGCTGGGCCACCTCGCGCACGGCCAGCCGGCGCAGCTGCAAGAGGTTTTCGGCCTGGAAGAAATTGGCCAGCGCGGTGGGCACCTTGGCCGGGTCATAGATTTTGCCTTCTTCGAGCCGGGCGCGCAGCTCGCCCACGGTCAGGTCCACGTTGATGACCTCGTCGGCGGCCTTGAGCAGGCGGTCGGGCACGCGCTCGGTCACATCCTGGCCCGTTATTTTGAGCACCTGGTCGTGCAGGCTTTCCAGGTGCTGCACGTTCACGGCCGTTATCACCGAGATGCCGCGGCTCACCAGCTCCTCCACGTCCTGCCAGCGCTTTTCGTGGCGCGAGCCAGGTACGTTGCTGTGGGCCAGCTCGTCCACTATCACCACCTGCGGCCGGCGCTGCTCGATGGCGTCGAGGTCCATCTCCTCCACGGCGTGGCCCTTGTAAAACACCTGCTTGCGCGCCAGCAGCGGCAGGCCCCCGAGCTGGGCCACTGTGCCGGCCCGGCCGTGGCTTTCCACGTAGCCCAGCAGCACGTCCAGGCCGTGCTGCTGCAACTCGCGGGCCTCTTGCAGCATGCGGTAGGTTTTGCCCACGCCGGCGGCCAGCCCTAGGTAGATTTTGAGCGTGCCGCGCCGCTTGCCCTGCACCAGGCGCAGAAAGCGCTCGGCCGACGCGTCGCGCTGGGAGTCGTCAGAAGGAGGCATGGGGTGAAGCAATGTAGTATATTGGCCTTTCTGGCGTGTAACCTCACCCCCTAGCCCCCTCTCCTTGGGGAGAGGGGGAACTAGTTTTTAACTCTAGTTCTAGGCATTATTTTTTTAGAACTAGGGCTAGTCCCCCCTCTCCCCAAGGAGAGGGGGCTAGGGGGTGAGGTTGACGCTCGACAGGTTAAAACGACAGCGCTACGCTAGTCGTCAGGTTGCCGTAGTTGCGGCTGTTGCCGGTATCGTGCTGAAAAATAGCCTGCTGCGCCCGCAGGTAGCGGCCTTCTACCCGGAAGGCCACGTTGGGCGTCGGCAGGTAGTCCAGGTTGAGCGAGGTGCCGCCGGCCAGAAAGCGGGCGTCGAGGGCGGCGGGCATAATGCTGCTGATAATCACGCCCCGGTCGGCGTTGTAGTACTCGCCGCGCAGGGTGGTCGAGAACTTGTCGGCCAGCTTGTACTTGACAAAGGCCGACCCCGTGTGCCAGGTATCGTAGCCGCGGCGGCCTTCGCTCTGCTGCTTGCCCACGTCGAAAACCAGGGCCAGGTTGAGGCGCTCGGTGGCGGCGTAGGTCACGTAAAAATCGTGGAAGTAGCGGCGGCGCTTGAGCGAGTCCTGCGGCTGCTCGTTGCCGTAAAACGTGCTGCTATTGATAAGCAACTTGTCGCTGGGCTTCCACTGAATCTGGGTACCTAGGGCCTTGCCCTGGTTGGTTTCGCGGATATTTTGCCAGCCGTTGAGCACCAACGCGGTCAGCGTGAGCTTGGGGCTAACCTCGTAGGTGAAGCGGGCGCCGGCCTGGTAGTAGGGCGAGTTTTCGGCCATGAGCGAGCGCGTCAGCGTCCAGTTATCCTTCGAGATGGCCGACTCGAACCCGATGTGCGAGCCAAAAATCCCGAGGTCGAGCCAGGCCTTCTCAAACGGCCGGAAGCCTGCGTAGGCCTCGTAGATGTGCTTGAGCACCTGGTCCTCGGCAGCGTAGTTGGCGCTCACGTAGGTGCCGGCGTGGATGCCGAGCGCCCCGCGCACCTTGCCGTCGTCGTAGCGCATGCCCAGGATGGCGTTGTTGACCGTGAACTCGTTTTGGCGGTTGTGCGAGTAGAGGAAGCCCGGCCGCACGTTGGTATTGGCGTGGTTGAAATCGAAGCCGTAGTAGGCATCCACGAAGCCGTAGGTGGTGAGCGGGCCGGCCGGGGGCGCGGGCACGGTGGGCGCCGCCGGGGCCGGCACGGCCAGGTTGGGGTCGTTGGTGGGGGCAGTTTGGGCCAGCGCGGCGCTTGTGCAAAGGGTGGCCAGCGCGGGCAGTAAAAACTTTTTCATGAATCGGGGCAAGGCGCCGGGCTTTGCCAAAAAGGGAGGGAAAGTGCCCGCCCCGCGGCGGGAGCAAGCAAAATAGTATGCTCGGGCTTACTTAGCCAGCGCGTCCAGGGCCAGGTTGAGCTGGAGCACGTTCACGGTGCTGGGGCCCAGCAGGTGGGCGGCGGTATGCTGCTGCACCAGGGTACGCACGCGGGCCGCGTCGAGGTGGCGGGCCGCCGCCACGCGGGGCACCTGCACCAGCGCGCCCTGGGGCGAAAGGTCGGGGTCGAGGCCCGAGCCGCTGGCAGTGATGAGCTCGGCCGGTACGTCGGCGGCCCGCACGCCGGGGTTTTTTACCAGAAAGGTGTCGAGGCGGGCTTGCACGTCCTTGAGGTAATCAGGGTTGCTAGGTCCTTTGTTGGAGCCGGCCGAGCCGTCGGCGTGATAGTCCACGGCCGAGGGCCGCGAGCTGAAGTAGCGGGCCTCGGTAAACTTCTGGCCCACGTTGGCGAAGCCCACCAGGCGGCCATTGCGGACGATTTGTTCGCCCTGGCCGTGGCCGGGAGCCAGCTGGGCGGCGGCCCACACAAGGGCTGGATACACCACGCAACACAGCACCAGCAGGGCTAGGGTCAGGCGGGCGGCGGGCAAGAATTGAGATTTCATGAGGTTGGGTTGGTTTTTTTGACTGTCATGCAGAGCGCAGCGAAGCATCTCGCGTGGTGCAGTAATTATTACGCTAGCAACAGAGCGAGATGCTTCGCTGCGCTCTGCATGACGGACGGTTTTACACAAACATGCCCACTACCATATCGAGCAGCTTAATACCGATGAAGGGCACGATAACGCCGCCTAGGCCGTAGATGAGCAGGTTGCGGCGCAGCAGGGCCGAGGCCCCGATGGGCGTGTAGGCCACGCCCTTGAGGGCGAGCGGCACCAGGGCCGGAATGATGAGCGCGTTGAAAATAACGGCGCTCAGGATGGCCGACTGCGGCGAGTGCAGGCCCATGATGTTGAGCGCCCGCAGGCCCGGAATGGCTACCATAAACAGCGCGGGCACGATGGCGAAGTACTTGGCCACGTCGTTGGCAATCGAAAAGGTGGTGAGCGTGCCGCGGGTCATGAGCAGCTGCTTGCCGATTTCGACCACCTCGATGAGCTTGGTGGGGTCGTTGTCGAGGTCCACCATGTTGCCGGCTTCCTTGGCGGCCTGGGTGCCCGAGTTCATGGCCACCCCCACGTCGGCCTGGGCCAGGGCGGGCGCGTCGTTGGTGCCGTCGCCCATCATGGCCACCAGCTTGCCGCTCTGCTGCTCGCGGCGGATGTACTGCATCTTGTCCTCGGGCTTGGCCTCGGCGATGAAGTCATCAACGCCCGCTTTCTCGGCGATAAACTTGGCGGTGAGCGGGTTGTCGCCGGTCACCATCACGGTTTTGATGCCCATTTTGCGCAGCCGCTCGAAGCGCTCCTGAATGCCGGGCTTAATGATGTCCTGCAACTCGACCACGCCTAGGATGCGGTCGTTCTCGCTCACCACCAGCGGCGTGCCGCCGTTGTTGGCCACCAGGGCCACGCGCTCGGTGGTTTCGGGCGGGAAGATTTGGCCGGCGGCGTTGGCCTGGGTGCGGATGGCGTCGGAAGCGCCCTTGCGGATGCGCAGCCCGCCGGCCAGGGTCACGCCGCTGCTGCGGGTTTCGGCCGTGAACTTGATGGGCTCGCTGCCTAGGGCGCGCTCGCGCAGGTGGTCTTCGTCGAGGCGGCGGTTTTGGCGGGCTAGCTCCACGATGCTCTTGCCCTCGGGCGTTTCGTCGTGAAAGGAGCTCAGCGTGGCGGCTTCAATCAGCTCGCCCTCGCTCACGCCGGGCGCGGCCCAGAAGTGGGTCGCCTTGCGGTTGCCGATGGTGATGGTGCCCGTTTTGTCGAGCAGCAGCACGTCGATGTCGCCGGCCGTTTCCACGGCTTTACCGCTCTTGGTAATCACGTTGGCGCGCAGTGCCCGGTCCATGCCCGCAATGCCGATGGCCGAGAGCAGCCCGCCGATGGTGGTCGGTATCAGGCACACAAACAGGGCGATAAACGAGGCCACCGCAATGGGCGTATTAGCGTAGCGGGCGAAGGGCTGCAAGGTCACGCACACGATGATGAACACCAGCGTGAAGCCGGCCAGCAGAATCGTGAGGGCAATCTCATTCGGCGTTTTCTGCCGCGAGGCGCCTTCCACCAGCGCAATCATCTTGTCGAGGAACGACTCGCCGGGGGCGGCCGTCACCTCCACCACGATGCGGTCGGAGAGCACCTTGGTGCCGCCCGTCACGGAGGATTTGTCGCCGCCCGACTCGCGGATAACCGGGGCCGACTCGCCGGTGATGGCCGACTCGTCGATGGTGGCCAGGCCCTCGATAATCTCGCCGTCGGTGGGGATAATCTCGCCGGCCTCCACCACGAACACCTGGCCTTTCTGGAGCTGCGCCGAGCTCACGCTCGTGAAGCTGCCGTCGGGCTGGCGCACCTTGGCGGGCGTGTCCTGGCGGGTTTTGCGCAGCGAGTCGGCCTGGGCCTTGCCCCGCGCCTCGGCGATGGCCTCGGCAAAGTTGGCAAATAGGAGCGTGAGCAGCAGCACGAGAAAGACCGTGAAGTTGTAGCCGAAGCTGCCCTGTGCGGCGTCGGGCCGCACCAGCAGCCCTAGGGTGACCACGAGCATGACCACCGTGCCCAGCTCCACGGTGAACATCACCGGGTTGCGGAACATGATGCGCGGGTCGAGCTTAACGAACGCCTGCTTGGTGGCCTCGGCCATCAGCGCGGGCTGAAATAAGGATTGCGATTGGGTTGCCATTTTAAAGAGAGCCGGGCAGGCGTGACGCCTCACCCCTAGCCCCTCTCCGAAAAGGAGAGGGGAACTAGCTTCTAGCTCTAGAAACCAGCCAGGGGAGGCGATAAAAACGTGAGACTAAAAACTGGAATTAGAGCTAGTCTCCCCTCTCCTTTTCGGAGAGGGGGCTAGGGGGTGAGGCGCCACGTTAGACTAATACAGGGTAAAATGCTCGGCCAGCGGCCCCAGGGCCAACGCCGGGAAGAAGGCCAGCGCGGCAATGATGACGATGACCGCCAGCACCATGACGCCGAAGGTAGCCGTGTCGGCGGGCAGCGTACCGGCGCCCTCGGGCACCACCTTTTTGCGGGCCAGCAGGCCGGCTATGGCCACCGGCCCGATGATGGGCAGGTAGCGCGAGAGCAGCAGCACCACGCCGGTCGAAATGTTCCACCAGGGCGTGTTGTCGCCCAGGCCCTCGAAGCCCGAGCCGTTGTTGGCCGACGAGGAGGTGAACTCGTAGAGTATTTCCGAGAAGCCGTGGTAACCGGGGTTGGCCAGCCAGCCGGCGTACTCGGTGGGGTTGCCGGCGTAGAGGTGGGTGGTGAGGGCCGTGCCGGCCAGAATGAGCAGCGGGTGCAGCAGGGTCACAAGCACGGCGATTTTCATTTCGCGGGCCTCGATTTTCTTACCCAGAAACTCGGGCGTGCGGCCCACCATCAGGCCGGCGATGAACACGGCGATGATGAGGTAGGCGAAGAAGTTGAGCAAGCCCACCCCGCAGCCGCCGTAGAAGGCGTTGGTCATCATGCCCAGCAGCTCCACCATGCCGGTCAGGGGCATGTGCGAGTCGTGCATGGAGTTGACCGAGCCGCAGCTGATGACCGTGTTGGCGATGCCCCAGAAGGCCGAGGCGGCAGCGCCTAGGCGCACTTCCTTGCCCTCCATCGCCCCCAGGGCCTGGTCAACGCCCATTTTGGTGATGGCCGGGTTGCCGTGCAGTTCATAGTACACGGCCGGGGCCAGCAGGGCCAGGAAGCCCACCGTCATCACCCCGAATATCATCCAGGCCAGCCGGGGCCGCTTGAGGTAATAGCCGAGGGCGAAAATCAGGGCGAAGGGAATGAGCATCATGCTCACATTCTCGGCCACGTTGGTGAGGTAGGTGGGGTTTTCGAGCGGGTGGGCCGAGTTGGCGCCGTAGTAGCCGCCGCCGTTGGTACCCAGCTCCTTGATGGCCACCAGCGAAGCCACCGGGCCGCGGCTCACGAAGGTGCTGTCGCCCTGCACCGTCACCACGGCCTGCTTGCCCTGCCAGTTCATGGGCGTGCCCTGGAAGGCCAGCACCAGCGCCACCACCAGCGCAATCGGCAGCAGCAGCCGCGTGATGCTCTTGACGAAGTAGTTGTAAAAATTGCCCAGCTTCTCGGTGGTACGGGTTTGCAAGCCGTTGAACACCACCACAGCAGCCGCAATGCCAGTGGCGGCCGTAATGAAGTGGAAGAAGCTAAACACCACCGTCTGCGAGAGGTAGGTGGCGCCCGACTCGCCCGAGTAGTGCTGCAAGTTGCAGTTGACGAGGAAGGAAATGGCGGTATTAAACGCCAAATCGGGGCTCATCGAGGGGTTGCCGTCGGGGTTGAGCGGCAGGCTGCCCTGGGTGCAGAGGATGAGCATGGCAAACAGGAACCACACCACGTTGAGAGCCAGCAGCGCCAGCAGGTGCTGCTGCCAGCTCATTTCGCGGGTGGGGTCGATGCCGGCCGCCCGGAAGATGCCCCGCTCCACCGGGGCCATAAAATCGAGGGCATTGCGCTCGCCCTGAAACACGCGGGCTAGCAGCCGCCCCAGGGGCAGGGCCAGCACCAGCGTCAGCAGGAAAATGGCGGCAATGCCAAGTAACGAAGAGGTCATGGGATTAAAACTTTTCGGGCTTCAGCAGCACGTACACCAGGTAGCCAAACACGGCGACCGATAAGAAAAAGAGGGCGAGCATCATGGCGCAACGGCGGGGGTTAGATGTTGTCGAAAAAATGTATCGACTTGTAAAAGAGCCAGAAGCCGGCCAGGCCGGAGGCCGTTAGCAGCGGAATCATTAGGGCAGCAGACATAAGCAGCAAGCGCGTGAGGTGAAAGAGAAGAGCGTAAGAGGAGCGCCGGGCAGCGCCGTACCAGCTCCTCTGCCAATGCCGGACCCAACTGGCCGGCCCCGCCCCTACCCTTTTATAGTTTATTGATTTCTAATTACTTAAAAAGTAAAAAACGACTTTAGCGGGCGGGCCGCTCTAGAGGGCACCGCTCCATTTTGGTAGGGGCACCCTACCAAAAGGACGCGCCTAGGCGGGGCGGTGGGCCGCCACGTACTGGTAGCGGGCGTAGCTGAGGTACAGGGCCACGGGCATCAACTGGCGGGCCAGGCGCTCGCCGCAGGGCTGCACATCGAGGTGCAGGCAGGGGAAGTAGGCATCCTGGAAAGCGGCAACCAGCTCGTCATCAGCCTGCTGAAGCAAGCGGTCGGCCACCGTGAAACAGTGCTCGAGCAAGCCGAGCTGCTCGCCCCGTAGGGCGCCGCGGGTGAAGGCGGCGAAGCGAGCCAGCTGGGCGGCCAGGCTGGCCATGGTGGCCGGGGCGTGCAGCTCGCGCCCCAGGCCGGGGAAAACAATCGTCAACTCGTCAGCAATTTGCAGCGGTAACATGGGCTAGGTGTACTAAGAAAAAAAAGGAAGGAATGCCGGGACTTCCCGGCTGTGCCCCGCGGCCGGCGCAACCGCGCCAGGCCGGGGGCTAATAGCCGCACAGGCCGAGTGGCCAGCGCTTATTCAGCTCGGGCCACTGGCGGCAAGCGCCGGGCCAGCCGGCCGCTTGCGGCTATTTATCCTTGATTTTCAGATTCTTATTTTTTCATTAGCACCTAGGCCGCCGGCCCCACCCCTACCAAAATGGAGTGGCGATTTTCATTTCGGCAGGGTAGCACCTGCACCGTAGCGCGGACTTTCAGTCCGCGAGTAGGTTCGATTGCTC
>NZ_JBHUFD010000003.1:768949-1092001 GCF_042681145.1 Hymenobacter bucti
GCTACTTGCCTGGCCAGCAGCCTACCATTTTGAAAGGGTGCCTGCCAGAACGGGGCGGTGGGCAGCGGACCAAAGCCCGTTTGGGCGCCCTAGGGGCCGTTTTGGCGGGCTGGCACCGGGTTGGCGGGACCTAGCGGCGCGCAGCCAGCGCACCAACTCCTAGCCATGCTATCCATTTTCACCAACCCAGCGCCCGACACCCTCGCCGAGATAACCGCGGTGGCCCGCGCCTACTACCGGCAGTCGCGGCAGTACCAACTCACGGCCACCGACTTCTTCGATTGGCTGGAACTGCTGCCGCCCGCCACCCGCGCCGAGCTGGGCCGCCAGGGCTTCGCCGTGGCCAGCCACCAACTCGATTTCCTACGCCACTGCCTCGAGCTGCGCGGCCATTCCATGCGCACCTACATGATGGAGCACCTCTCCCTAGCTGGCTACGAGCAGTGGGTCAAGCAGCACCAGTTCAACGGCGAGCTACCCGATAGCTTGGTTTTTTCCTAAGGGTGGATGTTGGTTTGGTTTTAAAGCCGTCTGTCATGCAGAGCGCAGCGAAGCATCTCGCGTGGTGCAGTAAATCCTAACGTTTTAAGGTTAGTGCACTACGCGAGATGCTTCGCTGCGCTCTGCATGACAGCCGGTATTTAGCGCTTCTCTAATACCCACCCGCAGTGCCCGCCGGCCCTAGGCCAGGCCGTACTCCTGGAGCTTGCGGTAGAGGGTGGTGAGGCCGATGCCGAGCTGGCGGGCGGCCTCGGTTTTGTTGCCGCCCACCTCGCGCAGCACCAGCTGAATATGGCGCTTCTCGACGCTGTAGAGGCGGCGGCCGTCGTCGAGGCGGGCCTCGTCGGGGTCGTTTTCGGGGGCGGGCTCAAATTCGGGGGGCAGGCACTCGGGGCCAATTTCATCGCCGCAGAGCAGCACGGCGCGCTCCAACACATTCTTGAGCTCGCGCACGTTGCCGGGCCAGGGGTAGTGGCGCAGCCGGCGCAGAGCCTCGGGCGTGAGGCCACGCACGCGCTTGCGCAGCTTGGTGGCCAGCTCCTGGGTGAAGTGCCGGGCCAGCTGGTCGATGTCCTCGCGCCGGGCGCTGAGGGCGGGCACGGCCACCGTCACCACGGCCAGCCGGAAGTACAGGTCCTCCCGAAAGTGCCCGGCGGTGGCCTCCTGGCGCAGGTGGCGGTTGGTGGCGGCCACCACGCGCACATCGGCGAGGCGGGGCTTAGTGTCGCCCACCCGGAAGTACTGGCGCGTTTCGAGCACCCGCAGCAGCTTGGCCTGCGCCCCTAGGTCAAGCTCCCCAATCTCATCCAGAAACAGCGTGCCGCCCTTGGCTTCTTCCAAAAAGCCCTTCTGGTCGCTCATCGCGCCCGTGAAGGACCCCTGCCGGTGCCCAAACAAGGCCGATTCGAGCAAGTCCTTCGGAAAAGCCGAGCAGTTGACGGCCACGAAGGGCTTGCCGGCCCGCAGGCTGGCCTGGTGAATGGCCTGGGCAAACAGCTCCTTGCCCGCGCCGGTGGGGCCTTCGAGCAGCACCGTGGTGTCGGCCGGGGCCACGCGCTCGGCCAGCACCTTGGCCGCCACGAAGGCCGGGGCGCTGCCCAGCATCACGCCGAAGCTGTAGTGCTGGCCCATCTGCTTTTCCAAGGCCAGCACCCGCTGTTGCAGGCGCGCCTTTTCGCTGGCGCGCTCGATGGTGACGAGCAGTTGGTCGTCGGAGCCGCCCTTGGTGAGGTAGTCGAAGGCGCCCTGCTTCATGGCCTGCACGCCATCGGCCACGGTGGCGTGGGCCGTGAAGAGGATGACCTCGGCCAGCGGGGCGGCGGCCTTGTAGCGGGGCAGCAGCTCGAGGCCATTGCCGTCGGGCAGCTTCACGTCGGAGAGAATCACCAGCACCTCATGGGCGTGCTGGCGCAGGGTTTCGAGGCCCCGGTAAGCGTTTTCGGCTTGCAGCACGGTGTAGCCCTCCAGCTCCAGCACCCGGGCCAGCAACCGGCGCAAGTGGGTTTCGTCTTCAATCAGCAGCAGCGTACTATCGGGCATCAGGCACGGGGCGAATAAGTATCTTATAATGAGTGGCTAGCAGCTACTCTCCTACCTCCACTGGCTAGCAGCTATAACCTTGCGGCGGCGCGGCGGGCGCACACCACGCCGCTCTTGGCCGCTGCCGGGGCCGCGCAGGCACCCTAAGCGGCGGGCCGGCAAAGGTAGCCGGACCGGCGAGTGAAGACCTAGAGCAGTTCTAAGGTGTGTAGTCGTTGAAATGATTGTCATTGCGAGCGCAGCGAAGCAATCGCACTTGTTCAGCCGCCAGCTAGGTGCGATTGCTTCGCTGCGCTCGCAATGACAATCATTTTCAACGACTATACATATGCCCTAGGCCGCTCTTGCAGAGCCCCAATTATCCAGGCCTCAAAAGCCAACAGCCCACCGCGCAGCGTGCACAGTGGGCTGTTGGCTTTTGGGGCACAGCGCCGGGTACGGCACGCGCTAAATCAGGGCCTCTGCCACCACGGCGGTGGCGGGCTGCGCCTCCCCTAGCGCCGCCCGCTGCAAATCGAGCTGGCGGTAGGGCTGAATGGTGAGCGGCACGTTCTCCACCGTCACGTCGCTGGTATCCAGGCCGAAGGCTTGCTGGTCGCTGATGGCCAGGCGGTTGATGAAGAAATAGCTTTTCAGGATGAAGCTTTCCCAGAACGAAAGCTGGTTGTCGAAGCTCAGCACTTTGTCGAGCACCACGAAGCGGAAATCGCCGGGCAGGTGCCGCTTTTGCAGCGTGGCGTAGCGCGAGGTGATGTCGATTTCGCCGTGCTTGGCCATGTCCTCCAGCACCCGGCGAAACAGCAGGTTGATGCGCGGCTGAATGCGGAACCCGAGCTGGAAATTAATCTTGTAGGCCACGTCGGGCACCAGCGTTTCCAGGGTGTAGCGCATGCCGAAGGGCTCGTTGAGCAGGCTGATGTTGAGGAACCAGTAGTGGTCGGCGCGCTTGGGCTTCTTGCGCAGAATGGAGTAGATGATGCGCGACTCGATGCGCTGGGCGTCCTTGCTACGCGTGAGGTACACCAAGTTGGAGGCGTACTTGTTCACGGTTTCGTCCTGGCTCAGCTCTTGCAGCGTAGCCAGGTTATCGCCCCAGGTGGTCATGTCGAGGTAGCGGTTCTTAATCTGGCGGCCCTTGTAGCCCACCCACATGCTCAGAATCAGGCCCCACTCGAAGACCAGGATGCCGAGCCGGTTGAGCAGCTTGGTGATGTTGGCGATGAGAAACGACAGCTCCACCGTTAGGAACACGAGCATAATAAAGCCCACCAGCGGCAGGGCCCAGTGCCGCACCCCGCGCAGGTACTGCGAGAGCAGGATGCTGGTCGTAATCATGGCCACCGTAATGGAGAAACCGTAGGCCGCTTCCATGTTCGAGGAGGTTTTGAACCAGAGCTGCACGGCCACGCAGCCGGCCCACAGCATCCAGTTGATGCTGGGCACGTAAATCTGCCCGCGCTGGTCGGTGGGGAACAGGATGCGCACCTTGGGCCAGAAATTCAGGCTCACGGCTTCGGAAATCAGCGTATAGGAGCCCGAAATGAGCGCCTGCGAGGCGATGATGGTAGCCATCGTGGCCAACAGGATGAGCGGCAGCACGCCCCAGGTAGGGGCAATGAGGAAGAACGGGTTCTGGTCGCCGCCTAGGGGCTTGCCCACGAACTGCATAGCCCAAGCCGCCTGCCCGAAGTAGTTGAGCACCAAGGCTACTTTTACCAAAATCCAGGATACGCGGATGTTTTTGCGGCCGCAGTGCCCTAAGTCCGAGTACAGCGCCTCGGCCCCGGTGGTGCACAGAAATACCGCGCCCAGCAGCCAGAAACCCTTGGGGTACACCGTCAGCAGCTTAATGGCGTACAGCGGGTTGAGGGCGGCCAGGATGCCAGGGTGGTGCAGCACCTGCACCAAACCCAACCCGCCAATGGTGACGAACCAAACCAGCATGATGGGCCCGAACGACGCGCCCACCACCTTGGTGCCGAACTGCTGAAACCCGAAAAGCAGCGTGATAATAATCAGCACCACCGCAATGATGTAGGTTTCGGACAAGCCGGGGTCCAGAATTTTGAGCCCCTCAATGGCCGACGACACCGAGATGGGCGGCGTGATAATGCCATCAGCCAGCAGCGTGCCGGCCCCGATAATGGCCGGCCACAGTAGCCACCGCCCACGCTTGCGCACCAGCGAATACAGTGAGAAAATACCGCCTTCGCCGTGGTTATCGGCCTCCAGCGTCAGCCAGATGTACTTGATGCTGGTTTGCAGGGTGAGCGTCCAGAACACGGCCGACACCCCGCCGTACACGAGCAGCTCGCTGATGGGGCGGTCGCCGAGGATGGACTTGAACACGTAGAGCGGCGAGGTGCCAATATCGCCAAAAATGATACCTAGGGTCACGAGCAGCCCCGCCGCCGTAATGCGGCGGTTGTGAATACTACCAGTGTCGGAAAGCGCAACGGAAGACATACAAAAAGGATAGAATGAAAACGAGAATTAAGCCGGCTCTTCCGCCACGGGAAGGGTAAAAAAGAAGGTGCTGCCTGCGCCGGGCGTGCTCTCCACGCCCAGCTGCCCGCCCTGGGCGGTGATGAACTCGCGGCCGATGCTGAGGCCGAGGCCGCTGCCGGTTTTGGCCTCGTCGGAGGCGGGCGGCAGCTGGGTAAAGCGCTGAAAAATGAGGTCCTGGTGCTCGGGCGCGATGCCGGGGCCGTGGTCGAGCACCTGTACGCGCACGGCCCGGCCGTTGGGGGTGCGGGCGGCGCGCACCTCAATGGTGGCCTGCGCGGGCGAGTGGCGCACGGCATTGGTGAGCAGATTGAGCAGCACCCACACCGTTTTTTCGCAGTCGGCGCGCACGGGCGGCAGGTCGGCGGGCACCTGCACGTCGAGGCGCAGCTGCTTGGGCGCGAGCTGGAGCTGCACCGGCGCGGTGGCCTGGGCCACCAGCTCAGCCACGGCCACGGCCTGCGAATCGAGCGGGATGGAATTGGCCTCCAGGCGCGACACGTCGAGCAGGCTGCCCGTGAGCTGAAGCAGGCGCTGGGTTTCCTGCTTCACGCTGGCCACTAGGTCCTGCTGCTCGGCCGTGAGGGCGCCCACGCGCGGGTTTTGCAGCAGCTTGAGGTGGAAGTTGATGGTGGAGAGCGGCGTGCGCAGCTCGTGGCTCACGGTGGCCAGGAAGTGCGACTTAGTTTGGTCGCGCTTGGCAAAGTCCGACACGTCGTGCAGGGCCAGGATGGTGCCCGTCACTTCGAGGTGGTCGTGGGTGGGGCTCGGGCTCAGCACGTCGTGCACCACCAGCTGGTAGTGGCCTTCGTCGCCGTGCACGGTGGCCGTGAAGGGCAGCGCATCGCGGCGCTGCGGGGCGGGCCGCTGGGCATAGGCCAGCAGCTGCTGCCACAGCGGGCGCACCTGGGCCAACTCCCGGGCCGGGCGGCCGATGACCTGGCGCTCGGGCAGGCCCAGCAGGTTGCAGGCCAGCGGGTTGGCCACGAGCACCACCCCGTTTTCATCGAGCAGCAGCACGCCCTCGTTCAGGGTGCGCACGATGCTGGCGGCGCGGTTGCGCTCGGCCAGCACGCCGGCCAGGTTGGTGTTGCGGAAGGCGTCGAGCTGGGCGAGCAGGCCGTTGAAGCCCTCGGCCACCCGCCCAAACTCGTCGCGGCTCTCGACCGGAATGGAGGCCTTAAAGTCGCCCTGCGTGGCGTGGGCGATGCTGGCCGAAAGCTTGCGCAGCCCGCCCACGGCGGCCTCGGGCACGCTCAGCACCAGGGTAGAGGCCAGCAACAGCCCCAGCACCAAACCCAGCAGCAGGTAGCGGCGGGCGGCGGCGGCGGTGCGCTCGGCGGCGGCGTTCTTACGGCTGATGGCCTGCGTATTGAGCTGCACCAGCCGGTACGTGTGCTGGCGCAGCTGGGCTAGGCCCGCCGCCGTGGGCTGCTGGCGGTAGCCGGCCAGCGCCTGCGCCAAGCTATCGACCAGCGGGCGCTCGCCGGGCTCGGTTACGTTGGCGGCGGCGCGGGCCAGCTGCGGCGCAAAGCGGCGGCTGCCGGCGCTCGGGTCGGCGGCCGCCTCATCAAGGGCCTGCAACATGCCCTGGCCCAGCTGCACCGAGTAGAAATTGTCTTGCAGCACGGCCTGCGCACCGCGCTCCAGGCGCTGCACCGTGTAGTAGGCGTAGCCACCCACGCCCACCAGCAGCGCCAGCATGGCCAAAAACCCGAGGGTGATGGAAGATTTAATACTCATACCGCGAAGCAGCGGGGAAAGTCGGCCGCTTCGCCTAGGGTACTACCAAGGATGCGCCAAGTGCGCGATGCTCCCGGACTTTATCCAGTAAGCCCTTAGTAATCACCCTTAAATAAAATAGCCCCGCCCTAGGTGCCCAATCTACGGCGCGGGCCGACCGGGTCATTTTGACCCAGTGGGCCGGCGCCGTGGGTCAGAATGATACGGCAGTGTTGTTTCAGAAGTAAACAGGTAGTCTGTCATGCAGAGCGCAGCGAAGCATCTCGCGTGGCGCAGTAATTCCAAACGCAAGAGTTAGTACACCACGCGAGATGCTTCGCTGCGCTCTGCATGACAGACTACTCCATCACTTGTGCATAAGTACTCACAGACCGTACTCGTCCAGCTTGCGGTACAGCGTTTTTACGCCGATGCCCAGCTGGCGGGCGGCCTCGGTTTTGTTGCCGGCCACCTCCTGCAACACCTGCTGAATGTGCTGCTTTTCCAGCGCCCGCAGGTTGTGGGTGGTCGCCGGGCCGGCCTCCGCTTCGGCCGGGGGGCGCTGAAACTCGGGGGGCAGCGTGTCGGCCGTCAGCAGCTCCTCGTCGGCTAAGATTACGGCGCGCTCGAGCACGTTTTTCAGCTCGCGCACATTACCGCGCCAGTCGTAGGCGAGCAGCAGGCGCAGAAACTCCGCATCCAGGCCCCGCAGGCGCTTGCGCAGCCGGGCGGCGTACAGGTGCAGGAAGTGCTCGGCCAGGGGCTGGATGTCCTCGCGCCGCTCGCTGAGGGGCGGCACGGCCACCACGAACACCGAGAGGCGGTAGTACAAATCGGGCCGAAAATGGCCCTGCTCAGCCTCCTGGCGCAAGTTGCGGTTGGTGGCGGCCACCAGGCGCACGTTGCCGCGGGTGGGCTTCGAGTCGCCCAACTTGTAAAACTCCTGGGTTTCGAGCACCCGCAGCAGCTTGGCTTGCAGGCCGCCGTCGAGCTCCCCGATTTCGTCCAGAAAGAGCGTGCCGCCGTGGGCTTCCTCAAACAGGCCCTTCTTATCGCTGTTGGCCCCCGTGAAGGCGCCCTTGCGGTAGCCAAAGAGCTCCGACTCTAATAAATCCTTTGGGAAAGCGCTGCAATTGACGGCCACGAAGGGCTTGCCGCGCCGCGGGCTGGCCTGGTGAATGGCCTGCGCAAACAGCTCCTTGCCGCTGCCGGTGGGGCCTTCGAGCAGCACGGTGGCCTCGGTGGGCGCCACGCGCTCGGCCAGCGCCTTGGCACGCTGCAAGGCGGCCGAGCTGCCAATCAGGGTCGAGAAATCGGCGCGAGCCCCGATTTGCTTTTCCAGCTCGGCCACCCGGTGTTGCAGGCGGGCTTTTTCGAGGGCCCGCGCCACTATCACCAGCAGCTGGTCGTCGGAGTCACCCTTGGTGAGGTAGTCGAAGGCGCCTTCCTTCATGGCCCGCACGCCATCGGAAATGGTGCCGTAGGCGGTGAGCAGGATAATCTCGGCCAGCGGCGCTAGGGCCCGCAGGCGCGGCAGCAGCTCCACGCCGTGGGCGTCGGGCAGCTTCACGTCGCACAAAATAACCAGCACCTCGCCCGCGTGCTGGCGCAGGCTTTCGAGGCCGCGCCGGGCATCGGGGGCCTGCACCACCGTGTAGCCTTCAAACTCGAGCACCCGCGCCACTACCCGGCGCAGGCTGGCCTCGTCGTCAATCAATAAAATCGTGCCTTCGGGCATCTCGTCAGGGGCTCGCAAACCGTAAATGTAAGTTCGCGGGCCGCTGCTGGGTGCTGGGTAATGAATAGCCTGTCCTTGCGAGCGCAACGAAGCAATCTTTCCTTGTCGTTGGCTAACGCCTGCCAGGCGTGAAGGAAAGATTGCTTCGCTGCGCTCGCAAGGACAAACGTTTTTTTAACTAGCTATTCACCCTATAGTATCAGCCTAAGCTCAGTCGTCGTCGTCGTCGCGCTTGGGGGTGGCGCGCAGGAAGGCGCCGCGCCGGGGAGCGGGCACCACGGCGTCTTCGCCGCGCACGGCTTTCCAGACTACTTCGGTCAGGTCGAGGTCGGGGGTGGCGTCTTCGCTGGCGAGGTTGAAGTGCGACGAGCGCTCGGCGCTGCGGTTCCAGGCCGTGTTGCGCGTGTCGAGGCTGACCTGGGCCGCTTTTACCTGGTAGGGCGCGAGCGAGGGCGTGGCCTGAAAGCAGCCAAACAGCGGCCGGGCCGCCGCGTCGTACTGGCTCATGGGGGGCAGCCCTAGGATGAGCTCCATGGTGCGCAGTACGCCGGCCGTAGTATACAGCGTGTGGTTGACGCTGCCGCGCCGGGTGTAGGGGCTGATGACGAAGGCCGGCGAGCGGTGGGCATCCACGTGGTCGGGGCCATTCTGGGCGTCGTCTTCGAGCACGAAAATCACCGATTCTTTCCAGATGCCGCTCGCCGAAATATGCGCCACCAGCTGACCTAGGGCCAGGTCGTTGTCGGCCACGGCGGCGGTGGGCGAGATTTTGCCCAGGCGCTGCCCACTGGTGTGGTCGTTGCTGAGGCGGATGGTATTGAACTGCGGCACCGCCCCGCGGGCCAGCAGCGAGTCGAAGTCCTGGGCCCAGATGCGCACGCGCTCCACGTCCTTCACGTCCATGTCGAAGCCCGGCGCCTTGGGGCACACGTGCCCGCGCAGCGACTTGAGCGGCGTCTTGCCGTTCTCGGCAAACTCGCCGTAGGTGCGGTAGCTGAGCCCGGCGCGCTGGCAGTAGTCCCAGATAAAGCCATCGCGGGGGTAGGCGATTTGGCGGGTGCCCTCGTAGTCGTAGCTGCCGCCGCGCCCGCCGTAGCTGATGGGCCAGGTTTTCTCGACGTAGTCGGTGGCGTAGGCGGCCATGCTCCAGTTGTGGCCATCGGCGCTCACCTCGGCATTCACGTAGAAGTTATCGAGCAGCACAAACTCGCGGGCCAGGGCGTGGTGGTTGGGCGTCACGCGCGCCGGGAAAATGCACAGCGTCGAATCGCCGTTACCCTGCGGCATATCGCCGAGCACCTGGTCGTAGGTGCGGTTTTCCTTGATGACGTAGAAGACATGTTTGATGGGCGAAGCCTCGCCCCGGCGCCGCGGCACGGGGTTGCCGGCTTCACCTAGGGCTTCCTTTTCCGAGTCTTTGGTAAAGGGCGTGTTAGCGTACACCTGCCGCGAGTAGGCGGCCAGCTGCGCCGCATCGGGCTGCTTGATAACCGAGAGCGTGCCCTTAAACAGCCCGCCGATGTACTGCACCGGCCCTTTCACCACGCCGGTCTGGTAGCCGCTGTCGTCAGTTTTCTTCACCGGCTGCGGCCCGCCCGGGTTGGGCAAGGAAGAAAAGCCTTTACCGTTGGCCACCAGTATTTTCTTACCTAGGGTGCGCACGCAGGTGGGGTACCAGCCGGTCGGGATGAAGCCCTTGGACGAGCTTTTGCCCGGCGTTGCCACGTCGAACACCGCCAGGCAGTTATTATCAGCGTTGGCGATGTAGAGCGTTTTCTCATCCGGGCTCAGGGCCAGGCCGTTGGTGGTAGAGCCGGTGAGCCGCGTGGGATAGAGCGCGGTGGCAATAGTTTCGAGCACCCGCCAGCTGCGCGCATCCACCACCGACACCGAGTTATCATTGGCGTTGGCCACAAACAGGTAGCGGCCGTTCTTGCTCTGAATCACCTCGTTGGGGTGGCTTTCGGTGGCCAGGCGCCGGGTTATTTTGCCGGTCTGCGTATCGTAGGCCACCAGCTCATTGCCGCCCCAGAGCGTGATGTAGAGCGTGCGCCCGTCGGGCGCGAGCAGGCAGCCGTAGGCTTCGTGCCCCAGGTCGAGCCGCTGGATGGTGCGCTTGGTTTTGAGGTCCAGCACGTACAGCGCGTTGTCCTCCTTAGTCACGGTGTACAGGCGCTGCGCCGCCGCGTGCACGACTATGCCCACCGGGCTGATTTTGGTGGGCCAGCGCTTACCTAGACGCAGGGTGTCGGGCGCGCCCAGCTTTTGCTGCGCCACCGGGTAGCTCAGGATGGTGTTGTCGTTGCCGCCCGACACGTAGAGGCGGTCGGCGGCCGGGCTCCAGGCCAGCCCGTACCACGACTTGCCGATGGTTTTTTCATCGAGCAGCTTCTCCGTCACCGGGTCGATGAGCTGCACGGTCTGGGTGCTCTGCCCATTGTTGGTAACGGCCAGCAGCCGGCCGCCGGGCGCCAGCTGCATGTTCAGGGGCAAGTCGCCGAGGGGCAGCGAGGTGCCGGCGGGCGTCAGGCTCCAGCCGTTGGGCAGCAGGATTTTAGGCGCCGTGGAAGTATTGGTTGGGAGCTGCGCGGCGGCCGGCCGGGCGGCCAGGCCACCTGCTACGAGCAGGGTAAGCAAAAGCCTCATGAGAAAACGAGCCGATGGAAAATGAGCCCCTAGGACCCGTTATCGGCGCCCGAAGTTGCACCAAAACCGCAGGTATCGCCAGCGCCGGCGTGTTAAGTTTTGGCTTCCGCCGGCCCGCGCCTACCTAGGAAAAGCGCGGGCCAGCCTCATCGTCCCGCCGGGGCTTCTTCGGGAGCGCACCTTCCGCATGCGCTTCATAAGCCCGACCAACACTTTGTATTTAGTCACTTAGGCTGAACAAAATCGAACAGCCAGAAAATATCTATAAATAGGATAAGCACCAAAACCAGACTGCTTATTTAGTAATCTTTTCTTCACCTAGGCAACTAGTATTGTTCACTACCTCCTTGTTATAATCAAAAACAGCTTTAATAAGTACCAACGCGTCGGCTTCGAGCTGCCAAACCCAAGCCCTAGTAAGAATAGTAGCTTCTACATCCTAAAAATGGCCTCAAACTTGTTAACACTAAATTTGATTAACCCACTTTAACCTGGCACTATCGCTTTTTTGCTCAAACCATTTCATCAAAAAAATTATATTACTTTCGCATAGTTCGCATTGGCTACGTACATTTATAGCTTGGAAATTTATTCTCGTCTATCTTTCTTTTCTTCTATTCTTTATCTAAGCTTATTACTGTGTTACTAAACCTAACCTTAGCGACCACGCTGGTCCCCGGCCTTGCGCCCGCCCTCGCCCCGGCCCTCCCCCGCCCGTCCTATGACCAGGTGGTATTGCCCGGCGACCACCCCGACCCGACCGTCTTTAAAAGCGGCGATACGTACTGGGCCAGCGCCACCTCGGCCGAGTGGGGCGCCGTGTTTCCGCTCTTTACGTCGAAGAACCTGCTCGACTGGGAGCTGGTGGGCCACGTCTTCCCGGACAAAGTGCCCGACTGGGCTGGCTCCAACTTTTGGGCGCCCGAGTTTTACCAGGAAAACGGCCGCACCTACGTCTACTACACGGCCCGCAAAAAGGGCGGGATGCTGTGCGTGGCCGTGGCCAGCGCCGACCACCCCGCGGGCCCCTACACCGACCACGGGCCGCTGGTGGGCCAGGAGGCGGGCTCCATCGACGGCTTCGCCATCCCCGACGAGCACGGCGACTTGTACTTAATTTGGAAGGAAGACGGCAACTCCTGTTTCCAGGAAACGCCCATCTGGGCCCAGCGCCTCAACGACGCGCGCACAGCCCTGATTGGCGAAGCTACCGAGCTCTTTACCAACGACGTGCGTTGGGAAGGCGCGCTGGTGGAAGGCTCGGCCTTAGTGCGGCACAACGGCTGGTTCTACATGTTTTATGCCGGCAACAGCTGCTGCGGCAAGGGCTGCCAGTACGCCACCGGCGTAGCCCGCTCGCGGGCGCTGCTCGGGCCCTGGGAGAAGTATACCCAGAACCCGATTCTGGACAGCAACGACACCTGGAAGTGCCCCGGCCACGGCACCGTGACCGAGCTCGACGGCCGCTGGTTTTTGCTGCACCACGCCTATTTCAAGCAGAGCCACGAGTTTGTGGGCCGCCAGGGCCTGCTGAGTGAGTTTACCTGGAACGCCGAGGGCTGGCCCGAGTTTGTGCGCCGCAGCCCCCAGGCCCCGCCCCTCACCGACCTAGGGCACCTGCACATCGCCGACGAGTTTGCGGGTACCCAGCTGGGCCTCGAGTGGCAGTGGCCCATCGGGCAGCAGCCCACCGTGGCCGTGGCCAGCGGCCAGCTACACCTAGGGGCCGATACTTCGCGCCTGGGGGCCGTGGTGGCCCGCCGCACCCACACCGCCACCTACAAGGCGGCCACTACCCTCGACTTTGCGGCCCTGCCCGCCGACACCTTTGCGGGCCTGGCCGCCGTGGGCGATCCCTACAATGCCCTGGCCCTGATGGCCGGCAACGGCCAGCTGCAAGTGTGGCACCTCAAAAGCGGCAAGCAGCAGTGCCTCACCTCCATCTTCGTGGAGCCCTGCGCGGCGCTCACCCTGCGCCTCGAAGTGTGGGGCGGCCAGCGCTACCGCTTCGCCTACAGCACCGACGGCGCCACCTGGCAGCCCCTGCCCACCGAAAACTTCACCGTAAACGGCACCTACCTGCCGCCCTGGGACCGCGGCGTGCGCCTGGCCCTCGTGGCCCAGGGCGAAGCGGGCACTTCCGCTACCTTCCACAACTTCGTTCTGCGTAATCAACGGTAACTTTCGCTGCTTGAGCAAGCAACAAGGCCCGTCAACTCCAGTAGTTGACGGGCCTTGTTGCGTTGGAAGTGCTTTCAAACCGCAGAAACGGCTTCGGGCGGGTACGTTACTTGGCCTGCCACGTAAACGTGACGCCCGGTGTGCCGCCCGGCAGCAGGGTTGGGGTGGTTTGCCAGAGGCCGCGCGGGGGCACAATGGGCTGCCCCAGGCCCACGCCCTGGCGGTCGGCGGGGTGGCGGCCCCAGCGGTGGCGGTGCGTGAGGTAGGCCAGGTGCGCCGACAAAATACCGAAGCCCGCGCCGGCAAATACGTCGGCTTCCCAGTGCTTGTTGTTCAACATTCGAAAGGCGCCCACCGTGGTGGCCAGGGTATAGGCCCCGATACCGTACCACTGGCTTTTCTCGCGCAGCTCGGTGTGCACGATGCTGGCCGCCAAAAACGCCTGCGCCGTGTGGCCCGACGGAAATGAGCGCAAATCGGACCCGTCGGGGCGCTCGTGCCGGGTCAGGGTTTTCACGATAAAGACCGAGCCCAGCATAATGGCCTCCGACTTGACCAGCACCAGGGCCAGGTTCACGCGGTCGTTGCGGCTCTCGGCGCCAAAGGCCAGCACGGCGCCCAGCTCGAGGTAGGGCGCCCACTGCATGTAGTCGTCGAGGTGGCTGTTGAAGTTGGGGAAATTGCGTCGAATATCGCGCCGCGCATCATACGATGAATAAAAGCCGCGGTCGTCCACGACGCTGATGCCGTAGCCAATAAGTACCGCTGGCACAATGGCCGCCTTAAACACCTTGCTCTGGTACCAGGGCCTAGGGGGCGTGCCGGGCAGCGTCTGGTACTTGCGCAGCGTGGTGTCGGCGGGCGTGGTAGTGGTCGCGGGCACCTGGGCCTGGCTCGGCAGCACGGCGCTGGTAAATATACTGACAATCAGGCCTAAAGTCAGGGCGCCGTGGCGCAATGCGCCGCCAGTAGACTGGGCCGTAGCGGTAAAAATCTTAGTCATAGAAGAAGGCAAAAAAAGGGCCGCCCCCTGCCAACTGGCGCGGGGCGGCCCAACCAAACTGGCTGGCGCGGTGCAAAGTTATTTACCCGCGTCGTCGGTGCTGGCCTTGCTGAGGCTGGCGGCGTCTTTTACAACCACGCGCGTCCCATCTTTCAGCGTTTTGGCCACCGCCCGGAAGGGGCCGCTGGCGACCTCCGTACCGGCCGCTAAGCCGCTGACAATCTCAATATTCTGAAAGTCGCTGATGCCAGTTTTCACCGGCGTCATCACGGCCTTGCCATCCTTAATAAGGAATACGACTTCCTCAATCTTGGGCTTGGGCGCGGCCGGGCCTTCGGCCTGGGTGGCCGTGCCGCGGCCGGGCCCGCCAATGCGGATGCCGCCGCTCTGCTCCTGCACCTTGGCCGAGTCTGAGCGGGTAGTCACGGCGGCCAGCGGCACGCTCAGCACGCCGGCCTTACGCTCGGCAATGATGTCGACCGAGGCCGTCATACCGGGCCGGAAGGGAACCGTGGTGCGGCCGCCGGGGCCCACTTTCACCAAGTGCTGGTAGCTGGCGGGCAGCAGCCGCACGCGCACCTCAAACTCGGTCACGGCCTCCGCCGTGAGGGCATCCTTGGCCGTGTTGGCAATGGCCGTGACGATGCCCTTAAACTTCTCGTTCTGCGTGGTGTAGGAGTCCACTTCTACCTCGGCCGAGTCGCCGAGCTGCACCCGGATGATGTCGTTCTCGTTCACGCTCACCCGCACCTCCATGTTGTTGAGGTTGGCAATACGCATGATTTCGGTGCCCGCCATCTGGGTCGTACCCACCACGCGCTCGCCCTTTTTCACGTTTAGCTTCGACACCGTGCCGCTCACCGGGGCGTAAATAGTAGTCTTGTTCAGGTTTTTGCGGGCTTCTTCCAGGCCGGCCTGGGCCGAGCGCACGGTGCTCTGGGCGGCCATAATCTGCGCCCGAATGGCCTTCAGCTGCTCCTGCGAGGCGTTGTAGGCCGCCTGGGCCGCCTCGTAATCCGACTGCGAAATGACCTTCTGCTTATAGAGCGAGGCCTGGCGGCGGTACGTGAGCTCGGTCTGGTGGGCGTTGGCGGTTTGCTGCTGCAATTGGGCCTCGGCCTGGCCCACGTTGGCGCGCTGGGTGCCCACCGAGGCGCTCTGCTGGTTTACCATGGCCTGGTAGTTGTCGGGCCGGATGCGCAGCAGCAGCTGGCCTTTCTTCACCGAGTCGCCCTCGTGGACGTAGAGCTCGGTGATTTCGCCCGATACGTCGGGCGAGATTTTCACTTCCGTTTCGGGCTGCACCTTGCCCGAGGCGCTGACTTTCTCCACGATGGTGGCCGGCCCGGCCTTAGCGGCCGTTACTTCAGTGCCGGTGGGCTTGCCAATCAGGCCCTGTTTCTTGGCCACCGCGTAGCCGCCAATCAGCACGATTAGCAGACCTAGGAGAATAAAAAGGAGTCGGTTATTTTTCATAAGTTAAGAGTTAAGGGTTAAAAGTTAAGAGTTATTAAGGTACTGATTCAGCAACTCTTAACTCCTAACTCTTAACTTTTAACTGAATTAAAGGGCCAGCGGCCGGCCTTGGTAAAAGTCCAGCACCTTACGCCGGAAGATGAAGGTGTACTTGGCCTGAATCTGGTTGGAGATGGCGAAGTTGAGGTTGTTTTTCGCAATGTTAAACTCGGTGCCGTTGAGCAAGCCATTGTTGAAGCGGATTTCCGAGTTGCGCTGCGTGAGGGTGAGGGCGGCCACCTGGCGCTTGGCGTAGATGTACTGGAGCTGGGCGGCGCGGGCGTCGGCGGCGGCCTGCTCGATGCTCTGGCGCAGGGTGAGGCGGGCCTGCTCGGCCTGCACCTCGGCCTGCTGCACCCCAATGAGCGAGCGCTGCACATTGGTACGCACCTGCAAGCCGTTGAGCAGCGGAATGTTAAGCGCGAACTGAATTTGGCGACCTAGGTTCTGGTCGAGCTGGCTCCAGTAGTTCTGGGGCAGCGTGCTCACGTTGCGCTGGTAGGTGAGCACGCTGAGCGGGGTGAGCACGCCCCCGTTCTGCACGAAGAACGTGGTGCGCCGCGCCGTCGAGTCGGTGCCAACGGCCGTGACCGAGCGCGCCGAGGAGTAGCCCGAAAAGATGCTGCCTGCCAAACTCAGGCGCGGCAGGTAGGCCCCGCGGGCCACGTCTACGGTCGTCAGGGCGCTGCGCACGCGCAGGTCGGCGGCCTGAATCTCGGGCAGGCGGGCGGCGGCGGTCTGGTAGGTTTGGTTGAGGTCGATGAGGTAGGGCGCCTCTTCGTCGGGGTCGGGCAGCGGGGGCACCTCAATGGCAAAATCCTGGTTAACGGCCGGGTCGAGGTTGAGCAGCTGAATCAGGGAGAGGCGGGCCAGCACGGCCTGATTTTGGGCCGTTACCACGCCCAATTGGTCGGAGGCGAGTTGCGACTGGCTATCGAGCAGCGTGCTCTCGGGGATGCTGCCAGCCTTGAGCAAGATTTGCGAGCGCTCAATCTGCGCCTCGTCGCTGGCCACCCGCGTCTGGTTGGCGCGCACCAGCTCCTGGGCCAGCACCAGCTGCAAGAATTGCGAGGCTACGTTGAGGCTCAGGTCGTTGCGGGCCTTCTCGATGTCCGCCGCGCTGGCCTGGTAGTCGAGGCGGTTGCGCCGGATGGTGTTGCGCAGCACAAAGCCCTGAAACAGCACCACCTGCGACGCGCCCGAGAAGTTGCTGGAGCGCACCGTCTGGTTCTGAAACTCAAACGTGAGCGGGTTTACGCTGGTGCCGTACTGCCAGGCCTGAGTGGCGCTGATGTTGGCCGTGGGCAGCAGCGCAGCCTTGCTCTGGCGCAGTATCTGGGCGTTGTTGAGGGACTGGAGCTGGCTGAGGCGCACGTTGAGGTTGTGCTCCAGGGCATAGTCGATGGACCGCTGGAGCGTCCAGGGGCCGGCGGCCGGCGCGGCGGGCGTGCCCAGCGCCGCCGCGGGCGCCGTGGCCGGCCGGGCGGGCTGCGTGGGCGCCTGGGCCGCCGCCGGCCCCGCGGCCAGCAGGCCCGCCAGGGCCAGCGCCGCGGGGGCAAGGGGGAGGCAGGTAGTTTTTGCAGTCATAAGCGGGAAAGAAACGGATGTGTACTAGAAAGTCAGTTGGCAGCTAAAACGCAGCTGGTCAGTCAGTATTTTACGGCCCCTAGGTGCCACCTATATCGAGGGCGCGAGCCCCGGCATTACAGGCCTTTATTCTAAGGTCGGAATATAGGTAATGCGCTGCACCCAGCTTAGCTGCCGCAAGTACGCCAGGGTTATGTCCTTAATGGGGCTGTCCATCTCAATAAACTGCCGGGCGGCTTCGTTGCGGCCCTTGCGCGACACAAACATGGTGGCAATGTTGCAGTCGTCGTGGGCAATGACCGAGGCGATAAACGCGATGGAGCCCGGCACGTCGTGGGCATCGACGATGAGCGTGTGTAACGCCCCCGAAAAGTCGCAGCCGAAGCCATCGACCTCCACAATGCGAATGACGCCGCCGCCCCGGCTTTGGCCCACCACCTCCACGCGGTAGCCATCGGGCCCGGTCAGGTTGAGCTTGATGGTATTCGGGTGCAAGGTCGAGGCGTTGCCCACGCTCTGAAACGTGTAGTGCAGGCCGGCCTCGGCGGCGTGCTCGAAGGCCGTGCGAATGCGCTCATCATCGGGCCGGTACCCTAGGAGGCCGGCCACGATGGCGCGGTCCGAGCCGTGGCCCTCGTAGGTACGGGCAAAAGAGTTATAGAACGTGATGACCGCCTCGGTGGGCAGCGCGCCCAGGATGCGGATGGCCGCCCGCGCAATGCGCACCACGCCCGCCGTGTGCGACGAGCTGGGCCCTATCATCACGGGCCCTATCATATCAAAAATACTGGATTTTTCGGCCACGTGGGAGGGGAAGTGAGAACGTAATAAGGTGAGGGGTAAGCAGGTAATAGATTAAGCGTAAGAGTTACTTTTAACTTCTTCCCTTCCTTACTTAATCCCCCTATTCACCTCATCACCCTTTCATGCGGGGCTAAAATTAGGGTGCGGCGCCCAACCTTGGGCATGGGGCGGGCGGGCGGGCCGATATTTGCGGCGGCCCCTGCCCTTTTGCTTATGTCCGACCAGCCCATTTCGCCCTCGTTGCCCGACGAATTTTCGCCCGCCGTGCTGGCTCAGTTGCAGCGCTTGCAGCAGCGCTACACCGCCGACGGCCAGGACCTGGGCGCCTACCTCGAAGGCCTCTACCACGCCGACTACATCAACTACTGGGACTACATCAACCTCGACACCCTGCTGAGCTTGCAGCGCCCGCTCACCAAGTTTCCGGACGAGGAAATCTTCATCATCTACCACCAAATCACGGAGTTGTATTTCAAGCTCTGCCTGCGCGAGTACGAGCAGCTGGGCGAGTTGCAAACCCCGACCCTGGGCGAAGTGGTGCTGCGCCTAGGTCGCGTAAACCGCTACTTCGAGAACCTGATAGACTCGTTCGACGTGATGGTGGACGGCATGGACAAGCAGCAGTTTTTGCAGTTCCGCATGAGTTTGATGCCCGCCTCGGGCTTCCAGAGCGTGCAGTACCGCTACATCGAAATTGCCAGCACCGACCTGGCCAACCTCGTGCCCGAAGAACAGCGGCGCCTGCTCGGCGACGCGCCCACCCACGAGCAATTCATGGGCTGCATCTACTGGCAGGCGGGCGCCACCGTCGAAGAAACCGGCGCCAAGGCCCTGACCCTTACCGAATTTGAGCGCAAATACGCCGGCGACCTGCTCGCCCACGCCCGCCACTTTCAGCACCGCAACGCTTGGGCCGTGGTGCAGCGCCTGCCCGAGGCCGAGCGCCAGCACCCGCGCCTGCTGCGCGCCCTCAAGCAGCTCGACGTGAACGTGAACGTGAACTGGCCGCTGATGCACTACAAGTCGGCCGTGCGCTACCTCCAGCGCGACCCCACCGACGTGGCCGCCACCGGCGGCACCAACTGGCGCAGCTACCTGCCGCCCAAGTTTCAGCGCCGCATCTTCTACCCCCAGCTTTGGAGCGCCCAGGAGCTGGAAGACTGGGGCAAGGGCTGGGTCGAAAAAGTGCTGGAGGAAGTGCGGTAAGCCAACTCGGCCTACCCTATCTTGCAAGCGCATGAAACTCAGGCTATCCGAAGAGCAGCTACAGCAACAGGTTCGTTATTTTGCTTACTACCAGCTAGTAGGGGGCTTCATTACTGCCGGCATTATACTACTAGCACTCGCCAGAGTTGAGAGTTTATCCGGCATTTTATTTTTAGCTTACGTGGCCTTCCTAGGTCTAGCCGGGTTCGCTATCTATTGCGGCTATCTCTGCTTAAAACAGCCAACCAGAGTCCGCGGCTTACAACTAAGCCGGTTCAGTCTGCTCCTTCAGCTTTTCGGATTCGCAGCGGGCGGATTTTCCTTCCGATTCTTTGCCGGGCCGTTCATAGCGCTAAGTATCGACTTAACTAATGAGGTTCTTTTCAAAGCAGATGCTTCCTTAGCGGAATTCAGCTTTAAGATTGGTCACGACTCTGATGCACTGCTGCTGTCAGTTAATGTAGCAGCGATGTTCCTATTCTTTCGGACAACTTTCTGGCTCAATGAATGGCGTACTCGCTACGGCAGTAGTGAGCCAGCCACCACCTCAGACTAACAGCACTTTACGCTAGCTGCCATATTAAAGGAAGTAGCAGCAGTCTATAGCGAAGCGGACAGTTCGCTTTCTTACTCTACCAAGACAGCTACTTCATTTTCCGCTTGCAGCAGACCTTCCTCGGCCAGGTGGCGGAGCAGGGCGTTTTCTACGGTGGGCAGCTGGGCACCGTGCGCGCTGCCTAGCACGCTGTAGCGCGGGCGGGCGGCGGCCCAGCCGAAGCTGGCGGCCGGGCGCGGCACCACGTAGGCCTCATCGAGGCCGGCCAGGCGCAGGGCCAGGCGGGCCAGCTCGGCCCAGGTGTAGGCGCCCTGATTGGTGAGGTGCCAGAGACCCTGGGCGCCGTCGAGCAGCAAATCGAGGCTGGTATTGACGAGGTCGGGCACGTAGGTAGGCGAGATGACCAGGTCGTCGGCGGCCTCGAAAGGCTCGCCCCGGCGGGCGGCGGCCAGGGCGTGGTACACGAAGTTGTGTTCGTCCCAAGCGCTAAAAAAGGCGCTGGTCCGCACCACTAGCGCGCTCGGCAAATGGGCCAGTACGGCCTGCTCGGCCAGCAGCTTGCTGCGGCCATACGCGCCCAGCGGGGCGGTTACGGCGTCTTCGAGATAGGGCGTGGCTTGGTGGCCATCGAAAACTAGGTCTGATGAAAAGGTGAGCAGCTGCACGCCCTGGGCAGCGCAGGCCTCGGCCAGCAACCTAGGGCCAGTGGTGTTTTCGCGGTAGCAGCGGTCCTGGTCGGTTTCGGCATCATCGACGCGTACGTAGCCGGCCGCGTTCACCACGGCCCAGGGCTGGTACCGGGCGAGCGCCGCCCGGATAGAATCGGCGGCGGCAATATCAAGCGCGGCGCGGTCGAGCAACACCGCGTGCAGGCCGCGAATGTGGCACAGCCGCTCGAAAGCCTGGCCAAGCGTGCCGGTAGCACCAGTTATAAGTAGCGGTTTCATGATAGTGATTAGTGAGTAGTTAATAGTGATTAATTGGTAGTGGTTAGTGACTAGCTGACAGTTAGCAATCAGCAGATTGAGTAGGTCTTAATAACTGATAACCAGAAACTACTAATTAATCACTACCAACTAAACACTACCTAGGCGGCTTCGGCGGGCCAGGCGAAGCGCAGCTCGCGCTGCCACCAGCCGAGGCCGGCCAGCACGGGGTGCGCGTAGTGCCCGTGCCGGATGAGGCTGTGCACCATGTGGTGCAGGGCGGTGGGCCGGGGCTCGCCGCTGCGCACGTCGAACACGCCGGGCTCGTAGTGGCCCACGTCGAGGGTAAGCAGGCTGTCCCAGTCGAAGGCGCCCAGCAGTGACCACACCGTGAGGCCGCGCAGGGGGATGCCCTCGGCAAGCAGGCGGTTGGCGGCGGCCCAGGTTTGATTTAGCCAGCGCAGTTGCTCCTCGCGGGTGCAGCCCAGGTGCGCTTCCGTAATGGCCAGCGGCAAGTCGTAGCGCTCCCAGGTTTCGCGCAGCAGGTTTTCGAGACCCGTGACCTCCACACCCACCACGCGCACGGCTTCGGTGTCGATGTACGCGTCGTGGCACAGCCCCACGGTGGTGGGTAGGCCCGGGTACCGCTCCAGGCGCTCGTCGAGGTGGCGCTCGCTGGTGATGTAGTGGTTGATGCCCAGCACGTCGGGCGGCAGGGGCTGGTCGATAAAACCCTGGAGCTCGGCTTCCTCGATGCCGTTAGTAAGTAGGTAGTCCCAGAGCGGGTGCTCCGGCGTCACGCGCCCGCTCAGGATGTCGAAGGTCAGCCAGCGGCGGTGGTTTTCAAACTCAATCTGCGCGGCCATTTCCGACGTGCCGTGGGCCTGCCCTAGGTCCTCGGTTTGCACCAACTGGGCCTGGGGGTTCACCTCCCGGATGGCCAGCATGGCGAGCTTGGTGGCCAGCAGCTCGTTGAACAGCACGCGCACAAACGTGCGGTCATCGCGGCCGTGCGGATACCAGAAGCCATAGAGGCCGCTGAAGCGGGCCGTGGTCAGCGGCTCATTCACGGGCGTGTAGTACTGCACCCAGGGGTAGCGCTCGGCCACCAGGCGGGCGTAGCGGGCCAGGCCGGGGGCAAACGTGGGCTGGTCGAGGGCCGTGTAGCGCGGGCCGCTACCGTGGTGCACCAGCCCCACAATGGGCTCGATTTCCAGCTCCCGTAGGCGCCCCAGGCGCTCATCGGCCCACTGCCAGTCGGGCCGGTCGAGGCTTTCGGGGGCCACGTGCTCCCACAGAATAGGGTAGCGCAGGGTGCGCAGCCCTAGGTCGGCAAAACGGTCGAGGTCATCGAGGCGGGTAAGGTGGCCGCCGCGGGTGAGCTGGTCGGAATAATCCTCACCCACGCGCCGGCACGTGCACTCCACCCCGCCCCATATTTCTACCTGCTCACCGCTCGTTCTTACGTAATTCATCCGCTCAAATTTTCGTCCCCCAAACCGAGGCGGCGCAGTCCGGCGCCCCTACTTTTGGTCGAGCTTAGTGCTCATTGTCTGTGCATTAAGTACTAGGTTATAAACGCCTAGGTTGCTGCTGAGCTTGGCGGCGGCGGGCCCGTAAACCGACTAAGCCTGACCGAGGCCAGGCTTAGTAAGCACCTAATCAAGTGAAAGCGGGCGGCGGGCCGCGGCGCTATTTTATTGCGTCTACGGCGGGTTCCCAGCCGGGTGCCCCGCAGTGCGGGCACGGCTGGGCGGGCTTTGCGGGCGCCTTTTGCACGTGCCCGCACGTCTGGCAGGCAAACGCGCCCACTGCCACCGGCTGCAGGCGGCGAAAGTCCTGGTCCCAGCTGGGCAGCAGCGATAAGCCCGGCTGGGGCTGCGGGGCCTCTACCAGGCTAAAGGTGCCGTTGGCCTCCATGTAGCAGCGGTGCACCTGCCCGAGGTGCTCCAGGCTTTCGCCCCGCAGCTGGGCAAACAGCTGCTCCTGCGATAACACCGCGTACTCCAGCGTGGCGAGCTGCAGCACGCCATCGGCCACCACGGTGCGCACGTTGCCCATGAGCAGCTGCTCGACCCGCGCGCGCCGCGCTGCCCAGTGCGTTACTAGCCGCTGGCCCAGCACCACCACCGCGGCAATAACCACGGAGGCCAGCAGCCCCCGGTCGGGCGAGAGAATGGGCAGGCCGATGGCTGCGGCCATCGACACCAGCGCCGCCAGCTCGGGGCGGCTGAGCTGCCCGGCCATGCGCTTGCCCATCAGGCGCAGCGCCGTGAGCATCAGCAGGTACAGCAGCACCAGCCGCAGGCTGGCTTCGGCGATAAACGAAGCGGGCTGCTCACCCAGCAGGATGCGCAGGTAATCGGTAATTTCGGGGGGCGGCGAAGCGGGCATGAGCGTAAAAATGACGAGGGCAGCGGACAAGAACAGCGCTTACGCTGCTTTCGGGGCTTGCCAGGCGGCGGGCTGCCAGTTAGCCGCGCCGCAGCGCAGGCAGCTTCCGCCCGCGTGGTCGGTAGCGGCGGGCACCTGCCCGCAGGTGGCGCAGGCTTTTTTACCCTGGGCCGGGCCATCAAGGGCGGCAGTTGGGGCATCGGCCGGGGGCCGTACGCTCAGGCCGGGCACGGGCGTGGGCAGTTGGTAGAGGCTTAGCTCACCACTGACCTCGAAGTACACCCGCCGCAGCTCGCCGAGCTGGCTGATATTCTCATTGCGCAGCAAGCCAAAGAGCTGCTCCTGCGAGAGCGCCTGCTGCTGCATGGCGGCCAGGTCGAGCACGCCGTCGCGCAGCAGCAGCACGGCATCGCCCTGCTCCACTACCTCCACCGCGTGGTACTTATGGGCCAGCCAGTTGGTGAAGCGGTGCATAAACAACACCGCCCCCAGCACCGCCAGCCCCGGCAGCAGCCCCGATTTGGGCTGGTGCATGGCGCCCCCGATAATGGCCCCAAACGTGAGCACCACGGCCAGCTCGGCCACCGAAATCTCGCCCTTCATGCGCCGGCCCATTAGGCGCATCAGCAGCAGCACGGCCACAAACATGACTAGCGCCCGCAGCAATACCTCGCCCATAAAGGCGGGCGGCGCATCGCCAAACAGCCAGCGGTGCCAGTCGCCGAAGCTGATATCTTCCTTCTTCATAAGCCCAAGCGGCCGGGGCCGTGCGTGAGCCTAGCTGAACGGCCCGGCTGGCGTCCTAGTTGCCGCCGCCCCAACGCAAAGCCGAGCGCTTAGCCGAACCAGCCGGTATCCCCGACCAATTCCGCTAAGCGCTCGGCTCGTTTGCGGGTAGCGGGCGCGGCCCGTCCGGCGCCTAGTTGCGCACCGCTATCAGCAGGCCCAACTCCTTGTAGCGCATGTTGAATTTCTTGGCAATGGCCGCGTTAGTCAGCGAGCCTTTGTAGATGTAGACGCCGCTGCGAAAGTGCTCGTTAGTAAACAGCGCCTCATTGATGCCGCCCTGCTGGCTGATTTCCTGCAAAATGGGCGTGAAGATGTTGCTCAGCGCGTTGGTGGCCGTGCGCGGCACCCGCGACGCGATGTTGGGCACGCAGTAGTGCACCACGTCGTACTTACGAAACACGGGCTTGCTGTGGCTCGTGAGCTCGCTCGTCTCGAAGCAGCCGCCCTGGTCGATGCTGATGTCGATGATGATGGAGCCGGGCGCCATGCTAGCCACCATCTGCTCGGGCACCATAAACGGGATGCGCCCCTCCTCCACCGCCAGGGCACCAATGACCACGTCGGCCCGCCGAATCTGCTGGCTCAGGGCAAACGTGTCCAGGGTGCTGGTATAGAGCTGGGTGCCTAGGTTGTGCTTGAGGCGACGCAGCTTATAAAGATGGTTATCAAATACTTTGACCTCGGCGCCCAGCCCGATGGCGGCGCGGGCGGCGTACTCGGCCACCGTGCCGGCGCCCAGAATGACGACCTGCGACGGTGGCACGCCCGTGATGCCCCCCAGGATGATGCCCTTGCCCTCGTTGGAGCGGGCCAGGTACTCGGCGGCCACCAGCATCACGGTCGAGCCCGCGATTTCGCTCATGGCGCGCACCACCGGCCGGGCCCCGCTGGGGTCTTTTATCAGCTCGAAGCCAATGGCGTTGACCTTTTTGCGGGCCAGGGCGTTGATGAACTCGGGCGTCATGGTGCCCATTTGCAGGGCCGAAATGAGCGTCTGGCCGGGGCGCAGCAGCTCGATTTCTTCCAGCGTGGTCGGGGCCACTTTCAGGATGATGTCGGCCTTGTACACCTCCTCCGTCGAGTAGGCGATGGTGGCGCCGGCCTCCGAGTAGTCGTGGTCGGAGTACTTGCTGGGCTCGCCGGCCCCGCTTTCCAGCATCACTTCGTGGCCCTCGTTCACGAGGTGCAGCACGGCTTCGGGCGTGAGCCCTAGGCGGTTTTCCTGAAGCAATGACTCTTTGGGCAGCCCAATAAAGAGCTTGCGCTTGCGCGTTTCCACGGCCAGCATCGACTCCTGGGTGAAGTAGGCGCGGCTGGTGGCCAGCGCACCGAAGCCGGGGGGTAGCTGTTCGGCCATATGTTTTTTCAATTAGCAGGTAGCAATTATCAGTTATCAGCCGAGGAGTGCGTTAAAATGCAATGCACCCCTTAGCTGGCTACCTATTCACCGACCACTTGATAATTGTTGACTGATAATTGATAATTGAATTCTCCTTGATTCTGAACCCGTTACCTCCAGGTTGACCTGTAAGTAAGCCGGCGGCAATAAACCTGCCACGCGGGCGGGCCATTCCACCAGACAAAGATACCCCGAATCGAAGTACTCGGCCGCCCCAAGGCGAAGGGCCTCTTCTTCAGAGTCAATACGGTAAAAGTCAAAGTGATAAATAGGTTCATCCTGCCCGTCGCGGTACTCATTGACCAGGGCAAAGGTGGGGCTGCTCACGTCGTCGGCCACGCCCAGGGCACCACCTAGGGCCCGAATGAGGGTCGTTTTGCCTGCGCCCATCTCCCCCTCAAAAGCCACCACCGCGTGGTCGCCCTCGGCAATGGCGGCGGCGAGCTGCTGCGCAGCAGCGGGCAGCGCGGCAAGGGTCGGAATATTGATAATCATCTTTTTAGCTACTATTTCGTCATCTGTCCTGGCGAGCGCAGCGAAGTAATCGCACCGGAACAGTACCCGAACGGCTCGTTGTGATGCGATTGCTTCGCTGCGCTCGCCAGGACAGGTGAGTTAAAATTAGTGCATGCGGTCGTCGCGCACGGGCAGGTTCACCACGATTTCGCCTTCTAGCAGCAGTAATTCCTGCAAGCGGGCATCTACCGTCACCGGGTCGCAGTACTCCTTGGCCAGGTCCACGTAGCTCACGAAGTGGCCGGCCTCGCTGGCCATCAGCTCGTAGTAAAACTGGCTGAGCTCGGGGTCGCGGTCTTGCAGGTGCAGCCAGAGCAGCTTGAAGCGCTCGCAGGAGCGCGCCTCGATGAGCGCCGACACGAGTAATTGGTCCATGAGCTGGCGCTCGCGGGGGCCGCCTTTGCGCACGTGGGCCATCAGCTGCACCACGTATTCGTCGCGCCGGGGGCGCCCTAGGGGCAAGTTGCGCTTGCGCAGCTCCTTTACTACGCGGTCGAAGTGCTCCCACTCCTCGGCCACGAGGGCGGTGAGCTCGTCCACGAGGCGCTCCTTTTCGGGGTAATGCACGATGAGCGAGATGCCGGTGCTGGCCGCCTTCTGCTCGCAGTAGGCGTGGTCCACCAATATTTCTTCGAGGTTTTTGCTGGCTAGGTCCGCCCAGCGCGGGTCCGAGTTGAGCTTAAGCTTAAGTATCGTCTTCATCGCAGATTTAACGGATTTAACTGATTGCGCAGATACGCCCGCCTGCGGCGGGCTGACTATGCTGACGAGCGTTTTTTGGGGGTAGTTTGGCCTGCGGCCTTATCGGGTGGGTGGTAGTTTATGTGGGCCAAGCATCTACCTGGGCTGGCTGATTTTTAGTTAATAGGCTTATTTCCAACTTGAAATTCTACTCTAAGATTCATAGTACAAGTGTTAGGGACAAGCGTTCCTGCCCATACCCCTGCCCCCACCCCACAAATTTCGGCAGCCAACAAGCAACCGCGCGCAGCGCTACCCAAAAACCCCACCAGCAAGCCAGCCTAGCCAGCCCGCCGCAGGCGGGCGTATCTGCGCAATCCGTTAAATCCGTTGAATCTGCGATTATGTGAAGAAGCGCCAGCGTATGCCGAGTTGCAGGCGGCGCGGGTAGCCGGAGTAGAAGGGCGTGGTGAAGTAGCCCGCGGGGCCGAGGCCCTGGTTAAGGTAGGCCACCTTCAGGAAGATGGTTGCCGCCTTGATGTCGGCGGTGAGAAACACGTTGGCCACCGCGTAGTTGCGGATGGTAAACCGGTCCTGCACAAAAAACTGCTGCACGCTGGGCTGGTAGCCGTAGGCCCGAAAAGCCGACTGGTAATAAAGCTCGGCCCCGAGCTGCGCCAGCAGCGCTTTTTTGAACACGTGGGTCTGGTAAAACACCCGCGACTCGGTGACGAGGGCCGGAATGCGCAGCGCCTCGTTGGTGCTATCGGCGCCGAGCGTGTAGGTGCCCTGGTTATCAAAATACACCTTGCCCACGCGGAAGCGGTGGCGCACCGACGCAATGAGCAGCCGCTTGCTGTCCGACTGCTGCGGCCCCAGCAGCTGGCTTATTTGCTTGGTGGTGTTGGTAGATACCGGGTTGTAGGAGGCGTAATAAATCAGGTTGCTGACGTTTGCCACCGTCACGCTCGCATCAATGGCGTGGTCGGCAAGCAGCGGCAGGCGCTGCTGCAAGCGCCCCGAGAGCTGCGTTATCTGGGTGTTGCTGAACCGGTTGCGGCCGTCCTCACCGTCATTGTTCCAGGCGTAGTGGTTGCCCAGCTGCTGCTGCTGCGTGAGCGTGGGCGCGTAGGAAGTGGTGAGCAGCTCGGCCGAGAGCGGCCCCGTGCGAATGCGCCCGCGCAGCCAATACTCACCCAGCGGGTTGTAGCCCAGGGGCTTGTACTCGCCGGCTACCTCCACGGCGTAGATGGTGCGGTAATTAAAGGACGCTGTGCCGCCGAAGAACAACTGCGAGTAGGCACTCGACGCGACATCCGCCGGGGGCGCTTGCGTGGTGGTGGTCGTGGAGGTAGCCGGAATGGGCAGCTGGCTAGTCTGGCGCAGCGAGGCGGCCCGGTAGCGGGCATACACGTTGTAGGCGAGGCGGTCGGTGCGGCCCAGGAAGCCCACGGTGTTTTCGGCTTGGCGGTAGGTTACGCGGTCGGCGGTGAGGGTCGGGTTGCGCAGGATGGCCGGGTAAAAGGCCCCGTCGGTGGTAGCAACCGGCGAGTTGAATGTCGCGGTCAGGTTATTATCGAGGTAGCCGTTGTACTGCCGCCGGATGTCGAAAACATGGTAGGCCGTGACCCCGCGCCCCAGCAGCCGGTACGAGTGAAAGAGGTGCAGCTGGTCGCGGTCATCGGTATTGGACGCGTAAACCAGGTTAACCTGCGCGCGGTCATACACAAATAAGTTGTTGGTAATCAACTTACCTGCGGCCGTGTAATCGCTGGCGTACGGCAAAATGCCGCCCTGCTCGATGGTGCGGTGCCGCGTATCGACGAGGCTCACCAGCAAGTGGTATCGCTCATCTTCGGTTTGGTAGCGGGCAAAGAAAGTGGCCGCGTTGTGCTCGACCAGGTTCGCATCGATGCCCCCGCTGGACCCCGGCCCCACCAGGCGGTTGGACGCAACACGCTCGTAGCTGGCGCCGATACCGAAATTTTTCTTGAGCGAGCGGCTGTAGCTGATTTCGAATACCTGCTCACCCGCGCCGCTCTGAATAAAGCGAAAAAACGAGTACGGCGAGCGGCTGTCGTAGTACGGCACCTGGCTGGCCTCGCGGGCGTAGCGGTCGAATACATTGCGCCCTAGGCGGGCCCCCAGCGCTGTATTGGGCTGAAAGAGCAACGGGCGCGAGGCCGAGCCCACGGCGCCCAAATCCTGCTGCAGGGTGCTGTCACGAAACCAGAATTTCTGTTGCGACCAGCGCACCAAGGAGGTGTCGATGAGCGTGCCGCGGGTAGAGTCGGCCAGCACCTCGGCCTCATAGATGACGCGGGTCGTTTTGGGGCCGTAGAGCACCTTGGTTGAGTCGTCAACAATCTGGGCCCGCCCCAGCAGCGGCGCGCCCAGCACTAGCCCAAGCAGGAGAAGGAGCCAGCGGGTGGCGGCAGTTGGAAGAAACATGCGGGGTAACAACAGGCAGATTAGGGCCGGCGCCGAATAGCAGCGCCCGCCTGAACTCATAAAAGTACCGGTGAAGCCGGGCTCGCGCCCGGCAGCAGCTGGCGCAGCTGCGCCGCGCCGGCTCCCAGCAACGCCACCCGCACCGGAATCGTGTAGATGTGACGCGCTATCTGTAGCTGCTGCGCCCACAAGCCGGGCGCAACAAGGCGGGTAGCATCTTTTTCAGTCGTAAAAATAGGCCAGCCGGGCTGCCAGTGAGCTTGCAGGGCCTTCAAGTCAGCCAGTTGAAAGTAGTGATGGTCGGGTAGCGCTTCGTGGTGCACAATGGTATAGCCAGCCGCTTCCAGGTGCTCGCGCAGCGGTCCCGGCTGCGCGATGCCCGTAAGGAGTAGGGCCGGCCCCGGTACTGGCAATTGCTCAGACCTAGGTTCAATTGGGTTACAATCTAAATCGAGCTCGGCCGTGAGCGGCTGCGGCGCAGCGTAGTCGTAGGCCGAAAACAAAACGAGCGCGCCTGGCCGGGCGTAGCGCCGCACTTGGGCGGCTATTGCGGCTTGCGCGCCGGCCCCTAGGTCGGGCGGGCACTTCGTAATAATGATAACGTCGGCGCGGGCGGCCCCGGCGCGGGTTTCGCGCAGGCGGCCGGCGGGCAGCACGTAGTCGTGGTAAAACGGCCGCGCCAGCTCGGTGAGTAGGATGTTGAGCGCGGGGCGCACGCGCCGGTGCTGGTAGGCATCATCGAGCACCACGGTCGTGAGCTCGGGGTGCTGCTGGCGCAAAAGGTCGAGGCCGAGCTGCCGGTTTTCGGCCACCACCACCGGCACGCCTAGGTCCCCAAACTGCTGGTAATACTGCCACGGCTCGTCGCCCACGGTAGCGGCCGAGTCGGCGGGCGCGGTCAGGCGCGGCCCTTTCGTCTGGCGGCCGTAGCCGCGGCTCAGGATGGCCGGGCGCTGGCCCTGGCGCAGCAGCTCTTCGATGAGCCAGGCCACGTGGGGCGTCTTGCCGGTGCCACCCACCCGCAGGTTGCCCACCCCAATGAGCGGCACCCAGCCAGGGGCCGAATGCTTCCAGCCGTAGTCGTAGAGCCAGTTGCGCACCGCCAGCACGGCCGCGTAGAGCCAGGCAAGCGGCCGCAGCAAGATGGTACCTAGGGCTTGGCTTTGGGGGCGGGGGCGCATGGCGCAAAGGTCAGCCATTTTCGGCCGTCTTGCGTACCCATGCCCCACGTTAGCCAAAAACTCGAATGCCCGATTTTGCCGCCCGCCTGCTGCATTTGCTCCGCAGCTTCCCCTTGCCCACCGCCCCGCTGCCGGGCGCGGTCGAAGTCCGCAGCTCGTTTCAAGACTCGGCCGTGACTGCGATTCTCACGGCGTTTGCCCAGAAATACTACCGGGGCACCGCCCCGCGGGTGGGCCTTTTTGGCATCAACCCCGGCCGCTTCGGTGGCGGGCGCACGGGCGTGGCTTTCACCGACCCAGTGGCGCTGACTGACATCTGCGGCATCGCCCACAGCCTGCCTAAGCAGCGCCGCGAGCTATCGAGCGAGTTCGTGTACAAGTTTATTACCGAACTGGGCGGCCCCACGCCCTTCTACGAGCACTTTTTCCTCAGCTCGGTGTACCCCTTAGAGCTCACGCACGCCGGCAAAAACTACAACTACTACGACGCGCCCGCCCTCACCAAAGCCCTGTGGGCCGACATGCGCCTCTCCCTCACCCAGCAGGCCGAGCAGCTCGGCCTGCGCCGCGACGTAGCCGTGAGCCTGGGCCGCCGCAACGGCGAGTTTCTGCGCAAGCTCAACGACGAGTTGGGCCTTTTCGACCGCATCGAAGTCCTGGACCACCCGCGCTTTCTTATGCAGTACCGCCGCCGCTTCATGGCCGAAAACGTGGCGCACTACGTGGAGGTACTGGGCGGGCTGCTTCCCTAGGGCACTAGCCGCTACTTCTTTACTACTTTCCCCGTCGTTATGCCTACTTTTTCTCTTCAACCCACCCTCGAAAGTGACGCCCTCGAGTTGCTACCCTTGCAGGAAAGTGACTTTGCCGACCTCTACGCCGTGGCCGCTGACCCCAAGATTTGGGAGCAGCACCCCAACAAAGAGCGCTGGCAAAAATCGGCGTTTACGACCTTCTTCGAAGGAGCCATGCAGAGCCAGGGCGCCTTTAAAATCGTGGACAAGGCGACGGGCGCCGCGCTCGGCAGCACCCGCCTCTACGGTTATAACCCTCTGGATAACAGCATCCACATCGGGTATACCTTCTACGGCACTTCCTCCTGGGGCAAAGGCATTAACCTAGCGGTCAAGAACTTGGTGCTCGGGTACGTGTTTCAATTTGTGAACACGGTGCGCTTTCACATCGGGGCCGGCAACGTGCGGTCGCAAATTGCCATCCAGCGCCTAGGTGCCCGTAAAGTCGCCGAACAAGAGGTAACCTATTTCGGGGAGAAGCCTACGCTCAACTTTGTATTCGAGTTGACCAAACTGGCCTGGGTCACCCGCCCTAAATAAGGCAGTACAAATAGCCTCTTCAAGGGCCTGGCCCCAGGCCTAACGCATCGGCCGGCCCAACAATAGCTTTATTGCAAGCGTTCCAGCATCAACCCATTCCGCAATCCATCGTGCCCACCGTTCAAGACCTGGCCCGGCTCATCGAAGCCGCCGCGCCCCTCGCCTACCAGGAAAGCTACGACAACGCCGGCCTGCAATGCGGCCTGCCCAGCGTCGAAATAACCGGCGTGCTGCTGGCCCTCGACTGCACGCCCGCCGTGGTGGCCGAGGCCGCTCGGCGCGGCTGCAACGTGGTGCTGTGCCACCACCCCGTTATTTTTCGGCCGCTCAAGCGCCTCACCGGCAAGGGCTTGGTCGAGCAAACCATCATGGCCGCGCTCAAGGCCGACGTGGCCATCTACGCCGCCCACACCAACCTCGACCACGTGCGCCAGGGCGTAAACGCCAAGCTGGCCGAAAAGCTGGGCCTGGTCAACCTCCGCATTCTCGCCCCCAAAACTGGCACCCTAGGCCGCCTCAGCACCTACGTGCCACATACGCCTGCCTACCCCGGCCTGGCCGACCAGGTGCTGCAGGCGCTGTACGCCGCCGGCGCGGGCCAAGTCAGCGACTATAAGGACTGTAGCTTCCAGACGCCCGGCACCGGCACCTTCACGCCCGGCGCGGGCACCACCCCCACCCTAGGCGCCGAAAACCAGCCCGAGGCCGTGCCCGAAATCAAGCTCGAAGTACTGCTGCCGCTGCACCGCCAGGAGGCCGTGTTGCAAGCGTTGCGGCAGGCGCATCCGTATGAAGAAGTGGCCTACGAAATCGTGAAGCTCGAAAACCAGCACCAGGACGTGGGCGCGGGCATGGTGGGCGAGCTACCCGAGGCGCTGAGTCCGGCTGCCTTCCGCGCCCGCCTCAAGCAGGCCCTAGGGGTGCCGGTGGTGAAGTACACGGCCTTTGAAAATGACATCAAAAAAGTGGCCCTGTGTGGCGGCGCGGGCAGCTTTCTCACCGGCGCGGCCGTGGCTAGCGGGGCCGATGCCTACGTGACGGGCGACGTGAAGTACCACGAATTTTTTGCCCCCGAGGGCCGGCTGATGCTCTGCGATGTGGGGCACTTCGAGAGCGAGCAGTACACGGGCGAAATCTTCCGCGATTTGTTGCTGGGAACGTTCAGTCGTACTTTTGCGGTCTTATTCGCTGAAACTCCCACGAATCCCGTTCATTATGACTGCTAACTCCGCCGCCGTGGTTAACCCGGCCGATGCGCCCGTTTCGGCTAAGCTCGAAGCCCTGCTCAACCTGCAACGCATTGATTCGCAGCTTGATGAAATCCGGCGCGTGCGCGGTGACCTGCCCGAGGAAGTCCGCGACCTGGAAGACGAGATTGCCGGCTACGAAGCCCGCGTAAAGCGCTTCGACGACGAAATCAGCGGCCTCAACGACCAGATTAAGCAGCGCAAAGCCGCTACCAAGGAGGCCGAAGGCCTCATCAAGCGCTACGAAGAGCAGCAAACCAACGTTCGCAACAACCGTGAGTACGAGGCCATTGCGAAAGAAGTAGAGCTCCAGCGCTTGGAAATTCAGATTTCCGACAAAAAAATCAAAGAAGCTCAGTACCAGATTGAGCAGAAAAACACCGAGGCCAACGTGACGCGCCTGCGCCTCGACGAGCGCCGCAAGGACCTCGATACTAAAAAAGCCGAACTCGACACCATCGTGGCCGAGAACGAAGCTGAGGAAAAAACCCTTGTGGCCGAGCGCGAAGGCGCCACCCAGCCCGTAGAACCCCGCTTGCTGACGGCCTACGACCGCATCCGCGGCAACATGCGCAACCGCCTCGCCGTGGTGCTCGTGCGCCGCGACGCCTGCGGTGGCTGCTTCAACACGGTGCCCCCGCAGCGCCAGGCCGATATTATCTCGCACAAGAAAATCATCGTGTGCGAGCACTGCGGCCGCATCCTGGCCGACGTGGAAGGCAAGGCAGTGGTAGTTGCCGCTTAACTAATAGTTTTTGAGTAAGAGAAAGGAACGGCTTTAGTCGTTCCTTTTTTTATATCTTCTTGATTTTGAGATTTCTCGTAGAGGTCCGCAGAGGGTTGAGTAGAGGTGGGCTGAGCCTGGCAATCGGGCTATGTATCCCCTCTGCCAGCCTCTACTCAACCCTCTACGGACCTCTGCGACAAATCCGTCAGGCCGCGCCTTTTGAAACCGAAGCTAAATCGGAAAACCTCTCGCCCGGCGCCCGCCGCGCCTACGCCGAGCTGCTAAAGCTGAGAGTCGGCACCTGTCGCCAACTACTTATCAGCGAAGCCCCTAACGCGCCCGGCACGCTGCTCGTGGCCGATTGCGCCGACTTCGTGGAGCTCATCGTGAGCCAGGATGCCAGCCGCTACGAGGCCACGCTGGCCGCCCACGAAGCCCGGCTGGCCACGCTCGAAAAAACGCCCGCCAGCGCCCTACGCGACTACGCCCAGGCCGAAATCAGCCTGCACCAGGCGCTGGCCCAGATTGGCTTTCACCACGAGGTGCGCGGCGCCTGGAACCTGCGCCGCACCGCCGGCCTGATGCAAGCCGTGGCGGCGCGCTACCCGGCCTTCGTGCCCGCCCGCAAGACCCTAGGGCTGTGTCAGTTCGGCATCGGCTCGCTGCCCGAGGGCTATCACTGGTTTTTGCGGCTGCTGGGCCTGCGCGGCAGCGTGGAGGAAGGCTTGCGTAACCTGAGCCTGGCCGCCGCGCAGCCCAATGACTTCCAGACCGAAAGCCAGATTCTGCTGGCGCTCATTCGGGAGTCATATTACAAGCAGGGCCCGGAAAGCCTGGTGCTGGCGGGCCGCCTGGCCCGCCAGCAGCCGGATAACCTGTTATTCAGCTACCTGGTAATCAGCCTCAACAAGCGCCAGCACCACGGCGACGAGGCACTGGCCGCCTACCGCGCCCGGCCCACTGGCCCCGCGTATCTGCCGGTTGGCTTCGTGCATCACCTGGCCGGCGACCTGCTACTCTACCACGGCGAATACGCCGCCTCGCTGGCTGAGAATCAGCAGTTTTTGCGCGAGTACCGGGGCGACTACTACCGCAAGGATGCCGCGTTTAAGCTCTACTTAGCCGCCTGGCTGGGCGGCGCACCAGCCGCCACTACCGAGCGCTACCGCCAACAAATCAACCTAGACGGCCCGCTCACCATCGAGGAAGACATTTACGCCCAACGCTTTTACCACGATGCGCAGCTGCTAAATCCCATCCTCACCCACGCCCGCTTGCAAACCGATGGTGGCTACTACGCGCAGGCGCTGAGCACGTTGCAGCAATTTCGACCAATAATAAATACGCCCGCGCGCGACCAGCTCGAAGCGCCCTACCGCCGTGCCCGCGTGTGGCAGGGCCTGGGCCGGCTCGATTCGGCCCGCGCCGACTACCAGCGCACGCTGCGCCGCTCGGCCGCCCTCGGGGAGCCGGCCTACTACTTCGCGCCACAGGCGGCGTTGCAACTCGGCTACCTGGCCCAGGCCGCCGGGCAGCGGGCGGCGGCAAAAGGCTATTTTGAGCAGGCCATGCGCTACCCCAAGCACGAGTATAAAAATAGCACCGACCAAAAAGCCAAGCTGGCCCTGCGCCAGTTGTAGCTGTATCCTGCTGTACCATGGACCCTGCGGGTCCGCGCGTTATGCGCCTTATCTAGCCTACTCCCGCGCGGACCCGCAGGGTCCACGGTACTTCTATGCTTCGCATTCCGCTCACCGACCTACCCACCAACTTTAGCGCCCGCGCCTTGCAGTGGGCAGCGCAGTTTCCACACTGCGCTTATTATGAGCACAATGACTTGCAGCAGTCGGCAGCGGGCACGTTCAGCCGGCTGCTGGCCGTGGCTTCGGCCGCCCCTGGCGCGCCTACCGCGCTAGGCGAACTACCCGCCTACCTAGGTGCCACGCCCAACCAGTCACGGCCTTCCTTCGGGTTTATTACCTACGATATTAAGAATAAGCTGGAAGCCCTAAGCAGTCACAATCCCTCGAATTTTGATTGGCCGGCGCTGCATTTTTTTCAGCCCGAAACCTGGCTGCGCTGGCAGCCCGACACGCTGGAGCTGCACGGCCGCACGGCCGGCGTGCTGGCGGCCATTCTGATGACTGCCGTGCCCGCGGCCGCGCCGGCCACCGTGCCGCCGCTGCGCCCCCGGATGCCCCGCGCCGACTACCTAGGGGCCGTGGAAGCGGTGCGCGAGGACATTCTGAACGGTGAGGTCTACGAGTTAAACTTATGCCAGGAGTTCTACGCCGAAAACGTGGCGCTCGACCCCGTGGCGGCCTTTTGGCGGCTCAATGAAGTGTCGCCCGCGCCCTACGCGGGCTTTCTGCGCTACCACGACCATTATTTGCTCTGCGCCTCGCCCGAATGCTTCATCACGCAGCAGCAGGGCATTATTACCTCCCAGCCCATCAAAGGCACGCGGCGGCGCGGCGCTACGCCGGCCGAGGACGAAGCCCAGCGCCTAGCCTTACTGCACGACGAAAAGGAGCGCGCCGAAAACCTGATGATAGTGGACCTCGTGCGCAACGACCTCGCCCGCGTGGCCCAACCGGGCACCGTGCGCGTGCCCGAACTATTTGGCACCTACGGTTTTCGCCACGTTTGGCAGTTGATTTCAACCGTTGCGGCCGACCTGAAACCCGGCGTAGACTTGGCCGATATCCTGCGCGCTACTTTCCCAATGGGCTCCATGACCGGCGCGCCCAAAATCCGCGCTATGCAGCTTATCGAGCAGTACGAAGCTACCCGGCGCGGCCTCTACAGCGGCAGCTTCGGCTACGTGCTGCCCGATGGCAGCTTCAACTTCAACGTCGTGATTCGCAGCCTTCAGTACCGCGCCGACACCGGCTACCTCAGCCTGCAAGTGGGCTCGGCTATCACCTATGACTCGGTGCCCGCGCAGGAGTACCAGGAGTGCCTGCTCAAGGCGCAGGGCGTGCTGGAAGCCCTAGGGACAATTATCAATGAACAATGAGCAATTATCAGCTCCTCTGGCGGTTAGGTGTCGCGCATCAGATGAACCGATAATTGCTCGTTGTTCATTGATAATTGAAAAAGCTGTCATTCTGTCATTTCCCGGCCCTATTTTGTATCTTTGTGTCTGCCCGGCTCCCAGCTTCGGGCGTATTGCCTGCTATGTCTCAACCGCTCATTACCTTAGATTTTCTCGATAAAGCGCCCGTAGCCGAGGCCCTGCCCGCCGAGGTGCGTGTGAGCGCAGCCACCGGCCCCGGCACCGGCCGCAAGCTCTACATCGAGAGCTACGGCTGCCAGATGAATTTCTCCGACTCCGAAATCGTGTCCAGCATCCTGGCCGACGAGGGGTTTGACACCACCGAAGACCTTGCCACCGCCGACCTCGTGTTGCTCAACACCTGCTCCATCCGCGAAAAGGCCGAGCAGACCGTGCGGATGCGCCTCAGGCAAATTAATTCGCACAAAAAGCGTAAGCCCGGGATGCTGGTGGGCGTGCTCGGCTGCATGGCCGAGCGCCTGAAAAGCAAGTTTCTGGAGGAAGAAAAAATCGTGGACCTTGTGGTCGGTCCCGACGCATACCGCGACTTGCCGCAACTCATTGCCCAAGTCGATGGTGGCCAAAAGGCCGTGAACGTGCTGCTGAGCCGCGAGGAAACCTACGCCGACATCACGCCCGTGCGCCTGAACTCCAACGGCGTATCGGCCTTCATCAGCATCATGCGCGGCTGCGACAATATGTGCTCGTTTTGCGTGGTGCCCTTCACCCGTGGGCGCGAGCGCAGCCGCGACGCCCATAGCATCGTGCAGGAAGCCCGCGACCTCGTGTCCGCTGGCTACAAGGAAGTTACCCTCCTGGGTCAGAACGTAGACTCCTACAAGTGGGCCAGCGAAGACGGCACCGAACGCGTCAACTTCGCCCAGTTGCTGGAGCGCGTGGCCCTCATCAGCCCGCAGCTGCGGGTGCGCTTCTCAACCTCGCATCCCAAGGATATCACCGACGAGGTGCTGCACACGATGGCGCGCCACGCTAACATCTGTAAATACCTGCACCTGCCCGCCCAAAGCGGCAACTCGCGGGTGCTGGAGCTGATGAACCGCACCTACGACCGCGCCTGGTACGAGGACCGCGTGGCCGCCGTGCGCCGCATTTTGGGCGACGACTGCGCCATCTCGACCGACATGATTGCCGGCTTCTGCTCCGAAACCGAGGAGGAGCACCAGGATACGCTCAGCCTCCTCGACCACGTGCAGTACGACATGGCCTACATGTTCTTCTACTCGGAGCGCCCCGGCACCCTCGCCGCCCGCAAGCTCGCCGACGATATTCCGCTGGAAACCAAGAAGCGCCGCCTCCAGGAAATCATTGACCGCCAGCACGCCCACAGCCGCCTGCGCTACGAGCGTGGCGTAGGCCGCGTGCACCAGGTGCTGGTCGAAAACTTCTCGAAGCGCTCGAAAGATGACCTCAGCGGCCGCAACAGCCAGAACCAGGTGGTCATTTTCCCGAAGGGTAATTTCCAGAAGGGCGACTACGTTAACGTGCTGGTGCACACCAATACCGGTGGCTCGCTCATCGGCGAAGCCGTGTAGCCAGAATTCATCCCCGATAAGCATGAACAACCCTATGAACGGCTTGCTTATCTGGCAGGCTATCCAGCTATTGATTGGCGGCTTCATCGCCTTTCTAGTCATTCGCCTGTTATGGCGCGTGAACTATCCTAAGAAATAACTTCAGCGGACTGAGCCGGTTAGGCTTGGCCTAGCCAATGACAAATCAAGAGATACAATCCATCAAGCAGCGCTTCGGCATCATCGGCAACGCGCCAGCGCTGAACTACGCCATTCAGGTGGCCACGCAAGTGGCGCCCACCGATATGACAGTGCTCATTACCGGCGAAAGCGGGTCGGGCAAGGAGTCGTTTTCCAAGATTATCCACGCGCTTTCGCCGCGCAAGCACGGGCAGTTTATCGCTATCAACTGCGGCGCCATCCCGGAGGGCACAATTGATTCGGAGCTGTTTGGGCACGAAAAGGGCGCGTTTACGGGCGCCAACGAGGCGCGCAAGGGCTACTTCGAGGTAACGGACGGCGGCACCATCTTCTTGGATGAGATTGCCGAGATGCCCCTCGGCACCCAGGCCCGGCTGCTGCGCGTGCTCGAAAACGGCGAATTTATCCGCGTGGGCAGCAGCAAGGTGCAGAAGACCGATGTGCGCGTGGTGGCCGCTACCAACGTAAATCTGCTCGACCGCGTGCAGGCCGGCAAATTTCGCGAAGACCTGTATTACCGCCTCAACACGGTGCCCATTATGGTACCGCCGCTGCGCGACCGGGGCGACGATATTTACCTGCTGTTCCGCAAGTTCACGGCTGACTTTTCGGAGAAGCACCGCGTGAAGCCCATCGCGCTCACTCCCGATGCGGTGCGACTGCTCACTAGGTTCCGCTTTCCGGGTAATATTCGTCAGCTCAAGAACTTAGCTGAGCAGATTTCGGTGCTGGAAATGGAGCGTGAGGTAGATGCTACCCGGCTGACTACTTATCTGCCGGCCGCCCAAACTTCGCAGCTGCCGGCCTTGCTGCCCGGCCACGGGGGCAGCGGCCCCGGCGCCGACTTCAGCTCGTACTCGGAGCGCGACATTCTGTACCGGCTGCTCTTCGATATGCGCCGCGACATGACCGACCTCAAGAAGGTGGTGCTGGAGCTGGCCAGCGGCACAGGCCCGCGCCCCGCCGCCGATGCCCAGGAGCTGCTGCACCAGAACAGCCACCTGTTTACGAACCTAGGCGAGGCCTCGCCCTACCCCAGCCCCGACAACCCAGCCGAGGCCAGCGGCTACCTGCTGGCGCCGGGTGCCGGCCCGCTGCGCGTCGATGTGGCCTCGCCCGCTTCGTATACCGATGAGGATGAGGACGCGCAGACGGAGGACATCTCGCACGAAACTGAAGAGGAAACGCTGTCGCTCGATGCCATTGAGAAAGAAATGATTCTCAAGGCGTTGCGCAAGCACCACAACAAACGCAAATACGCCGCGCAGGACCTCGGCATTTCCGAGCGTACCCTTTACCGCAAGCTGAAACAGTATGATTTGGAATCGGCTTAATCGCGTTGTTATTGCTGCCTTGCCGGGCCGGCGCCGGGCGGTAGCCTGCCTGGCTCTAGCCTTGCCGGGGGTGCTGCTGAGCGGCTGCGGCATCTATTCCTTCAACGGCACGAACATCGACCCGTCCGTTAAGACTATTTCTATTCAGACGTTTCAGAATACGGCCCCGAATGCGCCCGCCGCGCTGAGCCAGCGCTTTACGGAGGACATCAAAGACTATTTTCAGCGCAACACTACGCTCAAACTAGTGCCCCGTGATGGTGATTTACAATTCGAAGGCAACATCGCGGCCTACGACTACGCGCCGGCGGCCATCCAGCAGGTAGGCACGGTGAGCCAAGCGGGCACCAACCGCCTCACCATCCAGGTGCAGCTGCGCTTCACCAACACCAAAGACTCGAAGCAGGACTTCGAGCAGACCTTTCAGAGCCAGGCCGATTTTGCTGCTACCCAGGACATTGCCACGGTCAACAACGACCTGAATGCCATCCGCAACATTACGCGCAACATCATCAGCGACATGTTCAACAAGTCTGTTGCCAACTGGTAGCTGGCTGTTTACAACCCGGCCGCCCGCTTCCAAACGCTACGGAGTGCTACTGAACTCTGGCCGGTGGCCGGCCAGGCATTTTGTCACTTTGTCATAACCGGTTGGCCCGGCTGCCCTAGGTGGCCTTTCGCAGCTGGCAGCCAGGTAAGCTCCTGGAGGCTGTTTATGAAGATACGCAGTACTGGACACCGTATCTTTGGCCCGTTCACAAAGGAGAGGCGGTGCTAGTGCGGAAGCAGTGAGATGCCTATTTTGCTGCGTACGTGGCACCTAAGCACCTTCTTCCACTCCTACTGCTGCCCCATGACCCGACTCACCCTGCTTCAGCTGCTTGCCCACCCCGCCACCCTCACCGGGGCTGATGTGCGCGAGCTGGAGCAGCTGGCGCAGGCTTTTCCCTACTGCCAAACGGCTCACCTGCTGCTAGCAAAGGCTGCGCACGACCAGGGCTCGATGCTGGCCAGCCAGCGCCTGCGCCGCGCGGCCACCTACGCCGCCGATCGCGCCCACCTGCGCCAGCTCATCGAACTGGCCCCTGCCCCCGCCGCCGAGCCCCTAGAGCCTGAGCTAGCTGCCGTAGCCGAACTGGCCCTGGTGGCTACCGAGCTGGCCACCGTTGGCAATGCGGTGCCTCTGGCAGCAGCGCCCTTGCCCGACCTAGCGGCCGCCGAGCCGGCCGAGCCTCCCGTTACCCTGGTGGAGGTCGAGCACACGGTGCTGCCGCTGCCCGAGCTGCCAACTCCCGAGCCCGCTCCTGCGGCCGAGGCTGAAGTTTTGCCGCTGGCGCCACTGCCCGCCGCCGACCTTACCGAGCCAGAAATAGCGCCTGAGCCTGAGCAAGAAACCGCCGTTGAGGAAGCCGAGCCAGAGCTGCCGGCGCAGGCCCCGCCCATTCGGCCACCCGCCGAAGCGGAGCTCGCGCACGCCGAGTTTGGCCTAGCCGATGCGGAGCCCGCCGAGATTATGGCTTACCGCCTGCCCGAGGTCAAGCTGCCCCTAGGCATTACCATCGATGTGCTTTCCTCGCCGCTCCCCGCTTTCCGGGGCGACCCGCAGGTGGGCTACGCGCCTACCGAAGGTAGCCGCCTGGGATTTTGCCTCCAGGGGCTGGCTACCGAATACAGCCTGCTAACCGGGCCCGCCGCCCTATTGCCCAGCGCCCCGCTCCCGCCGGCCAGCGAGTTTTTCGCGCCCGATGCGCTGGTGCTAGCGCACCTGGCTACCCACCAGCTAGCCGCCCCCGCCCCCGCCGTCAACGACCTTATTGACAGTTTTTTGCGCCGCACGCCGCAGGGCGCCGCGCGGCGGCGCGCGCTACTTCCCGCGGCCTCCGACGAGGAACAGCCCGACCTGGCCGGCCCCAGCACCCGCGTCGTACCCGATTTAGCCTCCGAAAACCTGGCCCAGATTCTGGTTAGCCAGGGCAAGCCCGAACGGGCAATTGCAATTTATGAACGCCTGATAGTGAAACACCCGGAAAAAATGGCGTACTTTGCAGCCCAAATTGACTCCTTACGCCCGCAGGCGTAGCTATTTATCTTTCTCATGTTTACTCTGTTAGTTGTACTTATTCTGGTTGTGTGCCTGTTGCTGGCGCTCGTAGTACTGGCCCAAAACCCCAAAGGCGGCGGCCTAAGCAACCAATTTGGCTCGGGTGGCGCGGCCAACCTCATGGGCGTAAAGCGCACCGGCGACCTGCTCGAAAAGCTCACCTGGGGCTTCGCCATTACCCTGATTGTCTTGTCGCTGGGCACCCACATGATAACCTTCGGCGACGGCCCGGCGCGCAGCATCAACCAGCAGCGTGCCCAGCAAGTGAAGCTGCCCGCCCCGGCAGCCCCCGCGGCCCCGGCCCCCGGCGCGACCGTTCCTACTCCGGCCCCGGCCACCGCGCCCCAGCCCGCTCAGTAATCGCAATCGCTTTTTTTTGATGCGCCAAGCAGTGGCGGCCGTGACTCTCGCGGCCGCCACTGCTTTTTTGTTAATAGCCAGTTGCTCCTTGCCCTAGGTGCCCTCCCCATGCGTCAAAGCGACCAGGCTCGACCTAGGTACCTAGGCCGAGGCAACCGCCATTGCGGCGGGCATAGGCCACATTATCCAAACATTTCTGCCAATCCGGCTCTTGCAGCTACACATTCTGTCAGGTTTGGCCGGTTGGCACATTTAGTGTCAGTCGGCGCCGTAGAATACCCCAGTTTCCCGTTTCCCAAAACATCATTCCCATAATCCAACACATGGCACTGAGCATTAAACCGCTGGCCGACCGCGTAGTCGTTAAGGCTGCCGCCGCCGAAGCCACCACCAAGTCTGGCATCATCATCCCCGACACCGCCAAGGAAAAGCCCCAGCGCGGCGAAGTGGTAGCCGTAGGCGAAGGCCGCACGGCTGACAGCGGTACCCTCATTCAGCCCCAGGTGAAAGCCGGCGACCAAGTGCTGTATGGCAAGTGGTCGGGCACCGAAATCACTATCGATGGGGATGACTACCTCATCATGCAGGAAAAGGACATTCTGGCCGTCCTCTAGGTCGCGTCCGACTTCGTTTTCCTCCCCTAATCTTTTCATTCTCTCCTTTACCCAGCAATGGCTAAGAACATTCAATTCGACGCTGAAGGTCGTGACCGCCTCAAACGCGGCGTCGACAAATTGGCAAACGCCGTTAAAGTAACTCTTGGACCGAAAGGCCGCAACGTTATTATTGACAAGAAGTTCGGCGCGCCGAGCATCACCAAAGACGGCGTGACCGTAGCCAAAGAAATTGAGCTGCGCGACCCCATCGAGAACATGGGCGCTCAGCTCGTGAAGGAAGTGGCTTCGAAGACGGCTGACCAGGCTGGCGACGGCACCACTACCGCCACCGTATTGGCCCAGGCCATCTACGCCGCTGGCTCGAAAAACGTGGCCGCCGGTGCCAACCCGATGGATTTGAAGCGCGGCATCGACAAAGCGGTGCAAGCCGTAGTTGCCAACCTGAAGTCGCAGTCGAAGAAGATTGAGAACAACTCGGAAATCGCCCAGGTAGGTACGATTTCGGCCAACAACGACGCGGAAATCGGCAAAATGATTGCCGATGCCATGGACAAGGTTGGTAAAGAAGGCGTTATCACGGTAGAAGAAGCGCGCGGCACCGAAACCGAAGTAAAAACGGTAGAAGGCATGCAGTTTGACCGCGGCTACCTGTCGCCCTACTTCGTGACCAACCCCGAGAAAATGGAGGTTGAGTTCGACAGCCCCTACGTCCTCATCTACGACAAGAAAGTGAGCACCATGAAGGAGCTGCTGCCCGTATTGGAGCAGGTTCTCCAGACTGGAAAGCCCTTGGTTATCATCTCGGAAGATGTTGATGGCGAAGCTCTTGCTACGCTGGTAGTAAACAAGCTCCGTGGTTCGCTGAAAATCGCGGCTGTGAAAGCTCCTGGCTTCGGCGACCGCCGCAAGGCCATGCTGGAAGACATCGCCACCCTCACGGGCGGTACCGTTATCAGCGAAGAGCAGGGCTACAAGCTCGAAAACGCTACCTTGGAGTACCTCGGTACGGCTGAGAAAATTATCATCGACAAAGACAACACCACCATCGTCAACGGCAAGGGCTCGAAAGACGCCATCACTTCCCGCATCGGCCAGATTAAGGCCCAGATGGAAACTACTACCTCGGACTACGACAAGGAGAAACTGCAGGAGCGCCTCGCTAAGTTGAGCGGCGGCGTAGCTATTCTCTACATCGGCGCTAGCACCGAAGTAGAAATGAAAGAGAAGAAAGACCGCGTAGACGATGCCCTGCACGCTACCCGCGCCGCCGTTGAGGAAGGCGTAGTACCCGGCGGTGGCGTGGCCCTCGTGCGTGCCATTGAGGCCCTCGAAGCCGTGGACACCCACAACAGCGACGAGCGCACTGGCGTGAACATCATCCGCACGGCCCTCGAATCGCCCCTGCGTACCATCGTGGCCAACGCTGGTGGCGAAGGCTCGGTAGTAGTGCAGAAAGTGCGCGAAGGCAAAGGCGACTTTGGCTACAACGCCCGCGAGGACCGCTATGAGAACCTGGTGGCCGCTGGTATCATCGACCCGACCAAAGTAACCCGTTTGGCCCTCGAAAACGCTGCTTCTATCGCCGGCTTGCTGCTGACGACCGAAGCCGTTATCTCGGACGAGCCCGAAGCTGAAAAAGGCGGTGCCGGCGATGCTGGCATGGGCGGTATGGGTGGCATGGGCGGCATGATGTAGACCGCAGATTTAACGAATTAAACTGATTTCGCGGATACGCCCGCCTGCGGCGGGCTGACTTTCGAATTTTGGTTTTGATTTGTTTGAGGATACAAAAAGGCCCCGCTGGACATTGTCCAGCGGGGCCTTTTTACTTGTGGTAGCGCGAAGCGCTGCTTCGCAAAGCGTTGGCAACGCTTGAGCTGCTTAGCCGCGGCCGTGCATCATGCCGAAAAGCTTGCGCGAGATGGCGACGAGCAACAGGCCTGCTAGGATTACGAAAGCGGCAATCAGGCCAAATACTTTGAGGGCGCCTAGGGTCTCGACGTAGGCGGCGATGTAGCCACCCGCGATTTGGGCCACGAAGGGTGCTAGGAACCACACGCCCATCAACATGGAGGTGAGAGCCGGTGGCGAGAGGCGCGATACCATCGACAGCCCCACGGGCGACAGACAGAGCTCGCCGATGGTATGGAAGAAATACGTAGCCAGCAGCCACAAGATGCTGGCTTTTACGGTTTGGTCGGCTACATCGCCCCCGCGCTGCAGCACGGCCCCAACCATGAATAAGAAGCCTATGCCGAGTAGGACCATCCCTAGGCCCATTTTGACGGGGATACTCAGGTCCTTGCCCTTGCGGGCCAGGCTAACCCAAAGCGCCGCCACGGGCGCGCCCAGCAGCACGATAAAACCTGCGTTTACGGACTGAAACCACGAGGTAGGAATCAGGAAGCCCGCTACTTCGCGGTTGATGTACTTGTCGGTATAAAGCGTGAGCGATGAACCCGCCTGTTCGAAGCCCGCCCAGAAAAACACCACAAACAGCGTAATCACAAAGATGACGGCCATGCGGTCGGTTTCCTGCTTGGTGAGCGGGGCTTTGGCCGCCGCGGCCTCAGTCGAGTTGCCGCGCCCCTCGGGCTGCATCCCAACGGACCCTAGGTAGCGGTTGCCAAACACGTTGAAGATGAACTGCCCGAGGAGCATCCCGATGCCCGCGGCCAGAAAACCGTAGCGAAAGCCGTAATGGTCCACCACCAGTTGCTGGGTAGCTGGGTCGAGGTGGCGGGTAGCAAAGAGGTTTTCGGCAAAGTAGCCGCAGACCAGCGGGGCCAGAAAGGCGCCCGTGTTGATGCCCATGTAAAAGATGGTGAACGCCGCATCGCGCCGCGGGTCGCCCTGCTCATAAAGCTTGCCCACGATGGTCGAGATATTAGGCTTAAAGAAGCCGTTACCCAGAATAATCAGCAGCAAGCCCAGCGCCGCGGGCCAGGGCAGACCGAAAAAGGCCCCTTGCGTCGACAGCTCCGGCTGCATAAACAGGAACAGCTGCCCGATGGCCATAGTAATGCCCCCAATGAGAATGGCCCGCCGCTGGCCAATGTATTTATCAGCCAGCCAACCCCCAATGATGGGCGTGAAGTACACAAACCCCGTGAAATAGCCGTAGATGAGCGTGCCCGCCGCCTCCGGAATACCTAGGCCGCCGGCCAGGGCCGTTTTGGTCAGGTACAGGGTAAGCAGGCCGCGCATGCCGTAGTAGCTAAAGCGCTCCCACATCTCGGTGAGAAACAGCAGGTAGAGGCCAGGCGGGTGCTTGGTAGTGGCGGTTGGGAGCGGCGGCTCGCGTAGGGTGGAGGCTGGGTGCATACGCAGGGAATAGAGAGAAGTGGGGGGAAGAAATTGCTAAAATCGAGCCTAGCGCCAGCTAGGCTTGGTAAAGCTAAGGAAACTTTGGGGGATGGCTACCGGCGGGCGGTGGCAGCTCTGGCTGGCGAGCGGCCAAAAAAAAGCCCCGCCGCAAGCAGTAGCGGCAGGGCTTTCCTAGGTACTCTTACTTAACCGGGATAACTCTCAGCCCTAGCAACCGAAATGAACGGTTATCATAAAACACGGGCATTACCAGGTAGTTGGCCGCACTGGTATGGAGGCGGGCGCGGCCCATGAGGCTGTCTTCGTGGTGGCCCAGCAGCAGAAAATCGCGCACCCGGCGCGAGTGCGCATTGTAGCTAGCCAGCACCAGCAGCCCTCCGGTCCGGAAGGTTGTTACCGAATCGGCCGGCCCCTGGCCAGCGTAGAAGAGCATGCTCGCCTGGCTAGCCGTAAAACGCCCGGGCAGCGGCTGCGCGGGCCCGAGGCGCCGCCGCACCTCATCGATAGAAGCGCCGAGCAGCGCCGGCACGTCGGTGGTGGGCGCAACCTGCACGGGCGCTGGGGGCAGCGCCCCCCGGTGCTGCTCGTGCGCGCCCGAGCAGGCGGCCAGCCCTAGGCCTAGGCTTAGGCCCAGCACGGCCACCCACCGCACGGGCCCGGCGCAGCGGTGGGGGATGCTGCGCATTAGCCGGAGGTCGTTTTGGCGGGCTTGCCGGCCATCTCGCTCAGGTAATGGCGCACCACCAGGGCAATGGACGCGTACGACTCCTCGATGCGGGCCAGCGCATCCTGGGGCGACATCCAGCGCACTTCCTCGATGTACTCCTCGGTTTGCGGACGCATCACCGAGTCGTCGAGGCACTTCATGACGTACCAGCTGGTTTTCTTCAGCATTTTATTGCCCTTGTAGGCGTAGGAATGCCAGGTGCTGGGCAATTCCTCGCCCAGCTCCACCTTGATATTGCACTCCTCCTCCACCTCGCGGATGGCCCCTAGGGCCACATCTTCGTCGCGGTTGAGCTTACCCTTGGGCAAATCCCATTTGCCGAGGCGGTAAATCATGAGCACCTGGCCGTCCTTCACGACTAGGCCGCCGGCGGCTTTGGCAATCTTGAACTGGTCTTTAAGGTGCAGAATCAAATTTTTCTTCTTGCGCACCAGTAAGGTGAGCGAGTCGAGTTTTTTTAATTTTTTCACTTCCATCAGCCGCAAGAGGCGGTCGAGGAAGGCCGCCGTGGCATCGCGCACCAGCACATCGCCCACCAGGTCTTTGCTGGTAAACTCGTCAGTAGCTTCTAATACCAGGTCGTACTTGTGCTTGTACACCTTCTCGCTGAGCTTTTTAATTATCAGCGGCACATCGTTGATGAAAACGTTCATCGGGAAAATTTCGGGAATGGAAAGCCGAAGCCCGCTGCGGCGGGCTCCAATGCCGCCCCATACGGTGGGGCGCGCCGCAAGATACACGCCACCTGCTTTTCGCGCCAAGCACAGCAGCCTGGCTGCATCTTTGCGGCCTATGACGCGAATTGGCTTACTTTCGGACACCCACGGCTACCTCGACGAGCGAATTCTTCATCATTTACAGGGCGCGGAGGAGATATGGCACGCCGGCGATTTTGGCTCGGCCGAAGTGGTTATGGCCCTGGCTGGCCTGGCACCCGTGTTTCGGGGCGTGTACGGCAACATCGACGGCCCCGAGATTCGCAGCACTGAGCCCCTGGTGCAGGACTTTACGGTGGAGGGCCTGCGGGTGCTCATGACCCACATCGGCGGCTACCCAGGGCGCTACGTACCGGCCGCCCGCCAGCTGCTGGCCCAGGCGCGCCCAGGGCTGTTCGTAACGGGGCATTCGCACATTCTGCGCGTGGCGCCCGATGCCCGCCTCAACCTGCTGCACCTCAACCCCGGCGCGGCGGGGCGGCATGGGTTTCATAAGGTGCGCACGCTGCTGCGCTTCGGCATCCACCAGGGTCAGGTAGTCGATATGCAAGCCATTGAGCTCGGGCCGCGCGCCCTGCTCCCGCCTACCAAGCGGTAGCTTGCAGCGCAGCCCCTAGGTGCTGTTTTAAACCCGATACAGCGCGGGCTACAAAGCCTGCGCCATACCGGGCTTGGTTAAAAGCTTAGTCTAATGAGTTAAACAGAAAGGTTTGCAGTAGGCGTGACTTGTACCAAGCGATGCAGCCTAGGGGTGCCGCTGCTGGTAAAGTAGCTCGGCGGCCGCGGCCAGCAGGGGCTGGTCGGTGGTGCGCTCCTGGCAGCGCTGCATATCATAGTGGCATAAGGTGCCGTAGGGCTGGCCTTGCGCATCGCGGATGAGCACGCCGCAATACGACATCACCGGCGTGTCCACGAGGCCCCGAAACTGGGGGTCGGTCGCCGCGTCCAGAATTTCGAGCGGGGCCTGCTGGCGGCCCACCAGCGCGCAAAACGTGGCCGCCATCGGCACGTCGTCGCCCTGGCGCACCAGCGGCTGGTTGCCGTCCACCAACACCTCGCTGCGCAGCACCTCTCCCTCAAAGCGGAACAGGCCCGTGTAACGATGCGGGGTTCGGCGATTTAGGTAGGCCAGGGCGGCGTGCACCCCGTGCTGCTGCACCAAGGCGGCAAATTCGGTTATCTCTCTCTCCATTGCTTGGTACATCTCCTACTGCGGGCGTGCTAGTTGCTATAACAGCCAAAAGGCAAAAATGACTACCCACGCCGCCGGGTGGGGCCACTAAAAAATCAGCCGCCGCTGGCAAAAATTAGCCAGGAGGCACTAAAAAGGACTAACAGAAGCGTCGATTTAAGAAGCTATTTTATCTTAAATATTTGGCAGACTGGCAGGTGGCGCAGAAATTGCAACAGCCGGAGGGCAACCAACACCCGCTCGCCAGCCCAAAACGGGCGCTTTGGGTTGCTTAGCGCCGCTGCCTAGGCTAGCGAGCGGGTAGCTGTCCGCTCCGGCTTTTGGGCTACGCACCCGCAGCGTTTCCGCCTTACGCTTTCTGGTCGAGGCGCGTTAGCCACCCGTTGAGCTGGGCCCCCAGCGGCTTACTAAAGCGTTTTTCAATCAGCGTGTGGATGGCGTAGGCTGCCGCCAGCGCCCCCGCCAGGGCCCCGCCCAGCAGCAGGTACTTGTTGACGAACGGACTGAGGCGGTGAAACGCTACGAAGGCAATGTTGCCGTGAATGAGGTAGAGCGGGTACGTGAGGGCCCCGAGCCGGGCCAGCCAGGGAAAGCCGCCGAGGTTGATTTTGCGGAAAGCCACCAGGTAAAACACCAGGAAAAAGGCCGTCACGGCGCCCACGCCCACCTGCCAGGCCGTCGGGTCGTGGAAGTACGCCGATACGTCACTGGCGCGCGTCACGCTACTACGCAAGGCTAGCAAATAGGCCAGGGCCAACAGCCTGTAGCGCAGCCAAGTGCGGCCCTGTGGCTGCTGAAGCAGGTAGAACAACATGCCCGCAATGAAATAGGGGGCGTACCGGGGAAAGAGCAAATATGCAATCGGGCTAGTCACGGGCGCGGTTCCGGCCAGGCCCACGTACAGCAGCCACACCAGCAGCACCCAATCGAGGTGGCGCAACAGCCGGTAGGCCAGCAGCAGCGACACCACGAAGTAGAAGCCGATTTCAATCGTCAGCGTCCAATACGCCGTGTCGAGGTCGGGCACCGCCAGCAAGCCTTGCAGCATCGTCATATTGACCAGGTACTGGCCTAGGGTGGGGTGCAGCCCGGGGGCTACCGGCGCCCCGGGCCCCCACACGCGCTCTACCAAAAACGTGAGCGTGCAGGCCACCCAAAAAGCCGGGTACAGGCGCGTCACGCGGGAGAGGAAAAACTGCCGCACGGTTTTGCCCTGGGCGCTGAGCAGCACCACGTAGCCGCTGATGAGAAAAAACAGCTCAACGCCTAAATACCCATACTTAGTGAAGCGGCCGATGCTTGCAAACGGCACCGGGCTGTACTGGTCGGCCATGTAGCCCCGGTAGGTGTAGTGGTACAGCACCACGCTCAGCGCCGCCAGGAAGCGCAGCAAGTCAATCTCATAAAAACGAAGGGGTGACTTGCGCGGTTCGGGTTCCATAAATCGGGTTAAGCCCCTACAAACGGAACCTTACTAGCCATCGTTTCGCCGCCGCCGCCCGCGAGCGGCGGGTGGCGGACAGCTTGCCCACCGCAACCCCAGCAACCTAACGCGCCGCCAACCCTAGGTCGGTAGTGCGCAGGAAGCATAGCCTCAGCACTTGAGCGAAAAAAACCGCTAGCAGAACCCAGCCGCTCGCAGGCAATGCTACGTCCCGATTCCGGCGTTTGCTAGGTCAACAAAAAAGCCACTTCCGATGGGAAGTGGCTTTTTTGTTGACCTAGCAAACGGTTGCCCGGCAGTGCGTGGGGCCTAGAGGTTAATCTCGGGCTTGGGGTGCTCGCCGCTCTGGCCGTCTTCGCTTACGGGCTTGGTTTCGGCTTCGGCAGCGTCGTAGCCTTCCGAGCCGGTTTGGTTGGCCTCCGTAGCCTGGTTTGCTTCGGGGCTCTTGGTTTCTTCGAGCACGTGCTTTGCGCCTTCCACCAGGTTGTGCGCAGCTTCCTGCACGGCGGCGGTGGCCTTTTCTACCACGCTGTTGTGCGTTACGGCATCCGCGGCGTCGCTGGCTACCTGCTTTACCTTGTCAGCGGCGGCCGAAGCAGCGTGCGCTACTTTATCAAACAGCCCGTCTTGCTTTACGCTAGATTCAGGCTTTTTTTTTTCGGCGGCCTCCGTAGCGGGGGTCGACTCAACGAAACGCGATTTCAGCTCGTCCAGGTCCACGTTTTTCAGCACGGGTGTACGCAGCAAGTTTTTGATTTTGCGCGTTTCATTGTTGGCACGGGCAATGTTTTTGCGGTGCTTGCGCTTCAGACGGGTAACGGACATGATTTCCGGGGAAATGAGATTTCGGGGGTAGTTCTGGCAAATGAGGTGCAAAAATACGGGGTTACTTTTACAATTCCAAACCCCGCGTTAATAAGCTGTTAGCTTTTAGCAGCTGGCTCTTCGCTTTATTTAGCAATGGTCAGCCTAACCAGCTAATAGCCAACGCCTAATTGCCAAAATTCACTAGCTCAAATGAATACCATTGACCTGCGCTCCGACACCGTGACGCGCCCCACCCCCGCCATGCTGGCCGCCATGCACGCCGCCGAAGTCGGCGACGACGTGTACGACGAAGACCCCACCGTGCGCCGCCTCGAAACCGAGCTCGCCGCCCGCTTCGGGATGGAAGCTGGCCTGTTTTGCCCCTCGGGCACCATGACTAACCAGCTGGCCATCATGGCCCACTGCGCCCCGGTCTCAGAAGTGGTGTGCGAGGCCACGGCCCACGTCTACCTCTGGGAAGTGGGCGGCATCATGCACCACGCCCGCGCCTCGGTGGCCCTGCTGCCCGGCGAGCGCGGCCGCCTCACGGCTAGCCAGATAGCCGGCGCCATCCGGCCCGTGGGCAACGTGCACTACCCCACCACCCGGCTCGTGTGCCTCGAAAACACTCATAACCGCGGCGGCGGCAGCTGCTACGCCTGGCCGGATTTGGAGGAAATCGCCGCCCTCACCCGGCAGCACGGCCTGGCGCTGCACCTCGACGGGGCGCGCATTTTTAACGCGCTCGTGGCCACCGGGCAGCGCAGCGAAGACTACGGCCGGCTGTTCGACTCCATTTCGGTGTGCCTGAGCAAGGGCCTGGGCGCGCCGGTGGGCTCGGTGCTGCTGGGCTCGCGCGAGTTTATCAATGGCTGCAAACGGCTGCGCAAACTGTTCGGCGGCGGCTGGCGGCAAGCGGGCTACCTGGCCGCCGCCGGGCTTTTTGCCCTCGACAACAACGTAGTCCGCCTGGCCGACGACCACCGCCGCGCCGCCCAATTGGCCGAGGCCCTACGCCCCCTCCCCTACGTGGCCGAAATTTTGGAGCCCGAAACCAACCTCTTGCTTTTCAGGCTCGATGAAAGCCGGCTGACCGTGGCCGACTTCCTGGCGCGGCTGGAGGCGCTGGGCATCCGGGCCAGCGGCTTTGGGGGCAGCTGGGTGCGCTTTGTGACGCACCTCGACGTGGACGACGCCATGGTGGCCCGCGTGGTGGCCGCCGTGGCCGACCTGGCCACCTAGGCGTATAGCCGTTTATTCCTTCTCGCTTCGGGGCAGCTGGGTCAGCCCGGCCGCCCCTGCCTTTAACGCCCATCGAATGCCCTTATACAACGCCCTGGCGCTGCTGCTGGTGTTGGCCGCCGCCTTCGCCTACCTCAATCACCGCTTCCTGAAGATGCCGCCCGCCATCGGCCTGATGGTGCTGGGGCTGCTGACCTCGCTGGCGCTGGTGGGCCTGGCCCGGCTGGGCGTGGCGCCGGTGCTCGACCTGGCCCGCGTGGTGGGCACCGTCGACTTCAGCGCCCTGGTGATGCAGGTGATGCTAGGGTTTTTGCTCTTCGCCGGCTCCATCCACGTCGATACCCGGCGCCTAGGTAAGCTGCGCTGGTCAGTGGGCACGCTGGCGCTCATCGGCACGCCACTGAGCGTAGCCCTAGTGGGCGGGGCCATGTATATACTATTGCCCTGGCTGGGGCTGCCCACGCCGCTGGTCTACTGCCTGCTGTTTGGGGCGCTCATCTCGCCCACCGACCCGGTGGCGGTGCTCAGCATCCTCACCAAGGCCAACATCGACAAAGACCTGGAAACCAAAATAGTGGGCGAGTCGCTCTTCAACGACGGCGTGGGCGTGGTGCTCTTCGTAGTGCTGCTGGAAGTGGCCCAGCTCGGCCCGCAGCAGGTCACGGTGGGCCACGCGCTGGCCGTATTTGCCCAGGAAGCCGTGGGCGGCGTGGCCCTGGGGGCCGCGCTGGGCGTGGGCGCGGCGTGGCTGCTGCGCTCGGTCGATAACTACCAGGTCGAGGTGCTGCTGACGCTGGCCCTGGTGGCGGGCGGCACGGCGCTGGCTGCGCAGCTGCACACCTCGGGGCCGCTGGCCATGGTGGTAGCCGGGCTGCTGGTCGGCCACTTCAGCCGCAGCGGCGGCACCATCTCGGAGCAGTCGCAGGACTACGTAGACAAGTTTTGGGAGCTCATTGACGAGATTCTCAACGCCCTGCTCTTCGTGCTGGTGGGGCTGGAGGCGCTGGTGCTGCCCATCACGGGGCGCATTATCGGGGCGGGCGTGGCGGCCATAGCGGTGGTGCTGGTGGCGCGGCTGCTGGCCGTGGCGCTGCCCCTAGGCTTGCTACGGGGCAGCGGCTTGTTCACGCCCTCGCACCGCAGCGTGCCGGTGCTGACCTGGGGCGGGCTGCGCGGTGGCCTGTCGGTGGCCATGGCCCTAAGCTTGCCGGCCGAGGCGCCCCGCGAGCTGCTGGTGGGTATTACCTACGTCATTGTGGTGTTCTCCATCATCGGGCAGGGGCTGACGATTGGGCCGCTGGTACGCTGGCTGGGGGTAGCGGGAACGCCGAAAGAAGAGTAGGACTTTAGATTTGCCGCCCGGGCAGCCGGGCAGTTGGCTGGTAGCGTATGAATTTCTTTGTTATTGCCGACGTGCACGGCTGCCTGCACACCCTGCGCGAGCTGCTGACCCACTGGCGCCCCGCCGAAGAAATACTGGTGCAGCTCGGCGACCTAGTGGACCGCGGCAACTACTCGCCCGAAACCGTGGAGCTCTGCCGCCAGCTCAGCCAGGATTTTCCTGATAAGACAGTGTTTCTCAAGGGCAACCACGACTGGGGCATGGCCGAGCACCTAGGGCCCGACGGGCCTTACAAAGCCTGGCTGGCCTGGGGCGGCAAGGGCACCTTGCAGCAGTACCAGCGGCACCGCGCCTGGCTGCCGCTGCACGCTGCCTGGCTGGCGGCCCGGCCACTGGCCTGGGAAGATGAGCATATCGCGTTCTCCCACGCGGGCTTTGCCGACGTGCCCAACCCGCTCGACCCTAACTGCCCCGACGGCGTGCTGTGGCGGCGCGGCGCGCTGCGCAATACCGGCCGGCGGCAGGTGGTAGGCCACACGCCCACCGGCAACGGGCGGCCCCGCTTCGACCCCGCTGCCAATGCTTACTACCTCGATACGGGCGCGGTTTTTGGCAATTGCCTCACCGCCCTGCGCTTTAGCGAAACCGGCGAGGTACTGGAAATTGTTGCTGTTCCGACCCACCCCGAAGACATTTACTTCTTCGAGGAATTACTCTAGCCGGGTGCCCGTCGGCCCGGCCGCTTTCGTTCGCTTCCTTTGGATAATCTTCCCCTTCCCGAGCCGCACTGGCACGCCGCCGGCCTCGCCCACCTGGCGCAGGCCGACCCCATTTTGGCCCAGGCCATCGCCCAAACCGCCGCCCCGGTGCGCCCCGCCGCCCACGAAGACCTGTACCTGGCCCTGCTGCGCGCCATCGTGAGCCAGCAGATTTCGACCAAGGCGGCCGCCGCCATCTGGCGGCGCTTCACCAGCCTATTTCGACCCGACGGCTACCCCGAGCCCCGCGAGGTGCTGCGCATGAGCGAAGATGAGCTGCGCGAAGCCGGCCTTTCGCGCCAAAAAGCCGGCTACCTCCAGGCCATTGCCGACTACCAGGAGCGCGGCCTGCTCGACTACGAGCACCTCAGCCAGCTCGATGAAGAAGCCTTCACGGCCCACCTCACCGCTATCAAAGGCGTGGGCCGCTGGACGGCCCAGATGCTCCAAATGTTCGCCCTCGACCAGCCCGACGTGTTTAGCGAGGGCGACCTAGGGATTCAGAATGCCATGCGCAAGCTCTATAATCTGGAGGAAACCGGCCGGGCGCTGCAGAAAAAAATGCTGCTGCTAGCCGAGCCTTGGCGCCCCTACCGCACGCTGGCTTGCAAGTACTTGTGGCGCACGCTGGATGCGCCGCCCGCCGCTTAGGTTGGGGGGATGCAGCGCGGTTACGCGGACTTTGTAGGGCGCGGTCGGCGGGCTGCCCGCTTGCGGACGCGGACTGCAAAGTCTGCGCAACATCGGCGCTACGCCAAACCCTCGGCCTATATTTGGGCTTTAACAAAACGTTATTCTTTCCCCCTTGCCCTGCCCCAATGGCCGATTCCCACGCTGCCACGCCCACCCTATCTAAAACCGACCAACTCGCCGCCAAAAACCAGGAAGCCCTGCTCGGCGGCGGCCAGGCCCGCATCGACGCCCAGCACAAAAAGGGCAAGCTCACCGCCCGCGAGCGCCTCGATTTGCTACTCGACGAAGGTTCGTTTGAGGAAATCGGCAAGTTTGTAATGCACCGCTCCAAGGACTTTGGCCTAGACAAAGAATATTACCTAGGCGACGGCGTGGTGACGGGCTACGGCACGGTGCACGGCCGCCTAGTCTACGTGTTCTCGCAGGATTTCACGGTGTTCGGCGGCTCGCTGAGCGAGACGCACGCCGAGAAAATCGTCAAAATCATGGACCTGGCCATGAAGAACGGCGCGCCCGTTATCGGCCTCAACGACTCGGGCGGCGCCCGTATTCAGGAAGGGGTGGTGAGCCTAGGGGGCTACGCCGACATCTTTTATAAGAATACGCTGGCCAGCGGCGTGGTACCGCAGCTTTCGGCCGTGATGGGGCCGTGCGCGGGCGGCGCAGTGTACTCGCCGGCCATTACGGACTTCATTTTGATGGTCGAAAACACGAGCTATATGTTCGTGACCGGCCCCAACGTGGTGAAAACCGTAACCCACGAAAACGTGACCAGCGAGGAGCTCGGCGGCGCCAGCACCCACAGCACCAAGAGCGGCGTCACGCACTTCACCGCCGCCAACGAGGTCGTCTGCATTCAGCAGCTCAAGCAGCTACTGAGCTACATGCCCCAAAACTGCGAGGAAACCGCCCCCGCCGTGCCCTATACCCTAGGGCAAGACGAAAGCCGCCCGGTACTCGACACGCTCATCCCCGACAACGCCAACCAGCCCTACGACATGCGCGAAGTCATTGAGGGGCTGATTGATGCGGGCTCGTTTATGGAAGTGCACCAGAACTTTGCGGAGAACATCGTGGTGGGGTTTGCGCGGCTGGCGGGCCGCAGCATCGGCATCGTGGGCAATCAGCCGGCCGTGCTGGCGGGCGTGCTCGACATCAATGCCAGCACCAAAGCCGCCCGCTTTGTGCGCTTCTGCGACTCGTTTAATATTCCGCTGCTGGTGCTCGAAGACGTGCCCGGCTTCCTGCCCGGCACCGACCAGGAGTGGCGCGGCATCATCACCAACGGCGCCAAGCTGCTCTACGCCTTCTGCGAAGCCACCGTGCCGCGCATCACCGTCATCACCCGCAAGGCCTACGGCGGCGCGTATGATGTGATGAACAGCAAGCACATCGGCGCCGACCTCAACTACGCCTGGCCCACTGCCGAAATTGCGGTAATGGGTGCCAAGGGCGCGGCCGAAATCATCTTCAAGCGCGAAATCGCCCAGGCCGCCGACCCCGAAGCCAAGCTCCAGGAAAAGGTTGACGACTACCAGCAGAAGTTTGCCACGCCCTACCGCGCCGCCCACCGCGGCTTTGTCGATGAGGTCATTCTACCCTCACAAACGCGCCAGAAATTGATTCGGGCCTTCAAAATGCTCGAGAACAAAGTAGATACGCTGCCGCGCAAAAAGCACGGCAATATTCCGTTGTAAATAATCCTGTCATGCTGACGAAGGGAGCATCTTATCACGGCTGCTTTCGCCAGCACTACTGTTGCACCCGAGCGCGGCGAACGTGATAAGATGCTTCGCCAGCTCAGCATGACACCTCTACTAAAATGCGCCCTGAATCTTTCACCTTCCTTGAAAACTACTTAAATAACCCCTCGCCCACCGGCTTCGAAAAAGAAGGCCAAAAGCTGTGGCTGGAGTACATCAAGCCCTACATCGACAGCTACTTTGTCGATACCTACGGCACCGTAGTTGGGGTGATCAACCCCGAGGCGAAGTACAAAGTCGTGATTGAGGCGCACGCCGACGAAATCTCGTATTTCGTGAACTACATCACCAAAGAGGGCTACCTGTACCTGCGCCGCAACGGCGGCTCCGATGCCTTGGTGGCCCCCAGCAAGCGGGTCAACATCTTCGGGGAGAAGGGCATTGTGAAAGGCATCTTTGGCTGGCCCGCCATCCACGTCCGCAAATTGGAGTTGGACAAGGCGCCCACCATCGAAACCATCTTTCTGGACTGCGGCGCCTCCTCGGCCGAGGAAGTGGCCGAAATGGGCGTGCACGTGGGCTCGGTCGTGACGTTTGAGGACGAGTTTACCGTCCTCAACGACAAGTACTACGTGGGCCGCGCCCTCGACAACCGCGTGGGCGGCTTCATGGTGGCCGAAGTGGCCCGGATGCTGAAGGAGAATAAAAAGACGCTGCCCTTCGGCCTCTACATCGTGAATGCCGTGCAGGAAGAAATCGGCCTGCGCGGCGCCGAAATGATTGCCCACCGCATCAACCCCGACGTGGCCATCATCACCGACGTGACCCACGACAGCCAGTCGCCGATGTACGAGAAGAAAACGGCCGGCGATATCAGCTGCGGCAAAGGCCCGGTCATTACCTACGGTCCGGCCGTGCAGAACAACCTGCGCGACCTTATCATCAACACGGCCAAGGAAGCGGATATCCCGTTTCAGCGCGCCGCCGCCACCCGCGCCACCGGCACCGACACCGACGCCTTTGCCTACTCGGGCTCGGGCGTGGCCGCGGCGCTCATCTCTCTACCCCTCAAGTATATGCACACCACCGTCGAAACCGTGCACCAGGACGACGTGCAAAACGTAATCAAGCTGATTTACGAAACCATCGTGCGCATCGAGGATGGGCAGGACTTCCGGTATTTCTCGTAATAGTTAATTCTGTTTTGAAAAGCGGCTGCATACTACATGCAGCCGCTTTTTTTAATTACCAGTAATTTCTAAGATGGCTTATAATTCGCACCAACAACAAATAGAAATTACCGACCAAATGGGCCGGCAAGTACGGTTATTTTACCCACCGCTACGCATCGTTTCGCTGGTGCCTTCCCAAACCGAATTATTATTCGACCTAGGCTTGCGTAAGCAAATAGTAGGGGTGACTAAATTCTGTATTTACCCAGAATACGCCCGCCACAAGGCCCAAGTAATAGGCGGAACCAAGAATTTTGATTTTGTAAAAATTAAGGCGACCCAGCCAGATTTAGTAATTGGTAATAAAGAGGAAAATTACGCGGAAGGCATTACAGAATTATCAAAATCTTATCCGGTCTGGATGAGCAATATTACTGACCTAGGTGAGGCGCTGGACATGATACGCCGAATAGGCCAACTCACGGGTACGCCGCACCGGGCCAACCCACTAACCGCCGAAATAGGCAATTCCTTTACCGCCCTAGGTACCCCAGCACCACTCATACCGGCCGCTTATTTCATCTGGCGCAAGCCCTTCATGGTGGCCGCCAGCGGCACCTTTATCGACGACATGCTGCGGCGGGCGGGCTTTGCTAACGTATTTGCCCACCTAGAGCGCTACCCCGAGGTAACGCCCGAGCGGCTAGCCCAGGCCGCGCCGGCACGCATTTTTCTATCGTCCGAGCCGTATCCGTTTAAGGAAAAGCACGTGGCTGAACTCCAGGAGATTTGCCCGGCGGCGCAAGTGCAACTGGTCGATGGTGAGCTATTCAGCTGGTACGGCAGCCGGCTGCGGTTGTCGGCGGCTTATTTTCAAACGCTGCGGGCCATACCGGGCGCCAAATAAGCAGGTGGGCGATACCTTGCGGCGTTAACCCAGCCTTATTCCTGCCCCATGGACCAGCGCATTATCAACCTCTTCGACGAGTACACCCACCGCCCACTCTCGCGCAAGGAATTTCTGGACCGGCTGCTGGTGCTGGCCGGCAACGTGGCGCTGGCCACCACGGCCCTGAGCGTACTCGAGCCCGGCTACGCCCACGCCACCACCGTGCAGCCCCTGGCCGAAAACCTACTGGAAGAAACCGTGACCTGGCCCGGCGACGGCGCCCCCGTGAGCGGCTACCTAGTGCACGCCAAGGGCAAGAAAAAGCGTGGCGCGGTGGTCGTCATCCACGAAAACCGGGGCCTCACGCCACACATTAAGGACGTGACGCGGCGGGTGGCGCAGGCCGGCTACCTCGCCCTAGGGGTCGATGCGCTGTCGGTGGTGGGCGGCACGCCGGCCGACGAGGACAAGGGCCGCGAGCTCATCGGGCAGCTCGACCCGGCCAAGAACCTCAACAACTACCTGGCCGCCCTCGCCTACCTGCGCGCCCGGCCCGAGTGCAACGGTCGCACCGGTTGCGTGGGCTTCTGCTGGGGCGGCGGCCTCGCCAACCAGCTCGCGGTGCACGACCCCACCCTCAACGCTGCCGTAGCCTACTACGGCCAGCAGCCCAAGGCCGAAGACGTGCCCCAGATAAAAGCCAACGTGATGCTGCACTACGGCGGCCTCGACCAGCGCATCAACGCTGGCATCCCAGCCTACGAAGCCGCGCTAAAAGCCGCCCACACGCCCTACGAGCTGTTTGTCTACGAAGGCGTTAACCACGCCTTCAACAACGACACCTCGCCTGCCCGCTATAACCCCGAAGCCGCCAAACTGGCCTGGGAGCGCACGCTAAAGTTATTTAAAGAGAAGCTGGGGTAGAAAAGAAGTTAATTTCTTTAGAAATGATGTATTCTAAAATTCGCTTTTCACTATCAGCGCTCATCATTCTAATGGTCTCTTGTCAGGAAAGTATCACCTGTCAAGTATATAAGAAAAGGTTCTATTCCAAAGAGGTTAACATCGTAGTTGCGGATAAGGGACCTATAGGAAATAGTTTTGTAGTCAAAGGCTTAAATCCTATCACGGGTAGGAATATATTCTATACAGATATAGATGGAATATATAATTACGTATACAACATCTTAGAAGTAGGCGACACGTTAATGAAAACAAAGAATAACGCGGTATTTACTATAGAGAAAAAGAAGATAAATATCCTTGTTTTCTACGATTGCTTGAACGGTAGTTATAGGGGAGGTGGAGTACTAGATACACTACCAAAACTCACTTATGGAAAAATAATAGTTGATACCATACCAAAGGAGTAATTGGCGATAAAGGGCATTTACAGCAGCTTGTCCGGCGTAATTGGCAGGTAGCGCACGCGCTGGCCGGTGGCGTGAAATACCGCATTCGCAATGGCCGCGCTGAAGCCGACGATGCCGATTTCGCCCAGGCCTTTTGCGCCCATCGGGTCGAGGTAGGTATCGGGTTTGTCGATGAAGATTACATCGATAGCGGGCGGAATGTCGGCGTTTACCGGCACGTGGTAATTGGCGAGGTCGGCGTTGGTGATACGGCCGAAGCGGTGGTCGAGCACGGCGTCTTCCATCAGGGCCAGCCCCAGGCCCCAGGTAATGGCGCCGTACACCTGGCTGCGGGCGGTTTGGGGGTTCATGATGCGGCCCGCGTCGATGGCCGATACCACGCGGGCCACCCTCACCTCGCGGGTGTGGGCGTGCACGTGCACCTCTACAAAGTGGGCGGCAAACGACTGCCCCGACTTCTCGCCTTTTTTCGGTATTTCCGGCGACTCGTGCAGCACTTCGAGGGCGGGCTGGCCGGCCCGGCGCAGCACCTCGCCGTAGCTCAGGCTGGTGGCCGAGTGGCTACCTAGGCGCACCGCGCCGGCCTCGGCCACCAGCTCAGCCAGCTGGGCCTGGGCAAACGGCGAACCCGGCGTGCTGAACGCCAGGTTGAGCACCTGCTGCCGGAGCGCCGCACAAGCGTCGTGCACGGCCGCCCCCACTGAGGCCACCGTATGCGAGCCAAACTGGCCGGGCGCGGGCGGCAAGGCCGCATCGCCCAGCTCGAAGCGGATGTTTTCGGCGGGCACGCCGCTGGCATCGGCCGCAATCTGGGTCATAATGGTGGCGGTGCCGGGGCCCACGTCGGCTGTTGCACTCTGAACTAACAAGGTGCCATCGGGCAGCAAGCGGGCGCGGGCACTGGCCTTGGCCCGCGAGGCGTGGTAGATGCCCATGGCCATGCCCTGGCCCACCAGCCAGTCGCCCCGGCGGGTGGCGCCGGGCGCGAGATTGCGCTGGCCCCAGCCAAACTTTTCGGCCCCTAAGGCATAGCATTCGCGCAGGTGGTTGCTGCTCCAGGGCCGGCCATCTTCGGGGTCTACCTCGGCAAAGTTGTGGAGGCGCAGGGCCAGCGGGTCCATCTTCAGCGCGTAGGCCAGCTCATCCATCGCCGACTCGATGGCAAACGAGCCGGTGGTTTCACCGGGGCCGCGCGTCCAACAGGGCGTGCTCAGGTCGAGGGGCACAAGGTGGTAAGTCAGCTCGGCGTTGGGGCAGCGGTAGCCCGATTTGGTGGGGTGCAGCGTGCGCTCTGTGAACTGCTCGTAGCGCGAGGTGGCCCCGAATACCTCGTGCGACACGCCCACCAGCGTGCCATCGGGCTGGGCCCCTAGGGCCACGCGCTGCACCGAGCGTGGCCGGTAGCCTACCATGTTAAACTCGTGTTCGCGCTCGTTCAGCACCTTCACCGGCCGGCCCACCACCTTGGCCCCCAGGATGGCCGCCATCTCGGGCGGCCAGATGCGCGAGGCGCCCCCAAACGCCCCGCCCACGAACGGCGAATGCACCTGCACCGCCTCCTTGGGCAAGGTCCAGAGCTGCATCAGGTCTTTCTGGGCCAGGGTAGGTGCCTGGGTTTTATTCCAGACCATCAGCTTATTACCATGCCACTCGGCAATGGCGGCGTGCATCTCCATGGGGTTATGCACTTGCAGAGGAGTCTGGTACTCGTGGGCTACTTGCACCAGGGCCGTTTTATAGGCCTGGGGCTGGCCGCGGGTATAGTCCTCACTCTTCTTGGGCGTGTAGCTGTTGCCGATATTCTTGGTAATGTCCGTCTGGTGCGCGGCCGGCTCGTAGGCCACGCGCACCAGCGCGGCGGCGTGCTGAGCCTGCTCGAGGGTGCTGGCAATGGCCAGGGCCACGGGCTGATTATTATAGTAAATTTTGTCGTCAAAAAACACGCGCAGCTGCTGGCCCTCCACCCGGCTGTCGGGCTGGGGGTGGTCGTAGCCGGGCACCCTAGGCGCGTTGAGGTGCGACACAATGGCCAGCACGCCGGGCGCCTGGGCGGCCGCGCCGGTGTCGAGGTACGTGATGCGGCCGGCCGCGATAGTGCTGGTAACCAGCACGCCATGCACGCAGCCCGCCACGGCGTGCTCGGCAGCGTAGCGGGCCTGGCCGGTTACCTTGAGGCGGCCGTCGACGCGGCGGTGGGGCTGGCCAATGTGAGGGGCTTGCATAGCTAGCTGGAAAGAAATTTACGGGAATCTAGAGACGGATATTTGCGTTCTGGCGTTACGGTGGCGTTTTGTGGTTGCGCCGCCCCTGCCCGGCCTCCAGCCAGCTACTTGCCGTATGCCTCCTTTTTCAGCCGCCCAGCTTGCCCTCACCGAAGTATTGCGCCAGCGCCTGGCCGCCGCGGGCTGCCAGCACGGCCGCTTCGACGTGAGCGAGCCGGGGGCTTGCCTGAGCTTATCGGGGCAGAAAGCCGATGGCAAAACGCTTTATTTTTGGGAGTTCAGCCCCAAGTTTCACCAGCTGGTGGACACCTACCTGCAAGAGCAGTACGACGAGCACACCGCCCAGCTCAGCATTCAGATTGACGTGGCCGCGGCCCAGGCGCAGTACCTGCGCACCCCTAAACCCAGGCAGGCCCCAGCCCCCGAACTGCGGCCCGCCCCCGATGCGGCCCCCGACCGCACCCCCTACGGCCTTACCCTGGCGGCGCAGGTAGCCGCCCGCCTCGACCAGGGCGCGGCTCTCGTACCTAGCCAGCGTGGCTACGGCGGCATGGGCCTGGCCCGTGGCGCGGGAGCCGCCTACCACTACGGGGAGGTGTGGGATGGTGTGCTCTCGCCCAGCCAGACGCTGCCCAGCTGGGCGGCCTTCGTGGCGTGGCTCGCCGCGCAGTCCGACTTCTCGCTGGCGGGGCCCGAAAACCAGCCGCCGGCCAGCCGCCACCCCCAGGCTCTTACGCGCCAGCGGCTCACCGAATTGGTGCGGCGCTCCTAGGCAAGCGGCGGGCACACGCGAGCATATGGCCTAAAACTTGTCATAAACAGGCGTTTATGGGTGATAATATCGTATTATTCAGGGATTATTATAGGCAATGGTATGGAACGGTAAGGTTCTTTATATTACCTTGCACAAAATGCCTAATAAGTAGAATTTTATTTGGCCAGCTACCAGCACTTCTCTTTTGCACTTACTAAGCACCATTGTGCCTTTAGGATTTACTCGTTGATATGCTTTTTTAATTATCCCTTTATTGCCCTGCTATAGCTAAGTCTACCCTCGCTCTTGCCCGACCCCAATGCTACACAACGGCTGTTTGTGGCTGGGCTTCTACCTCTCCTTCTTATTCTTCCTTCCCGCTATGGAGCCTCCTGTTACGCGCACGCCCGCTTTCCCACCCTCGATAGCCCCCCTAGCACTCACTGGCCGGCGGCCCCTGTGGTCGGTGATGATACCCGCCTACAACTGCACCGTTTACCTGGCAGATGCGCTGCGCAGCGTGCTGGCCCAGGACCTGGGCGCAGACCTAATGCAGATTGAAGTGGTGGACGATGCGAGCACCGACGGCGACGTGGCGGCGCTGGTGGCGGCGCTGGGCCGGGGGCGCGTGCAGTACTACCGGCAGCCCGCCAACGTGGGAAGCCTGCGCAACTTTGAAACCTGCCTCAACCGCTCGCGCGGGCACTACGTGCACCTGCTGCACGGCGACGACCGGGTGGCCCCCGGCTACTACGCCCGCATGAGCCAGCTGTTTGAGCAACACCCCGAGGCGGGGGCCGCCTTCAGCAACTACGCCTCCATCGACGAGGCCGGCCACCGCACCTACGTGCCGGCGCCCATCGACGCGGCGGGCATTTTGCCTAACTGGCTGGTGCGCATTGCCGAGCGCCAGCAGATTCAGTACGCCGCCATTGCGGTGCGGCGCCGGGTCTACGAGGAGTTGGGGAGCTTCTACGGCACCAATTACGGCGAAGACTGGGAAATGTGGGTGCGCATTGCGCGCTACCATCCCGTGGCTTACACCCCCGAAGTACTGGCCGAATACCGCGGCCATGCCTCGTCCATCTCTTCTACCAAAGCCCGGCAGGGCCGCATCATTCAGGACCTGCTGCTGGTTATGGAGTCCATTCAGCAGCACCTGCCCGACAAAGACCGGAAGCAGGTGGCGCTGCTCTCGCGCAAGTTTTACGCGACCCTCGGCATCGGGATGGCATACCAGGTGCTGCGCGAAACTCAAGACTGGCCCCTGGCCCAAAACCACATCCGGCAGGCGCTGGCCATGAGCAAGCACCCGTCGGTGTACTACCACATGGTCAAGTTTCACCTCAAGCAGCTGCTGCACAAGCTCAGCCTGCACGCCTAGGTGCCCGCCCACCCACCCGCCGCTTGCCAACCGCCACTAGCTTTTTAACTGCATGCCAACAAGTACTGAAGATAACTGGGACTGGGAAATTAAGGCGCACACCAGCTGGTGGGGCTCGAGCATGGCCGAGTTGTGGTCGTACCGCCACTTGGTGGGCGGGCTCATCCGGCGCGATTTTCTGCTGAGCTACCAGCAAACCATCCTAGGTCCGTTCTGGGTGCTGCTCCAGCCCATCATGACGCTGGCCACCTACGTGCTAGTGTTTGGCAACATGGTGGGCATCTCCACGCAGGGCACGCCGCCGGTGCTGTTTTACCTGGCCGGCATCATTCTCTGGAACCTGTTCAACGACGTGTTTACCAACACCTCGGCCATCTTCCGCGACAATGCGCACCTGTTCACAAAAGTATATTTCCCGCGGCTGGTGATGCCAGTGGCCCAGATGAGCGGGCAGTTGGCGCGCTTCGTCATTCAGTTTTTGCTGCTGGTGGTAGCTATTATTGGGTACGCCGTTTTCACGCCGTGGTCGATACCCAGCACGGCGTGGCTGGTGTTTGTGCCGCTGGTGGTGATGCTGGTAGGGCTGCTGAGCCTGGCCCTAGGGCTGTTTTTTTCGGTGCTGACGGGTAAGTACCGCGACGTTACCTACGTGGCTGGCCTGGGCATCCGCCTCTTTATGTTTCTAACGCCCGTCATCTACCCCGTCAGCTACATCTCGGAAAAGTGGCGCTGGCTGGTGCAGCTCAACCCGCTCACCACCCTGTTTGAGCTGTTTCGGCAGGCGCTGCTGGGCCAGGGCACCGTCACGCTGCCGCAGCTGCTCTACAGTGTCGGGTTCACGCTGGTACTGCTCGTGGGGGCGCTGCTCATTTTCAATAAGCAGGGCGATAAATTGATTGACGTAGCTTAAAACTAGCATGGCCGATACTGTCATTAAGGTCGAAGACCTCTCCAAGCGGTACCGCCTAGGTACCACGGGCACCGGCTCGCTGCGGCAAGACCTGCAGTACTGGTGGACGACCAGCGTGCGCAAGAAGGAAGACCCGTTTTTCCAATCGCACTCGCCTGCGGCGCTCGCCGCCCAGCGCCAAACGCTGTGGGCCCTGCGCGACATCAACTTCGACGTGAAGCAGGGCGAAGTGTGGGGCATTATCGGCAACAACGGGGCCGGCAAGAGCACGCTACTCAAGGTCATTTCGCGCATTGTGCGGCCCACCCACGGCACGGTGAAGGGCCGCGGGCGCATCAGCAGCCTGCTCGAGGTGGGCACGGGCTTTCACCCCGAGCTCAGCGGCCGCGAAAACATCTACCTCAGCGGCTACATTTTGGGCATGAGCAAGGCCGAAATCCGGGCTAAGTTCGACGAGATAGTGGCGTTTTCGGGGCTCGAGAGGTTCCTAGATACGCCCGTCAAGCGTTACTCGTCGGGCATGTACGTGCGCCTGGCGTTTGCGGTAGCGGCGCACCTAGAGCCCGATATTTTGATTCTGGACGAGGTGCTGGCCGTCGGCGACGCCGAGTTTCAGAAGAAGTGCCTGGGCAAGATGCGCGAAGTATCGCAGGCCTCGGGGCGCACCATTCTGTTTGTGAGCCACAGTATGCAGGCCGTGACCAAGCTCTGCCAGCACGCGCTGTGGCTACAGCACGGCAGCGTGCGCGAGCAGGGGCCCGTAATGCAGGTGGTCAACAACTACGCCTCGGGCGCGCAGCAAAACAACACGCGCCAGAGCTGGGCCACCCCTGCCGAAGCTCCCGGCAACGAGTACGTACGCTTTAAGTCGGTGGAGCTGATTCCGCAGCTGGCCGTGCCCGACGCACCCCTGGATATCCGGGCCGCGCTCACCATCCGATTTGAGTTCTGGAACCTGCTCGGCGAAGCCTCCCTCAGCGCCGGCCTGCACCTGTACTCCTACGGTGGCGAGTGCATTTTCGACGTGCCCTCGCCCGCCATGGACTGCGGGCCGGGCGTAGTAGCCGGCGAGTGCACCATCCCGGGCAATTACCTCAACGATGGCTCCTACTACCTCTCGCTGGTCATCGTCAAGGACACCTCGGTCGAGCTCTTCACCTATGAAGAGTGCCTCTCGTTTACGATGGAAGACTTCCGCGGCGACATTCAGTGGTATGGCAAGTGGATGGGGGCCGTGCGCCCCACCCTGCCGTTCCGGCTCAAGCAGCCTGCCCTTCTTGCTCACTAGTTTTTAAGCGCTGGCCCTTCCCGTGTTTGCCCCCTACCACATCACGCACCTCGACCTGCACCAGCCGCCGGCGCACGCGCAGCCCGCGCCGCCCCCGCGGCAGGGCCAGTACCTGGTATTTTGGTGGCAGGAAATTGCCCTAGGGCACTTGTTTATCGAGCCCGGCCAAGTGCTATCGGCCGAAGCCTACGCTACGGCGCGGCAGGCCGCCATCGCGCCCGCCGTGGCCCACTACGCCGCCCAGGCACCGGCCGCGGCGGGCGGGGCGGGCGCCGGGGCGCAGTGGCTGGCCCAGGGCGACTTTGCGCGCTGGGATGCCTGGCTGGCTACTATCCTGGCGCCTTATCTGGCCGCGCCCCTGCCGGCGCAGGTGCCGGTGTCAGTGGTTATCTGCACCCGCGGGCGCGCCGAGATGCTGCGCCGCTGCCTGCAAATGCTGCAAGCGCTGCCCTGCACCGCCGCCGAGATAGTGGTGGTAGACAACGCCCCGACCGATACCAGCACCCGCGAGGTGGCGGCCGAGTTTGCGGGCGTGGTGTACGTGTGCGAGCCGCGGCCCGGCCTGGATGTTGCCCGCAATACTGGCATCAGGGCCGCCAAATACCCCGTGCTGGCGTTTGTGGACGACGATGTGGTGGTGCACCCTAGGCTGCTCTACACCGTGTGGGAAGCTTTTGAGGACCCCCATACGGCAGCGCTTACCGGCTTGGTGCTCACGCTGAAGCTTCAGACGGAAGCGCAGCTGATTTTTGAGCAGTACTGGAGCTTCAACCGTGGGTACGTCGATAAGGCCTACACCCCGGCCTACGTGCAGCCCGCCACCAGCCCGGCCCCGCCGGTGTGGGAAATCGGGGCGGGCGCCAACATGGCCTTCCGCAAAGCCATCTTCGACGAGGTGGGCTACTTCGATGAGCGGCTCGACGCGGGCGCCGCCGGCTGCAACGGTGACTCCGAGATGTGGTACCGCATTCTGCTGCACGGCCACACCATCCGCTACAATCCGCGCGCCATTGCCCACCACGAGCACCGCCGCGAGCTGGCCGGCCTCAAGCACCAGCTCTTTCAGTACATGCGCGGCCACGCGGCGGCGGCCCTCATCCAGCAGGCCCAGCAACCCCAGGCCGGCTACCGGCAGTACCTGTACCGCAAGCTGCCGCAGCACTACTACTACCTGCTGCGCACGGGCTTTCCGTTTTTTCGCTCCCGCAGCCGCACCATCTGGGCCGAGCTCAGGGGCTTGGCCTCGGGCGTGGCCTTCTACTACCGCCACCAGCACCAGCCCGCCGAGCCCCGGCCCTAACCCCGACGCATGGAACCCACCTCCGCCCCCGCCTGCCCGCTGGTTTCGGTCATAATCCCGTGCTACAACCACGGGGTTTACTTGCCGGAGGCGTTTGCCAGCGTGTGGCAGCAGGACTACCCGGCTGTCGAAATCATCGTCGTGGACGATGGCTCGACCGATACTACCCGGCAGGTGGCGCAGGCTTACCCGGGCGTGAGCTATTTCTACCAGCCCAACCAAGGGCTGTCGGCGGCCCGCAACACGGGCATCGCCCACAGCGCCGGGCAATACCTGCTTTTTCTGGACGCCGACGACTGGCTGCTGCCCGGCGCGCTGGCTACCAACGTGCAGTACCTGCAGCAGCAGCCTGACCTAGCGTTTGTGTCGGGCGGCCACGACAAAGTGTTTGTGACCACCGGCGTGGTACGGCCCGAAGCCCAGGAAGTGCGCGCCGACCACTACCAGCAGCTGCTCCAGGGCAACTACATCGGCATGCACGCCGCGGTGCTCTACCAGCGCTGGGCGTTTGAGGAGCTGCGGTACGACGTCACGCTCCGGGCCTGCGAGGACTACGACGTGTACCTGCGCCTGGCCCGCGCCCACCCGGTGGCGCACCATACCCAGCGCATCGCGGCCTACCGGCTGCACGGTGCCAACATGTCGGGCAACATCCCGCTGATGCTGCGCACGGTGCTGGCGGTGCTTCAGCGCCAGGCGCCGCACCTGCGCAGCCCCGCCGAGCACGCCGCCCTGGCCCGCGGCCAGGCCATCTGGCGGGCGTACTACGGCGGAGAGCTGTACCGCAAGCTCCAAACCACGCCGGGCACGGCCGCCGAGCTGCGCCTCCTTGCCACCCTCTACCCTAAGCTTTTTCTCCGCACTATCCTTCCCTCTAACGCCACCATGCTCAAGCAACTACTCAAGAAATGCATTCCCAACGCGGGGCTGCGCCTGCTGCACCAAACTGGTATCTACGGCGGCTACCAGCCGGCCATTGGGCAGGTGGCCCTCGGTGACTTTGGGCGGCTGACGCCCTTCAGCGCCAACTTTGGGTACAGCCGCGGCGGCCCCGTCGACCGCTACTACATCGAGCAGTTTTTGCAGCGCGAGGCGCCCGCCATTCGGGGGCGCGTGCTCGAAATCGGGGACAATGCCTACACCCTGCAGTTTGGGCAGGGCGTGACGCAGAGCGACGTGCTGCATATTGACGCCGACAGCCCGGGAGCCACGTTTATCGGCGACCTGAGCGACGCGCCCCACATCCCGGATAACTTGTTCGACTGCATCGTGCTGACCCAAACGCTGCACCTTATCTATGAGTACAAGCAGGCACTGGCCACCTGCCACCGCCTGCTGAAACCCGGCGGCACGCTCCTGCTCACGGTGCCCGGCATTACTCCCATCGATGCCGGCGCCTGGGGCGATACCTGGTACTGGTCATTTACCGACAAGGCCTTGCGCCGCCTGCTGGCCGATACCTTCCCGTCGCAGACCCTCGAAATCGGGTCGCACGGCAACGTATTCGTCGCGTCGGCCTTTCTGTACGGTATGGGCGTGGCGGAGGTGACGCCCAGCCAGCTTGATGTTTACGACCCCCAGTACCAGGTTATTAATACGGTAAAGGCCGTGAAGGCCCCGCTGGATGCGCGCCCGGCTTAAGCGCCTGGCCCGGGCCCTAGGGTGGCCCGCCCCGGCGCAGGCCTGCGTGCTCATGTACCACCGCGTGGCCGAGCTGCCCACCGACGTGTGGCGCATCGCCGTGTCGCCCGCGCACTTCGAGCAGCACCTGCAAGTATTGCGGGCGAGCTACACCGTGCTGCCCCTGACCGAGCTAGCCGAGGCCGTGGCGCGCCGGGCGGTACCTAGGCGCGCCGTGTCCATCACCTTCGACGACGGCTACGCCGATAATTTCTCGCAAGCCTACCCCCTGCTCGAACGCTACCAGCTGCCCGCCACCTTCTTCATCGCTTCGGGTAATATCGGCCAGGCTACCGAGTTTTGGTGGGATGAGCTCGAGCACCTGCTGCTCTTTACCCCCGACCTGCCTGCCACTTTCACGAGCACCGTGGCCGGCCAGCCCGTGTCGGCGGCCCTGGCCGACGAGGCCCACCTCAGCCCCGCGCTGCGGCAGCAGCACCAGCGCTGGAATGCCTGCACCGAAACCCCGCCCACGCGCCGGGCCACGCTCTTTTTGCAGCTGTGGCAGCTGCTGCGCCCGCTGCCGCACCCGGCGCAGCAGCAACACTTGCAGCAGCTGCGCCAGTGGGCCGGGCAGCCGCCCGGTACCCGCGCGACTTACCGCAGCATGGCGGCCGAGCAGCTGCGCGAGCTGGCCGGCAGCCCGCGGCACACCCTAGGCGTGCACACGGTGTCGCACCCGGCGCTAGCGTTTCACGCACCGGCCGCGCAGCAGCGCGAGCTCGTGGAGAACAAGGAATTTTTGGCGCAGCTAACCGGCCACGCCCCGACCTTGGTGGCCTACCCCTACGGCAATTACAACCCCGACACGCTGGCCGCCGCCGCCGCGGCCGGCCTGCGCGCCGGCTTCACCACCGAGGAGCAGCCCCTCACCAATCGCTCTGAGCGCTACCGCCTAGGTCGCTTCCAGGTGGCCGATGGCCCCGGTGCCGACTTTGCCCGGCAGCTCCAGCGCTGGCAGCAGCCCTCGTAATCTATTTATATCAGCACTATGCAGCAGCCGCTTGTATCCGTTATTACCGCCTTTCTAAACGAGGAGCGGTTTTTGCCCGAGGCCATTGCCAGCGTGCTGGCCCAGGACTACCCGCACTGGGAGCTGGTGCTGGTGGATGATGGCTCGACCGACCGCAGCACGGCTCTAGCGCAGCAGTACGCGGCCCAGCACCCCGGCAAAATCCGGTACTGCGAGCACCCCGGCCATGCCAACAAAGGTCTGAGTGCCAGCCGCAACCACGGCATTGCCGCTGCGCAGGGACAGCTCTTGGCCTTTCTGGACGCGGACGACGTGTGGCTGCCCGGCAAGCTTACGCAGCAGGTCGGTATTTTTGGGCAGCACCCCGACGTGGGGATGGTGGCCGAAGCGTCGCTGTACTGGCACCAGTGGCACCCTTCCGACCAAGCCGATGAGCTGATTCTGGTGGGGGCGCCCGGCGAGCGAGTGTACCAGCCCACCGAGCTGCTACGGCTGCTGTATCCGCTGGGTGCCGGCGCGGCCCCGTGCCCCTCGGGCCTTATGCTCACCAGGCAGGCCTGCCAGGCAGTGGGCGGGTTCGAAGCGTCGTTTACCGGCCGCTATCAACTATATGAGGACCAGGCTTTTCTGAGCAAAATCTACAGTCAGCAAAAGGTATACATTTCCTCGGCCTGCCACAACCGCTACCGGCAGCGCCTAGGCTCCATTGTGCAGGAGGTTAAAGAGCAGGGCCATTACCACGCCGTGCGGCGCCACTTTTTGGAGTGGCTGCTGGCGTATCTGCACCGCGAAAACAGTCCCAGCCAAGAGGTTACCAAGCTGGTGCGCAAGGCGCTACGCCCCTATCACCACCCGGTTATTCATCGGCTCGCCGGGCTCACACTGCGGCGCCTGGCGAGTGGTATAGTGCGCCGGGCTCGCGGCTAGCCGCCATAGGCACAAGGCGCCAAAAGGCCCCGCCGAATTAGATTCGGCGGGGCCTTTTTCTACTCCTAGGTTGCTACGTAGCTCCCTACTGCGGCTTTACCGCCGCTGGCAGCGGCTTGCGGGGCAGTTTTTCGTCGCGCATGGCGGCGTTGTACACGAAGGAGGCCACTACTACCGAGGCCTGCTTGAGGTCGTCGGCCACGAGGCGGTCGTAGGTGTCCTGGTTGGAGTGGTGAGTGCGGGCGAAGTAGTCGAGCCCGTCCTGAATGAACTGGAAACCGGGCAGGCCCACCGCGTCGAAGGCCACGTGGTCGGTGCTGCCGGTGTTGCGCGAGGTCACGGTAGTGGCCCCTAGGTCGGCAAAGGGCTGGAGCCAGGCTGTGAAGATGGGCTTCACGGCCTCGTTGCCCTGAGCGTAGATACCGCGGATTTTGCCAGCCCCGTTATCGAGGTTGAAGTAAGCGGCCAGCTTCTCGTGGTCGGGCTTGAGCTGCATAGTGGCGGGGTCGGCAAAGTGGTTTTTCACGTAGTTGCGCGAGCCGTGCAGGCCCTCCTCCTCCTCGCCCCAGAGCGCAATGCGGATGGTGCGGCGCGGCTTCAAGCCACTGGCTTTCAGGATGCGCACGGCCTCCATCATCACGGCGCAGCCGGCGGCGTTGTCGGTGGCCCCGGTGGCCGAGTGCCACGAGTCGAGGTGGCCGCCGAGCATCACTACTTCGCTCTTCAGCTTCTTGTCGGTACCCGGTATTTCGGCCACCACGTTGTAGCCTTTCAGGTCCTGAGTCTGGAAATGGGTTTTGGTTTCCATCTCAATCTCGACCGGAATGCCCGCCTCGGCCAGCCGGATGAGGCGCAGCTGGTCCTCGCTCGACATTTCGAGCTCGGGCAGCACGGGCTTGGCATCGGCGGCGTAGGGCGCGCCGTTGGTGGTGAACACGGTACCGTCGGTGCCACGGCCGGCGCTGAGCACGGCGGCGGCGCCCTCGCTCAGCAGCATGGCGCCGATTTTGGTGCGCATTTCGCGCTGGGCGCGCACGGTGGCCATGCGCTCGGCCATGGCGGGGTCGGGCGGGCGGTTGGCCGCCGTGGTGGGCGTGCTGGCGGGCGCATCGGCCATTTTCTGCAAGTCCTCGGCGCTGAGGCGCTTGGCATCGGGCTCAAAGTTGGGCTGCAACGGGGCGGCCACGGGCAGCAGTACTATTTTGTCGCGCAGCTGGCCTTTGTACTTGTCTAGGTCGGCTTCGGTGGTGGCTTTCACCATCACCACTTGCTTGCGCAATGCGCCGGGCGTGCTGGGCGTCCAGGCCTTGGGGACGCCTATCATAGCGTGGTAGTAGGGCGCCGTCATGGCCACGTAGCTCTTGTCGATGTCCCAGCCGCGGCCAAAGTCGCCCCAGGGCTCCACGTTGGCGTTGGCGAGGCCGTACTCGGTGAGGCGCTTTTTGGTCCAGGCGTTGGCGCGGGTCAGTCCTTCGGAGCCGGCCAGGCGCGGCCCGCACACGTCGGTGAGGTAAAAGGCCGTTTCCATCACCTTGGAGCGGTTCATACCCTCATCTTTGATTTTAGCCAGAACGGCGGGGTCGGTTATTTCGACCTTCTGGGCCAGGGCCGGGGCGGCCAGCAGGCCGGCAGCGGCCAACGCGAGGAGCTGTTTTTGCATAAAAAGCGGGGAGCGGTTTGGTGGAGAAAAAGCTAAGCGGATTCCGGGACTGGAATGGACAAAAAAACGGGCGACCCGTTGCGTGGGTCGCCCGTTTTCGCTGGCCTTTACGAGCTGCGGTGCGCTTTACAGCTCCATAATGTCCTCGTTCCAGAGCGTGGGCTCGGCCTCGATGAACTCCTGCATCATGGCCACGCACTCCTCCGAGTCCAAAATGACGACCTCCACGCCGTGGCTTTCTAGAAATTCTTTCGACTCGCCGAAGGTGCGCGCCTCGCCCACCACCACTTTCGGAATCTTGAACTGCACGATGGTGCCGGCGCACATGTAGCAGGGCATCAAGGTAGTATAGAGCACCGTGTCGCGGTAGGTGCGCTGGCGGCCGGCGTTGCGCAGGGCGTCCATCTCGCCGTGGGCGATGGGGTCGCGCTCCTGCACGCGCTTGTTGTGGCCGCGCGATACGAGCTTGCCGTCACGCACCAGCACCGAGCCGATGGGAATGCCGCCCTGCTGCCGCCCTAGGCGCGCTTCGTCGATGGCGGCTTGCATAAATTCGTCCATAAAAATCAGTTACTATTGATTGGGAGCAAAGCTACCATATACGGGTATAGCTTCCTGAGCGAAGGTCAGCCTCTTAGATTTATTTAATTATTTTACTAGCAATCAAGGCTATAAGCACAACGCTCAGTAGCATTATTGCCCCGAGTAGTAACAACACTACCCACGTATAGGGCGTGCGCCAGGGCGCCGCAAGTAGCCGAGCGCTTGTTACTACTGAGGCTACTACCACGAAAAGCGGCAGCGTTGCCAGCGTATTAGTAAGGACGAAATACGTGTTGTGCAGCTGAATATCCAGCGGATTATGCAAGAAAGTTCGGTAGCCCACCAGGAAGCCCAGCAGCAGAAACGATACGCCATAGCAGCCTATTAGCCACAGGGCTTCGTAAGCAATTGCTTTGCGGCGCATAAGTACTTACCTAAAAGCTTTGCACAATGCTGTTGTGCAGGGTGCGCGGCGACCAGTAGCCACTGGCAATGATGCGCCGAATAGTGAAAAGCGGGTCTTGCTGGTCGCGCTTTTCGGCCAGCGAGAAGGCAGCGGCGAAGCCACGCTGTTTCAGCTCGGGAAAAGCCTGCGGGTTCCAGAGGCCGAAGGGATACGCGAAGTACTTGATTTTCTTGCCCGTAATCTCTTCCAGTGTTTTGGTGGGCTTGTCGATTTGAGTGACCCAGTCCTGGCCCTGGTATTTTTTCACGTTGTGGTGGTCCCAGGTGTGCGAGCCAATGAGGTTGCCTTGGTCGGACAGCTGCTTCACCATGTCCTTGGTCATGTAGTGCGGGCGACCTAGGCTCACGGTCATCACGAAGTACACGGCCTTGTAGCCGTACTTGTCCAGCTCGGGCCGCGCGATGGTGAACTGGTCAAGGTCCGTATCGTCGAAGGTGAGCATGATGGGCTTGCTCGGCAGCTTAGCGCCGGTGGTGAGGTAGGCATAGAGCTGGTCGGGCAAGATGGTGTGGTAGCCCGAGTCAGCCAGCATCTTTACCTGGGCCTTGAAGGCGGCCACGGGCACAATGTAGTCCTTGGCACTGCGCGAGTCGCGGCCGGTCCAATCCCGAATCTGGTGGTAGCACAGGATGGGCACCTGCGGCCGGGCATAAATAGCGGCGGCATCGTTGACCTTGGCGGCCGGGATGGTGCCAGGGTCGGGCGCGGGGGCCGCGTTGGCTTCGTCGGTGGCCACGGCGGCAGCCCCAGAGGTGGGCGCGGCTTCGGGCGTTTTGAGGGCGGCGGCGGCTTCGGCCGAGGGCGCGGTCCGGGCTTCGCCGGTGGTGGCCGTTTTCGTGTCGCAAGCCGCTAGGCTCAGCGCCGCCAGCAGCGTAGCGGCGGCCGGGAACAAATTTTTCAAGTAAGCAAAACTAAAAATAGCCGACGGATACGTCGGCCAGTCAACGACTAGGTACGGGCCAAAACCTACCGGGCCAGCCGGGCGATTTTGGGTAATAAAGGGACTTACTACAACTATTCCACTACCAGCCGCCAAGACTAGCCAACGAGCGCAAATCTAGCCGCAAACGGGCGCTTTCGCAGTTTACAACTTGCCTTGAGACCCTAGGACTTTCCCAGCGCCAGGGCGGGGCCGGGCAGTAGCGGGGCCGTTTTAGCAGAACAGCAACTGCTTGCCTTCAAATAAGCTCGAGCTAACCCAGCCGCCAAGCCGAGCTTTTTTTCTCTCGCCCGCAGGGGCGGCCCAGGCTAAATGGCGCCCTACTTCGGCGGGCACGGCGGCGGCGGCGTTTCTAGCTGGTAACTTCGCGCAAAAAACAACTTTCTGTCGCGAATGAACATCTTACACGGCACCGGCGTGGCCCTGGTGACGCCCTTCACCCCCACCCACCAGGTAGACTACGCCGGCTGGCGCAACTTGCTCGATTTCAACCTGACGGGCGGCGTCGAGTACCTGGTTATCAATGGCACCACGGGCGAGTCGCCGACCACCACGGCCGCCGAAAAAGCCGAGCTGCTGCGCATCGCCAAGGAGCACGTGGCGGGCCGCGTGCCGCTAGTGTACGGTATTGGCAGCAACGACACCGCCGCCGCCGAAGCCCTGTTGCACAGCACTGACTTAGAGGGCATCACGGCCATCCTGTCGGCCAGCCCGGCCTACAACAAGCCCAGCCAGGCCGGCATCGTAGCGCACTACCAGCGCCTAGCCGACGCCGCGCCCCGGCCCCTGCTGCTCTACAACGTGCCCGGCCGCACCGGCTCTAATATGAGCGCCGACACTACGCTCAAGCTGGCCGAGCACCCCAACATTATCGGCATCAAGGAAGCCAGCGGCAACCTGGAGCAGTGCCTCGCTATTCTGGCCCGCAAGCCCGCCGATTTCCTCTTTTTGAGCGGCGATGATATGCTGACGGTGCCGCTCATTGCTTGCGGGGCCGTGGGCATTATTACCGTCCTAGGTAATGCTTTCCCGCAGAAATTCAGCGACATGACCCGCGCCGCGCTGGCCGGCGACTTTACCCGGGCGCAGCAGCTACTGTTCGGCTTCGTGCCCCTCAACCCGCTCATGTACGAGGAGGGCAACCCCGTGGGCGTGAAGGCCGCGCTGGCCCTGCAAGGCGTGTGCGGCGCCGATGTGCGCCTGCCGCTGGTGCCCGCCAGCGAGGGCCTGACCGCCCGCATCAAGGCGCTGCTGTAGACGCCCGCTTCGGCTTTTTAGTAAATCCCCGCTACTCGCCGCTTGGCCGGGCAGCGGGGATTTACTATTTTTGCCAACGCTATGAAATTGACCAAGCTAACTGACTCTATTGTTACGGTTGAAGACTTCTTTACCCGTCAGGAATGCCTCGATACCATCGTGCGTAGCGAGGGTATTGGCTACGAGCTTGCCAAGGTGAATACGGCTAGCGGCAGCCGGGTAAAAACCGATGTACGCAACAACAGCCGTGCGTTTTATAGAAGCGAGGAGTTGGCTCAGGCGCTGTGGGAAAAAATTCAGCCGTTTGTACCAACGCCGCTTGGCAATAGCACAGCTATCGGCCTCAACGAGCTATTTCGCTTTTATCGCTACCAGCGCGGCCACCAGTTTAAGGGCCACTACGACGAGAGCTATGTACGCAACGAGCGGGAGGCCAGCTACTTCACCTTTATGGTGTATCTGAACGATAACTTCCAGGGTGGTGATACTGCCTTTCGGGGGCTGCGCATTCAGCCTCGGCAGGGCATGGCACTCCTTTTTCGGCACAGCCTCTACCACGAGGGCAGCGAGGTCACGCAAGGCGTGAAGTACGTGCTGCGCTCGGATGTAATGTACCGCACCGAAACGCCCGCGTAGCCCGCCCTAGGTACTCAGCGGGCCCCTAGGCAACGCAAGGGCGGAGTTGAAGACTGCGCCCCGCAGGGTCGGCCACGGCCAGCTTTTGTGGGCTAGCCAACCAGCACGCTACCTCCTCTGCTCCTGAATGGAGTATTGGCCTGGGCCGCCCACCGGCCGCCCCTGTGCCGGTAGTTGCGCCAGCGGCCCAACTGCCGGCACAGGGGCGGCGCCTAGGTTCCGCCCGCATCTGATTTTACTCCCGCCTTTCTTTGCTACTTATGCCCCGGCATCTCGAAAGAATAAATGTGCTGCGCGGCGTGGCCATTATGCTGGTTTTCAGCTACCATTCGCTGCTGGCTATTTTCGGCTCCTACGAAATTCTGGATTTCGGCCCTACCTGGCTCTGGCTGGACTTTGCCCGCTTCGCGCCCAACCGAATTCTGATAAGTATGACACCCTGGGGCATGGGCGCGCAGGGCGTAACGCTGTTTTTGGTAATTTCCGGCTTCCTTATTCACTGGGGTTTTCTGAAAAGCGGGGCCACGTTTCGGCTCAGCGAGTTCTTCAGCAAGCGCTTTTGGCGCATCTACCCGCCCTACCTGGTGGCGGTGCTGGTGTTCAGCCTCAGCCTGGGCACCGGTGGCCCACTCAGCCTGCTCACCCACCTCACGCTCACCCACAACCTCACCGACCGCACGTTCACCACCATCAACCCCTCGTTTTGGTCGCTAGCCCTCGAAGCGCAGCTCTACGTGCTTTACCCGGTTTTTTTGCTGCTGCGCCGCCGGCTGGGCATCGGCAAAACCACGCTGGCCATTGGGGCGCTCGCGGTGCTTACCCTGGCGCTGGAAGTCATATTCCAGCCGCGCATTCTGGCCGTGTGGCTTTCGCCGCCCAACCTCTGGTTTGTGTGGGCCGCGGGCGCTTACCTGGGCGAGCAGTTTTACCACGGCAAGCGCATTTTTACGCGCAGCCCCGCTTACCTGGTGGGTATGTACGTCTTGCTGAGCCTCTCAACGGTCACCATAGTGTACCCCATACTGGGCCGGCTGCTCTTTAGCCTGTTCTTTATCTGCCTGATGGACTGGTACCTGCACCGCGCCGCGCCGGCTACCACGGCGGTGGGCGAGGCCCTGTTCAGGCTCGCGGCCCGGGTGGGGGTGTATAGCTACAGCATCTACCTCTTTCACCAACCCTTTCTGTACCAAATTATTCATTTTCTGACTTCCAGGTATCAGCACCGAGTCGTTGACGCCCTAGCGATACTGGGGGCGTTTGCCTTGTTTTTCGGCCTCGCGCACTTCACCTACCACTGGCTGGAGGTACCGTCCGTCCGCTGGGGCAAAACGCTGTATGCGCGGTGGCGGCAGGCCCCGGCCGCCACCGCCCCCGCGCTGAACAGTTAGGCTCAAAACGGAATAGGGACGCAAGCTTTTGCGTCCCTATTCCGTTTTAACAAATTAATCACTAGCAACTTATCACTACCCACCAACTGTCAGGCTGCCCGCTGCTCGGGGGCAAACGACTCGGCTTCCACAAAAATGCGCTTGAACTCGGGGTGCTTGGCGCGGATGGCTTTTTCGAGCCGGCCCACGGCGTCTTCCACCTGCTGGGCCGAGAGGTCTTGCTGAAAGCGCACGTCGAGGGCCAGAAATGCATCGGCCGGCCCTAGGTACATCGAGAGCGGCGGGCGCAGGCTGCGCACGGCGGGGTCGGCGGCGGCTAGCGCTTGCAGGCTGGCCAGGGTGGCGGCATCCACGCCTTCGCCCACTAGCAGGCCGCGAGTTTCTTTGAGCATGAACACGGCCATGCCGATGAGCAGCAGGCCAATGGCGATGGACGCGCTGCCGTCGAGATAAGGATTATGGAGCAAGTGGCCGAAGTACACGCCCCCTAGGGCAATCACCAAGCCTACCAGCGCGGCCAGGTCTTCGAGCAGAATGGCGTACACGGCCGGGTCGCGGCTGGCACGCAGGGCCTGCCAGAAGCCGGCGTCGCCGCGCGTTTTGTTGAACTCGCGGAAGGCCAGCGAGCAGGCAATCCCCTCAAACACGATGGCCAAGCCCAATACCCAGTAGTTCCAGGTGGGGTCGCTGAGCGGGGCGGGGTTTTTGAGGTGTATCCAGCCTTCGTAGAACGAGACGCCGCCGCCCACCGCGAAGATGAGCACGGCCACTATCACCGTCCAGAAATATAACTCCTTGCCGTGGCCAAACGGGTGCTCGGCATCGGCCGGGCGGGCACTGCGCGATAGGCCCAGCAGTATCAGCAGTCCGTTGCCGCTGTCTACCAGCGAGTGAATGCCCTCGGCAAGCATGGCCGCGCTGCCCGTAAAAAACGCCGCCGTGAACTTGGCCACGGCAATAGCCAAGTTGGCCCCAATGGCACCGTACACTACTACTTTGGAAGAACCGCCGGCCATACTATCCTGATGAACTTTGAATGAACCGGTGGTACGCAAGTAGCCCCTAGGGGTTGTAGCAGGAGCGCGAAGCACTGCTCGGCGCATCGTTGCGGAGCTTGGGTAGCCGCGGCGCTTCGCGCTACTACCGCACCAATTGGTTTCGCGCAATCATTTTGGGCGCTCGCTTGTTTTATAGACTCCTGCTGGCTCAGCAGCCCAGAAAAACGTACTTCACGCAACCGTTATCTGCGCAGACCCGGCCTAGGTGGCCGTCCAGCGCTTTTATTACTATGCAAGCAGAATCCACCTCCCAGGTAGCCTTTTCCGTGCTGGATTTGGCCGCCGTGGCCCAGGGCAACACCCCGGCCGATACCTTCCGCAACAGCCTCGCCTTGGCGCAGCACGTCGAGAAGCTGGGCTACACCCGCTTCTGGCTGAGCGAGCACCACAATATGGCGGGCGTGGCTAGCTCGGCCCCGCCGGTACTCATTGGTTACATTGCGGGCGGCACCACCACGCTGCGGGTAGGCTCGGGCGGCATTATGCTGCCCAACCACGCCCCACTGGTGGTGGCCGAGCAGCTCGGCACGCTGGCCTCGCTCTACCCCGGCCGCATCGACCTAGGGCTGGGCCGCGCGCCCGGCACCGACCAAACCACGGCCCGCGCCATCCGGGGCGCGCGCTTCGGCCAGGAGCCCGATTTTCGGCGCGATATTCAGCAGCTCCAGACCTATTTTTCGGCGGCCAACTACACCAGCGCGGTGCGTGCCATTCCGGGCGAGGGGCTCGATATTCCGATTTACATCCTGGGCTCCAGCACCGACAGCGCCTACCTGGCGGCGGCCATGGGCCTGCCCTACGCCTTTGCCAGCCACTTTGCGCCCGGCCAGCTGCTAACGGCGCTCAACATCTACCGCCAAAATTTCCGGCCCTCGGCTACGCTGGCCGCGCCCTACGTCATCACGTGCGTAAACGTGATAGCCGCCGACACCGACGCCGAGGCCGACTACCTGTCCACCACCCTCAAGCAGATGATGCTGGGCGTGGTCACGGGTCAGCGGCAGCTCATGCAGCCGCCCGTCCGGGACATGAGCCAGCTCTGGTCGCCCGACGTGGAGCAGTACGTGATGCAGATGCTGGCCGCGTCCTTTATCGGCAGCAAAGCCACGCTGCAAGACGACTTAGGCGCCTTCCTGGCCCAAACGCAGGCCAATGAGATTATGGCTACCAGCCACGTTTTCAACCCCGAAGCCCGCCTGCATTCCTACGAGCTGCTGGCTGATGTGATGCAGGTAATTGGTCAGCCGCAGGCGGCTGAGCAGTTAGTGGCATAGCCTTGTGGCTGGTCTATAAATAAACAAAAACCTCGTCCGTCATGCTTCGATTTCACTCAGCATGACGGACGAGGTTTTTGTTCACCCAATTTAGAATCAAGGCTACCAGCCGCTGGCCAGCACATCGGCGATGTGCAGGGTCTTGATGGCCAGCTTTTCGCGCCGGATATAGGCCTCCAGGTGCATGAGGCAGCTCACGTCGGTGCTCACCAGGTAGTCGGCGCCGGTGGCGAGGGCGTGCTCGACTTTTTGCTGGGCCATGGCCACCGAAATAGACTCAAACTTGACGGCGAAGGTGCCACCGAAGCCGCAGCAGGTGGTGGTTTCGGCCATTTCGAGCCGTTCGAGGCCGGCCACGCCATCGAGCAGCTGGCGCGGGGCCGCCCGGATGCCGCACTCGCGCAGCGCCGAGCACGAGTCGTGGTAGGTGTAGCGGCCGGCCAGCTGGGCCTGCGGAATAGCCGTGATACCCAGCACATCAACCAGAAACTCGGTCAGCTCGTAGGTGCGCTGCTGCACGGCGCCGCAGCGCGGGGCTTCGGGCGTGCCCGCAAACAGGTGCGAGTACGCATTGCGCACCATGCCCACGCACGAGGCCGAGGGGCTGACCACGTAGCGCGGCGCGCCGGCCGGCGCCCCAAAATCGGTCAGAAACTTGGCGGCGATGTCGCGGCTTTCGGCTTTGTAGCCGGCATTATAGGCGGGCTGCCCGCAGCAGGTTTGGGCAGGGTTGTAGTGGACCTGGCAGCCCACCGCTTCAAGCACCTTCACCATGTTGAGGGCCGTGTGCGGGTAGAGCTGGTCGACAAAGCACGGAATAAAAATATCGACGATGGGCGCGGCCGAAGGCATGGGTAGGTGCTGGAAACGTGAGGCGACCACGGCCGCTGAAACACAAATAAAAACCCCACCGCCCAGATTACCCGGTAGGCCGCGCCGCCGCGCCACCCCACGCAGCATTTTGGCGAGCACGCGGGCGCAGGCGCGAGCCGGAAAGGCCCCTAGGGCGGCCTTCGCCGGCCGCTGGCGCGCAGCCCCGCATCTTTGGGCTTTCTTTCCATTTCTGCCAATGAACCGCCGGGCTTTTGTGAGAGGCACGGGCCTGCTGGCCGCCAGCCCTTTTTTCAGTCGCCCGGGCCGGGCCGCCGCGCCGGGCTTTCCGGTGGTGCGGCCGGCGGTGGGCCAGCGCCGCTTCCGGAGCCGGGCAGTGGAAGCGGCCCTCACGGAGTTTGGCCGCCAGGTGCCCGATGCCGAGCTGAGCTGGCTGCTGGGCAATTGCCTGCCCAACGCCCTCGACACCACCGTGACGCCCGGCACCCGCGGCGGCCGGCCCGATACCTACGTGGGCACCCGCGGCGCGACCGACGCCATGGGGCTGCGCGAGAGTGCGGCTCAGGTGTGGCCCTACCTGGCTTTTGTGAAGCAAGATGCGCCCCTGCGCCAGCTGGTGGCGGGCATCATCAACCGCCACACGCGCTGCATTTTACTCGACCCTTACGCCAACGCTTTTTACAACGACCCTGCCCAGGTGGGCGCGGGGCCGCCCGACCGCCCCGCCCCGCCGCCCGGCGTGCACGAGCGCAAGTGGGCCATCGACTCGCTCTGCTACCCCATCCGCCTGGCCTACCACTACTGGAAAACCACCGGCGACGAGCAGCCCTTCGACGCGCAATGGCGCCAAGCCATCGCCCTCACGGTGAGTACCTTTCGGGAGCAGCAGCGCAAAACCGGGCCGGGCCCCTACCGCTTTCAGCGCGCCACCGCCAACGCCGCCGACACCCAGCCCCTAGGTGGCGCCGGCTACCCCGTGCGGCCGGTGGGGCTCATCGCCTCGGCCTTCCGGCCCAGCGGCGAGGCCACGCGCCTGCCCTTTTTGGTACCCAGCAACTTCTTTGCCGTAGCCAGCCTACGCCAAGCTGCGCTGATGCTCAACGACATTCACCACGACGGCGCGGCCTACCAGGACCTGATGGCCCTGGCCGACGAAGTGGCCGTGGCCCTGCGCACCCACGCCATCGTCACGCATCCGGTGCACGGCCGCGTCTACACCTACGAGGTCGATGGCTACGGCGGCCACGCCCTCCTCGACGAGGCCAGCGTGCCCAGCCTGCTGGCCCTCCCCTACCTAGGCGCCATCCCCCTCAACGACCCCGTGTACCAGAACACGCGCCGGCTCGTGCTCTCGGCTGATAACCCGTTCTTTTACCGAGGCCAAGCGGCCGAAGGCATCGGCAGCCCGCGCACGGGGCCCGGCCTGATTTGGCCCCTCAGCGTCATCATGCGCGGCCTCACCAGCACCAACGAGGCCGAGATAAGGGCCTGCGTGCAGATGCTGAAAACTACGCACGCGGGCACCGGCTACCCGCCCGAGTCCTTTCACCAGGACGACCCTAGGCAGTACACCCGCGCCGGATCTGCGGAGGCCAACTCGCTGCTGGGCGAATTTTTGTGGAAGGTGTATCAGGAGCGGCCGGCGCTGCTGGGGTAATCTACACTATCTTCGGCAACTAAATTTTAGGTGCATCAGTTTATGTCTCAGCTTGACAAGCTTAAAGCCCGGATTTGTGCCAAGCCCAAAGATTTTATGTGGGATGAGCTGGTGAAGCTACTGGCCGCTTACGGCTTCGAATCGCTGACGAAAGGCAAGACGGCAGGTAGTCGCCGTCAGTTTTATAATCTGGCCACGCAAGTGGCCATTAGCTTGCACAAGCCGCATCCTGGCAATATTTTGAAGGAATACCAGCTCAAAGAAATCATCGTGTTGCTCGGTATTTGTTAATTATTCGCTCTTATCACTCATGGAGAACGCACTCATTTACAAAGGCTATGTCGGCTCAGTGCAGTACAACGCGACCGATGAAGTATTTCACGGCAAAATCGAAGCTATCACCGACCTAGTTACGTTCGAAGCCGATTCGGCCAAGCAGCTGCGCCCCGAGTTTGAGCAAGCGGTGGATGATTACCTAGCCCTGTGCGCGGCCATCGGCAAAGAGCCCAGTAAAACCTTCACCGGTAGCTTCAACGTGCGCCTTGGCCCCGAGCTGCACCGCAAAGCAGCGATGGTTTCAACGGGCCGGGGCATTAGCCTCAACCAGCTAGTCAGTCAGGCCGTCAGCCAGTTTGTGGCGCAGGCTGACTAAATCAATAGGAAGACGCAAAACGGCTTAAATCTAAGCCACATTTTACCCGGCCTTCGGCCACTCATTTCTCGTTTTCGTTGTTAGCAATTACAACGAAATCAATCCGCCTTATTTTGTCCGATACCGTTTCCCCCTACGCCGAGCCCTACGCCATTGAGAAGGAGCTGCGCCGCGTGCAGGCCATGCTCAAGCTAGAGCAACAAGAAGATCTAGAGCAGTTTAAGCTTAAAAACGCCAAAGCCAGCATTCAGGAGCGCCAGCAGCGCGGCCTGACCTGGTACCCCGTCACGATTACGCAGGAAGATATCGGCTTTGGCGGCAAGGTGGTGCTGGAGCTGGAGCGGCCCGCCGGGCAGCAAGGGCTGCACCTGTTTCAGGTGGGTAAAAATGCTTCTTTATTTGGCAATATTCCGGGCCGCGCGGCCACCGACCGGCCCACGCTGAGCGGCGTTATCACGAGCGTGCGGCGCAATAAATTGCTGCTGGCCACCACCAAGGAAGACCTGCCCGACTGGGTGCACGAAGGTGGCAAGCTGGGCATCGACCTCACCTTCGATGAGGTGAGCTACCGCGAGATGGACTACGCCCTGGGCAAGGTGATGGGCGCCTACGGCGACCGCCTGGCCGACCTGCGCGACATCCTGCTCGGGGCCAAGCCTGCCCGCTTCCGCAACGAGAAAGCCGACGACCTCTTCTACCCCAGCCCACTCAACGAGAGCCAGGTGGCGGCCGTACGCCACGTGCAAGCTGCGCAGGATGTGGCCATTATCCACGGCCCGCCCGGCACCGGCAAGACCACCACGCTGGTGCAGGCCATTCTGGAAACCATCCGGCGCGAGCGGCGCGTACTGGTGTGCGCACCCAGCAACACGGCCGTGGATTTGCTGACCGAAAAGCTGGCCGAGCGCGGCGTCAACGTCATTCGGATGGGTAACCCCAGCCGGGTGAGCGACTTGCTTTTGGAACACACCCTCGATGCCCAGGTGATGGCCCACAAGCGCTACGGCGAGCTGCGCTCGCTGCGCCAGACCGCCGAGCAGTACCGCGAAGAAGCCAGCAAGCACACCCGCACCTTTGGCTGGGAAGAGCGCGAACAGCGCCGCCATCTCAAGGAAGAAGCCAAGGCTATGCACCAAGAGGCTGATGGGCTGGAACGATACATCACCGAGGACTTGCTGGAGCAGGTGCAGGTAATTACCTGCACGCTGGTGGGCGCGAGCAACCGCAATATCCGCCACCTCACCTACGAAACGGTCTTCATCGATGAGGCCGCCCAGGCCCTGGAGCCGGGCTGCTGGATTCCGATTGCCAAGGCCCAGCGCGTGGTGCTGGCCGGCGACCACCAGCAGCTGCCGCCCACCGTGAAGAGCGAAAAGGCGGTGAAAGAAGGCCTGCGCGAAACGCTGTTTGAGAAGTGCATCAAGCGCCAGCCCGACGTGAGCCGCATGCTGACCGTGCAGTACCGTATGCACGAGCAAATTATGGAGTTTAGCTCGGAGCAGTTTTACGAAGGCCGCCTTTTGGCCGCGCCAACCGTGGCGCACGTGGGCCTGGAAGCGTACGACCTACGCTTTGCCCCCGACCTGCCGGTGGAGTTTCTGGACACGGCGGGCTTCGGCTTTCTGGAAATCACCATCCCCGAAAGCCGCTCCACGGCCAACCCGGAGGAAGCGGATTTACTACTAAAAAGGCTGGCCCAGTTGCTGGAGCCCTACGACGCAGCCGACCACGAGGACGACCCGCTCAGCATCGGCGTTATCGCGCCCTACCGTGCCCAGATTAACTACCTCAAGGATGCGGTGGAGGAAAACGACGAGCTCAGCGGCCTCATGCTGCACCGCCAGTTGAGCGTGGGCACCGTAGACTCGTTTCAGGGTCAGGAGCGCGACATTATTGCTATCTCGCTCACGCGCAGTAACTCGCACGGCGAAATTGGCTTCTTGTCCGACATTCGCCGCATGAACGTAGGCATGACCCGCGCCCGCAAGAAGCTGCTGCTCGTGGGCGACTCCAGCACCCTAGGGTCGCACCCGTTCTACAAAGCTTTCCTCGAATACGTGGAGCGGGTGGGCGGCTACCGCACCGCTTGGGAATTGCAGGATTAAGGCTAAGCCAAACGACAACACGAAAAAAAAGTCGTTGCGGCACCACCCTAGGGCGGTGCCGCAACGACCTTTTTTCGTCAGCTTATACTGAGTAGACGAGCAATTCACCCCCGCTGGCAATGGCTAGCCAGCGGGGGCTATCTTATGCTAGGCTTTCACTTTCACGTCGTAGCGGTCCAGCATCATCACCTTGTCCCAGGCCTTCACGAAGGCTTTCACAAAGCGCTTGTGGCCGTCGCTGCCGGCGTACACTTCCGCCACGGCGCGCAAGTGGCTGTTGGAACCGAACACGAGGTCGGCGCGGGTGGCCGTGTAGCGGGTTTCGCCGGTGTGGCGGTCGTTGAGCGTGAGGGTCAGGCCCTGCGCGTCAGCTTTCTTCCACTCCAGGTCGGTGCTGGTGAGCACGGTGAAGAAGTCGTTGGTCAGCACGCCCTCGCGGTCGGTGAAAACGCCGTGCTTGGAGCCGTCGTGATTGGCGTTCATAGCGCGTAGGCCGCCCACCAGCGCCGTCCACTCGGGGGCGGTGAGCGCGAGCAGGTGCGCCTTGTCGAGGAACATTTCCTCCGGGGCCACGCCCTGCGAAATCTCGTTGAAGCCTTCGTCGAGGTAGTTACGGAAGCCATCGGCCACAGGCTTTAGCCACGTGAACATCTCAATGTCGGTGAGTTCCTGCGTCGTGTCGCGGCGGCCCGGCGTGAAGGGCACCTCAATCGGAGCACCCGCGTCGGCGGCGGCTTTCTCCAGCGCGGCGCAGCCACCTAGGACAATGAGGTCGGCGAGCGATACTTTTTTGCCGCCCGCGGCCTGGCCATTGAATTTCTCCTGCACCGGGCGCAGCGCCGCGATGACGGGCACCGTGCGGCGGTTCACCGCCCAGTCTTTTTGCGGGGCCAGCGCGAGGCGGCCACCGTTGGCGCCGCCGCGCTTGTCGCTGTGGCGGTGCGTCACGGCCGCCGAAAAGGCCGTGTACACTAAGTCAGAAGGCGAGATGCCCAGGCCCAGAATCTCTTGCTTCAGCGCCGCCACGTCGGCCGCGTCGATGCTGGCGTAGTCGGCCACCGGAATGGGGTCCTGCCACAGCAAGTCGTTTTCGTTGACCTTTTCAGGACCTAGGTATCGTTCGCGCGGGCCCATGTCGCGGTGGGTCAATTTATACCACGCCTTCGAGAAAGCCTGGGTAAATGCCTCAAAATCGCTCAGAAATTTCTCGCATACCTTGCGGTACTCGGGGTCAAGTTTCAGGGCGATATCGGTCGTCATCATCATGAGACCGTGCATCTTACCGGGAATGTGGGCGTCGGGCGTCTTGGGCGCATTCTCGTCCACGGGCGTCCATTGCAGCGCGCCGGCCGGGCTTTTGGTCTGCTTCCAGTCAAACTTGAACAGGTTGGTCAGGTAGTCGTTGTCCCACTGCGTGGGGTTGGGCGTCCAGCTGCCCTCAATGCCGTTGGTCATCGTGTTTTCGGCGTTGCCCGAGCCCCGGGGATTGTGCCAGCCCAAGCCCATGAGTTCCATCGGCGCGATTTCGGGCGGCATGCCAATTTCGGCGGCCGGCACCATGCCGTGGCTTTTGCCGAAGGCGTGGCCGCCGGCAATGAGAGCTACGGTTTCCTCGTCGTTCATGGCCATCCGCGTGAACGTGGTCCGAATGTCGCGCGCCGAGCCCAGCGGGTCACCGTTGGCGTAAGGGCCTTCGGGGTTTACGTAAATCAGGGCCTGGTGCGAGGCGGCCAGCGGGTTTTCGAGGTCGTAGTTGGCGTCGCCGTTCTGGCCGCGCCAGCGCTTGTCGCGGTTCACCATCTCGTCGGGCGATTTGGCCTTCGACAAGTCGTGTATCACCTCGGGGCCCCAGTAGGTGGCGTTGTCGGCCTCCCAGGCATCGTGGCGGCCACCGGCGAAGCCGTAGGTCGGGAAGCCCATGATTTCGAGCGCGCAGTTGCCGGTCAGCACAATCAGGTCGGCCCAGGAAAGGGCGCTGCCGTATTTCTGCTTAATGGGCCACAATAGGCGGCGCGACTTGTCGGTGTTGCCGTTGTCCCACCAGCTGTTAATCGGGGCGAAGCGCTGCAACGCCTCGCCCGCGCCGCCGCGCCCGTCGGCGATGCGGTAGGTGCCGGCCGAGTGCCAGGCCATGCGTATCATCTGCGGGCCATAGTTGCCATAGTCCGAAGGCCACCAGTCTACCGACGAGGTCAGGAAACCTTTGATTTCCTGCTTTAGCGCTTCCAGGTCAATCTTATTGAATTCCTCGGCATAGTTGAAATCCTCGCCGAGCGGGTTGGCCTGCGGGCCGTTCTGATGCAGCTGCTCCACCTTCAGGCGGTTGGGGTACCAGTCCGAAAGGGCGGGCGGCGTGCCGTCCACCCCACCGATGCGGTCGCCGCCGAAGGGGCACTTACCGAGCATCTCGAAGGTGGCGGTATTAGTCTTGTCGTGACTCATGTTCAGCATGATGGTCTTCTCTAAAATGGGAGTTATTAAAAAATCAGGTCTTATTGTAGGCTCGTAGGCGGTTGTATAGCCGGCTGCTTTTTTTGATTTTGCAGCGCTGGAAGGGGCTTTTCGCGTGTTTGTTTTCGTCCAGTATTCTCGCCTCGTCCGCTTTTTGCGCCTAGGTATGCCCTTGCTCAAGCTGCCGGGTCAGGCGCTGGTAGCAAAGCAAAACGGCTAGTGTCGCCAGCAAGCTAGCCCCCCTTCCCATGACTGACCAGTTTAGGTGAATGCTTGGCCATAAAATCAATAAGGAGAATACTAACCGAAACAGCAGCGGCTGGGAGGCTGACCTAGAACGAAAAACGCCCCTCAATGCTGCCCGAGCGGTCTTAATATTGTCTTAAATTTTTAGCATCGCCTGCTTGAGCTTAACGCTTAGCACGACCGTAATGTTTGGCGAGCCCGTTATTCGGTTGGCGCGCGGGCCGTTCCTACCTTTGTTCAAAACCAACCCACCCCTTCTCCTCATGGCTACCGTTGCCCAAAACTCCGTCGTAACCCTCACCTACGACCTCTCCGTCACCGACGAAAACCAACAAAAAGTACTGGTCGAGCAAGCCGAATCGGACGAGCCGATGGTGTTCCTATTTGGCCACAGCGGCCTGCCCGAAGAGTTTGAGCACCAGCTCAATGGCAAAAACTCTGGCGACGCGTTCAGCTTCTCGCTCACCCCCGAGCAGGCCTACGGCGACTACGACCAGCAGGCCGTAGTGCAGATTCCGAAGCAGGTATTTGAGATTGATGGCAAGGTCGATGACCAGATGCTGGAGGTCGGCAACTACCTGCCCATGGCCGACAACGAAGGCAACCACATGCAAGCCAAAGTGATAGAGGTCGGCGACGAAATGGTGACCATGGACTTCAACCACCCGCTGGCCGGCATGGTCATGCACTTCGATGGCCAAGTAGTGGAGGTGCGCCCCGCCACCGCCGAAGAGCTCAGCCACGGCCACGTGCACGGCGACGGCGGCCACCAGCACTAAGCAGCGGCTTAATAGTATTTTGATGTAGGGTGCGGGGCTTGCCCCCGCCCGGCGTTGCTGGGAAATGTGTTTTCAACGCGCATTCTCAGCAGCGCCGGGCGGGGGCAAGCCCCGCACCCTACTAGTTTTGCAGCCGGCCTATTCACCTACCCTCTTCCCATGACTCCAGCCCCCACCCTACAAGACCAAGAAAAACAGCTTGCCGCCGCCGCCGCCCTGCGCTGGGTGCGCGATGGCATGCTGCTGGGCCTGGGCACCGGCAGCACCTCAGCCCAATTCATCATTCAGCTGGGGGCGGCCGTACAAAATGGCCTAAAGGTGCAGGGCACGGCCACGTCGCTGGCCAGCGAGGCGCTGGCGCGCCAGTTGGGCATTCCGCTGCTCGAGCCCCGGCGCGGCCTGCGCTTTGACCTAGCCGTGGACGGGGCCGACGAGCTCGACCACCAGTTGCGCCTCATCAAAGGTGGCGGGGGTGCCCTACTGCGCGAAAAAACGCTGGAAACGGCTTCTGACTATCTGCTCGTGATAGCCGACTCGTCGAAGCTGGTGCCCACGCTCGGCCGCTTTCCGCTGCCGCTCGAAGTGGTGCCTTTTACCCTGCCTTGGGTACTCGATGCGGTGGCAAAGCTGGGCGGCGCCCCCGTGGTGCGCCCCGCCGTGGGCGACCCCAGCACGCCCTATTTCACCGACCAGCGCAACCATATAGTGGACTGCCACTTCGGCCAGATAGCCGACCCCGAGCAGCTAGCCCGGCAGCTAGAGCAGATACCCGGCATCGTGGAGCACGGCCTGTTCCTGGGGCTCGCCAAGGCGGCCATCGTGATACAAGGCGGCCAGCCGATGGTGCTCAAGCCCGGTGAGGCGGCCCGGCCCGCCAGCGAGTTTACGGCGCTGCCCTAGGTTGCTTGCAGCGAAGCCCGGAGCCCTTGCTGCCACTGGCCTCTGGCTGCGTAACGTCACAAAAAAGGCTCTCAGCGCGTAGCTGAGAGCCTTTTTTACTTGAGACTAAAGTTAAACAGGTAGCTTATCTCGCCTAGGTGCCACGCCTTAGCGATGCAAGTTTTTAGCGGCGGCTTCGTCCAGAAACCACGCCAGCTCGCCGCTGCTGGGCTCGATGAGCTGCGCCGGGTATTGCTCGATGTCGCGGTCCTGCTCCAGTATTTGCTGCACGGCCTCAGCCTTGCCGGCCCCGTAGACCAAGAAGGCCACGGCGCGGGCCTGGTTGATGAGGGGCGCCGTGAGCGTGATGCGAAACACCTGCTGCTCGGGCAGCCACACTTCTTTCACGCCCACCGTTTTATCGTGCAGCACGGGCGTATGCGGGAACAGCGAGGCCGTGTGCGCATTATCGCCCAGGCCCAAAAGCACGAGGTCAAACTTGGCCTTTTTCTCCCCAAAAAACTCTTCAATATCGACGCAATACTGGGCGGCCGCCTCGGCAGGATTTAGCTCCGTGTCAACGGCAAACACCTGACTTGGACGCACCCCTAGGGGGTCAAACAGGGCCTTTTTGGCCATCAGGTAATTGCTCTCGGGCGAGGTGTGGGGCACATTGCGCTCATCGCCAAAAAAGAAATACGTCTGCTCCCAGGCCACGCGCCCGCGGTAGGCGGGTGAGGCCAGCAGCTCGTAGAGCTGCTTGGGCGAGCTGCCGCCCGAGAGAGCCACCGCAAACCGGCCCCGGCGCTCGATGGCCTGCGCAGCGCGCTCCACAAAATAATCGGCTAAGGCAGTCAGCACCTCAGCGGCCGCCGGAAAAATATGCAAATCCATAGAAAAGGGGGTGGGGAGGTAAGAAAGTGAAAAGGTAAGTAATTCTTTTTCACCTGCCCACTTCCTCACTTGCCGTTATTTTTTGCCGTTGAGCGGAATGGTAAACCAATGGTAGCCGTCCTTAGCTACCAAGGCCTCCGCCACTTCGGGGCCCCACGAGTCGGCCGAGTAATTAGGAAAGTTCTGGCTCACGCGGGTCTGCCAAGAGGTTAGGATAGGCATCACCAGGTCCCAGGCTTCCTCTACCTGGTCGGCGCGCATGAAGAGCGTTTGGTCGCCGAGCATCACGTCGAGCAGCAGCGTTTCGTAGGCTTCGGGGGCCTCGGCCACGTAGGTACCCTTGTAGTCGAAAACCATGTCCACGGTGTTGAGCACCATGTCTACGCCGGGGCGCTTGGCCTGCACTTGCAGCCGGATGCTCATCTCGGGCTGAATGCTGATAACCAGGCGGTTCTTGCTCATCGTGTCGGCCATTTCGGCCGGGAAGATGAAGTGCGGTACGTCTTTAAACTGGATGGTTATAATGGAGGCCGAGCGGTGCAAGCGCTTGCCAGTCCGCAGGTAAAACGGCACGCCCTGCCAGCGCCAGTTGTCCACGAAGAACTTCACGGCGGCGAAGGTTTCGGTGTTCGACTGCGGGTTAGCATCCTTTTCCTCGCGGTAGCCGGGCACTTTTTCGCCTTCTATCCAGCCGGGGCCGTACTGGCCACGCACCGCCGAGTCGCGCACGGTTTCGGGCGTGAAGCGACGCATGGCGCGCAGCACGTCCACCTTGCGGTCGCGTACTTCCTCGGCCGTGAAGTTCACAGGCGGCTCCATAGCCACGATGCACAGCAGCTGCAGCAAGTGGTTCTGAATCATGTCGCGCAGCGCGCCCGAGCCGTCGTAGTAGCCGGTGCGGTCGCCCACGCCGAGCTGCTCGGTCACCGAAATCTGCACGTGCTCGATGCTATTGCGGTTCCAGAGCGGCTCCATAATGGCGTTCGCGAAGCGGAAAGCCATGATATTCTGCACCGTTTCTTTACCTAGGTAGTGGTCGATGCGGTAAATCTGCTTCTCCTGGAAGATGCGCCCCAGCAGTCGGTTCAGCTCCTTGGCCGACTCTAGGTCGTGGCCAAAAGGCTTTTCAATCACGATGCGCGTGCGCTCGGCATCGGCCGTGAGGCCGGCTTTGGCGAGGTTTTCGGCGATGACGGGAAAGAAATTGGGCGCCACGGCCAGGTAGTAAAGCACGTTGGCGGGTGTCTTCCACTCCTCTTCCAGAGCCTTGATGCGCTTGGCAAATTCCTGGTATGTATCGGCGTTTTGCACGTCGGCAGCCTCGTAGTGAATGTGGGGGCCGAAGCCCGCCCACTTATCGTCCTTCACCTTGCCGCTGCGCGAGAACTTGCTGATATCCTTAAGCATCCGCTCGCGAAAATCATCATCCGAAAGCTTGGTACGGCCCGTACCTATGAAGGCAAACTGCTCGGGCAGCCAGCCCTCCAGGTACAGGTTGTAGAGCGCCGGGGCCAGCTTGCGGGCGTTGAGGTCGCCGGTGCCGCCGAAGATGACGAACACGGTCGGCTGCATTTTTGACTTGGTATTCATGAGATTAGCGATTAGTGGTTAGTGATTAGCGACTAGTGGGCAGTTGGTAATAAGTACTGTCTAGGCACTAATCACTACCAACTGCCCACTATTCACTAACAACCTACTCTTTCGGCACGGGCGGCGCCTGGTTGGCCTGGGTGCCGGGGGCCGACTCGGGCGCGTTGCGCAGGCCCGTCCACTGCGTGTGGAAGGTGCCTTCCTTGCCGATGAGCTCGTAGGTGTGCGCGCCGAAGTAGTCGCGCTGCGCCTGAATGAGGTTCGAAGGCAGGCGGCCCGTGCGAAACGCATCGAAGTAGCCAATGGCCGAGGTGTAAGCCAGCACCGGCAGCCCGGCCGCGATGGCGGCCACTGCAATGGCCCGCGCCCCGCCGGCCGACTCCTGCACCAGCTTTTGCACGCCGCCATCCAGCAGCAAGTGCGCCAGCTTGTTATCGCTTTTGTAAGCGTTGTAGATGTCGTTCAGGAACGTGGAGCGGATGATGCAGCCACCGCGCCAAACACGGGCGATAGTGGCCAGCTGCAAATCATACTTGAACTCCTCCGACGCCCGGCTCAGCATGTGCATGCCCTGGGCGTAGGTAATCACCATGCTGAAGTAAAACGCCTGCTCCAGCTGACCTAGGAGCTCGTCTTTATCGCCGGCCAAGTGCCCAGCGGCGGGCAGGTACTGCTGGCCCAACTGCTCGCGCAGCTGCTTGTACTTCGACAGGTCGCGCATCGACACGGCCGTGTCCACGGTTGGGATGGGCGCCTGAATGTCCATCGCCACCTGCGAGGTCCACTTGCCGGTGCCCTTGGCGCGGGCCTCGTCCTTGATGTCGTTGAGCAGCAGGTGGTCGCCGTCGGGGGTTTTGAAGGCGAAAATGTCCTTGGTAATGTCAATCAGGAAGGACTGTAAGCGACCCTCGTTCCACTTGGTGAACACCTCGCCAATGGCCGCATCATCCAGCCCCAGGCCGGTTTTGAGCACGCCGTAGGTTTCGGCAATCAGCTCCATTAGGCCGTACTCGATGCCGTTGTGCACCATTTTCACGAAGTGACCGGCCGCGCCGGGGCCCATGTAGGCCACGCAGGGCTCGCCATCGACTTTGGCCGCGATGGCGTCGAACACGGGCTCCATGATTTTATAGGCCTCGGCGTCTCCGCCGGGCATCATGCTGGGGCCGAAGCGGGCGCCTTCCTCGCCACCGCTTACGCCCATGCCGAAGAAGTGCAGGCCTTTGTCACCCAGCTCCTTATCGCGGCGCGTGGTATCGGTATAATACGAGTTGCCACCGTCGATGAGCATGTCGCCGGGGCTGAGCAACGGCGTCATTTCGGCAATTACGCTGTCCACGATGGCGCCGGCGGGCACCAGCATCATGATGGCGCGGGGCGTTTTGAGGCTATTTACAAACGCGGCGGGGTCGCTGAAGCCCTTGACGGGCTTGTCTTTACCTTCCTGGCCGAGCAGGTCAATCTGCTTTTGGCTTTTGTCGTAGCCGGCTACCGCGAAGCCGTGGTCGGCCATGTTCAGCAGCAGGTTGCGGCCCATTGTGCCCAGGCCAATCATGCCAAAGGCGTATTCCGTGGGAGTGTCGCTCATCGGGAAATTAAGGTTGTAAAAGAAAATGAGGGTGTTAGCAGTAGCGCGTTGCACAAGCCGACCTAGGGTCACCGGGCGGCTATACGTAAGAACGGCCAACCGTTGGCCGTTCCTATCCTAGGGCGAAGATGGGCCAAGTTCGACAAAAGCCTGCAATTGCGGAAAAAACGCCCGGAAATCAGTCTCATACGCGGCGTAGTTTCGGCGCAGCTCCTCCCCTGCCGTTTCCATGCCCGAGCCCGGCGAAGCGCGGCGGCTCAGGCCCTGCAAGGCCCGCGTGATACCCGCGATTTCGGCGTAGCCGAGCAGCCAGTTTTGCTGCACCAGATAGGGAAAGAACCGCTGCACCGGGGCCGGAAACTCAGCCGCCCGGCTGGCCAGCACCGCGTACACACGCTGGGTAAAATCGGGCAGACTCTCGGTCGAAAACTCGCCGAAATGGCTGGCCAGCATGTGGTCGTAAAACATGTCGGCCACCACGCCGGCGTACTTGCCGGCGCCGGCCTCGCGCAGGCGGGCGGTGGTGCGGCGCACCACGGGGTGCTGGTCGGTGAAGGTGTCGATGGCCCGGTGCTGGCGAATACCAGCTTGTACCTCAGGCCGGTACTGCTCGAGCTGGCGGCCGGGCACCGAGTCGGCAATGAACTGGCCCAGCAGGTGGTCGGCGTAGGCCGGCGCGGTGGCGTCGGGGCCAGCCAGGTACAGATGAGCCAAAAAATTCATAGCGTCCGCGCTGGTTGTTGGGCCAGCGCCGAGGTAGTAACCGGGAAACTAGAAACCAGTTCGGCCGTAAGCACAACCCACCACCGGGCGGCGCTCCTCAGCAGCCCTCGGTTTTCTTCTTTTAAAATTTCCCCTTCTCATGTCTGATTCCCAAACGCCCGTCACCCACGACCTAGGCAAGCTGTTCGAAAAAATTAAGGATGTACGCATCGCCATGCTCTCGACGTTTGATGAGGAGCACAAGCTGCACAGCCGCCCGATGGGCACCATCAAGCCCGGCATCGACGGGGCGCTGTATTTCTTCACCGATAAGGATTCGGCCAAGGTATACGAAGTAAAAAAGGACAGCCAGGTAAACCTGAGCTACGCCAACCCCAGCGACAACGTGTACGTGTCGGTATCGGGCACGGCCAGCGTCTTCCGCGACGAGGCTAAAATTGCTGAATTGTGGAGCGAGGACATGAAAGCCTGGTTCCCAAAGGGTAAAGAAGACCCGAACATCATGATTCTCAAAGTCACCATCGAAAAAGGTGAGTACTGGGATTCGCCGAGCGGCGTGCTGTCGCGCGCCTACGCCTACCTGCGCGCCGTAACCACGGGCGAGGGCAGCACGTCGGACGACGTGAATGAGCACGCCCAGGTGAAGCTGTAATTTAAAATGGGTAATTGGCGTAATGGGTAATGAGCGTAATCCTGCTCGGTATTGCGCTCATTACCTATTACGCTAATTACCCATTTTAAAAAAGGCCGGAAGCAATTCCGGCCTTTTTTGTTACCTAGGCGCAAGCCTACTTTCTATGCTCACCACTATTACCATTTTCACCCTGCGGCCGGGCCAGCGGCGCTGGGGCCTAGCCCAAATGGGTACCTCACCCGGCACCCTGAAACGCGTGCCGGGCCTGCGGTTTTTCCAACTGCTAGGCAGCGGCGCGGCCAATGGTTTCGGCTTTCTACCCAACCTCGACCGCTACGGCTTCCTAGGTGTTTGGGAAACGATGGAGGCCGCCGCAGCCTTTTTTGCGACGCATTCGCTATGGGCTGATTATCAGCGCCGCAGCCATGAAACCTGGACCGCTGAACTAGTCCCGCTGCGCTCGCATGGGCTTTGGAATGGGCTGAACCCCTTCGACTACCCCACCGATGCCCTAGGGGCCGCCCAGGAAGCCGGGCCGGTGGCGGTGCTCACGCGGGCCAGCATCCGGCTGCGGCGGGCGTGGCGCTTTTGGGGCTTTGTGGAGCCCACCAGTCGGGCGCTGGCCGAGGCACCGGGCGTGCGGCTGGCCATCGGGCTGGGCGAGCTGCCGCTGGTGCGGCAGGCCACGTTCAGCGTCTGGGATTCGGCGGCGGCCATGCAGCAGTACGCCTACCGCGATGCGCGCCACCGCGAGGTAATTCAGCTCACGCGGCGCGAAGGCTGGTACGGCGAGGAACTATTTGCCCGCTTTCAAGTGATTAGCAGCCAAGGCACGGTGGACGGGAAGTCGCCCTTCGACAGCGAGGCGGCGGGAGCAATGCAAAAAACACCCTAGCGCAAACCCTATTTCGGCCCCGCCCGTATCTTCGCGACTACGACATAAACCTCAACTATTCACGCTCTACTGCCATTTTTAGCCATGCGACAGTACGATAATCTGGACGACGACGAGCTCGCCGACGACGATAACCTCGACACCTTCGCCCGCACGGGCGGCGCCAAAACCCGCGGCTCGGGCGAGGACCAGCTTTCGGCCAAATATGCCGACTACCTGATGTGGCGCGACACCGGCTCCTCGCACGACGAGGCGCTGGACCTGGCTGCCATGACCGAAGAAGAATTCACGACCGCCGAGGCCGCCGAAGACCCCGACAGTGCCAGCGGCCTCAGCCCCTTGGACGACGACGATGACCTCGACACCGACGAGGACGACGAATTCGGCGGCAGCAGCTCACGCAGCCGCGGCCGGGGTGATGATTATGACAGCGACTATTAATCGTTGATTTTCTGCTACCAAAAGGCCCCGCTACTCAGTTGAGTAGCGGGGCCTTTTGGTAGCAGCAGCCTTGAAAATTCTGAAAAGCGCGTTAGTCATGTGTACGCTTCCCTAGATAGCGGGCCAAATGTGAGTCGAGAAAGACATAATTTCCACTACCTGACGACTAACAAATGAAAAAGGGACGATTCAGCGAGGCCCGGATTGTGGCCATGCTGCAATAGCAAGCCAACGGGCAAACGGTAGCCTAGATTGCGCGCGAACACGGGCTGAGCGAGGCGACGTTTTATGCCTGTAAAAGCAAATATGTTGGGGCGAGCGTGGCCGAGCTCGCCCGACTCAAACACTCAGAAGAAGAGAATCGAAAGCTCAAGCAGATGTTCGCAGACTTGAGTCTGGAGAACCAGGCTATCAAGGAGTATGACAGCTTAGGGCCAAAGGGGGCCGCGTGAAAGTGGCCTAGAACCCAGAAGTGCCCACCCAACCCGAACGGGCTGAGCGGGCGTTCGATATGTTAAAAAAGCTTGGATTATCTTCGGCTAGCTAACCCGGTGCGCGCCCACTGAAACGCGACCAAGTACTTCCAGGCCACCCAACACTCCGTAATAACCTCTGCCCAGCTTGGCGAGCGCTGGGCCTGGTGCTACGTAGATGAGGACCTGCGCGAATACGTAATTACTTCCCGTTGACCCGCTCAGGGCGCGCCGCGGAAATGAGAAGCGACACAGCGACCGCTCTGCCTAGCAGAGCGGTCGCTGTGTCGCTTCTCATTTCCGCGGCGCGGCACTACCCCACCGAGGGCAGGCGCTGCGTTAGTTGCGGGCGCAGATGCTCGTGCTGGGTAGGTAGCATGAGGTGGGTGCCCAGCTCGGCCAGCGGCTCATCCACGGTGAAACCGGGGTTGTCAGTAGCAATTTCAAACAACACCCCGCCGGGCTCACGGAAGTACACGGAGTGGAAATAGTCGCGGTCAATCTGCGGGGTAGGTTGCAGGCCCCGCGCCACGAGCTTCTGGCGGAAATACAGTTCGGCCTCGTCATCTTTCACCCGAAAGGCGATGTGGTGCACCGAGCCGCCGGCCGTGATGGCGCGGGCCTCGCCGGACGCTTCCACCAGGTCGATGTACTGCGCGCCGCCCGGCACGGTATCGGTCACGTAGCGGCTGCGGTTGACGTGCTTTTCGAGCAGCGTGTAGCCGAATACGTCGGTCAGGATTTCGGCCGTGGCCTGGGTGCTGGACAGCGTGAGCGTGACGGTGTGAAAGCCCTTGGTGGCTACCTCGGCGCTGACCTCGGCAGTGGTCCAGGGCGTGCGGGCGTCGGGCGTTTTCGACATAATCAGCTCGAATTTCAGCCCGTCTGGGTCAAGGAAAGTGAGGTAGCGCTCGCCAAATTTCTCGCTCGGCTTGTTGTAGGTAATACCGTTGGCGTCAAAGCGCTGCATCCAGAAATCGAGGCTGCCGGCCGGCACCGAGTAGCCGATTTCGGTGGCCTGGCCGGTGCCGCGTCGTCCGGCCGTGATGTGCTCCCAGGGGAAGAACGTGAGGATGGTGCCCGCCGAGCCGGTTTCGTCGCCGAAGTAAAAGTGATAGGTGCCGGGGTCGTCGAAGTTGACAGTTTTCTTCAGGAAACGCAGGCCGAGCACCCGCGTGTAAAAATCATAGTTGCGCGGCGCGTTGCCGGCAATAGCCGTGACGTGGTGCAGGCCCAGAATACGTGGTTCCATTTGGCTAATAAGGAGATAAGTGGGAGGAAAGATGTAAGACTAGGCGGCCGGGGTCGTGCGCAGCAGGTACTTATGCTGGCCGCTGAGCACCAGCTCGCCGCGCTGGTTGTGCACGGTCGCGGCCGTGACCACGGTACCCGTGCCATCGCCGGGAATAAGGTCGGTGATTTGCAGGGCCGGGTAGAGCGTGTCGCCAGCGTGGACTTCGCCCAAAAACTTGGCCGACACCTCGGTGAAGGCAATAAACACCTCGCCAATGATGTGCGGAAACAGCGTAGCGCCCGGCGCCGTGAAAGCCAGCACTTGCAGGCCGTGCACCACCGGCGCGGCGTAACCGTGGCGGCGGGCCCACTCGGCATCGTAGTGCACGGGGTGGTTGTCACACGACACGGTCTGAAATGCGGCCGAGTGCGCGTCGGTGAGCGTGCGGCTAGGGGCCCGAAACACCTCGCCGACTTCGAATTGCTCGAAGGTGCGGGCGGGCACCAGCAGGAAGGCTAGCGAGTCGAACGGAACGGGAATGGGAACGGTGGCAGACATTGCTACTGGATTAATGATTAAGTGTTTAGTGAAAAATAAATTTGTTGACCGGGGCCAGTTCCTGTGGCGTAACGGTGAGGCCCTTACCAGGCGGAGTCTGCTTCGTGATGGCCGCCCCTAGGGTTGGTAAGCAGGACGGTGGAGGCGCGCGGCGGTTGGGGTCGGCAATAGCTAGCAGGTAGGGCGTGCCCGCAAAGTCACCGGCGTACTTCCAGCGTGCGGACACTACGCATAGCTCAAAGGGCTGAGGCGACCGCGCTGCCGCCGGTACTCGGTGGGGGTGAGGTGGTAACGCTTCTTAAACTGCTTGTTGAGGTGGCACACGTCCACAAAGCCCAGCTCATCGGCAATTTGCGACACGGTGAGCGCGCCGGCTTGCAGCTGATTCTCGACCAGTTGCAAGCGATGGCGCACGATGTACTGGTGCAGCGGCTCGCGCATGTGCTGCCGAAACAACGCGCTTAGGTGCGAGGGCGAATAGGCAAACTCCTGGGCCAAATGCCCTAGGTGCAGCCGCCCGGGCACCGCCGCATACCGCCGAATGTAGGCCAGCACCTGCCGCACTACCCCCGCCGCGTGGGTAGCGGCCGGGCCGGGCTGGGCCGGGGCCAGCAGTGGCCCCACGGCCCGCAGCACGGTGCCCGCCAGGGGCCCGGCCAGCGGGTCGTGGGCCACGCCAGAGCACCCGGCGTAGCAGTCAACCAGCAGGGCGAGCAAGGCGGCCAGCGCGGGCGGCACCTTGGTAGCCGCCAGGTGCCCGGCGGCCCCTAGGGCGGTGCCGCGCGCCCGCAGCAACTGCCAGTCGGCGGCCTGGGGGTGGCCGGTAGTTTGGCTAACCAGGTAGTCTAGCGAGAAGCACAGCCACGCCACACGGGCGGGGTGGTTAGGGTCAAAATACCAGCAATCGGTGGGGCCGAGCAGTAACAAAGTGCCGGCCGGGCACACGAGGGCGGTACCCTGGGCATCGCGGCAGGTGCCGGCGTCTTCGCGCACTAGCAGCAGGGCCAGGCAGCCGCTGGGCGGGGCTGGGAGCCGGCCAGCGGTGGCTACCCACTCCGCAATGCGTAGCGGCTCGGCAGATGAAATGGCTGGTACGGGCACGGGATAAAAGCAAGGTGATGCTCTAGCCTTTTACCAGGACGGTGCCAGCTTTCTGAAGCACAGTCTACCCCATCGGCAACTTGTTTATTATCAGGTTTTAGGTGGAAAATTTCGTGGAAATCCATGAGTAACATAACCTCCACTATATTGGAGCGCCCATTATATTGGAGGATTATTTTGGAGTTAGATGGTGGTAGCCCGCCGACTAACCCGCACTGAAAGCTGCTTTACACCACCAGTAAAAATGCCGTGGCGCCGGCTTTAGGCCCGCCACTTCCCAGGCCCGCCGACCTCCCGTATTGCGAAGCCGCACCGCCTGCATGCCCACGCCCTACCCTCATTCGCCTTATGTCGCTTCCTTCCTCCCAGGCCGAGCCGCTAGCCACCGTGCTGATTGTCGAAGACGAGTTCATCGTGGCCAATGACCTGCGGCGGCGGCTTACCAAGGCGGGCTACGCGGTGCTAGGGCTGGCCGCCACGGCCGCCGAGGCCCGGCAGTTACTGGTTGATGCCCCGCCGGCCGTGGTGCTGCTCGACATCTTCCTGAAAGGGCCGGAAAGTGGCCTCGACCTGGCCGGCTGGCTGCACGAGCGCCAGATTCCGTTCGTGTTCCTTTCCGCTAATCTCAACGACGAGGTGCTGGCCGCCGCGCAGGTTACGCAGCCGCTGGGCTTTCTCAACAAGCCCTTTCGGGAGAAAGACGTGCTGGCGGCCCTGGAGCTAGCTCGCTACCGCCACGCCCACGGCGAAGAGGCCCGTCTGCGCCGGCAGCGCGAACTGCAAGTAGCGGTTAACAACGCTATTGCGCGCCTGCACGACCGCGACGAGCTGTGCCAGGCCATCGCCACGCAGCTCGACCAGCTGGTGCCGTTTACCCTGCTCAGCCTGCGCATTGGGCTGCCCGAGGAGCAGGCCTTTTACTGGGTAGTGCTGCACAAGAATGCCGCCGGCGTGTTCGAGAAAGTGCCCCCGCTGCGGCTGCTGGGCGCCGATGCACCCGACGCCCTTCTGCAGCGCCTCACCGAGCTGCCGCCCGATGAGGTGGGCGAGCAGACGGGCACCTTCACCGGGCCAACGTTTGAGGAGCTGTGCCGCACCCAGCGCACGGCCCGCGCCGCCCGCGAGGCGTTTGGGGCGCGGGCACTGGCCGCGTTTCCGGTGCTGCTCAAGCGCCACTCCTTCACGAGCTTGCAGCTGGCTAGCCCCGACCCCGCCGCCTTTGCGCCCGAGCAGTACGCCACCGTGGCGCTGCTGCTACCCCAGCTGGCCCTGGCCCTCGACAACCTGCTGGTGTGCGAGGAAATCGACGCCCGCCGCCGCCAAAAAGTGGCCGAGCTGGCCCTGGTCAGCGCCTTCCGCAACGGCCGCGAGCTGGAGGCCATTGCCCCGGCCGTGGCCCAGGCCTTGCAGCCGGTGCTGCCCCTCGATTTGCTCACGCTCCACGGCGTTGACCGCGTGCTGGGCACCGTGCAGGATGGCATTCACGCCAGCCGCCAGCCCGATGGCAGCTTCCGGCTGCTGCCCGCCGCCGAGTTTGTGCACCTGCCCGATGCTGCCGCCCGCTTGGCCTGGCAGCAGGCCACGCTGGAGCTCGAAGCCCTGATGCAGCAGCCCACCCTCAACGTGGGCGAGGCCGGCGAAACCCGCCGCGCCCGCAACCTGGTGGCCCGGCGCTACGGCGAGTACCTGGGCTTGCGCTCCTCCATGTACGTGCCGCTGGCCGTGCAGGGCCGGCCCGTGGCGGCCGTGGTGGTGGCCAGCCGCGCCCCCTACGCCTACACCGCCCGCGACCTGCGCCTGCTGCAAGAGCTGAGCCGCCCGCTGGCCCTGGCCCTCGAAAACCTGCTGGCCTTCGAGCGCATCAAGACCCTTGGCCAGCAGCTGGCGCTGGAAAACACCTACCTGGCCGAGGAAATCCGCACGACCTACAACATCGGCGAAATCATCGGCACCGGCCCGGCTATGCAGGCGCTTTTCCGCAGCCTGGGCCTAGTGGCCGGCACCGATGCCACCGTGTTGATTACCGGCGAAACCGGCACTGGCAAGGAGCTGGTGGCGCGGGCCGTGCACGAGCTGTCGGCCCGCGCCGCCCGCACCATGATTAAGGTGAACTGCGCCGCCCTGCCCCCGCACCTGATTGAAAGCGAGTTGTTTGGCCACGAGAAAGGCAGTTTTACTGGAGCGACTGACAAGCGCCTGGGCAAGTTTGAGCTAGCCGACGGCAGCACTATTTTCCTGGATGAAATCGGCGAGCTGCCCCTGGAGTTGCAAGCCAAGCTGCTGCGCGCCTTGCAGGAGCGCGAGATTGAGCGCGTGGGCGGCCGCCGCCCCATCGCGGTAGATGTGCGCATCGTGGCCGCCACCAACCGTGACCTCAAGCAGGAGGTGGCCGCAGGCCGTTTCCGCTCCGACCTCTACTACCGCCTCAACGTGTTTCCGCTGGCCGTGCCGCCCCTGCGCGCCCGCCCCGAAGACATCCTGCCCCTGGCCACGCACTTCCTGCACCGCTTCGCCAAAAAGCTGGGCAAGCCCCTCACCGGCCTGGCCGCCGACACCGCCCAGCAACTGCTGGCCTACCCCTGGCCCGGCAATGTGCGCGAGCTGGAGCACGTGCTGGAGCGCGCCGCCATCATGGCCCGCTCGCCGACCCTGACGCTCGCCGAGGCCCTAGCCCCCGCCGCCGCCCCTGCCCCTACCGCCGCGCCCCCGGTACGCCCCTTCGCTGACGCCGCCCGCGAGGTTATCGTGGCCGCCCTGGCCCAGGCCGCGGGCCGGGTGCGCGGCACCGGCGGGGCCGCCGAGCTGCTGGGCATCAAACCCACTACCCTCGAAGCCCGCATGAAGAAGCTGGGCGTACGGTGAAATGTAGCTTAAACTTTGTAAACCAAGCTACACGCGGTTTTTCACGCTTGGCCTTGGTTAAAAGGTTGGTTTAAAAGTTAACTAGACGGGGCGTGGCAAGTAAGTAGGTTACGGCACAGCTTACCTCAGGCCAGCAAAGCGGTTCCTCCCCGCAAATGAGGTTTTTATAAAGCCACCGAGCGGCGCAGCAGCTGTCCGCGTTTGATAGGGCCGAAACCCCCGTTTCTTTGTTAGCAGCCGAGTGGCCGCGCCGCCGGGTATTGAAAAAAGGATGATGCAATACGTGACCGATAGTTTTTACGCCCCGCCGCTCATCAGCAGCGCGCCCCTACCCTGGCAGGGCGTGCGGGTCGAGCAGTATCACCTCGAAGCCGGGCGGCTGGCGGCCCAGCAGCACGAGCACCACCTGTTGCTGCTCTACCAGGTGGCCCAGCCGCACCTGGTGCGGCGGCGCGACGGCGCGCGGGTGAGCGAAACGGTCTACCAGACTGGGGACCTAGGGTTGTTTCCGGGCGGCGAGTACGGCACGGCCATCGACTGGACGACGCCGAGCGACAACATCTACCTCACCCTCGAAGCGCCCTATTTCCGGCAGGTGGCGGGCCAGGATACCACCCGCACGCCGGCCGTGCTGCAAAAGCGGATGAAGTTCAACGACCCGTTCCTAGGTCAGCTCAGCCGGCAGCTACTGGCCAGCGCGGGCAGCCACCGCGCGCTGGGGCGGCTCTACGTAGAGTCGCTGACCGCCACGCTCTGCCACCACCTGCTGGCGCACCACGCCACCAGCCAGCGCCGCCCCGAGGGGCCGGCGCGGCTGGGCAGCGCGGCCCTGGCCCGCATCGAGGCTTACCTGGAAGCGCACGCCGCCGAGCCCGTGACGCTGGAAGGGCTGGCGGAGCTGGCCAACCTGAGCGTGTTTCACTTTGCCCGCCTCTTCAAGCAGGCCACCGGGCTGCCGCCTTACCAGTACGTGCTGCGCTGGAAAATTGAGCGGGCCAAGCACTTGCTGCGCCGCGACAGCCTGGCCTTAGCCGACCTGAGCGACGAACTGGGCTTTGCCTCGCCCATCAGCTTCGCAGCGGCTTTCAAGCGCTTAGTAGGCTGCACGCCCCAGCAGTTTCAGCGCCGCTAGGGGTGCCGAATAGCAAGAACTTACAAACAAGCGCAAGAATCGGGAGAGGAGGCCAAAGGCGGGGCAGGACCTTTGCCAACGTATTCACTACCCCCTCTTTATGCGCTACAACCTCTTGGGAAATACCGGCCTGTTCGTGTCCGAACTGTGCCTGGGCACCATGACCTTCGGCCACTCGCCGGGCCAGTACGCGGCCGCTTCGGGCGTCACGCAGGACCAGGCCGAGGCCATCATTCGCCGCGGCTTCGACGCGGGCATCAACTTCATCGACACCGCCAACGTGTACGCCGGCGGGCAAAGCGAGGAGATGGTTGGCCAGGCCCTCAAAAGCCTCGGTATCGCCCGGCACCAGGTGGTGCTGGCCACCAAGGCCGAGCACGCCACCGGCAGCGGCCCCAACGACGGCGGGGCCTCGCGCTACCACTTATTGAATGAGGTGAAAGCCAGCTTAAAACGGCTGGGCACCGACCACATCGACCTCTACCAGCTGCACGGCTGGGACCCGGCTACCCCGGTGGAGGCCACCATTCGGGCGCTCGACGACATGGTGCGCCAGGGCCTGGTGCGCTACGTGGGCGTCTCGAACTGGGCGGCCTGGCAGATTGCCAAGGCCCTGGGCACGGCCGAGCGGCTGCACGCCGAGCGCTTTCAGTCGGTGCAGGCCTACTACTCGCTGGCCGGCCGCGACCTGGAGCGCGAAGTAGTGCCCGTGGTGGAAGCCGAAAACCTGGGCCTGCTGGTCTACAGCCCGTTGGCCGGCGGCTACCTCACGGGCAAATACCGCGAAAACAAGAGCGAAGGCCGACGCACCACCGTGCAGTTTCCGCCCGTGGATGAGCAGAAGAGCGCGGGCGTGCTGGCGGCTATGGACGGCATTGCCCAGGCGCACAACACTTCGCTGGCGGCCGTGGCCCTGGCCTGGCTGCGCCACCAGCCCGCCGTAACCAGCATCATTCTGGGCATCAAGCAGCCCGCCCAGCTCGACGACAACCTCAAAGCCACCGAGCTGACGCTGACTAGCGACGACCTGCAGACGCTCGACGCGGCCAGCACCCCCGCCCCCGAATACCCCGGCTGGATGCTGGCCCACGGCAGCGCCGCCCGCCAGCACCTGCTTATCAGCGGGCAGCTGGCGCCCCAGTACGGCTAAGAATCAACTCGGCGTCCGCGCCGCGCCCCGGCCGGCTCCGGCACGGATGCCTGGCCACCAGCACGCCCCACTAGCTGCGGGAGCTGGTGCGCGAGGAGTTGGTGCGCTTTTGACTGGTGCCCGTACACCTCGTAGGTACCTCTCCTTATTTTTCTCTTTTCCCCTTACTCATGGACAGCATCAATCAAGAGCAGCCCGAGCAGAACCACCAGGACCTGCACAGCAGCGACGCCATCAAAAAAATGCAGGAGCTCGCCGGCAAAACCAACACCTGCTTTTTCAGCACCCGCCTGCGTAGCAGCGAGGTGCCCACGACCCGCCCCATGGCGGTGCAGGAAGTAGACGAGCAAGGCCACTTCTGGTTTCTGAGTGCCAGTGACAGCCACAAGAACCAGGAGATTCAGCAAGACCCTTCCGTGCAGCTCCTATTTCAGGGCTCGGCGTATGCCGGCTTTCTGAGCGTGGTCGGCACGGCCACCATTTCGACCGACCCCGCCCGCATCAAGGCCCTGTGGAATCCGCTGCTCAAAGCCTGGTTCACCGAGGGCGAACACGACCCCCGCCTCACGGCCGTGGAAGTGGTGCCCGAGCAGGGCTACTACTGGGACAACAAGCACGGCAACCTGATTGCCGCGGTGAAGACGGCGGTCAGCGCCGTCATCGGCCAAACCTTCGACGATTCTATCGAAGGCACGCTCAGCGTGTAAATCAATGCAAGCATTGGCTAGCTAGCGGTGCGCCCCAAAGCAATGGGTAAGCAGCTGGCTAGCCATTGCCTTTGGGCGGGCAGCCGCCAGTTTCTGTTACGTTTTTTGAGGATGCACCGCCGCCGTTTCCTAGCTACCGGAGCCGCTACCGCCGCGGCTAGCCTGCTGGGCAGCACCACTTCTGCCACTACGCCTTCTGCTATGCCTGCCGCCTACGTTTCCAACCCTGACTTACCGACCCTACTACCCGCCGACCAGTGGCCGGGCACCCCGCTGGATGCTAGCGGCAAGTTCGTGAACCACGAGTTTCCCTACGTCAACCGTTTCAGCACGGTGGTCAAGTACTGGCTGCAGCCCAACCCCCAGCGGGCGGAGAAAGCCGCGGACTCCTTTCAGCTCCCCGTCCTGAAAACCGACGCCTTTTTGCGCGGCCCCGCCGACGTTATTGTGTGGCTGGGCCACGCCTCATTTTTCATCCGATTGGGTGGCCGCACGTTCCTCATCGACCCGGTACTGGGCAACCTGCCGGTGTTTGGCCAGCGCCTGTCGGAGCTGCCCCTGGACCCGGCGGCGCTAACGGGCATCGACTACATTTTGCTCTCGCACGCGCACTACGACCACTGCGACAAGCTCTCGCTCGTGCAGCTTTACGCCCAAAACCCGCAGGCGCAGTTTTTGACCGGCTTGGGGATGGATAAGCTGCTGACTACTTGGCTCCCCGGTGCGCGGGTGCAGGCGGCGGGCTGGTACCAGCAGTACCGCACCGAGGCCGCCTTGCGCGTCACGTTTTTGCCCACGCGGCACTGGTCCAATCGCACGCCCTGGGACAAGAACGAAACCCTGTGGGGCGCCTTCGTGCTGCAAGCCGGGGGCCGGCAGGTGTACTTCGGCGGCGACTCGGGCTACGGCAGCCACTTTCGGGACGTGGGCCGGCTCTTCCCCGGCCTCGATGTGGCTATCATTGGGGCCGGGGCCTACGCGCCGCGCTGGATTATGGGCCCCAACCACCAGGACCCCGCCCATGCGGTGCAGGCCTTCCACGACACCGGCGCCAAGATGCTGGTGCCCATGCACTACGGCACCTTCAACCTGAGCGGCGAGCCCCGGGGCGAGCCGCCCCGCCTGCTGCAAGCCGCCCGCGACACAGGGCAGCTGCAAGGCAAATTGCGCCTGCCAGCCGTGGGTGAAAGCCTGCTTTTTTCGGCTGACTAACTACCTTGATACTGTCCGACCGCGCCCTGCTACCTGCTCGCCCAGCAGCCCTTTCCGGTGGCTTCCTTGCAGAACCGGTACAGGCTCAGGCGAGCCCGTACCGGCGTACTGCCGCGCCCCCAAGGTGCTGCCCATTCCGGCATGACCAGCCTGGCCCACGTGGCCGAAAATAGGTAGGCTCTGCGCCTGTCCCTTACCGCAGAGAATATGTTTGCAGCGGAGACACTTCGTAGTGAGAATACCGGTAAGTTTGCCCATTAACATCTGGCCCAAATTTTTAACCGGTTCCCCTCTTATACACAATGCAAAAGCGCTGCCCCGGCTAAGAGGCAGCGCTTTGTATCACGTACAAACCGAATTCCTACCCCTCGATAAACGCCAGTAAATCAGCGTTGATGGTCGCAGCCTCCGTGGCGGGCATGCCGTGGGGGAAGCCGGGGTAGGAGATGAGCTTGCCGTGCTTGAGCAGCTTGATGGATTTGGCGCCGGACACGTGGAAAGGCACAATTTGGTCGTCTTCGCCGTGCAGTACCAGCACGGGCAGGTCCACGCTTTGGAGGTTGTCGGTGAAGTCCGTTTCGGCAAAGGCGGCGATGCCGTAGTAGTGGGCATTGGCCCCGCCGTTCATGCCCTGCCGCCACCAGTTGTCGCGGATGCCCTGCTTGATGGTGGCACCCTCGCGGTTGTAGCCGTAGAAGGGAAGGGTGAAATCTTGGAAATACTGCGCCCGGTTAGTGGCCGTGCCCTCCCGGATTTCGTCGAATATCGCCATCGGCACGCCGTCGGGATTGGTGGGGCCTTGCAGCATCAGGGGCGTTACGGCGCTGATGAGCACCACCTTGGCCACGCGGCCCGGCTCGGCGCGGGCGGCGTAGCGGATGGCCTCGCCCCCGCCCGTGGAGTGGCCGATGTGCACGGCCCCTTGCAGGTTGAGGTGGGCGGTCAGCTCAGCTACGTCGGCCGCGTAAGTGTCCATGTCGTGGCCAGTCGGGGCCTGCGACGAGCGGCCGTGCCCACGGCGGTCGTGGGCGATAACGCGGTAGCCTTTTGTGAGGAAGAACATCAGCTGGGCATCCCAGTCGTCGCTCGACAGCGGCCAGCCGTGGTGGAAGAACAAGGGCTGGCCCGTACCCCAGTCTTTGTAGTAGATTTCGGTGCCGTCTTTTACCGTGATTTTAGGCATAGCGCTGCGTAGTAAGTGAGGATAAATACTAGCCAGGCCACCCGCCGCAACGTGCCGCGCAGTAACTCTAGCGCTGCAAAACTACCCGGCCACCCAAGGCCCCAAACGGTAAAAAAACCGGCTTTCCCGGTACTATCAGCGGATTATACCAAGCCCTCACCGAAGCCGACCGAGGCCGCTGCCGGGCTCGCCACCAGGAAGCGTAGGCGGGCCACCGTGCCCCGGCCGTCGGGATTAGGCAGCAATGCAAACTCGCCATCGAGCTGGCGGCTGAGGCCCGTTACCAGCGTGAGGCCCAGCGTGTGGGCGCGGCTAGGGTCGAAGTCGGGCGGCAGGCCCCGGCCATCGTCGGCCACGCTGAGCTGGTAGGTAGTGGGGGTGAGTTGCTGGCCGGTGAGCGTGAGCGTGCCGGGCTGGCCGGGGCCAAAGGCGTGCTTCATACTATTGATAAGCAGCTCGTTGAGCGCCAGGCCCAGCGGCGTGGCCGTGGCTACGGGCAGAGCTAGCGGGGCCAGGTCGAGGTGCAGGCGCACGCGGGCGGTGGCATCGAAGGCATCGAGCAGGTGCGCGGCCAGCTCCTGCACGTAGGTGGGCAGCGGCACCCAGCCCACGCGGTCGGCCTGGTAGAGGTGCTGGTGCAGCAGGGCCATGGCCTGCACCCGGTACTGGCTTTGCTCGAGGGCGGCCTGGGTGGCGGGGTCAGCCGAATAATCGGCCTGGGTATGCAGCAGACTGCCAATTACTTGTAGGTTGTTTTTGACGCGGTGGTGGATTTCGCGCAGCATCCATTCCTTTTCGGTTAGCAGCTCGCGCTGCTCGGCCAGCAGGCCCGCCAGCTCCTGGCTGCGCTGCGCTATTTCGGCTTGCTGGGCGTGCAGCAGGCGGTTGCTGCGCTGCTTGAGGCGGTAGCGGTTGTAGCCCAGGCCCAGTAGCAGCAGCAGCAGTCCGGCCCCCACCAGCAAGGCGTTGCGCTGCTGCTCGCGCTGGCGCAGGCGGGCTTGTTGCAACAGGCTTTGCTTGGTGAGTAGGGCGATATTCTGCTCTTTCTGGCGGGTGCCGTACTGAATTTCGAGGCTAGCCAGCTGCTGATTGCGAGCGGCATTGAAGACCGAATCGTTCAGGCGCTTGTACTGCTGAAAGTGGGCGATGGCTGCCGGAAACCGCCCCTGCGCCGAGTCGGCCCGAAACAGCAGCTGGTGCAGGCTGGCCGCTTGCAGCAAGTAGCCCGCCGAGCGGCACAGCCCGAGCGCCCGCTGCAACTGCGGCCGGGCCTCGGCGTAGCGCTTGGTGGCCAGGTAAAATTTGCCCGCCGCGAGGTGAGCGTTCAGCCGGGCTATATCGTCGGTGGCCGGCTGCCGGGCCTGGGTTAGTAGCTGGCCCACCGTGCGCTCGGCCGCCGCATATCGCCCCAGGGCCACGTAGCAATCGACGAGGCAGCTGAGGTACACCGCCGAGCTGATGGCCTGCGGGCTGCCGCCCACGGTTTGCAAAAACCGCAGGGCCTGCCCAGGCTGGTGCTGGCTGAGCAACACGCGGCTGATGGCCACGCTCATAATGGCCACGCCCGCCGCCGACTGCCCTAGCCAGGCGTGGCGCAGCGCGCGCTGGTAATAAGCCAGGGCCTGGTCGGGCTGATTCAACTCCTTATAAATGCTGGCTAAGCTGGCGTACAGGTAGGCTATCGAGGTGGTGTCGTGGGTGGCCTGGGCGCTTTCCACGGCGGCCAGGCCGTAGCGCAGAGCAGCTTGGTAGTTGCCCACCTGCCGGGTGGCGCCCCGCAGCAGGTCGTAGGTGTAGTGCAGTTCGCGGTGGCCGGCGGCGCGGTACAGGGCCAACACGTGCAGCAGCTCCTGCTCGGCCTGCCCCGAGTGGCCTTGCAGCAGGTGCATGTCGGCGATGGTTTTCAGCACGTAGGCGTGCTCCAGTGGCCGGCCGGCTTGCGCAAATAACGTGGCGGCGCGGGCATAGCCGGCCAGCTTGCGCGGCAATTCGGCCGTGGTGCGCGGGTAGCTACTGGCCAGGTAAAACCAACCGGCCGCTTCGAGCGCCGGGCTGGCTAGCTGCTGGCTCAGCCGCAGGCCCTGGCGCAGTTCAGCCCGGCCGGTGGTATCGGCGGCGCTACTCGCCCCCGGCAGCTGGCCCAGTACATACAAGCTGCGGATGCGGCCGGCCGGGTCGGCGAGCCGGGTGCTCAGCGCCAGGGCCTGCCGCGCGTAGCTGGCGGCGCTATCGAGGGGCGCAGCCAGCTCTTCGTGCCGGGCCACCAGGTCATCGGCCAGTTGCAGCAGCAGGCGCAGGCGGGTGGGACCGGCCGGAGTGCGCCACAGCTGGGCGCGCAGCCGGGCCGCCGCTGGCGGGGCCAGCAGCGGGGTCATGGGCTCGGCCCGGACCGCCCCCAAAGTGCCGAGCAGGAATAAGGCGAGTAAATAAGTACGCAGGCGCATAAGCAGTAGGGGCCACGAAGTACGACCGCGCGCCGGCTGAGGCGGCCAACAACTAGCGCTTTCGTCTTGAAAGTACCGGTAATTCCAGCTTTTTTACCGCTAGGGTAGTCCCAGGGGGCCATAGGTTTGCAAGAGTAAGAATACCTGCGGCTGTTCGGTGTGTAAGGCTAAGATAAGCAGACACTTTCACTTTGTGCGTCAGCTTTGCGATGCTGCCTACTGCCTCACTTTTAAGGTAAAATAAGGGCCCAGCTGCACTTGTTACTGCTGCGAAGCGAAAGCGGCATCTTGGCTAGCCAGCCGCCCGTCAGCGCTCCGCTGCCTAATGCCTGGCAATGTAGTATTAACTTTTATAATCAATTACTTATCCCCTTAACATGCCCCCAGTTTCGCTACAATTTCGCTATCCGCTGGAGCAACAGGAGCCCAAGCTTGGTCCCGGGGGGAGCACGCGAGGCGCTTCGGTGCGCGAGTTTCCGGCCTCGGTGGGCCTGGCGGGTGTATCGATGCGCCTGGCCCCCGGCGGTATGCGCGAGCTGCACTGGCACGCCAACGCCGCCGAGTGGGCCTACGTACTGACCGGGTACTGCCGCACGACCATCCTCCACCCCGACGGCACAACGTACATCGACGACTTTGGGCCCGGCGACAGTTGGTACTTTCCCAGAGGCTACGGGCACTCCATCCAGGGGGTGGGGCCGGGTGAGTGCCACTTCATCCTCATTTTTGATAACGGCGATTTCTCAGAAGACCACACCTTCAGCATCACCGATTTTATTGCCCACGTGCCCCCTGCCGTCGCAGCGCAGAGCCTGGGGTTGTCGCTGGCCGAAGTAGCCCAGTTGCCCAAGCAAGAAGTATACTTTGCTCAGGGAGAAGTGCCCAATAACCAGTCGCTGCTGGGGGCGGCCCGGCCGACAGCCGCATTAACCTCCCGGCACCGCTACCCGCTGGCCGCGCAGCAGCCCCGGCGGGCCCCCGGCGGCGGCACGCAACGGGTAGTCACGGCGGCCGAGTTTCCAATTAGCACTACCATAACGGGTTCACTACTAGAAATTGAGCCAGGAGCCCTGCGGGAGCTGCACTGGCACCCGAATGCCGACGAGTGGCAATACTACATCAGCGGTACGGCGGAAATGACCGTTTTTCTGGCCCAGGGACAGGCCGTAACTGAGCAGTTTGCGGCCGGCGATGTGGGGTACGTGCCCATGGGGGCCGGACACTACATCAAGAATACCGGCTCGGAAGTCTGCCGCCTGTTGCTGGGCTTCAACAGCGGGAACTACGAAGCCATTGATTTGAGCCGTTGGCTAGCCAGCAACCCGCCGACTCTGCTGGCAGGAAACTTCGGGATTGACGCCGAGCTAGCTGACAAGCTCCCAACCGCTGACCAGTTCATAGTACCATAAATAATTAAAAAGCAGCCGGTAAGAACGCGCCATGTGCTTTCTGCCAAGGCGTTGACAAGTCACTCACCTCTTCTACCTCTCCATTTTCCCCATGCCCCTCACCTTGCACCCTGACCAATTAGCCACGCCGTCTGACCTAGACGAACTGGGTAGAGAAACTGTAGCCAACGGGCTACGTCGCTTGGTGGCTGACTTGTTCGCGCTCTATGTCAAAACCAAAAACTACCACTGGCACATGAGCGGCCGCCATTTCCGCGACTACCACTTACTCCTTGATGAGCAGGGCGAGCAGATTTTTGCGGCCATCGACCCTGTCGCCGAGCGCGGCCGCAAGCTGGGCTTTCCGACGCTGCATTCCATTGGTGAAATCAGCCAGTTGCAGCGGGTGGCCGACGACGATGCCGTGTACGTGAGCCCGGTTGCCATGCTCACCAACCTTACTGCCGACAACCAGCACCTAGCGCAGGCCCTGCGCGAGCTGCACGAGCAGTGCGAAGCTATCAAGGACGTGGCCACTTCCAGCCTGTTGGAGGTGTACATCGACGAAGCCGAGCGCCGCACCTGGTTTCTATATGAAGCCACCCGCCCCACCGAGTAGGGCTCCGCTTTGCGGGCTGGCTAGCGAAGTTGGCCAGCTTCGTTGCTCGATTTATCGGCCCTGCATGTGCTCCTTTTCCCCTAGTTATGCTATCGCTTTGCAACTCTAATCTGCGCTGGCTGCTCGCGCTGCCTTTGCTGCTAGGGGGCTGCCAGGCAGTGCGCCCGGCAGCGGGCAGCGCCGCGGATACCAGCGGCTACTGTGCGGCCCCTCGGCAGCTGTTTAGCAGCGATACCGTGCGAGCCACCGCGGCCAATGCCTTGCCGCTGCTGGACACCATAGCACTGGCCGGCCTGTCGGTCCGCAGCCGGCAACTGGTACCCTATTATGGCCTGACGGCGGGCCTACGCCTGCTCCAGCAGCTGCGCGGGGCGGGGTTAGTGCCCGCCAGCGCCGGCCACGCGGCCTTCCTGCGCCAGCGGCGGCTGCTCGTGCTGGCCGTTGGGCGGGAGTCGGCCCAGGTGCTGCGGGTAGCCGAGGAGCTGGACTGTGAGCGCCAGCGCGCGGAGCAGGCGGCCCTGGCCCTGACGGGCACGCAATCTAAACGGCAAAACCACTTCACGGTGGGCTCGCTGCTGGCGGGCGGCGCGAGTGGCATCCTAGGCACCACGGTGCAGAATAACGACCTGAACCTGGTGCTGACCCTGAGCACGGCTGTGCTAAGCGCAGCGCTGGGCGTGGCCACGCTTTTGGTGAACCCGCAGTTGACCTATCCAATACGCCAAAATCTGCTGGCGGACATTTGGTACCAACGGCGACGCTCGCTCCTCTACCCGCCGGGCCTCTGGGCGGCGCTTGGTGAGGTGCGGGCGGGCGAGCCCGCGGCGAGCTTGCCGCCGCCCCTGCAAACCATCCGGCAGCGCTGGACGCAATACGACCAGTTTACCAGCGGCAACGCGGCCCAGCAGGCCCAGCAGCAAGCCCTGTATTTTGGCGCAGGGGGCAGCTACCACGTCGCTGACCTGCACACCCGCGCCAGCATGCTGGCCGAGGTGGAAGGATACGTGCGACTCGCCAACCAGGATTTACAACACCTTCAAGTAGAAATCAGCCAGATGGAGGCATGGTAACGGTGTTAAGGCGCTGTCCGATAAGAATGTAGACAGCCCCCTGAGTCAAGTTACTATCCAGTCAATCAGCTAACGTAAATTTATGAGTAGTCCTTTGTTTTCGCCGCTGCAAATCCGCAGCTTGCAGCTGAAAAACCGGCTGGTTATGTCGCCCATGCAGCAGTACCTCAGCCCCGAGGGCCTGGTGGGCGCCTGGCACCTGGTGCACCTGGGTAGCCGCGCAGTAGGCGGGGTAGGGCTGGTAATTACCGAGGCCACGGCCGTGTCGCCGCAGGGGCGCAACACCTTGTTTGATACCGGCTTGTGGAACGAGGCCCAGGTGGCGGCGTGGCGGCCGGTGGTGGAGTTTGTGCAGGCGCAGGGCGCCAAAATAGCCGTGCAGTTGTGGCACGCGGGCGGCAAGGGCAGCCACGCGCACCCCACGGCGGGCTTTCACTACCTGCCGCCCGCCGAAGGCGGCTGGGTCACCAAGAGCGCCTCGGCCGTGGCGCTCGACAAGCAGCACACCTCCGAGGCGCTGACCCTGGCCGAAATAGCCGACTTGGTGGCCGAGTTTGCCCAGGCTGCCACCCGGGCCGTGCGGGCGGGCTTCGATGCCATCGAGCTGCACGCGGGGCACGGCTACCTGTTTCACCAGTTTTACTCGGCGCTGGCCAACCACCGCACCGATGCGTACGGGGGCAGCTTTGAGAACCGCATCCGGCTGCTGGTCGAGGCGGTGGATGCGATTCGGGCCGTCATCCCCGCCACGATGCCGCTGCTGGTGCGCCTCTCGGCCGTCGATTTTTCGGACGAAGAACACGCCTGGCACCTGGCCGATTCGGTGCGGCTGGTAGCGGTGTTGCAGCTGCACGGGGTAGACGTGGTGACGGCCTCGGCCGGTGGGTTTGGCATGCCCGACCGGGCCAAAGTAGTGCCCCTTTACCAAGTACCCTACGCGGAGAAAATCAAAGCGGATACCGGTATCCTCACTGGCGCCGTGGGCCTCATTACCACGCCCGAGCAGGCCAACGCGCTCATCACCAACGGCCAGGCCGACCTGGTGCTACTGGCACGGGAGCTGCTGCGCGACCCGTATTTTGCGCTGCGGGCGGCCACTGAGTTGCACGCTGACGCGCCGGTGCCCGTCCCCTACGTGCGGGCCTTCCCCACCCCTCGTTAGGGGTAGGAGGTCGCTTTTCCCCGCCCACCGCTCATGATTAAACTCACTCTTTTCGGCTCGCCCGATGCGCCGGAGCTCTACCCGCTGCGCGATTTTTTGCAGCGCAGCGTGGTCCAGTACGATTGGGTCGACGCGACGGTCGACTCCGCAGCGCTGCCCGCGGGCCTGCGCCAGGCGTACGCGGCCGGGCAGCGGGTGCCGGCCATCGCTTTTCCCGACGGGCAACTGCTGCTGAATCCCACGGTGCAGGAAGTGGCGCAGCACCTGGGCTGGATTAGCAAGCCCAGCCGCCAAGAATACGACTTGTCCATCTACGGCGCGGGGCCGGCGGGCCTCAGCGCGGCCGTGTACGCCGCCTCCGAGGGCCTGCGCACCGTGCTGATTGAGCGCGAGGCTATCGGCGGCCAGGCGGGCACTAGCTCCTTGATTGAGAACTACATGGGCTTTCCCGAGGGCATTGCCGGGGCCGAGCTGGCCGAGCGCGCCCGCCAGCAGGCCCTGCGGTTCGGGGTCGATATTCTGCTGCTGCGCGAAGGCATCAAGGGCACGTTTTACAACCACCGCATTCACGTGGACCTGGCCAGCGGCGACCAGCTAGTGGCCCGCGCCAATATTTGCGCCACCGGCGTGGAATACGCCAAGCTCGGCCTGCCCAACGAGGCGCAGTTTTTCAACAAGGGCCTGTACTACGGCGCGGGGGCCAGCGAGGCGATGTTTTGCCGGGACAAGGACGTGTTTGTGGTGGGCGGCGGCAATTCGGCGGGGCAGGCGGCCAGCTACTTCGCGGGCTTCGCGCGGAAAGTGTACATGGTGATTCGCAAGGGCAGCCTGGCTGCCACGCTCTCCGATTACCTCGTCAAGCGCGTCACGACCACGCCCAACATCGAAATCCTGTACCACGCCACGGTGCAGGAGCTGGCCGGCCACCAGGTGCTCGAAGGCATCAAGCTGGCAAACTCGGAGGACGGCACCGCCACCTGGCACGAGGCCGGCAAGCTCTTCATTTGCATCGGCGGCCAGCCCAACACCGACTGGGCCCGCGAAACGGCCATCATCCGCGACCCCAAGGGCTACCTCATTACCGGCCCCGACCTGGTGGGCCGCCCCGGTTTCCCCGCGTGCTGGCCCCTGGTGCGCCCGCCCTACCACCTCGAAACCAGCGTGCCCGGCTCGTTTGCCGCCGGCGATGTGCGCCTCAACTCCGTGAAGCGCGTGGCCTCGGCCGTGGGCGAAGGCGCTATGGCGGTGACGCTGGTGCACAAGTACTTAGCCGAGCAGGACAAAATGCCGGGCTAGCCTGAGTATTGCATCCCTCAGCGAGTCCGCACCCCTACTTGAGGTGGTCTAGCTAACCTAAGTTTCGGCCTAGTGCCTAGACTGCTCCAAGGTGTGGATAAATAGAAGGAGAACCAACTATTGGTATGAAGTCCCCGCGGTTACGGCATGGATGTGCTGGAAAAAGCGGGCTGTGGCCTGACTGAATGCGGTTTTCGAGACGCTTGCGAAAGAACTGAATTAAAAAACGTTGTGTAGACTGGCTCCACCTGCGGCAAATCCTTAGAACGGCCCCGTAGTTACCTCAGCAGAAGCTAAGTGTTAATCGGTAATTATCTATTATTAAAATAGTTAACAAATAAAAAAGACAACTACGACCAGTGGCTTAGCCGTAAATCTGAGGGGTAGCAACAAGCTCCCGTGACTTGGCAGTCTGCTTCTGGCAGCTGCCTTTTACTTCTCAATCTATGTCTTCCAAACCCACTGCCCTACCCCCGCAGCACCAAGACCACCAGCCCGGCCTCGAAGCCGAAATGACCCCGCCGCCCTAATACATCCGGGCTAATTACCGCGGCAGCGGCAAGCTCGACGGCAAGGTGGCCCTCATCACGGGCGGCGACTCGGGCATCGGGCGGGCCGTGGAGCTGCACTTTGCCCGCGAAGGCGCCGACGTGGCCATTTCCTACAAAGCGGAGGAGCAGAGCGACGCCAACGAGACCGAGCGCCTGGTGCTGGCCGAGGGCCGCCGCTGCCTCCAGCTGCCTCAATTTTTTTCCGCTGGTGTGGGTGGTGAAAGCCGCTTTGCCACACCTGCACGAAGGCGATTCCATTATCGCCACCTCGTCCATCAATGCCTACCGGGGCAACCAGCAGCTGGTGGACTACACCGCCACGAAGGGGGCCATTACGGCCTACATCCGCTCCATTGCCCAGCAGCTGGCGGAGAAGAAAATCCGGGCCAATACCGTGGCGCCTGGTCCTATCTGGACGCCGCTTATTCCGGCCAGCTTCCCGGCCGATAAGGTGGCCGAGTTTGGGCAGGACACGACCATGAAGCGCCCCGGCCAGCCCTCCGAGGTGGCCCCGGCCTACGTCTTTCTGGCTTCGGAAGACGCGTCCTACATCACGGGCCAGGCCATCCATCCCAACGGCGGCGAGGTGCTCAATACCTGAGGTTTAACCTAGCCGGGGCGGCTTGGCGGCCCCAGCAACTATTCTCCCCCCTAGGATGCTAAAAACTACGCTCTTACTCCTGAGCCTGCCGCTGCTGGCCCAGGCCCAAACGAACGCCCCGGCGGCGCACTTTCCGCTGCGCCACACGGTGTTTGCGGGGGTGCAGCTGCCGCTGAGCTACTCGGCGGGCTACCAGCTGCAGGCCAGCCGGCGCTTTTCGGCGCGGGTACAGGGCGGACTCATCGTGCCGCCCTTCGACCGCTACACCCTCAAAACGCTCGAAGGCTTTGGGCTCGACCAGCAGCTGGGCGATGCTATTGACCGCTCGTTTCGGCGGGGCAGCTCGCTGAGCGTGGGCGTCAACGTGCACGCCAACTCGCCCTGGTATGCGGGGCTGTTTGGGCAGTACGTGCACCTGGCCTCCGGGGCCATCACGCCGGCCGAGGGGCTGGGGGCGTATTTCGGGCGCGACTTCTCGGGCTTTGGCCTGCTGGCTTCGCCAGCCCTGGTCTTCGAGATGCAAACCAACCTGTGGCTGGGCGGGCTGCGGGTGGGGCGCTCGTTCGAGTTCAGCGACTCGCGCTTCGGCCTGAACCTGGAAGCGGGCCTGGGCAAAATCTTCACCAGCCGCAGCCAGTTTGCCTCCAACCGCTCGCTGGTCGATGCCCTAGGGGTCACGCAGCAGCTTTATACCGACCTCGACCACGAAGTCGATACCAGCCTGCGCCGTCATGGCTACCTGCCCACCCTCGATGTGCTGCTCACCTACCGGCTGGCTGGCCCGCGCTGAGTTGGAAGCGGGCTTTTTTGCTCCCTAGGGCCCTGGATTTCTACGGCGCCGGGGGCGGCTTCTTCAGGAGCCGTGTTTACGCACTGTCTGCCATTGCGCAGGGGTCGCCGCACGAAGAAACGAAGTCTTATTTGGCCTTATGCTATTGCTTATCAGATTATTGAGCTATCGTCACTTTCCTCCTCCTCTCTTATGCCCATACCCGTCGCCACCGCGCCGCTCGGCCACACGGCCGTCGCGCTGCCGCCGCAGCACCCCATCACGCTCACCCTCAACGGCGTGGAAAAGCACCTAGAGGTAGCGCCCTGGACCAGCATTCTGGACCTGCTGCGCGAGTACCTCGACCTGACCGGCACTAAGAAAGGCTGCGACCACGGCCAGTGCGGCGCCTGCACCGTGCTGCTCAACGGCACGCGCATCTACTCCTGCCTCACGCTGGCCGTGATGCAGGACGGCAGTGAAATCACGACCATCGAGGGCCTGGCCAAGGGCGACGAGCTGCACCCGCTGCAAGCCGCTTTTATCGAGCACGACGCCTTTCAGTGCGGCTACTGCACACCGGGCCAAATCTGCTCGGCGGCGGGCTTGCTGAGTGAGGGCAAAGCCAAAACAACCGCCGACATCCGCGAGCTGATGAGCGGCAACATCTGCCGCTGCGGCGCCTATCCGGGCATCGTGGCGGCGGTGGAAGAAGTGCTGCACCAGCAAAATCAAGCCCCCGCTTACTCGATATGAACAGCTTTACTTACTCGCGGGCCGACGCCGTGGCCACGGCCGTGCGCGAAACCACCGCCGACCCAGTCGCCAAGTTCATCGCCGGCGGCACGAACCTGCTCGATTTGATGAAGGAAAACGTGGAGCGCCCCGGCCACCTAGTGGACATCACGCGCCTGCCCCTGCACCAAATCGAAACGCTGCCAGAGGGCGGCCTGCGCCTGGGGGCGCTCATGACCAACGCCCAAACGGCCTACCACCCCGAGGTGGAGCGGCGCTACCCGCTGCTGTCGAAAACCATCTTGGCGGGGGCCACGGCGCAGCTGCGCAACATGGCCACCGACGGCGGCAACCTCTTGCAGCGCACCCGCTGCTACTATTTCTACGACACGGCCACGCCCTGCAACAAGCGCGAGCCCGGCACCGGCTGCTCGGCCGTGGGCGGCTACAACCGCATCCACGCCATTCTGGGCACCAGCGAGCACTGCATCGCCACGCACCCCAGCGACATGGCCGTGGCCCTGGCCGCCCTAAAGGCCGTGGTGAACGTGACCGGTCCCGACGGCGAGCGTAGCATCGAACTGGCCGATTTTCACCGCCTGCCCGGCGACGAGCCGCAGTACGACAACACGCTGCGCCCCGGCGAACTGATAACCAGCATCGACCTGCCCGCCCAGGGCTTCGCCGAGCACTACACCTACCTCAAGCTGCGCGACCGGGCCAGCTACGCCTTCGCCCTGGTGAGCGTGGCCGTGGGCTTGGACATGGACGGCGACACCATCCGCGAGGCGCGCATCGCCCTAGGGGGCGTGGCCCATAAGCCCTGGCGCAAGCCCGAGGCCGAGGCGCTGCTGCACGGCCAGCCGGCCACCAAGGAGAATTTTCGGCAAGTGGCCGAGGCGCTGGTGCAGGGTGCCAAAGGCTATAGCAGCAACACGTTCAAGATTGAATTGGCCAAGCGTGCCATCGTGCGCGCCCTGCAACTGGCCGTCGATATGCAGCAACCCTCCCCCGCCCTATGAGCCACCCTACTTACATCGGCAAGCCGATTAGCCGCGTCGACGGCCGCGCCAAAGTAACCGGCGAGGCCAAGTACGCCGCCGAGTTCAACACCCCCGGCCTGACCTACGGCTTCGTGGTGAGCAGCGCCATCACCAAGGGCACCATCACCGGCATCGACGCCACCGAGGCGCTGGGCCTGCCGGGCGTGCTGCAAGTTTTCACTCACGAAAACGCGCCGCACCCGGCCCGGCTCGACCGCAGCTTCAAGGACGAAGACTCGCTTTCGGGGTCGCCCTTCCGGCCGCTCTACAGTCCCGACGTCAAGTTTGGCCAGCAGCCCATCGCGCTGGTCGTGGCCGAGTCGTACGAGGTGGCGCGCTACGCGGCCTCGCTGGTGCGGGTCGAGTACGCGGCCGAGCTGCCCGACACCGACCTGGCCAGCAAGCGCAAGCACGGCTTCGACGCGCCCAAGGGCAAGTCGGGCTTTGAGGCGCCCAAAAGCCGGGGCAACTTTAAAAGCGCCATGAAAAAGGCGCCGGTGCAGTTCGAGGCCGAGTACACCCACATGCCCGAGCACCACAACCCGCTGGAGCTGTTCGGCACCACGGTGGTGCTGGAGGAAGACGGCAAGCTAACCATCTACGACAAGACGCAGGGAGTGGTGAACAACCAGGCGTACGTGATGAAGGTCTTCGGCCTGAAAAAGAGCGAGGTGCGCCTGCTGAGTCCGTACATGGGCGGCGGTTTTGGCTCGGGATTGCGGCCGCAGTACCAGCTCTATTTGGCCGTGATGGCCGCCCGCGAGCTCCGGCGCTCGGTGCGGGTGGTGCTCACGCGCCAGCAGATGTTCAGCTTTGGCCACCGGCCTGGCACGCTGCAAACCGTGGCCCTGGGGGCCGACCTCGACGGCACGCTGCAAGCCATCAGCCACGAGGCGCTGGCCGAAACTTCCACCTTCGAGAACTATACAGAAAACGTGGTGAACTGGTCGGGCATGCTCTACCAGTGCGACAACGTGGACCTAGGGTACTTCCTGACGAAGCTCGACGTTTTCACGCCGATGGACATGCGCGCCCCCGGCGCGGCCACCGGCGTCATCGCCCTCGAAATCGCCCTTGACGAGCTTTCCTACAAGCTAAATATGGACCCGCTGGAGCTGCGCCTGAAAAACTACGCCCCGGAAAACCAGATGGAAGGCAAGCCCTTCTCCAGCAAAGCTCTGCGTGAGGCCTACGCCCAGGGCGCCGAGCGCTTTGGCTGGGCGCGCCGCGCGTCGCAGCCCCGCGCCACCCGCGAGGGCACCAAGCTCATTGGCTGGGGCATGGCCTCGGGCATGTGGGAGGCCAAGCAGGGCAAGGGCTCGGCCAAGGCCCGCCTCTCGGTGACGGGTAAGCTCGAAGTGGGCAGCGCCACCGCCGACATCGGCACCGGCACCTACACGGCCATGACGGTCATTGCGGCCGAAACTCTCGGGCTGCCGCTCGACCAGGTCACCTTCCGGCTCGGCGATACCGACCTGCCCGAAGCGCCCTTCGAGGGTGGCTCGCGCACAGTAGCCACCGTGGGCTCGGCCGTGAAGGAGGTCTGCGAAAAGATAGCCAAGCAGGTATTCAAGCTGGCTCAAAAGGTGGAAAACTCCCCGCTCGCCGACGCCGATTTTGACGAGGTCGAGTTCACGAACGGCTACGTGCAGCGCCGCGACGAGCCCGCCACCGCCGTGTCGTTTACCGAAGCCATGCGCCAGGGCGAGGTCATGTACCTTGAGGAAGAAACGACGGCCATTCCGAGCGTGGTCAACCAGTTGCGCTTCGCCTACTACTCGCACTCGGCCGTGTTTGTGGAGGTGGAGGTAGACGAGGACCTCGGCCAGATTTGCGTGCGCCGGGTGGTGAGCGCTATCGCCGGCGGCCGGGTCATCAGCCTCAAGACTGCTACCAGCCAGATTAGCGGGGCCATCGTGTGGGGCATCAGCATGGCGCTGGAAGAAGAAAGCGTGCTCGACCAGAACCTAGGGCGCTTCATGAACCACAACCTGGCCGAATACCACGTGGCCGTGAACGCCGACATCCACGACATCGAGGTGATTTTCGTGCCCGAGCCCGACGAGCACGTGAATCCGCTCGGCGCCAAAGGCCTAGGCGAAATCGGCATCGTGGGCGTGCCCGCCGCCATTAGCAACGCCATCTACCACGCCACTGGCAAGCGCGTGCGCGACTTCCCGATTACGCTGGATAAGCTGCTTTAGGGCAGCTTATCCAGCACCGCACCCTACAAGCTGGCTCACTTATTCGTTAGTATCCCGGGTTCTGCGTCAGGCGCAGCAAATCAACGTCGGCCTGGGGCAGCGGCAGCAGGCGCGCCCTGCCCACGGTGAAGTTGCTGAAATCGTCGTCGTGCGCCCGCAGCTGGGCGATGCCCGCCTGGTTGTCGAGTAGGCCCCAGCGCTGCAGGTCAAACCAGCGCACGCCCTCGCCGGCCAGCTCGGTGGCCCGCTCGTGCATGAGCTGGGTACGCAGGGCGGCCTGCGTGAGCGCGCCCACCGGCAGCGGGGCCAGCCCGGCGCGCTGGCGCACCTGGTTGATGAGCGGCGCGGCCGCGCTGGGCTGGTTTTGCTCGTTGAGGGCCTCGGCTTGCAGCAGCAGCACATCGGCGTAGCGCATCACGCGGAAGTTATTGGGCGAGTCGAGGTCCTCGAAGGCGCGGTAGTAGTCGCTCTGGTACTTGCGCCAGTACACCCGCGCTCGCTGGGTGCGGGCGGTGGTGCCGGTGGGGTCGTCGGAGGTGGAGCGGTAGCGGCTCAGAAAGCCTACGCCGTAGGCCAGCGTGTCGGCATCGGCGGGCAGGGCGGCGGGAAACTGCGTTTGGTCGCGGCGGTTGTAAAACACGGTGGCCGCTAGGCGCGGGTCGCGCTGGCCGGCGGCGGTGCCCTCGCGCAAGAACTCATTTACCAGCCAGGGCCGCACCTCGCCGTCGTTGTAGCCGGTGCTGCCCACCTGCCCTGGCGTGCTGGGCACGCCCCAAAACTGCGGCCGCTGAAAGCCCTGCGACGAAGTAGCCGTGGGGCCGCCCGCCGCATCGTTGCCGCCTCGGTTAATATCCGAAAACTGCACCTCAAAAATCGACTCCGAATTATTCTCCGACGTGTGGCGAAAATTGTCGGTGTAGGCGGCCGTGAGCCGATACGTGCCCGCGCTGATGACCTGCGCGAACTGGACCTGGGCATCGGCCCAGCGGCGGTTTTGCATGTAGGCCTTGCCCAGCAGCGTGGTGGCGGCCCCGCGGGTGGCGCGGCCTAGGTCGGTGCCGGTGTAAGTGGCCGGCAGGTCGGGCTGCGCGGCCTGCAAGTCGCTGATAATTTGGGCCCAAACTGTGGCCTCGGTACCTTGGGGCGTGGCTTGGCTTAGCTCGGTGCTGTAGGTGAGGGCCAGCGGCACGTTGCCGTAGAGCGACACCAGGTTGAAGTATGATAAGGCGCGCAGAAACCGGGCCTCGGCCACGAGACGCAACTGCAGCGCGGCGTCCATGCCCTGAATTGTGGGCACGCGGTCGATGACCTGGTTGCAGCGAAAAATGGTGCGGTAATGGTCACGCCACAGGTTGTTCGACACCTCAAAATCGTAGTTGTTCTGCACGAAACGCGTGAAGTCGCGCAGCTCGCCCCAGGGGCTTTGGCTGAAGCCGATGTCGTCGCGGATGTCGTAGGCGAAGCTGAGCCAGCGCCGGTACATGCCCAGCCCTTGCAGCCCCGCGTAGCAGGCCACGGAGGCGCGCACGGCATCGTCGCTGGTTTGCCACGACGATTCCACGGTGGGCAGGTTAGGATTTACCTGGTCGAGCAGGTTTTTCTCGCAGGCGGTGGCGCTTAGCAGCAGGGCGGCGGCTACTCCCAGGCGCGGTACGTAGGTGAATTTCATGCTATTACCTAGCTAAATGCGGTGGAGAGAAGATTAAAAGCCGGCCTGAATACCCAGCGTAAACGAGCGAAGGTTGGGGTACGAGCCCACATCGGCCCCGCGCGCCAGGGCGCCTAGGCCCACGGTTTCGGGGTCGAAACCGCTGTAGTTGGTCACCGTAAACACGTTTTGGCCGGTGAGCACCACGCGCAGCGAGGCCACGTATTTTGAGCGCGTCAGCAGGTCTTTGGGCAGCGAGTAGCCGAGCTGCACGTTTTTGAGGCGCAGGTACGAGCCGCTTTCCAGCCAGCGCGTCGAGTTGTAGCGGGCGTTGTAGCCGGCCGCGATGCCGCCTCCGCCCGCAATGATGGCCCTCGGGGTAGTCGTAGAGGGGTTGTCGGGCGTCCAGGGGCTGTAGTCGGCCCGGTAGTTGCCGTTTTCGTCGCTGCGGTCGAGCCAGTAGCGGGTGTCGTTGAAGACGGTATTGCCCTGCACGCCCTGGAAGAAAATCGCCACGTCGAAGTTGGCGTAGCTGGCCGTCAGGTTCAGGCCGTACTGGATTTTGGGAAATACCCGGCCCGCGTGGATGCGGTCGCGGTCGTCGATGGTGCCGTCGCCGTTGGTGTCGCTGTAGCGCACGTCGCCGGGGCTCAGGCCGGCCGGAATGTTGGCCTCGCCGGTTTGGTACACGCCGTCGAAGGGGTAGAGGTAAAACGAGCCCACTTCGTAGCCCACCTCGGTGCGGGTGATGTTGCCGGGGCCGCCCGTCAGGAAGTTGGCCGTCGTGCCCTCCTGCGCCCCGCTGTTTAGGCTCAACACCTTATTACGCAGCGTAGTCAGGTTGGCGGTGATGCCGTACTTGAAGGGCTTGCGGTCGTCGGCGTAGCCGAGCTGAAACTCAAAGCCCCGGTTTTCGAGCTGGCCGAGGTTCTGGTAGGGCAGGTCGCCGGCGTTGCCAGCGGTGGCGGGCAGGTTGGGCTGAATGAGGGCGTCGTAGGTCCGCGAAATGTAGTAGTCGGCCGACAAGCTAAAGCGGCTCTCAAGCAGCGCCAAATCGAGGCCGTAATTTTGGGTGCGGCGCTCCTCCCACTTCACATTGCTGGCCAGCGTCGTCTGGATAGCGCCGTTCTGCACGGCTTGGTTGGCACCTAGGGCGTAGTTGGCGTTGGTGTTGATGAAGCCCTGCGAGATGTACGAGCCGCCGTAGGCCCCACTCAAATACTGGTTGCCGAGGCTGCCGTAGCTGGCCCGCAGCTTCAGGTCGCTGATGAGCTTGATGTCCGCCAAAAACTTCTCTTTCGAAAGGCGCCAGCCTACCGAGGCCGCGCCAAAATTGCCCCACTTGCGGTCGGCCGCAAACAGCGACGAGCCATCGCGCCGAAACGCGCCCGTGACGAGAAAGCGCTGGTTGTAATCGTAGCTGAGCTGCGCAAAAAACGACTCCTTGCCCTGCACGTACGACGAGCCGATGACCTGCGGTGTCTGGTTGCCCGCATCGAGCGCCCAGTAGTACACCGGCCCGGTGCCGTAACCGTAGTTTACGCCGCCCGTGTACTCGTACTGGCGGCGCTGCCGGCTGTAGCCGCCCACCACCGTCAGGTTGTGGTCGCCAAAGCTTTGGTCATACGTGAGCGTGTTTTCGGCCTGGGTGAATAATTCATTGCCCTGGTCTTCAGCAAAATAAGACGGATTGAGCACATCGTTGCGCCGCCACACGCCGTACTTGCGCCGCTGCTGGTCGTGAAAGCCGTGGTACTCCAGCCCTAGGTTGAGGCGGTAGCGCAGGAAGTCGAACAGCTGCACCTCGCCGTACACGTTGCCCAGCACGCGGTTGGAGGTGCCGGTATCATTGAGCAGGTCTTGCAGCGCGAGCGGGTTGGTGCCAAACGTCACGGCGTTGTTGGTGCCGATGCCGTAGCCGCCCGGCTGGGTCGGGTCGTACACGGGCACCACGGGGGGTAGGCGCACGATGTTGGTAAAGGGCGACCCGTTCACGGCCGGCGCGTTGAGGCGGGTTTGGTTAGCGCGCACCAGCTGGAGGTTTTCGCCCACCCGCAGCCGCCCTCGGTTAAAGCCCGTGTTTACGCGCATCGTGTAGCGCTCAAACTCTGGCCCCACCACCGTGCCCTTCTGGTTGAAATAGCCGCCCGTCACGTTAAAATTGGAGTTGGGGCCGCCGCCCGAAAACCCTAGGTTGTAGTCCTGCACCGAACCTTGCCGGAAGAACTCGTCTTGCCATTTGGTGTTGGTACCCGGCAGGGTGGCGGCGTAGGCCTGGCGCAGCAGCCCGGCGTTGTCGTAGGCCTGGTTGTTGATGGCCGCCCACTGCGCGGCATCGGCCAGGTCGAGGCGATGCACCAGGTTCTGCACGCCGCCCTTGGCGTTGAAGGTGATGGCCGGCACCCCCTGCCGGCCCTTACGGGTCGTGATAACAATCACGCCATTAGCGCCCGAGTTGCCATACGGGGCCAGCGAAGCGGCGTCTTTCAGCACCTGCACCGACTCGATGTCGGCGGGGTTGATGTCGCGCCCGGCGCTGCTCGTGGGCTCCAGCCAGAGGCCATCCACCACGTAGAGCGGCGAGCTGTTGGTGCCGCCCAGCGTGCCCAGGCCCCGAATGTTAACGACCGGTGCCTGCCCCGGCGAGCCCGAGTTGGCCACCTGCACGCCCGCCAGCCGCCCCTGAATGGCCTCGCCCACCGACGCCACCGGGGCGCGCTGCACGTTGGCCCCGCTCACGGTGGCCACCGAGCCAGTCACATTCTGGCGCTCCTGGGTGAGGTAGCCCACCACCACGGCCTCCGACAGGTTTTGCACGTCGGGCACCAGCTGCACGCTCAGCGTGGTCTGGTCGGTGAGCGGGATGGTCTGCGTCGCGTAGCCCACCGCCGAGATGATGAGCACCGTACCGGCCGGCACGTCGAGCGTGAAATTGCCGCTGATATCGGTCGAGGTGCCCTGAGTACCGTTGCGCACGCGCACCGTCACGCCGGGCAGTCCCTCGCCCTTCTCGTCGAGCACGCGGCCGGTGATGGGGGCCGTGGGGTGCGCCCGGGCCGCGGCGGGCCGGGCGTGGGCGAGCCGTGGGGCGGCCCCGACAGCCGCGGCGGGCAGCCAGCAAGCCAGCACCGGCCACAGCAAGTAGTTGGGTGGGAGTAACGGCTTAGCCATACAGGTGAGGAATAGGTGGAAGTGCAAGAATGCCTCGTCGCCCGCTACCGCCAGGGGCGCAGGCAGTGGCTGTCAAGGCCGGCGAATAGCCGGCATTTGGGGCCGGTGGGCGGGCCGGAAACGAGCCGCCCGGCCACCGGCGGGAGAGGGCAAAAGTAGAGTTAATTGCCTGTTAGTCAACAGTTGAGCTTTTAAAATAAGGCTTCTGCCCTGGCCGTTAGGTGAATATTTCGGGTGCCGTTGGGCTCGCGGCGGGCGGCACGGTTTTGCTTAACCGGGGCGAGCGCGGCGCAGCTCTCCTGCGTCCCATCCGCTTTTTCGTATACCTTCCTGCCCTCACTTTCTCCGAGGCTCCGGCCTGGCTTTACTGGCTAGGCACCCGTATCCTGCCGCGGCCCGCACCTACACTAATCCCGTTGTGGCCCGCGACTTTCCCGGCCCTTTAGCGGCACCTATTTCCTCACCGAGCACGCCGTCGATTACGGCGTGGCCAAGCATGTGCTGGGGCCCTACCTCGATTCAGGCTCCGATGCCGGGGTGCGGATGCTGCACGCGGTGCCCGGCCACGCGCAGCACCCGCGCCCCGGCCACCACTGCCACACCCTCAGCCCCAACGGCCGCACCGAATACCTGGTCTACCACGCCTAGAACGCCGCCATGACCGAGCGCCAGCTCTGCCTCGCCCCCCTGGCCTGGACCGCCGCCGGCCCTAGGTGCCTGGGGCCAACGTACACGCAGCCGCCCGCGCCGCGCTAGGGCGGGCGGCAGCGGGCTGGTGAATGCTTAGCCAGTCGTTGCGCGGGGTAGCGATTTCATAAAAACAGTTGTCCTTGCGAGCGCAGCGAAGCAATCGCATCACAACGAGCCGCGCTGGCATGATTACTTCGCTGCGCTCGCAAGGACAGGTAGTTTTTGAGCAATTAAGAACACTGCCTACACCAGCGGGAACAGGGTATCGAGCCGCAGCAGCCGCAGGCAGCGGTGCAGCACCGGGTCCACGTTGACCAGAAATACGCGGGCGCCGCCCTGGTGCAGTACTAGCAGCTGCGACACTACGTAGCTGACGCCCAACTGGCGCAGGCAGCGCAGGCGGCTGCAATCAATCAGGAGCTGAGGCGCATCCAGGCCCAGGTCGCGCACCACGAAGGTGGCTTCTACCTCATCTAAATTTACTAGGGTGAAGGAGGCAAGGGCGGCTGGTGGGGATAAAGTAGTACGCATAAAAAATGAGGGGAAATTGGGGACTTGGAATAGCTGATAATCCTGGCCCAGGCCAGGAACTAAGGGGGCGAATAGCAAAGTGACGTGCCGCAATTGATTGCTCGGCGAGCAATCTCCTGCCGCTAGTTGGCTCCCGGATTAGGACGGGTTTATTAGCCCGATAAACCCGTGTTTTCTACCAGAGAAACGTAGCAGCGGGTTGAAAAACCACTAGTTCGGCCTGGCCCCCGGTAGGTCCGGCCAAAGCCCGCTCAGCCGGAAGGCTGCGGGCGCCGCTACCGCCCCGGTAGCCGGCGGCGGCAGGTAGCCGGCAGGCAGCGCCGGGTGCCCCGCCAGCGGGCAGCAAGGATGATAAAAGGCCAGTTGGGGCGGCCGCCCCGCGGAGTAAGATGTTCCTGCGCCATGCCAGAAGGTTAATTAAATCCTAATCAAAGCTAGCTTCTTTCAACGGTGCTACGGCGCGCCGCGGTCGTCTTTTTGACCCCTAACCAGCTTAATTACCAACTTATAAGGAGGACGGTCTCCGACTTTGCCGCAGGCTCAGCCGGCCCGGTCAGGGTTTTGCGCGGCGGCGGCGGCAACCACGTATTTCGGGAGAGTTTAGTACGTAAGCCCGGGCCCGAAACTCGGCTTGGCCACGCCTTTTTGGGCAGCTGCCGACAGTTTCGCTTCACCTAAAAGGCCCATTGGCTTACGCGGGCCGGCTCTTCTTGGTAAGCAATACACTATATCTCCATAACTTTTTCCTCGCTCTCCTTTTCCTCTTTACCATGTTCGACAAGATTGAAATCCTCGAAGACCGGTTTGAATTGAAGCTGCAGAGTTGGTACAACGCCGAAAAGCAACTCGTGAATGCCCTGCCTAAAATGGTGGCCGGGGCCACTGGCCAACGCTTGCGCCTAGGTATCAAAAAGCACCTGCGCGAAACAGAACCCAGGTCGGGCACCTACAACGAATGACCGTGTACACGGCCCCCGTCACGCTTCTAAACCCCGCCGCGCTGCCCGCCGACACCCTGGCCGGCGCGGCGTGGCCACTCTCGGTGGCCCAAATAACTCGCTGGACCTGACGGGCCGGCGCCGATAAACTACAGTTAACTACAGTTATAGGAGCGCCGGGCCGGGAGTCCGTGGCCGGCTAATTTTGCCGGCCTAACAGCGGGGCATGCGCATTGGCGTGGTGGTCCGGCGTCGGCCACGGCTATGGCCACGGCCATATTCGAGCGATTTTGGGTGCGTAATGAGTGATGGGTGGTCTTTTTGCGTCCCGATAGGTAAAAGGCTTGCTTCCAAATTAAGAGAGATAAGAAAACGGGTTATGTTGAACGCAGTGAAGCACGACCCGTTTTTAGCGCTTTCTACCCAAAGAACAAGTTTATTATTCTAAACTCATATCTGCTCCGATAGCTGCCAATAGAACTTTGGAGTACTGGGGCAGGACTTTGCGCCGCTCAGGCGCCAATTCGGCCGCAGTAAGCCCGGCGCTACTTGCTTTCGGCCTTAAACTCAGCTATATCCAAGCTGCCGGGCCTGCGTTGAACCTAGGGTATACCAACAGACGGCCCCCATGGAAGTAAAGACGCGCAGCTTGAAAGGCCTCGATTGGGTAAGCCTGCTCATGGCCGATGTGAAGGATGGCGTGGGCGTCTACTTATCCGTCTACCTGCTCACCGTGCGCCATTGGTCGGCCGACAAAATTGGGATAGTCATTGCCGCGCCCAGCATTGTCGGCCTCTTGGTGCAGGCCCCGGCGGGCGCGTTCATCGACCGGACCCGGCACAAGCGCTTGCTGCTGATGGTGGCCTCGCTCATCATTGCGGGGTGCTGCCTGTCGGTGGTGCTGAACAGCAACTTTTACCCGGTGCTGCTCTCGCAGTTCGGGGTGGGCTTCACGCAGTCGGTGTACGCGCCGTGCGTGGCGGCCATCACGCTGGGCATTGTGGGGCACGCGGCGCTGTCGCAGCGCATCGGGCGCAACGAAAGCTTCAACCACCTAGGCAATATGCTGGCCGCCATCATCGCGGGCGTGATTGGGCGCTACATCTCCTACGAAGGCATTTTCTACTTTTCTATTGTGCAGTGCGTGCTGCTCGTGGGCGCGGTGCTCGTGGTGCGCGAGCAGGACATCGACCACGACCTGGCGCGGGGTGCCGCCACGGCGGCCGGGCAGCCAGTGAGCGCGGCGAGCGTGAGAGAGCTACTGGGCAACCGGAGCATTCTGGTTTTTACGGTGGCCATTGCCCTCTTTCACCTGGCCAATGCGCCCCTACTGCCGCTGCTGGGCCAAAAGCTGGGTTTGGCCGACCAGCAAAACTCGTCGCTGTATTTGTCGGCCGCCATCATCGTGGCGCAGGGCGTGATGGTGTTCGTGGCCAAATACGCGGGCAAGGCCTCCGAAAACGGTCGCAAGAAGGTGCTGCTGGTGGCTTTTGCGCTGCTGCCGGTGCGGGCGCTGCTCTTCGCCTTCATCGACAATCCGTACGCCCTCATCGCTATTCAGCTGCTCGATGGCATCGGGGCGGGTTTGCTGGGGGTAGTCACCATCCTCATGATTGCCGACCTCAGCTCCGGCACCGGCCGGTTCAATCTGCTTCAAGGCGTGGTGTACTCGGCCATCGGGCTGACGGCGGCGCTCAGCAGCATCGGGGCGGGCTACGTGGTCGAGCGCTTTGGCTACGCGGTGGGCTTTTGCGCGCTGGCGGGCGTAGGGGCGCTGGCCACCATTTTTTACTGGGTGCTAGTGCCCGAAACCAAGGATATTCAACTGGCCAAAGTGTAAGGAGGGGTGACGCACGGGGGCCATGCTGCTGGTGGCTGCTGAGTACTACTGTGCACACCAAGCTCCGGCTACTGCCATATGCCTCTTATAACTTACTCAATATGTGTGAGCTAGATTCAAAATGATTCAGTAGATAATTGTATGAAAAAGGAAGAAGTTATTTTTAGTGACTGGCACCGTTGGCTGTTCGGCACTGCCCCCCCGGCCTTCACGGGCGAAGTAGCTATTCGGGCGTTTATCATTTTTACGGTGATGTTGCTAATCGTGCGCCTGCTGGGCCGGCGCATGAAAGGCCAGCTGTCGGTGAGCGAGCTGGCCGTGGTGCTAACCCTAGGGGCCATAATTGCCGGGCCTACCCAAATACCCACGGCGGGGCTGCTGCCCACGGTGGTGGTGCTGGTGGCGGTGCTGGGGATGCACCGGCTCAGCAACTGGCTCGCGTTTAAGTATCGGCGGGTAGAATTATGGCAGCAGGGCGACCTCGCCGTGCTGGTGCGCAACGGCTGCATGGAGATGGAAACCCTGCAACTCCACGCCATTTCGCAGGACCAGTTATTTGGCCTGCTGCGCAACGAAAAGATTGCCCAGCTCGGCGAACTCAAGCGCGTGTACATGGAAGCCAACGGGCGCGTGAGCTGCTACAAGCGGTCGGAGCCCCAGCCGGGCTTGAGCCTACTGCCGCGCGCGGCGGCTGCACCAGCCTCCACCGATGCCGCGTCGGGCCCGCAGGTGTGCGCCACCTGCGGCCGCGTGGCCAAGACCCCCGCCGACCGCACGGATACTCATTGCCCCCACTGCGGCGCCGACAACTGGCAGCCCACCACGCTGGCTTGAGCAGCCAAAGCCAAGTGCTTGATTTTTAACTATTCTATCTAATTAGATATGCCTCCCGCCCCGCCCCCCAAGCTAACCGATTATCTACGTATTCTGATGGGCGACATGCCCTGGAGCTTCCTGCTGGAAGCCTCCATCAGGCTAGTGCTCATGTACTTGCTTTTGCTGCTGGGCTTGCGCCTGATGGGCAAGCGCATGGCGGGCCAGCTCAGCCGCACCGAGCTAGCCGCGCTGATGTCGCTGGCGGCGGCCATCGGTATCCCGCTGCTGTCCGCCGACCGAGGCCTGCTGTCTCCCTTGATAATTGCGAGCGTAGTCGTAATAGGCCAGCAGCTGACGGCACGTTGGTCGGCCCGGCGCCGCCAGGTAGAGCGGGTGCTGCAAAGCACGCTCACGCCCGTAGTCGCCAACGGCGTGCTGCAACTCGACCACATGGAACACGTGGTGCTCTCGCAAGAGCGGCTTTTTGCCGAGCTGCGCGGTGAGAACCTGGAGCACCTAGGCCAGGTCAACTACCTTTTTTTAGAGGCCAACGGCACGTTTAGCCTGGTTGAGGAGAAAGAACCCCAGCCGGGCCTATCCCTCATCCCGGGCTGGGACAAGGAGTTTCGCGACGAGCAGCCAGTAGCGGCGGGCACCTTTGCCTGCATCAGGTGCGGGCAGGTGCTCAAAGCCCCGCAAAAACCGACGAGCACCTGCCCCCATTGCGAGGCGCAGCAATGGGAGCCGGCCGTGCTAGCTTCCAAATAATGTAGCCGGCAAATAGCTAGGTGTTTAACGACTATTTAGATTCTGCGAGCGCAGTTTGGTCAAGAGGAGGTTTGCGCGTAGCGAAGCATGACTGAGAACTATTTCTTCCCAAAAACCCGCTGCAAAATAGCGGTGCTCTGCGCGGCCGGGTTCTGGCGGATTTTGGCTTCCTGCTGGGCCAGCAGGATGAAGAGGCCGTCCACGGTTTGAGCCGTCACGTAGTCGGTGAGGTTGTTTTTGGCGGGCGTCATCAGCGGGATTTTGTTGTAGCGGTCGATGAGCTTGGCGTAGGCGGCGTTGGCGCCCACCTGGTCGAGGCTCTGCACGATGCTGGGGCGCAGGGCGGCGGCGAGGGCGGCCTCCGAGTTTTTGCGCAGCAGCGTGGTGGCGGCGTCTTTGCTGCCGCTGGTCACGAGCGAGAGGGCGTCGGTGAGGGTGAGCTGCTGCACAGCGTTGAGGAAGATGTCCTTAGCGGCGGGCGCAGCGGTTTCGGCGGCGCGGTTGATGAGGTTGGTGGCCTGCTCTACGGCCGCTTTGCCGAGCGGGCCGGGTAGCGAACCTAGGGTAGTAGCCACGAGCTGCGCATCAGCCGGGAAGGGGATGCGGATATCGTCGTTCAGGTTAAAGCCATCTTTTTCGGAGGCGAAGGCCACGGCTTTGGTCACGCCGGTGGTCAGGGCCTCCTTTAAGCCGGTGTTGGCTTCGGCCTCGGTGAGGGGCGCCACGGGTGCGGGGGCCGGAGTGGCGACGACGGCGGGTTTGGCGGCAGTAGTCGTGGCTTTTTTGACAACGGTCGCTTTTTTGGCAGCGGGCTTGGCAACGGCTTTTTTGGTAGTGGTTTTCTTGGTCGTGGTGGTTTTGGTTTGGGCCACGGCCGGCGCGGCGGCGAGCAATGCCAGGGCCAGTAGGAGATTTTTCATAAAAAGCAGGTGGAAAAACGCGGGCTCAAAAACCAGACTGCTCGTATAGCTGTCCTGCAAGCACCGCTGCGCAAAGTTGCCTACAAAACCTTGCCAAACTCCGCACTACCTTCTCATGGACGTTGAAATTATGACCATCGGCGACGAGCTGCTCTACGGGCAGGTCGTGGATACCAATTCGGCCTTTATGGGCCAGCAGCTCGGCCGCCTGGGCCTGCGCGTGCGCCAAATCACGAGCGTGAGCGACCGCGCCGACGAGATAGTGGCCGCCCTCGACCAGGCCCGCCAGCGCGCCAAAGTCATCCTCACTACCGGCGGCCTAGGTCCCACTAAAGACGACCTGACCAAGCACGTGCTGGCCCGCTACTTCGGCCGCGAGCTGGTGCTGCACGAGCCCACGCTGCACCATGTAGAAGAGATTTTCCGGCGCTTCAACCGCCCTATGCTCGACGTGAACCGCCAGCAGGCCATGGTGCCCGAAGGTACCGAAGTGCTGCACAACGCCGTGGGCACCGCCCCCGGCATGTGGATAGAAGACCAGGGCACCGTGTTCATCAGCATGCCCGGCGTGCCCTTCGAGATGAAGCGCCTGATGACCGATGAGGTGCTGCCCAAGCTCCAGCAGAAGTTCAATCTCGCCCCCATCGAGCACGTTGTGGTCATGACGGCGGGCCTGGGCGAGTCGTTCCTGGCCGAAAAAATCAAGGATTGGGAAGCGGCCCTGCCGCCCAACATCAAGCTGGCCTACCTGCCCAGCCTGGGCAGCGTGCGCCTGCGCCTCACCGGCACCGCCGATGGCCAGCCCGACCTGCGCGGCCGGATGCTGGCCCTGCTGCCCGCGCTGCGCGAGCGCATCGGCAGCTACATTTTCGCCGAAGAAGATTCGCCCCTCGAAGTGGTAGTCGGTAAGATTCTGCAAGCCAAAAAATGGCAGCTCGGCACCGCCGAAAGCTGCACCGGCGGCACGGTGGCGGCTCGCATCACGAGCGTGCCGGGCAGCTCGGCCTACTTCCGCGGCAGCGTAGTAGCCTACGACAACGACATCAAAGAAGCCCTCCTGGGCGTGAATGCCGAAACCCTGGCCCAGCACGGCGCCGTGAGCGAAGCCACCGTACGCGAAATGGCCGAAGGCGCCCGCGCCCGCCTAGGCTGCGATGTAGCTCTGGCCACCAGCGGCATCGCCGGCCCCGGCGGCGGCACGCCCCTCAAGCCGGTGGGCACCATCTGCATCGCCTGCGCCACGCCCAGCGGCACCGTAAGCCGCCAAATCAACATCGACCGCGGCCGCCAAACGAACATCGAGTACACCGCCCAGGCCGTGCTGATATTACTATGGCAGCAGCTGGCGGGGCACAAGGAGGCGGAACTGTTAAAGGTGTAGTTCTAACGCAGCGCCTCCCCCCCCGGCCCCCTCTCCGAAAAGGAGAGGGGGAGCCACAGCGAAGACTTATTAAACATCAATAAAAACGGCTTTCAGCGTCTGCTGAAAGCCGTTTTGCTTTTATCAAAAGTCGTCAGGCTCCCCCTCTCCTTTTCGGAGAGGGGGCCGGGGGGTGAGGCACTACGGTCTGCAAGAAGCAACCTAAGCCGCCACCAAAGCCGCAGCCGCTACCCCATCCTGCGCCGCCTGCGCTACCACGGGCGCACCGGCCATAATCTCCGCGTTTGCCGCGGCGGCGTACTTCTCAAAATTGGCCACGAACTTGCCAGCGAGCTTGGCCGCTGCCTCATCGTAGGCGGCTGAGTCGGCCCAGGTACGGCGCGGGTCGAGCAGCTCGGTTGGGATGCCGGGTACTGCGCCGGGCACCTGCACGCCGAAAACGGGGTGCGGGCGGAATTTCACCTCGTCGAGCTGGCCGGTGAGGGCGGCCGTAATGAGGGCGCGGGTGTAGCTCAGCTTCATGCGGCTGCCGGTGCCGTAGCCTCCGCCCGTCCAGCCGGTGTTCACGAGCCACACGTTTACGGGGTGGTCATCCATTTTCTGGCCCAGCATCTCGGCGTATTTGGTGGGGTGCAGCGGCAGGAATACCGCTCCGAAGCAAGCCGAAAACGTGGCCTGCGGCTCGGTAATGCCCATTTCGGTACCCGCTACCTTGGCCGTGTAGCCGCTCAGGAAGTGGTACATGGCGTGGCTTTTATCGAGCTTGCTCAGGGGGGGCAGCACGCCGGTGGCGTCGGCGGTGAGGAAGAAAATATTGGTTGGCACAGGCCCGGTGCTCGGCACCGCGATGTTGGGAATGTAGTTGATGGGGTACGCCGTACGGGTATTTTCGGTCACCGACTTGTTGGCGTAGTCCACGGTGCGCGTGCCGGGTATAAAGCGCGTGTTTTCAACGATGGAGCCGAACTTAATGGCGTTCCAGATTTCGGGCTCTTTTTCGGCCGAAAGGTCGATTACCTTGGCGTAGCAGCCGCCCTCAAAGTTGAAAATACCGCCTTGGCCGGGCAGCCAGCCGTGCTCGTCGTCGCCCACGAGGTGGCGGTTGGGGTCGGTAGAAAGCGTGGTTTTGCCGGTGCCCGAGAGGCCGAAGAACACCGCCGCGTCGCCGTGCGAGCCGATGTTGGCCGAGCAGTGCATGGGCAGCGTGTCCTGCTCGTGGGGCAGCAGGTAGTTCAGCACCCCGAAGATGCCCTTTTTCATCTCGCCGGCGTAGGCCGTGCCGCCGATGAGGATGATTTTTTTAGTAAAATTGAGGATAGCAAAATTCTTCTGCCGGGTGCCATCCACGGCCGGGTCAGCCTCAAAGCCAGGTGCGGAAATGATGCTGAAATCGGCCGCCCAGCTGGTATCAGCACCTGCCTCGGGCCGCAGAAACAGGTTGTAGCAGAATAGATTGTGCCAGGCCAACTCATTGACGATGCGCAGCTTGAGCTGTGAGGCGGGGTGCGCCCCGGCGTAGCCCTCGCGCACGTATAGCTCCTTGTCTTCCAGGTAAGCCACCATCTTCTGGTGCAGCTGGTCAAACTTGGCGGCCTCAAACGGAATGTTGATGTCGCCCCACCACACGCTCTCGGCCGTGTTCTCGTCGCGCACCACAAACCGGTCCTTAGGCGAGCGGCCCGTGAACTGCCCGGTATCCGCCATCAGCGCGCCGGTGTCGGTGAGCACACCTTCTTTGCGGCACAGGGCAGCCTCCACCAGCGCGGCGGGCGGCAGGTTGAGGTGGGCCTGGGCCACGCGGCGGAAGCCCAGGGGTTGCAAGCGGCTCAGGATGTTGGCGGTAGCTGACATAAACGGAGAAATAAATTGATAAAAAGATGGTCTTAGCAGTAGCCAGTGCAGGGTTGAAGCAGCCTTCGCTCTAACCCTGCAAAAGCGGTGAGTGGGAATCTGATGCAAGTATACGGTAGCGAATTTTATTTATTAGCGAATTTTCGCTAATAAATAAAATTCGTGCTGCGTGCCTACTATCTTGCGTTAGTAAAAGGCTGTTTTCATTATTCTAGAGCACTTTTTGAGCGCCGGAAATTTTTAAGCGAAATCGTGCAACCAGTTGGCAGCAAGCAACTCCGAGTGGATCACTGCGCCAGTGCTTCGCAGTTACTCCATACCTTAAAACCCAGCAGCCGACTGCGCCACGTAGCGATACCACGTTTGTAGCCGAGAAGCAGCCTGTGCCGCGTGTGCCGCGTAGCGGTGCCCGAGCAGGTTATTTTTGGCGGGCTCGCCGCTCATGGACCTCACCCCTCAGCCCTATTTTTACCCCTTCCCTATCCTAACTTATGCTGAACCACGGCCAAGTCGTCCGTCTCATTTTTGGCCTGAAGCTGCGCGAGCTGCGGCAAGAGCGCGGCCTCTCGCCGGCCGAGCTGGCGCGCGCCTGCGACCTGAGCGTGAGCTACCTCAACGAGATTGAGAAGGGCAAGAAATATCCCAAGGCCGATAAGATACTGAGCCTGAGCAAGTGCCTCGACATAAGCTACGACCAGCTTACGTCCACCACGCTGCCGCGCCGCCTCGAACCCATCGCCGACCTGCTGCAATCGCAGGCGCTGCAAGAGTTTCCATTGCAGCTCTACGGCCTGGAGCCCATGCAGCTGTTCGAGCTCATCGCCAACGCGCCGGCCAAGATGAATGCCTTCATCAGTACCATCTTCGAAATTGCCCGCAATTACGAGCTGCGCCAGGAGCACTTTTTTGTGGCCGCGCTGCGCTCTTATAAGGAGATGCAGGACAACTATTTTGAGGACTTGGAGCAGGATGCGCGCACCTTCGTGGCCAGCCACCAGCTCGCCGCCGCCCCGCCCTTCGACCTGGCCCGCCTCGAAGCCATCCTGACCCAGGACTACGGCTACACCATCGACCGCACCACGCTGGCCGGGCACCCGGTGGTACTGGCTGGGCGGCTGCGCTCGGTATTCCGCCCCACCACTAAAACCCTGCTTATGATTCCGACCCTGAGCCGGGGCCAGCAGGCGTTTGTCCTAGGTAGGGAGCTAGGCTTCAATTACTTGAAGCTGAAAGAGCGGCACTACGCCAGCCCCAACCCGCTGGAGCCCCGCTCGTTTGAGGAGGTGCTCAATAACTTCCGCGCCTCCTACTTCGCCAGCGTACTGCTGATGGACGAGGACAGCCTGGTGCGCGACGTGCGCGGGCTATTCGCGGCCCCCACCTGGCAGCCCGAGGTACTACTGGCCCTGCTCACGCGCTACGAGGTGAGCCCCGAGATGCTGATGCAGCGCCTCGCCGCACTGCTGCCCAAGCACTTCGGGCTCAATAGCTTATTTTTCCTGCGCTTCGACCAGGCCACCGCCGACGCGCCCTACCACCTCACCAAGGAACTGCACCTCTCGCGCCTGCACAATCCCCACGCCAACGAGCAGCACGAGCACTACTGCCGCCGCTGGGTGAGCCTGCAGCTCCTGGCCGAAGGCCGCGCCCTGCCCCCCACCGGCACCCCCCAGATACTGGCCGCCGCCCAGCGCCCGCAGTACCTAGGCACCACCGACGAGTACCTTTGCTTCTCACTGGCCCGCGTGGGCACCCCCACCGAGCCCGCCATGAGCGTCACCATCGGCCTGCGCTGCGACGATAGCCTGCGCCAGCAAGTCGCCTTCCTGCCCGACCCCGCCCTGCCCCTCATCACCGTCAACGAAACCTGCGAGCGCTGCCCCCTCGCCGATTGCACCGTGCGCGCCGCCCCGCCCACCCAGGTGCAGCAAGCCGCCCGCCGCGCCACCTTCGAGGCAGCCGTGGCGGAGCTGGTGCAGGGGTAGCTTTAGACCGCCGCTAGCTGATGCAGTGGCGAATCCGCCAGTACTATCCGCTTGCTGGGTAGCTCCTCGTGGTAGTCCGCAATAATCTTGCGCAGTATCTCCATATCCTTGGGGCAGGCTTGGGCAAACTCGTGCCAATTAAGTAGCACTACTTCGTCCGGCATTTCTACCACCGCAATTATGGCGTCCCAAAGAGCATCCCAGCTTGGGCCGTACCATTCCGGAAAATCCAGCTCGTGCTTCAGCAGCAGGTGAAAAGCAGCTTTGGTAGTGATGCCAGTGAGGTCAATGGTCATTTATTATGCTGTGCTTTTCTTTTTATGACAGCAACTATTAGCTCAAGATTATTATCGCCGCTAATAGATATTTCTTGTTTTAATTCACTAATAGCCTCAGGATACTTTTTCTGTAAGTTGTATATGAAGGCACTTGCATAATATGCGCCTCCTTCGTTCTTGAATAGCTTTTTCATTTGTTGGCATCTTCGTAATCCTTCCGCTAATCTTCTGGCTTCAATATTTTTTGCAATTAATTTATTCAGTACTGCTATCTTAGTAGAATCTGAAACTGATGCCATTTGAAAATTGCTTTTCAATATTTTAATGGAATCTAGATTAGCTGCTGAACTGTCGATAGGATACCATTTATCATACAGAGCTTCGACTTCTGCCCCATAAGCATCGCATGAAACAACTAGATTCTGCATCATGCTAGACATTTTATATAATTCTCTGGATTTCATAGCGTTCATCTTAGACTTCATGCTGTCCACCGCTGCAACTGAGTCTTGCAGACTATGACCTTCAGGAAGATTAACTGTCTGAGAGTAATTTATACTCTTTATACAAGGTGTCAGCCGAGTATCAATATCACCTTTTTGATTGCTAAAACAATCACATGCTTCTTGGCTCAATTCTGCAATTGACTTCTCCTTGTCGTTGGTGCTTATAACCTCGCTGGAATATTTAATCTCGCAGGAAGAAGCAAAAATTAAAACACAAAGTAAGAGTAAGAGCTTGCAGAAGAATTTGCTAGTGTATCGTAGAGCCATAACTCAAATATACTGCACTCACAGCGCCGTATCCAGCACCTCGTCGCCGTCGTCGGCCATCGTTTTAGCCAGCTTCTCAATATTCAAGCTCCGCGCCGAGGCGTCGAAAATCTCGCGGTAGGTACCGCGCTTTTCGTAGAGTTGCAGGTGGGTGCCGCTTTCCACGGCTTCGCCTTTTTTCATCACGTAGATGCAGTCCGCATCCACAATTTGGGCGAGGCTATGGGAGATGATGACCACCGTACGGCCCTGCTTGATAGCGTCGAGGCTGTTTTTGATTTGCTCGGTGGCGATGGCGTCGAGGCTGGCGGTGGGCTCGTCGAGGAAGATGATGGGCGGGTTTTTGAGGAAGAGCCGGGCGATAGCGATGCGCTGCTGCTGCCCGCCGCTGAGCTGCTGGGCGTCGCTTTGGTAGCCCCTAGGTAGGTCCAGAATCTGGTCGTGGAGGTAGGCTTGGCGGGCGGCGGCCTCCAGCTCGGCCTGGGTGGCGGCGAAGTTGCCGTAGCGGATATTCTCCTCGATGGTGCCCTTGAAAATGTGGTTTTTCTGGAGCACCAGCCCTATTTGCTGGCGCAGGGCGTGGGTGTCGTACTCGGTCAGGGGCTGGCCGTCGAGCAGCACGGTGCCGCCGTTGGGGCGGTAAAACTCGCAGAGCAGGTTGATAATCGTGCTTTTGCCGGCGCCGCTGAGGCCCACGAGCGCGGTGGTTTTGCCGGCTTCGATGGTCATGCTCACATCGTGCAGGGCCGCGGTGCCGCTGGGGTAGGTAAAATCGACGTGGCGCAGTTCGAAGCGTCCGTAGAGGTGGGCGGGACGCAACGGGCCGGGACGCTCGGTCTGGTCGTCGGCGTCGAGGATGGCGAAAAAGCCCTCGGCGTAGGTCAGCGCCTCGTTCATCTCGTCGTAGATGCGGTGCAGCTGCCGGATGGGCGCCGACACATTGTTGAATAGCAAGATGTGAAACATGATGGCCCCGATGCTAATCTGCCCATCCAGCACGAGGTAGGCGGTAAGCACGATGATGGCCACTATCCCGATTTGCTCCACGAAGGTCTTGAGGCCGTCGTAGCGGAAGTTGGTTTTGCGGGTCATGAGCTGGGCTTGCTCCAGGCGGTCTTGCACGGCGAGCTGCTTATCGCCCTCATAGGCTTCGCGCACAAAGCTCTTAATCACCACGATACTGTCGATGATGCTGATGAGGCCGTGGTTTTTCTCCTCGCGCAGGCTCCGCAGGTTGCGGCGGGTGCCGTTGAGGCGGTCGGCCTGCCGGTAGCTCAGCCAGAAGTAGGCCGGCAGCACGGCCAGCGCCACCATACCGACCCATTTGTTGGCAAAAAACATGACCACCAGCGCCACGATGGCATTGGCAAAGAGCGGCAGAATGTCAATAAAGAAGTTTTGCACCAGCTTCATCAAGCTCTCCACGCCCCGGTCGATGCGGGTCTGAAGCTTGCCGGTCTGGTTGCCGCCTTCCGAGAAAAAGCCTAATTCATACCCTAGGATTTTGGTCACGGCCTCCTCGGCCAAGGCGCCCGATACGCTGATGCGGATTTTCTCGCCGTAGTACTTCTGGCCGAAGGTAATGGCCGTGTTTATCAATTCCTTGACTAGCAGCAAGCCACTCACCCACAGCAGCATGTGCCAGCCTGCAGCTAGACCTTGGCCCCGATTCAGCAGACCCTGCACGGTATCGACGGTGTAGCGCAGCACAAACGGATTAACCTGGGCCGCTAGTGAGCCCACCAGCGTGAGCAGTAACGTGCTGACGACCAGGCTGCGGTAGGGCCGCACGAAGGGCAGCAGGCGCTGAATAATTTGCCAAAGACTCATCGATTTACAGAAACGGGAGGGTGAACCGGTATAGACGCGCGCGCCAGGCAGGAGGTTATTCGGCACTGGCTTAGACGGCGCCCTAGGTTAGGATTTAGAGCTGGGGTAATTGCACTACGAACACAACACGTCCACATCACACTTAAATTTTTCGTCACGTACTAAGCAAGCCACAACTAGAGTTAGGAGCACTGTAGCAGCGCGCTACGGCTGGCTTTGCCAGTTACTTCTTTCTCTATCCTCCTTTTTTCTATGCGGACTGCCCTCTTCATCACTGGCTTAATCGGCCTGCTGGCCACGGCGGCCGTGGCTGCCCCCACCGAAAGCGCGTCGGCCACCTGGCGCGGCCGGGGCTTTCGGCACCACCGCCCTAGCCAGGGCGATTACGTGCCAGTGTATGCCAGCTACCGCCACCACAGCCGCGAGCAGCGCGGCGTATTTGGCTTTTTGCACCGCGGCAACCCGGCCGCCCGGCACCATGGCAAGCAGCCGCTTAAGCACGGGGCTAGCGGCCGCAAGCATACTACGGGGCTATTTTAGGGCGGCGCGTTTCCATCCGTTTGCCACGTTTATTCGTAAGGCTGGCTATGAAAAAACTACTTTTTAGCACTGCTGCTGCCGCGTTGGTAGCCGCTGCTGCGGCCCCAGCCGCTCATGCGCAATCGGTTCGCTTTGGCCTCAAGGCCGGCGCCAACCTCTCGAATCTTTCGGGTGACCTCACCAACCAGGACCAGTACAAGAACCGCTTCGGCTTTCACGGCGGCGCCATCGTCAACTTAGGGCTAGTGGCCGACGACTTCCTGGCCATTCAGGTTGAAGGCCTGTATTCGCAAAAGGGCTTTAAGTACGCCGACCAGCAGTACACGATACTAAATAACACGTTCCGCAATACCGGCAACGTGCGCTACGACTACATCGATGTGCCGGTGCTGCTGCGCCTCAAAACGGGCGGCATATTCTTCGAAGCCGGCCCCCAGTACAGCTACTTGCTGAGCATCAGCAACAACCGCACCCTGACCCAGAACGGCAACGTAATTAGCTCCGCCAGCTCGGGCACTTCCGACCTCGACCGCGTGAAGCGCAGCGAGCTAGGCTACGCCGCCGGTCTGGGCTTCCAGGCCGAGTCGGGCTTCCTGCTGGGGCTGCGCTACAACGGCGCGTTCACCGATTTTGCCCGGGACGGCTACAGCAACAACGAGTTTCGCAACGCCCGCAACTCCACCTTTCAGGCCTACGTGGGCTTCATGCTCGGCGGCAAATAGACCGCAGATTTAGCGGATTCAACGGATTGCGCAGATACGCCCGGCTGTGCCGGGCTGACTACTCCAGATTGGATTGGTTGCGCACTTAGGTTATTTAGAATCCAAAAAGTCCCTCCTGACGTTCAGGAGGGACTTTTTTTGTGATTAGCAAGCGTGGTGCTTAGCTGGCGGTTGGGTTGGTTTTCATTTTCAGCTTGCCGTCCTTAACCTTGAGCTTGCCATCTTTCATGCCGTGGCCGTGGTGGCGGCTGGTGGCGAGGGCAGTGTACTTGGTGAACTGCTCGGGCGTCAGCACTTGCTTGAGCTGGTCGTCGTACTTGGTGCGGTTAGCCTGCATTTGCTCGCGGGAGGGGCGGGCGCTGCCATCGGCTCGCAAGGCTTGCATTTCCTGGGCGCGGGCAGCCATTATTTGCTCTACTTTGCTCGACTGGTCGGTGCTCAGACTTAGCTCTTTGCTGAGACGCTTGGCCTGGTGGCCGGCCATTTCCTGGGGCGAGCGGCGGGGGTGGTCACCTTTTTGGGGCGGGGTGGTTTGGGCGGCGGCGCTGAAGGAGATGGCCACAACGGCGAGCAGGGGCAACAAAAACTTTTTCACGAGAAAATATTAAAAAGAAGTGGAAGGAATAAAAGGAACGGAAAGTTGACTAAATAGCTAAGATCTTGTCAGCAAGCACCTAGCGGCGGTAGCTAGCCTCCCAACGGGCGCGCTCCTGGGGCGTCACGCGGTGGTTTTGGTCGTAGCCGTAGTTGTGGCCTTCTTCCCAGTGGCGGCGCTCGTCGCGGGTCACCTTATGGTCGCGGTCGAAGCCATAGTTTTGGTTGCGGTCGAAGCGGTCATCGGTGCGGCGGTCGTTGTTGGGGCGGTTGTCCGCGCGGCGGTCGTTGCGATGCTGGGCCTCCCAGCGGGCGCGCTCCTGGTTAGTTACGCGGTGGTTTTTGGCGTAGCCGTAGTTAAAGTCGCGGTCGCCGGGGCCCTGGGCAAAGCGGGGGCCGTCGATATCGCGGCCGGGGCCGGGGAGCGGGGCGGCGAAGGTGCTAGTGGCCGTGAGCAGTACAGCGGCGAGCGTAGCGAAAAGGGTATTTTTCATGGGAAGGAGTGCAGCGAAGCACTTAGTAAGCAAGTTGTTGAGTACATTCAGCGGCGACTACCGCTGCTTGAACCAACTTATGCAAACCCCCGGCCGAAAATGGCCCGCCCGCAAAAAATACGGGCGTACGCCCGCCAAACCCCGACCAAGCCCCCAAATTTCCAGACCTACCCCGCGTAGCCGCCAGGGCTGCCTCACTCACGAGCCGGCCTAGCCCCTCGCTTTATGCCAAACGCCGCCGCTGGCTACCCTTAATTGGTAGCCAGCGGCGGCGTTTGAGAGCCTTAGCGCCTCTTTCTTCGCGCCAGCTAACCTAGGCGCCTGGGCCCGGCATCAGCCGCACCGGAGCCGCAGCAGCACCTGCAGCTGGCAGCCCGGCAATGGCTGCGGCAACTCGCGCCGCGGGATTTGCGAAAAGGAGACACTGCCCCAAACGGGCGCTGCCGTAGCCGAGGTGTTCCATATCGCCGGGGCAGACCAATGTGGGCGGAGTGGCACGCAGGTTTTCATAGGTGACATTGGTGGGGACAGAGTGGCCCCGGCTTTTGCACCATAATGCTTATTTATAGCACAAAGTCAGGATTAATTGCAAAGCAACTACATCCGGCGGGGCCATCCAATACCTATAAGTAGGTATTTGTGAAGGCAAGCTGAATACTAGGGTCCGTCTGCTTGTTGCGTTCTGCTACCAAGCTCCTTAGCCGCGCCGCAGCCACCTTAGGGAGGGTATTTGGCGCAGTTCGCTGGCCTTGCTTGGGCCGCCGCCAACCTTGGCGTACCAAACCCGGTTCACTTTGCGGCTACCTTTGCGGCCACAAGCTCCCTCCCACTCTACCCTCTCCCTTAATCCCCCCGACCTTTTTTATGGCCCGAGTGGAAATGACGATGCCCAAGATGGGCGAATCCATCATGGAAGGCACCGTACTCAAATGGCTCAAGCAAGTTGGCGATGCCATCGAGCAAGACGAGTCGGTGCTGGAAGTAGCTACTGATAAAGTAGATACCGAAGTGCCCGCTCTGCACGCGGGTACCCTGGCCGAAATACTGGTGCAGGAAGGCCAGGTGGTGGCCGTGGGTGCGCCCATTGCCCGCATCGAAACCGATGCCAGCGCCCCCGCGCCCGCCCCGGCCCCCGCCGAAAGCAACGACGACCTGGAAGAGGCCAGCGCCAACCCGCCCCTGACGCCCGACAACATTCCGCCGCTGCCCACCGCGCCCCCCGGCCCGGCCGAGGTGCCCTACCTGCCCAGCCCCGGCACGCCCATCGCCCCGGCCGCCCCGGCCGCCCCGGCGGTGGCCGACGAGCACCCCGTGCAGGCCGGCCGCTTCTACTCGCCGCTGGTGCTCAGCATCGCCCGCGAAGAAGGCGTGAGCATGAGCGACCTCGAGCGCCTGCCCGGCACCGGCCAGGAAGGCCGCGTCACCAAAAAAGACATCCTCGACTACGTAGCGGCCGGCAAGCAGCCACTGGTGCCCGCCCCGGCCGCCAGCGCCCCTGCAGCCCCCGCGCCACCGGCCCCGACCCAAGAACCAGCTCCGGCGGCACCAGCCCCAGCGGCATCAGCGGCGGCGCCCGCCGCCCCGGCCCCTAAAGAGGCCGCGGCCCCCAGCGCCAATGGCCAGCAAGCCGCCACCGCCAAGCCCGAGCCGCCGAGCCCCAAGCCCCAGGCCCCGGCCGCCAAGCCCGCCCCCTCGGTGTCGGGCAGCCAGGAGCTGGTGGAGATGGACCGCATGCGCAAGCTGATTGCGCAGCGCATGGTCGATTCAAAGCGCATTTCGCCGCACGTCACCAGCTTCGTGGAAGCCGACGTGACGGAGCTCGTGAACTGGCGCAACCAGCACAAGGACGCCTACAAGAAGCGCACCGGCGAAAATCTGACCTTCACCCCGCTCTTCGTGTGGGCCGTGGCCCGCGCCATCCAGGACTACCCCAACATCAACGTGTCGGTGGATGGCGATTACATCATCAAGAAGAACGACATCAATATCGGCATCGCCGTGGCCCTGCCCTCGGGCAACCTCATCGTACCGGTCATTCACAACGCCGACCAGCTCAACCTCAACGGCCTGAGCAAGAAGGTCAACGACCTCGCCAACCGCGCCCGCCAGAATAAGCTGAAGCCCGAAGACCTGGAAGGCGGCACCTACACGCTCTCCAACGTGGGCTCGTTTGGCAACGTCATGGGCACGCCCATCATCATGCAGCCGCAGGTGGCCATTATGGCCGTGGGTGCCATCAAGAAGAAGCCCGCCGTGATTGAGACGCCCCAGGGCGACCTCATCGGCGTGCGGCAGTTTATGTTCTTGAGCCACAGCTATGACCACCGCGTGGTCGATGGCTCCCTAGGGGGCATGTTTGTGCGCAAAGTGGCCGATTACCTCGAGCAGTTCGACCCGAACACGGCTATCTAGGGCTACGTTTCTGCTCATCTCATGACGTCCGTCATGCTCATCTGGCGTCCGCTTGTCGAAGCATCTCTACCGCTTCATCCAGACCGTTCAACGGTGCGGTAGAGATGCTTCGACAAGCGGACGCCAGATGAGCATGACGGACGTTTTTTAGCTTACTCACCATTTATGAAAAACATCCTTTTCATTGGAGCCCTGGTCATTGCCCTAGGTCTCATCGCCTTTCTCTACCAGCGCCTCGGCGCCACCGAAACCGCGCTCAAGGAAGCGCAGAAGCGTTTTACCGACTGCGAGCAGGTCACCTTTCAGCTCCAAAACCAGCTCAGCGCCGACGAACGAAACGCCGAGGCCCTAGGCACTACTGCGCCTTCCATCAGAAAGTAATGCAAACGAGATTGGGGCGTTATTTGCGCGTTCGGCTGGCTCGCCGAATGCGCAAATAACGCCCCAATCCCGTTTGTAAGGCCGGCTTATAACTAAGACTTTTCGCCCAGCAAAAGCAGCATAAACGCGTACTGCCGCGCTACGTCGTGCAGGGCCTTGAAGCGGCCCGAGGCGCCGCCGTGGCCGGCTTCCATGTCGGTGTGCATGAGTAGCAGATTCTTGTCGGTCTTGGTGGCGCGGAGCTTGGCTACCCACTTAGCGGGCTCGAAGTACTGCACCTGCGAGTCGTGCAAGCCGGTGGTAACGAGCATATTGGGGTAAGCCTGCGCCTTTACGTTGTCGTAGGGCGAGTACGAGAGCATGTAGTCGTAGTACTGCTTTTGGGCGGGGTTGCCCCACTGGTCGTATTCGCCGGTGGTGAGCGGAATGCTGGCGTCCGACATGGTCGTGACCACGTCCACGAAGGGCACGGCCGCGATAACGCCTTTGTAGAGGTCGGGGCGCATGTTTACGACCGCGCCCATGAGCAGGCCGCCGGCGCTGCCGCCCATGGCGAAAAGCTTGGCCGGCGAGGTGTACTTCTGCTTCACCAGGTACTCCGAGCAGTCGATGAAGTCGTTGAACGAGTTGATTTTGTGCAGCATGCGGCCGTCCTCAAACCACTGGCGGCCCATTTCCTGCCCGCCCCGGATGTTGCAGAGCACGTAGGCAAAGCCGCGGTCGAGCAAGCTCAGGCGCGCCGCCGAGAAGGTCGGGTCCATGGAGGCGCCGTAGGAGCCGTAGGCGTATTGCAGCACCGGGCCGGTACCGTCCTTCTTGAAGCCCTTTTTGTAGACGATGGATACGGGAATCATCTTCCCGTCCCGCGCTTTCACAAAGGCGCGCTCCTCGGTATAATTGGCCTTGTTGAAGCCACCTAGGACGGGCTGCTCCTTCAGCAGGGTCTGCTGGTGGGTGGCCATGTTATAGTCGTAGGTCGAGCTGGGCGTGGTGAACGACGTGTAGTTGAAGCGCAGCTGCTGGGTATCGAACTCGGGGTTGGCGCCGATGCTCGACGTGTAGGCTACCTCGTTGAATTTCAGATACTCATCCTTCTTATCCTGCCACCGGATAACCCGCAACTGGAGCAGGCCATCCTTGCGTTCGTTCAGCACGAGGTAGTCTTTGAAAAGCTCCATGCCGGCAATGAACACTTCCTGGCGGGCCGGAATCACGTCTTTCCAGACCGTTTTGGCGGTGTTCGTGAGCGGCGTACTCACGACGCGGAAGTTGGGCGCCTGCCAGTTGGTGTGCACGTAAAACTGCCCGTTGGCATCTTCCACATCGTAGAGATGGTCGGCCTCGCGGGGCAAGAATACCTTGAACTCGCCGGTGGGCTTGGTGGCGTCGAGGTAGCGCGTTTCGGACGAGAGCGAGCTATGCAGTACGACAAAGAGATACTTTTTCGACTTGCTGCGGGCAATGTGCGTGCTGAAGGTGTTGTCCTTTTCCTCGTACACCAGCGCATCCTGCTGGGGGTCGGTGCCTAGGGTGTGCCGGTAGATTTGAAACGCTAAGAGCGTGGTAACGTCCTTTTTGGCGTAGAAGAACGTTTTATTGTCGGCGGCCCATACGCCGGCACCTTCCACGTTCGGAATTTGCTCGGGGTACAACTCGCCGGTTTTCAGATTCTTAAAGCGCACTGTATAAAGGCGGCGGCTCACGATGTCGGTGCTGTAGGCCAACAGCTCATTGCTGTCGCTCACCTCGTAGCCACCGATGGCGAAGTACGTGTGGCCCTTGCCCATCTCGTTGCCATTGAGCAGCACTTCCTCGGGCGCTTGCAGGCTACCCTTCTTGCGGCAGTAGAGCGGGTACTCGCCGCCCGCCTCGTAGCGCGAATAATAGTAGTAGCCGTTGTCGCGGTACGGCACCGACTGGTCGGTTTCCTTGATGCGGCCCTTCATCTCGGTGAACAGCTTCTCTTCCAGCGCCTTCACGGGGGCCATCTGCTGGTCGAAATAGGCATTTTCGGCCTTGAGGTAGTCGAGCACCTGCGGGTTCTCGCGCTCGTTGAGCCAGTAATAGTTGTCGGTGCGCGTGCCGTTGGGCGACGCGAGCTGCTTGGCCTTGATGGTGGCCACGGGGGGTTGAGGCATAGAAGTGGTAGTGGTGGCCTGGGCCTGCGCGGCAAACGTTGCCAGCGCACCTAGGCAACCTAGCCAGAGGGTAGGAAGTGCATTCATGGGCTAAATCAGAGTTGGGGAGCCCAAATAAACGACTATAAATTCATTGTTAGTTCTTATTTTTCACTGATAACCCCTCCGCTGAAGGGGTAGCGCCCAGACTACGCGCCCACCTAGGGGCGCGTGGCAAACGCATAGGTGCCGGCGCCCACCTCGTACACTGCCTTGCCGTGCTCCAAGCGCAAGAACTGCACGCCCGGCGCCTGGGCGGCGCGGCGGCCGCCTTCGGTCACGCGGCGCTCTTGGGCGGCGGGCAGGTACAGGGTGGCCGAGGTGTTGGCGGGCACCACCAGCCGGTACTGGTAGGTGGCGCCGACTTTCTCCCAGCCGCTCTCGATGCGGCCGTACATCGAGTCGTAGTAGCCTTTGGCGTAGGTCATGGCGCCGGTGGGATCAGGCGTGGGTTGCAGAATAAAGTGCTGAAAACCGGGCGACTGCTCATCGCGGGCGATACCCAGCGACGTGTCGCAGAGCCACGCGCCCACCGCCCCAAACGAGTAGTGGTTGAAGGAGTTCATGCGATTATTACCGCCGAAGCCCTCGGTGCGGGTGTAGGAGTTCAGCCGCTCCCAGATGGTGGTGGCGCCCTGCTCGACCGAGTACAGCCAGGACGGATACGTGGTTTGCTGCAACAAGCGGTAAGCCACGTCGGGGTGCCCGTTTTCCGAAAGCACCTTCGAAATCCAGGCCGTACCGATGAAGCCCGTCATGAGCGAATACGGCGGGGCCGTGCCGCCGCCGTCGAGCTTGTTCTCCCGCGTGATGGTGGCCAGCAAGTTGGCCACCGCCGGGGCCTGGTTATCGGGCGCGTAGCCCCCTAGGGCCAGCGGCAGCACGTAGGAGGCCTGCGTATCGACCAGGTCGCCGGGCCGGGGGTTGGTGTCGGGGTACTGCCGAAAGCCCGAGTGCACGGTGCGCTTGGTTTGCTTATCGACGTAGGTGGCGTTGAAGAACTGCTGACGCTGCGCGTGCAGCGCGGCAAACTCTTGGGCATCAGTATTTTCACCTAGCACCGTGGCCACTTTGCGCATAATGTCCAGGTCGAAAAGGAAGTAGGCTTCCCAGAGCAGCGTGTTGTCGTTGCGGCCCTGCTCGGGCCCCAGCCAGTCGCCTAGGTTGCCCTCGGTGAGGATACCCGTTTTGGGGTCGAGGTAGCGGCGCAGGTAGGCGATGTAGCTTTTCATAGCCGCGTAGTGCTCGGCCAGCAGCTGCTGGTCGCCGTACTGCTGGTAGCTTTCCCAGGCCACGGTGAGGCCGGCGCTGCCCCACAAGGCGCCCCCAAAACCGCCGCCCAGCGGGGCCACGTCGGAGAAGCGGCCGTCGGCCCGCTGCACGTCGCGCATGGCTTGCATGTGGCGGCGCAGGAACTGCGGCACCTGCCCTAGGTAGGTGGCGGTGCGCGAAAACACCGAGATGTCGCCGCTCCAGCCCAGGCGCTCGTTGCGCTGCGGGCAGTCGGTGGGGATGGACAGGAAATTGGCCCGCGTCGACCAGGTGATATTCTCCCAGAGCTTGTTGACCAGCGGGTTCGAGGTTTCGTAGTGCGCGGCCAGCCCGTCGAGCGAGCTGAGGACTGTGCCCTGTACCGCGGCCAGCGGCAAGGCCCGCTCGATGCCGGTTATTTCGACAAACCGGTAGCCGTGGTAGGTGAAGCGCGGGGCAATGGTTTCGGCGCCGCCCTTGGCGATATAAATGTCCTGGGCCATCGCGGCCCGGATGTTTTCCAGCATCAGCGTCCCGGTATTGCCTTTGTACTCGGGCAGGTCAGGGTATTTCACCTCGGCGTAGCGCAGCACCAGGCGCTGGCCGGGCCGCAGCCCGGTAAGGCTAATGCGCGGTACGCCCACCATGTTCTGGCCCATGTCGTAGACGAACACACCGGGGCGCACCTCGGCCACCGACTGGGCCGTGAGCTCGGCCACCGGGCGCACGGAGGGGCCAAACTGGCCCAGCAGTTGGAGCTGCGAGTAGTCGTCCACGGGCGGCATGTTGGCGCGGGCATTGGCTTCGTCGTGGCTGATGTGGCCCTCCAAGGCTACTTCCTGCGCCGGGTGCCAGCCGGTGGCCGCGTAGGCGGGCGTGCTCCACCCGGTCACTTGCGCCTCGCGGGTAGCGTCGTATACCTCGCCCTGAAAGAAGCTGCCGTACACCGTCGGGCCGCCGCTGTAGTACGACCAGGTGGCCGGGTTGCTCACCACAACGTCTTGCTTGCCATCGGTATAAGTGATGACCAACTTGGCCAGCAGCGACTGCCGGTCGCCGAAGAAATTCCAGAACTGGCCCATGTAGGTGGCGCCGCCGCTCCACCAGCCCTCGGCCAGAATGGCGCCGAGGGCGTTGGGGCCGGGGCGCACTTGGGCGGTCACGTCGTAGGTCTGGTAGAGGTGGGTTTTGATGTACTGCGTGAGGCCGGGGTTGAAGTAGTCCTCGCCGATACGGCTGCCGTTCAGGTACACGTCGTAGATGCCGCGGGCCGTGACGTAGAGGCGGGCCTTGGCAATCTTGGCTGGGGCCGCCGCGAAGGTGGTGCGCAGCATGGGCGTGGCATTGCGGCTCGGGTTACCCAGCACAAACGCGCCCGCCGCCCCGCCCGCCACCTGGTACGCTCCGTTGCGCACGCGCACGGCGGGGGCCGCCGCAAAAATGCCCGCGTAGGGCGCCGCCGTCAGCGGCTCATCAAACAGCACGTTGGCGGGGCTGCGCAGGTTGCGCACCGCCACGCCGGAGAAGGCGGCCGCCTGCCCTTTCGGTACCGCGAAGCCGATATCCCCCACCACCGGGAAGGCGATGTAATCGCCACCCTGGCCCAGCGGGTTCAGGTTGAGCTCGGCCACCTGGTTTTCGCGCTTCGTGCCATCTAGATAAACACGGGTAGCGCCTAGGTCGGAGCTGAGCTCGAAGGTGTGCCGGGCGTACTTATTATCGTTGTGCAGGAGCGCGGCGGGGATGGGGTAGCTCTTAAAAGGTACTTCGGGCTTATCATCGGGGTGGTAGCCGGCCCGGTAGATGCGCAGCTGGGCGCTGCCTAGGGTAGCCAGCGGGGCAATATCCAGCTCCAGCCGCAGGTAGGCCGCGTTGGGCTGGTTTTGCAGGTGGTACAGGTTTTTATTCTTGTCGAGCAGGCGCGGGTCGTTGGCCCCGTACACGAAGCTGGCGCGGGTGCTGCGGGTGGCGGCGTCCAGCTGCACGGCGTAGGTCAGCTTGAATACGGGCAGGTAGGGCGCGTACAGCACCATGTCCGCATCGCCGCCGCCTATCCACTTGGCCCCGCCCCAGGCCGCGAGCTGGGGGTCGGGGTTCAGCAGGCCGGTTTCAAACCACGAGCTGGCCGTGTGCTGGGCCTGCTGCTGGTCCCACACCGCCACCGCCCAGGTGTAGCGGGTGGTGGCAGCCAGCGGCCGGCCGGCGTAGCGCACGTTCAGCGAGGTGGCGCCCGATACTTTGCCCGAGTCCCAGACCAGCTCGCCGGCCTCGTTGGTCACGCGCAGTTGGTAGGCCACTTGCCGGCTGCCGCGCGGCTGGTTGGGCACCGCAGCCAGCTGCCAGCTAAAGCGCGGCGCCGCCACATCCATACCCAGCGGCGTGGGCGTGTACTCCACTTGCAGATTCGCAACGCGCAGCTCGGCGGCCAGCAGCGCACCGGGCAGACAGGACAGCAGCAGCAAAAGCCAGGTTCGGATGGTCATGGGCGGGAAGGATAGCGCGGCGGGGCAGGCCACGCCTGCGCGCTAAAAGTACGGGCTGGGCTACTCCCGCGCGGCGGCAAAGCGCGCCCACATCCCTGGCCCGCCTTACTTTGGGCTTATGGATGAAGCAGAAAAAGGCGCCGCGCCCGTCGAAGCTACCCTGGTGCGGTCGCTGGGGGTGGTCACGGGCACGCTGCTCGTGGCCGGGGTGATTATCGGCTCCGGGGTGTTCAAGAAAATAGTGCCCCTGGCCCAAACCGGCCTCAGCGAAGCCTGGATTCTGGCGGCCTGGGTGGCGGCGGGCCTGCTCACCTTGGGCGCGGCCTTCAACCTAGCCGCCCTCACCACGCTCACCAAGGAGTCGGGCGGGATTTACGAATACCTGCGCCTGGCCTTTGGCAACCCCGCGTCTTTCCTGTTTGGGTGGACTGATTTTACCATCATCGGCTCGGCTTCGGTGGCCGCCCTAGGCTTCATTTTTGCGCAGACGGTCAACAGCTTCTTGCCCCTGCCCAACCCCTTGCAGGCCTGGGCCCACCTCTCGATTGGTCACCTAGTGTACCCGTTTGCCGACTCCGGTATTAAGCTGCTGGCCCTGTGTACCATCGGCCTGCTTACGGGGGTGAATTACCGCGGCGTGGCGGCCGGCGGCACGCTCAGCAACGTCTTCACGGGTGCCAAAATTCTGGGTTTGCTGCTGCTCATGGTGGTGGGCCTGCTGGTGGCCAGCCCCGCCCCGGCGCCGGCCGCCCTGCCCAGCCCGGCGGCGGCGGGCGCCGGCCCCTCGCTCTGGAGCGCGTTTTTCAGCGCCCTGCTCAGCATCTTCTGGGCGTATGATGGCTGGGTGGACCTCTCGTTTGTGACGGGCGAAATGAAAAACCCCACCCGCGACGTGCCGCGGGCCATTATCGGGGGCGTGGCCATTGCCATTGGGGTGTATGTGCTGGTCAACTATGCCTACCTGCACGTGCTGTCGCTGGCCCAGCTCGCGGCCGTGGGGCCCAACGAGATTGGGGCGGCCGTGGTGGCCGAGGCGGCGGTGGGCCGGTGGGGCAAAATCGGGGTCACAGCCCTCATCATGGTCAGCGTCTTCGGCACCCTCAACGCGGTGCTGCTCTCGCACAGCCGCATTTACTTTCGCATGGCGCAGGAGCAGTTTTTCTTCGCCCGCGCCGCCGTGGTGCACCCGCGCTACCGCACGCCCCACCTGGCCCTGCTCTACACGCTGGGCTGGAGCAGCCTGCTGGTCGTGTCCGGCACCTTCGACCTACTCACGGACCTAGTCATTTTCGCCACCTTTTTCTTCTACGGCCTCGTAGCCGTGGCGGTGCTGAAGCTCAAGCAGCAGGGCCGGCTGACGGGGCCGGTGCGGGGCTACCCTTTCCTGCAAATATTCCTGCTCCTCTTCGCCCTCACGCTGCTGGTCAACACCGTGGTGACGCAGCCCACCCAGTCGCTGCTGGGGCTGGGGCTAATGGCGACGAGCCTGCCGTTTTACGCGTACTTCAGTCGGCGCGCCAAAGCAGTTTCCAAGTGAAGAGCTAAGGGTTTAGAACTTACGCAAAAGTCGCCTGTCATTGCGAGCATGTTGCGCATCAAGCAAGGACGAAGCAATCACACCTGAATGGTTCGTTGTGATGCGCAACATGCTCGCAATGACAGGCGACTTTTGCGTAACTCCTGCCCTACCCTATCTCCAACCGCCATGACCAAAGAACAAGCCCCCAGCTTGTGCCCTAGCAGCCCGCAGCAGTGGCGCGAGTGGCTACTGGCCCACCACGCCACCGAGCGGGGGGCCTGGCTGGTGTACTACAAAAAAGCGGCCGGCCAGCCCTCGCTGAGCTGGAGCGAAGCCGTGGACGAGGCCCTCTGCTTTGGCTGGATAGACAGCCAGGCCAAGCCCCTGGACGCGCAGCGCTACCAGCAGTTCTTCAGCCCGCGCAAGCCCACCAGCGGCTGGTCGCGCATCAACAAGCAGAAGGTGCAGCACCTCACGGCCGCCGGCCGCATGACCCCGGCCGGCCTGGCCAGCGTGGCCGCGGCCCAGCAAAACGGCACCTGGGCGCTGCTCGACGACGTGGAGGACCTGCGCCTGCCCCCCGACCTGGCGCAGGCCCTGGCGGAGCGGCCAGCCGCCGGCGAGTACTTCGCCCGCCTGAGCCGCACCGCCAAGCGCTCGCTGCTACTGGGGCTGGCCCTGGCCCGGCAAGCCCCCACCCGAGCGCGCCGCATAGCGGCTATTCTGGCGCAGGCCGAGGCAAGCATCCTAGGCCAAAGCATTCAGGACCAATCGCCTATATTAAAGCCGTAGGTGCTCTTCCTCTCTCCCAGGTATGGTGCAGGTGAAATTAATCGACACGGACCCACTCCTTCCAGAGCTTAAAATCAAGTAAGCGTCCTTACTCCCCGAAGTTTTGGCCATGCGGGCTGGTAGCGACCACGCGGCCGGACAGGCGTAACGCGGGGTTGCCACCGGCGAGGGTAAAGCCGGTAGGGCGGGCAGCGGGGCCCGGCGGCGCAGCCGGCTTGTTGAATGGTAGGTGAAGGGCTGCTGAAGAAACCGTAACCGATAGGCTTGGGCAGGAAGGTCAGCGGATAACTAATTGAACCTATCCGTTCTAGTGGCGTATGCGGTTCATCTTATCTGGGGCAGCCAGCCGATTTTCTGGCTGGTCAGTATTGCTGCTCGGCAGCCGTTTTTCTCCCCTTCCTCCCTGTGGCTGAAGCACCTTGCCCGCTTCCCAGTGAGCGCCGGCCCCTAGGGTACGTACCAGCCGCCGCCCGGGCCAGGCATGGGCAACGACGCGGCCAGCATCGGCGCCGGGGAAGATAACGGCACCCTGAGCACGCAACTCGGCCCCAACCGCAACGCCCGGCCGTTGCACCCTAGCCCTTAACCTATTTTCTTCAGCAGTAGCCACCTAATGTCAACGAGTGTAATCTTAATTTGGGTAATCTCGGCGCTATCCATCGCTTTAGTTATCACGCGCCCTTTTAAAGTGCCGGAGTTTGTGTGGGCGGCGGGCGGGGCCGTGCTGCTGCTCGTGCTGCGCCTCCTCACGCCCGCCGAGGGCCTGGCGGGCGTAGCGAAGGGCCTGGACGTATACCTGTTCCTGACGGGCATGATGCTGCTGGCCGAGGTGGCCCGCGAGGAAAAGCTCTTCGACTGGCTGGCCGCCCACGCCACGCGGCTGGCCCAGGGCTCGGCGCAGCGGCTGTTTCTGCTTATTTATTTGGTGGGGGTGGTCGTCACCACGTTCCTTTCCAATGATGCTACGGCCGTGGTGCTCACGCCGGCCGTGGCCAGCGCCGTGCGGGCGGCCAAGGTCAAAAACCCGCTGCCCTACCTCTTCATCTGCGCCTTTATTGCCAATGCGGCCTCGTTTGTGCTGCCCATTTCCAACCCGGCCAACCTCGTTATCTACGGCGCGCACATGCCGCCGCTGCTCGAATGGCTGCCGCGCTACCTGCTGCCGGCGGCCGTGGCCATTGCGGCCACCTACGCCATTCTGCGCTACACGCAGCGCGCTGAGCTGAGCCAGGCTATCGAGAAGGACATCGAAATCCCCGACCTAGGGCGCGGCGGGCAGGTGGCGCTGGGCGGCATCGGGCTCACGGCCGTGGCGCTGCTCGCGGCGTCGGCCTTCGACCAGCCGCTGGGGCTGCCCACGGCCATTACGGGCACGCTCACCACGGCCGTGGTGCTGCTCATTGCGCGCAAAAACCCGCTGGTGGTGGTCCGCAGCGTGTCGTGGGCGGTGCTGCCGCTGGTGGCGGGCTTGTTTGTACTGGTGGAGGCCCTCAACAAAACGGGCGTCACGCACTGGCTGAGCGGGCTGCTCACGCGCGGCGCCAGCGAGTCGGCGGCCGGCACCACCTGGGCCAGCGGGGTGGGCGTGGCCCTGCTCTGCAACGTGCTGAACAACCTGCCCGCCGGCCTCATCACCGGCAACGTGCTGCAAACCGCCCACGTGTCGGAAACTGTCAAGAGCGCCATGCTCATCGGCATCGACGTCGGTCCCAACCTGTCGGTGACGGGCTCGCTGGCCACCATTCTGTGGCTAGTGGCCCTGCGGCGCGAAAACATCGAGGTCGGCGCCTGGCAGTTTCTCAAGCTGGGCGCGCTGGTGATGACCATTCCGCTGCTGCTCTCCATCGGGTCGCTGTTTTTGTAGAGCGGTTTCAGAATCAGTGTACGGGTGGGTGTAGAGGCGCCTCTTTGCGTCTCACGTCAGACGAGCTCAACAACGACGAGACGCAAGGATGCGTCTCTACACCCACTCATACATCGTTCCCGAAACTGCTTTAAGGTGGTAAAGCTGTCCTGCTGAGCGCAGCGAAACATCTCGTATGGCGCAGCAAAAAAGGGGGTAGAGACGCAAGATTTTGCATCTCTACCCCCTTGCAGCGAAGCTATCAAGGATTAAATCGAACACCCTCTCCTTCTGGCATTGCCACCCACCCTAGGTGCCCAGTTGCGCTTCGCCTGGGCCGTCGACCCGGTCGCGGGTTTCGGGCATCATCACCCAGAAGAACACCAGGCCCACGAGGGCGATGCTGGCCAGCACGTAGAACGTGAAGTCGTCGCCCCGGCTTTTGGCCAGGTAGCCGGCCACCGAATTACTCAAAAACGCCCCTAGGCCCTGCGCCGTGGCAATGGCGCCCTGCGCGGCGTTGAAGCGGCCGGTGCCCTTGGTGAGGTCGGCGATGATGAGCACGCCCACCACCCCAAAAATGCCCGCGCCCAGCCCGTCCATGCACTGCACGGCGATGAGGGCGGCCGGCGCGTGGCTGACCGTGTAGAGCACCCCGCGCAGCGCCAGCGCCGCAAAGCCAAACAAAAACAGCGGCTTGCGGCCTATCTTACTGGCCAGCTTGCCGCTGAGCGCCGCCACCACCATAAACACGAGCTGCGAGGCCAGCATGTAGCCCGAGGTGAAGAGCACCGCCTGCTTCACGCCCACGCCGCGGGCCAGCAGCTGCGTCACGAGGGGCACCATGGCCGCGTTGGCAAAGTGAAAAATAACCGCCGACACCAGAAAAACCACCACCGGCCGCTGCGTGAGTAAGTCGCGGAAACCAGCCAGTATCTCCTTGAGGCCCTGGGCCGCGCTGCCCGCCGCTACCGGAGCCACGGTTTTTTGGGAGTCACCGCTGGGCGCCGCGTCGGCCCCGCGGGCCAGGTCAAAGTCAATGTCGTCGCCCTTGATGCGCAGCACGCACAGCACGGCCCCGGCGCACAAAATGCCCACCAGGTAGAACATCCAACGCAGGTTGAAGTAGTAGCCCACCGCGCCCAGCACCAGGGCCGCGAACATGTTGCCGGCCGCGTTGTAGGCCTGGTTGGTGCCCTGGGCCTGGTCAAATTTGCGGCGGCCCACCAGCCCTAGGGCAATGGCCGCCAGGCAGGGCGGGAAGATAGCCCCCGCAATGCCCACCAGCGCCTGCCCGCCCATCACCGCGGGCCGCACCGGGAAGAACGCCGTGGCCAGCACGCCCAGCGCAATCAACCCGATGCCCAGCAGCAGCAGCGTCCGCTTGGGGCGCAGGCGGTCGATGAGGGCGCCGGCCGGGGTTTGGGCCAGCACCTGGGCGATGTTGCCGGCCGCCAGCGCCGAGCCAATCTGGGCCGGCCCCCAGCCCACGCCGGCTTGCAGAAACAGGGCCATGTACGGCCCCATGCCGTTCTGCACGTCAGCCAGAAAAAAATTGAGCACCCGCAGGGCCCGGATGCTGCCCCGCTTGGGGTCGTGGGCCAGGTCGAGGGGGGCGTCTTGGTCGGTAGGGTCAGGCACGGGAAGGAGAAATATTCGCCACACATACGGAGTTAGACATCCTTATGGTGGCGCTTTTGAAGTAATAGGCCCGCGGGCGTAGCTGCGCAAAAGCCCTTCTGCGGGCTCGGCAAGCGAAACCGCAGAAGGGCTGGCAGCCCCAGGGCTACCCTAGGTGGCTAGTGCAGCAGAAAATTGTCGGGGCCAAGCGTCAGCAGCTCAACCTGCATCGGGGCCGGGTGGGCGGCCACCTCGCCGGGGCGCGGGGCGCGCTGCGGGCCGCTGGCCGTGATGGCCGCGCCCGGCACGAGGCGCCCGGCCAGCTGCTGGCCTAGGTGGGGTGGCAGGCGCAGTTCGGTTTCGTGGCCCGCCAGGCGCAACCCGTGCAGGTCGCCCTTGGGGGTGTGAAGCAGCTCCCCGATGGTACCCGTTAGGGTCACGGCCGCGGGGGCGCCGGGCGCCGCAGGCCGGGCCGAGGTACCGGCCGCATCGAGGCGAGCCAGGTGCAGGTGCTCCTCGCCCTTGGGCGTGGGGTGCAGGTAGCCCAGCACCGCTACCTCCTGGCCCGGCTGGGCCAGGGCGCGCAGCGCTTCGCCAAAGTGGGGCGGAAACTTCACGGTGCGGGCCGGCGCCCCGGCCGTTTCCAGCGCGAAGCGGTCGTACACGCCGTCGGGGTTGGCCCCGAAGGCGCCCACCGTGCCGGCGTAGGTGTGCAGCGGCCGCAGCTGCTTTTCGGGCTTGTCTTTGGGGCCGGGCTTGGGTTTGCCGGCTGCCTTCGGGTCGGGTTTGGGCTTAGGGGCGGCGGCTGGTTTGGCGGCCGCGGCGGGGTCGAAGGCGGTTTTTTTCGAGGTATCAGACATGGGATAGCGCATTGTAAAGGGCACTGGTGTAAGTGCTCTGCAAAGCTCCCGGCCCCCGCTGAAGACGAGCTTAAGTCGGCCTTAATTTTTCCTTAGCTACGTGAAAGCACGCTGAAGCTGGCCCGCCGTCCAGCCAGAATACCGCTAAATCCTCGGTTTGTACCGTTTTTGGTGATTCAGAAGCCCTAGGTTTGCGGCGCCACCCGTGGGGGCAACCTAGGCGGCGGCATTGCGCGGCCTAGGTTGCCCCGCAAAAGCACTTTTACGTTATCCATCAATGGCTTACCTCATGTACTCGCGTTGTCTTTTACGTTCCCTACTGGTTTGCCTGAGCCTGCTGCTAGCATGGCCAAGCAATGGGCAGCCCACCGCGCCCGCCCCTGCCGCACCCAACCTCCAGCAATTGCAGCAGCAGTTCGTGGACCTGCGCTTCGGCATGTTTATTCACTTCAACATCCCGACCTATCTCAACCAGGACTGGGCCGACCCGGAGGCGTCGCCGGCGCTCTTTAACCCCCGCAAGCTGGACGCCGCGCAGTGGGCCGCGGCCGCCAAATCGGCCAACATGACCTACGGCTGCCTCACCACCAAGCACCACAGCGGCTTCTGCATCTGGGATACCAAGAGCACCGATTACAGCGTGATGCACAGCCCGTATAAAAAGGACGTGGTGAAGCAATTCGTGGACGCCTTTCGGGCCCAGGGCCTGAAGGTCATGCTCTACTACTCCATCCTGGACACCCACCACAAGCTGCGGCCCAACCAGATTACGCCGGCCCACATCGCCCTTGTCAAAACCCAGCTCACCGAGTTGCTGACGCATTACGGTAAGATTGAGGCCCTCATTATTGACGGTTGGGATGCGCCGTGGTCGCGCATTTCCTACGATGCCGTGCCCTTCGAGGACATCTACGCCCTGGTCAAATCCTTGCAGCCCAACTGCCTGGTGATGGACCTGAACGGGTCCAAATACCCGGCCGAGGGCCTGTACTACACCGACATCAAAACCTACGAAATGGGCGCCGGCCAGCGCCTGGCCCCCGGCACCAAGCGCCTGCCGGCGCTGGCCTGCCTCCCGCTCAACAGCGCCTGGTTTTGGAAAACGGACTTCCCGACCGTGCCCGTGCGAGACCCGCAAAAGCTGGTGGCCGAGACCCTAGGGCCGCTCAATGAGAATAGCTGCAACTTTATCCTGAACGTGGCCCCCAACCGCGACGGGCAGCTGGACGCGAACGCCCGGCAGGCGCTGCGCGACATCGGCGCGCGCTGGCAAAACGCGGGCCCCACCACCCCGCTCGCGCCCCTCGCGCCGCCCATCACGGCCAGCAACCTGGCCAAAAACCAGCCGGCCAACTCCAGCTGGAGCGATGATATGAACATCATGGACTTTGCCAACGACGACGACTACCACTCCAGCTGGCGCGCTAACGCTACCGTGCAGGAGCCCTGGTACGAGATTGATTTTCGCCAGGCCCGCAGCTTCAACACAATAGTCGTGGCCGAGGAAAAAGCCAACATCAGCGGCTACCTGCTCGACTATTGGGACGGCGTGGCCTGGCAGCCGCTGGCCACCGGCACCGACGGCAGCCGCATCAAGCTGCACCGGTTTGAGCGCGTGTGGGGCAGCAAGGTGCGCATCCGCATCACGCGCTACGACCACCAGCCCTCCATCGCCGAGTTTCAGATGTTTGATGAGCGCCGCTAGGCGGGGCGACCCGGCCCGCAGGCCCCAGAGGTACTGAGCGGGTGCAGCAGCCCGGCCCCAAGGAGATTTTTTCTACACCGCTGGCCGTGCCTGTGCTGGGCGCTTTGCCAAGATGAACCAGGCCGACTGGAAGGCCTTGATGTAAAGACAGCTTGGGGGTGAAAGCGCCCAGTTGCTCAACCCAATGGCTTTGGGTATCTGGGCGTCCGTCAGCAGATTACCGTAAACCTAGGCCTATCATTCACGTAGGCACCAGACCGGTATCCTCCTATTCCAGCTGCTATGCCTACGCTCCCGTTGCCCGTCTCTACCCGGCACGCCTCTGCGCCACGGCGGGCGCTCGACCTCGTTTCGCCCCGCACCCACGCCATCCTCGACCGGCTGTGCCTGCCCGTTTTGCTAGGCTGTGCGGTGTGGGCGGCCCGGCGTAGCAAGCCCGCGGCGGCCATCATCCTGGCGCACGCAGTGGGCGAGGGCACCGTCGGCTGCCTCACGCGCTTCCCCACGGGGGTGTGGCCGGTGTTCAGCTTCCGCACGCACGTGCGGATTGGGCAGGTGGCCGGCACCTCGCTGCTGGCGCTGAGCTTTTTGCTGCCCGCCCGGCCGCGCGCCGAGCGCAACGTGGCTATTTTCTGGGGCCTGGTGCCGCTGGTGCTCAACAGCATCAGCGATATTGCGGGGCCGGATGCCGAGTAGCTTGACTTTCTCTTGGTAGCCTTGGTAGCTTACCAGTTCACTTTCCTGCTCCCTAACGTGCTGGCCCAACGCTGCTTCCTAGGCGTCCTATTTTGGCTGAAGCTGCTCGGCTGCTTCGGCCAGGCTGGGCCCAGCGGGGCCGCTGTTTCGCCAGCGCTACCTCCCATGACTGCCGCCAACCAAACCCGCTTGCACGCCGACGTGGCGTTTCTGACTTCGCTCCAGCCGGCCCGCAACTACCAAAACCTGGCTTCGCTGAACAAGGCGGCCGACTACATCTACGCCGAACTGGCGAAGCTGGGCGGCTCGGTGCAGGAGCAGAAATACCGGGTCGAGGGCCACGAGTACCGCAATATCATTGCCTCGTTTGGGCCGGCTGCGGCCGAGCGCCTCATCGTGGGGGCGCACTACGACGTGTGCGGCGACCAGCCCGGCGCCGACGACAACGCCAGCGCCGTGGCCGGCCTGCTCGAAACGGCCCGCCTGCTCCACGCGCAGTCCCCGACGCTAAAGCATCGCATTGATTTTGTGGCGTATTCGCTGGAAGAGCCACCTTTTTTTGCCACCGAGCACATGGGCAGCGCCGTGCACGCGCAGTCGCTGCACGACGCCAACGTGCCCGTGCGGGCCATGATTTGCTACGAGATGATAGGCTATTTCCGCGACGAGCCGGGCTCGCAGCGCTTCCCCGACCCGGCCCTGGCCAAGCGCTACCCCAGCACCGGCAACTTCATCACGGTGGTGGGCCAGCTGGGCCAGGAGGCCTTCACGCAGCAGATGAAAACGCTGATGCAGGCGCACTCGACCATTGACGTGCAGAGCATCAACCTACCCGCCACCCAGAGCCTGGCCGGCCTCTCCGACCACCGCAACTACTGGCACCACGGCTACCAGGCCGTCATGATTAACGACACGTCCTTCCTGCGCAACCCCCACTACCACCAGCCCACCGACACTATCGACACGCTCGATTTTCGGCGCATGGCCGAGGTCGTAAACGGCGTGTATAGGGCGCTGCTGGCCTTGTAAGGGGCTCGGCTGGCTACTCCTAGCTCCTGCCTGACAACCGCTGGCGTTCACTAGGCCAGGCGGTTGTTAGGCAGGAGCTTTCGCTCGGCCACCCCCGTAGTTCTACGGAGCGGCGGGGGCGGAGTCTCGGCGTAAAATCCGTAGTTATCCGCTGGCTTCCCGCAAGGAAAAAGCCGTTAGACAGGGGCCGGACACGTGTTTTTCGGCTTCTGAACTGCCCTGCTCCCTTATGGAAAACAGCCCCAACACCGACCCCAGCCAGGCCGGCAAAACCGAGCAGCAAACCGCCACTAACAACGTGCCTAAGAGCGGCGAACGGCCCGACCAGGGCGCGGCCCCCGTGATGAACCCCTGGGCCGACTCCAACAAGGACGACGCCGACAAGCGCATTATGACCGCGCCCGATACCCTAGGCGCCAAGCACGCACACCCCATCCTGGCGCAGCCGCCCGAGGAGCTGCTCAAGCTCAAGCTGGGCCGCCCGGCCACGGTGGCGGCCGGCATCACGGCGGTGCTCAAGTCGGGCAGCTTCAGCTTCAGCGAGGATGGACCGGTGCGGGGCACGCACGCGCTGCTCAAGCTGAATCAGAAGGATGGCTTCGACTGCTCGTCGTGCGCCTGGCCCGACCCCGATGAGCACCGCTCGTTCGCCGAGTTTTGCGAAAACGGCGCCAAGGCCACGGCCTCCGACGCGCAGTCGGACCCGGTGGGGCCGGAGTTTTTCGCCAAGCACAGCCTGGCCGACTTGTCGCGCATGACCGACCGCGACCTCAACAACGCCGGCCGCCTCACGCACCCGATGGTGCTGCGGCCGGGCGCCACGCACTACACGCCCATCTCGTGGCCCGAGGCGTTTCAGCTGGCCGGTGATGAGTTGAACGCGCTGCCCTCGCCCGACGAGGCCATTTTCTACACCTCTGGCAAGGTACCCAACGAGCCGGCGTACTTGTACCAATTGTTTGTGCGGCAGTTTGGCACCAACAACCTGCCCGACTGCTCTAACCTGTGCCATGAGAGCAGCGGCGCGGCCATGAGCCCCACCACCGGCCTCGGCAAAGGCTCCGTCACCCTCAACGACATGTACGAGGCGGAGGTCATCCTCATCATCGGCCAGAACCCCGGCACCAACCATCCGCGCATGCTCTCGGCGCTGCAAAAGGCTAAAAAGAACGGGGCCAAGATTATCAGCATCAACCCGCTGCACGAAGCGGGCCTGCTGCACTTCAAAAACCCGCAGGATTTCATGAACCCGCTCAAGGCGCTGGGGGTCCTGCTCGGCGACGGCACACCCATCACCGATATCTACCTGCAGGTGCGCATCAACAGCGACCAGCTGGTGCTGCGCGGCCTGATGAAGTGCCTGCTCGAAGCCGAGGAGCTGAACCCCAACCAGGTGCTCGACCACGAATTTATCCGGGACTATACCACCGGCTACCCCGAGCTGGTGAAGAACCTACACGAGACCAGCTGGGCCGATATCGAGGAAACCAGCGGCGTCACCCGCGCCCAGATTCAGGAAGCCGCCAGCCTCATCGCCCGCCACAAGAAGGTGATAACGTGCTGGGCCATGGGCCTCACGCAGCAGAAAAACGGCGTGTACACCATCCAGGAAATCATCAATATGCACTTCATGAAGGGCGCCATCGGCATTGCGGGGGCGGGCCTGTGCCCGGTGCGCGGCCACTCCAACGTGCAGGGCGACCGCAGCATGGGCGTGTGGGAACGCCCCGGCCCCGCCTTTCTCGACGCGCTCGAAAAGGAATTCCGCTTCAAAGCGCCGCGCGAGCACGGCCTCGACGTGGTGGACTCGGTAAAAGCCTTGCACGATGGCAAGGTGAAAATATTCATGGCGATGGGCGGCAACATGCTCTCGGCCTGCTCCGACACCGAGTTTGTGGCCGAGGGCATGCGCAAGCTGCGCCTCTCCATCCACGTCACGCCCAAGCTCAACCGGGGCCACCTCACCAACGGCGAAATGGCGCTGCTGCTGCCCTGCTACACCCGCATCGACATCGACCGCCAGCAGAGCGGCCAGCAGTTTATGAGCTGCGAAAACTCGATGGGCGTGGTGAGCATGAGCAAGGGCGTGCTGGAGCCTATCCCCGGCCAGATGCTGAGCGAAGTCGCCATCGTGTGCGGCATCGCGCTGGCCACGCTCGGCGAGCGCACCACCGTGGACTGGGTAGGCTGCACCCAGAACTACGACCTCATCCGCGAGTACGTGGCGCGCACCATCGCGGGCTTCGAGGATTTTAACACGAAGCTGCGCCACCCCGGCGGCTTCTACCTGCCCAACGGCCCCCGCGAGCGCAACTTCACCACCGACAACGGCAAGGCCAATTTCTCGACCACGCCCTACGAAAAGCACGTGCTCGAACCCGGCCAGCTGGTGCTGATGACCATCCGCTCGCACGACCAGTTCAACACCACGGTCTACGACTACAACGACCGCTACCGCGGCGTGTACAACGAGCGGCGCGTCATCTTTATGCACGCCGCCGACATCGCCGAGCGCGGCCTGCGCGAGAAGCAGCTCGTCACCATCACCAGCCACTTTGAGGGCCAGCAGCGCCACGCCGAGAAGTTTATCGTGGTGCCCTACGACATTCCGCAGGGCAACTGCGCCGTGTACTTCCCCGAAGGCAACGTGCTGGTGCCCATTGGCTCGGTAGCCTACAAGAGCAACACGCCCACCTCCAAATTCGTGGTCGTGACGGTGGCCCCGATAGAGATGCCGGCTGGTACGCGCCTGCCGGTTGCGCAGCAGGTAGCGGTGCCCGCTTGAAGGGAGTTAAGAGTTTTGAGTTAAGAGTTAAGAGTTGAAAATGCCGAAGCTTACATCAGCCCATAATTCCTATCCCAGCTAGCAGGCTGTGGTTCCAGAACCTTGTACCTCAACTCAAAACTCCTAACTCTTAACTCAAAAACATGGCCTCTCCCAAGCTGCGTGGCAACGACCTGCGCAAACTCGGCTACCCCGAAGGCCGCGCCACCACGCTGGCGCTCGACATTCTGGCCGACAAGCAGCTGCGCACCCTCGATAAAGGCAGCGCGCTAGCCCTGCTGCAAAAGATAAAAGACGACCCCTACGCCTACCTGCGCGATTCGCTGTGGCGCGAGCTGGCCAAGGAATTTGTGCCCGACCCCAGCCGCAGCGTGGGCCTCAACCCGGCAGTAAAAGACTACCGCCGCTACGGCGAGGCCGGTATCGAAGACGGCGCCCGCCGCCAGATGGACACCGCCATGCAGCTGCCCATCACGCTCGACGGCGCCCTCATGCCCGACGCCCACCAGGGCTACGGCCTGCCCATCGGCGGCGTGCTGGCCGTGGACAATGCCGTGATTCCCTACGGCGTGGGCATGGACATCGGCTGCCGCATGGCCTTGTCGGTCTTTGACTTGCCGCCGCGCTACCTGGCCCAGCGCACCCAGGAGCTCAAGAAAATGCTGCACGCCCACACCCGCTTCGGCGGCAAGGAAGTCTTCAAAAATCCCGCCGACGACCCCATCCTCGACCGGCCCGAGTTCAAGGAGATTGCCGTGGTGCGCGGCAAGCTCGACGCAGCCAGCAAGCAGCTGGGCTCGTCGGGCTCAGGCAACCATTTTGTGGAGTGGGGCTTGGTTGATATCACCACCGCGGACAACGAGCTAGGCGTGCCCGTGGGCCAGTACCTAGGCCTGCTCTCGCACAGCGGCTCGCGGGGGCTGGGCGCGGCCGTGGCCCAGCACTACACCAAGGTGGCCATGGCCAAGTGCCCGCTGCCGCCCGAGGCGCGCTACCTGGCTTGGCTCGACCTCGACACTCAGGAAGGCCAGGAATACTGGCGCGCCATGAACCTGGCCGGCGACTACGCCTCGGCCTGCCACCGCGACATTCACCGCCGCCTAAGCCAAGTGCTGGGCGAGAAGCCGCTGGCCAAGGTCGAAAACCACCACAACTTCGCTTGGAAGGAAACCCTGCCCGACGGCCGCGAAGCCATCGTGCACCGCAAGGGCGCCACGCCGGCCGTGGCGGGCGTGCTGGGCGTCATTCCGGGCTCGATGACGGCGCCGGGCTTTATCGTGCGCGGCCGGGGCGAAGCTGGTTCCATTCAGTCGGCGGCGCACGGGGCGGGGCGACGCATGTCGCGCACCCAGGCCAAGCAAAGCGTGTCGGAAGGCGAGCTGCGCCGCCTACTGCGCGACAAGGGTGTGGAACTCATCGGCGGCGGCCTTGATGAGGCCCCGATGGCTTACAAAGACATTCACCAGGTCATGGCCCACCAGCAAGACCTGGTGGACGTGCTCGGCTCGTTCACGCCCCGCATCGTGCGCATGGACGCGGGCGGCGGCGGGGCCAACCAGTACGGCGGCGAATAGCGGCGGCCGCGCCGGCTGTTTCGGCCGTATACCAATCCCTGCCTTTTCTTTTATTTCTTAAAAAACGCTATGCCTACCAACACCATGCTAGTCGTCGGCGGCAACGGCATCATTGGCCGCAACGCCGCCAGCTACCTGCACGCCACGGGCCGCTGGAACGTCATCGTGACGTCGGCCTCGCCGCTCGACTACGAATCGCCGGCGCCCTACGTGCAGCTCAATCTGCTTGATGCCCAGGCCGTGGCCGGCCAGGCCGAGCAGCTGCGCGAGGTCACCCACGTCTTGTACACGGCCTACATCGAGGGCAAGACCCTGGCCGCCCAAACGCAGGTCAACCTCGATTTGCTGCGCAACCTGGTGCTGGGTCTGGAGCAGGTGGCGCCCCACTTTCAGCACCTCACCTTCATCCAGGGCGGCAAGGCCTACGGGGCGCACCTAGGGCGCTACAAAACGCCGGCTTTGGAAACCGACCCGCGCCATTTTCCGCCTAATTTTTACTACAGCCAGGAAGATTTTTTGCGCACCCACGCGGTGGGCAAAGCCTGGAGCTGGACGGCCCTGCGCCCCGACATCGTGGTGGGCTTTGCCGTGGGCAACCCCATGAACCTGGCCAACCTGCTGGCCGTGTACGCCAGCTTTTGCAAGGAGCTAAAAGTGCCGTTTCGCTTCCCCGGCAGCCTAAAGGCCTACGGCGTGCTGGTGAACGTGACCGATGCCACGCTGCTTGCCAAGGGCGTGGATTTTGTGGCGACGCGCGCCGAGTGCCGCGAAGAAATCTTCAATATCACCAACGGCGACATCTTCCGCTGGAGCCAGCTCTGGCCGCGCTTCGCCGCGTATTTCGGGGTCGAATACGCCGAGCCCATCACTTTTCCCTTGCAGGAATACATGGCCGACAAAGCCGAGCTCTGGCAGCAGCTGGTGCAGCAGCACGGCCTGCAGCCCCACGCGCTGGAAGAGCTGGCGCAGTGGGGCTTTGGCGACTTCATCTTCAACGTGGAAGCCGACGCTTTTCTGGACGTAAACAAGCTGCGCCGCGCCGGCTTTCACGAGCAGCAGCTCGACAGCTTCACCTCATTTCGCAACCAGTTTGAGCACCTGAAAACCGCAAAAATCATTCCCTAGGGGCGGCGGCCGGACTACTACTAGCTTAGTTGTTTAGTTGTATCGGCTGCGTGAAAGCCACTGCCTGGTGCACAGCGGGATAGCACGCTATGACACCTCAGCAGAAAAGCCCCGCCTGACAACTCAGGCGGGGCTTTTCTATGGCCTTAGGGGGCGGTGGGCTACACCAGCGTGCTCAGGGCCTCGCGGCTGTAGCCCTTGAGCTCGGCCGTGCGGCCGTGCCGGATGTTCTCGACCCAGTTGGGGTCCACGATGAGCTGGCGGCCCACGGCCACTAGGTCAAACTCCTCGCGGTCGAGGCGGCGATGCAGCTCTTCGAGCGAGCGGGGCTCCGAGGCTTCGCCCGCGAAGCCGGCCAGAAACTCGCCCGACAGCCCCACCGAGCCCACTGTGATGGTGGTTTTGCCAGTGAGCTTCTTGACCCAGCCCGCGAAGTTCAGGTCCGAGCCTTCGTGCTCAAACTCGGGCTCCCAGAAGCGGCGCTGCGAGCAGTGGAAGATATCGACGCCGGCATCGGCCAGGGGCGCGAGCCAGGTGGCCAGCGCCTGGGGCGTGCCGGCCAGCTTGGCCTCGTAGTCCTGCTGCTTCCACTGCGAGAGGCGCAGGCTGATAACGAAGTCTTCGCCCACCTGCCGGCGCACTTCCTGCACCAGCTCCACGGCCAGGCGGCTGCGGCTGGTGAGGTCGTCGCCGCCGTAGACATCGGTGCGCTGGTTGAGGCCGTCCCAGAAGAACTGGTCGATGAGGTAGCCGTGGGCCCCGTGCAGCTCGAGGCAGTCGAAGCCCAGACGCTTGGCATCGGCGGCGGCCCGGCCAAAGGCGGCGATGGTGTCCGTGATGTCGTTCTCGGTCATGGCGTTGCCCTTGGGCACGCCGGGCGCCAGCAGGCCCGAGGGCCCTTCAAAGGGCTGGGCGGGCGTCCAGCCCGAACGGTGCTCGCCCATCACGCCCATGTGCCAGAGCTGCGGGCCGATTTTACCATCGGCGGCGTGCACTTCTTCCACCACCTGCTGCCAGCCACCTAGGGCCTGCTCGCCGTAGAAGTGCGGAATGTTGGGGTCGTTGGACGAGGCGGGGCGCTCTACCACGGTGCCTTCGGTCAGAATCAGGCCCACTTGGCCTTCGGCCCGGCGGCGATAGTAAGCGGCCACGTCGGCGCCCGGCACGCCGTTGGGCGAAAACGAGCGCGTCATGGGCGCCATCACAATGCGGTTTTTGAGCTGCAATGATTTCAGCGAAAACGGCGAGAACAGCGCGTTAGCAGACATATATAAGGAGCGTCGCCCTAGGGTAGCGACAGGCCTCATAACCCACCAACCCGCTTATTTGATTTAGCAGCGCTAGGAGTCAGTAGCGCGAACTTTGTAGTTCGCGTTTTCGAGCGCTGGAAAACGCGAACTACAAAGTTCGCGCTACGACCAAGCCAATGCCTAGCTACCAATTGGTTAGCGCAGCTCCGAGAGGCTGCTGACGCCCAGCCCGCGCCGGCAGGTGTAGCCCTCGGCGTAGCCCACGCCGATGCTTTCGCCCAGCACCCGCGCCCGCGCCTCCAGCGTTTGCAGAAAGCACGCGGTAGAAATGTAGGTCTGAATAGCTTCCTCGTAGTCGGGGTGAAAAAACTGGCTTTGGAACGCTTGCAGGGCCGCCAGCTTCTGCGGCCAGTAGGCCGTGATGTCGACCACCACATCGGGGCGCACGTAGGAATTGTGAATGGCTTGCAGCACCAGCCGGGGCCGCCACGGGGCCTGGGGCGCGCCGGCGTCCTCGGTGTGCAGGGCGGGCAGGCCGGCCAGGTAGGCGGCCTCGTGCACAATGTCGGCGGCGCGGCCGTGGTCGGGGTGGCGGTCGACGTTGGGATTAGTCAGGAGAATATCGGGCTGGTAGCGGCGAATAACCTGCACCACCAGGCGCTGCGTGGCCTCGTCATTGACAAAGAAGCCATCGCGCAGGCGCAGGTTTTCGCGCACGTGCAAGCCCAGCAGCTGCGCGGCGGCGGTGGCTTCGGTATCGCGCTGCTCGGCCGAGCCCCGGCTGCCCAGCTCGCCCCGCGTGAGGTCAACCACCCCTACCTGGCGGCCGGTGGCCACCTGTTGCAGCAAGGTGCCGGCGCAGCCCAGCTCCGCATCGTCGGGGTGCGCGGCAATCATCAGCACGTCGAGCTTCATAGGCAAGCAAGGAGGCGTTAAATACTTGTTGGGCTGCTGGTTACTGACTACAGGTAAGTACCTGGCAACCAGCAGCCGCTACTTGGCAAGGCTAGGGAAAAGCAACCCTGGGCAGCCTACCGAAATAGCAGCGAGGCAATACCCAACGTGACGAAGATATTGAAAGTCTGGGCCAGCAAGAAAGCGTAGAGCGGCCGTTTATTCTCCTGCTTAAACAGGTCGCTGAAGTTGGTTTCCAGCCCGATGCTGGTGAAGGCCAGCGCAAACCACAGCCCCTGCGCACTCTTCAGTCCACCCTTCACGGCTTCGGTGGTGGCGGGCGCCACGAAGAACGAAAACAGCAGCGAGGCCGCCACGAAGCCCAGCACGAATTTGGGAAACCGCTCCCAGATGATGGACAGCGTGGGCTTGGCTTCGGCCTCGCTGGCGGCGGGGTGGTTGGTGTAGGTCCAGTAGAGCGAGATGGCGAAGGCCGCGGCGCCCAGCAGCACGTTCTGCGAGAACTTCACGATGGTGCTGATTTTCAGGGCCGTTTCGCCTACCAGCGAGCCCGAGGCCACCACCGCGCCGGTGGTGTCGATGCTGCCGCCGAGCCAGGCGCCGGTCACTTCCTGCGAGAGGCCCAGCCAGCGGGCGGCGTAGGGCATGAGTATCATCATGGGCACGGCCGTAATGAGCACCAGCGAAATGACGTAGGAGAGCTTCTTGGGGTCGCCCTTGATGGCGCCCGACGTGGCAATGGCCGCCGACACGCCGCAGATGGATACGCCGCTGGCAATCATCATGGTTAGCTCGTCGTCTACCTTCAGCTTGCGGCACAGCCAGAAGGCGAAGTACCATACCGAGAGCACCACCACCAGCGCCTGCACCAGCCCCAGCGAGCCGGCCTTGAGAATATCCGAGAAGATGACGCTGGTCCCCAGCAGCACCAGCCCGATTTTCACGAACAGCTCGGTGGTGAGCGTGGCCCGCAGCCAGTCGGGCAGCCCCAGCACATTGCTGACCAGCAGCCCGATAAGCAGGCTGAAAATCACGGCTTCCAGCCCGAAGCCCCGCGCCTGCGCGCTGCCCGCCACCACCAGCGCCACCAGCGTGAGCCCGTACACGAGCGGAAACCCGAGGGCGAAGTTGCGCACCGACTTGCCCGTGAGCCACGCCCCGATGCCGGCCACGGCCCCTAGGTACACAAACTGCGTGGCGATGAGCTGAAGGTTGCTGGCGCTAAGCACTTTGCCGGTGAGCTCGGCGGTAGAAGCCCAGTTGAAAACCGGCGCCACGAAGGGCAGGCCAAGCAGCGAAAGCGCAATGAGCAGCGCCCCGAGCACGACCACCACCCAGTCTTCGTGCAGGGTAAAGGCGCGCTTGGTAAGCACGGGAGAAATGGTAGACATGAGTAGGTAAAAAAAGATTGAGAGGAGATGAAAAGTTGCGTGCTGTCATGCTCATCTGGCGTCCGCGCAGCCGAAGCATGACGGTAAAATCAGCCTTGGTAAAGCGGCGCAGCGCTCAGCCGAAACACGTCGCGCAGGGCGCGCCGGGCGGCGTAGTAGCCGCACATGCCGTGCACCCCGCCGCCGGGCGGCGTGGCCGACGAGCACAAGTACAGCCCCGCCTGCGAGGTGCGGTAGGGCGAGGCCCGCAGCGCCGGCCGCGTGTACAACTGACTGATATTGAGCAAGCCGCCGTTGATGTCACCGCCCACGTAGTTGGGGTTATAGTCCTCCAGCTGGGCCGTGTCGAAGGTGTGGCGGCCGATGATGCGCTCGCGGAAGCCGGGCGCAAAGCGCTCGACCTGGCGCTCGATGGCCGCGATTCGGTCTACCCGCGAGCCGTTGGGCACGTGGCAGTAGGCCCAGGCGGTGTGCTGGCCGGCCGGGGCGCGGGTGGCGTCGAAGACGCTTTGCTGGGCCAGCAGCACGAAGGGCTTGTCGGGGTGCTGGCCCTGGGCGGAGGCCCACTCGCCGGCCGCTATTTCGGCCTGGGTGCCGCCTAGGTGCACGGTGCCGGCCGCGCGGCAACCAGCGGCGGTGAAGGGAATGGCCTCGGCCAGCGCCCAATCGACTTTGAACACGCCCATGCCGTAGCGGTAGCGCCGCAGCTGCCACTGGTAAATGCGGCTCAGGCTGTGCCCGGCCATTTGCAGGAGCTGCGCGGGCGTCACGTCGAGCAGCACGGCCCGCGCCGGGGGTAATTGGGCCAAGGAGCGCACGTAGGTGCCGGTTTCGACGTGGCCGCCGAGGGCGCGGAAGTGCGCCACCAGCGCATCGGCAATGGCCTGCGAGCCGCCCTTGGGCAGCGGCCAGCCGCCCCGGTGCGCCGCAATGAGCAGTACCAGCCCGATGGCCGAGGTCGTGACGTTGCTCAGGGGCTGAATGGCGTGGGCCGCCATGCCGGCAAACAAGCCCTTGGCTTTTTCGCCAGCAAAGCGCCGAGTGAGCACCGTGGCCGGCAGCAGCGCCGGCAGGCCAAACCGGGCCATGTCCAGCGGGTGCTTCGGAAAACCCAGCGGGGCCAGCACGTCGTTGGCGATGCCGGGCCAGCTGGCTACTAGCGGGGCCAGCAGGCGCCGGTAGGCGCCGGCATCGGGCCCTAGGTCGCGGGCGGTGTCGGCCAGCGAGGTTAGCACGGTGGCGGCCGTGCCATCGTCGAAGGGGTGGGCGGCAGCCACGGGCGGCGTGAGGTACTCCAGGCCGTACTGGGCCAGCGGCAGGGTCTGGAAAAACGGCGAGGCCGCCGCCAGCGGGTGAATGGCCGAGCAGATGTCGTGACGAAAGCCGGGCAGCGTCAGCTCGGCCGTGCGCAGGCCGCCGCCCAGCTCTTTTTTGCCTTCGAGCAGCAACACCGACAAGCCGGCCTGCTGCATGGTGATGGCCGCCGCCAGCCCATTGGGACCGGAGCCGATGACGACGGCATCATACGTGGAATCACTCATATAGAATAACTTAGTTGAGATACGAACGGGGGAAGGTGGGTAGCTAGCCAATGGCGTATCGCATCTCTATACGTGCTGTCATGCTGAGCGCAGCCGAAGCATCTCTACCGCACCGTTGAACGGTCTAGATGAAGCGACCAAGATGCTTCGGCTGCGCGGACGCCAGATGAGCATGACAGTACATATTATTTGATTGACTTACAGAAGCTAATACTGCCCCGCCACCAGCGCAGACTCCGACAAGGTGTACTTCCGGTCGGCCCGGTCGAGTACCACGTACAGCGAGTCCTGGTGCTCGTCGATGCCGCGCAGCACCACGTGGCGGCCGCCGTTGGTGGCGGTGTAGGCTAGTACCAAGTGGTCGCGCTTTTCGGGGCGTTGCTCGGCCCGGATGCCGCGGACGCGGCGGGTGCTGTAGGCGAGCGGGTTGATTTTGAGGGTTTCGTCGCCGATGCGGGCCAGCGCGGCGGCGGGTATCCACTGGGCCAGCGCGGCCCGGTAGTTGGCTTGCTGCGCGGCTACATTGGCACCTAGGTAGCTGCCGCCCGCGTCGCCGCCGTAGCCATTGGCGTGGCCCGCCGCAATGCTGCTGCCGCGCGGTGCGCCGGCCTCGGCGGCGGCTGGGCGGCGGCCGAGCCGCTTGCGGTCGTCGCCCGTGCGGATTTTACTCTGTAAGTACAGCGTGTGGGCGATGGTGTCGGCCTCGTAGTAAAACACGCGCTGGCCCCCGGCCAGGCCCGTCGTTTCGAAGGTGCGGTTGATGTCGCGCATGGGCGAGCCGCCGCCGTTCGACAAGTCCAGCTTTAAGGGCCGGTTAACCTTGTAAGTCAGCGTCGTCCACTTCTCGAACGTGGCCTGTTGCCAGCGCACGCTGTCGAGCGGCGAGTACGGGATGGCCCGGCCATTGAGGCGAAACTCGGTGACGTGGTAGAGCCCGCGCAGCGCGGCCACACCCTTCTGGGCGGGCTGCTTGTAGGGGTCAAAGGCAAAATTGAGGTATTCGAGGTAAGTCAGGTACCCTAGGAAAATGCCGATGGTCGTCCCCTTCAGCCCCAGGCGGCCGAAGCGCTGCCACGCCGCCCGGAAGTGCGGGTAGTAGTGCCGCGGCACCGTGTAGCGCTCGCGCACCAGCAGGTTGTAGAGGTTGGGCACGTCCGACACCATCAAAAAAGCCGCCAGTAGCACAAAATACGAGCTGTAGACGTGCACCCCGCCGTCGTAGGCGAAGTTGACGAACACGATATCGCCCAGCGCGCCCAGCAGCAGCGCGGCCCCCAGGAAGGTGGTGCGCCGGAAAAACAGCAGCACTCCGGCCAGCGTCTCCACCACGCCCGCAAACACCTGGTACCAGGGCACGATGCCGACTTGCAGCCAGAAGATTTTTTGGGCCGTCATGTCGCCAAAGTCGCTGTTGAGCAGGCCGATGGACGGGTAAGGCATCTGAGTCGGAAACAGCTTGGTGAAGCCAAAGCCGATGATGCCGATGCCCGCCCGAAACCGCACAATTACGCGCAGCCAGTAGTACAGCACCTCGTACTCCGCGCGCTTGCGGTCGAGCAGCGTCCAGACAATGCCAATAACCAAGGCGATACCCAGGGCAATAAACCACTTGTCGTAGCCCAGCAGCAGGGGTGCGCCGCCCTCGGCCCCGCCGCCCAAAAAGAACGTGGGCGAGAAGCGGGCAATGTCGTACACGTCGCGGTAGTGCCCGTGCAGCCAGTTAATAGTGACCAGGTTCTTGTACCAGCCCGCATCGCTGGGCAGCGACAGCAGCACGAAAAACGGAAAGGCAATGCGGAACAGCACCCGCTGCCAGGGTTGCCAGGGCGGCCGGGCGGCAGTAGCGGGCGGCGCGGTGGCCGCAGCGGCGGCGGGGGTTACTAGCGTGCTGGTTGCCATAGGGATAAGGGGAATCACGATTAGAAAACGTCTGTCATGCAAAGCGCAGCGAAGCATGACGGAATAGTTACAGCCGGAGCCCGCCGCGGCGGCCGGTCTTGCTGGCTTCTTCGAGCAGGTACTTCTTGTTGCGCTTTTCGAGCACCACGTAGAGGGCGCGGCCCTGCTCGTCGTGGCCGGTTAGGGTGATGGTGCGGGCATCGGGGCGACCTAGGCGCAGCACCAGGGGCCGGCGGTTTTCGTGCGGATTGCGGTTGCGCAGGGTCAGGGTTTGGCCATCGGGGGCGAGGGTGTAGCCGTAGTAGTGGCGGCCCGCCGCGCCGGCGTACTCAAAGCTGCGCTCGGTGTCCAGCGCCGGAATCGTCTCCGTGTTGCTCGGGTCGAGCGCCACCGGCTGGTTGGAGCGGACGCTGAGCGTGGCCCAGTGCTCCAGCACCACATCCTGCCAGCGCTCGGGGTCGGTAGCGGAGTACGGGCGCACCTCCCCCGCCAGCCGAAACTCGCGCACGTTGTAGAGGCCCGCCGCGCCCGGCAGGCCCGGCGCCGTGGGGTAATGGTACGTGCCCTGCTGGTACGCGGCGTAGGCTTTCACGCCATACAGCCCCACAAAGAGTAGCACAAACGCCGCCTTGGCCACGCGCTGGCCGGCCCGGGGCCACCCCGCGGGCAGCACCAGCCGAAAGTGGTTGGGCCGCGTGGGCAGCTCCAGGGTCAGCAGCCGGTTGAGGCGGGCCAGGTCGTACCAAAGCACCAGCAGCCCCAGCGTGATGAGGTAGCAGCTGTACACGTACTCGCCGCCCTCATAGGCCAGGTTCGAGAGAAAGACGTTGCCCAGAAACGTGAGCACCAAAAACGCCCCGGTGCTGGCCGTGCGCCGGCCCAGCAGCAGCGCCGCCCCCAGGATTTCGACCAGCCCCAAAAACGACTGGTACGAGGGCACGATGCCCAAGCTCAGGGCAAAGATTTTCCAGTCGCTGAGGTCGCCGTAGTGCGTGTTGAGGTGACTGAGCGAGGGCAGCGGGGCCTGCATCGGAAACAGTTTCAGGAAGCCATAGCCCAGCAGGGCCGCCGCCAGCCGGTAGCGCACCAGCACCCGCAGCCAGTAGTATAACGTGTTGTATTCGGCCCGATTACGGTCCACCGCGCCCCACCCCACGGTACCCACCGCCGCAATGGCCGCCACCACCGTCCAGTTGGCAAAGGTGTCGGGCCCGTCGAAAAAGCGCGGCGTGTAGTGCGTCAGGCGAAATAAATCGCCCAACGACACCCCCGCCCAGTGCGCCACGATGTCGCGGTAAAACTTCCAGTCGAGCGGCACGACTTGCAGGAAGAAGTATAGGAATGCGAACCGAAATACCGCCTTTTCCGCGCCGGTCCAGGCGTTGCTTTCCGGAGCTGGCCCCGGCCCTAGGTCGGCCGCCGGGGGCCGGGCCGCTACCGGCGCCGTGCCCCCGCTGGGCGGGTTGCTCATGGGCGCAAAAAAGTAGGCCGAGGGAAAGCCCGACTCATCGTGCTGCGCCCGCGACACGGCCGCTAGTTGGTCATCAAGCTGGTGAGACATGGCGGAGGATTACTAAAACATGATTAATAGCCAGGGTTTTGCACCAGTGCCGCATCTACTTGCAGCTGGCTGATGGGCACTGGCAGCAGCAGCCGGAAAGCCGGCAGCGGCGCCCCGCTGCTCAGCGGGTCGGCGAATACGGTGGTGGCCCGGCCGGTGCGCGCCAGGTCAAACCAGCGGTGCGGCTCCAGGGCAAATTCCAGCCGACGCTCGGCCTCAATGGCCAGCAGAATATCAGCCTGAGTAGCGGCCGGGCTGGCGGCCAGCCCGGCGCGAGTGCGCACGGCGTTGAGGTCAGCTAGGGCGTCGGCCAGCTTGTTTTGGCGGGCGCGGGCCTCGGCCCGAATCAGGTATTGCTCGGCCAGGCGCAGCACGTAGCTGGGGTCCGAGCCGGGGTTGCGGTAGTAGAGGTTGCCGTACCAGGTGGTGCCGGTGTTGGCAATCAGCGTGCTGCGGCCGTTGGCCGTGTTGTTGGGCGCGGTGGTCAGCAGCGTTACCAGCGCGGCATTGGGGGCCCACTGCCGGGTGCCGCCGTTGGCGGTGGGCTGCCAGTTGCTGCGGTGGGTGTTCGGCTCGGTCGTGCCGTTGTAGAAAATCTCGAAAATCGATTCCCGGGTGCCCCGCGCATTATTGGCAAACCAAGCATTGAAGGGCGCAAGCAGCTGGTAGTTGGCCTGGTCGCTGATAACGCGGGTGGCGTAGTCCTCGGCCAGCGCCCAATTGCCCTGGTACAAGTACAGCCGGGCCTTGAGGGCCCAGGCAGCCTTGCGGGTGGCGCGGTAGCGGTCGTTGGCGCCCAGCGTAGCGGGGTTGGGCAGCAGCGGCTCGGCCGCGTCGAGGTCGCGCAGGGCCTGGGCGTAGGTATCGGCCTGGCTGGCGCGGGCCACGCCCTGGTTATCAGTAGCCGTGAGGGTAGGCTGCGTGATGAGCGGCACCCCGCCAAAGGTGCGCCCCAGGTCGAAATACGCCAGTCCCCGCACGAAATACGCCTCGCCTAGGTACTGATTACGCAGCGCGGTGGTCAGCAGCGGGTCCGTCACGCCGGGCACGCTGGCCAGCACTTGGTTGGCGCGGTTGATGGTGGTGTAAATGCTCGACCACACCGTGCTGATGGTGGAGTTGTCGGCCCGCACGTTGTGGGTGATAAACTCCTGCACCTGCGACTGCGTGCCGGTCCACTGAATATCGCCCCCGCCCAGGTAGCCAACCGACTGAAAGCTAGTGCCGTAGTAGCCGCCGCTGCCTAGGGCGCTGTACACGCCGTTGAGCGCCGTCAGGGACGACTGCTGGTCCACGATGGTGGCGTCGTCGGCAATAGCCTCGCGGGGCTGCACGTCGAGAAAGCTGCTGCACGCCCCCAGGGCCAGCACCAGCGCCATTACCAGGAAGGGCGCGATGCTGCGTAGATAAGCCTTGGAGAAAACCGAGAGCTGCACGGTTTGGCGCAGCTGCGCCGCCCGGCGCCGAATGGCCGCCCGCTGGCGAAAAGTAGTAGCTGACATAAAAGTATGACCGTTAAAAAGTTGCGTTTACGCCCAACTGCCAGCTGCGCGGCTGGGGCGGCGTGCCCAGGTCGATGCCCTGCTGGTTGGCGTCGCTGCTGGCCGCCGACTCGGGGTCGAGGCCGGTGTATTTGGTGAGCAGCACCAGGTTGGTGCCCTGGGCGTAGAGGCGCACCGTGCCGCCGAGCAGGTGCCGGGTCACGCGCTCGGGCAGGGTGTAGCCGAGGCTCACGTTGCGCAGCCGGATGAAGGAGCCGTCCTCCAGCCAGCGGCTGCCCCCGTCGAGGTAGTTGTTCACGTTGATGCCGTCGGGCCGGGGCACGTCGGTCACGTCGCCGGGCTTTTGCCAGCGGTCCAGGTTGCTGGCAAAAATCACCCGCGCCTCGTCGCGCGCCCCGCCGCCCTCGCCGAAAAAGCGGTTGTGGTTATACACCTTGTTGCCCGATTGAAACGACACCAAGGCACTGGCATCAAACCCCTTGTAGGTAAACGTATTGGTAATGCCGCCGAAGAACTTGGGCCAGATACTACCCACAATCTGCCGGTCGGCGGCCGTGATTTTGCCGTCCTTGTCCACGTCGTCGTACACGGCGTTGCCGGTCTGCGGGTCCACGGAGAGCTGCTTGTACACCCAAAACGAGTAGAGCGGGTGCCCCTGCTGCTGCAAAATCAGGTTACGGCTGCCAAACTGAATGGGCGTGGCCAGCTTTTCAGTGTTGTTGACGTTGCTGGCAATATTGAAATTGGTGGTCCAGTTCAGCCCGCCCGCGCTGCGCAGGTTCACGGTATTCAGGGCAAATTCCAGCCCTTTGTTGCTGATTTCGACCGCGTTGCTCCAGTACGAGCTGAAGCCCGTAGTGGCCGGCTCGGTCAGCTGAATGAGCCCGTTTTTGGTGTACTTGTAGTAGGCGTTGAACTCCACGCTCACGCGGTTTTCGAAGAAGCCCAGGTCGAGGCCCACGTTGGCCTGGCTGGTTTGCTCCCACTTTAGGTTCTCATTACCAAGCTGCTGCGGCGCAATGCCGGCGCCCCCTAGGTAGTTGGTGCCGCCGCTCCACAGCCCGCGGGCCGCGAAGTTGCCGATGCCGTTCTGGTTGCCGGTCAGGCCGTAGCTGGCGCGCAGCTTCAGGTCGCTCAGCCAGCGCACATCCTGCAAGAAGCTTTCCTGCTTGAGGCGCCAGGCGGCCCCTAGGGTCGGGAAATAACCCCACTGGTTGGCCGCCCCGAAGCGCGACGAGCCATCGGCCCGGAAGCTGACGTTCAGCAGGTAGCGGTCGTCGAAGTTATAATCAACCCGCCCAAAAAACGAGGCCAGCCGGTAGCCCGTCCAGTTCTCGGTGCTGCTCGTGACCGAGGCCGCTGAGATTTGCTTAAACGAGTTGTTCGGGAAGCCCGTGCCCTGGGCAAACGTGCGGTGGTAGGTATCGGCCTGCAAGCCCTGGCCCAGCACCACGCCCACCCGGTGCTTGCCCCACTGCTGCCGGTAGGTCAGCGTGTTCTCGTTGAGCAGGGAGGTGTACTGCGCGTTGCTCGCCGTGGCCAGCCCGCCCACGCCCGCCCCCGCAATGAGCAGCGTGTTCCAGTACTCTTTCTCGTCGTAGTTGTTGAAATCAACCCCTAGGCTGGTCCGAAACTTCAGGTTGGGCAGGATTTGCACGTCGCCGTACAGGTTGCCGATGTAGCGCAGGCTGGTCGAGTTAACGTCGTAGTTATCAAGGAGCAGCTGCACATTGTCGAAGCTCGCGCGGCCCACCAGGCGCCCGCTTTCGTCGGTGGGCGAGAGCAACGTGGGCGTGTGCAGGGCGGCTTGCAGCAGCCCGCCGGCCGGGCCGTCGCCGGCGCGGCCCTCGTTGCGATAGGTGCGGGTGAAGGTGTTGCTCACCCCAATCTGCACCTTGTCGGAGAGCTTCTGGTCGAGGTTGAGCTTGAAGTTAGCCCGCTGAAAATCAATTGGCTGCAAGATGGACTCCTGCTTGGTATAGCCGCCCCCCAGGTAGTAGCGGCTGGCGGCGTTGCCACCCGACACCGACACGTCGTAGTTCTGCAAGCGCGCCGTGCGAAATACCTGCCCCAGGCGGTCAAAAGTCGGCTGCTCCTCAGGCAGCCCGCGCCCGCCTTCCGAGGCCGGGCGGTAGGGCCGGTTGGCGAAGGTGTGGGCCGGCGAGCCGCTGGTATTCAGCCAGTTCTCATTGACCAGGGTGGCGTGCTCGGGGCCGGTGGCCAGGTCCCAGAGCTTGGCCGCCTGGGCCCAGCCCTGCGACACGTTCACGCTCACCTTGGCCTTCTGGTTGAAGTCGCCGCGCTTGGTGGTTACCAGGATGACGCCGTTGGCCCCGCGGGCGCCGTAAAGCGCCGTGGCATCGGCATCCTTCAGCACCTCAATGCTCTCAATATCAGCGGGACTGAGGTCGGCAATGGGCGACGACGCCTTGCCGCCGGTGCTGATGGTTTGCAGGCTGTTATTGTTGATAAACACGCCATCTACCACGTACAGCGGCGTGTTGGAGCCGTTGATGGTGGTGGCGCCGCGCACCCGCACGTTCACCGCCTGGCCCGGCACGCCGGTGCTCGACGAAATCTGCACGCCCGGCACTTTGCCTTGCAGCTGCGCGTCGAAGCTGCCCACCGGCAGCTCCTTGGTATCGCTGGGGTCTACTTTAGCGATGGAGCCGACCAGGTTTTTGCGCTGCTGGGTGCCGTAGCCCACCACCACCACCTCGTTGAGCTGGCCCTGGGCGGGCACCAGCCGCACCGTCAGGCTACCCGCGCGCCCCGCCTTGATTTCCTGCGCTTTATAGCCCACGTAGGACACGAGTAAGGTGGCATCTTCCGGCGCGTTGGCCAGGGTAAAATTGCCCTGGTCGTCGGTGGCGGTACCGGCCGCGCCGCCCTTCACGCGCACCGTAACGCCGGGCAGGCCGGCGCCGTTTTCATCGAGCACTTTGCCCGTGAGCGGCCCGTCGGCCACCAGCGCAGCGGGTAGCCGGGCGGCCCCGTGGGCCGCGGACAGCGCGGCCGGCAGCCCCAGCGTCAGCAGGAGCGTGGGTATTGGAAATTTCATAAATCAACAATTATCCTGAAAGCGAAAGCTGGGGGATGCTGGGCTGCGGCAGCGAGGAAGGCGACGGCGCAAAGCGCAAAGCCGTCGGGGCAGCGAGTGGCTGAAATGCCCTGATTGGACCAGCCTAGGGCACGAATGGGCCACAGCGGGCCTTAGCAAGCGCACCAACGCGCTTGCGGAGAAAGCCCAGGCCAGGAAAAAGCACGCGGTGCCGGTAGGGCCGCCGCCGGACCAGTGGCCGGGGCAGTTAGGGATAATACTGTTTTCAGGCGAAGCCTACGGTTGGTGCGGCAAGCGCACAACCTACTCTGGTAGTTTCCCAATACCCAAACCCGAGTACTAGAAAATCCCAGCTAAGCGCCGTAAACCCGCTAAAAAACAGTAAAATGCGCTCGCCAGCCCTGCTCGTAGCACAGCTACGCTCATAAGAATGCTGAGCCCCCGCCTACCCGGTACTTCCCGTAGTAACTACTTGCGTCAGTGTTACTTCGTGCCCGTGGCTACGGCCGACATACCGCAACAACAGCACTGCGCAGCAGTACCGGTGGCGGAGGGGGCGAGAACGTAGCTAAAGTTGGACACGGTGGTTGTTTTTATAAGCGGCCAGGCACCCTGCGCTGGCCTTCAGTTGGCACCGTTCCAGCGGAAGGCTGGGGGTTGCCGGCGGTTCAGCGAGTCTGTCTCTCCGCGCCTCGGTATAAAAACCCTCCTTCTTGCGAAGGAATTGAATGGGCCAAAGGTAGAGGAATAATTAATCGGATTACAATTAATTATTGATTGTTTTCTACCTCATACGGTATAACCCATTATTCAACTACTTATTAGCCACACCAATACTTACGTAAATATTCCTGTTAATATCTTGAATTTACTTTCTCAGGCTACCAATATAAGCTCAACCAATAAAATACTGACAGTTACCTATATCATGGGTTAGCAACCACTTGAATAGCAATTGAAATACTATCGACATAGGGTTAACACCAGGTTTCGCGCTCACTTAAAAACCAAACATATCTTATTGTTGCTAAATACCTTTTATCTAGGCAATGCATAGCTTAATAAGCACTACAGGTTGTCCGCTTTAGCGCTTACTTTACTGTCACGGCCGATTACTAATTGGTAAATGCCCAATGCTGAACAGACTCTCGCCTTTACTGATGGGCGGCGTGGCGCTCATCGTGAGCACCACCCCCTCTACCGGGGCCAGGATGTCGGCCAACGGCTGGCCAAATAAGTCGATGACGTAACCTAGGCGCCGGCCTTTGGCAATGAACTCGCCGGCTTTCACCAGCGGATGGAAAAACCCGGTGTGCGGGCTGCTGACCGTGGTGCGCTGCGCGATGAGGCTGGCGGTGGGCACTGGCAGCTCGCCCGGAATTAGCTGCAAATGCACCAGCAAATTGTGCAGCGCCTGCATGATTAGCAGCACGTTGTCGGCCTCCACCTGCCCTAGGCGGCCACACTCGATGTCGACCGCTGGGATGCCGCGCTTGATGGCCTCGCGCGAGCAGTACATGGCCGCCTCTTGCAGGCTGGGCTCGTTGCCGAACTGCACCACGTAGGGAAAGCCCAGCGCCGCGGCCATCTGCCGGCCCTGGCCGGAGAGGGCGGGCGTGTCGGCGTACTCGTAGTAGCCGGCGTAGGGGCGCAGGTCCTCGTTGGCATCGCCGGCGTGCACGTCGATGACGTGGGTGCAGCGGCCGATGATGTCGTTGCTCAGGCGCCAGGCCAGGCGCTCGGTAACGGTGCCATCGGCACGGCCGGGGAATACGCGGTTCAGGTTTTTGCCATCCTGCGGGTTAACCTGAAGGCGGCGACCTAGGAAGCCGGGCACGTTGGCCAGGTGCACCAGCAGCACGGTGCCGCTGAGTTGGGCTGGGTCGAGGGTTTGGGCGAACTGCTGGGCCGCGATGATGGGCGGATACTCGTAGCCGTGCACGCCCGCAATGATGCCCAGCACTGGCCCAGGGCGCTGGCCGTGAAACACCGTTACCGGAATGACCGTGCTGTCGCGGCCATCCGTTACGGGCAGCAGCACCGAGAGCTTGTGGCCGGGCGCTACCGCCTGGTTGTTGAAAAAGAATGGTTTCACGGGGGCAGCGCGTAGGTTTAGGGTAGCGAGCAAGCAGGAGAGGAATAGATAAGCAGCACGAGCGAACATAGACGGCAGGGAATTGAGCAGCATTCGGGAAGCATAAGTTTGCAACATTGTATCATCTACTAATTAATGCCTACATTTGTTCTTCATGTCAGGCAGCTCGGCTACTTCTCTTCGGCAGCAACTGTGCGCGTGGTGGCTGCTGCTGCTGCTCGCCCGGGTGCTGACGCCCGAGGCCGCCGTGCTGCACCTGCACGCCCACGCCCACACCGAGGCCGAGCCGGCTTTCGCGAAGCAAGCCAAGGGCAAAGCCCAAAAGCTGCTTACCTCCAAGCACCAGCATTGCCACACCGAGCAGCTGTACCAGCTGCCTTTCGCCCCGGCCGTCCCCGTCGAGGTGCCGGCTGCGGTGCGTCAGCTGGCCTATGCTACTTACCGGGCCCAGGCGCCCGTGTGCCGGCAGGCCCACCTACTGGCTGGTGCCTGCCTACGTGGGCCGCCTGCCCTGGGCTAAGTTACTGATTATAAAGCTAAGCGCTGGCATTGCCCCCTATTCAAAATGGGAGCAATATAGCCTAGTAACGTGGCCGTTAACGGGGCGCGCACGCACGCAGCGAACATCAATAAGCCGGGTAATTACCAGCGTGAGCCGTTTGCTTGCGAACGATGCCGTTCGCCCAATCGCCGGCGTCATCCCCCTACCCTCTCCGCCGGAGAGTGGCCGCTGGCCGTTGCGCCGCCCCTACCCCCGCGACCGCCGACCTAGGCCTGCGCATCCCCTCATTTATTACCTACCCCCTACCTACCAGCCGCCCGGAAAGCGCGTTGGCTGAGGCAATTTTTTATGCAACGACTACTGCTTTTTTTCTTTTTATCAATCCCTTTTCTAATTGAAGCTCAGGGCCTAGGTCACCTTGCCGGCCGCATTAGCAGCGCGGCGGGGCAGCCGCTGGAGGGCGTGTCGGTGGTAGACCAGGCGGGGCGCTTCGCAACCCTCACCGATGGCCAGGGCCGATACACGCTCGACCAGCTGCCGCTCGGCGCCTACGTGCTCATCACCCGCAGCCTAGGGCACGCGGAAGCCCGCCGCGAGGTGGTACTGAGCGCCCAAAACCCCAGCGCCACGGTTGACTTCACCCTGCAAACCAGCACCAACGCTGTGCAGGAAGTGGAGGTGCTGGGCCGCCAGGAAACCACCTACAAAAGCAACTACAGCTTGGTCGGCACCCGCACCTCAACCGACCTCCTCGACGTGCCGCAGTCCATCTCGACCGTGACCAAAGAGCTCATGGAGGACCGTCAGGCCTACCGCCTCACGGAGGTGGTGAAAAACGTGGCCGGCGTAACGCAATACTCACACTACGACGACTTTACTATCCGTGGCTTTCGCAACGGCTACGAGAGCGGCTTTCGGCTGCTCAATGGCCTGCGCTCGGGTTTTAGCTACGGCAATGCCTTTACGCAGGCCCCGCTGACGGTGAACCTAGAGCGCGTGGAGGTGCTGAAAGGGCCGGGCGCGGCGCTGTTTGGCGATATCAACCCCGGCGGCACCATCAACATGGTGACCAAAAAGCCGCTCGCGGTAGACCGCAAGGCCGTCACGTTTTCGACGGGCAGCTTCAACACCACCCGCATGACGGCCGACTTCACCGGCCCGCTCACCGACCGGCAAAACGTGCTCTACCGCTTCAATGCGGGCTACGAGAAAACCAACACCTTCCGCGACGTGAACGACATCAAGTCGCTGATGCTGGCCCCGACCGTCACGTTTTTGGTGTCTGACAAAACCACGCTCAACGCCGAGCTGGTGTACACGCACAGCGACGGCTTTCTCGACCGCGGCCTGCCCATCAAGAGCAACGACTTATACGGCGTGCCACGCTCATTTACGCTCAGCCAGCCCAGCGACTACTTCCGCACCAGCACTTACTACCTCAACGCCTCACTGAATCACAAGTTCACCAACTGGCTCTCGTTCAACGCGTCTTATTTGGATTTTACTTATAACGAGAACCTAAGCGAGCACCGCACCCTCAACAGCTACGACAACTCGGACCCCACGAAGCCAGCCAATTCCATTATGAATCTGCGCTACTTCGACCGCCGGGCCGAGGAGTACACCAAGAACCTGTCGGCCTACTTCGTGCTGAGTCGCAGCACCGGCGCGCTGGCCCACAAGGTGGTCGTCGGGGCCGACTACATCCGCTTCAATACCGACAAGGAAAGCGCCATGTTCGAGGCCCGGCAGCGCGTGGCCACCACCGTGGCGGGCAGCACGATAACGCAGCGCGTGGTGCCGCTGCAATTCGACCTCAACCAGCCGACCTACGAAATCCGCGACCCGAGCACCTATATCCGCCGCCCGACGCCGCAGTTTTTCACCGACTACCTCAACTCGATTTACCACACCACGGGTATTTATGTGCAGGACCAAATCGAGGTGACGCCGCGCCTAGGGTTGCTGCTGGGCGCCCGCTACGAGCTGTTTGCCGACGAGCGCGACTACGGCGATGGCCTGGCTAACATCGCGCAAACCAAGCTGTTGCCCCGCGCCGGCCTCACGTATGCGCTGCGCGACAACCTCAACTACTTCGCCAGCTACAGCGCGGGCTTCCGGCCGCTCAAGCCCGAGTACATCCGCTTTCCCGCGCGCTACGGCCGCACCGAGCCCTTCAGCCCCGAAACCAGCTACCAGCTCGAAACCGGTCTAAAAGGCGAGTTTTTCGACCGGGCGCTATTTGCCACCGCCGCCATCTACCAGATTGTCAAGCGCAATCAACTCGTGAACACCGGCTCGCTCACGGCCGATGGCGCGCCCGTGTACCGCCAAAACGGCCAGGCCCGCTCGCGCGGAATAGAGTTGGAATTGACCGGTAATATCCTGCCCAATTTCAGCCTGAACGCCAACTACGCCTTCAACCACACCCAGGTGCTGGAGGCCGACCTAGCCGCCGAAAACGGCCAGCCGCTGGCCAACGCCCCCAAAAACTCGGGCGGCCTGTGGGCCAAGTACACCTTTCTCACGCCCGCGCTGCGCGGCCTGGGCCTGGCCGTGGGCGGCAACTACGTGGGCCGCCGCCGCTTCGAAAACCAGGTGGCAGCCCTTGATGGTGGCGCGCCCTACTGGGCCCACTGGCCCAGCTACGCGGTGGCCGATGCGGCGCTGTTTTACACCGTCAACCGCTTCAATTTTCACGTCAACGTCAACAACCTGTTCGACAAGTACTACTTCGTAGGCGGCTACGACTTCTTCCGGGCCAGCCCCGGCGCGCCGCGCAACTACATGGCTACCCTAGGGTACTCGTTTTAATTACTGTATGTCTTATATCCTCGAAGCCAAGGACCTGCGCAAGCAGTACCCCGACAAGCTGGCGCTCAAAAACCTTAACCTCCAGCTCGCGCCCGGTGAAGTATTCTGCCTGCTCGGCCAAAACGGCGCGGGCAAGTCCACCACCATCAACCTGTTTCTGGGCTTTATCGCCCCCACTTCGGGCGCGGCCTATGTCAATGGGCTGGAGGTGGCCAGTAATTCCTTGAAAATAAAGCAGTTTTTGGCCTACATCCCCGAAAACGTGCTGCTCTACCCGCACCTGACGGGGCTTGAAAACCTGGCGCTATTCAGCAGCCTGGCGGGCTTTCGCTACCGCGAGAGCGAGCTACGCGACTACCTGACCCAGGCGGGCCTGCCGGCCGAGGCCGTAGCGCGCCGGGTGGGTAGCTACTCGAAGGGCATGCGCCAGAAGGTGGGCATCGCCATCGCGGTGGCCAAGCACGCCAAGGTACTGCTGCTCGACGAGCCCACCTCGGGCCTCGACCCCAAAGCCTCGAACGAGTTTTCGGAACTGCTGCGCCAGCTTAGTGGGCAGGGCACGGCCGTGTTCATGGCCACGCACGACATTTTCCGGGCCAAGGAAGTGGGCACGCGGGTGGGCATCATGCGCGAGGGTGAACTGGTGGACGTGCGCCCCACCGCCGCGCTGAACGCCAGCGAGTTGGAGCAGCTCTACCTCACCTACATGCACGACTAGCCGATGATAACGAGCATTGCCCAAAAAGAGCTGCTGAGCACCCTGCGCGACCGCCGCTTCGCGGTGCTGAGCGTACTGGTACTGAGCCTGCTGCTAGCTGCCACGCTGGTGGGTCGCCGCGCGGCCGCCGCCTTGCAGCACGAGCGCACCGCGGCCCAACACACAGTAGATGAGCAGTTTCACCACCAACCCAACCGGCACCCGCACCGGGTGGCGCACTACGGCTCGTTTGCTTTCCACTTCACCTAGTAAAAAACAACGTCCGTCATGCTCATCTAGCGTCCGCGGAGCGAAGCATCTTAGTAAGAAACGTTAGGGTTATTCCTTACGCAATCAGCCAAGATGCTTCGCTCCGCGGACGCTAGATGAGCATGACGGACGTTATTTTACGCTGCAACCTACGCTATTCCAGCGCCTTCAGCGCTTGCTCCAGCGCCGCGATTTTAGCCTCGGCATCAGCCAGCTTCTGGCGCTCGCGCTCCAATACGTCAGGCTTGGCATTGGCTACGAATTTCTCGTTGCTTAGCTTCTTGTTCACCGAGTCGCGGAAGCCGATGGCGTAACCCAGCTCTTTTTCCACGCGCACGCGCTCGGTAGCGGCATCTACTTGAATATCAAGCGGAATGAAGAACTCATTGCCGCCCAGCACGAAGCTGACCGCGCCGGCCGGCGCATCTTGCGTAAACGACAAGTCGCTGAGGTTGGCCAGCTTACGCACCAGCGGCGCGTAGGTCAGGATGGCGGCCTGGTCGTCCGTTTTCACGGCCAGCTCCAGCGGCTTCACCGGGCCTAGGTTCTTCTGGTTGCGCACGTTGCGCACGCCGGCCACGATGGCAAGGGCCTTTTCCATCTCGGCCAGCGTGTCGGCGCTGTTGGCGGGGGCCGTCACCTTGGGCCAGTGGGCCACGCACACGTAGTCCTTAGGGCCGCGCTCGGCCAGCTCGTGCCACAGCTCTTCTGTGATGAATGGCATAAACGGGTGCAGCAGCTTGAGCAGCGTTTCGAGGAAATCGACGGTGGCACGCAGCGTTTCGGCATCAATTGGATGCTGGTAAGCCGGCTTCACCATTTCGAGGTACTGCCCGCAGAAGTCGTCCCAGAGCAGCTTGTATACCGTCAGTAGGGCGTCGCTCATCCGAAACTTCTCGAAATGCTCGTCGAGCACCACCACAGTTTCGGCTAGCTTGGCCTCAAACCACTGCACCGCCTGCTCGTTGGCAAAGGGCAGCGCGTTATCCACCTCCCAGCCTTTTACGAGGCGGAAGGCGTTCCAGAGCTTATTATTGAAATTACGGCCCTGGTCAATCAGCTTCTGGTCGTAGAACAAGTCATTGCCGGCGGGCGATGAGAACAGCATCCCCGTGCGCACAGCGTCCGCGCCAAAGTCACGGATGAGGTCGAGCGGGTCAGGCGAGTTGCCGAGCTGCTTGCTCATCTTGCGACCTTGCGCATCGCGCACAATACCAGTGAGGTACACGTTTTTGAATGGCACTTCCTTGCGGAATTCCAGGCCGGCCATAATCATGCGGGCCACCCAGAAAAACAGGATTTCGGGGGCCGTTACGAGGTCGTTGGTCGGGTAGAAGTAGTTGATGTCAGCATTATCAGGGTCGTCGAAGCCATCGAACACCGAGATAGGCCACAGCCACGACGAAAACCAGGTATCGAGCACGTCCTCGTCCTGGCGCAGGTCGCTGGCTTGCAGCTCGTTGTTGCCGGTTTGGGTGCGGGCGAGCTCTACCGCTTCGGCCTCATTCTGAGCCACTACAAACGAACCATCGGGCAGGTAGTAAGCCGGAATGCGCTGGCCCCACCACAGTTGGCGCGAGATGCACCAGTCGCGCACGTTCTCCATCCACACCCGGTACATGTTCTTGAACTTGGGTGGGTGCAGCTTGATGGTATCATTTTCCACCACTTCGAGCGCGGGCTTGGCCAGATGCTCCATTTTCATGAACCACTGCAAGCTCAGCTTGGGCTCAATCACGGCCCCGGTGCGCTCCGACGTCTGCACGATGCTGGCGTACTCTTCAATCTTATCAAGCAAGCCGGCTTCCCCTAGGTCCTTCACGATGTTGCGGCGGGCCGCAAACCGGTCCTGGCCCACGTACAGCTCCGCCTTCTCATTCAGCGTGCCGTTATCATTCAGAATATCAATTACCGGCAGGTTGTGTTTCAGACCCAGCTCGTAGTCATTGAGGTCGTGGGCGGGCGTAATTTTCAGCGCACCCGTGCCGAAATCTACCGTCACGTACTCGTCCTGAATAACCGGAATTTCGCGACCTAGGAGCGGAATGCGCACGCGCTGCCCAGCCAGGTCCTGGTAGCGCGGGTCGGTGGGGTTCACGGCCACGGCCACGTCGGCCATCACGGTTTCGGGGCGCGAGGTAGCTACCGTGAGGAAGCGGCCGGGCTGGCCCACCACCTCGTAACGCAGGTGGTACATTTTGGCCTGGGTATCCTTGGCAATCACCTCCTCGTCGGAGATGGCAGTGCCGCCTAGCGGGTCCCAGTTCACCATGCGTACGCCGCGGTAAATCAGGCCTTTGCGGTACAGGTCCACGAACACGCGCAGCACGGCCTCGGTCAGCTTGGGCTCCATCGTGAAGCGCGTGCGGCTCCAGTCGCAGGAGGCGCCGAGCTGCTTCAATTGCTCCAGGATGATGCCGCCGTACTTCTCCTTCCAGGCCCAGGCGTGGGTCAGAAAGTCTTCGCGGCTCAGGTTTTTCTTATTGATACCCTGCTCCTTGAGCATGGCCACTACCTTGGCCTCGGTGGCGATGCTAGCATGGTCGGTGCCGGGCACCCAGCAGGCTTCCTTGCCCTGCATCCGGGCGCGGCGCACGAGCACGTCCTGGATGGTATTGTTGAGCATGTGGCCCATGTGCAGCACGCCCGTCACGTTGGGCGGCGGAATGACCACGGTGTAGGGCTGCTTGCGGGGGTTGGGTTTGGCTTGGAAAAAGCCCTGCTCCTGCCAGCGCTGGTACCATTTGGCTTCAACGTCGGCGGGCGAATAGGTTTTGGCAATCACAGATTTAACGGATTTAACGGATTTCGCGGATACGCCTGCTAAAGCAGGCTGGCTAGCTGGCCGCGTGGCGTGCGAAATCGGATTGAGTAGTAGCCGGCAAAAGTACGGCGGGCGGGGTTGGGGTAGTTAGGGTGGTGGGCAATGACGTAATTTTCCGCTCTGGTCATTACTTAGCTCTGCAAAGATTATGAGTGAGCTTATTGGTTTTGGCTATTGGCGTAGCCTGAACGAGCCTGATTTGCCTAACCCGGCTTGATTTATCGATGCGTCGTGGGCCATGGATGAACGCCAGCGAGTAGTCGCTTATTTGCGCCAAGGGCGTTCATTCGTCAGTTGGATGGGTTATAGCTGGTGCCGTTTTCGGTGCGGTATTTCTCAGGGTGCAATGGGAGCCGATGACTTGACAGATGGCACTTACTGCTGGCCTGAAGGATTGACCCATTATATTCTAGAGCACAACCTACGCCTGCCAACCGAGTTGGTACGGCATATTCTGGCTCAACCTACTTTTCCCATCGAGCAGGCCAAGCAGATTTCACCAACGTGTGAAGTGAGCCTGGACTGGTGGTACACGCAGAAAGGCTGGAACCCGGCCGCAAAAAGCTTCCTCAGTGAAACTGACCAGGAAATAAAAGACTTTATCCGACGGTACGACCAGAACAAGCTTTTCTTCGAGGACTACACGGAGGATGGACTTAGAGCAATCATGCAGCTAGCTCAAGAATTAAAGTCTAATCCGAACGCTTAATGTCCCTCACCTTCCCCCCACCCACCGCCGCGCGCGACGACCTCGACGGCCTGCTGCTGCTTGGTGGCCAGCCCACCGTCGAAAACCTGGTGGCGGCGTATGCGCAGGGCATTTTTCCGTGGCCGGTGCCGGGGTGGCCGCTGGCCTGGTTTTGCCCACCTAGACGGGGTATTTTGCGCCTCAGCGAGCTGCACGTGGGCCGCAGCCTGGCGCGGGCGCAGCGGCAGTCGCCGTGGCGCATCAGCTTTGATGAGGCCTTTGGGCAGGTGATGCGGGCCTGCCAGGCCCAACCGCGCCCCGGCCAGGATGGCACCTGGATAACGCCGCAGCTGGTACGTGGCTATGAGGCGCTGCACGCCGCCGGCCACGCCCACAGCGTGGAGGTTTGGGAGGGCGAAGAGCTGGTAGGCGGCCTCTACGGCGTGGCCGTGCGGGGCGTATTCGCGGGCGAAAGCATGTTTCACCACCGCCCCAATGCCTCCAAGCTGGCGGTGCTGGCGCTGGCCGGGCACCTGGGGGAGCGCGGGGCTAGCTTTTTCGACATTCAGCAGCTCACGCCGCACATGCTGGCGCTAGGCGCGGAAGAGGTGTCGCGCGACGAGTTTTTGGCGCTGCTGGTGGCGGAGCAGGATGCTAGCCGATTGCTTTTCGAGGAGTAACAAAAAGGGTGTCATGCTGAACGCAGTGAAGCATCTCTACCGCACCGTTGAACGAATCCGAACGGTGCGGTAGAGATGCTTCACTGCGTTCAGCATGACACCCTATGTTGTAATTCGCGGACTCGCAGAGTCCGCGCTACATGCCTACGCGGCTGTTTTGTGCAGCCACTGCTGCTTCTGAGCGAGGCGCTCGCGGGTTTCGCGGTGGTCGGGGTCATCTACGCAGCAATCGACGGGGCACACGGCGGCGCACTGCGGCTCCTCGTGGAAGCCCACGCACTCGGTGCATTTATCGGTTACGATGTAGTAATACTCGTTGGATACCGGGCGCTGGGGGTCGGTGCCGCCCACCTGCTTGCCGTCAGCCGTTTCTACGTCTTTGAGCTTGGTGCCATCGGCCCAGCGCCACTGGGCGCCGCCCTCGTAAATGGCGGTGTTGGGGCATTCCGGTTCGCAGGCACCACAATTGATGCACTCGTCGGTTATCATGATGGCCATTGCCGTCGTCTCCTTATACTAGTGAATAATTTTGCTGGTCAAAGCTGCCCGGCTGTACGTAAAAGCACTGCGTTTGGCCGCTTCGAACCCTCAAAAGTACGGCCCATTCTGGCTCGCCGCTACTCCTTTCTATGCTGAATCACGCTTCCCGCCTCGCCGCCTTCGCGGCCCTGGGCCAACGCCTCGCCGCCCTCACCGACGACGAACTGACCGATATCGCCGCCCGCGCCCGCAACCGCAACGGCTGGTTTGACCTATCCAACGTGCGCACCGCCATCGCCGGCATCGCCCACCAGCTCGCAGAACCCAAGCTCTCGCAGTGGGCAGGCCACTACCCCGCCGAGCCCGCGCAGCCGCGCCAAGTAGGCGTGGTCATGGCCGGCAATATCCCGCTCGTGGGCTTTCACGATATGCTGTGCGTGCTGCTCAGCGGCCACACCTTGCTGGCTAAAGCGAGCAAGGAAGACACCGTGCTCATGCTCTGGATTGCCAAGGAGTTAACCGATATTGAGCCGGCTTTCACTGAGCGCATCAACTTCGTGGAGCGCCTCAATGCGGCCGATGCGTTCATCGCCACCGGCTCGGATAATACGGCACGCTACTTTGAATTTTATTTCAAAAACAAGCCCCACCTCATCCGCCGCAACCGCACCAGCCTAGGTATCCTCACGGGCCACGAAACGGCCGAGGAGCTGGCCGCGCTCGGCCCCGATATTTTCCAGTATTATGGCCTAGGGTGCCGCAACGTGAGTAAGCTCTACGTGCCTGAGGGCTACAGCTTCGTGCCCCTGCTCGACGCCCTGCAACCCTGGCAGACGGTGCTCAACCACCACAAATACCAGAACAACTACGACTACAACAAAAGCATTTTGCTGGTAAATGCCGTGCCGCACTTCGACAACGGTTTCCTGCTACTCACCGAGCGCGAGGCGCCCGTGTCGCCCATCTCGGTGGTGCATTACAGCACCTACACCCAGGAAATTGACCTGCTCGACCAACTCACCAACGTGGCCGCCCAAACGCAGTGCCTCGTGTCGGCGGGCGGGCGCTACCCCGGCTCGTTTCCTTTTGGCCAGGCGCAGTATCCCGGCGTGGCTGATTACGCCGATGGCATCGACACGATGGAGTTTTTGGCGGCCGAAGTATAACGGCAAGCCTCATTATGAAGTATTGATGAAGCAAATTTGCTTATCTTTCCCCATCCTCACTTAGTCCCGCTTACGATGTTCACCCCACCCACCGACCAACTCATCGAAACCATTGACCGCAAGGAGCTTCCCGCAGTAGCGTTCAGCCACGACGACGTGCTGGCCACCGACCCCGCCGCCCAGCAGCTCCGCCGCGCCGAAGCCGACCGCGCCATGCTGCTGGCCAACGCCCACCAGGCCAAAACCACCATCTTCTTCCGTACCGCCGATGGCCACACCAAGCGCGTGCGGGCGCACGTACTAGGTGCCCATGCCGAGTACCTAACCCTCAAAGACGGGCTGCTGCTGCCGATTCGCGCCGTCCTAGGGTTCGCCACATAATCACAGATTTAACTGATTCAACGGGTTGCGCAGATACGCTCGCCTGCGGCGAGCTGACTCCTAGCCGGGTAATAAATAGAAAAAGCCGCCCGAAAGGCGGCTTTTTCTATTGTGCAATTTCCTCATTTGGTTAGTCAGCGCGCCACAGGCGAGCGTATCTGCGCAATCCGTTGAATCAGTTAAATCTGCGATTAAATTAGTGATAAGGTGCGTGCTATCAGGCGGTCCACAATGTCGCCCGCGTCCGAGGCAAATTCGCCGGTGGCGCGGTTGGCTACAATGGCGTTGAGGCTCAGCACCTCGTGGCCCAAAAGCTGCCCTAGGGCATAGTAGCCGGCCGTTTCCATCTCAAAGTTGCTGAGGCGGAAATCACCCTCCGGGCTTTGGTGGCGGAAGTTTTGGAGGCGCGTCATGTAGTCGGGCGTGCGCAGGGCCAGGCGCAGCATGCGGCCCTGCGGACCGTAAAAGCCGGGGCAAGTCACGGTGTTGCCGATGAGCAGGTCGGCGGCCAGTTGCTCGCGCAGCAGGTCGGAGCCGCGCACTACGTAGGGCGCGAAAGGCAGACCTAGGGTTTGTTGCAGGTCCTGCGCCACTTGCGTTTCGAGGCCGGTTTCCATGAAGGGGTAGAACTGCATCAGGCTATCGAGGCCCACGGCGTGCTGGGTGGCCAATAGCGCGCCCACCGGCACGTCGGGCTGGAGGCTGCCGCTGGTACCTAGGCGGATGATGCGCAGGCTCAGGCGCTCCTCGGGGGGGCGCACGGTGCGCGACATAAAGTCGATGTTCACCAGCGCATCAAGCTCATTCATGACGATGTCGATGTTGTCGGTGCCCATGCCGGTGCTCAGCACCGTGAGGCGCTTGCCGCGGTAGTAGCCCACGTGGGTCACAAACTCGCGGTGCGTGCCCTCAAACTCGATGGAGTCGAAATGCCGGCTCACCTGCGCCACCCGCGCCGGGTCGCCCACCGTCAGGATGGTGTCGGAAATATGGTCAGGCAGCAGATTCAGGTGATAAATCGTGCCGTCGGCGTTCAGGATAAGTTCGGATTCAGGAATCATGAGCTGGGTTATTAACGATTGTCCTTACGAGCGCAGCGAAGCAATCGCATCAGAATAAAACTCGGTGGGTACTACCGTGCTAGTGCGATTGCTTCGCTACGCTCGCAAGGACAGCCGGAACAGTACACTACCCCCGATACGACGCCAGCCCCTGCGCGGGCGTGTAGTGGTTGCTGATTTTCGGATACGTGCCCGTGCCATCGTACGGCCGCTTGTCAGGGTGCTCGGCGCAGGCCTCTGAACAGGCTCCATCCAGCAACTCGCCGCAGCTTTCGCAGAGCGGCAGGTGGGCGTTGCAGTGCGGATTGGCGCAGTTGATGAGGCGGGGTGAGGGCTGCTGGCAGTGGTGGCAGCGCGAGATGACGGTGGGGTTCACCGTATTCACGTCCACCGCCACGCGACCATCAAACACATAGCACTGACCATCAAAGTCTTCGCCGCCTACTTCGTGGCCATACTTGATGATGCCGCCGTGCAGCTGGTACACGTTTTCGAAGCCCTGCTCCAGCAAAAAGGCACTGGCTTTTTCGCACTTCACGCCGCCGGTGCAGTAGGTCAGAATCTTCTTGTCCTTAAACTCCTGCAAGCGCTCGACGCGCTCCGGGAAGTCGCGGAAATTCTCGATGTCTAGCGTCACCGCGTTTTTGAAGCGCCCTAGGTTATACTCGTAGTCCGAGCGCACGTCCACTACCACGACGTCGTCGCGGTCTTTCAGCTCCTTAAACTCCTGGGGCGTAAGGTGCTGGCCGGTGCGCTCGTGGGGCCGCACGTGGCGCAGGCTGCTGTGCACGATTTCATCCTTCAGCCGCACGTGCAGCTTCCGGAAGGTGTGGCTCTCCACGTCGTCAATCTTGAACTCCAGCGCCGCAAAGCGCGGGTCGGCCTTCACGGCAGCCATGTAGGCGGCGCACGCCGCGCGGGTACCCGATACGGTGCCGTTCAGCCCCTCGGCCGCCACGATGATGCGGCCGCGCAAGTCCAGGTCGAGGCACAGCCGGTGGTGCTCGCCGCGGAACTGCTCGGGGTTTTCGAGGGGCGTATAGCAATAGTAAAGAAGGACTTGATACATTTTTTAAATTAAAAATTATGAATTAAAAATTATGAATTGACGCTTGTGCCACTTCTTAGCATTCGTGGCAAACAGCAATTTTTAATTCATAATTTTTAATTTTTAATTTACACCTTAACCGCCGGGTTGCCGAATACCGTCTGGTTGGCGGGCACGTCGGCCACTACCACCGAGCCGGCGCCCACGCGGGCTTTATCGCCCACTTTTACGCCGGCCACCAGCACCGCGCCAGCGCCCACAAAAGCGCCCGCGCCCACCGACGCCCCAACGCCGAGCTGCGCCCCGCTGCCAATTTGGGCGTAGTCACCCACGCTGGCCTGGCCCTCAATCACGGCATTCGGGCCGACCAGGACACCGGCCCCAATCTTGGCCGTGGCGGCTACTACCGCATTGGGACCTACGTAGTTGCCGTGGCCCAGCTCGGCGTGGATAGATACGCTGGCGCGCTGGTGAATCGAATTCACGGGCACCACCTGGTACTCGTCGTGCAGCATCTGGGTGAGGCTGCGGCGGCTGGCGGCGTCTTCGGTGGCCACAAATACTTCGCACTTTTTGCCGATGAGCTTGAGCAGCTCGCCGTCGTCGGTGTTGCCCATCACGGGCACGTCGAGCAGCTCGGTGCTGTGCAGTTTGGGGTCATCGTCGAGAATGCAATACACGACGACATCGTTGGAGAGAAACGCATCCAGGGCGGCGGTGCCGACGGCCTGCGCGCCAAGAATGATAACGGGGTTTTCCATAAAAAGCAAAGTTACGCGCTACGTGCAGCAGTAACCAGTGTAACGCAACCCGCCCAGGGGCCTCCCGGTTCAGTCGCCGAGCCCGAGCCTCCGCAGCAGGCGGCGGGCGTAGTCGTTTTGCAGCAACAGCCACAGCAGCCACGGCAGCAGTACCGTGCGGTAGCGCAGCAGCGTCCCTAGGTTGGGGGTGCTCAGGCCGATGAGGCCGGCCAGCACTACGCAGTACAGCAGCAGCGTCAGCACCAGGGCCGCCGGCAGCCGACCGGGCCGGCCGCGCACCACGGCGGTGGTGGCTAGTACCAGCAGCCCGAGCAACAGCAGGTTTTCGAGGCCCACACCCACGTACCGCAGCCCCGCCGACTCGCCCAGCCAGGGGCGCACCAAGGTTTGGGCGGCGGCCACGGGAAAGTGACTGGCCATGCTACCCAGCGTGGGCTGCAAGCCAGGGTATTCTAGATGTGGCCGGCCTGCGGAGGTGGCCACGCCGTGCAGGTAGTTACCCCAAAGCTGGCTAGTTACGAAGGCTTTGGATACCGGCTCCCCTCCTGCTGCCACTACCAGCGGCCCGGCCAGCGCCACCCCCGCCAGCAGCCCGAGCCCCTGCGCCCGCCACCCCGCGGGCAGCCAGCCACGCCGCTCGGCTCGCACCACTCCCACCAGGGCCAGCAAGCTGCCTAGCAACGGCAGCGCGAAAAAATAACGCAACCGCACCTGCAGCCACCCTAGACCCAGCAGCAGCCCCCACCAGCCCAGCTGCTGCCACCCAGCCGCCGGCAGCCGGTAGTAGAGGCTGTTGAGTAGCATCGCCACCAGCGCCGCCCCGCTGCCCAGCACTAGCGTTTCTTTGGTGATGCCCGCCGACCACCACACCACCGAAGGCCACAGCAAAAAAGCTAGGACCCCGGCCCCCACGGGCGCCGCGGGCCAGAGCTGGCGCAGCGTGCGCACTAGCCCCCAGCAGGCCACGTAGCACCCTAAGCTCAGGTACACGCCAGCTAGCCAGAAGCTACCTAGCGTCACGAAGTTCAGCAAAGCCAGTATTTTACTGACGAATAAGGCGTTAGACCAGCGATACACGCTCCAGGTGTGGGGCCCGTACCAGACCTGGTGGCCCTGCCATAAGGCCAGCCCGCCCGCCGCCGGCCGCATCCAGAACTGCGCCGTAAAGCCTTGCCCCCAGGCGTGCAAAAAGTACGCGTCGGAGCTATGCTGAAACGTGCCAGCCACCACACGCAGCACCAGCGCCGGCAGCAGCCAGCGCCGCAGCACCGGCCCGGCCCGGCGGTACTCGCGGCGCAGCCACCACCCTAGGGTGACTAGTAGCCCTAGGTTCAGCAGCAGGGCAACGGCCAGCTTCATCGGTTGGCGCGCAGCCGCGCTGGCTCGCCGCCCACCAGCCGCCCCCCGATGGCGCAGTGCAGGCAGCGCCGCGGCTGGCAGTATCCCTTGTGCAAGGCCAGCAAGCCCTGCGAGTCGGCCGCCGTGCGGTGCTCAAAGCCCAGGTCCTGGTAGAGGTCGGTGTACTGGTTGTGCTCGGCCGGCAGCTCGCTCAGCAGGCCCACGCTGCTCTCTACGAGGTCGGGCTGGCCGGTGTGGCGGGCGTAGGCCACGCGCAGCGGCACCACTACGTTGATGATTAACAGCTCGATGCTGCTCTTACCCAGGCCCGGCACCTTGCCCGGCCGGCCGGGCCGAAAGTGCTGCTGCCAGTACGCCGGGGCCGGCGCGCCGGCAAAAAACTCGCCGAGCGCTACCACGCTCTGCGCCGTGAGCAGGGCATCGAAGAGCGCGGGGCGGCGGTGCAGCAGCCCCACCAGCTGCCCCAGGCGCACGGCCGGGAAGTTGGCGGGCCGGAGCCTTAAATAATTCCACTCGTGGGCGGCCAGCGCAGTGGGCCCTAGGTCGTATTTGTGACCCAGAAACGCGTGCTCCTGCCGCAGGTCGTGCAAGTACTCATCCGCGGCCGTCTCGTCGTTTTCAATCAGCATGCCGGCCTGCCCAAACAGCAGGGCTTCGAGTTGGCGCTGGTCGTGGCGGTGGCGCCGCACCAGGGGCAGCGGCACCGCCTTAGCGAGGCGGGCCAGGGGCTCGCTGTTTTTTTGAAAGCCGAAAGCCGCCATCAGGGCGTGGTAGGCGGTGGCTTCCCAGTCTTGCCCCAGGTGCTGGTGCAGCGCGGCAATCACGTCGGCTTTTTGCTCTACGCGCTCCAGCAGCGCCCGCTCGGTCATCATCGTGCGCACCAGCATCGGCACCTGGCCCAGCAGCGGGGCGCAAGGCAGCGGCGCGGCCGATGGCGCCTGCACCAGGGCTTCGTAGCGGCTCAGCAGGTCGGGCGCGAGGCGCGGGGCCAGCGCCAGGGCCGGAATGAGGCTGCCGTTGGTGCGGTGCACGTCGGCGTCGGCCTGGTGCACCACGTGCAGCACCACTTGGTCGTACTTCTTGTCGGTCTGGTGGTTATGGCGCTGCCAGTCGCTGGCGCGCAGGTGGATTTCTACGGCCCCGTTCCACTCTACCTCGCCCAGACGTAGGCGAGCGTTGAGGAAATCGGGACCGGCGTCGGCGTTGCGCTGGCCGGGCCGCAGCACCTGGATTTCCTCGCCGCCGGTGGTGCGCAAGTCGCTCTTATCGAAGTACTGGTGCTGCCAGACGTAGTGGAGGAAATCTTCTTTCATCAGGAAAATAAAAACCCCGGGCAATTTGCCGGCGGTAGCGCTCCGTAAAAGTAAAACGCCCCGCTTCGGACTGAAGCAGGGCGTTTCGAAAATTCGCACCTAAAGGCTGGCTACTAAGTAAGTAGGCACCCTAGGGGTTACCTACCGCAAATCCACCACCTTCACGCCGGGATACTGGGCTTTATCGAAGGCAAAGGTGCTGGCCGCAACGGGCACGTTGGGCTTGAAGTTCTTGAGGGTGAAGGTCGTGCGCGTGCCGTTCTTCTTAAAAGTTTTCACGCTGTGGATGGCTTTGTCGGCCGTGCCCACAATTAGCTGCACCTTAAACACGTCGTTCGTCTTGCTATCCGGCGACAACTCGATGAGGTCGCTGGCCACGCCCGCATCCTTGAGCGACTTCACGTAGGTGTATTTGTAGCCCTTCTTGTACATGCTGTACATCTGGGTGGGCGACATGTCCTGGTTGTTGGGGTCCGACTCCGACACGTTCACCTCGTTCTCGTTTTTGAGGTAGGTCCAGGTGTTTTTGCCGTCGTTGAGCACCTCTTGGCCGTTGGCCTTGAGGTGGTATTTCTGGCCGCTCACGGTCACCTCGCCGTTGATGTTCTGCTTGAGCTTGGCGGCGGGGTTTTCCAGGGTTTGGGTAAAGCCAGCCTGAAACGACTTGAGGGCCGTGTACTTCGCACTCACGGCGTCAAGGATTTTACCGGCTTTCGGGTCTTGCTGCGCGGCGGCGGGCAGGGCTAGGGTAGCGGCCAGGGCCAGCAGGGAAAATTTCTGCGTCATATAGAGGTAAAAACCCAGCTGATTGGAGCCGGATGAGCCTGATACGCAAAAGCAAGGCCAAAGTGTCAGTTATCAATTATCAGTCATCGGTTATCAATTGGAAGGGCCTGTCTACTAATGCAGACAGGCCCTTCCAATTGATAACCGATGACTGAATTATTTCATCGTGTTCAGCAGCTGCTCGAGTTGATACTCGTCGGGGATGAGCACGGCGCGGGCCTTGCTACCCTCAAACGGGCCCACGATACCGGCCTGCTGAAGCTGGTCCATGAGGCGGCCCGAGCGGTTGTAGCCGAGCTTAAGTTTGCGCTGAATGAGCGAGGTGGAGCCCTGCTGATGTAGCACGATGCAGCGGGCGGCCTCGGCAAACATGGAGTCGCGCTCGCTGGGGTCCATCTCGTCCTGGCCGCTGCCCTCGTCGCCGTCGGCGCCGGCCACTTCGGGCAACAGGTAAGCGTCGGAGTAGCCCTGCTGCTCACCAATGTAGTCGCAGAGGCGGTCTACTTCGGGCGTGTCGATGAAAGCGCACTGCACCCGAATGAGGTCCGAGCCAGCCGAAAACAGCATGTCGCCCTGGCCAATGAGCTGGTCGGCCCCGCCGGTGTCGAGAATGGTGCGCGAGTCGATTTTGCTGGTCACCTTGAAGGAAATCCGGCACGGAAAGTTGGCCTTGATGATACCCGTAATCACGTTTACGCTCGGGCGCTGGGTGGCCACGATGAGGTGAATACCGATGGCGCGTGCCAGCTGCGCGAGGCGCGCAATGGGCGTTTCCACTTCCTTGCCGGCCGTCATCATGAGGTCGGCGAGCTCGTCGATTACCAGCACGATAAACGGCAGGAAGCGGTGGCCTTTCTTAGGGTTCAGGCGCCGCTCCACAAACTTGAGGTTGTACTCCTTCAAGTTGCGGCAGCCGGCTTCCTTCAGCAGGTCGTAGCGCCGGTCCATCTCCATGCACAAAGAATTCAGCGTGTTCACCACCTTTTTGGTGTCGGTAATGATAGCCTCCTCGGTGTCGGGCAGCTTGGCCAGAAAGTGCCGCTCAATCTTATTGAAGATACTGAGCTCCACTTTCTTAGGGTCAACCAGCACGAATTTGAGCGTGGCGGGGTGGCGCTTGTAGAGCAGCGAGGCCAGAATCACGTTCAGGCCCACCGACTTGCCCTGGCCGGTGGCGCCGGCCATCAGCAAGTGGGGCATTTTGGCCAGGTCGGCCACGAAGACTTCGTTGGTAATGGTGCGGCCGAAGGCCACCGGCAAATCCATTTCGGTGCGGGCAAACTTCTCGGAGCCCAGCACCGAGCGGATGCTTACCATCTCCTTCTTAGTATTCGGCACCTCGATACCGATGGTGCCCTTGCCCGGAATCGGGGCGATGATGCGGATACCTAGGGCGGCCAAACTCAGGGCAATGTCATCTTCCAGGCTCTTGATTTTGGAGATGCGGATGCCCGCCTCGGGCACAATCTCATAGAGCGTGACCGTGGGCCCGATGGTGGCCTTGATGCTGGCAATGGCAATATTGTAGTGCCCTAGGGTCTCCACAATGCGGTCCTTATTGGCCTCCAGCTCCTCCTTGGTTACCTGGGCTTTGGCCACGCCGTAGTCGTTGAGCAGCTCCAGGGTCGGGAACTGGTAGCGCGAGAGGTCGAGCGTGGGGTCGTAGTTGACGTCCGGCATCTGGTCGGCGTCCTCGTCCTCGTCGGCCACCGCCGCGATATCGGCCCCGGCGCTGGGGTCGAGGTCGTCGCGGCTGGGCACGGTTATCTCTAGGCTAGTGCTGGGTACCTGGGGCCTGAGGCTGGGGGCGGGCAGCGGCGCATCCGCATCGGCGAGGTCGGCCAGCGAGAGCGGTGTCGGGATGCTCGATACTATTGGCGCCACCACTTCGGGCTCGGCTTCGGGCAACTCGAAGGAGAAAGCAGGGCCGGTGGCCGCGGCGGCTATTGGCAGCACCACCGGCGCACTCAGCGCCGGAGCGGCCAGCGCGGCGGCGCCCCCTACCCCACTGGTCAGCGCTACTTCGAGCGCGGGCTCGTCGGCAGTGCTGGACGCTATTTCAAAGCTCGGGCCAGCCAGCGGCACGGGGGCTTTGAGGGCGCTGGGGCGCGGCGGGGCGGGCTCGTACTCGGGCTCGCGGTCAAGCAGCGAGGCGTCGTCTTCGTACTCAGCCTCGGCCAGCGGGGCCACTTCCTTCGGAGCCGGGCGGGCGGCTTTGGCGGCGGGTACCGCGGCGGCGGCGGGCGGCGGCGCAAACTCTTCGTCTAGCTCGGCATCCTCCTCATCTTTGCTGCCCAGGCCAAAGTCAAGGTCTAAGCTGGTGATATTGAAGAAAAACACCACGAACATGAGTAGCCCAAAGGCCAGTAGCAGCACCGTGCCCCAGCCAATGAGCGATTGGAGCCAGAACGCCATTTCGTAGCCCACGCCGCCGCTGAGCCAGTCGAAGCGATGGGCCTCGATGGGGTCGGTGCCGGGCTGCTCCATCTGCACCACCACGTAGCCGAGCAGCGCGCTGGTCCACAGCATCGTGAACAAGCCCAGCGCCAGCACGTAGCTCACCGAGCCCCTAGCCCGCCGAAACACGATTTTGTACCCTAGGAAGAAAACTATCGGAATCAGAGCGTAGGCCGACAGGCCAAAGCCCCGGTAGATGAGCTTTTCTGAGAGCCAGGCCCCAAGCAGGCCTAGCCAGTTGCCCGACTCCTGCCCGGCTTCCTTCACTGGAATGGTACCTAGGGCGGCCACCACGCTCTGGTCGGCGCGCCCGCTAAACAGGAACGAGGTGAACGCGATGGTGAGGTAAAGCGAACCCAGCAGCAAGCTGAACCCCACTAGGAGGTGAAAGCGCCGGTCCTTGAGCAGCGCCAGCACATTGCCGAAACCTAGGCGGGGCCCTTCTGCGCGGGGCGGCTTGGGAGAAGCCGCCGGGCGGGCGGGCGCCCCGGCCGCCGCGCGGGCGCGCGGGGCGGCGGGCGCGGGCCGGGCGGGGCCAGGCGCCGCCGTGGGTGGCGCGCTAGTGGCCGGGCGCGGGGTATTGCCGCGGGGGCGCGCCGCCCCGTTGTCGGGGGGCGCGGCGGGGGTCGGGCGATTGGTAGCCGCCGGGCCAGTCGTCGAATTTTTATAGTTGTTAGAGGCCATGCGCGGAGCAAGCGTAAAAGTCAAATCTACGCTACGGGCCGCGGTTTCGAAGCAACCCCAGGCCGGGCTTTCCCGTCAACTAACATAACTTTCGAGCTTTTATCCGCCCTACTGCTTACTATATAATAGCCTTCCGCTGCTGCATTTTTCTAATGCTTACCTACCATTCTTCACATCCTGACGGCCGGGAATACTGCCGCGCCGAATACAACGAAACCGACCACTGGCTGCACGCAACCTGGAAAGGCGTGGTGACCACCCCCGACGGCCAGCGCGCGGCGGCCAAAATGCTGCAACAGCTCCACTTGACGCAGGTGCCCTACCTGCTCAACGACAACAGCCAGGTACTCGGGCCGTGGTTTGATTCGGTCGATTGGCTCCAGCATATCTGGGCGCCCCAGGCCACGCGGCTGGGCCTGCGCTACGTGGCCCACGTGCTCCAGCCCCACACCGAAGACGACCTAGGTCTGTTGTTGCAGCACAATCCGTTTGCCGGCAAGTTTGAATTGCAGTTTTTCACCAACCTCGCCGATGCCACCACCTGGCTGCGCGACCGCCAGCGGCTCGATGCCCAGCGCAGCCCAGCCCCCACATTGCCCGCGCCCAGCACGGCCACGGCGTAGGGTAGTTGTTAGTGGGTAGTGTTTAGCGTTTCGGTAAAATTCTGATTACCCACCACCCACTACTACCTAATCACCACCCACTATCAGCTAATCACTGAACAGCAGGCAGAGCTTCGTAGAGATGCAGCCGCCAGTAGGCGCCCGAGTCTTCGAACACGCCCAGCAGACGCAGGCCGCTTTCGGCGGGCCGGGCCAGGCGCACGGCCGAAAGCACGTAGCGGCCGCCCAGCCGCCGAAACGCCGCCGCGTCGAAGGCCCAGTGCTGTACGGTGCGCACCGGCCGCTTGCCCACCAGGAAGCTGCGCCCGAGCTCGGCCGAAAAGAGGTAGCAGCGGTTGCCCCAGGCATCGAAGTACGTGGCCAGCTCGGGGCTTTTGGCGAGCTCACCGGCGATGAGCGGCCGGAAGGCGTGCTTGTAGGCCAGCGGATAAAGCGTCTGGTACGAGTCGAGGGTGTAGAAGCCGTTGAGCTGCGCCACGGCGGGCGGCAGCCCCAGGCACGCCACCCGGTAGGCGGCGGGTGGCTGCCCGGTTTGGGATTGGATGAGCGCCCGCGCCTGCCCCAGCAGCCCCGGCGCCACGTAGGCGGCGTAGCCGGGCGCATCGGCCTTGGGCCGGCCGGCCAGGGCGCGCACGTTGTTGACGAACTCGGGGTTAGCCGCCAGCACCAGCAAAAACTGGAGCGCCAGCAGCGCGTAGGCCAGCCGCCCGGCGGGTAGCTGCCGCAGCACCAGCACCAACACCAGCACCCAGGGCAAGGCCAGCAAAAAGTAAAACCGGCCCAGCGAAAACGCGTGCAGCAGCGGCAGCCGGCCTTGCAGCCGCGCGGCCAGCTGCGGCAGCAGCCCCGCCAACAGGCACAGCCCCGCAATGGCCGCCAGCAGCCACAGCACCTGCCGCCCCAGCTGCCCGCGCGCCGGACCCACCAGCCGCCCCAGCCCCACGGCCACCGCCAGCACGATGCCGCCCTTAAAAAACGGACTGGCGTGGTAGTGCCCCAGCCAAAACAGCTGCCCCGCCTCGCGCAACCCGCGGCCCAGGCCCACCGGCGCCAGCCGCGCCAAGTCGAACTCTTCGCGGTGCGCCACGAAGGCTTTGGCCACCAGCAGGCCGTAGAACAGCTGCCACTCCACCACCACGTAGCCGGCCAGCAGCAGGGCCAGCCCGGCCGCCCCGCGCGCCGTGGCGGGCCATGCCGCCCGGCCGCGCCGCCCTAGGTCGAGCAGCAGGCCCAGCCCCCACGCCACCGCCACAAACGGCCCCACCAGCACAAACGACGACCACCACGGCAGCGCCGCGCAGACCAGCCACTCGGGCCAGCGGGCGCGGCCATCGCGCAGCCCTAGGGCGGCCCGCAGCAGCGCCGGCTGCCCCAGCACGCTCAGCCCAAAGATGCTGTAGGCCGGCAGCACTGCCCACAGCAGCGCCACGGCCGCCGCCAGGCCGCGCAGCTCGGGCCGGGCCAGGCCGTAGCGGCGCAGCAGCCAGTACATGCCCAGCAGGCCCGCCACGCGCGCCAGGGCTTCGTGCAGTAGGTAGGCGGCCAGCGGCGCCGTGGGCAGCAGCTCGAAGACCAGAATCGTGATGCTCAGCCCCGAGCGCAGAGCGGCCCGCGGCAGCCCATTCATGATGGGCGGCACCACCGCGCCGGGGCCGTGGGCCAGCGCCAGGTGCAGCTTGGCCAGCAGGTGCGCCCACACCACTTCGGCCTCCAGGTTATCGTGCAGCAGAATGAACGTGCGCGGCCCAAGGGCCACCAGCGGCAGCATAAAAACTACAAGCCACAACAGGGCGCGGTAGAGAGGCTTCAATTCTTAGCGGTGAGAGAGTGAGGTGGTGAAGGGTGAGAGGGTAAAAGAGTGAAGAGGGTAAGCGGTTGTCATTGCGAGCGCAGCGAAGCAATCGCACTAGGGCAGGCTGTTCGGATTCCCGACAGGTGCGATTGCTTCGCTGCGCTCGCAATGACAACCGCTTGCCTTCTTGCCTTCTCATCCCCTCATCTAGCTCCTGGGGTGAAACTCGGTGATGACTTGGCGTAGGTAGTCACGGTCGAGGTGGGTGTAGATTTCGGTGGTCGTGATGGAGATGTGGCCCAGCATTTCCTGCACCGCGCGCAGGTCGGCGCCGCCTTCGAGCAGGTGGGTGGCGAAGGAGTGCCGCAGCGTGTGCGGGCTGATGGTTTGGCGCAAACCCGCCAGCTCAGCCAGCTTCTTGATGGTGGTAAACACCGTGATGCGTGAAAGCTGCCGGCCCCGGTGGCTCAAAAACACGATATCCTCGTAGCCGGGCTGCACGGCGAGGTGCTGGCGCACGCCGCCTAGGTAGAAGTGCAGGTGCTTCACGGCCTCGCGGCCCACGGGTACCAGCCGCTCCTTATTGCCCTTGCCCAGCACCCGCATAAAACCCTGCTCGAAGTAGAGGTTCGAGAGCTTGAGGTCGCACAACTCACTCACGCGCAGGCCCGACGAGTACAGCACCTCCAGCAGGGCGCGGCTGCGCAGCCCTTCGTTGGTGCTGAGGTCAATAACGCCGAGCAGCTTTTCAATGTCGGGGTACGAGAGCGTATCGGGCAGGTGCCGGCCGGCCTTCGGCGATTCCAGCGTGTCGGTGGGGTCTATTTTGAGCAGGTCTTCCATGATGAGAAACTCGTAGAAAGCCTTGATGCCCGAGAGCGTGCGCGCCTGCGACGTGCTCGACAGCCCTAGGTCGGTGAGCGTGGCCAGGAAATCGCGCAGCAGCCGGGTGGTTACTTGCAGCGGGCCGGCCTTTAGGCTTTCGGATTCCAGCCACTGGTGCAGCTTGCGCACGTCGCGCCGGTAGGCCTCCACTGAGTTGGGCGAGAGCGATTTTTCCAGGCGCAGGTAGCCGTCGAATTGTTTGATAGCTTGGGGCCAGGTCACGTGGGGCGGGATGAGGTAGGTGCGGCGGGCGCGGGGTTTTGCAGCCGCAAAAGTCGTGGGTATTCGCCTTACGGATGGCGGTTGCCTAGGAAATTTTGCACACTGCATCCGTCAGGCAGCGCGCTGCGAAGTAGCTCGCGTGGGGCAGTAACCCCATGCGCTTGCAAACGCGCAGCATGACGGGCGGTGACGCTTTCTAGCGGAAAAGATTATTGCGCCACGCGAGCTACTTCGCGGCGCGCTGCCTGACGAACGTTGTTTTTAACGAATTCCTGAGCAACTTCACGAAATTCTACTTGGCAGCTAAAACGTTTTTTTAGCTGCCAGCCTACCCATTCTCTCTTCTCTCCCCAAAGCACCTCCACCTTCAATATGATGCTACCCCGACTACTAGCCCGCCAGCTGCCCGCCCTAGGTGGCTGCCTGACGCTGCTGCTGGGCCTGGCCGCCCGGCCGGCCCAAGCCCAAACGCCAGCCGCCGGCAAGCTCTGGTACAAGCAGCCCGCCCGGCAGTGGGTCGAGGCCTTGCCGCTGGGCAACGGCCGCCTCGGGGCAATGCTGTTTGGCGGGGCCGAGCAGGAGCTGCTGCAGCTAAACGAGAGCAGCCTATGGAGCGGCGGCCCGGCGCGGCCGGGCATAAACCCCGGCGCGGCGGCCGTGCTGCCCCAGGTGCGCCAGGCCCTGCTGCAAGACCAGGACTACGGCCGGGCCGACCGCCTCACCCGCCAGATGCAAGGCCTGTACTCCGAGTCGTACTTGCCGCTCGGCGACGTGCGCCTGCGCCAGGACCTAGGCGGCCAGGCGCCCGCCGACTACTACCGCGACCTTGACCTGAATACTGCCACCGCCACCACCCGCTTCACGGCCGGGGGCGTGCGCTACGAGCGCACAGCGTTTGCGTCGGCCCCCGATAAGGTGCTGGTGCTGCGCCTCACCAGCAGCCAGCCCGGCAAATTGAGCTTTGACGTGGCCACCCGCTCGCAGCTGCGCTACCGGGTGGCCGCGGCCGCGCCGGCCGAGCTGGTGGTGCGCGGCAAGGCCCCGGCCCGCGTGGACCCCAGCTACTACAACCGGCCCGGCCGCCCGCCCGAGGTGTACGCCGACACGAGCGGCTGCAACGGCATGCGCTTCGAGTATCGCCTGCGCGCCCTCACCAAGCAGGGCACCGTGACCGCCGACACCGCCGGCCTGCACGTGCGCGGCGCCACCGAAGTAGTGCTGCTGGTGAGCGCCGCCACCTCGTTTAATGGCTTCGACAAGTGCCCCGACAGCCAGGGCCTGAACGAAGACGCGCTGGCCGCCGCCGCCCTGCGCGAGGCGGCCGGCCGCAGCTACGAAACCCTGCGCCGCCGCCACCTGGCCGATTATCAGGCGCTATTCAACCGCGCCACACTCACGCTGGGCGGCCCCGGGGCCCTCGCCGGCGGCCCGGCCCTGGCCACCGATGAGCGCCTGCGCGCCTACACGGCCGGCGCCGCCGATGCGGGGCTGGAGGCGCTGTACTTTCAGTTTGGGCGGTATTTGCTCATTTCGGCGTCGCGCCCCGGCGGGCCGCCCGCCAACCTTCAAGGCATCTGGAACAAGGAGCTGCGCGCGCCCTGGAGCTCGAACTATACCATCAACATCAACACCCAGATGAACTACTGGCCGGCCGAGGCCACCGGCCTCAGCGAGCTGCACCAGCCGCTGCTCGACTGGCTGCCCGGCCTGGCCCAAACCGGCCGCACCACGGCCCGCGAGTTTTACGGCGCGCGGGGCTGGGTGGCGCACCACAATTCGGATATCTGGGCCCTGTCGAACCCCGTGGGCGACCGCGGCCAGGGCGACCCGGTGTGGGCCAACTGGTACATGGGCGGCAACTGGCTGTGCCGCCACCTCTGGGAGCACTACCTCTACACCGGCGACCAGGCGTTTTTGCGCCGGGCGTACCCGATTATGAAATCGGCTGCCCAGTTTTCGCTCGACTGGCTGGTCGAAGATGGCAAAGGCCACTTGGTCACGGCCCCGTCCACGACGCCCGAAAACAAGTTTAAGGACGCCGCCGGCCGCGAGCAGGGCGTGTCGGTGGGCACCACCATGGACTTATCCATCATCCGCGACCTGTTTGCCAGCGTGCGGCAGGCCTCGGCTACCCTAGGCGTAGATGCGAGCCTGCGCGACAGCCTGCAAGCGGCCACGGCCCGGCTGCTACCGCTGCAAGTGGGCAGCCAGGGGCAGCTGCTGGAGTGGTCGCAGGAGTTCACCGAAACCGACCCGCGCCACCGCCACGCCTCGCACCTCTACGGCCTGTACCCCGGCTGGGAAATCACGCCGCACACCAACCCCACCCTGCTGGCCGCCGCCCGCAAAAGCCTCGAAACCCGCGGCGACGAGGGCACCGGCTGGAGCAAAGGCTGGAAAATAAACTGGTGGGCCCGTCTGCTCAACGGCGACCACGCCCACCGCCTCGTGCGCCAGCTGCTCACCTACGTAGACCCCGAAAAGGGCGGCGCCGGCGGCACCTACCCTAACCTCTTCGACGCCCACCCGCCCTTCCAGATTGACGGCAACTTTGCGGGCACCGCCGGCATGGCTGAAATGCTGCTGCAAAGCCACGACGGCGCCCTGCACGTGCTGCCCGCCCTGCCCAGCGCCTGGCCCGCGGGCACAGTCACCGGCCTGCGCGCCCGCGGCGGCTTCGAGGTGGTGGCGCTGCGCTGGGAGCAGGGCCGCCTCGCCGGCCTCACCGTGCGCTCGGCCCTAGGGGGCAACCTGCGCCTGCGGCTGCCCCAGGGCGCCCAGCCCGCCGCCGGCCCCACCCTCACGCCCGCCACCGGCCGCAATGCGAATGCTTTTTACCAGCAGAGCGCGTATTTCGGCGCCCAAGCCGGGGCCAGCGTACCGGGCGCCACGGCCGACTACGACCTGGCTACAAAGGCCGGCAAAGCGTACACCTGGCGCTGGTAGGGTGCGGGGCTGGCCCCCACCCGGCGTTGCTCGGTCACGCATACGTAGCCGAACCACGCCAACCGCGCCCGGCGTGGTTCGGCTACGTATGCACAACAACGCCGGGCGGGGGCAAGCCCCGCACCCTACCAACCAATTATTTGTCAATCCTGTGAACATCCTCCTCCTCAACGGCCCCAATCTCAACCTCCTAGGTCGCCGCGAGCCGCACATCTACGGCCACCGCTCGTTCGAAGACTACTTGCCCGAGCTACAGGCCGACTTCCCCGACCTCACGCTGACTTCTTTCCAGAGCAACCACGAGGGCGCGCTGCTCGACCGCCTGCACGCCGCCGCCGGCTGGGGTGACGCTGGCTCCGAGAGCGCCAGCCAGGCCGTGGTGCTCAATGCGGGCGGCCTCACCCACACCAGCGTGGCGCTGGGCGATGCCGTGGCGGCCGTGGCCGGCGCGGGCCTGCCCGTTATTGAGGTGCACCTCAGCAACTTAGCGGGGCGCGAGGAATTTCGGCACGTCAGCTACATCGGTAAGCACTGCGTGGGCAGTATCGCGGGTTTTGGGCTGGAAAGCTACCGGCTGGCGCTGCACTACTTGCTCAGCCAGCGGCCCCGGCCGGTGGGTTTTGGGCGGCGGTAGGGTAGCAGTAGCTTGGACTTTGTAGTCCGAGCGCGAGCAAGGCTCGCATCTACGCAAGAACGGCCCGTACCCAACGTACCCTGACCGCAGATGCTCGCTGCGCGCGCGCTCGGACTACAAAGTCCAAGCTACTGCTGAATACCTTTGCCGGTACTATGGCAATCCTCCCGACTTACACTTTCAATCCCGGCCCCGCGGCCGTGTACCCCGAGCTACGCCAGTACCTGACCGACGCCTATGAAGAAGGCTGGCTGTCGGCGCCGCACCGGGGCGAACGCTTCGCGGCGCTCGTGCGCCACTGCCTCGAGCAGGCCCGCGCCAAGCTCAACATCCCGCAAGACTATACCATTCTGTTCACGTCGTCGGCCACCGAGTGCTGGGAAATCCTGACCCAGAGCCTCACGCCGCGCCGTTCGTTTCACCTCTATAATGGGTCGTTTGGGCAGAAGTGGTTTGACTACGCCCGCGCCCTGCGGCCGGGCTGCACTGGCCTACGCTTCGACATCAACGACGTGCCCGACCCGGCCAGCCTGCCCTTCAACCCCGAGGAAACCGACCTCGTGTGCCTCACCCAAAACGAAACCAGCACCGCCACCCAGCTGCGCGACTCGTTCATCCTGAACGTCTTCAACCGCCTCGGGCCGGCCCTGCTGGCCGTGGATGCTACGTCGTCCATCGGCGGCGTGCAGCTCAAGTTTATCAAGGCGGATGTCTGGTACGGCTCGGTGCAGAAGTGCCTGGGCCTGCCCGCCGGCCTGGGCCTCATGGTGCTCTCGCCACGCGCCGTGGCCCGCGCCCGCGAAATCGGCGACAAGGCGCACTATAACAGCCTCAACAGCATGATATCCAACATGCTGAACTTCCAGACCACCCACACCCCTAACGTGCTGGGTATCTACCTTCTGAGCCGCGTGCTCAACATGCGCGAGCCCATCAAGGTCATTGCCCCGCACTTGCAGGAGCGCGCCCAAAAGCTCTACGACTACTTTGGGCAGGTGCAGCCCCTAGGTCTGCGCCCGCTCATCGAAAACGTGGATGCCCGCTCCACCACCGTTATCGGGGTGCAGGGCCCGCCCGCCCTCATCGAGGAGGTCAAGCGCCGCGCCCGCGACGAGGCCGGCCTGCAACTGGGCTCGGGCTACGGCGACCACAAGGCCACCAGCTTCCGCATCGCCAACTTCCCGGCCGTGCCGGATGCCGCGTTTGAGGCCCTGGTACAGTTTTTCGAGAAAATCCGGAATGAGGAAGCGGTAGCGAAGTAGATAAGTGATAGAAGCCGTCCGTCATGCTAAGCGCTGCGCTGCGCTCAGCATGACGGACGGTTTTACTCTCGGCCCTATTCCTTCCTACCCCCTCACCCTCCTACCCTCCTACCCCAAAAAGTGATTACCCTCTTCACCGATGGCTCGTCGCGCGGCAACCCCGGGCCCGGCGGCTACGGCACCATTCTGCGCTACGGCCCCCACGAAAAGGAGCTGAGCCAGGGCTTCCGCCGCACCACCAACAACCGCATGGAGCTGCTGGCCGTGATAGTGGGCCTCGAAGCCGTGACGCGCCCCGAAATCCCCATCCTGGTCGTGTCCGACTCCAAGTACGTGGTCGATGCTGTCGAAAAGCGCTGGGTCTTCGGCTGGGTCAAAAAACCCGATTTTGGCAAAAAAGCCAACGAGGACCTGTGGCGGCGCTTCCTGCGCATCTACGAGCAGCGCAAAGTCTCTTTCAAATGGATAAAAGGCCACGCTGGCCACGCCGAAAACGAGCGCTGCGACGTGCTCGCCGTGCAAAGCGCCCTAGGTAAGGGTTTGCTCGTAGATGAGGGGTACGAGGCGCTGGGGTAAGCTTATGAGCATCCTTCCCAAACTGCTCCGCCTGGAAACTCTTGGCCCCAAGCGGCTCGTTGGCCAGCGGCAGGTGATGTCGCTAGCTGCCAATACCACAACCGAGCTATGGCGCGGCTTTATGCAAGAGCGCGCCGCGCTACCAGGTGGCAGGGCTCGCTATTCACTCCAGCGTTACCCGCTGGGGTATTTCACTCGCTTTTCGCCCGAAACACTTTTTGAAAAATGGGCCGCCCAGGAAGTAGCTGACCCTTCCTTTGTGCTGCCGGCCGGCTTCGAAATGCTTGAGCTAGCGGGGGGGCTTTACGCCGTGTTTTTGCACCAAGGTCCGGCCAGCCAGGGGGCGGCCACGTTTCAATATATTTTCAAAACTTGGCTGCCTGGCTCCAACTACGTGCTTGACGACCGGCCACATTTCGAGTTGTTAGGCGAAAAATACCGCAGCGATGCGCCAGATTCAGAGGAAGAAATCTGGCTGCCCATCAAGCCCCGCTAAGTCCCGCAAATTTTGCCCAACGACTACTTCCAGTTCCAGCAGTTCCGCATCAACCAAGCCGACTGCGCTCAAAGAGTGAGCAGTTCTGCCGGCCTCCTGAAACTGCTGGAGTCATTGCCCTAGATACCGCTGCGGCTACGGCTACGGATTGAGCGCCCCGAATAGCGCGTCCTTCTGCTGGCGCAGGCCCTCCGCGATGCCGATGCCTACCTCGTACTGGTCCTGCGCCAGCACCCGGAGCACTTCCTGTACGAAGTCGTTCACGTTCATGGCATTGTCGTTGGAAATATCATAGCCGCCCACCTGGCTGAACTCGGTGTGCACGGCCGGGGGCACTATTTCGAACACCCGCACGGCCGTGTCGCGCAGCTGGTAGCGCAGCGACAGGCAAAAGGAGTGCAGGCCGGCTTTGGCGGCGCAGTACACGGGCATCGAGGCCAGGGGCGTGAAGGCCAGGCCCGAAGTCACGTTGATAATCGCGGCGGTGGGCTGCTGCGCCAGGTGCACGGCCAGCAGGCTGCCTAGGTGAATGGGCGCGATGAGGTCGGTCGTGATTTCGGCCGTTATCTTCTCGCTGTCAAGCGCCTGGGTGAGGTCGTGGAGCTGCATAAAGCCCGCGTTGTTGACCAGCACGTTGAGGCTGGGGTAGGTGGCGGTGGCCCAGGCGGCCAGGCTTTCGCGCTGGGCGGCCTCGCTCACGTCGCACACCCGCGTGGCCAAGCCAGGGTGCTGCGCAGCCAGCTCAGCCAGCCGCTCCTGGCGCCGGCCGCAGATGATAACCTGGTTGCCCAGCTTGTGCAGCTCGATGGCCAAATTCAGGCCGATGCCAGAGGTAGCGCCGGTGATGAGCACCGTTTGATTCGTTAAGTTCATGGATAAAAAGGACGCGGGGACGGGAAAATAAGCGTCTGGCCGGGCCGCGGCCAGGTGCTGGCCTGGTTGAAATATCGGATACGGAAATAAGTAGGTAACCGTCGCTGGTCCAGTTAGCGCGTTATAAAATCAGGTAGTTAAGATGGCTGTTGTCCAGGATAAAATATTCTTTCGGCTGGCTGCCTGAGGCAGCCAAGCCGTGCGCCTACCGCCCCAGCCAGTCCTTGAAGTCGGCCACCCGGTCGCCGCTCACGAACACGTCGTGGCGCGGGGTGGGCACGAGCTCCAGCTTGAGCTTGCCGGCCGAGTAGGTGTGCACGGTGCGGATGGCGGCCAGGCTCACCAAATACTGCCGGCTCACGCGAAAGAACTGGCGCGGGTTGAGCAGCTGGGTGAGCTTGTCGAGGCTGTATTCGAGGGGCAGCATGGTGCCCTGCTGGTTGGCGAGGAAAGTGAGTTTTTCTTCGAGGAAGAAGTAGGCGATTTCGCTCACTTCCACGCTGCGCAGCTTGGGGCCGATGCTTACCATAAAGCGGTCGCGGTAGGCAGGCTCGGCGGGCTTGCCGAGTAGCTGGAGCAGGGCCGTGAGGTCGGGCGGCGGGGCGGGCGCGAAGTGCTGGCGCAGGGTTTTGTACTTGTCGAGGGCGGCGGCTAGGGCCTCGTAGTCGATGGGCTTGAGCAGGTAGTCGATGCTGTTGACCTTGAAAGCCTGCACCATGTACTCGTCGTAGGCGGTGGTGAAAATGACGGGCGTGCTCACCTGCACCTGCTCGAAAATGCGGAAGCCCAAGTCATCCTCCAAATGAATGTCGAGGAAGAGCAAATCGGGCGCGGGGTGGGTGCGCAGCCAGGCTACGGCCCGCGCCACGGAGGGCAGCCGGTCGAGCACCACGATGGTGGGGTCGTAGCGCAGCAGCTGGCTTTCGAGCCGGCGGGCCGTCAGGTTTTCGTCTTCAATAACGAGTACGTTCATGGCAGGAGCGGAATACGGACTTCAAACGTGCCGGCGACTTCGCCGATGTGAATGGGCAGGGGCGTGAGCAGGTGGTAGCGATTGAGGATATTTTGCAGTCCGACCCCTGTGGAGGCCGTCGCCAGCGGCAGGGGGCGGCGCTGTAAGGTATTGCGCACCACCAGCTCATCGGCCACTACCGCGATGCTGACCAGGAGCGGGTGCGCGGCCGACATCTGATTGTGCTTCACGGCGTTCTCGACCAGTAGCTGCAAGGTGAGCGGGGCCACCCGGTAGCGGTGGCGCGTGGCGTCCGGGATGTCGAGCACCACGTCGAACTTGTCTTCGAAGCGGATTTTGAGCAAAAAGGTATAGGACTTAATGAAGTCCAGCTCGGTGCTAAGCAGTACTAGGTCGTTGTCCTTTTGCTCCAGGGTGTAGCGGTAGGCGCGGGCCAGCTGCTCGACAAAGCGCTCGGAAAGCGCGGCATCGACGTGGACCAGCGACGACAAGATGCTGAGGCTGTTGAACAGAAAATGCGGGTTGACCTGGTTCTTGAGGGCCGCCAACTGGGCTTGCAGAGTCGAGTTTTCGAGCTGCTCGGCGCGCTGGTGGAAGGCCCGCACCCGCAGCAGCGCCTGGCTATTGGCGATGAGGTAGAAGGCCGTGAGCATCAGCATGAGGAAGAAGCCCTTGTTGGCCCGCAAAAACAGGGCACGGTGCTCGGAGCTCAGGTTCAAAGCTTCGGGCGGGGGCGTTATCAACTGGAGTAATAGTTCCCGCACGGTCCCCTGCACCACCCCGTAGGCCGCGATGAACACGGCCGCCAGCACCAGCGAAATACCCAGCGTGGCGAGCTGGGCCGGCAGCTTCATTTCCAGCAAAAAGTCGTCGCCAAAGCGCCCCGGTAGCCGGCCCTGAATCCACTCTACCATATTGAGCCACAAGAAGTAAAATCCCAGCGTGACTACAATGCCCACCACTTGAACGGGCAGGGTGCGCACCACCCCGGCCCAGCTGTGTTCCCACTCCGGAAAGTCGATGTAAAATAGGATGGGGTAGTAGAGCAGCACCAGGCCCGCCGCCAGCTTCCACTTCTGGCGAACGGTGAGGTGGAAAGCGGTGGCAGCAGGAGACATGAAGCAAAGGAAAGAGTGAGGCAGCTTGCGGCCCAGATTAGCCGCGCCACAAGCTAAGCGATTACTGCCAGCCGCCGCCTAGGGCCTGGTACAGCGTCGTAATAGCTTGCAACTGCTGCTGCCGGTCGCTGACGCCGCTGAGCTGGGCGGCCAGCAGGCTTTGCTGGGCCGTGAGCACCTCGGTGTAGTTGGCGAAGCCGCTGGCCAGCAGCTTCTCGCTGAAGGTCACCGACTTTTGAAGGGCGTCGAGCTGCTGGGTACGCTCCACTACTTTGTCGCTGGCGGCCTGGTACGAGTAGAGCGAGTTGGCCACGTCGCGGCCACCGGTGAGCACGGCGGTTTGGAAGTTGAGCTGCGCCTCGGTTTGTTGGGCGCGGGCTACCCGCAGCCGGGCTTTGTTGGCGCCTTTGCTAAAGATGGGCTGCACCAAACCCGCCGCCAGGGTACCGAAAATGGAGGCTGGGTTGAAGATGGTGCTGGGTGTGTAGGTCGAGAAGCCGCCGTTGGCCGTGAGGGTGAGGGCGGGGTAGAAGTATGTGCGGGCCGCGTTGGTGAGCTGAAAGGCCGACTCATAGGCGTATTCGGCCTCCTGCACCTCGGGGCGGTAGCGCAGCAGCTGGGCCGGCACCCCGGTTTGCAGGGTGGTCACGGGCTGCTGCGCCTCGATGGTGCCGCGGGCGATGGGGCCGGGCGCGCGGCCCAGCAGCAGGCTGATGGTGTTCTCGGTTTCGCGGATTTGCTGCTTGAGGTCGGGGATGCTGACGGAGGCGGCGTAGCGGCTGGCCTCGGCCTGCACCACGGCCGCGCCGGTCACGATGCCGGCCTCGCTCAGGGCACGCATGGTTTTCACGGTCTGGTCGCGGCTAGCCACGGTTTGCTGCGTGATGGCCAGCTGCTTGTCCAGGGACAGCAGCAGGTAGTAATCGGTGGCGATGCTCGACACCAGCGAGGTTTGCACGGCGCGCTGGTACGATACGCTCTGGCGCAGCAGCGCCAGGTACGAGCGCTTGGCGCTGCGCAATTGGCCCCACACGTCGGCCTGCCAGCTGGCCGTGCCGTAGAGCTGATACTGCGTAGCGGCCGGAAACGACCCCAGCCCCGCAAACGCCGCTTGCTTGACCCGCGCCACATAGGCCGTGCCCGAGAGCGAAGGCAAAAACGCCGCCTTGCTCTCGCGGAAGTACGCATCGGCCTGCTGCACCCGCGCCACGGCCACCTGCAAATCGAGGTTGTGGGCGATGCCATCGGCCAGCAAAGCCTGCAATTGCGGGTCGGTGAAGAGCGTGCGCCAGGGCAATTGGGCCAGCGTGAGCGTGTCCTTCGGCACCTCGTCGCGGTAGAGGCCGGTGGTGTCGATGGGGGGCGCCTGGTAGGGCTTCACCACCTTACAACTAGAGATATAGCAAAGCAGCAGCAGGCTCAGGAGCCCGCGCAACAGGGAAGGTTTCATATTGGTAATGAGGTAGCGAGCTGGGTGGTGCTAGCGGGCGTGCCCTAAGTGTGCAGCCCCACCCCCTGGCCCCCTCCCCTGCGGGGGAGGGGGAACCTAGGCGGCGTTTTTGGCTCTAATCGTTTAAAAATCGTTAGACTCTCCCTATGCCTTTCGTAGAGGGAGCCGTCCCCGAAGGGGTCTCATGAGGCGCCCCTTCGGCGAGTAACCAACCGGCTAGACCATCATCAACAGCCGCCACTTCTGCCGCCACCGGCGGGCCGCTGATGCGCTCCTGCAAGCCCTGGAAAATCACGAACAAAACCGGAATCACGAACACCCCGAACACGGTGCCGATGAGCATGCCGCCCACCGCCGCCGTGCCGATGGCGCGGTTGCCGAGCGCGCCGGCCCCGTTGGCCAGCATCAGCGGTAAGAGGCCCAGGATGAAGGCGAAGGAGGTCATCAGGATGGGGCGGAAGCGGGCCTTGGCGCCCTCGATAGCCGCCTCTAGCAGGGGCAGGCCGTGGCGCCGCCGGGCCAGGGCAAACTCTACGATGAGGATGGCGTTTTTGGCCAGCAGGCCGATGAGCATGATGAGCGAAATCTGGAGGTAGATGCTGTTATCAACCCCGAAGATTTTGGCGAAAATAAATGCGCCCGCCAGGCCGATGGGCAGCGAAAACAGCACCGCAAACGGTAGAATGTAGCTCTCGTACTGCGCGCTCAGCAGGAAATACACGAACACCAGGCAGAGCCCAAAAATGTACATGGTCTGCGAGCCGGCCGAAATTTCCTCCCGCGTGAGGCCCGAAAACTCGTAGCCCCAGCTGGCGGGCAGCGTCTGCTTGGCCACTTCCTCCACGGCCTTGATGGCGTCGCCCGAGCTGTAGCCGGGGTTGGGGCTGCCCGTCACGGTCACGGCTGAGTAGAGGTTGAAGCGCGACAAGGTTTCGGGGCCGAATACCCGGGTGAGGGTGATGAACTCGGTGATGGGCGCCATGGTGCCGGTGCTGCTGCGCACGAAAATGCGGTTCAGGCTCTCGGCATTAACGCGGGCGCTGGCCTCGGCCTGCACCATCACGCGGTACTGCTTGCCAAACTGGTTGAAGTTGGAGGCGTAGAGACCGCCGAAGTAGCCTTGCAGCGTGCTCAGCAGGTCGTTGGGCGTGAGGCCGGCTTCCTTGGTGCGCGCCACGTCGATATCGACCTGGTACTGCGGGAAATTGGGGTTGAATCCGGTGGTGGCAAACTGGATTTCGGGCCGCTTGGTGAGAGCGGCTATAAACTGCTGGCTCACCTTGCCCATCGTGGCGATGTCGCCGCCGGCCTTGTCTTGCAGCTGCAATTCAAAGCCGTTACTGGTGCCGAAACCTTGCAGCGTGGGCGGCGAAAAGAAGATGATGTTAGCCCCCCGGATGTGGGCCGTTTTGGCAAACAGCTCGCCGATGGTGGCCGCAATGGGCTTGTTGGTGCGCTGGTCCCAGGGCTTCAATTCGCCAATCACCATGCCGTAGGCGCTACCCGAGCCGTTGATGAAGTTCTGGCCCGCAATCTGGCTGTGGGTGTTCAGCTCGGGCAGGCTCGCCACGATGCTATCGACCTCATTTACTATCTTTTGGGTGCGCTCCAACGAGGAGGAGGGGGGTAGGCTGATATTGGAAAAGAGCGTGCCGCTGTCCTCCGTAGGCACGAAGCTGCTGGGCGTGGTCTTCAGGCCCCACCAAAATATCCCCCCGAACAGCGCGATACCCACCAGCGCCACCCACTTGTGGCGGTTCAGGCCGCCCACGGCCCGCGTGTAGCGCCCCGTCACGGCCTCGAAGCTGGTGTTGAAGGCGGCGTAAAACCGCTGGAGCAGGCTGCTGTGCGCGTGCTCGCCCTGCGGGTGCGGCTTGAGCAGCAGCGCGCACAGCGCCGGACTCAGGGTCAGGGCATTAACCGCCGAAATGATGATGGCCACGGCCAGCGTGAGGCCAAATTGCTTGTAGAACACGCCTGCCGAGCCGGTGATGAACGTGACCGGCACGAACACGGCTGCCATCACCAAAGTAATCGAAATGATGGCCCCCGAAATCTCGCTCATGGCCGAAAGCGTGGCCTGCTTGGGCGAGTTTTCGCCCGCGTCGAGCTTGGCGTGCACGGCCTCGACGACCACAATGGCGTCATCGACCACGATGCCGATGGCGAGCACCAACGCAAAGAGCGTGAGCAGGTTAATGGTAAACCCGAAGAGATTGAGAAAGAAGAACGTGCCCACGATGGCCACCGGCACGGCAATGGCCGGGATGAGCGTGGAGCGGAAATCCTGCAAGAAGATGAACACTACGATGAACACCAGAATAAACGCCTCGGCCAGCGTGTGCAGCACCTTTTCGATGCTGGCATCCAGGAACTTGTTGGCGTCGGTGAGGGTGGCCGTTTTGATACCCTTCGGGAACGTCTTGGCGGCTTGGTCGATGAGGGCTTTGCAGTCGATTACCACGTCCTGGGCGTTGGAGCCGGCGGTTTGGCTGATGGCCACAATCACGCTGGGCTTGCCCTGGGTAGAGGTGGTGGCCGAGTAGCTCAGGGCCCCTAACTCGATGCTGGCCACGTCTTTGAGGCGCAGCACCTGCCCGCCCGCCAGGGTGCGGATGACGATGGCGCCGTACTCGGTGGGCTGCACCAGCCGGCCCTTGTACTTGAGGATGTATTGGAAGGCCTGGCCGCCGTTTTCGCCCAGCTTGCCGGGCGCGGCCTCGATGTTTTGCTCGGCCAGCGCGGCCGATATATCGCTTGGAATGAGGCCGTAGCTGGCCATCACGTCGGGCTTCAGCCAGATGCGCATCGAGTAGTCGCGCGTGCCGAATACGGAGGCGCTGCCCACGCCCGTCACCCGCTGCAGCTGCGGCAGCAGGTTGATTTTGGCGTAGTTCTGCAGGAAGGTCTGGTCGTAGGCTGGGTTGTCGCTGTAGAGCGAGAAGATGAGCAGGTTGCTGCTCTGGCTCTTGGTCACGGTCACGCCGGTTTGGGTGACTTCGGCGGGCAGCAGGGGGGTGGCTTTGCTCACGCGGTTCTGCACGTTCACGGCGGCCAGGTCGGGGTTGGTGCCCTGCTTGAAGTAAATCGTGAGAGAGGCCGAGCCCTCGTTGTTGGAGGTGGAGGTCATGTAAGTCATGTTCTCCACGCCGTTGATTTGCTCTTCCAACGGCACCACCACCGAGCGCAGCACCACGTCGGCATTGGCCCCGGTGTAGCTGGCCGATACCTGCACCGTGGGTGGCGCAATATCGGGGTACTGCGACACGGGTAGCGACACCAGCCCCAGCACCCCGAGAATCACCAGGAGCACCGAAATAACTGTCGAGAGCACCGGCCGCTCAATGAATACTTTAAACATAACGAACTGTTGGATAAGAATTAACGCGCGCTAGCTACCGGCGCGGCGGCTGGGGTGGCCACCGCCGTCGCCGTCGCGGCCGTCACCGGGCGCGGCTTGATGGCTTGCCCGTCCTGAAGGTTATTCACGCCCTCGGTCACGATTTGGTCGCCGGCCTTGAGGCCGCTGCTCACCACGTAGTTGAGGCCGTCGGTGAGGGGTAGGACGTCGATGGCGGTGTTCACTACCTTGTTGCCGGCGCCCACCACGTACACGAAGCGCTTGCCTTGCAGCTCGTAGGTGGCGGCCTGCGGCACGAGCAGGGCGTTGGGTACGGTTTGGGGCACGCGCACCCGGCCGGTGGCGCCGCTGTGCAGCAGCCCATCGGGGTTAGGAAAGTCGGCCCGCACCTGCACCGAGCCGGTGCTGCTGTTCACGAGGCCGCTGGCCGCCTCCACGCGGCCGGGGCGCTGGTAGAGCTGGCCGTTGGCCAGTACCAGCTGCACGCGCGGCAGCTTGGCCAAGCGCTGGGCCGCCGACAAGCCCTTGTTGGCTTCGCCGAGGGTAAGCGCATCTTTCTCATTAATAGAGAAATACGCCCGAACCGAGCTGTTGCTCGATACCGTGGTGAGGGGCTGGGTGCTGGTGGCGTTCACCAGGCTGCCCAGCTTGTAGGGCAGCGTGCCAATTACGCCATCCACGGGGCTGTTGATGCGGGTGTAGCTCTGCGTTTTCTGGGTGCCGATGAGCGAGGCGCGCGACTGGGCCAGCAAGGCTTTTTTGGCTTGCAGCGTGGCCCGGTAGGCGTTGAGGGTGTAGGCACTCAGGATTTTATCTGCTACCAGCGGCTCGGTTTTGCTAACGTCGAGCTGGGCCGTGGTCACGTCGGCCTGGGCGCTGAGCACGGCCGATTGGGCGGCGCGCACCTGTTGGTCGGCCTCGTCACTGTTGAGGCGGAACAGCAGCTGGCCCTTGCGCACGTGTGCGCCCTCATCCACCAGCACCTGGTCGATAAAGCCCTCCACCTTGGGCCGGATTTCCACGTCGGCCTGCCCTTGCAGCGCGGTGGGGTAGTCGGTGTGCAGCTCGGCCGTGCTCGGCTGGAGGGTGAGCACCCCGTAGTCGAGCACCTGGGCCGGGCCGCCGGAGCCGCCACCTGGGCCGCCCGCGCCGGGTGGGCCGCCGCCGGCCGCCGCTTGGTCAGATTTAGAATTGCAGGCGCTGGCGGCCAGCATAAGGCACAGGAGGCTAGCCGCCAGCGAAGAAGCTACTTGTTTCATGTCCCAAAGCTCCTGTGTGCGCCTAGGCCCTAGAAATAAAGGTTGGCGAATGCCGGTTTTAGGCGGCGGAATGCCGGGAAAGCGGCGCGGAGTTTTGGGACGGTGAGTAGAACAGTCTAGCCGGAGATAGCAGCGGGTGGCCCTTAATCAACGCCGCACCTGTTTTTTATCACCTAGGCGGAGGTTCGGTTAACAACTAGCCACGCTTTCTACCTTTACCTACACTCCTCCCCGACCTCCGGTGGTGCTGCCATCCGCTTCAATAACGGGTTCTTTTATTTTTTTCCGTTGCCCAACGACTACTTCCAATTCCAGCAGTTCCGCATCAACCAGGCCGACTGCGCCCAAAAGGTGAGCACCGATGCCTGCCTCCTGGGCGCGGCGGCTGACCTAGGCGGGGCCACCCGCGTGCTCGACCTCGGCACCGGCACCGGGCTGCTGGCCCTCATGGCCGCCCAACGCGCGCCGGCTGCTACGATTGAGGCAATCGAAATAGACCCCACCGCCGCCGCCCAAGCGGCGGCCAACGCGGCGGCCAGCCCCTGGGCCCGCCGCATCCGGGTGCACGCGCTGAGCCTGATAGCCTACGCGGCCACGCGGCCAGGCTCTTTCAGCCACATTGTTTGTAATCCGCCGTTTTTCCGGCGCAGCCTGGCCCCGCCCGATGCCGCCCGCGCCACGGCCCGGCACGAGGGCGCGGGCTCGCTCACGTTTGGTGATATTATCGGCTTTGCGGCGGGGCACCTAGGGCCGGGCGGCACGCTTACGGTGCTGTTGCCGCCGCCCGAGATGCAGCAGTTTGAGCAGGGAGCGGCGGCAGGCGGGCTACCCGCGCAGGCGCGGCTGGTAGTGCAGCACCGGCCGGGCGGGCGCGCCACGCGCAGCATCAGCACGTTTGGGCGGGGCTCGTCGGCGGAGGTTAAAGCGGATAGCTTAGTGATTCAGGACGCTGATGGCGCGTATTCGGCGGCGTTCCGGGTGCTGTTGAGCGGGTTTTATTTGGCGCTTTAGCGCGGACTCTGCGAGTCCGCGCAAGGAGTGGCTGGCGCAACCACCGAAGCCCTTCGCGGACTCGCAGGGTCCGCGCTACTCACAGCAGCGTGCGCAAGTGGGCCAGCTTTTCGCCATGCAACGCCGCCAACAAGTCGGCCTCTAGGGTGCCAAACTCGGCGGCCGCGTAGTGGCGCTGCACCCGGCCGGCTACCAGCACGCTGGCCTCGTCGGCTACCTCGGTAAGGGTACCTAGGATGTGCGAAGTCAGCAGCAGGCCGGTGCCGCGGTCGCGTAGGCGCTTCAGGATTTCTTTGAGCAGCAGGTTGGCTTCGAGGTCGAGGCCGTTGAAGGGCTCATCCAGAATGAGGAATTGAAAATCCTGCACCAGCACGGCCAGCAACGCCAGTTTTTTCTTCATGCCGGCCGAGTATTCATTGGCGTACTGGTCGAGGGGCAGCTCCAGCAGCTGGTTCCAGGGACCTAGGTCGGGCACGGGGCGGCCCCGCGCCTGCAGGCAAAACTGCACGTACTCGCGCCCCGTCAGGCGCGGGTAGAAGTACGGCTCGTAGGGCACCAGGCCCGTGAGGTCGCGCACTTGCTTGCCCCCGGCAGTGCCGGCCCGCACGGTGCCCGTAAAGCCCGTTTCCAGGCCGTAGAGGCAGTTGATGAGCGTGGTTTTGCCCGCGCCATTGGCCCCTATCAGGCCGTGGATGGTGCCGGGCCGCACCGCCAGGCTCACGCCGCGCAGCACTTCGTGGCGGCCGTAGGCTTTGTGCAGGTCCGTTATTTCGAGCATAAATTGCTGCGTACTTATATCGCTCCAGAGCCGCAAATAACCACGCCCGCGCCGCCCAGCCGGACCGCAGCCTGAATTCTGGCCCTGGCCTCCCCATTTTGCCATGAGCTTTATTCGCCGTTTTAAGCCAGCTTACGCGTTTTATAACCTCTTTCAACACCGCCGGCTGGCGCACAACGCAACGCTTTACCAAAAGCTGGGCCTGCGCAAATCGTACTTTTCTTCCGTCTCCAGTCAGGATTTTGCCCACCTGCCCGCCCGCCCCAGTAGTCCGGGCCCCAGCCTGGCCGAACGGCTCGTTGGCAACGAAGCGTTCGAAGCGCTGCCGGCCGCTGCGCAAGCCAGCTTGCTAGGCTTTGACGCCCAGGGCTTTGCCGTGTTGCCAGGCTTTTTTTCGCCCGAGCGCGTCGAGGCCATTAATACGGCCCTGGAAAAACTGGTGGCAACGGGCCAGCTTAAGTTCAGGTACCGCAACAAGCTCATGCTGGCTTTTGAGAAGTCGCCCCTCATTCGCCAGGCCGCCGAAGACCCGCAGCTACGCACATTGCTGACGGCGCTACTAGGCCACGAAGCCCGGCTTTTTCAAAGCATTAACTTCTTGTCTGGCAGCGAGCAGCACACGCATTCCGACAGTATTCACATGAGCACCTACCCCCTAGGGGGCCTCATTGCGGCCTGGGTAGCCCTCGAAGACATCACGCCTGAAAACGGGCCCCTGCACTATTTTCCGGGTAGCCACCAGCTGCCTTATTACCTCAATGCCGACTACGATAACCAAGGCAGCGCGTGGTTTATCGGCGCCAAGGACTACTCGGCCTACGAGGACTTCATCAAGCAGCGCGTAGCCGACCTAGGCCTGAAAAAGCAGGTTTTTCTGGCCAAGAAGGGGGATATTTTTATTTGGCACGCCAATTTGCTGCACGGCGGCGAACCCCAGACCAACAAGGACCTTACGCGCAAGAGTATGGTGCTGCACTACTTCAGCCCCGACCACATCTGCTACCACGAAATCACGCAGCGGCCGGCCTTGCTAGCGCAGTCGTAGACGATAGCTCACGCGCTAGCCGGCGCCGGGCCTGCCAGGGCAGGCCGCCGGCCGCCACCAGCAGCAGCACCGGGTACAAGGGGTTGCCAATCAGCGCCAAGGCTATCGCCAGCACCAAGCCTTGCGTGCTGCGAAAGTGCGTCTCGTTGGGGTAGAAGGCGTATTTCGCCACGATAAACAGCGCTACCAGCGCCAGCCAGGCCACAGCCACGGCGAGCGCCCCGCCCCGGCCCGCCGGCCCGCTCGCCAGCAAAACCCAGAAGGGCGCGGCCGTGGTGGCCGCGTAGCCGAGCCCCAGCCCCAGGCGCCGCCGCAAAAACTGGCCCGGCGCGCGGGCCGCCAGCGCCAGCATCGTGGCCGGCTCGGCAGTGCCGTAGCAGGCCAGCACCACCAGCAGCCAGCCGAGCAGCGCCGCCAGCGGGGCCAGCGGCGAGGCCCGCTGCCAGCTGGCCAGCCCCAGCAGCACGGGCCACAGCCACAAGCCCTTAGTGGCCCGCATGCCACTCACCCACTCAAACGCCTCGCTGCGAAACGGGCTGCGCCACCGGCGCCGGCTGGCGCGGTCCTCGCCGGCCGGCGGGGCCCAGGCCACCAGCGGGGCCAGCAGTAGCAGCCCAGCCGGCCCGTAGGCGCGCCCGGCCAGCAGCACCGCCCCTACCGGCAAGGCCAGCAGCGCATATTCCCAGGCCAGCCAGGTCTTGAAGCCCGGCGCCGTGGTGGCCAGGAAGCGGTAGTCGCCCCGCTGTCGGTGCGCCGAAAGCAGCAGCCAAGCTACTACCACCGGCACGGCCCAGCGCCCCCGCGGGTGCACCGTGGCTACGGCCAGCGCCTGCCCCACCGATAGCAGCAAAAACGGCAGCAGCAGCGCCAGCCGCACGGCCCCTATCTCCCGGCCCAGCCGGCCCAGCAGTCGCAGCCGCAGGCGGAGGTAAGCCGCGGCGGGCGCCCACTCGCCAGTCCTAGCGCGGCGCATCCTGCTCCTGAAACACGATGCCGTAGTCGGCCGCCAGCTCGGCCAGGATGGGCTCGTACAAGTCGGGCGTGGTCGGGATGACAACGCCGCGGCCGGCTACCTCGCCGCGCAGCACCCGGCGCACGGCCATACCCAGGGGCAAGCCCACGGTTTGGGCCATGGCGGTGTGGGTGGCGTCGCGGCCCGTGACCACCAGTGAGGCGGTGCGGCGGCGCGGCGCACCCTCCAGCTCGTAGTCAAATTGGTGCTGCATCACTACCTGGTCGCGGTCGTGGGGACCTAGGGCCCATTTTTCGACCAGCAGATGCTCTAGCAGCTGGGCCGCGGTGGCGTTGTGCAGGCCCACCACCTGCTCGCTGAAGATGCCCAGCCAGGCCAGGCGCTCCAGCTCGGGGCCGTGCGTGTCGAGGTGCAGCTGGGCGGCGAGCTGAGCGGCCGCCTCGGCGGGTGCGGCGGGCTGGGGCAAGCGGCTGGCTACCAGCGCCTGCCAGGGCAGCGTAGCCGCATTATTCAACTTTTGGGTGTCGTCGGTGAGGCCTAGGGCCACGAGCACCTGCCAGGCGCCGCAGTAGCCGGGGCGGCGCAGGGTGCCGCGCAGCATGGTTTGCAGGTGGGGCAAGCCGTAAACAGCCTGGTAGCTAAGCGAATCGCGGTTGGCGTAGCCCTCGAAGTGGCCGTGGCCGGGCACCGCCAGCACCTCGGCCCGGCTGAATAGCTCCTCGTAGGGTATGGCCCGCAAAGCCCCGTTTTCTAGGTACTGCGCGGGGCCGCCCTGGCCGGCCAGCACCACGTTGCGCGGGTTCCAACTGAGCTTGTAGCGCCAGGGGTTGGCCCCTTCCGACTCGGGCGCCACCAGCCCGCCGCAGTACGATTTGAAGCCCGTGAGGCGCGCGCCATCCCGCTGCAAATCAGCGATTGTCTGCATGGCCGACATATGGTCGAGGCCGGGGTCGAGGCCGCATTCCATCAGAAAAATCAGCCCGGCGGCGGCCGCTTCAGCGTGCAGGGCCCGCACCTCGGGGCTTACGTAGCTGGCGGTGGCCAGGTGCCGGCCGTGGCGCAAGCAAGCCCGCGCCACCGCCAGGTGCAGGGCGGCGGGCAGCATCGAAATCACGAGGTCGGCCTGGCTCACCAGCTCGTCGAGTTGCGCCGCGTTGTGCCCCTCAAAGGCCACGGGCCGGGTATAGGCCGAGTGGGCGGCCAGCACCGGCACCAGGTGCGCAGGCTGCGCATCGGCCACGGTCAGAAACCACTTTTCGGCCGGCGCGTGGGCCAGTAGGTACTGAATTAGGGCGGTGGCCGAGCGGCCGGCCCCGAGCAACAGAAGGCGGGTGGAATGGGTCATGCCGGGCAAAAGTACACGGGGTGAGAAGGTGAAAGAGTGAGAAACGTTTTCACTCCTCACCTTCTCACTTTACCACTTGGTGCTTACTTTGCCGCCCCGTTTTTTATTCCCTTGCATGGCCGTCCTCTCCCCCGACCCTTCTACCCGCCGCCAGCTTAGCCTCCACTACGACGAGCTGGCCACTCCCGACCAGCTCAGCGCCCCCGAGCGCCAAGTCTGGGACGCCGCCCGCGCCGCCACGGCCCACTCCTACGCGCCCTACTCGCACTTCCACGTGGGGGCGGCGCTGCTGCTAGCTGATGGCACTGTTTTTCAAGGCACTAACCAGGAAAATGCGGCCTATCCCTCGGGCCTATGCGCCGAGCGCACGGCGTTGTTTGGGCTGGCCGGCAGCCAGCTGGGGCCGCCGCCCCGCATTCTAGGTATGTCGGTAGCCGGCCGGCCGGCGCAGGGCGAATTTGCCGCCGCGCTGCCCTGCGGCGCCTGCCGCCAGGTAATGCTGGAGGCCGAAATGCGCCAGGGCCAGCCCATTTGGCTGCTGCTGCCGGGCGCCGCTGGCACGGTGCTGCGCTTCGAAAAGCTAGCTGATTTACTACCATTTCACTTTTCACCCGCCGATTTGCCGCCCCGGCTTTAGCAGTAGAGTAGGGAGTAGTGAGGTGGCGAATGGCTGAACAAAGCGACAGGATTCTCCTTTTATTGCTCACTACTTTCCTCCTACTCACTCCTCAATCTACCGCATGTCTGCTCGTCTTATTTTACAGCTGGCCGCTTTGCTCGGCGCCCTCACCGTGGCCATTGGGGCCTTCGGGGCCCACGGCCTGCGGGCTATGCTGGAGGCCAGCGGCCGCTTCGACACCTTCGAAACTGCCGTGCGCTACCAGTTTTACCACACCCTGGCGCTGCTGGCGGTGGGCGTACTGGCCGTGGTGCGGCCCGAGCTGCGCGGCCCCCTCGGCACCACGGCGGCGCTGTGGCTCGGAGGCATTTTGTTCTTTAGCGGCTCGCTTTACTTGCTGTGCTTCACGGGCATTACCAAGCTGGGGGCCGTGGCGCCCATCGGTGGGCTGCTGCTGATAGCCGGCTGGGTGCGCCTGCTGCTGCTGGTGAGCAAGCTCTAGCTCGCCCTAGGGCTGCAGCCCTAGGTACCCCCCCCACGGACAAAAAAAGAGCGGCCCGGCAGTAATTGCCGGGCCGCTCTTTTGCGTGGTAGCCAGCTAGCTGACTACGACTTTTTTACTTTGGCTTTCAATTTTGCGTCGCCGTCTTTGGTTTTCTGCTTGCCGGCATCGGCCGTGTTCACGTCGGCGGTGGCCGAAGCAGCGGTCGGGTCTTTCACCTCGCCCACCAGCGATACGGTGGCGGCACCAGCAGCGGCGTTCGACTCGATGGTCAGCACTTTGGTTTGCATACCCATCTTGCCGGCCGAGTTGAATTTGGCCGAAATCATACCCATTTTGCCGGGCCCTACGGGCTCCTTCGTCCAGTCAGGAATGGTGCAGCCGCAGCTAGCCTGCACGTTCGAAATTACCAGCGGCTGGGTGCCCGTGTTCTTAAACTTGAACACGTGGTCTACCACGTCTCCCTGCTTAATGGAGCCAAAGTCGTACTTCTCTTCCGAGAACTTAATTTGGGCGCCGCTCGTCTTAGTGGCAGCAGCAGTAGTCTGAGCCTGAGCAGTATAGCTTCCGGCAAATGCGAGGCCTAGGGCCAATAGCAGCACTTTATTCATGGCAAGTAGAAGTAAAAGAGGGAGTAGGAGGAATAAACAAATTTACGCGCCAAGCCGGCCCTGGCAAATCGGGGGCCAAACTAGCTCGCCCGCATAGCTGCCGCGGGTTGCCCCGCCTAAACCCCACCGTTAGCTTTTGAATTCCTTGGAGTACGGAAATTGACGCGAGGCTTTGCGCATTATCACCATCACGATGGTTGAGGTATTAGACCCTAGGCCCCGCGACAGGCTCTTGTCGTACTTCCACAGCAACTCGCCGGTTTTGCCGTCGTTGATGTTGATAGTCAGCTTGCCCGAGTTGGTGGGCGCCCCGAAGCCCACCACCATCGTCATGGCTATCGCCGCGCCGTTCGACATGGGCTGGCTGCTCTCGAAGGTACCCGAGATGATGCCATCCACGCCCAGCAGCTGCGCCAACTGCTCCATGGTCATGGCGGGCAGCTTATCGGCCGTGATGCTGTTCTGGGCCAGCAGGGCGTTGGTTTTGGCAATATCCTGCACGTCCACTAGCAGGTCCTTGTCTTCCTTTTGCTTTAGAAAATAGGATTGCAGCGCGCTCTGCACGTCCAGGCCCTCGCGCTCTTCGAGGCGGCGCACGCCCTCGGGGCCACCCTGCTTGGCTACCTCGTTGGGCCGCAGCGACAGCGTGGCCCGGAAGGGCAGGATGGCCAGCGTTTTGTGGTCTTTGGCCAGCTCTTTAAATTTTGCATTGGTATAAATTTCGCGGGTTTGGGCCGCCGCGCTACCTATCCCTACTACCAATAGCCACAGAAAGAAACAGTACTTCATAAACTCAGAAAAAAGAATAGAAAAGATGAAAATTTTGCGCCAGCAAAGTAAATAGGCTGCGCCGTAATCTTCTATTTCGCTATCATTAATTTCTTTAATCCTCGCTCACTTCGCTCTCCGCAATAAGGCGCTGCTGAAAGTTGAGCAAAAACAGCCGCTCCGAGGCCCGCGTAATGGCCGTGTAGAGCCAGCGCGCAAACTCACCTCCCACCGGCTCGTCGGGCTTCAGGAAGCCGTGGTCCACGAACACGGCCTGCCACTGGCCGCCCTGCGCCTTATGGCAGGTGAGAGCGTAGGCAAATTTTATTTGCAAGGCATTGAGGTACGGGTCTTTGCGCATTTCGGCGTTGCGCTCGCTCTTTTTGGTGAGGTGACTATAGTCTTCGCCGATGGCCTGGTAGAGCGCCTCGTTCTGGTCGCGCGGCAGCGAGGGGCTTTCGGTGTGCAGCGTGTCGAGCAGCAGCTTTACTTCCAGCTCGGGCTCGTCGGGATAGTCGACCAGCCGCACCCGCGCCTGGGCAAAGCGGCAGCCAAATACTTCCTCGCGGCGGATAATTTTGGTGATTTCCAGGAAGTCGCCGTTGGCCAAAAAGCCAATTTCCGAGTCCTTGGGCAGCCAGAAATAGTTGTTGCGCACCACCATGATGTAATCGCCGGCCTCAATCTCCTCCTCGGCATCGAACAAGGTGCGCCGGATGAGTTGGTTGTACTGGTTGGCATTGCGGTTCGAGCGGCAAATAATAGTCGTGTTCTCGTGCCCAAAGTTGCGGTAGGCCCAGCGCAGGCCGTCCTCCAGCTTGTCGCCGCCCATCTTAAACATGTCCTTGAAACCCTTGGTATGCAGCCGAATATCGGGCACCTCCTGGCGCAATTCTTCGCGCAACTCGGTGGCATTGACCAGAATGCCCGATGCCTCGGCCTGGCGCATCACCTGGCGCAGCTCCACGCCTTCCACGCGGGCGCGGAAGCGGTGGGCCAGCAGCTCGGGGTCGAGGGCCGGGCTCAGGAGCTGGCCCACGGGCGGCAGCTGGGCAGTATCGCCAATGAGCAGCAGGCGGTTGGTGCTTTTCTCGAACACGTAGCCCATCAAATCGTCCAGCAACCCGCTCTCGCCGAAGGCTTTCTCGTCCGATATCATGGAGGCCTCGTCCACGATGTAGAGCATTTCTTCGGTGCGGTTGGGCTGGCGCTGAAAGCTGAGGCGCTCGGTGGGCGCACCGCTGGTTTGGCGATATATCTTTTTGTGAATGGTACTGGCGGGCACGCCGGCGTAGGCGCTCATCACCTTGGCGGCGCGGCCGGTGGGCGCCATAAGCGTGTATTTGCGCTGCAACTTACTGAGCCACTGCACCAGAGCGCTCACCACGGTGGTTTTACCGGTGCCAGCGTAGCCGCGCAGCACGAACACCTTGCGGCCCGGCAGCGGGTCGCGCAGAAACTCATCGAGCTGGGTAAAAAGCACAGCCTGGTCGTCGGTCGGCTCGAACGGGAAATAGTCGCGGACGGACGGAAATCGGGTTTTTAACATTAATCTAGGTACTTACGACCGCTTAAATCTTTTAAGAATGTGCGGAGCTTTTACCTCATTGCACACTCGGCCAAGTTCACTCTCAAAAAAGTCACTTCTATCCTCTTGCCAGGCAATGACATAGCCCATTAACCCTTCCAATTCATCGAAATAAGTAAAAGAGTCTGGGCCTGACATTCCCTCTCTGGAAAGTCGGCGGCCTTCTATCAGCAAGCGGTGAATGGCTTTTAGGGCTTGCTTTTCTTTAACAACCATTTTATGCTATTAGCTCAATGAAAGTGACCGTTTGGCCGCTTGTAGCGAAGGTAGGCAAAGCGGCCGGTGCGGGCTACAAGCCCCGTATTACTCCTGGGTAGCGTACAAGTTTATCCCGGCTTCCTGCTTAGCTTGCGGGGCCCATTCCTACCCCTACTTTCCTTCCCGTGTCCTCCGTTACCCTGAAGCAGCTAGCCCAGCAGCTAGGCCTGGCTTCTTCCACCGTGTCGCGCGCGCTGCGCAACGGCTCCGACATCAGCGCCGAAACCAAGCGCCGCGTGCAAAGCATGGCGACGCAGCTTCAGTACCAGCCCCACGCCTACGCCAGCGGGCTGCGCAACCAGCTCAGCCACACGATAGGCGTGGTAGTGCCCGAAGTAAACGACCGTTTCTTTTCGCTGGCCATTGATGGCATCGAAGAGCTAGCCCGCCAAAACGGCTACCACACGCTCATCTGCCTCACCCACGACAGCTACGACCTCGAGGCCGAGGTGACCCGGCAGCTCACCCGCGGCCGGGTCGATGGCGTGCTCATCTCGCTGGCCGGCGAAACCCAGGGCCCCGCCCACCTCCAGCAGCTCAGCAGCCGGGGTGTGCCAGTAGTGTTTTTCGACCGCGTGAGCGACGCCCTAGGCACGGCCACGGTCACGACCAACGACTTCGACGCTGCTTACCAGGCCACCGAGCACCTGCTCAGCAACGGTTGCCGCCGCGTGGCCTACCTATTGATGTCGGGCAAGCTCGCCATCGGCAACCAGCGGCAGCGGGGCTACGAGGCCGCCCTGGCGGCCCACGGCCTGCTTCTCGACCCCGACCTGGTGCTGGAAGGTGGCGGCTCGAACGACGAGAACACCGCCGCCATCAGGGCCCTATTGCAGCGGCGCCCCGACCTCGATGGCCTGTTTGCCTCTACGGGCCGGCTGGCGCTCAGCGCCTACCAGGCCTGCCAGGAGCTGGGCCGCGCCATTCCACAAGATGTGAAAGTCATCGGCTTCTCGAACCTCGAAATTGCCTCCCTGCTGGCCCCGCCCCTCTCCACCGTCACGCAGCCGGCCTACGAAATCGGCCGCGAAGCCGCCCGCTTGCTCTTCAGCGCCATTATCGAGAAGAAGCCCCTGCTGGCCAGCCAAAGCGTGGAGCTCCCGGCCGAGCTCATCGTGCGGGCTTCTACCGCAAACTTAGTTGTCAGTGCTTAGGCATTAGTTGTTAGTGGTTAACTATTAGCGCTTAGGTATAATGCACTAAGCACTAATAGTTAATCACTAACAACTAAACACTAACGACCTACTGCACTACGACCATCGTGGCCGAGGCCTTGGCCACGAGCACGTCATCGCACCACACTTCAGCTTCGCAGAAGTATAGGCGCCGGCCGGCCTTCAGCACCCAGCCCAGGGCTTTGAGGCGGGCGCCCACAGCGGGGTTGAGGTAGCTCACTTTGAGGTCGGAAGTGACCACGCCTACCTCGTCGGGCACGAGCGTGACGGCCGCAAAGCCCGCCGCCAAGTCGGCCATGGTAGCCACCAGCCCGCCGTGGGCATAGCCGCGCTGCTGCTGGTGCTGCTGCCCCATAACCAACTCAGCCTCGATGCGGCCGGGCTCGATGCGGGTAAGGTCGGCCCCAATGAGGTGCATAAAGTGCTGGCGCTCGAGCTTGCGCCGGATGCGGGCTTCCAGGTCGGAAGCGGGGGAAAGGGCAGAATCTGACATGAGTAGCGGGGGTTAGACACTTATTTGACAGCTGGTTGGCTAGCCACTGCCGGGCCAGTCACTTCGTAGAGCGTGCAAGTCTCGCGCTGGTTGACGAGCCGCACGGCGTAGCGCTGCAGCAGGCGCTGGCGCAAATCGGGCAGGCACACCAGCACCTGGGCGCCGGGCGCGAGCTGCCGGGGCAGGCTATCGGGGCCGCAGCAGCGCAGGTGCAGCCCCCGCGCCCCCAGGGTTTGCTGATAAAAATGCAGGCTGCCGAAGTAGTCGTCGTCGTAATACGCCAGCACGTGGGCCGGCTTTTGGGCCGGCTGGTAGGCGCGCACATAGGCGCTGTAGGCCCGGTAGCTGCCCCATACCTGGTAGCCCACGCGCTCCTGCTTTATCCAGTAGAAAGCCCGGCCCAGCGGGATGGCCACCAACCCCACCGCCAGCGCGGCGCCCAGCAGCGGGCGCCACCAGGCGCGCTGCACCCGGGCCGGCAGCCAGCTTTGTACTCTGGTGTAGGCCGCCCCCACCCCCAGGGCCAGCAGCAGGGCCAAGGCCGGCAGCATGGGTCCCGTGTACCACTCAAATTTGGTTTCGGAAAACGTGATGACGGCCAGCCATTGCACCAGAAACAGGCCCAGCAAGGCACCTAGGCGGCGGCCCGCCGAAGGCGGCGCGGCCACCAGAAAGCCGGCGAGCGGCAGCAGCGGCAGCCAGGCCTTGCACTGGTACTTTACCAGGTTAGCCACGTGAAACAGCAGCGGGTGCGGGCCATACGACAAATCATGGGCGTAGCGGCCGCCCAGCTCGTTTTCCCACACGGCAGCCAGGTAGCCGGGCAGCGCCCGCTCGCGCAGCAGGTAGTAGGCCACCGGGCCGGCCAGGCCCACCGCCGCCGCGCCCCAAAAGGCGGGCCGACGCAGCGTAGGCCCCAGCTTTTTTTGCAGCAGCAGGTACAGCACCAGGCTGGGCAACCCCAGCAGCCCGGCCACGCTTTTGGTAAGCACGGCCCCGCCCACGGCGCCCGCCGCCAAAAATAAATAGCGCCGCCGCCCGGTTTCGGCGTAGGCGAAGGTGGCGAGCAGCTGCCCCAGTACCCACAGGCACAGCAGGGCGTCGTAGTCGCCGCTGCGGGCCAGGTGCGGGCCCCGATAGCCCGGCATGGTCACGAGCAGGGCCCCGGCCAGCAGTCCCAGGCCCGGCCGGCCCACCCGGCGGCCGGCCAGGTACAGCAGGCCCACCACCCCCAGCGAGGCCAGCAGCGAAGGCAGCCGCACCGCCACCTCGGTGGGGCCCAGCACGCTCATGCTCAGGGCTTGCAGCCAAATAAGCAGCGGCGGCTTGGTGTTCCACAAATCGGGCTGGTGGTCGAAGGTAGTGACGAGCCACTGCCCACCTGAGCGTAGCATTTCCAGCGAATTAACGGCCTGGCGGGCTTCATCCCAGCTCTGAATGGGCAGGGCCCCTAGGTCGAAAGCCAGCGGCGACCCGATAAGCAGCAGGGCGAGGACCGTCAGGGCTGCCTCGTATTTTTTCAGCATACACGCTTTTGCCTAACCAGGCACCCGGCAAAGATAGCCGCTACCCTAGGTGCCCGGCGGCCTTTAGGCCAACCGCCGGGCCGCCGCGCACGTTAGGGCAGGGCTACGTTTCCTGCCCCAGGCTTTGCGGGGGCCTAGCCCGACTATTATCATGGCATATACTGACGACTTACTACGCCCCTACGCCGGGCAGGTGCGCGTGCGCGTGGGCGGCCTGCTGCTGCGCGAAGGCACGCTGCTGCTGGCCGCCCACCGCGGGCTGCTGGCCGGGAGGGCGCCCTTCTGGTCGCCGCCGGGCGGCGGCTGGGTTTTTGGCGAGTCGCTGCGCGAGGCAGTGCGCCGCGAGTTTCGGGAAGAAACCGGGCTGGCCGTGCAGGCGGGCCGCCTGCTGCACCTGCACGAGTTTCAACAGGGCGAGCTGCAGGCACTAGAGCTATTCTTCGAAGCCCTGCCCGATGACCCCAAGGCGCAGCCCCAGCTGGGCCACGACCCCGAGCACGCCCCCGACCACCAGCTGCTTACTGAATTGGCCTGGTTTAGCCCGCGCCAGCTGCTGGCCCTGCCCCCCGCCCAAGTACATCCCGTGCTGCGCGGGCTGCTCAGCGTCGACGATGTTTTTGTGCCCCAGCAGCTGCTTAAGTAGCTGCTATTTAGCGTATAGTTAAGGTAGCATACCGGGTTTAGTCTCCCCTCGCCGCTCACGGCGCCGGGCGGTATGCTACTTTTATCCCCGGCGGCCGCCAGCGGCCGCCGCCCTTGCCCGTGTCCGCTACCGCTATTCTTCCTCCTTCTTCGGCCCTGCTGCCCGCCCCCGTCGTGCAGCTGCACGACGAAACCTTCGACCCGGCCCACCTAGGTGCCTACCACCTCGATATTCTGCTCACGGAGGGCCACTGCCGCCTGGCGGTGCGCGAGGCGGCCCGCCAAAAAGTAGTGGTGTTGGAAGACTGGACGCTTGCGGCACCGGCCGATTTGCCCGCCCTGGCGGCCGGCCACGAGCTGCTGGGCCGCCCGGGCTGGGCCGCGGTGCGGCTCGCGGTGGGCGGCGGGGCATTCACGCTGCTGCCGGCGCCCTTGTTTCGGGCCGGCGACGAGGCCGCTTATTTGCAGTTGCACCACCCACTGAGCGCCACCGAGCAAGCCTGGGCCTACGCGCTGCCGCCGGGGTCGCCCGCGCACGAGCTGGTGAGCCTTTTTGCGGTTGAGGCGGCCGTGGCCGAATGGCTGCATGCCACCCACGGCCCCGGCGCCCGCCTACTGCACCACACCAGCGCGCTGGTGGCCGGCCTGCTGCACCAGCGGGGCCCAGCGGCCCCCACCCGGCAGCTGTACCTGCACCTGGCCGGCCCCGAGCTGACGCTGGTAGTGCTGGGCGCGCAGCTAGAGTTTTGCAACGTCTTCGCCATCAGCACGCCCGAAGACGCGGTGTACTACACCATCCTGGTGATGCAGGAACTGGGCCTGAATCCCGACCAGGATGCCGTGGCCGTGTGGGGCGACCTCACCAGCGAGTCGGCCATCTTTACGCTGCTGCGCACCTACGTGCGGCACCTGCGCTTCGGCAGCCGCCCCTTTGGCCTCCAGTACAGCTACCGCCTCAATGAGCTGGCCGAGTGCCGCCACTTCGAGCTGTTTAGCCTCGCCTTTTGCGCCTAGGAGGGTTTCATTTAACATTGGTCATTTAATAGTTAACAGCTCGTAGAGATTGCTATAAATGTGCTTACCAGTTTGCTGCCAAGCTCTACGAGCTGCTAGAAGCTTTCTGTTGAATAAAAAACGACGAGTTGTTAAGTGTTAAATGACCAGTGTTCAATGAAAAAAATCGCGCTCTTTCCTGGTTCTTTCGACCCTTTCACCAACGGCCACCTCGACGTGGTGCGCCGGGGCGCCGAGCTGTTCGATGAGATTATCATCGCCATCGGCAACAACAGCAGCAAGCAGCGCTACCTACCGGTGGAGTGGATGGAGGCCCAGATAACTGAGCTGTTCGAGGACGAGCCGCGCGTGTCGGTGCGCAGCTACCGCGGCCTCACGGCCGATTTTGCCCGCAACACCGGGGCGCGCTACCTGCTGCGGGGCCTGCGCAACACCACCGATTTTGAGTACGAAAACACCATCGCCCAGGCCAACCGCCACGTCAACCCGGCCCTGGAAACCGTGTTTCTTATCACCTCGCCCCTGCTGGCGGCCATCAGCAGCACCATCATCCGCGAGATTCACCGCTTTGGGGGTGACGTAAGCCAATTTGTGCCGTTTGCGTTGCCCCTGCCCAAGGAATATTGAGTGCAGAGTTAAGCGTGATGCGTTAAAAGATAAAGCCCTGACCTCTCAGCAGAAGTCAGGGCTTTATCTTTTAACGCATCACGCTTAACTCAATCTCGCTCCTAGCTCTCCTCCATCATGTGCAAGGGGTCGGGAGTCGATACTTTGAAGTACTGCATGGCCACGAGCGACGTGATAACGCCCGTCATGGCGCCCATCAGCACGATGGCCAGCAGGGCAATTACGACCGATAAGTCAAAGCCAAACAAGCTTTCTACCTGCGTGAGGTCCATCGACTTGGGTATCAGCACCGTGAGAACTACGAAAAACAGGCCCAGGATAATAGACGCTACCAGCGCCGAAATGATGCCCGTGCCGTAGCCGCCGAGGTAGGGCATGTGGTCGCCCCGCACCTTGCGGAAATTGCGGATGGCCAGTACCGCCCCGAGGATTAGAATGAGCACGTCGAGCGCACCGGCCTCGATGCGGGAGAAAAAGCCCAGCAGCGCGGCTACTAGCGTGTAGGCGCACAAAACGATTCCCGTGATGAGGCCGTAGCGAAAGCCGTTTTGCTCGGGGGAGAGTACGGGGGTGGTAGAAGTGGAGGTGGGGCGGGCAGCCATAAAAAGACGAACTTGTGAGATGAAAAAGCAACCGGGCCAGCTAGTGCAGCAGCTTAGGGGCTATACTCCTTTTTGCGGCCCTACGTTGTGCCTAGGTTGCCTGATAAGGCGGTACCCAGCGCATTAGACCGACCTACGAGCGGCGCCAACCAGCCCGGCCGCCGGGCACAAATTGGCGAGCTGGGTTGTTAAGTAGCCTCGGGGCCGGGCCACGCGTGTGCGGCAAACCCGGCAGCCGCTGTATTTTTGCGGGGCTATTTGTAGTTTTTATTCTGGCTTAGATGATTTCGACCTCCAACGTGAGCTTGCGCTACGGCAAGCGGGTATTGTTTGAAGACGTGACGGTGAAGTTTTTGCCGGGCAACGTGTACGGCCTCATTGGGGCCAACGGCGCGGGCAAATCCACCTTCCTCAAGATTCTCTCGGGCGAGATTGAGCCCAACACCGGCTCGGTAGAGCTGCCCGCCGGCCAGCGCCTGGCGGTGCTCAAACAGAACCAGTTTGCCTACGACGACCAGCAGGTGCTGGCCACCGTCATTCAGGGCCACCAGCAGTTGGCGGCCGTGATGCGCGAGAAGGACGCCCTCTACGCCAAGTACGACCTGGGCACCGCCACCGACGCCGACGGCGAGCGCCTAGGTGTCCTGGAAGGCGAATTTGCCGACATGAGCGGCTGGGATGCTGAGTACCAGGCGGCTGAATTGCTGAGCGGCCTCGGCATCACGGAGGACAAGCACTATTCGCTGATGTCGGACCTAGGGGCCTCCGAAAAAGTGCGCGTGCTGCTGGCCCAAGCGCTGTTTGGCAACCCCGACGTGCTGCTGCTCGACGAACCGACCAACAACCTCGACGCCGAGAGCGTGCTCTGGCTTGAAAACTTCCTCGACAATTTCGAGAACACCGTTATCGTTGTAAGCCACGACCGGCACTTCCTGGATGCCGTGTGTAACTACATGGCTGACCTCGACTTCTCGAAAATCACGATGTACCCCGGCAACTACGGCTTCTGGTACGAGAGTAGCCAACTGGCCCTGCGCCAGCGCCAGGACGTGAACAAAAAGACCGAGGACAAGCGCAAAGAACTCGAAGAGTTTGTGCGCCGCTTCTCGGCCAACGCCTCGAAATCGAAGCAGGCCACTAGTCGCCAAAAGCTGCTGCAAAAGCTGACGCTGGAAGAAATCAAGCCTTCGTCGCGCCGCTACCCCTACATCGCCTTCAAGCCCGAGCGCGAAGCCGGCAACCAGTTGCTGAGCATCGAGGGCGTGACCAAGCTGGTGGACGGCCACCCAGTGCTGAAAAACGTGAGCTTTACGCTCGACAAGGGCGATAAAATCGCCATCGTGGGCCGCGACGACCGGGCGGCTTCGCTGCTGTTCGACATTCTGTTCGGCGAGGCCAAGCCCGACAAAGGCACCTACGACTGGGGCACCACCATCACGCCGAGCTACTTTCCGAAGGAAAACAGCTCGTACTTCCAGGCCGACAACATGAACCTGGTGGACTGGCTGCGCCAGTACTCGGTGGAGAAAGACGAGAGCTTTGTGCGCGGCTGGCTGGGCCGCATGCTGTTCTCGGGCGAGGAAAGCCAGAAGAAGCCTAACGTGCTGAGCGGCGGCGAGAAAGTGCGCTGCATGCTGAGCAAGATGATGCTCGAAAGCGGCAACGTGCTAGTGCTGGACGACCCCACGAACCATTTGGATTTGGAAAGCATTCAGGCCCTGAACAACGGCCTCAAGGACTTCACCGGCTCGCTCATTTTCGCCTCCCACGACTTGCAGTTTATCGAAACGGTGGCCAACCGCATCATCGAGCTCACGCCCGATGGCATCATCGACCGCCGCATGAACTACGAAGAATACTTGTCGGACGAAACCCTGAAAGCACAGCGCCAGAAGATGTATCAGCTGGCCTAAGAAATTAAAAATTATGAATTAAAAATTAGAAATTGCTTCCTAGGGCTACTTGGGAAGCAATTTTTAGTCAATCAGTTCTTAATCAGTAATTTTTAATTCATAATTTCTAATTTTTAATTACCCCCAATGAAGCGTTTGCTTTTTCCGTCGCTGCTCGTAGCAGTGGCGCTGTTGGCTCCCGGCCGGCTGCTGGCCCAGGATAAACCGGTGCTGAATACGGCGCCCGTAGTGGTGCCCGCCCCCGTGCAGGTGCCGCCCCCCGCCGTTCCTGTACCTGTACCTGTGCCCGTAACGCCGACTACGCCGGCCGAAACGCCCGCTACCACGACGCCTACCCCCGCGCCCACTACGCCGGCCAACGCTGACTTGCCCGCGCCCGACACCTACAGCCCGTCGGGCCTGGAGCTACCCGAGCGCGAGCAGAAGCGCAAGGCCTTGCAGCAGCACGCTGAGCAGTACACCAAGATGTTTGTGTACTCGGGTATCGGGCTGGGCTACAGCTCGTACTACGGCCTGAGCAACTTCAACTTTAGCATCTCGCCGGCCGTGGGCTACCGCGTGAGCGACCGGTTTTCTATCGGGCCGGGCATCAGCTACGCCTACAACTACTACGGCGCCGACAATGGCCGGGGCGGCAGCACCAGCTTTAATACCAGCAGCTTTGGGGTGAAAGGCTTTGCCCAGTTCATGGTGTACAACCAGTTCTTCGTGCACGCCGAATACGAGGTAACTCGCGCCGAGCTGCTGGCCGTTGACAACAACGGCTACCTAACCGGCGGCAAAGTGACCCGCTCGATTCAGACGCCGCTGCTGGGCGCTGGCTACCGCTCGCAGATTAGCAACCGCGCCGCCGCCGACATTGTGCTGCTCTATAATTTTCAGGATGACTACAACAGTATTTATCCTAACCCCGTCATTCGGTTTAATTTCTTGTTCAACATCGGGCGCTAGCCCCTGGTTGAGTTGACCTACAAAAAAGCCCTTGCTACGATACGTAGCAAGGGCTTTTTTTATAGGGTGTGCGCTGGGCGAAACGCCTGCTTACACCGGGCGGCGGCCACTGATGACGCGCAGCAGAATAGCAACGATAGCGATAACCAGGAGAATGTGAATCAGGCTGTTGCCCTGAATACCAGTTCCAAGAATACCAAAGAAGCCGAGGGCCCACACGATGATGAGAATGACGGCGATGAGATACAGGAGGTTACCCATGAGTGAAAGGAGCGTGTTAAGATTGGAAGAGTAGCGAAAGGCTTTCCGGGCCTTCCGGGGTGTTGTACGAAGCCGTAAAAAAAAGGATAATGTGGCGCTTATTTTTTTACCTATCCAGCGGCCTACCCTAGCCGTGGCAAGGCTAGCGAGTAGTTTTGCGAAATCTTTTTCACTCGTTTCCAGCTCGCTTTCCCACCCATGCAAATTGCCGTTATCGGTTCGGGTACTATGGGCAATGGCATTGCCCACGTGTTTGCCCAGCACGGCTTTGCCGTCTCGCTCATCGACATCAACCAGCCGGCCCTCGACCGGGGCCTGTCCACTATCACCAAGAATCTCGACCGCCAGGTAGCGAAGGCTACGCTGAGCGAAGAAGACAAAACGGCTACCCTAGGTCGGCTGCGCACCTTCACGAGCATCGAGGCCGGCGTGGCCGGCGCCGAGCTGGTGGTGGAGGCTGCCACCGAAAACGTGGACCTCAAGCTCCAGATTTTTCGCGACCTCGACCAATACGCGCCCGCCGGGGCCATCCTGGCTAGCAATACCTCGTCGATTTCGATTACCAAGATTGCGGCCGTTACCAAGCGCCCGGCGCAGGTTATCGGCATGCACTTTATGAACCCCGTGCCGGTGATGAAGCTGGTGGAGGTTATTCGGGGCTACGCCACCTCCAACGAGGTGACGGCGCGCGTGATGGACTTGTCGCGCCAGCTCGGCAAAACGCCCACTGAGGTCAACGACTACCCCGGCTTCGTGGCCAACCGCATCCTGATGCCCATGATTAACGAGGCCATTATCACGCTCTTCGAGGGCGTGGCTGGCGTGGAAGAGATTGACACGGTGATGAAGCTCGGCATGGCCCACCCCATGGGCCCGCTCCAACTGGCCGATTTCATCGGCCTCGACGTGTGCCTGGCCATCCTGCGGGTGCTGCACGAAGGCCTGGGCAACCCCAAATATGCGCCCTGCCCGCTGCTGGTAAACATGGTAATGGCCGGCCGCCTAGGTGTCAAATCAGGCGAAGGCTTTTACCAGTACACGGCTGGCTCGAAAGAACCGCAGATTAAACGAATTTAACGGATTACGCGGATACGCTTGCTACGCAAGCTGACTATGCGCTGTAGAGCGCTGTAGCTGGCACCAACTAGCAATGAGGGCGAACGCTGAGCCATTCTTTTTCGTTAGTAAACCAGTGCGGTAGCGGCATCAGTCCGCAGTCAGCTTGCGCAGCAAGCGTATCCGTGCAATCAGTTAAATCAGTTAAATCTGCGATGGAACATGCAACTTTTGGGGCCGGCTGCTTTTGGTGCGTCGAAGCCGTTTTTCAGAATTTAAAAGGGGTAGAGAAAGTGGTATCGGGCTACGCCGGCGGCCGCATCAAAAACCCTACGTACCGCGAGGTATGCAGCGGCATGACCGGCCACGCCGAGGTGATTGACATCACCTTCGACCCGGCCATCATCAGCTACGAGGAGCTGCTCGAAATTTTCTTTAAGACCCACGACCCCACGACCCTCAACCGCCAGGGCGCCGACACCGGCACGCAGTACCGCTCGGTTATCTACTACAATACCGAGGAGCAGCACCAGCTGGCCGAGCAGTGGAAGAAAACCCTGAACGACAAGCAGGCTTTTCCGAACCCCATTGTGACCGAAATCACGGCCGCGCCCGAGTTTTACGTGGCCGAGGACTACCATCAGAACTACTTCAACATGCACGGCCACGAGCCTTATTGCCAATTTGTGGCCAAGCCGAAGGTGGATAAGGTGAAGGCGCTGTTTGGCGAGAAGTTGCGGTCAGTAGCCGCTTAAAATCGTAAATTCAAACAAATTTTTCAGAGTAAACAACAAAAAAGGCTGCTCAGTAGAGCAGCCTTTTTTGTTTAATATATGTAGCCCGCCCGCCGTGGGCGGACTTGAATCCGCTATCTAGACGGATACGCCAAAATCACGCAACGCGTCATTAAGCGACGTTTTCAAGTCGGTGCTGGGCTTGCGCTGGCCGATGATGAGGGCGCAGGGCACCTGGTACTCGCCGGCCGGGAAGCTCTTGGGAATGGTGCCCGGAATGACGACCGAGCGCGGCGGCACGTAGCCGCGGTATTCCTTGGGCTCGGGGCCAGTTACGTCGATGATTTTGGTGCTGCCCGTGATGGTAACACCCGCGCCGATAACGGCTTCCTTGCCAATGCGGCAGCCTTCAACCAAGATGCAGCGCGAGCCGATGAAGGCACCGTCTTCGATGATAACCGGGGCCGCCTGCACGGGCTCGAGCACGCCGCCTAGGCCCACGCCGCCGCTCAGGTGCACGCCTTTGCCCACTTGGGCGCAGCTGCCCACGGTGGCCCAGGTATCGACCATGGTGCCTTCGCCCACGTAGGCACCAATGTTGGTGTAGCTCGGCATCAGGATGACGCCGGGGGCCAAGTAGGCGCCGTAGCGGGCCACGGCGGGCGGCACCACGCGCACTTTCTGGCTGGCGTAGTCGGTTTTGAGGGCCATCTTGTCGTGGAACTCGAAGGGGCCGACTTCCTGGGTTTCCATCTTGCGGATGGGGAAGTACAGAATCACGGCCTTCTTCACCCACTCATTGATAGTCCACTCGCCGCCTTCTTCGGTGGGCGGCTCGGCTACGCGCAATTTGCCCTTGTCGAGGTCTTCAATGACGTGCTCGATAGCAGTTTGGGTTTCGGGCTGGTCGAGCAAGGTGCGGTCGTCCCACGCGGCTTCGATGGCCTCTTGGGCGGCAAAGCGGTCGAGTACGGGGCTGTGGTGGCTGGTAGTATCCATGAAAAAAGAGAAGTAAAACTGGGCGCAAAAATAGCCCCGCGCTTACTTCTCTTTTTCAGAAAGAATGGGCATCGCCGCCACCTAGGTGGCACAAGTAACATAATAGCGGCGCTAATAGGCTACCAATCAGCACAACGCACCAAAACCGGGCAACAGGACATAGGCCGGCCGCTTACTTATCCAGCGATTGCAGCCAGGGTAACGCGTCGGCCATCATGGGTATGATGCTCGTTGCGTGCATGCCGTTCGGGATGGAAATAAGCGTGACGTTGGTAGCGCCCGCAGCCTGGAAACGGGCCGCCGTGGTGGCCGAGGTTTGGTAGAATACGCTCTCGTCGGCGGTGCCGTGGTAGAGGCGCGTGGGGCTGCGCGGCACCCAGCCGCCGAAGCTATTATCGGCCAGCTGCTGCTTGAGCACGGCCTCGCCGCTGGCGGTACCTAGGGCTGTGTAGAAAGCGGGCGTGAACAAGGCCACCGGGCTGGTCGTGAGCTGGGCGTCGATGGTCGCGCGGTCCTTGGTGCCGTCGAGCAGCGCCGGAATCCGAGCCGCGTAGGGCGCCTGAAAGAAGTCGGACAGTGGCCGGTTCCAGCCGTAGGTCGTGTTGTAGCCGTTCAGCAAAAGCGCTAGAAAAGAGGGCGTGGCGTAGGTGGGCGTGGTGGCAATGCCGCTGAGCATGCCCGCCAGGTCGTAGCCGCCTGCACCTTCGGCAGCGGCCGTGAGCGTGAGCTGGTGGGCGGGGTTGGTTTCGATTTCCTGCTGCGCGGCCATCGTCACGTAGCCGCCTTCGGAGTAGCCCAGCAGAAACAGGTTTTTATTGGTAGCAATGCTTTGCTGCTGCAAAAAATACTTCGCGGCCTTGAGCATATCCACCACCGTGCTGGCCGAGGTGGCCTTGTCGTAGTAGGGCTGCACCACATTGCTCGACGCGCCCAGGCCGATAAAATCGGGAATGACCGTGACGAAGCCGGCGCTGGCAAACAGCTCGAAGCCGGTGAAAGCACTGGGAAAGTTGGACGGGGCGTCGCTTTGCTTGAACATAGTGCCGTGCTGCGCGCTGAGCAAGGCGGGCGGCGTAGGCGTATTGAGCGGCACGCCCAGCAGCCCCGATACCTGGATGAGCTGGCCCTTATAGGTGGTCTTGTACAGGAACTTGTAGTAGGTGGCGTCGTACTTGAGCTGCGGCGCGAACGCCCCGAAGCCCACCAACGCGGCCTGGCTTTGCAGCAGCAATCGGGGCACAGTACCGATGGACTGCGCCGATACGAAGAGGTCCTGGCCGGTGGGTTGCGTAGGCTGCGGGTCTTCGGTGGTGCGGCGGCAGCCTAGGCTGCTCACCAATAAGGTGGCCAGCAGCAGCAGGCGAACGGGGCGAAATAGTGTTTTCATAAGCAGGAATGAGTGAGGGCCGCTGCACGGGCGGGCAAAGGCGCCCGCGTCGCGTAGTCAGCCAGAATGCCCAGCAATATAGCGGCAAGCGAGGCAATACACTGTTCATTAAAGTATTAACCCGAACCTTAACTTCTGTGCACGACCTGCTTACTAGCCTTAGGCGCTGCACAGCTAGCAGCCGGGCCTTGCTCACCTAACCTGTTTATATACAAATTTCTAGCTACATACCTGGCAAAACCGGGGGCACCCCGTGCCCCCAGGCGCCCCTGCTTTAAGGAAATGCGCAGCATCTTTGGAAGATGTCACCGCCCCGCCCACCGGCTCCAACCTACGGGGCTACACCTAGGATAGTCGCCACCGACGATACGCTGCGCCCCGTGGTACTGGCCTCGGTACTGAAGCCGGTGGACGATACCCGGATGCGAGGCAAATTTGCCGAGACCATTCTGCAACGGCCCGACTTGCGCGTGCACGTGACTGGCCGCGGCACGGGCGACGACCTGCACCCGGACCTGGTAAAGCCGCGCGTCATCCATAATGCTATTTTCTGGAGCTCGCGGCTGAGCCTAGGGCGGCTAGCGGCCCAGTGGCGCTACTGGCGCCTGCTGCGGATGCTGCGCCCAGCCCCGGCGCTAGTGGTGGTGCATGCGCCCGAGCTGCTGCCCCTCACGCTGCTGTGGCAGCACCTAGGGCGCGGCCGGCAGTTTGTCTATGACATTCGCGAGAACTACGCCCTCAACATCCGCAGCCAGGGCGTGTACCCGGCCGTGGTGCGCCAAGTACTGGCTGCCACCTTGCGCCGGGTAGAGGACGTGGCCGCCCGCCGCGCCGCCGCCGTGGTGCTGGCCGAGGCCAGCTACGCCGACGAGCTGCCCTTTCTTACCGACCTGCCCGCCGGCCGGGTGCTGCTGCTCGAAAATAAATACCAGCCCCAGCCCGGCGAGATACTGCCCCACGCCGCCCGCCCGCTTCCCATAGGTACTGAGCCGCTGCGGCTGCTGTTCTCGGGCACCATCGCGGAGCTGACGGGCGTGCGCGAGGCCATTACGCTGGCCCGGCACCTAGGGGCTGCCTGGCCGGGCGGGGTGCGGCTCACCGTCATCGGCTTTTGCCAGCAGCCAGCGCTGCTGGCAGAGTTGCAGCACCTGGCCGCGGCCGAAGCCAACTGGCTCACGCTCATTGGCGGCGCGGCGCTGGTGCCCCACGCGCAGGTGGTGGCCGAAATGGGGCGCAGCCACCTAGGGCTGCTACCCTACCGGCCGCACCCCAGCACCGAGCGCTGCCGCCCCACCAAACTGTTTGAGTATCTGGCCCACGGCCTGCCAATGCTAGTGCCGCCCAATCCGCTCTGGACGGAGCTGGTGCAGGCGCACGGGGCGGGGCTGGTGGTCGATTTTGCGCAGCCCGCCGCGGCGGCAGCGCAGGTGGCCGCGGCCTTGCCAACGGCTGCTTTTTACCCCAAAGGCCCGCCCACCGACGAGGTGCTGTGGGCGGGCGAAGGCAAAAAATTACGGCATTTGCTGGAAAGCCTGCTGCCACCCGCCACCTTTGCACCCGCCTAGCGTAGCCTAGATGAGGTAATTTTGAGTTGCTTCACTGTTTCCTCATTCGGCGCAGGCTGGCCACTACCCTCCCCTCCCACCCCCTTTTTCGTTCATACTCAATGGCTTCTCCTACCACCTTGCGCCGCGCCGAAATTGCGGGCGTGGGCCACTACGTGCCCGACCGCGTAGTCAAAAACGCGGACCTCGAAGAAATGATGGCCACCTCCGACGCCTGGATTCAGGAGCGCACCGGCATTCAGGAGCGCCGCTGGTTTGAGGAAGGCAAGGACACGACCGCTGGCATGGGCGCCGAGGCGTCGCGCCGCGCGCTGGCCGCCGCTGGCCTGCAGCCCAACGACGTGCAGCTCATCGTGTTTGCTACGCTCTCGCCCGACTATTTTTTCCCCGGCTCGGGCGTGCTCATGCAGCGCGAATTGGGCATGACCAACAACTGCCCCGCCCTCGACGTGCGCAACCAGTGCTCGGGCTTCATCTACGCGCTGTCGGTGGCCGACCAGTTCATCCGCACTGGCATGTACGATAACGTGCTGGTGGTGGGCTCCGAAATCCATTCCTCGGGCCTCGACAAGTCGACCCGCGGCCGGGCCGTATCGGTTATTTTTGGCGACGGCGCGGGCGCGGTCTTGCTGCGGCCATCTAGCCAGGAGGGCCACGGCATTCTCAGCACGCACCTGCACGCGCAGGGCGAGTTTGCCGAAGAGCTGATTGTGAAGGAGCCCGGCTCAAACCGGGAAGACCGCGCCGGCTACGTGGCGGATAATCCGCTGGAATTGTACCCCTACATGAACGGCCAGAACGTGTTCAAGCACGCCGTGGTGCGCTTTCCGCAGGTCATTAAGGAGGCGCTCGACCAGAACGGCCACCAGCCCCAGGACATCGACCTGCTCATTCCGCACCAAGCCAACCTGCGCATTACGCAGTACGTCCAGCAGAAAATGGGCCTCGGCGATGACAAAGTGTTCAGCAACATTCAGAAGTACGGCAACACCACAGCCGCCAGCATCCCCATTGCTCTGAGCGAGGCCATGCAGGAAGGCCGCATCAAGCGCGGCGACCTCGTGTGCCTAGCTGCCTTTGGCTCGGGCTTCACCTGGGCCTCGGCGCTGATTAAATGGTAGGTAGTAATGAGCAATTAACAATAAGTAATGAGCAGCTTTTCCTGATTGTTATTTCTCGGTGTTACCTGCTCATTGCTCATTGTTAATTGCTAATTGAAAGCAATGCCCAGCCACACCGAAGAGAATTATCTAAAAACCATCTATAAGCTGGCCGAGGCCGAGCCGGGGCAAGACGTGAGCACCAACCGCATTGCGGCGGCGCTGACCACCCGGGCGGCCTCGGTGACGGACATGCTGCGCCGCCTGGCCGAAAAGGAGCTGCTGCGCTACGAGAAGTACCGCGGCGTGCAGCTCACGCCCGAGGGCCGGCGGCTGGCGCTGCTCACGGTGCGCAAGCACCGGCTATGGGAGGTGTTCTTGGTGCAGCAACTGGGCTTCAACTGGGACGAGGTGCACGAGGTGGCCGAAGAGCTCGAGCACGTGCAGTCGCCGCTGCTAATGCGGCGGCTCGATGAGTTTCTGAATTACCCTACCCTCGACCCGCACGGCGACCCCATTCCGGCCGAGGACGGGGCCATGCGCCGCCCCACGCAGCGCCTGCTCGCCGACCTAGCCGTGGGCGAGCGCGGCACGCTGGCGGCCGTCAAAGACACCTCGGCGCCCTTCCTCCAGTACCTCGATAAGGTAGGCCTGCCCTTAGGTGCCCACCTTAAAGTACTGGATAAAGTAGAGTTTGATAACTCGCTAGAGCTGCGCGTTAACCGTGAGCGCACCATTCTTATCTCGGCCGAAGTCGGGCGCAATTTGTTTATCACCTAGCAGCTTGTCAGAACCACGGATTCGTCGGATTTTTCGGATTACACGAATTCTGTGAACGCCTGAATAATACGTCCCTAGGTTCAGCAGTTGCCTTGTGCTTCATTCACATTCATACGGAAGATGCTGACTTTCTGAAAAGCGGGCGGCTGCAAAATCCGAAAAATCCGACGAATCCGTGGTCCCGACCTTATCCGATACTATCGTTGCCCTTTCCACGCCGCCCGGCATTGGGGCGCTGGCCGTGGTACGCCTCTCGGGGCCCGACGCGGTAGCCATTACCCAGGCGCTGTTTTCGAAGAAAAACCTAGCCGCCCAGCCCGGCCACACCCTGCACTACGGCACCCTGCGCGACCCCGCCAGCGGCCAAATCCTGGATGAAGTAGTGGCGGCCCTCTACCGCGCCCCGCGCTCCTACACCCGCGAGGACGTGGTAGAGATTTCGGGCCACGGCTCCGATTTTATCGTGCGCCAGGTGCTCGGCGCCCTGCTGCGCCAGGGCGCGCGCCTGGCCGAAGCCGGCGAGTTCACTAAACGCGCTTTTCTCAACGGAGCACTCGACCTGGCCCAGGCTGAGGCCGTGGCCGACCTCATCGCGGCCGACTCCGCTTTATCGCACCAGGTGGCACTGAACCAGCTGCGCGGCGGTTTTTCGGATGAGCTGCGCGGCCTGCGGGCCCAGCTCATCACCTTTGCCGCGCTGCTGGAGCTGGAGCTGGATTTTGGCGAAGAGGACGTGGAGTTTGCCGACCGCACCGGCCTCATGCGCCTGCTCACCGAAGTGCAGGGCGTCGTTAATGGCTTGCTGCGCTCGTTCGAGCTGGGCAACGTGATTAAGAACGGCATTACCACCGTCATTGCCGGGCGGCCTAATGCGGGTAAGTCTACGCTGCTCAATGCGTTGCTGCGCGAGGAGCGGGCCATTGTGTCGGCTATTCCGGGCACCACCCGCGACTTTATCGAGGATGAGGTGAGTATTGATGGCTTGCGCTTTCGCTTCGTGGATACGGCCGGCCTGCGCGATAACCCCGCCGACGAGGTCGAGGCCATTGGCGTGCAGCGCACGCGTCAGCGCATCGGTCAGGCGGCCTTGCTGCTGTACCTCTTCGACTTAACTAACATGACGCCCGCCGAAGTGCGGGCCGACCTAGGCGAGTTTACCGCCGCGCACCCCAAACTGCCGGTGCTGCTAGTAGGTAATAAACAAGACGCTGCCACGCCCGCTCAGCTAACGGCCTTTACGCAGCTCGCAAGTGCTCTAAATTCCGATTCTCAGCTTTCTACACTCTTTATATCCGCTGGGCAGCGCCTAGGTTTGGAGGAGCTACAAGACGCCCTGCTGACCCAGGTGCGCGGCGCGGGCCTGGCCACCACCGGCGCAGCTACCATCGTCACCAACGTGCGCCACGCTCGCGCCTTGGAGGCCGCCGCCGAGCACCTAGGGGCCGTGCAGCAGGGCCTGGCCACTGGCCGCGGCACCGAGCTGCTGGCCGCCGACCTGCGCCATGCCCTCGGCGCGCTGGGCGAAATCACGGGCGACATCTCGTCGGACGACCTGCTGACGAGCATCTTCACCCAGTTCTGCATCGGTAAATAAATCGCAGATTTAACTGATTTAACGGATTGCGCAGATACGCCCGCCTGCGGCGAGCTGACTAGGCTGGCTGGGGCAATGAGGGCAAACAAAGCCTTCTAACGGGTTGTTCTTTAGCCAGAAAAAAGGCGGCAGTGGTGCTTTCTCCTTCTTAGCGTCATATCTGCTTTGCCCTCATTGCCCCAGCCAGCCTAGCCAGCCCGCCGCAGGCGGGCGTATCTGCGCAATCCGTTAAATCAGTTAAATCTGCGGTCCGGCGTTAGCTTCGCGCTTAGAATCCTCCCTGACGTTACACCACCCACTCCTCTCTAGTACAATGGCAGAAACTGCTGACCTCACCCTCGATGGCAAGACCATTAGCTTGCCCATTATCGAAGGCACCGAGCACGAAAAGGCCTTCGACATCGGCAAGTTGCGCGACCAGACCGGCTACGTGACCTACGACCCCGGCTACAAGAACACCGGCGCCACCAAAAGCGCCATCACGTTTCTCGACGGCGAGGAGGGCATTCTGCGCTACCGGGGCTACCCCATCGAGCAACTGGCCGAAAAGTCTACCTTCCTGGAAGTAGCTTACCTGCTGATTTACGGCTCGTTGCCGACGCAGGCCGAGTTCGATGCGTTTCGCTACGACGTTACCCAGCACTCGCTGGTGCACGAAGACATTCGCAAGATTCTCGACGGCTTCCCGTCGTCGGCCCACCCCATGGGTATTCTGGCGTCTATCGTGTGTTCGCTCACGGCGTTTTATCCCAAGAGCATCGCCCCGGAGCTGAGCAAGGAAGAGCTGAACCTCAACATCGTGCGCCTCATCGCCAAGCTGCCGACCATCGCGGCCTGGAGCTACAAGAATTCGGTGGGCCACCCCTTCGTGTACCCGCGCAACGAGCTCGACTACACGTCCAACTTCCTCTACATGATGTTCAGCTACCCCACGGAGCAGTATGAGCAAAACCCGGTGGTAGTGAGCGCGTTGAACAAGCTACTCATCCTGCACGCCGACCACGAGCAAAACTGCTCGACCAGCACCGTGCGCCTCGTGGGCTCGGCCAACGCCAGCCTCTACGGCTCGGTATCAGCGGGCGTGAATGCCCTGTGGGGCCCGCTGCACGGCGGCGCCAACCAAGAGGTTATCGAGATGCTCGAAGAAATCGAGCGCGACGGCGGCGACACCAGCAAGTTCATCGCCAAGGCCAAGGATAAGAACGACTCGTTCCGCCTCATGGGCTTCGGCCACCGCGTGTACAAAAACTTTGACCCGCGCGCCAAAATCATCAAAAAGGCCGCCGACGAGGTGCTGCAAGCCCTAGGTAAGCAAGACAGCCCGTTGCTGAAAATCGCCCAGGAGCTGGAGCAGGCGGCCCTCACTGACCAGTACTTCATCGAGCGCAAGCTGTACCCGAACGTAGACTTTTACTCGGGCATCATCTACAAGGCCCTAGGTATTCCCACCGAAATGTTCACGGTGCTCTTCGCCATGGGCCGCCTCCCCGGCTGGATTGCCCAGTGGAAAGAGCTGCGCGAGAACAAGGAGCCCATCGGCCGCCCCCGCCAGATTTATACCGGCGAGACCGAGCGCGACTACGTAGCGATGGGCGAGCGCGCCTAGGTAGCTATTCATCAGTAAAAAAGGGCCAGCCTGCAAGTAGCAGGCTGGCCCTTTTTTTAGTGGTCCTACCCTACCCTGGTAGCTCGCGCTTGAGCGTGATAAGCAAGTTGTTGAGTTGATTGCCGGCCGGGGCGTTAACTGTCGAAACTACCTCCCAGCCTTGGCTACCTAGTTGATTGAGCTGGGTAGTGATTTTATCATAGTCGTAGCCCTTGAAAACACCACTTTCAGGGTTGAGCAGGCGGTATTCAAATTTTTTCATGGGTTAAAACGAGTTATTTCACGGAAGTAATTCAATCGCTGCCGATGGAGGCTAGGCCTCTATCGGCAGCGACCCAAACTTATTACAGCCGGTGCGCAGTAAACGAGGCCCGCAGCTGCTGGTAGGCCAGGCGCTGCTCGGGCTCCAGAATATTATTGAGCGCCTGCTCGTACTGGTACTGGGCGGTAGACAGCTGCTCGTCGCGTTCGGCGGCCGGGGCGTTGGCAATACCTAGCTCAAATTCCATCTGGCGGCGCTCCTCTAGGTAGTGCAGGTGCAGCTTCTTGATGGCGAGGTACTGCCCCTCGTTGCAGTGAATGCGGCGGGCCAGCGCCTGGGTCAGCGCCGTAGCATGCGTGGCTACCGACCGGGGGTACGCCTTGGGGTCTTCGCCGGGACCGTGGGCGGGGCGGGCACTGGTGAGGCCCACCGTGAGGCAAGCAGCGGCTAATAGGTTTTTCATGAGTAAAAAAGGTAGAGGTTGGAAAATGATGATATTTTAGGAAGCCGGCCAGCAGCGTTGCCGAAGTGGCCGGGGTAACTGATTCAAACCTACACGCTTTTTATTTTTTGGACAAAATCGGGTGACTATGGCACTTTTTTAATTCGCCTATTTTTTACTCAAAACATAACCATCTCATATTCGGCTTCTTATTTTAGATTGAAAAAGCCAAGCTTGAGATAAAAAAAATGCCCGCACAAAGGCGGGCACTACATTTTATTCGAACAATCCTAGTAAATTTTCGCCCTCTTAAAGCCTTGCTTTAAGTCACGGCTACAGAATCCGCAGCTCGATACGCCGGTTTTGGGCACGGTGCACTTCCGTATCATTAGCCGCCAGCGGCCGGGTTTCGCCGTAGCCCTTGGCCCGCAGGCGGGCGGCGGGCACGCCCTGGCTGGCGAGGTAGTCCAAAACCGTCTGCGCCCGGCGCTGGCTCAGGCTCAGGTTGGCGGCCGGCGTGCCCACGTTGTCGGTGTAGCCGGCTACTTCCACGCGCAGGCTGGGGTCCTGGCGCAGAAACTCGACCAGCCGGCTGAGCTCGGTGCGCGAGCGGGGCTTGAGGGTGGCCTTGTTGGAGTCGAAGAAGAGGTTGTTGAGCACCGCGCTCCGGCCGCTTTTGGCGGGGTCGAGGTAGATGTCCAGCGTCAGCGGGTCAAACTTTTGCTGGTTCGAGTAGTCGAAGCTCAGGCTTTTGAGCAGGTAGCCGGGCGCAGCGGCGTACATGGCGTAGGCGCGGCCCTCGTTGAGCACGGCGGTGTACTCGCCGGTTTCGCCATCCGAGTACACTTGCTGCATCAGGGCATTGGTATTCAGGTCAAACAGCTGCACCATAGCCTCGATGGGCTTTTTGGTCACGGCGTCAAACACGCGGCCCTGGGTGTAGGTGCTGGTTTCGCGGGCGCGGGCGCTGGCCGGCACCTCGCTGCCGTAGAGCAGGATGGCGGGCGGCAGGCCGGGCGCGTCGCCTGACTGCGGCCGCTCGGTGCGGGTGTAGTAGGCGCGCTTATTATCGGAGCTGATGAAGAGCGAGGCCTCGTTGGCAAACGTGTTGAGCGGGTAGCCCACGTTGAGCGGCTCGCCCCACTGGCCCTTCTCATCGAGCACCGAGCGGAAGATATCGGAGCTACCTAGGCCCACCCGGCCGTTGGTGCTGTAGTAGAGCGTGGTACCGCTGGCGTGGATGAAGGGCGCCAGGTCGTCGCGGGTGGTGTTGATGGGCACGCCTAGGTTGCGGGCGGCGCCCCAGCTGCCCTCAGCCCCGATGGTGCTCACGTACACGTCGTAGCCGCCCACGCCGCCGCCCCGGTTGGAGGAGAAGTACAGCGTGCGCCCATCGGCCGAGAGCGAGGGCTGCGAGTCCCAGGCTTTGGAATTCACCAGCACGCCTAGGTTACGCGGGGCCGTCCACTGGTTGCCGCGCCGGTGCGAGATGTAGAGGTCGCAGTTACCCAGCCCACCCGCCCGGCCGCAGCTGGTGAATACCAGTGTTTTGCCATCACCGGAGATGGTGGCCGCGCCCTCGTTCTCGGGCGAGTTGATGACCGGCGAAATCGACTGCGGCGCCCCAAACTTACCGCTGGCATCGACGGCGCTGATGAGCAAATCCTCGTTCTCCTGGCCTTGCTTCTCGGGATTGCGGCGCACCGTGAACACCAGCGAACGGTTGTCGGCGGTGAGCACCGGGAAGTACTGGTCCCGAAACTGATTGAGCGGCGCGGCTAGGCGCTCGGGCGGCGGGCCGGTGGGATGCGCCATGGCCTCGGCCGCAAAATCGCAGTTTTGCAGCTGCAACTTGGCCGTCTCCACCTGGCTTTTACTGTTCGGGTTGGTTTGCAGGTAGTTGGTAAACGCCGTGCGCACGGCGGCATAGTCGCCCACTTCGCCGGCCAGGCGGCCCATCAGGAAGTAGTCGGCGGCGCGGGCGGGCTCCACGGGCAGCTTACTGAGGCCGGCCTGGTAGGCTTCAAGCGCCCTAGGGTGGTCGCCGAGGGTGAGCAGCAGCGACGCCTTGCGCAGGTAGGGCTCGCCGTAATCGGGGTATTTATCGGTGAGCTGCTGCCACACGGCCAGCGCCTGCTGGGGCTGGCGGTCGCGCTGGAGTAGCTGCTGAGCCTTTTCGTAAAGGCCGCGGGCCTTGTTGTCGGTGATGCTAGCGGGCACTTGCGCCAGGGCGGGCGCAGCGGCCAAACCAACGAGCAGGCTGGCAGAAAACAGGATTTTGGGCAGCATAGAGCAGAAAAGACGCGAGCAGGTGCCCTAGGTGGGCCAACCCGAACAGCTTAACGACGCAAGCCGCCCGACCGTTCAGGCCTCCTTCACCTAGGCTCCGCAAAGATGCAGCGCCCGCGCCGCGCTACGGAATATCGAGGTACTTGTGGGTTTGCAGCGACACCTGCCAGCGCGGGTGGGCCTTCACGTAGTCGATGAGGGCGGGCGTCATGCGGGCGGCGCGGCTCCACTCGGGTTGTAAGTATAGGCGCGTGGTGGGCGGCACGAGGGCCGCGTGCTCCTCAGCCCACTTGAAGTCGCTGTCGTTGAAGACGATAATTTTCAACTCGTCGGCGTGGGCCAGCACCTCGGGCAGCGGGGCCTTAAACTTCTTGGGCGACACGCATATCCAGTCCCAATTGCCCGAGAGCGGGTGCGCGCCGCTGGTTTCAATCCAAGTTTTAAACCCGGCTTCCTGCAAAGCTTTGGTGAGCGGCAAGCAGTCGTGCATCAGCGGCTCACCGCCCGTGATAACTACGTTGCGGCCGGGGTACTCGCTGGCTGACGCTACCAGGTCGGCAATGGCGTGGCGCGGGTGCGCGTCGGCATCCCACGACTCTTTCACGTCGCACCACACGCAGCCCACGTCGCAGCCCCCTAGGCGGATAAAATAAGCCGCCCGCCCCGTATTAAAGCCTTCGCCCTGAATGGTATAGAACTGTTCCATTACGGGCAGCGCGGTAGCGGGCTCGTGGGCGGTAAGGATAGGCAACGAAGCAAAAAAATCGGTGACGGCAGACATAAGCAACTAAAAAAGGGCGCGACTTACGTCAACGCCCGCGGCGCGGCCGGGGGTTCCGGCCGCTCAAATTTACGAAAGGAATCCCCCGTTTGTCATTGCGAGCGCAGCGAAGCAATCGCACCTGTTCAGCCGCCGCTCAGGTGCGATTGCTTCGCTGCGCTCGCAAGGACAGAAAGACTACTTCGGATACACCGTCCCCTTGGCCGCGCGCAGCGTGTTCAGCAGCAGCATGGCAATGGTCATCGGCCCCACGCCGCCCGGCACGGGCGTGATGCGCGAGGCCAGCGGCGCCACTTCGGCAAAGTTGACGTCGCCTTTCAGGCTGAAGCCGCTTTTCTTGTTGGCATCGGTTACGCGGGTCGTACCCACGTCGATAACCACCGCGCCGGGCTTCACCATATCGGCCGTCACGAACTCGGGCCGGCCGATGGCGGCCACGATAATGTCGGCTTGGCGCACGATTTCGGCGAGGTTCTTAGTGCGCGAGTGGCATAAAGTAACCGTGCAATTAGCCGTTTCTAAGTTCTTAGCTAATAGTATACTAACCGGCGTGCCCACGATGTTACTGCGCCCGATTACCACAGCGTGCTGGCCGCTGGTTTTGATGCCGGCGCGGGCCATCAGCTCCACAATGCCGGAGGGCGTAGCGGGCAGCAGGGCGGGTAGCCCGGCCACCATGCGGCCCAGGTTGGTGGGGTGAAAACCGTCCACGTCCTTCTCGGGGCGGATGGCCTCAATTACCTTTTCGGCGTCGATGTGCTTGGGCAGCGGTAGCTGCACGATGAAGCCGTCGATGTCGGCATCCTCATTGAGCTGCTGCACCTGGGCCAGCAGCTCGGCCTCCGTAATATCGTCCTCGAAGCGCAGCAGCGTGCTACCAAAGCCCACGCGCTCGCAGGCCAGCACCTTGTTGCGCACGTAGGTTTCGGAGCCGCCATCGTGGCCTACTAGGATGGCGGCGAGGTGCGGCACTTTCTGGCCGGCCGCTTTGAGCGCTTCTACTTCGGCGGCAATTTCAACTTTGATGTCTTCGGCGGCTTGCTTGCCGTCGATGAGGTGCGGGGCGTTTTCGGGCATGGGGGAAATTAAAAATTGGCTGTCATTGCGAGCGTAGCGAAGCAATTGCACCTGAATGGCTCGTTTTGATGCGATTGCTTCGCTGCGCTCGCAATGACAGACTTTAAGTAAGTAAATAATGACGTTATCGCATCGTAATGCCGGCCTCCGTAAGGTGCTGGTAGATACTGGCCAGCAGCTCACTTTTTAGAGCTTGCTCCTGGCGGATGTTGTTTATCCAGAATAGCACCTTGAGTTCATAGCCAGCAGTATTGACGCTGTTGAGCAGGATTTCGGGTGCCACACGGTGCAGCGTATTAGGGTTGTTGAGCACGTCCTCGGTGATGAGCTGCCGGGCTTTGTCGAGGTCAGCATCCGGCCCTAGGCTGAGCGCTAACTCGCTGCGAATATGATTGTTGCTGAGCGTCCAGTTGATGACGTGGCCCGAAAGCAGGTCACCGTTGGGCAGAATAATCTCGGAACCCGCCTGCGAAATAAGCTTGCTGGAGCGGATACCAATGTCCTTCACGCGGCCGGTTTTGCCATTGACCTCGATATAGTCGCCCACCTGAAACGGCCGCTCAAAGATGAGAATCACGCCCGACACGAGGTTGTTGATGATGTTCTGCAAACCCAGGCCAATACCAACACCTAGGGCACCCAGCACGATGGCGATTTTATCGACCGGCAGCCCCGAGGCCAAAGTGGCCAAAAACAGGCCCACCGCCAGAATCCCCAGCCGGATGGCCACCATCCAGGAGCCCTTCCGGTCGGTATCGACGCCGAAATCGTCGTCGGCCTCGCCGAAGAAGTAGCCCACGTACTTCTGCAACTGAATGGTAATAAAGATAATACCCGTAAAAAGCAGAATATTACCCAGCGTAAACGTGGTGCTGCCCAGCTGGTGCGGGGCCGTGAGCGCGTGCTCGATAATGCGGTAGAAGAGGTTGTACAGGTTCAGATTAGCGAAGAACAGCATCAGCCAGAGCACGCCCACCATCACCGTGAGCGCCTTGCGCAGGCCGCTCTCTATCTTGCCGAAGCTGAACCGATTACCAAACTTACCGCCCTGCCGCGTACGCCGCACCTGGAGGTAAAACGCCTCCGTAACTACCCGCACGAAGGCTGACAGCGCCACCACCTGCGTGAGACCGTAAATGGCGGCCGTGGTGAACATTTTGGCTAGGCTCATGCGGCCGTAGGCGTTGGCCAGCACGGCCAGCACCTGTAGGCCAATGAAGAGCAGCACCACCGGCCGCACGAAGCCCGCCAGCACCCGGTTTTGGCGCAGGTAGCGCCAAAACTGCCAGCCCAAGCCACCCGCCGCCACGTTGAGCAGCAGCGCCACCCAGCGCATCCCTAGCCCCGGCGCCCGCCCCGCGTAGGCAAACGTGAGGGCAAAAAAAGCGACCATAATACCCACCCAATACCAGAAAACCGGCCGCGGCCAGCTGCGCCAACCCAGCACCGAGAGCGTGATAAGCAGCAGCAGTTGCAGTAGGCTCGTGTAAGCGGCCGGCGCGTTCAGGTCAAAAAACGGAGCCAGGCTAAACACCACCAGCAGGGCCGCCGCCACCGGCCCCGGCCGCAGGTAGTGCAGCCGCTGCTCGGGCAGCTCCAGCGGCGTGGGGGCCGCCGCGTCCCTCGTCGCCGCCAGCCGCAAGGCCCGGAAACTGCGCGATACCCAGGCAAAAAAGCCGCCCGCCAGCACTACCATCCACAGCCAATACGCCCAGTTTTCGCGGAAATAATAGCTTACCAGCGAGCGCTGGGCGGCGTATGACTGCCGCGCCAGTTCGCCCATGCGCTCGTCGGCCACGATGCGGCTGGGCTGCCACAACGGCGGCAGTTCGGCCCGGCTGTTGCTGCGGTTGAAGCGGAACATCTGCTCGCGTACCACATCCTGCAATTCCAGCACCTGAATGTAACCGTCCGACACCCGGGTTTGCAGGCCGGTTACGGTTTGGCGGCTGCGGCGCAGCAGGGCGGTGGCCTTGTCTTCCTTACTTTGGAGGCGGGCCAGGGCGCGGCCCACGGGCGTGGTGGCGGGCGGGCGCTGGGCGGCGGGCGGTAGCTGAGTGGCCAGCGTATCGAGCCGGGCCTGCATGGCCGTGAGCTGCTTGCCGCCATCGGCCAGGGTGGTGCGCCAGCCGCCCAGCTTTTCCTGCATGTCGGCCAGCAGCAGGCGATACATCTGGAGCTGCTTCACGTCCACCACGTCGCCGTACTGGTCGAGGTTTTCCCGAATAACTTCCAGATTGTCCTCCACCGTGGGCAATTCGTCGCTTAGGTCTTCGGTGTTGGTGGCGCGACGCGCCGTACCATTAATGCGGCTCAGCACGAAATACGCCCGCTCGACGCGCTGGGCCAGCGAGTCGGGCAGCACCGGCTGCGGCTGGCGGCGCTGGACTTTAGTGCTGGTTGGCTTTTGCGGCGCAGGGGCGGCGTGAAGAGTACTTGCCTGGACTGCCAGTAATAGGAGCAGCAGGAGGCGAAAGGGTAGCTTAAAGATTACTAAACGCATTCTAAAATAACAGATATACAGTATATTGGTGGTCCTAACGGCTTAGTTCAACAAACTTTATATGAAACACTATTTTACTGTTTTAAGAAGATATGCAAGTGTCGAAGGCCGAGCAAGCCGGGCGGAGTATTGGAATTTTATTCTTTTTAGCTATATCACTTCCGTTGTCATCGCCTTTATCGAAATCAAGTTGCATACAAATTTTCTTAGCATGACTTATCTGGTAGCCATCATGCTACCTAGCCTAGCCGTTGGGATGCGACGAATGCATGACCTAGGGAAATATGGCTGCTACGCCCTGATTCCGGTTTACAGTCTAATCTTGGCTTGCTTGCCTGGCAATAAAGGCCCCAACATATATGGACCTAACCCCAAAACTCAAAAAGCCGCAGCAAGCAAATTATCCTCTCTCTAAATAAGCTTATCAAAAAAGCGCGGCCCCTTTCGGAGCCGCGCTTTCGTTATCAGTCAATCTTGAGCACTGCCAGAAACGCTTCTTGCGGAATCTCAACCGAGCCCACGGTACGCATCCGTTTTTTGCCTTCCTTCTGCTTTTCGAGCAGCTTGCGCTTGCGCGAAATGTCGCCGCCGTAGCATTTGGCAATCACGTTTTTGCGCAGCGCTTTGATGGTTTCGCGGGCGATAATCTTCTGCCCGATGCTGGCCTGAATGGCGATGTCGAACATCTGGCGGGGCAGCAGTTCGCGCAGCTTTTCGCAGAGGCGGCGGCCCCACTCGTAGCTCTTCGAGCGGTGCACAATGGCCGAGAGGGCATCGACCTTCTCGCCGTTCAGCATCACATCGAGCTTCACCATGTCCGACTCGCGGAAGCCAATCAGCTCGTAGTCGAGCGAAGCGTAGCCGCGGCTGATGGTTTTGAGCTTGTCGAAGAAGTCAAATACGATTTCGGAGAGCGGCAGCTCGAAGCTCATTTCCACGCGCTCAGAGGTCAGGTACGACTGGCCCTTGATGATGCCGCGCTTCTCCATGCAAAGCGTGATAATCGGCCCCACGTACTCGGAGGCGGTGATAATCTGCGCTTTAATGTAGGGCTCCTCGATGTGCTTAATCAAATTCGGCTCGGGCATTTCGCTCGGCGCGTTGATGGTCAGCAGCTGGTCCTTAGTGCCGGTGGCATGAAACTGCACGCTCGGCACGGTGGTAATCACCGTCATGTTGAACTCGCGCTCGAGGCGCTCCTGCACGATTTCCATGTGCAGCATCCCGAGGAAGCCGCAGCGGAAACCGAACCCTAGGGCCACCGAAGTCTCGGGCTCCCACACCAGCGAGGCGTCGTTGAGCTGGAGCTTTTCCATGCTGCTGCGCAGCTCTTCGTACTCGGTGGTATCGACGGGGTAGATGCCGGCAAATACCATCGGCTTCACGTCGGCGAAGCCTTGGATGGCCTCGGCCGTGGGGTTGTGCACGTGCGTGATGGTGTCGCCCACCTTCACTTCGCGCGCTTCCTTGATGCCCGAGATGAGGTAGCCCACGTTGCCGGCGCTCATCACCTGGCGCGGTTCCTGGTTGAGGCCTAGGATACCGATTTCGTCGGCACCGTACTCCTTACCCGTTGCCATAAACTTCACCTTGTCGCCCTTGCGCATGGTGCCGTTTTTGATGCGGAACAGGACTTCGATACCCCGGTAGGAGTTGAATACCGAGTCAAAAATGAGGGCTTGCAGCGGCGCTTCGGGGTCGCCCACCGGCGCCGGGATGCGCTCACAGATGGCGTTCAGGATGGCTTCGATGCCGATGCCAGCCTTGCCCGAGGCGTGGATGATATCCTCCGGCTTGCAGCCAATAAGGTCCACAATCTCGTCAGTCACCTCTTCCGGCATGGCGTGCGGGAGGTCGATTTTGTTGAGCACCGGAATGATTTCCAGGTCGGCCCCGATGGCGAGGTAAAGGTTGGAAATCGTTTGGGCCTCAATACCTTGCGACGCATCCACAATGAGCAGCGCACCTTCGCAGGCGGCGATGCTGCGGCTTACTTCGTAGCTGAAATCGACGTGGCCGGGCGTATCGATCAGGTTCAGCGTGTAGGTTTCGCCTTTGTAGGGAAACTGCATCTGAATGGCGTGGCTCTTAATGGTGATGCCGCGCTCGCGCTCGAGGTCCATGTTGTCGAGCAGCTGGGCCTGCATGTCGCGCTTGGCCACGGTACTCGTGAACTCGAGAAGCCGGTCGGCCAGCGTGCTTTTGCCGTGGTCGATGTGGGCAATGATGCAAAAATTACGGATATTCTTCAACGGAGGGCGGTTTTATCGCACACGAAGATACGGCCGATTTGCGGCCGGTCGTATGTTTGGGTATGAACCCACTCGCTACTACTACTGCCCCGCTCCCCCCCACCAGCACCTCCGGGGCCGGCCCGGCCGGCGGGGCGCACAGCAAGTTTCTCAAGATATTTCTCAATGCCACGGCCTGTTACCTGCTGGCCTACCAGCTCGTTGCCTTTGTCTACCAGGCGGGCACGGTGTACATGGCGCGGCGCGCCAACGTGCCGGGTTTTTGGAGCCTAGGCGGCGTGCGCTTCGAGCTGGGCGACGGTGGCTGGCAGCGCGGCATGGTGCTGGATATCTACAGCGCGGGCCCGGCCCTGGCGCTAGCGCTGGGCGGGCTGTGCTTTCTATTGTTTTGGCGGCGGCGCCAGCAGCCGGGCCTCGGCAAGCTGCTGCTGCTGTGGGTGGCCCTGCACGCCACCAACGCCGTGCTGGGCGGCCTCCTGGCCGACACCGTGACGCAGTCGGGCTCGTGGTACGTGCCCAACTGGCTGCTGGGTGGGGGCGGCACCTGGCCCAGCATGGTGCTGGGGCTGCTTTTTGCGGCCGCGCAAGTGGTACTGGGTTTTCTGGCGGCCGAGCCGTTTTTGCAGGCGCAGGACTCGCGCACGATTATGCAGTTTGACCGGCGGGCGCACCTGGTGGTGTACGCCCTGGTTGGCCCCTGGCTGGTGGGCTCGCTCCTGCTGGCCGGCAGCAAAATTCCGCACCTAGGCGTCAACGAAGGCCTCCGCTACGCCACCATGGGCCTGCTGCTGATTCCGCTGGCGATGAGCTGCCAGCGGGAGTTTTTGAGCCAGCGCGAACTGCTGCCCCGCCCCACCCGCGTGGCCTGGGGCCTGGTGGGGCTGGCGCTACTGGCACTGCTGGCCTGGCGGCTGGCGCTGGGCGCGGGCGTGACTTTCCAATAGTAGCGCAGCTTGGCTGCTGCGAGTCCGAGCGCGAGCGCAGCTCGCATCTGCGCTCGCGCGGCCCAAGCCGCCAGGCAGAAAACAACTGACCTAGGCGCGGCATGCTCGCTGCGCGAGCGCCCGGATTCGCAGAGCCCGAGCTACTTCCGAGCTAAATCAGGCACAGCACCCGGTAGTCGGTGGGCGTCATACCCTCGAGTTGCCGAAACATGCGCGTGAAATAGGCAAGGTTACTAAACCCAGCCTGGAAACAGATTTCGGTGATGCTGAGCGCCGGGTTGCGCAGGCAGCGCTTAGCCAGGCGCATGCGCTCCTTAATAATGTAGTCAATGGGCGACAAGCCAAACTCCTGCTTGAAAGCGCGGAAGAAATTGGGTTTGCTCATGTAAGCCTGGGCGCTGAGCTCGCCGACGCTGATTTTCTCGGCGATGTGCTCCTTGATGTAGTGCAGCGTGTGGGCAAAGCGGTTGGAAGTGGCCAGCACGGCCACGTTGCTTTCGGTGGCGTGCAGGCTTTGCAGCTGCATCAGCCTCAGCAGCAGCTCCTTCACGGCAAAATCGGCCAGAATATCCTTGTTCTGCGAATTATCAAACCCCAGGCGCACCAGCTTATAGATGAGCGCCGTTACTTCCTCATTGTTATAAAAGTGGTGCTGCGTGAAGCTGAAGCTCCACTTGACGCCCTCGGTGCGCGGGTAAAACTCGTTGAGGTAGTTGACGGTATCGATGATTTGGAGCCGGTCGATGGCCAGGGCCACGCACTGCGTGGGGGTAGCGTCGGAGGCCTCCGGGAAGTCAATCATCATCTTGAGGTGCGGCGGCACCACCATCGTGTGGCCGGGCAGGTAGTGGAAGGCCTGCTGGTCGAGCAGGTGCATCACTTTCTTGCCGCGCAGCATGTTAGTGAGCACCAGGTCACTGAACGACTGCGCAACTTGGTCGGTGGGCACCAGCGTTTCCAGGATGCTCAGCTCGTACTTCTCCAGGGTCTGCACCCGGCGGTGGTCGATGAGGGTAGTTAGCTCGTGGGGCGGGGTGCGCGGGATAGCGGGCAATAAATCGGCAGACGACATAGCGGAGGAACGGACACACCTCCTAACGATATCTAGCCCAAGGCGGCCGGGTTTGGGGCCCGTCGGGCGGACCCCAACGCCTCGCCTAGCGCATTTGCTAGGATAGTGCCAGCGGTTGCTAGGATAGTACAAGCCCCGGAATTAGGGCGCTTCTACTTTTGCAGTGCAAGTATCGGCCGCACAAAACGCTGACCGATACGCCCCCCTAGCACGGGTTTGCCGGGGCCGAAAAAGCAGTGATTTCCCGATGAGCGAGTTAGATGCCGATAAGCTGAGCCACGACCTGCGCCAAAGCTGGCAGGCCATTATTGACGAAAACCAGCGCCTAGCGGCGCAAGTAGATTTTGCCCCGGTGGCGGCCCTAGTGCCGCTGCTCCAACACGCCAAGCGGGTTTTTGTGGTGGGCGCGGGCCGCACCGGGCTGGCGCTCAAGGCCACCGCCATGCGCCTGATGCACCTAGGCCTCACGGTATTTGTGGTGGGCGAAACCACTACGCCGGCCATCGGGGCCGGCGACCTGCTGCTGGCCGGCTCGGGCTCGGGCACCACCAGCACCATCGTGAAAGCCGCCGAAAAAGCCAAAGCGGCTGGCGCGCAAGTGGTCGCCATCTCCACTACGGCCGACTCGCCCCTGGCCGCGCTGGCCACGCTGGTAGTGGTGCTGCCCGCCGCCCAAAAGCAAGACCACGGCGGCACCATTTCGCAGCAATACGCGGGCAGCCTCTTCGAGCAATCAGTACTGCTCCTGACCGACGCTATCTTCCAGACCCTGTGGGCCTTGGATGGTACACCGGCCGAGGAGCTCTGGAAACGCCACGCCAACCTGGAATAAATCTGTAAAACGGAGTGGCACTCCGTTTTCTACCCCCCAAAACGGAGTGCCACTCCGTTTTACTCTCTATCAAGAACCCTTCCCATGGCTAAGTTACAAGTTGCAATCGACCTACTAAGCACCCAAGAAGCCCTCGAACTGGCCGCTAAAGTGGCGCCCTACGTGGACATTATCGAGCTGGGCACCCCGCTCATCAAGAGCGAAGGCCTGGCCGTTATCAAGGCGATGAAAGCCGCGCACCCCGACAAGCTGGTGTTCGCCGATTTCAAAACCGCCGACACCGGCGAGCTGGAAGCCGGCATGGCTTTCGGTGCGGGCGCCGACCTGGTTACCATCCTAGGCTCGGTAGATGACGCCACCATCATTGGCGCCGTGAAGGCGGCCAAAGAGCACGGCAAAGGCGTAGTGGTAGACACCATCGGCGTGAAGGACCGCGTGAAGCGCGCCCAGGAAGTGAGCAAGCTCGGTGTAGAGTTTGTGGAGCTGCACGCTGGCCTCGACGAGCAGGCCGCGCCCGGCTACTCCATCCAGGTGCTCATTGACGAGGCCAAACGCGCCGGCGTGCCCGTGTCCATCGCGGGCGGCGTGAACCTCAACACCATCGCCGCCGTGAAGCAGGCCGGCGTAGCCGTGGCCGTGGCCGGTGGCGCTATCTACGGCGCCAAAGACCCCGCCGCCGCTGCCAAGGCGCTGCGCGAGGCGCTCGACGCGGCGTAGGTTTGAGCCGAGCGGGGCTGCTTTTAGGTAGCGCGCTGGCCTAGATAATGAAAAATCCCCGGCCGTTTCGCCGGGGATTTTTTGCGTTTTAGCGGCTGGCGCTGCCCTGCTATTATGGGCGGCCTGTGCTATCGTCGCAAGAAGGTTGGGTATCGTCGCAAGTCCTTCATACCAAGCAACTACCCCATGGGTTTCGCCGTAGCGAAGGGACTTTTTTTCCACCTCTCCAAACTGCGTATTCTCATGGGTATCTCCCTCGAACAGGCGCAAGCCGCCATCCAAGCCGCCCACCAAAAGTCTTTAGACCTAGGGGTCAAGATGAACATTGCCATCGTGGATGCGGGCGCCAACCTCGTGGCCTTCGCCCGCATGGACGATGCGTGGCTGGGCTCGCTCGACATTTCGATTAAGAAGGCCAAAACGGCCCGCTTCTTCGACATGCCCACCGGCGACCTCGGCCAGGCCTCGCAGCCCGGCGGCCCGCTCTTCAACATTGAGGTGTCGAACGGCGGCCTCATCACCTTCCCCGGCGGGCTGCCCATTAAAGACGGCAGCGGCAAAATAATCGGCGCCATCGGCGTGTCGGGCGACTCGGTCGAGAACGACCACACCGTGGCCGAGGCTGGCGTGAACGCTGTAGCAGGCAAGTAGTCTTTTCAGTTATCAATTGACAGTTGTCATTCTAATTTACATGATGATAACTGTTAATTGATGACTGATAACTGAAAAGCTGACTGATAACAGAACCTAAAACCACCCAAACCAATATGGCAAGTAACAGAGGCGTTGTGTACCTGGGCCCCGGCAAAGTCGAGGTGCAAAGCATTGATTTTCCAGAGCTTAAAAACCCGAAGGGCAAGAAAATTACCCACGGGGTTATCCTCAAGGTCGTTTCGACCAACATCTGCGGCTCCGACCAGCACATGGTGCGTGGGCGTACCACAGCCCCGGCGGGCTTGGTGCTGGGCCACGAAATCACGGGCGAAGTCATTGAAACCGGCGACGACGTGGAATTTCTTAAGAAGGGCGACCTCGTGTCGGTGCCCTTCAACGTGGCCTGCGGCCGCTGCCGCACCTGCAAAGAGATGAAAACCGGCATCTGCCTGACCGTGAACGAAGGCCGCGCCGGCGGCGCCTACGGCTACGTGGACATGGGCGGCTGGGTCGGCGGCCAGGCCGAGTACGTGATGGTGCCCTACGCCGATTTTAACCTGCTCAAATTCCCGAACAAAGACCAGGCGATGGAAAAAATCCGCGACCTGACCATGCTGAGCGACATTTTCCCGACCGGCTTCCACGGCGCCGTGAAGGCGGGCGTGGGCCCCGGCACCACGGTGTACGTGGCCGGCGCGGGCCCGGTGGGCCTGGCCGCTGCCGCCTCGGCGCAGCTGCTAGGGGCCGCCGTGGTGATAGTGGGCGACATGAATAAGGCGCGCCTGGCGCACGCCCGCTCGTTCGGCTGCGAAACGGTGGACCTAAACGAGGACGCCAGCCTGACCGAGCAGATTACCCAGATTTTGGGCGTGCCCGAAATCGACTGCGCCATCGACTGCGTGGGCTTCGAGGCTAGCGGCCACGGCGCCCAGGCCAAAACCGAAGTGCCCGCCGCCGTGCTCAACTCACTCATGGAAATTACCCGCGCGGGCGGCTCCATCGGCATCCCCGGCCTGTACGTCACCGACGACCCCGGCGCCAAGGAAGCGGCCGCCAAAACCGGCAACCTGAGCATCCGCTTCGGCCTGGGCTGGGCCAAGAGCCACTCTTTCCACACCGGCCAAACCCCCGTGATGAGCTACAACCGCCAGCTTATGCAGGCCATTTTGTACGATAAAATTGAGATTGCCAAGGCCGTGAATGTGGAGATTATCAGCCTCGACGACGCACCCAAAGGCTACGCCGAGTTCGACAAAGGCGTGGCTCGGAAGTTTGTAATCAACCCTCACAACTTGATTCCGGACGTGAAAAAGGCTAAAGTCCAGAAGGAAACCGCCGCCTAGGTAGCGGCGGCATCAAAAGCAAACGGCCGGGCTACCTAGGAGGTAGTCCGGCTGTTTGGCGTTTTATAGGAATGTCAAACACGACTTCTCGCTACGAAATCGCAAGCGCTAGCGGCGCTTGGATATCTTATTGAAGGTGATGTTCTTCTGCAAGGTGGATTTGAAACGGGCATCATCCACGGCGCTTTTAGCCCGGTGCTTGGTGGGGCGGCCCTGCACGCGGGCGCGCCACATGCGCCACGACGAAGCCTTCATTTCGCGGCGCATGAGCTTGATAACGTCCGCTTCGGCCAGGCCAAACTGCAGCTCGATGGCTTCAAAAGGCGTGCGGTCTTCCCACGCCATTTCGATGATGCGGTCGATGTCCTGCTCGGTTAATACGGTTTCGGGTGAAGTAGCTTCTTTCATAGTAAATACGTTGGGGCCGCGCATGGCGGCTGTGGCAAGGCATTAACGTTTTAGAACGCGTTTTAGTCATCAAACTAAAGAAAATGATGGACCTGGGCGGGCAGTCTTTTCGCCACATTTACGTGAGAGCGACCCTGGCCTGCTTGCCCTGCCCAGCCAGCCACTGCGCCGGCGCTTTTTCGTACCTTGTTCTCTCACCCAATCAGCGCCTCCATTATGAACGCCCTCTTCGCCGACGAGCCTTTGATTTTGGATGACCCGTACATGAGCCGCATGAGCGAGGCGGAGTTTTTCGACTTTTGCCAGCAGCATCGCCAGTGGCGCATCGAGCGTAATGCGCAGCACGAAATTCTGATTATGGCCCCTACGTTCACCATCACCGGCCGGCGCAATGCCCGCCTCCTCGCTCAACTCGGTGCTTGGTGGAACGAGCACCCCGAAGCTGGTGAAATTTTTAACTCCAATGCCGGCTTTACCCTACCCAACGGCGCCGTGCGCGCCCCCGATGCCTCGTGGGTATCGGCGGCTCAGTGGGCAGCGCTCACGCCGGAGCAACAGGAAAAATTCGCAGCCGTGTGCCCGGATTTTGTAGTCGAGCTTCGCTCCAAAACCGACTCCCTGAAGGTTCTAGTAGCCAAAATGGAAGAGCACCGTCAGTGTGGCGCGCTCCTAGGTTGGCTGCTCTCGTGCGACGATGAAAAAGCGTACATTTTCCGTGCCGGGCAGGAAAGCTACGAAACAGTGGAAGGCTTCGAGCGCGAGCTATCGGGCGAGGCCGTGCTACCGGGGTTTCGGCTAGATTTGCGGAAGCTGCGGTAATTACCAAAAACCTCTTTCACTATGGTATCACAGTACCAACGGGACTTTTTGGCACAGCTTGATTTTGAGCTTCCCAAAGAGCACTTGGCCTATTTGTTCTCTGCTGAAAGCACCTACCAATTTGATGGTGCTTATCTGGTTGAGGACCATGAGCTGTTGCAATACAATGCTGACCGCGAAGCAGCCGAAGTTTATCCAGGCTATTTTTTAATCGGCGCTGATGGAGGCGGTGAAGCCCTTGCTATTGAGAAAGATACCGGCAATTTTGTAGCAGTACCCTTTATTGGTCACGACGAAGAAACTGCTGTTGTTATAGGCCGAACATGGGACGACTTTTTACAGCGTCTTCAAACTGATAACTTATTCGATGACGAGTAACGCAAAGCCCCGGCCGACCCCGCCGGGGCTTTTTCGTACCTTCGTATACTCAAAAACCTCGCGTCCTCCCCCCTTCAGAACTGGACGCGAAGTGAAACTTCGCGCTACTTCCCCTCCCCCATGCATCCCGCCCCAGCCGCCCCCTACAAGCCCAAAAACCACGTTCGCATCGTCACGGCCGCCGCGCTGTTTGATGGGCACGACGCGGCTATCAATATTATGCGTCGCATCATCCAGAGCAGCGGCGCCGAGGTTATTCACCTGGGGCACAACCGCTCGGTGCAGGAAGTCGTGGACTGCGCCATTCAGGAAGACGCTCAGGCCATTGCCATCACGAGCTACCAGGGCGGGCACAACGAGTACTTCAAGTTCATGTTTGACCTCTTGCAGGAGCGCGGCGCGGGCCACATCAAAATCTTCGGCGGCGGCGGCGGCGTAATTCTGCCCTCCGAAATCGCGGAGCTGCAAGGCTACGGCATCACGCGCCTCTACTCGCCCGATGATGGCCGCTCGATGGGCTTGCAGGGCATGATTAACCACTTGCTGGAGGAGAGCGACTACCCCACCGGCCAGCAGCTGAACGGCGAGGTTTCGCATATTAAGGAGAAGGACGCGCGCAGCATCGGCCGGCTGATTTCGGCGGCCGAGAACTTCCCCGAGGAGTTTGAGCGGGTGAAAGGCCAGTTGGTGGCTGACTTTCAGCAGCAGGAAAGCGACGGCACGCAGCTTTTGACACCTGGCAAAACGCACGGCGCGCCCATCCTCGGCATCACCGGTACGGGCGGCGCGGGCAAGTCGTCGCTGGTCGATGAGCTGGTGCGGCGCTTCCTGCTTGACTTTCCGGAGAAGACGCTGGCCATCATTTCGGTGGACCCTAGCAAGCGCAAAACCGGCGGTGCGCTGCTCGGCGACCGCATCCGGATGAACGCCATCAACTCGCCTAGGGTGTACATGCGCAGCCTGGCCACGCGCCAGAGTAACCTCGCGCTCAGTAAGTACGTGCAGGACGCGGTGGACGTGGTGAAGGCCGCCGATTTCGACCTCATCATTCTCGAAACCAGCGGCATCGGCCAAAGCGACACCGAAATTATCGAGCATTCCGACGTGAGCCTCTACGTGATGACGCCCGAGTACGGCGCGGCCACGCAGCTCGAAAAGATTGACATGCTGGACTTTGCCGATGTCATTGCGCTCAACAAATTCGACAAGCGCGGCGGCCTCGACGCCCTACGCGACGTGCGCAAGCAGTACCAGCGCAACCACCAGCGCTGGGATGCGGCGCTGGACACCATGCCAGTGTTTGGCACCATCGCCTCGCAGTTCAACGACCCCGGCATGAACCGGCTCTACCGGGCCATCCTCAGCACGCTGGAGGAAAAGACGGGCGCGCAATTCACTTCGCACCTCGAAACCAGCGCCGAGCAGTCGGAAAAGGTCTACATCATTCCGCCGAGCCGCACGCGCTACCTCTCCGAAATCGCCGAAACCAACCGCGCCTACGACAAGCGCGTGGCCGAGCAGGTGGCCATTGCCGAAGTCGCGGGCTCGTTTGCGACCCTAGCCAAGCACTATGGCGCCGCCGATAGCGCCGATGCCACGGCCCAGGACTTTGCTAAAAACGTGCAAACCCAGCTCCGCCGCCTCGACGCCGACGCCCAGGCGCTGCTCGAAAACTGGGACGACACGCTCCAAAATTACCGCAACCCCGAGTACGTGTATAAGGTGCGCGACAAGGAAATCCGGGTGCAGACGCACACGAAGTCGTTGTCGGGCAATAGTATACCTAAAGTGGCCGTGCCGCGCTACCTGGGCTGGGGCGACCGCCTGCGCTGGGCCATGCAGGAGAATTTTCCCGGCGAGTTTCCCTACACGGCGGGCGTGTTCCCGTTCAAGCGCGAGGGCGAAGACCCGACCCGCATGTTTGCCGGCGAAGGCGGGCCGGAGCGCACCAACCGGCGCTTCCACTACGTGAGCAAAGGCCTGCCCGCCAAGCGCTTGAGCACGGCCTTCGACTCGGTGACGCTCTACGGCGAAGACCCCGACCACCGGCCCGACATCTACGGCAAAATCGGCAACGCAGGCGTCAGCATCGCCTGCCTCGACGATGCCAAAAAGCTCTACTCGGGCTTCGACCTCTCGCACCCCGCCACCTCGGTGAGCATGACCATAAACGGCCCGGCGGCGACCCTGGCGGCGTTTTTTATGAACGCGGCCATCGACCAGAACTGCGAGAAGTACATTCACCAAAACGGCCTCGAAGCCGAGGTGGAGGCCAAAATCGACCAGCTGTACGCCGCCCGCCAGCAGCCCCGCCCCCGCTACCAGGGCGAGCTGCCCGAGGGCAACAACGGCCTTGGCCTGCTCCTACTCGGCGTGACCGGCGAAGACGTGCTGCCCGCCGACGTGTATCAGCAAATCAAAGCCACGACCCTGACCCAGGTACGCGGCACCGTGCAGGCCGATATTCTGAAGGAAGACCAGGCTCAGAATACTTGTATTTTCAGCACCGAGTTTGCGCTGCGCCTGATGGGCGACGTGCAGGAGTATTTCATCACCGAGAAGGTGCGTAACTTCTACTCGGTCAGCATTTCGGGCTACCACATTGCCGAGGCGGGCGCTAACCCAATTACCCAGCTGGCGCTCACGCTCAGCAACGGCTTCACGTTCGTGGAGTACTACGTGAGCCGGGGCATGAACATCAACGATTTCGCGCCCAACCTGTCGTTCTTTTTCTCCAACGGCATCGACTCCGAGTACGCCGTCATTGGGCGGGTGGCGCGCCGCATCTGGGCCAAGGCCATGAAGCTGAAGTACGGCGCCAACGCCCGCAGCCAGATGCTGAAATACCACATCCAGACCTCGGGCCGCTCGCTGCATGCCCAGGAAATCGACTTCAACGACATCCGCACCACGTTGCAGGCGCTCTACGCCATCTACGACAACTGCAACAGCTTGCATACCAACGCCTACGACGAGGCCATCACCACGCCCACCGAGGAAAGCGTGCGCCGCGCCATGGCCATTCAGCTTATCATCAACCGCGAGTTGGGGCTGGCCAAAAACGAAAACCCGCTGCAAGGCTCCTTCATCATTGAGGAGCTGACCGACCTGGTCGAGGACGCGGTGCTGCTCGAATTTGACCGCATCACGGAGCGCGGCGGCGTGCTCGGCGCGATGGAAACCATGTACCAGCGCGGCAAAATCCAGGAGGAAAGCCTGCACTACGAGATGCTGAAACACACCGGCGAATACCCGATTATCGGCGTCAATACCTTCCTCTCGTCTAAGGGCTCGCCCACAGTCATTCCGGCCGAGGTCATCCGCGCCACGGAGGAGGAAAAGCAGTACCAGATTACGATGCTCGACGCTCTGCACGCGCGCAACGCCGCCGCCACCCCCGCCGCCCTGAAGCGCTTGCAGCAAATCGCCGTACAAAATGGCAACCTCTTCGCTGAATTAATGGAAACGGTGAAGACCTGTTCCCTAGGTCAGATTACGAATGCGCTGTTTGAGGTCGGCGGGCAGTATAGAAGGAATATGTAGGTTTGGTCTAATGTAAGTGGAGTGACTACAACGAATACAGTCACTCCACTTACATGTTTCTTGCTTCTCTTATCGCTAAAATCTTATTCACAATGGATACCCAGTTAGCACTAAAAGTCAGGCTTGAAAAGGACCGGAAGCATATTTATAATCGCAGCAGAACTTGTCTTTTCGAAAACTGTCGAAAGGCCGCAATTGGGAGCCATGTTTTACAGAAAAGGCCTATTATAAATAGTATTGTCGACAACACAAATCATTTTTACACAATAAAGAACTCAACTTTATTTGAAGCAACGGCGGAGCAGCACTTCTCAATTGTTAAAGTTGGCATTGATAACGGCTATAAATTTCCTGGCTTCTGCAATGAGCATGACACAGCGATTTTCAAGGATATTGAAATTCATCCGGTCGATTTATTCAATACAAGAAACCAAGCTCTTTTTACTTACCGAACAATCTGCCTTGAACTAAGGAAACAGCACTTCTATTTAGAAACGTGTGAGAGCCTCTTAGCTGCTCACAAAGCAATTGAACCTCACAAGATTCACTACAGCAATTTTGATGGAGCTAGACTAGCCATTAAGGATTTGGTTTTCTTCAAAAAGGAGTTAGAAACAGAATTAAGAACGGGCGTATTTATAAATAATTTATTCACCACAGTAGAACTACCAGAGAGAAAAATATGCTTCTCCGCTTCATTGACAATTCACGACCCAAAAAACAAGCATACGTGGGAGTATGATGAATACGGACGAACTAAGACGACACCTCTTGCGCCAACGACCTTAAATTACTTTCCATACCAAGGAAAGTCATACATCATTTTAGCTACACATAGAGCCTTTCCATGTTACTGGACAAGAAGACTTATTACAAATCTTAAAAACACGAACAGCATTGATAAGATTATTAGCGATATTTTGACATACAGACTAGAGTTTTGGGGAATCTCACCCGACCTTTATGAATTAATTCCAGAGGCAAAGAAACTTCAGTTTATGAGAGAGTCAGAAGGAAATTACGATAATTTTAACTTTGATATTAACACTAATTTCAATTTATTCAAATAATTAATTACTTTATTAAAACTGGCGCGAGTTTAGGCGCAGCCGTAACTCGTGACTGACTATAAGGTGGAGGTTGTACCTCCGCTTTCGCGCTAGCGACACGCGGCGGTAGGCGAGGCTATCGTATCACCATCGTATATAATCGTATCAAATCGTATCACGAGCGGCGGGGCTGGCCTACTTTTGGGCTATGGCTGAGCACGTACACACCGTAGAAATAACGCTGGACTGGAGCTTGTTGGGTACCTTGAGCAAGCTCGACCGCTTCGATGCCTCGTGGTCGGCCATTGAGCAGCAGCAGGGTCAGAGCCTGAAGCAGCTAAAAGCCATTGCCATGGTGCGGAGCGTGGGCGCTTCGACCCGCATCGAGGGCTCGCGCATGAGCGATGAAGAAGTGGAGGTGCTGCTGCGTAACACCGACATTACCAAGCTTGAAGACCGGGACTCGCAGGAGGTGGTAGGCTATTTTCAGGTACTGGATTTAATTTCTGAGTCGTAGGCCGACATCGACATCACGGAGAACAGTATCAAAGGGCTGCACAACCAGCTGCTGCGCTTTAGCCGCAAAGACGACTGGCACCGGGGCAACTACAAGCAGCACAGCAACACCGTAGAAGCCTCGCTGCCCGATGGAAGCAAGCAGGTGATTTTTCAAACTACCGCCCCAGGCTTCGCTACCGAAGACGCGATGCGCGAACTGCTAGCCTAGTACCACGCCGATACCGCCACGCACCCGTTAGTAAAGTGCGCCCTGTTTTGCTACGACTTCGTCAGCATCCATCCGTTTCAGGATGGCAACGGCCGCCTGAGCCGCCTGCTGGCTACTCTGCTCCTATTGCAGCACGGCTACGTCTGGATTCAGCATGCGCGTCTAGAGAGCGAAATATAAGCAACTACTTTAAAAGCAGGAATTTTACACCCACGTATTTTTTAAAAACCGAAGCCAGTTGCCGTGCAGCATTCCCTCAATATCCGCGGGGCTGTAGCCGCGCTTGGCCAGCAGCGCGGGCAGTTTTTGCAGGTCGGCAATGGTTTCTAGGTCATAGGGGCACTGCTCGCGGCCGAACGCGCCGTCGAGGTCGGTGCCGATGCCTACGTGCTGCGCGCTACCCGTGAGCTGGCAAATGTGGTCGATGTGGTCAAGCGCCACTTCCAGGTTGCAGTGCATACCTAGGGGCGTCGAGTGGCCGCGCACCCAGTTGGGCACCATCATCCAGGCATCCAGGGCGGCGCCGATGACCGCGCCGCGCGCCGCCAGGGCCCGAATCTGGTCGTCGCTGTACTGGCGGTTGTGGTTGACCAGGGCGCGGCAGTTGTTGTGGCTGGCCCACACGGGGCCGTGGAAGTGGTCGAGCGCCTCCCAAAAGCTGTCATCACACAAGTGGGTAGCGTCGAGGATAATGTTGAGGCGCTCCATTTCCTGGAGCAGCACCCGGCCCTGTGGCCCTAGGCCGCCCGTGGCGTCGGTGCCCTGGGCGTAGCGGCCGGGGCCGTAGTGGGCGGGGCCCACGGCGCGCAGGCCGCTGGCGTGCGCCCGCTCCAGGTAGTCCACGGTTATTAGGGAGTCGGCCCCTTCCAAGCTCAGGATGTAGCCGATGGGCTTGCTGGCGGCGGGCGTCGCGGCGTCGGCCCACCGGGCTAGGTGCTGCTTCAGCGTCACTAGGTTATTGATTTGCACCATCTCGCCGGCGGCTTCCATGGCCTGGTACCAGGCTAGCTGGCCCTGGGTTTGGGCCCAAGCCTGAGCCGGCGAGTGCCAGCCGGGCAGCGGGTTATCGGGGGCCACGTAGCGCGCAATCTGGGTGGCCACGACCAGGCCCACGTTGCCCCGGCGCAGCTCGGGCAGGCTCACCGTAGCCAGGCCCCGGTCGGGCTTGTCGGTGAGGCCGGCCTCGCGGGCGTTTATCGCGGCCACGGGCAGGGTTAGGTCGCGGTTCCACTCCAGCGCATTCATGCTCAGGTCGAGGTGGGCGTCTACAATCAGCATGGGCTAAATGGTGCTAGATAGTGATGGTGCGGGCGCGGGCCAGGGTGGGCCACTCGCCGGCTACGCGCTGATTCTCAATGATAACAGCCCGCTCATAGAGCGCCACCGTGGGGCAAATGTGGTGCGGCAGCCCGTAGAGCAGGTCGCCCAGCTGATAGCCGTGGCCGGGGCCGGCCTCTACCACCAAGTGCTCTTCACTGTGCCCCACCACCCGTAACTCTGGGGCGTTGAGGAAGGTGACGCGTTTATCCAAAGTGCTCTCGGAGGCCACGGCTTTGTGCCCTAGGTCGAGGCAGAGCTTGGTGGCGTCGGGCAGCGATACCACCCGGCTCAGCACCAGCGCGGCGGGCTCAAACGGTTGCTCGGCATACGCCCGGCCGTAGCCGCCATCCCAGTAAATAAACGTGCCGGGACTGCACTCCACGCCGGCCCGCGCGGCGTGCACGGGAAACGTAGGCGTGCCCCCCGCCACGATAATTGGGTTGAACCCCGCTGCCCGCAGCTGCCCGGCCAGCGCCTCCACCGGCGCAAAGGCGGCGTGGCAGCGGGCGGTGCGCACGGCCAGGTCTTCGTCGTGGATGTGACCATCGTAGGCGTGCAGCCCCATTACTTCCAAATGGGGCAAAGCCGCGCACTGCTGGTACAAGGCCAGGGCGGCGGCCGGAGCAATGCCCGAACGGTTCATGCCTACGTTCAAATCAATGAACATCCGCACTGCCAAGCTCGCCGCCGCGGCCAGCGCGTTAAGCTGCTCTGCCGTTGTCAGGTGGTCAACTAAACAGGCAAATTGGGTGGCGGGGTAGCGCTCCATTAAGGTAATAAAGCGCTGCGCTTTTGGGCCTACGGGCTGGTAGGCCAGCAGCACGTCGGGCGCTTGGCACTCTCCCAGTAGCTCAGCTTCGGCAATGGTGGCGCATTTGAACTTGGTGATGCCAGCGGCCAGCGTCAGCCGCACGGCCTCCGCGCTTTTGTGCGTTTTTATGTGCGGCCGCAGCCGGGCCACGTCGGCTATGCTGGCCGTTAGTTGCGCCAGGTTGCGCTGCACCTGGTCAGGGTACACGACCAGGGCGGGCGTGTCGAGGGTTTCCGCGTTTAGGATATTGAACCACTCCTCCATATTAGGGCTATTAATTATCGGGGGTACTTATCATAGAAGAGGTAGGGTGTGGGGCTGGCCCCCGCCCGGCGTTGTTGAGAATGCACCTGCTCAACAACGCCGGGCGGGGGCCAGCCCCGCACCCTACGTTTTGAAAAATAGCTAATTACACCAGCTCAAACAGCGCCTCGATTTCCACCGGAATGTTATCGGGCAGCGAGCCGAAGCCCACGGCGCTGCGCACGCCCACGCCGAGGTCGGGGCCCCACACCTGCACAAAAAGTTCGCTGCACCCGTTGATGATGTAGGGATGCTTCTCAAAATCGGGCGTGCAGTTGACCATGCCCAGCACCTTGATGACGCGCTTGACCTTGTCGAGGCTACCTAGGTTGGCCTGGATGGTGGCCAGGATGGTGAGGCCCACCTGGCGGGCGGCGAGCTTGCCGGCCTCCTGGTCGAGGTCGGCGCCAATGCGGCCGATTATCAGGCTTTTATCGTCCTGTACGGGGCCGTGGCCCGATACGTAGAGGTACTTGCCGTCGATGAGGCAAGGCTTATACACACCTAGGGGGGCGGGGGCGGGCGGCAGGCGCAGGCCGGTTTGGAGGAAGTTTTCGGCGGGAGTAGGCATGGTGGTTAACTAGGTAAGTAAATGGTTGAGTAGCAGCACGCCGCCCAAGCCCATCAGCCCCACCAGGGCTTCCATGACGGACCAGGAGCGGAGCGTGTCCTTCACGCTGAGGTTAAAGTATTCTTTAAACATCCAAAAGCCCGCATCGTTGACGTGCGAAAACATGAGACTGCCCGCGCCCACGGCCAGCACCATGAGGTTGGGGTTGGTAGGCGTGTGCAGCAGCAGCGGCGCCACCAAGCCCGCCGTGGTGAGCCCCGCCACCGTGGCCGAGCCCACGCAAGCTCGCAGCACGGCGGCCATGAGCCAGCCCAGCAGCAGCGGCGGCAGGGCCACGTGCTGCAACAGGGCGGCCACCTCGGCGCTCGCCCCGCTGTCGGTCAGCACCTGCTTGAGTGCCCCGGACGCCCCGATTATCAGCAATATCATGCTGATATCCTTGATGGCCTCGGCGTAGAGGGCCATGAGCTGCGGCATAGTTTTGCCCAGGCGCAGGCCCACCGAATAGGTGGCGTAGGCCACCGCCAGCAGCATGGCCACCGAGGGCTGCCCCACCAGGGCCACGGTCCCTTGGTAGGGCAGCCGCCCCCCGGCTAAGAAAGGGTAACCGGCCGCCAGTGTGAGCAGCAGCACGGGCAGCAGGGCCGTAAAAAGGCTGTTACCCGTGCTCGGGGCGAGGGCCGCCGGGGCGGGCGCCGCCGCAAACGCGGGCAGGGGCCTCGCCGCTAAGCCCTTGAGGGTGCGGGCAAACAGCGGCCCGGCCACCACGATAGTCGGCACGGCCACGGCCAGGCCGTAGAGCAGCGTCAGTCCCATATTGGCGTGGAACTGCACCACCAGCGCCGCCGGCGACGGGTGCGGCGGCAGAAACCCGTGCGTCACCGAGAGCGCCGCCAGCATGGGCAGGCCGATGTAAATGGCCGACAATTTATAGCGGTGCGCGATGGAAAAGATGAGCGGCACCAGCAGCACAAACCCCACCCCGTAGTACAGCGGAATGCCTACCACGAAGCCCGTCACGACCATAGCCCACTGAATATAGCGCGTCCCAAACGCCCGCATGAGCGCGGCGGCCAGCACCTGGGCGGCCCCGCTTTCGGCCAGCAGCTTGCCCAGCACGGCCCCCAGGCACAGAATGAGTACCAGCCCGCCCAGGGTATCGCCAATGCCTTTTTCCACCGACTTCGGAATCTGCGCCAGCGGCATACCGAGCAGCACGCCCGCCGCGAAAGCCGTGAGCAGAAAGGCCGCAAACGCATTGAGTTTGCCAACGGAGATTAAAACGACGAGGCCGGCAATGCACAGCAGAACGAGGGCGAGGGTCACGGCAGAATTTAATTTACGAGTAGCTCGTCAAGGAGCAGCCAAGCCTTGCCGCCCGCTCCGTATTCCCCGGCCGGAATGACGCCCTGGTTCACACCCCGCACGCGCACGTAGCGCGCCTGCACCGGCGCAATGCGGGCCCGCACCGGGTTAATGCCGTTGATTAGAAAGTCGGTTTGGCGATACACATCCTGATAAGTCACGCCGTCGGTGGACACCGAAAACACCAGCTCGGTCGGGGCCCACATTTTCTGCCAGTGGTAGTTGAGCACGTTGGTGCCCAGCGCGCTGATGCGCTGCGGGGCCCCTAGGTCGAGGGTGGCGCCCAGGTCGGTGCCGCTGAAGCCGAACCACTGCCCGTCGTTGTAGCGCGGGCTGCCGGCTACGCCGTTGGTGAGGCCCCAGGGGCTGGCCGGGGCGTAGTTGCCAGCCGGTGGGCTAGCCAGTGTCACCGGTTTGCCAGTGGCTAGGTTGATATCAAACTGCTTGCTATAGAGCGGCTGCGTGCGGGTCGCACCCACAAATAGCCCGGCCTTGACCATGCAGCTGCGCTCAATCAGCACGGGCCCTAGGTAGCGCGGACTCAGCGCGGTGGGCTCCTGGCCGTTGGTGGTGAAGTGGATTTCGCCGGCCGGGGCGCTGGTTCGAAGCTGGAGCAGGGGCAGGTTAGCGCGGCCAGCGCGCAGCGTGTCCGTTATCGCGTCGTAGTTGCGGGCCGACGCCACGCCCAGTGCTTGTAGCTGCCGGTCGTGGGTGCGGGTGCGGGCCAGAAAGGAGGGCAGATTGCGCGCCGCTTTCGGCGACCAGGCGATTTCGGCCAGGGCCAGCAGGCGCGGAAAAATCATGTATTCCGCCTTGCGCACAGTGGGCATGTACTCCGTCCAGACGTTGGCTTGCACGCCGCGTACGTAGCCGGCCTGGGCGGCGGTGAGGCTGGCCGGCACGGGCTCGTACTGGTAGATTTTACTGAGCGGCGTGTAGCCGCCAGCCGCCAGCGAATCGGCGGCATACAGCGACTGGTAGTAATCGAGGTAAACGTATTTCTCGGGCGTCATGATGGCGGGGTGGCCCAGCCGGGCCGCTTCGATGCCCCCCTGCTCGCCGGTCCAGCTCATCACGGTGGCGCCTGGCGTCAGGCCGCCTTCCATAATCTCGTCCCAGCCAATGATTTGCTTGTTTTGGGTGGCCAGGTGCTGGCTAATGCGCCGGATGAAATAGCTCTGCAACGCCCGCTCGTCGGGCAGGTGCTCGGCCTGCATGCGGGCCTGGCACTTGGGGCAGGCCTGCCAGCGCACCTTGGGGCACTCATCACCGCCGATGTGCAGGTAGCGCGAGGGGAAGATGGCCGCCACCTCGTCTAGCACATTCTCCAAGAAGCTGAACGTAGCCTCGTTGCCGGCGCAAAACACGTCGTCAAACACGCCCCAAAACGTGGCGGTTTGGTACGGCCCGCCGGTGCAGCCCAGGGCCGGGTAGGCGGCCAGCGCCGCCAGCGCGTGCCCCGGCATCTCGATTTCGGGGATTACCGTGATGTGGCGCGCGGCGGCGTAGCGCACCAGGTCGCGGGCTTCGGCCTGGGTGTAGTAGCCACCGTAGCGCCGGCCGTCGAAACGGTGCGGCAGCTCCTTTTTGTGGCCAATGAGGGTTTCATTGCGGTAGGCTGCCACGCTTTGTAGGCGCGGGTATTGCTTGATTTCGATGCGCCAGCCCTGGTCGTCGGTGAGGTGCCAGTGCAGGGTATTGATTTTGTAAAACGCCAGCACATCCAGCCACTTCTTCAGCACCGGCACCGGAAATAGATGGCGGCTCACGTCGAGGTGCATGCCGCGGTAGCCAAACCTAGGGTAGTCCTCCACCACGCAGCCCGGCACGCGCAGCGCCCCGCCAGTGCCCGCCGGCAGCAGCTGGCTCAGGCTTTGCAGGCCGTAAAAAACGCCCGCCTCGTCGTGCCCCGTCACCGTGATGCGGTGGGGCGCCACCACTAGCCGATAACCCTCCGGATGCGTCACCGCCTGGGAGTCTAACCGTAGATAAATGGCATCGACAGCCTCGCCAGCTGCGCTAGTTTGGCTGAGCGCGAGGTGACCCACGGTGCGCACGTACTGCCGAAACAGCGTGGCCGCCCCCGGCGTCAGGCCCGGCCCGGTGTGCACTGCGGTGCGGCTCGTCAGCACGAAGGGCGCGCCGCCCATGCGCACTTGCACCGGCTGCGGAATAATCGGTGGCGGAGTACCTAGGGCCTGCGCCCTACCCTCCTGCCCTAGGCCGGTGCCCAGCAGCACCAGGCACAGCGTAATTCGTAGCAAGAATATCAGGTCTGTCTTTTGGTGCAAAGCTTTAATTATTGGGACACATTATTTGCGTGTCATGCTTCGGCTTCGCTCAGCATGACAAACATATTTTGAGTAATTACCTAAACTGCCCTTAATTCACCAACTTGGTGTCACCTTCCACCGCCACGCCGCTCTGCTCGGCCACGGCCTTATATTCAAAGGAGCCTTTCGGCGGTTTTACTGGCCCACTAAAGCGGCCATCGGCGCCCACGGGCACCCAGGCTGAGTACTGCCACGGGTCGGCGTACAGGGTTTCGACCCGGCCGCGGTAGGGCCGGTAGGCGAAGCGGGCGCGGGTTATGCTTTTGTTTTTGAAGTTGTAGAGGCGGCCGCTGAGTTGGGTACTGGCGGCGGTGGCTTTGGCGGCGGTGGTTTCTACCGTCACGGCTTCGGCCATGGCGGGCTGCACGTTGGTGAGCTTGATAACCACGGCGTTGGGCCAGCGGTGGTCGTCGTAGATGCGCTGCGCTTTTACGACTGATACGGTGAGGCCAGCCGCCGTTTGCTGGTAGGTACAGCGCACGTCGGCGTTGGGCTTGTACTCCATTATTCGGCTATTCTGGCCCAGCACACTCACCGCCGTGTTGGGCTGCGCGCGCACCGAGTGCAGCGTGAAGCTGCGGCGCTCGCCCTCCTTCCAGTCGGGCACCTCCGTCACGATGGCGTACAGGTCCTTGCCTTTGGCGGTGAAGAGTACGTTGTTTTCCTTGTTTATCACCCAGCTACGGACGCTGTCGATGCACTCGTGGTTGAGAAAGTACCAGGCGGCCATTTCGCGCAGGCGGTCTTCCTGGGGCTCGGGCAGCGCGCCGTTGGGCTTGGGGCCCACGTTGAGCAGCAGCGAGCCGCCCTTCGAGCGGGCCTCAATGAGCAAGTCGATGAGCTGGGTACCCGACTTATAGCGCTCATTGGTAGGCTGGTACTGCCAAGCCGTGCCGATGGTAATGGGCGACAGCCAGGGCTGGGTAATGGGCGTACCCGGCAACGTTTGCTCGGGCGTTTTGATGGCGCCGCGGGTGATGAGCAGGTTGGGTTGGATTTTCCAGCAGGTTTGCTTGACGACTTCCTTGGGCTCGCCGTCGATAAAAAACACGTCGATTTTGCCGTAGTTGGTCATCAGCTCCTCGCACTGCCGGCGGTTGTAGTCGTTGTATTTCTGGGTCAGGGCCGCGTCCAGCTTCACGTTGTCGCGGGTGATGGGCAGGTGATTGGCGTGCAAAAAGTTGAAGTCCTCGGGCGAAAAGTACAGGCCCACGTCCAGGCCCGCGGCGCGGGTGGCGTCCACAAATTCTCTCAGCAAATCCTTCTTATAGGGCGTTTTAGTGATGTTGAAGTCCGTCGTCTTGGTGTCCCACATGCAAAAGCCCGAGTGATGCTTGGTGGTAAACACAATGTATTTCATGCCCGCCAGCTTGGCCAGCTCGGCGATTTCGCGGGGGTTAAACTTGTCGGGGTTGAACGTCTTGGGCAGTTCGGTGAAAAAGCGCTCCACGTAGTCGTCCGAAGCGCCCACCAGCGAATGGCTGATGACCACGCCCAGTTGCGCATCCACGCTAAAGTGGATGAACAGGCCGGCGCCGGTATTTTTCAGCCACTGCTCGCGCTCGGGTTTGTTGAGGTTAAAGCTGCTTTTCTCGTCGTCGTTCACCACGTCGTTTTGGGCACGCGCGGCTTGGCAGCACAGCAGAAAAGCCAGGACAGCAAGTAGTTTGGTGGGCATCAAGAAAACAGAAAAATAGCTGGCGGCCCTAGGGCCTAATTAATGATGTTGGTCATGCAGTAGGGCGCGGGGCTGGCCCCCGCCCGGCGTTGTTCAGAGATACCTTGCTCAGCAACGCCGGGCGGGGGCCAGCCCCGCACCCTACGAAGCACTATTGCTTGTCCCAGTACACGCGGGTCAGCAGGTTATCGGGGCCCTGGCGGGTGATAGCGGCCGCGTAGGAAGTCGCATTCAGGTTCTGCTCGGAGAGCGGGTAGAGAAAGCGGCGCGGAAACTGCCCGCCGGTGGCGTTGCCGGGGTAATTGTTGGGCGTGAGGGCGGGGTAGCCGGTGCGGCGGTAGCTGGCGAAAGTTTCCTGCGCATCGGGGAAGATGGCGACCCAGAACTGCGTGTAAATCTGCTGCATCTGCTGGGCCAGGCTACCCGTCACCAGCGGGTTTCTGGCGACGTAGGCGTTGATTTTGGCGGTGGGAATCGTGCCATCGCTGGCGCTGATGAGGCTCCACTGGCGCAGGCCCGCGCTCACGCCATTGGCGTACAGCGTAGCCGCCGGCGTGCTGCTCGACCAGCCCCGCAGCGTGGCCTCGGTTTGCAGAAAGTACGACTCGGCCGCCGTGAACACCAGGAAGGGCGAGCCGCGCAGCAGCACGGTCCGGGGGTTAGGCTCGCTGAGCTGGGCGAAGTTGGCGGGCTTGGCGCTGAGGTTGGCCGGCATGCCCTGCTGCTTGGCAAAGGTGGTGTCCGTGACGTTGGGCGAGCCGCCCGTGTACACCACCGACACGACCCCTAGGCGCGGGTCGCGGTTTTGCTTGAGGTAGTTGATGAAGACATCCTGGTACTTGCCGCCCTCCTGGTTGGTGCTGCCGTTGGCCGCAATATAGTCCTGGTTGTAAAGCTGGTAGGCCAGCGGGTTCTGGTTGATAATCTGGCCGCTGGACAGGTAGGTGACCTTGGCAATGTCCCCATCGGCCGTGATGACGCCACCGGCCAGGGCCTTGGTGGCCCAGGTTTGGGCGCTGGCCGGGTCCACCTTGGTCAGGCGCATCCCTAGGCGCAGCATCAGCGAGTAGGCCAGTTTCTTCCACTGCGTGGTATTACCGTTGTAGATGAGGTCGGAGGCGCCGTAGGTGGCCTTGGCCGGGTCCAGGCTCTGGGCGGCCTCGTCGAGCTCCTTCAGCATATCAGCGTAGATGTCCTTCTGCGCGTCGTAGGCCGGGGTAAACAGATTGCTGGTGTAGCCCGACGTGGCCTGCGAATACGGAATGTCGCCGTACACGTCGGTGAGGCGGCTGTAGCAGTACACCCGCCAAATGCGGGCCTCGGCCAGCAGGTTCACCCTGGTGGGGTCGTCCTTCACGGCGTTGATAATCAGCGACAACTCATTGAGCGCACCGGGGTAGGCGCTGCTAAACGACGACGACGAGCTGTTGACCTGGCTGGCAATGTACTTCGAGCCGAAGCCCGCCACGTCGTTGAAGCTGGTGGTGTACTGCATGGTGCCCAGCAGCAAAAACAGCGTGTTGGACACCCCGTCGTACTCGGCCTTGGTAAACAGGAACTCCGGCGTGAGCGTGCTCACCGCGTTGGGGTTCGTATTAATCTCGGCAAAATCCTTAGTACACCCGCTGGCGGCGGTGAGCGCCACCATTCCGAACCCAGCGAGCAGCTTACACTTCGATAAAAACTTGTTCATAACGTTCGGCGGGAGTTAGAATTTGACGGATAGGTTCACGCCGTACGACCGGGTGCGGGGCAGGCCAATGGACTCCAAGCCCTGGTAGTTGCTGTTGCTGAAGCTTTGCTCGGGGTCGAAGTCGGTGTGCCGCAGCAGCGTGACCAGGTTGCGGGCCACGAAGCCGATGGTGGCCGATTGCAGCTTGAAGGAGCTGATGTGAAAGGCCGGCAGGTTGTAGGTAAAAATCACCTGGCGCAGCTTGATGAAGCTGCCGTCGTGCAGAAAGAGCTCCGAGTAGTTCTTGTAGTTGTCGTAGTAAAGGCGCAGCCCGCTCACGGGCACCGTGCGGTCGTAGACATCGCCGGTCTGGGTCACGCCCTGCAGGCGCAGGCCCGCCTCGCGGCCCGGCAAGGTCGACTTCAGCAGCCCTAGGCGCGTTTCGTACACCTCGCTGATGGAGAAGACCTTATTGCCAAACTTGCCATCGAGCAGCACGTTCAGCGAGAAGCGCTTGTAGCGAAAATCGTTGCTGAAGCCCATCGTGAGCGGGGCCACGCTCTTGCCCAGCGGCTGCAAGCCGGTGGCCACCGGAAAGCCGCTGGTGGCGTTGTACACGGTGTTGCCCTGAGCGTCTTTCAGGATGCGGGTGCCCACAATCTCGAAGGCCGACTCGCCCACGATGTTGTTGATATAGGCCCAGTTACCCACCGTCGAGGTCAGGTTGATGGACGAAATACCGTCGGCCAGGCTCAGCACCCGGTTGTCGTTGTAGGCCACGTTGTAGCTGGCGTTCCACGAAAAGGACGAGGTTTTCACCGGCGTGCCGCTTATCAGGAACTCCACGCCGCGGTTGCGCACCCGGCCCGCGTTCAGGTACACGCTGTTGTAGCCCGAGGTGGGGCTGATGGTTGAATTAACAATGTCCCGGTCGGTCAGCCGGTTATAGTAGGTCAGGTCAAAGCTCAGGCGGTTGCCGAAAAACTGGCCCTCGATGCCGCCCTCCGAAGTGGTCGAGAGCACCGGCCCTAGGTTGGCATTGGTGATGCCCGAGATGCCCGAGCCGGCGGTGTTGCTGCTCACGTTTTGCAGCGGCTGGCCCGAGCTGGCCACGTTGCTGTAGGTGAGGTTCACGGCGTAGGGGTCGGGGGCGCCCTGGCCCACCTGCGCAAAAGCGCCCTTGAGCTTTATCAGGTTGATGGCCGCCGGCATTTTGATGGCATCCGAGAGGATGAAGCTGCCGTTGACGCTGGGGTAGAATTGGCTGTTGTTGGCCGGGCTCAGGGTCGAGTACCAGTCGTTGCGGCCGGCTACCGTCAGGTAAAACAGGCTCTTGTAGTTAAAATCGGCCGAGCCGAACACCGAGTTCACTTCCTGCCGCGACGAGAGCGCCTGCGTGGTGCTCGACCCTAGGTTGTTGTAGCTGTAGAAGTACGGCACCGTGAAGCCCACTCCAAACTGGTCGAGCTCATTGAGCTCCGAATGCCGCCGGTTGGCCCCGCCCAATACGGTGAGGCCGAAGTTCTTAAACTGCTTGTTGTAGGTCGCGGTCAGCAACCCGTTAAGCTCCGTCACGTCCGATTTGATGCCCACATACTGTCCGGTGAGGGCGTACAGCGTGCCGGTGGGCGTGATGTGCGAGAAGTCGTAGTCGTAGTGGTCCTGGCTGACCACGCCCTTCACGACCAGGCTCGGAAACAGCTCGTAGCTCACCGAGCCCTGCCCGATGAAGCGGTTTTTGCGGTCGTTCTGCTGAAATTTATTGATGACGAAGTAGCCGTTGGTGGCCACGCTGGCGTCGTTCCACACGGTTTCGTTGCCGCTGGCGTTGGAGCCGGGGTCTAGCCAGCGCACATCGGCGGTGTTGGCAATCATGTAGGGCGACCAGTTGGGGTTGGCCGTGGCATCGCCAGCGCTGGGGCGGTTGCGGCCCACCTCCAGGTTGTACTGCGCCAGGGCTTCGAAGCTCAGGCGCGGGCTCAGCTTGCCGCTCAGGTTCAGGTTGGCCGTTTTGCGGTTGTAGCGGGTGCCGGGCAAAATGCCGATACTGTTCAAATCGGCCACCGAAAACCGGTAGTTAATGGCCTCCGTACCGCCCGAAAACGCCACGGTATTGGTAGCCGTGTGCCCCAACTGGTAGAAGTTCTTGAGGTTGTTTTTCTGGGCCACGTAGGGGTGGGTCTGGCCATCGACGCCCACGTAGTCGGTCGAGCCGTCGATGCGCGAGCCCCACGACCGACGCCCGGTGGCCTGGGCCGCGGCCAGCGTAGTGGGTTTCACGCCACCGTCGCCCTGCCCGTACTCATACTGAAAATCAGGTAGTACCGAAATCGACTCCGCAGTAAACGTGCCGTTGTACTCCACCCCAATGCCCTGCTGCGCGCGGCCCTTTTTGGTGGTGATGAGGATAACGCCATTGCCCCCGCGCGAGCCGTAGAGGGCCGCCGCCGTGCCGCCCTTGAGCACCGTAATCGACTCAATGTCATCAGGGTTAATGCTGGCAATGCCGTCGCCGCGGTCCACGTTGCTGCCGCCGCCGCCGGCGGTGGGCGCCAGGCCCGGCACCGAGTTGTCGATGGGCATGCCGTTGACCACGTACAGCGGCTGGTTGTTGGCCGAACCCGAGAGCGAGCCGTTGCCGCGAATAATGACGCGGCTCGACCCGCCGGGGCCCGTCGAGAGGCCGGATACGTTTACCCCGGCCACCTTACCAGTGAGGGCGTTAGCCACGTTGTTTTCGCGGGCCTGAGTTAGGTCCTCGCCCTTGATTTCGGTCACGGCGTAGCCTAGGGCCCGCTTTTGCTTGTTGATACCCAGGGCGGTAACCACTACCTCATCCAGCGCCTGGTCGCTCTTGGCGAGCTTCACCGTGAGCGGCGCGCTGCGGTTGGTCACGACCACCTCCGTGGCGCTGTACCCCACAAACGAGACCACCAGCGTCACGGGCTGCCTGTCGTTGGCATCCGGAATTTTCAGGTCGAAGTTGCCGTCGGCGTCAGTCGAGGCGCCCACCTGGGCATTGCCCTTCAGCACCACCGAGGCGCCCGGCACGGCGGTACCGTCCTCGGCAAATACCACCCGGCCCCGGATATGGTCGCCGGGCGCGGGCGCGCTGGCCGCCGCATAAATGACGTACTGTTGGGCCGTTATCCGCTTGAAACCTAGGCCAAAGGCTGGCAGCAGCTGCCCTAGGTTGCTTTCGAGGCCGGTGGCGGAGTTGTCGGCCGCCGCCACAAACTTGTCGTTGAGCAAGCCCTCGCGGAAGGCAATCCGCACGTTGTACTGCCGCTTGAGCTGGTCCACTGCTTCTTTGAGCGAGGTTTTGGCGGCGGGCAGGGCCTGGGGCGAGCGCTTCGCGTAGGCCAGGTTTTGAGTGCTGGACTTGCTGGCCAGGGCCCACTGCGCCGCGCCCGGCAGCGCGGGTAGTTGCAGCAGCAGCAGCGCCCCCCATTTTAAACAGCTAGTAGAGTCGAGTTTTCTCATGCGTTTTACAGTTAAAAATGGGGAGTAAAAAAGTTAGTTGACGACGAGGTGGTGGCCCTGCTGCGCGATGCGCACGTGCAGCGACGCCGAGACAGTTTCGAGCAGCTCAGCTACGCCCGCCACGTTAATTTCGCCCTCGATTTGCAAGTTGGCCGCCTCCGGGTGCGCGTAGGTAACCTGATAGCCATAAGCGTCTTGTAGCGTCTTCAGGATGTCGCCTAGGCGGGCATTCGTGAAGCTGAACTGGCGCCGCGACCAGGTCGTGAGGTGCTCGGGGTGAGCCAGCCGGCGGGGCGCCGAGATGCGGCGCGCGGCGTACTCCACGTAGTCGCCCGGCGCCAGGGTTAGGGCGGTGGGCGGTTGGTTGGGGAGCGCGGTGGTGAGGCGAATTTTACCGGTCACCAGGCCCACGTTCACCTTGCCGGGCCGGTCGTTGACGTTGAAAGTGGTACCTAGGACTTCCACGTTCAGGCCGCGGCAGTGCACCACGAAGCGCTCGCCGGGCTGCACCTGGGCGGTGTCCTGGTTGAGGTGCGCCACCCGGAAAAAGCCCTCGCCCCGCAGCCACACCTGGCGGGTGCGGTGCCCCCAGCCGCGCTGGTACGTCAAGGACGAATTGCCATTCAGCACCACCTGGGTGCCGTCGGCCAGGTCCACGGTTTTAATCTCGCCGTAGGCCGTGCGCACCTGCTGGTCCTGGCTGTACCAGAAAGCAAACGAGCCCACTCCGAGCGGAATTACGGCCGCGGCCACGCGCAGCACCGTGGGCCAGCGCCGCGCCCGCAGCCGGGCGGCCACCAGCATAGCGGGGCCTACCTCGGCCGCAATGCGCTGCCAGAGTTCGTCCTGGATGGTAGCGTCCGCAAAAGTGTCTTGCTGCCGGTAGCTGCGCAGGATAGCGGCGGCCTGGGCGAGGTTGGCTTGCTGGGCGGGGTAGCGCTCGGCCAGCCGGCTCCAGAAAAGCGCAGTCTGCGCCGTGGGCTGGAGCACGCCGTCGATGAAGTCGTCGTCTGCTAAAAAATCCGTGACGCGGTAGGCGGCGTACTTGGCAAAATCCATTGGGTAAGCGGGTTATTCACTTCCTACTAGACCCAGCCTACCCCGATTATCCCTTCGTTAAGAAATTCTTTTCAAATTAATTTCTATTGCGCGCCGCTCCCCCGTTGGATGCCGTAAAAACAACCTCCACGTTGTGCAAAGCTTTGTAAAGCAGCTTATAGGTCGAAGCTACCGTAATATCCATGATATCAGCAATTTCGGGGTAGCCGAAGCCTTCGTAGAAGCGCAGATACACGATTTCCTGCTGGCGCGCGGGCAGCGTGCCGATGGCGGCCTTGATTTTGGTTTGCAATGCCCGCTCCTCTTCGCTGGCAATGACGACCTGGTCGAAGGAAACCTCGAATCCTAGGGGGTCGGCCTCAGTTATTTCGGTGAAGCGCGCCCGGGCTTCCAACTTGCGGAACAGGATGCTGCGCAGGGCTTTATACAAATAGTTCTTCACCGACAGCGGCGTGCCTAGGGTGGCGCGGCTGGTCCAGAGCCGGATGAACAGGTCGTGCACGGCGTCCTCAATCAGCGCCTGGTCGCGGGTGAACTTGTGGCCGTAGTTGAGCAGGAGCTTGGTATTTTGATTGTATAATTTGGTGTACGCCCCCCAGTCGCCGCGCTTAAATAAGCTCCAGAGCAGCGCTGTTTCTTCGGTGGGAGACATTTATAGTCGACAATCAAGGGTGGATTTGCCAGCGGGCCGAGGCTGGGCGAATATCCGGCGTAACCTTGACAGTAACGAAGATTTTTTTATCTTTAGCTAAGTTGATAAGGCACCTAGGGCGGCGCTTAGAGAGCATTTTTGGTGTTTAGAGTGCCGTATCGCAGCCTTTCAGCCCACGAACTAAGGCACCTGGCGCGCGCAGACATAAAAAGTTTGGGCTACCCGCCGGGCCGCAAAAATACCCTAGCTGGCGGCCCGGCGGGTACCAGCGGCTCCTACCCCACCCCGCCGCTTTGCGCAAGCCGAAACACTATTAATAACCACTTCGAGATAACTTATACAGCTAGCTACTAGCACATTGCTGGCGCTACGATACTAGCGCCAGCCGCCAAACACGCAAGCTTACGGGAGCAAAGCAGCCCTCCGCAGCACCCCGCACCTTAGGTTACTTCCCCACGACTTCTACCTGGCCACCAGTGCTAAACAGCTGGTGGGGCACGAAGTACCCGGGGTTGGTGGCGCCATTCACCCGGATGGCGCTCAAGTTGCGGCCCGCTCCTGATTTCTTCACCGTCAGCACTTTGCCGTTGGGCATCGTCCAGCGCACTTCATCAAAAAGGGGCACCGTGACCACGTAGCGCGCATCGGCGGCCGAGAGGGGGTAGAGGCCGGCGGCGCTGAAAACGTACCAGGCCGACATCTCGCCCGCGTCGTCCATGCCCGAAAAGGCGAGGCCCTTTTCGCCAGTGTTGTAGAACTTGGCCATGATTTCATCGAGCCGGCGCTGCGTTTTCTCCGGCTTGCCTACGTAGTAGTAGGCGAACGGCGTCTCGTGGTCGGGCTGGTTGCCGTGGCAATACTGGCCGATGAAGCCCGACACGTTGCGGGCAATGTAGGCCGGGTTCCAGGGCACGGTAAAGAGGGAATCGAGCTTGGCTTCAAAGGGCTGCGCGCCGCCGTAGAGCGCCACCAGGCCCGGCATGTCGTGGGGTGCGAAGAAGGATACCTGCCAGGCGTTGGCTTCCCGGTACATGTACTCGTAGTAGGGGTACTGCGGATTGAAGTTTTTGACCCACTGCCCGTTGGCTTGCCGACCACGCATGAACTTGGTGCCGGGGTCGAACACGTTGCGGTAGTTTTTGGCGCGCGTCATCATGGTGCGGTACTGGGCCGTGTCGTGCAAGACCTGGGCGAGCTGGGCCACGGCGTAGTCGTCGTAGGCGTATTCCAGGGTTTTCGACACGCCGGCGCTACCGGGCGTTTCCACGTTGGGCGCGGCTACTTCGGTGGTGGCCACGTAGCCGTTTTGGATGTACTCCTTGATGTGGGGCCGGGTGCCGCCCTCCACGTTGGCGTTGCGCAGCAGCAGGCGGTACACGTCCTGCACGTCGAAATTGGTGACGCCGCGCTGGTAGGCTCCCGCCACGAACGACGCGGCGTGGTCGCCGTGGAAAAAGGTCGGGATGAAGCCAGTCTTATCCCCAATGTCCTGCATCGATTTGATGATGTCGGCCGTGACGCCCGGCGCCAACATACTCATCAGCACATCTTTGTTGCGGTAGGTGTCCCAGAGCGAGGGTAAGGTATAATATTGAAAATCGGCCTTGCACACCTTGCCTTTCACGTCGCTGTATTCGCCGTTGGTGTCGCTGCGCAGGGCGGGCCACAGAAAGGAGCGGTAGAGGCAGGTGTAAAACATGGTTTGCTGCTGCGCCGTGCCGCCCTTCACGGCTACGCGGGTCAGCAGCTGGTTCCAGGTGGCGGCGGCCGCGCGCTGCACCTCTTCAAACGAGCGGCTGCCCAGCTCCTTAGCTAAGTTCTGCTGGGCATTCTGGATGCTCACAAACGAGAGGCCGAGGCGCAGTTCCACGGGCTGGCGGTCGCCGTTGGCCAGGCGCACCACAGCTAGGCCTTCCCTTTTGCCTTTATTTTGGATAGCAATATCTTGAATATCCGCGCTGAGCTGGGCGTAGAAATAAGCGGTTTGCTCGCCGGTTTTCTGGAAGCCCTGCACGGCCCTAGGTCCCACTTTTTCGATGGTCCAGTCGTTCACGTTCTCATTCGAGCGGCCCAGCTTGAACACGATACTGCGGTCTTGTGGCTGGGCGTAGTAGTACTGGTGCAGGCCGCAGCGCAGGGTCGAGGTCAGTCGGACCCGCACGTTGTAATCCTTCAACGTCACGCCGTAGTAGCCCGGCGCCGCCGTTTCGGTGGCGTGCGAAAAGTGGGAGGCGTACTTGCCGCTGGCATCGGCCGCGCCCACTACGGGCAATATGGGCAGGTGGCACAGGTTCCAGTGGCCTTTGTTGGTGTGGGCAAAGGCTTGAATTACCGAGTCTTCGTACTGGTAGCCCGAGCCGGTATTGAACTCCGTGATGGGGCTCAGCTGTACCATGGCATTGGGCAGGGCACTGCCCGGAAACGCCAGCCCGGCCCATACGCCGTGCCAGTCGGGCGGCGCCACGTAGCCCACCAGCTTGGGGTCGGTGAAAGCCGCCGTGCCGATGAGCGGGTTCACGTGCTGCCCCGGTCCGCTTGCGACATGGCCGGATGGGCCGCCGGGCACCACCTTGGCGCAAGAGAAAACACCCAACGCAAGAAGCGTGAGCAGATAGCGAATACGCGGGTTAGTAAACGGCATCTTATCGAAGAAATTGATTTACGGAGATTATCAGGGCGCCTAGGTTGCCTTGCCTGGACCGTCGCTAAAAACCGGCTGTCATTGCGAGCGCAGCGAAGCAATCTTTCCTTGTTGTCTGCTGACACTAACTAAGCGTGAAGGAAAGATTGCTTCGCTGCGCTCGCAATGACAATCGCCTGGCTACTAATTGTGTAGACGCCTTTCGTCGGCTATTTCGAAGCCGCGGCAGCCAAGGGCACCGGGTACTTAGGCCGCTAGTCGGCCTGCTTCACAAAGCGCTTCGTGACGCGTTGCGCACCATCGAGCCAAGACACGGTGTAAACGCCGGGCGCCAGCGCTGAAACATCGAGCCCCGTGGCTGGGGCGGTGGTTATCAGTACCGTCTGCCCTAGGGCATTTACTACCGTGATTTTGCCAGTTGCCGGCTTGCGGTTGGCTTGCAGCGTCAAGCGATTAGCTGCCGGGTTGGGATACAAGTCGGCAGCTTTCGAAGCCACGGAGTTAGTAGTGGATAGCGGCGTGCTGGTTACCTGTGCTACCCGCAAAATAGCCGCTGCCGCGCAGGCCTGCCCCATCATCTGTACCGAAGCTGGGAAGAGGTAGCGGCGGTCGAGATTCCAGGTGCCGTCGGCGTCGCTGTAGGTGCCGGGGTAGTAGCCCAACTGGTCGCGGCCGTAATCGATGAGGTAATCCACGATGTTGCGCGCCGCATCGAGCCATTTGGGGTTGTGGTCTACTTCGTAGAAATCGACCAGCATTTCGACTAGGTCACTACCGCCCCAGAAGGAGATTTCGCTCACGCCTTTGCCCGGTACGTACCACTGCTTGAGGCAGGCGTTGGCCATAACTGTAGCGTCATCGAGGTAGCGGCTGTCGCCGGTGCGCTGGTAGAGCCGCAGCGCCAGCTGGATGTTGGGCGTGGTTTGGTAGGCGCGGTAGCCGGCGCCGTTTTCGCCGTGGCCGGTCAGGCTCCAGGCGCCGTTATTATTGAAAGAGAACTGGTTGAGCAGGTTGGTGCTGCCGTCGCGCAGCTTCCAGTTTACATCGTTGATGAGTTCGTAGTAGCGCTTGGCGATGGCCAGGTAGTTGGGGTCGGGGCTGTTCTTCGCAATCAGGGCGCAGTGAAGCGCCGGCAAGATGGTGGCCTGCGAATAGAACTTGCCCCAGCCCAGCTCCGACTCTTTTTGCGGCACGCCCCAGTTGGCGTCGCGCGCGCCGAGGCAGTAGTTGAGGCCGATGAGCGAGCGGTCGTAAATGCCGGTTTCGGTGGGCAGCACCTGTTGGTAAATATCCATCAAAGCCAGCCCCACGATGGCATTGTCATCGTAGAGCGGGTCGGCGCCGGGCACGATGTCGGAGGCGTATTTGCCGTTTTGCCGGTACTGGTCGAGGGCGTAGGCGTAGGACTTGAGCCGCGCCGTGTACTTGGCCGGGTTGGCGAGCGCGCCGTAGCGCAGCGCCCGCAGCATGTGCGAGGCGGGCCACACGTAGCTCGCGCCGCCGCGCTCCAAAATGACGTTCTCGTTGCCATCAATCTGCTCCACGTACAGCTGCTTGCTGGCGTTGTAGAACTTGGTATTGAGCTTGTCGAGAATTGCCTCGCCCGCTACCTGGTACTTATTCTGGCCAAAGGCGGTCGAGGCCATCAGCAGGCCACCGGCCACCAGCAGCGCGCGCCGCGCACCTCCGAAAATGAGTGTAGAAAAACGCATCGTGAGCCGCGGGAAAGGGTGGGAAAAAGAGAATAAAACCGGGATGAAGCACCGCCTAGCGGGCCGCGGCCAGGTGGTAGGAAACCAGGTCGTCGATGGGCGCGCAGATGATTTTGCCGACCGCCATACCGTGCGCGGTGGCGGCCTGAGCTAGCGCGTCGCGGAAATGATAGCCCACCGACCCCACGCAGTTGAAAGTATGCGTCTGGTAAGCCGGGTACTTGCTGATAATCTTGCGGAAAAACGCGTCGAAGGACTCGGCCACCAGCTGCTGGCAGTAGCTCGCCTGGTAATGGTCGGCGGCAAACTTGGCGAAGCTGGCGATGAAGCGATTCGGGAAGGGCTGGTTGTAGAGGCGGTCGAAAATGGCGTCCCGCTCCAGGCCGTAAGTGCGGTGAAAGCTCGCCTCCAATTCCGGCGGCATTTGCCCGCGTAGGTAGTCGCTCAGCAGCGCCTTGCCCAGGAAGGCCCCGCTGCCCTCGTCGCCCAAAAAGTACCCTAGCGAATCCACGTTGTGCGCGATGCGCTCGCCATCATACACGCACGAGTTGGTGCCCGTGCCCAGGATGGCCGCGAACCCCGGCTGCCGGCCCAGCAGCGCCCGCGCCGCCGCCAGTAAGTCGTGCCCCACGAACACCTGGGCTTGGCTAAAAACCGTTCGCATGGCCTCGGCCACCGTGGCTACTTGCAGCGGCGATACCACGCTGGCGCCGTAGTAATTCACCTCGGCGATGGCCGCCGGAACGAGCGTAGCCGGCAGGTTTTGGCGCAGCGAAGCCACGATGCCCGCCGTGCTGATGAACTCCGGGTTGTAGCCCTCCGTGTGAAAAAAGGAGCGCGCGCCGTCGCCATCAACCAAACACCAAGTAGTCTTGGTGGAGCCGCCATCTGCTATCAAAATCATAGGGGTGGGAGCGCTAGGACGCGCGTGGTGGTGCAACCGCTTTTTCCAACTGGGGCCGTAAGCCTGCGGCAAAGTAAACGAATGTTTTAGGTAAAATAAAAACTATTTTGCTCGTTTAAGTACTAAACAAACATTTTTAGTGTCAATATTTGCAACAGAAAGCACTGGGTTAATTCAGAGGCGGTAAGAGTTAGCACTCCCCAGAAAGGGCTGCAAGCACCCTAGGTGGCTACACCAGCACACATTCTGCAAGACCCAGCGCGATAGTTACTGTGGCATTTGCTGCGCTCTTTTTATACTCCCAACTACTAGTACCATGCGCTCCTCCAACTATGACAAGTTTCCCTTCGTGCCGGTAGCGGCGTCGGCCGAGGCTTGCCAAACGGGGTGGGCGGCCATTACGAGTGTGTTGCAGGCGGCGCTGCTCGCGGCACCCGCCGCCCCTGGGCAGCCGCTGGTACTGGCCGTGGAGTGCTACCCCGGCACCGACCTAGGGCAGTTGCAGCAGGCGCTGACGCAAGCCTTGCAGCCGGCGCAGTGCCTGGTAGCCAACGACCTCTACTACCCCGCCGCCAAAATCGACGCGCTGGTAGCTGGGCCGCTCACCGACGACCCGGTTTTCGGCCGGCTCAATGGGTTGACCATTAGCGATTTTATAGACCCGCAGCGGCTGCGGGCGGTGCAAGCCACGCTGGCCGCGGCAGCCGGCGAGCTGGTGCTCGTGCTGGGCACCGGCGCCACGCTGGTCTGCCCAAACCCCAGCGTATTAGTCTACGCTGACCTGGCTCGCTGGGAAATCCAGCAGCGGCAGCGGCGCGGCGAAATTGCCAACCTGGGTAGCGAGAACTTCACCGAAAAAGCCAGTCTCAAGTACAAGCGGGCCTTTTTTGTGGATTGGCGAGCCGCTGACCGCCTGAAGAAGCAGGCGCTGCCCCGCGCTGATTTTCTGCTCGATACCAACGACCCGGCCGCGCCCAAGCTCATTAGTGGGGCCGACCTGCGGGCTGGGCTGGCGGCCACGGTGCGGCGGCCGTTTCGGGTGGTGCCGTTTTTCGACCCCGGCCCCTGGGGCGGGCAGTGGCTGCGCGAAGTAATCGACCTGCCCGACGGCCCCGCCAACTACGCCTGGGGCTTCGACTGCGTGCCCGAAGAAAACTCGCTGCTGCTGGGCTTTGGCGCGGCACGGGTAGAGATTCCGAGCATCGACCTCGTCTTTGCCCACCCCCGCGAGCTGCTCGGCGAGGCCGTGCATGGGCGCTTCGGCACCGAGTTCCCCATCCGTTTCGACTTTCTCGATACCATGGGCGGCGGCAACCTCTCGCTGCAAGTGCACCCGCTCACCGAGTACGCGCAGGACCACTTTGGCCTGGCCTACACCCAGGATGAGAGCTACTACATGCTGGCCGCCGAGCCAGGCGCCAACGTATACCTAGGGCTCAAGGAAAACGCGGATTTTCCGGCGATGCTGGCCGACTTACAGCGCGCCCAGGACGACCCCGCGGCCCCCTTCCCGGCGGCCGAGTACATCAACGAGTTTCCGGCCCGCCCGCACGACCACTTTCTGATTCCGGCAGGCACCGTGCACTGCTCGGGCGCCAACGGGGTGGTGCTAGAAATTTCGGCTACGCCCTTCATTTTCACCTTTAAACTCTGGGATTGGGAGCGCCTGGGGCTCGATGGCCGGCCCCGGCCCATCCACCTCGCCCACGGCGCCGCCAATATTCAGCCTGACCGCACCACGGCCTGGGTCGAGCAGAATCTCGTCAACCAAATCGAGCCCGTGGCCAGCGGCCCCGGCTGGCGCGAAGAGCGCACTGGCCTGCACGAGCGCGAATTCATCGAAACGCGCCGCCACTGGTTTACGGACCTCGTACCGCACCACACCCTAGGCGGCGTGCAGGTGCTCAACCTGGTGCAGGGCGCCGAAGCCATTGTGGAGAGCCCCAGCGGCGCCTTCGAGCCCTTCGTGGTGCACTACGCCGAAACGTTTATCGTGCCGGCGGCGGTGGGCGCCTACACCATCCGGCCCCACGGCCCAGCGGCGGGCACCGAGTGCGCCACTATGAAAGCCTACGTGCGCACCTAGCCCTGGGGCTGAGCGCTCGCCGGGCAGCGGCCACCTTTGCGGGTGCAACCACTCTTAATGAAACTCCTCGTGTCTGACTTATTAACTCCTGATAACGCCGCGGCGGTCCGCGCGCAAACCATCGTTGAAAAGCTGCTGCACACGGGCACCGTGGCCGTGGATGAGCTCGCCGCGCAGTTTGGCGTGTCGGTGGCCACCGTGCGACGCGACTTAATGGAGCTGGAGCAGCGCGGCCGGCTGCGGCGCACCCACGGCGGCGCCGTGCCCCGCGAGCCCATGCTCTACGAGCCCTTCCGCTACGACTCCAGCTTCCACGAGCAGATAGACCGCAACCTGGCCGAGAAGCGCCGCATCGGGCTGGCGGCGGCCGCTCTCATCCAGCCGGGCGAGATTATTTCGCTCACTGCCGGCACCACCACCACGCAGGTCACGCGCAGCCTGCGCCCCGGCGCGGGCGTAACGGTCGTAACCAACACCGTGAACGTGGCCATGGAGCTGAGCCACCGCGACGACGTGCGCGTCTTCGTAACGGGCGGCTTTCTGACGGGCGGCTGGTTCTCCCTAGTGGGGCCGGCCACCGCGCAGGCCCTAGGTCAATTCTTTGTTGATAAAGTCTTTATCGGCGTCAACGGCATCGACGCGCAGAAGGGCCTTACCTCGCTGCACCCCGAAGAAGCCGCCGTGATACAAGTGATGGTGCGCCAAGCCAAGCGGCGCATCGTGGTGGCCGACCATACCAAGCTCGGCATGGTCGCCACGTCGCTCATCTGCCCCACTGCCGAGGTGCATCAGCTCATTACCGACACCGGCGCTACTGAGGCGCAAGTGGCGCCTTTTCGCGAGCTCGGCATCGAGGTGCTGCTTGTCTGAGGCCCGTGGCTGCCCTAGGCGCCCTTCGCCCATGTGGAAGGCACCTAGGGCGATTTCGCAAACGCTAGCCCGCGGCAGCTAGCAGTTGCGCGGACTTTGTAGTCCGCGATGCAGCGCGCCCGGCCGCGGACTGCAAAGTCCGCGCAACTGCCGGCCGTCCGCTATTTTATTCTGATTGCTAACCTCTTCCCACCCCGCTATGCATTCTCAAACTGCGCCCAACTTTCCTCTTCGCGAAGCAGCGACCGGGCCACCCACCCCCGGCGGCAGCGCCGCCTACGTGTACCTGATTGCCGCCGTGGCGGCGCTCGGCGGACTGCTCTTCGGCTTCGACACGGCCATTATCAACGGCGCGCTGGTCTTTCTAAAAAAGGACTTTAACCTGACCGATGCGCAAACCGAGCTGGCGGCCAGCAGCATCCTGTTCGGGGCGGTGGCCGGGGCCGCGGTGGCCGGTTGGCTCACCGACCGCTACGGGCGGCGGCGCCTGCTGTTTGGGGCGGCGGCGCTGTTCACGGTGTCGGCGCTGGCGGCGGCGGTGCCGCGCACGCTCACCGAGTTTGTGGTGGCGCGGCTGGCTGGCGGCCTGGCCATCGGGGTGGCCTCGCTGCTGGTACCACTCTACATTGCCGAGATTGCCCCGGCCCGCATCCGCGGGCGGCTGGTGACGCTCAATCAGTTGGCCATCGTCACGGGTATTTTGCTGGCCTACGTGGCCAGCTACTACCTGGCCGAGCTGGGGCTGGCCTCGTGGCGCTGGATGTTTGCGGTGGCCGCCGTGCCGTCGCTGCTGTTTATGCTCACGCTGCTGCTGGTACCCGAAAGCCCCCGCTGGCTGCTGGGCCGGGGCCGGGCCGCCGAAGCCCTAGGTACCCTCACGCGCCTCAACGGCCCGGCGGCCGCCGCCGCCGAGGCCGCCGAAGTTCAGGCGGCGCTGGCCGACGAGCAAGGAGCCGCCGCCAGCCTGCGTCAGCCGCGCCTGCGCCGGCCGCTGCGCATTGCGGTGGTGCTGGCCGTGTTGCAGCAAGTCACGGGCATTAACACCATTCTGTATTACGGCTCGCTCATTCTTACCGAGCACAGCGGGCAGAGCGCGAGCTCGGCCATCGGGGCCAATGCGCTCATTGGGGGCATCAACTTCGCGGGCACCATCGTGGCGCTGTTCGTTATCGACCGGGTGGGGCGCAAGCCGCTGCTGCTCATTGCCTCGGGCGGAATGGCGCTGGCCCTTGGGGCGCTGGTGATGGCCTTGCAGCTGCACGCGCCGGGGCCGTGGCTGCTGGGGCTCATTATGCTCTACGTGGCCTGCTTCGCGGTGGGGCTGGGACCGGGCGTGTGGGTCGTGATAACCGAGATTTTCCCGAATGCCGTGCGGGGCCGGGCGGCCTCGCTGGCCACGGTGGCTTTATGGGCCGCCTGCACCCTTATCTCGTTCACCTTCTTATCGTTGGTGAAGGCGGCGGGCCTGGCGGGCGCGTTTGGGCTCTACGCGCTACTTTCGGCTTTCACCTTTGTTTTTGTGTGGCGCGCCGTGCCCGAAACCAAGGGCCGGACGCTAGAGGAGATAGAGCAAAAATGGCAGTAGTGGGGAGCAGGCCGATTATTAGCGCCGCTGGCCAAATCTGCTAATACGTTTAAGCACTGCTCGGCTTGCTAGCTCATCGGTAGCGAATCCTTCTCTAAAATAACCAGTCACATGACCTCGCTCGATGCTTCGCTGTGGAATGACTTTCTAGCGGGCAACAAGCAAGTATTCGAGCGCATTTTCTTGGCGCATTACGACGACCTGTTCCGCTACGGCATGCGCTTGGCGAGCGACGAGGAAGTAGTGAAGGACTGCATCCAGAATCTGTTTCAACGGCTCTGGCAACGCCGCAAGTCCCTCGAAACCGTCGCGGAAATCAAGCCTTATTTATTCGCCGCGCTACGCCACCACATCACTGACGAGGCGCGGGCCCAAAAGCGCCGCACGGCGCTGCAGACCGGCTACCCCGCGGAAGTGGAAATAGCCGTGCACTCGCCCGAGGATTTTTTGATTGCCCAGCAGCTTACCAGCGAGCAGCAAGTGCACCTGCTGGCCGCCCTAGGTCAGCTCAGCAACCGCCACCGCGAGGCGGTGTACCTCAAGTTTTTTGCGGATTTGGCCTATGACCGCATCGCCGAGATAATGGACCTCAACCAGCAGTCGGTGCGCAACCTAGTGCACCAAGCCATCAAGCGGCTGCGCCAGGTGCTACCCCACCCGTTGCTGCTGCTATTGAATGGGTTGTTTCTGAATCTATTGTTGTGAAGCCGCGGGCTATGGGGGCGTTTGTCATGCAGAGCGTAGCGAAGCATCTCGCGTGCTGACGTCTGCGAACGTGAGATTTCACTGCGCCACGCGAGATGCTTCGCTGCGCTCTGCATGACAAACGGTAAGTCGTTGGAAATATTTTTAATACATAAAATACTGTTTACAAAGTGCTTGAAAAATATTTCAAGAAATTTTCATCAAGAATAGAGTACAAAAACCGACCTCGCTCGTGGTCAAGAAAAGGTAGCTCATCCCGCCTTGCTCGCCTATGGATTTCACGACTTACTCGATTAATGACTTCGTAGCCGATGAGTCGTTTCAGGCCTACGTGGCCGATGCCGACTCGGAGGCGGGGCGCTTCTGGCAAGCGTGGCTGGCCGAACATCCTGGCCAAAAAATCGACGTTGACCAAGCCTATGCGCTGGTGCAGGGCCTAGGTCCCGCCCAGCTGTACCCAGTGCCGGCGGGCCTCAAAGAGCAGGAGCTACTACGCTTGCGGCAGGCGCTAAAAACCGCTAGCCCGCAGCCCTGGCTGCGCTGGCAGCGGCGCACCCGGCTGCTGGTGGGCACCTCGGTAGTGGCCGTGCTGGCCGCCGTGGGCTGGTGGCAGTGGCCGGGAATTACGGGCCCCACCACGCAGTATCTGGCGGGCCCCAACCAGCAGCGCACCCTTACCCTGCCCGATGGCTCGGTGGTGGTGCTGAACGGCAACGCGACGCTAACCACGGCGGCCCGCTGGACCGCCACCACGCCCCGCGAAGTGTGGCTGACCGGTGAGGCCTACTTCCGGGTAACGCACCGGGCGGCACCGGCCGTGCGCGACATCGCCGCCGCCCCGGCCAGCGCCAAGTTTGTGGTGCACGCGGGCGGCCTGGATATCGCCGTCCTAGGTACCCAATTCAACGTGAACAGCCAGCCGACCGGCACCAAGGTCGTGCTCAACTCGGGCAAGGTGGCCGTGGACCGCCACGCCTGGCTGACCACCGAAAACCTGCTCATGCAGCCCGGCGACCTCGTCGAAACCTCGGCGGCCGCGCCGCACCTGGCCCGGCGCCACGTGCAGCCGGCCCTGTACTCGGCCTGGACCCAGGGCGAGTTGCGCTTGCAGCAAACCTCGGTGCGCGCCATTGTGCAGCTGCTGCGCGATGCCTACGGCTGGGAGGTGGTCGCCACCGACTCTACGCTGCTTAACCAGACGCTCACGGGCATCCTGCCCGCCAACACCCCCGACCTGCTCCTGCCCGCCCTGGCTAAGACCCTGGGCGTGCAGGTGTCGCGCACCGGCAACGTCGTGCGCTTCCAGCCCCTGGCCCGGTAACGCCGGCCCTAGGCTCCTCCTGCTCGCTTTTTCTCCATTTTCCCACCCATCACATGGCAAACTTTACCCGCTACGTGCGTTTAGCACTGCTGCTGGGCGCCGTACCCGGTGCCCGGGCCCAGGGGGCGTTGTCCCTCGCCGTTCAAAATCCCCGCTCGCCGGTCCGCGCTTCGGCCGCAGCCCAAGTCTCGCTGGAGTCTTTTATCCAGGAGCTGCAAGCCACGTACAAAGTCAACTTTTTGTACCGCAACCAGCTGGTAACGGGCCGGTACGTGGCCAAAACCCACCCCAACTTTAAGTCGCTGCCCGAGGCGCTGCGCTACGTGACGCAGCAGAGCGGTTTGCAGTTTGAGCTGCTCAAGGACGGGCTCTACGTCATTGTGCCGCAGCCCACGGCCAGCACGACGCCCGCTTCGCAGGTAGAGGCCGTATCGCCGGTGGTGCCGTCGCTGCTCGCCTCGACCGAGCCGGGCGCTGGGGTTACTGACCGCCAATTGGCCCTGGCCGACGTAACCATTGCCGGCCGCGTAACCGATAGCAAGGGGGTAGGGCTACCGGGCGTCACCATCGTGGTGAAGGGCACTACGCAGGGCACCAGCACCAACCCCGACGGTAATTTCAGCCTGCAAGCGCCGGAGAATAGCGTGCTGGTGTTCAGCTTCGTAGGCTACACCCGTCAGGAAGTGCCCGTGACGGGCGCCACCAGCAACCTAGCCATCACGCTCGCCGACGAGGCCCAGGCGCTGAAGGATGTGGTGGTGGTGGGCTACGGCACCCAGCAGCGCGCCAACGTGACGGGCGCCATCAACACCGTGAACGGCGCCACCCTCGAAAACCGCCCCGTCACCAGCGTGGCGCAGGCTCTGCAAGGCTCGTCGCCTAACCTCACCATTCAGCAGAACAGCGCCGAGCCGGGCGCGGGCCTCAACATCAACATTCGGGGCGTAGGCACCCTCGGCAATGCCTCGCCGCTGATAATCGTGGACGGCATCGCGGGCTCGCTCAACGCGCTCAACCCCAATGATATCGAGAGCGTAACGGTGCTCAAGGACGCCGCCTCGGCCGCCATCTACGGCTCGCGGGCCGCCAATGGCGTGCTGCTGGTGACGACCAAGCAGGGCGCGCTCAACCAGAAGCCCACCATCAGCTACAACACGGTGGTGGGCTACCAGGCGCCCAACTTCCAGCGCCGTCCCGTCACGGGCATCCAGTTCATGGAGCTCAAGAACGAGGCGCTCGTCAACTCGGGACAAGCGCCGCAGTTTTCGCCCCAGCAGATGCGCGACTTTGCCGCCCACGGCGACTACGACTGGCAACTCAACCAAGTGCTCAAAAAGCAGGCGTTTCAGCAAAACCACAACCTGAGCTTGAGCGGCAGCGCGGGCAAAACCCGTTACCTAGTTTCCCTGGGCTACGTGGACCAGAACAGCCTGTTTGTGGGTGATAACTACGGCTTTAAGCGCCTCAACGGCCGCCTCAACCTCACGACGCAGGTGACGGACCGGCTCAAAGTGGGCGCCATCGTTTCGTATGCCCACGTGGGCACCCGCGAGCACGCCTTCGACTCGCAGTGGATTATCAGCGACGCGGCCCGCATCCCGGTTATCTACCCTATTCAGGACGACCAGGGTAACTACGTGACCCCGGCCACGGCCAGCGACAATTCGGTGAACCGCCTGCTCAACGGCGGCCTGCGCACCAACTCCAACGACAACGTTTTTGGTAACCTCAATGCCGAGTTTGAGATTGTGAAAGGCCTGAAGCTGCGTGGCTTAGTGGGCGGCGACTTGTGGAATTACCAGCTCGACGAGTTCACGCGCAGCCTGATGTACGTGACGCTCGACGGCTCGCCTACGGCGGGCGGCGATGGCAACAACTCGGTGCAAAACCGCAACCAGCGCACGCTGCTCACCAACTACCAAGCTACGCTCAACTACGACCGCACCTTCGCCGACAAGCACAGCGTGCAGGTACTGGTGGGCTACTCGACTGAGCACTTCACCGACGACCGCCGGGGCATCCACGTTATTAATATCCCTGGAAACAACTTCGGGGTCATCAACAACGGCACGACCTACGCCGGCATCAGCGACCCCAGCGGCGGCTACCACGCCAACGGCACCTACGGCAACCAGGAGCAGTGGGCGCTGAACTCGGTATTTGGGCGCGTAAACTACAATTTTGCCGGTAAGTACCTGGTAGAGGGCAGCTTCCGTTACGATGGCTCGTCGCGCTTCGCCAGCAATCAACGCTGGGGCTTCTTCCCGTCGGGCTCGGTGGGCTGGCGGCCGCTGGAGGAGAACTTCCTAGAGTTCCTCAAGTCTACGCTGAGCGACCTTAAGGTGCGCGGCTCCTTGGGGCAGCTAGGCAACCAGAACATCGGCCTTTACCGCTACCTGAGCACCGTGAGCTTGGCGCCGGGCACGTATTCGTTCGGCGGCACGCCGGTGTCGGGCTCGTATTTCAGCACTTCCAACGCGGGCATTACCTGGGAAACGGCCACGATGGGCAACGTGGGCCTCGACGTGGGACTGTTTAAAAACGTGCTCTCGTTCAGCGTCGATTACTTCGATAAGCGCACCAGCAACATCCTCATCGACCTGCCGGTGGCGGGCGTGTTCGGGGCCGGCGCGCCCACCCAAAACGCGGCCAAAGTGCGCAACCGGGGCTGGGAAGTATCGGCCACGTACCGCATGCGCACCGAGCGCGGCTTCAACCAGAGCCTGAGCCTGAACGTGGCCGACACCCGTAATACCGTGCTGGATACCAAGGGCGTAGAAACCATCCGGGGCGGCGATGCCACCAACATCATCCGCGAGGGCTGGCCCATCAACTCGTACTACGGCTACCGCACGGCCGGCTTCTACCAGACCATGGAAGAAGTGAACGCTGGCCCGACGCCCTCGTTTGTGGCGCCCGGCACGGTGCGGCCCGGCGACATCCGCTACGTGGACCGCAACGGCGACGGCGTTATCAACCAGGACGACCGCTTTATCCTGGGCAATCCGTTCCCGCGGTACACCTTCGGGGCCAATTACACGGCCGACTACAAAGGCTTCGACCTGCTGGTATTCGTGCAGGGCGTGGGCAAGCGCAGCCTCTACATTCGGGGCGAGGGCGTGGAAGCGTTCCACAACAACTGGGAGAACGTGTACGAGCAGCACCTCGACCGCTGGACGCCCACCAACCCCAACGGCAGCTACCCACGCCTGACCATCGGCACGGCCTCCACCAACAACAACCAGGGCTCGGACTACTGGCTGCGCAACGGCGCCTACGCCCGCCTCAAAAACATCCAGTTTGGCTACACGCTGCCCGCCGCCCTCACCAAGAAGGCCTACATCCAGCGGCTGCGCATTTTTGCCTCGGGCCAGGACTTGTTCACCATCAGCCACTTGAAGCAGATTGGGTTTGACCCCGAGCTCTCCGAGTTCAGCGAGAGCGTGGGCCAGGGCGGGGGCTCGGGCAGCAGCGGCCGCGTGTACCCGGCCGTGCGCGTCGTGACCCTAGGTGTTGATATTTCTCTCTAATCGCTATCCCACCCACCATCCGATGAACCGTACTTTTCGCCATACGCTACTGCTCGGGCTCGGGCTGGGCCTAGGCCTTTCGGCCTGCCAGAAGCTCGACCTGCCGCCCACCGACCGGCCCACCGATGCCACCTTCTGGCAGCAGCCCTCCGACGCGGCCAACGTGCTGACCACGGCCTACGAAAACCTCTACAACTCCGAGTATTTCTTCTTCAACGAAACGCTCTCCGACAACGCCTACAACAAGAGCGATGTGAACGGCTCCAATGCCCGCAACATCGCCGAAGGCGCCTACGGCACTAATCAGCAGCGCGTTACCAACGAGTGGGGCTACCACTACAGCGGCATCCGCAAGTGTAACCAGCTGCTGGCCAACATCGACAAGATTTCGAGCCTCGATGCCGGCCTCAAGGCCCGCTACATCGCCGAGGCCCGCGCGCTGCGCGCCTACCAGTACTTCCAGCTCATGACCTGGTACGGCGACGTGCCCCTGATAACCACCGAAATAGCCGTGTCAGATGCGGCGGGCGTGACGCGCACGCCTAGGGCCGAGGTGCTCGATTTTGTGCTGAAAGAGCTGGACGCCGCCGCCGCCGCGCTGCCCCTCAACACCGCCTACGATGCCACCGACCGCGGCCGCTTTACCAAGGGCGCCGCCCTGGCCGTGAAGGCGCGGGTGCTGCTTTACGAGGGCCGGTGGGCCGACGTCACGGCCGTGACTGAGCAGCTCCTGGGGGGCCAGGCGGGCACGTATAGCTTGTTTTCGAGCTATACGGGCGTGTTCTCGCCCAGCAATGAGGGCAACAGCGAGGTGATGCTCGACTTGCAGTACCTGTTTCCGTCGCGCACCTACTCCGAGCAGCGGTTCTTCATTCCACGCACCGAGGGCAAGCTCATCTGCGCCATTGCCCCCACCCAGGAGCTGGTCGATAGCTACCTGATGGCCAACGGCAAGGCCATCGGCGACGCCGGCTCAGGCTACAGCGAGGCCACGCCCTACGTGGGCCGCGACCCGCGCTTTGCCGCCACGCTGGTCTACGATGGCTACAAGTGGCAGCGGCCCGACGGGTCGAGCCTGCTCATCCGCACGGTACCGGGCACCGGCGACAACTCCGTGGACCGCGCCGACGCTAGCCCCACCGGCTACTACTCGGCCAAATACTTCGACCCCACCGCCGATGCCAACCTCAACTCGGGCTTGAACCTGATTTTGGTGCGCTACGCCGACGTGCTGCTCATGCACGCCGAGGCCAAGAACGAGCTCGGTCTGCTCACGGCCTCGGAGTGGGACCGCACCATCGGGGCGCTGCGCCGCCGGGCGGGCTTCACCGACGCGGGTGCCCTGGCCTTTCCGGGCGGCGACAAGACCAGTCTGCAAACCGTGGTGCGCCGCGAGCGCCGCACCGAGCTGGCCATGGAAGGCCTGCGCATCTTCGACCTGCGCCGCTGGCGCACCGCCGAAACGGCCCTCAAAGGCTACGCGCACGGCATCAAGGCCGGCGACCCGGGCGTGGACAATGGCTACCTGCGCGTGGACCAGCGCACTTTCGACCCCGCCAAGCACTACCTCTGGCCCGTGCCCCAGCGCGAGCGCGACATCAACCCCAACCTCACGCAAAACCCTGGCTGGTAGCCTGGTCACCCTCATTTTAAAACTCCCTCGCCTCTATCTCCATGAAAAAGTTTTCCCACCCGCTGCTTCTGTTTGTAGCGCTTCTAGGCCTGCTCGCCGGCTGCAAGAAAGACGACAAGGCCCTCGACGACACCATCACGCCGGTGTCGAACTACATCTCGCCCGCCGACAACACTTTCTACCGCCTCGACCCGCCCTCCAATGCGGCCGTGACGTTTGAGTGGAGCCAGGCCCGTGCCGCCGATGGCACGCTGGTGCTCTACGAAGTGGTGTTTGACAAAGACGGCGGCGACTTCTCCAAGCCCGTGTACAGCACCGTATCGGGTACCAACGGCCTTGATACCAAGCTCGTGCTCAGCCACGGCGACCTCAACAAAATCGCCAACCTGGCCGGTATCGCCTCGCAGGGCCAGGGCAAACTGAAGTGGATGGTGAACGCCTCGAAGGGCCTCAACGTGCTGCCCGCCGCGGCCGCGCGCACCATGACGGTCGAGCGCCCCGCCGGCTTCTCGGTCATTCCGGGCAACCTCTACCTCACCGGCTCGGGCACCGAGGGCGGCGCCGCCCTCGGGCAGGCGCTGCCGTTCAAGCGCGTGTCATCGGGTGTGTTTGAGCTGTACACCAAGCTCGGCCCCGGCGATGTGAAAATGGTGGACCAAACCACCGGCACGCCCACCGAATACTACATCAATGGCACCAAGCTGCTGCAAGGCAGCAGCGCCACTAGCCCCGCCACCACGCCGGCCGTGTACCGCGTGACCCTCGACTTCAACAACGGCTCGTCGGTGCTCACCGAAATTCAGTCGGTGGGCCTCTGGGTGGCCGCCCAAAACAAGGTGACCGTGACCTTGCCCTACAAAGGCAAAGGCCTCTGGGAAATCGACAACACGCCCATTGAGTTCTTCCAGTTTAGCTGGGGCCGCGACGAACGCTACAAGTTCGTATTCAGCGAAAAAAACGCGGCGGGCACCGTGACGATGCGCCAGTACGGCAGCACCAACACCGATAACCAGCCCCCCACGGCCACTACGGCGGCGGCCTATTACAACCTCGTGCCGGTGGCCGACGACCAGTGGAACAACTCCTACAAGTTCATTGGCACGGCCGACCGCAAGAGCGTGGACATCTTGGTGATGATGCAGCCCGCGGCCTACACCCACCAGATAGTGGTGCATTAAGGGGCGGAGTAATTAGTATTCAAATTCTTAACTCCGCCCTTATGCTTTTCTCCCGAGTCAATGCCAGCGCGCTGCTGGGCTTGTCTTTGCTCGCGGCGTGCCACGAGCCCGTCGATGATATGATTACCCCGCCAGCCCCGAAGCCGGTGGTGGTAGTGGCCAACTGGGCCGCCCGCGCCGACTCGGCGCAGGCGGCACTCAACCAATCCTTCTGGGCGCCTACCGACCAGTACTACTTGCAGAACAACTCGGGCAAGCCCGACTTCAACTACTGGTGGCAGGCCCACGGCCTCGACGTGCTGCTCGATGGCTACCAGCGCACCAAGGTGCTGGACTACATCACCAAGATGCAGCAGCTACAACAAGGCACCAAGAAGAAGAACGGCAACACCTATCTCAATACGTACTACGACGACATGGCCTGGCAGGCCCTGGCCAACCTGCGCGCGTTCCAGGTCACCCAAGACCAGTCGTATAAGGCCACGGCTCAATTGCTCTGGGCCGACCTCAAAACCGGCTGGAACACCAACCAGGGCGGCGGCATCGCGTGGCGCAAAAACCAGCTCGACTACAAAAACACGCCCGCCAATGCCCCGGTGGCCATCCTGGCCGCCCGCCTCTACCAGCTCGACCGCAACCCCGACGACCTAGCCTGGGCCACCAAGATTTATGAGTGGCAGAAAAAGAACCTCGTGGACCCCACTACCGGGGCCGTGTGGGATGGCATCAACCGCCAGGGCGACGGCCAAATCGACAAGGATTGGCGCTTTAGCTATAACCAGGGCGTGTTCCTAGGGGCCGGCCTCGAGCTGTACCGCGCTACCCAGCAGAGCACCTACCTCGACGATGCCAATCGCACCGCGGGCTACGTCCTCAACGACAGTCAGCTCTCGCCCGGCGGCGTGCTCAAGGACGAAGGCGGCGGCGATGGCGGCTTGTTCAAGGGAGTATTGGTGCGCTACCTGGCGCTACTAGCCACCGAGCCGGCCGTGAATGCCGCCACGCGGGCCAAGTACGTTTCGTTTCTCAAGTTCAACGGCGAGAGTCTGTACAGCAAGGGGACGCGCCGGCCGCAATACCTCTTCAATACCAACTGGACGGCGCAGCCGGGCAGTACCGTCGATGGCTCGACGCAGCTGAGTGGGGTTATGATGTTTGAGGTAATGGCCGACTTGCAGGCGCGTAAGCTGTTGTAGGAATCTGTTTTTAAACCGTTTGTCCTTGCGAGTGTAGCGAAGCAATCTTCCCTTCACGCTTGGCTAGCGTTAGCAGACGACAAGGAAAGATTGCTTCGCTACGCTCGCAAGGATAAGTAAATTCTAGGTCGATTAGACCCTAGGGTGCCGCCTACTGCTGGCGGTGGCAAAACGGCCGGGCTGCGTGGTGGGCGCGGCTTGGTCCGCCCGCGTCTGGTTGTGGAGCCGGGCGCGGGCATTTGCCTGCCCTTTTTATTCTTAAAATTCTAGTATGAAAATGACTTTCACGGCCAGCGCCTGGTCTTTGGCGCTGCTGCTGGCGGCGGGCGGGGCCAGCGCGCAAAACGTACTCAATTACGTGAACCCCAACATTGGTACGGCGCATAGCCGGTGGTTTTTCTACACCCCCGCGGCCGTGCCCTACGGCATGGCCAAGCTGGCGCCTTCTACTAACGGCCACTACGGCAACGCCTCGGGCTGGGAAGCCGTGGGCTACGACACCCGCCAAAATTCTATTGAAGGGTTCGTGCACTTTCACGAATGGCAGGTGGGTGGCGTGAGCTTCATGCCCACCACGGGCGAGCTTCGCACGCAGCCCGGCGACCTCGACAAGCCGGCCAGCGGCTACCGCTCGCACTTTGACCGCAAAAACCAGGTGGCCGAGCCCGGCTACTACCGCGTGCTGCTCGACGACTACGGTATCACGGCCGAGCTGACGGCCACCAAGCGCGTAGGGTTTCACCGCTACACCTTCCCCAAAAACGACCAAGCGCACATTCTGCTTGACATCGGCAACAAGCAGGGCGAGAGCGGCGAAGTGACCGGCGCCAGCATCCGGATGGTGGACGCCACGCACGTGGAGGGCTTCGTGAGCACTTATCCCAAGTACGTGAAAACCTACGACCCCGCCGGCAAGGTCAACATGTACTTCTTCGGCGAAATCAGCAAGGCGCCGGCCAGCGTGGGCGCCTTTACGGCCGCGGGCGCGCAGCTCAATACTAAGTCGGCCACCGGCAAGGGCGCGGGGTTGGTGCTGAATTACCAGACCACTGCGCAGGAGAAGATTGAGCTGAAAGTCGGCCTCTCGTACACCTCCATCGCCAACGCCAAGGCCAACCTGTTGGCCGAAGCCAAGAGCTTAACCTTTGACCAAGCCCGCACGGCCGCGCAGGCTACCTGGCAGCGCGAGCTGGGCAAAATCGCGGTGGAAGGCCCCGATGAGCAGAACAAGACCAAGTTTTACACCGGCCTGTTTCACGCCCTGCTGGGGCGCGGCATTGCCAGCGACGTGAGCGGCGCCTACCCCAAGCACGGCGGCCAGGTGGGCCAGCTGGTAGCCAGCGGCCCCGGCCCCAAGCCCGAATTCATGAACACCGACGCCATTTGGGGCGGCTACTGGAATATCACGCAGCTTTGGGCGCTCTCGTACCCCGAGTGGTACGGCAACTACGTGAACACCCAGCTGCAAGTGTACCGCGACAAAGGCTGGTTTGGCGACGGCCTAGTGAACAGCGAATACGTGTCGGGCGTCGGCACCAATTTCGTGGGGCTGGCCGTGGCCGGCGCCTACCAGGCGGGCATTCGCAACTACGACGTGAACCTGGCCTACCAAGCCGTGCGCGCCAACGAGCTGAAGTACCGTAACCGCGCTTTTGGCTCGGGCAAGATGGACGTAAAGGCCTTTACGCAGTACGGCTACGTGCCCTTCCGGGATGACTATAAAGAGTATAAGGGCGAGTGGTACAAGACCGATTCGACGGGCGCCTACTTCGCCAATTCGCACACCCTGGAGTACAGCTACAGCGCCTTTGCCGCCGCGCAAATGGCGAAGTCCCTAGGTAAGCAAGCCGACTACGAGCAGCTCATCAAGCTCTCTAACGGCTGGAAAAACATCCTAAATCCGCAGAACAAGCTCATGCAGCCCAAGCTGGCCGACGGCACCTTCGTGGGCAACTTCAACCCGTTTGAGCCGTGGCGCGGTTTTCAGGAAGGGAATGCTATGCAGTACACCTTTTACGTGCCGCAAAACCCGGCCGGGCTCGTGGCGGCCCTAGGTCGGGATAAATTCAACAACCGCCTCGATAGCCTCTTCACGGCCTCGGCCAAAACGGGCTTTGGCGGCGGCAAGGAAATCGACGCCTTCGCCGGCATCAAGGCCATCTACAACCACGGCAACCAGCCCTGCCTGCACATCAGCTGGCTGTTCAACTTCTCGGGCCAGCCCTGGCTCACGCAGAAATGGACCCGCCAGATTTGCGACGAATTCTATGGCACTGAGCCCATCCACGGCTACGGCTACGGGCAGGACGAGGACCAGGGCCAGCTAGGCTCGTGGTACGTCATCACGGCCCTAGGGCTGTTCGATGTGAAGGGCTTCACCGACGGCCGGCCCATCATCGAGCTCGGCAGCCCTATGTTTAGCAAGGCCACCATTCAGCTAGGTAATAAAAAGCAACTGGTAATCGAGGCCAAAAACACCGCCAAGCAAAACGTGTACGTGCAAGCCGCCGAGCTCAACGGCCAGCCGCTCGCCAACTGCTGGCTCTACCGCGACGAGCTGATGCAGGGCGGCCGCCTTGTGTTCACGATGGGTCCGCAGCCCAACAAAACCTGGGGAACGAAGACCCCGCCACCCTCGGCGCAGTAGCGGCGGCTGTGCCCTCCTACCCTATTCAGACGTCAGCAGTTCGCTTAAACTCGCGCCCACCGGTGTACATTCAGGCTTTCCTAAGTGATAAGCCTAATGAGAAAACTCCTACTCGCCGCCGCTATGCTGGGCTGCTACGCGGCCCAGGCGCAGCAGCTTACCCCTACCGAACGCAAGCTGGTGGCCGCCGTGCGGCAGCGCATGCCCCAAACCGAAAAGCTGCTGGAACAAGTAGTTAACGTAAACAGCGGCACGCTTAACGTGCAGGGGGTACGCGAGGTAGGCACGGTGTTCCAGAAGGAATTCGATGCCCTAGGGTTCAAAACTGAGTGGGTGGCCATGCCCGCCAGCATGCAGCGGGCGGGCCACCTGGTGGCCGAGCACAAAGGCAAAAAGGGCAAGCGGCTTTTCCTGATTGGGCACCTCGACACGGTATTTGAGCTGGATATGCCCTTCACCAAGTTCACGCGGCTCAACGACTCGACGGCCACCGGCCAGGGTGTCAACGATATGAAGGGCGGCGACGTGGTAATCCTGGCCGCGCTGCAGGCGCTGCACGCCAACGGCTTGCTGCGCGAGGCCAGCATCACGGCCTATTTCACCGGCGATGAGGAGCGGGGCGGCCACGGCCCGGAAGCCCGCGCCGACTTCGTGGCCCGGGCCAAACAAGCGCAAGTAGCGCTGGCTTTTGAAACCGCCATCGACCGGCACACGGTGGCTACGGCCCGGCGCGGCAGCAGCAACTGGCAGCTCAAAACCTTCGGCACGGCGGCGCACTCCTCCACCATTTTTAAGCCTACCGTGGGCTATGGAGCCATTTACGAGGCCGCCCGCATTCTCAATTCTTTCCGCGAAACCCTGGGCAAGGAGCAGTACCTGACCTTCAATCCTGGCCTGATACTAGGCGGCTCGGAGGTCAACTACGACGAGGCCAAAGCCCACGGCGAGGTCACTGGCAAAACCAACATCATCGCGCCCACCGCGGCGGTGGCCGGCGACCTGCGCTTCCTGACCGAAGCCCAGAAGGAAGCCGCCCGAACCCGGATGCGCGCCATTGTGGCCCAAAACCTGGCCGGCACCAAAGCCGAAATCACCTTCGCCGACGGCCTGCCGGGCATGCCGCCCACCCCCGGCAACCAGCGCCTGGCCGCCCTGGCCGACCAAGCCAGCCGCGACCTGGGCTTCGGGCCGGTGGTGGCCGGCGACCCCGGCGCGCGCGGAGCCGGCGACGTATCCATCGTGGCGCAGTACCTCGACTGCCTTGATGGCCTGGGGGCACCGGGCAAGGGCGCCCACGCCCCCGGCGAAACCATCAATACGAAGGAATTTCCGAAGCTGGTCGAACGCGCGGCGCTCATGATTTACCGGCTCACGCGCTAGCCAACGGCCCAGAGACCGGCGCGCCTTGCCCTACCCCTGCCCTAGCACCTGGGCGCCTACCTAGGTGCCGGGCAGCGGCGCTATTGCTTCTGCCCGCACTCGTTACAAAACCGCTGGTCGGCTTTGCTGCTGCTGCCGCAGCCGCCGCAAAACTTACCCGCCGCGGAGGCCGCCGCCACGGCGCTGCCGCAGCTGCCGCAAAATTTCTGGTCGGGGCTGAGCTTGCTGTGGCAGCTCGGACACTGCGTAATGCCGCCGCGGCTCAGAAAATCGGTGTCCTTGGTATAGTTCTGTTCGCGGGTTTTAGTGTAAATCTGCTCGCTGGTGGCGCGGGCCTGCTGGGCGGCCAGCTCCTCCTGCTCATCGGGGGCGCAGGTTTCGCAGAGGCCGGCCTGGTGGTTCCAGCACACCTCGGGGCACACCCAGTGGCCGCAGCGGGTGCACTGCTTGAAGTGCTGCTTGCCCTCCTGCACCGCTTCGGCCAGGGCTTCGTCGTGGGCCTTGCCGCCCACGGCCCGCTGCATCTGGTAGGCCGCGTTGCCGGCTTCGTTAAACAAGCCACCAAAGATGCTGCCCGCCGCGCTCAGCAAGCTGCCCGCCACCCCCATGGCATTGGTTTGGTAGCGCGACACGTAGCCGTTCTGGCACTTGTCGCAGCGAAACTTAAACTGGTAGCCTTTGTCCGTAGACAGGTCATCGTAGTTGGCTACGAACTGGAGCATGTTGCCCATGGCAGGTTAACAAAAAGCGAAAGAAGTAGGGTAATGAATATAGCGCCGGCAAGGTACAGATTGGGCGGTGCCGCGCAAAACCCCGGCGGCCCGCCGCCACCCACAGGCAGGTAGCGCCCGCTTCATCGCTGCTCCGGCGCCCGGCATTACCACTAGCCCGAATAGTACAAAACCGGCGCGGGCTACGGCTGCACTCACTCGCGCTAGTAAACCCGGATTACGCTAGCAAAAACCCTCTTTTTTGCGCTACCTTAGCTCATTACTTAAGCTAGGTATAGTATTTTTTCAAGCTATGAATAACTTCTTTATTTCTGAGCCGCCCTTCGCCGCGCCAGCGCGGCGGCTGGTGACCCTACTCAATAAAGGCCTCCATTTTCTCAAGCCCGGCTACCAGCTCACCGCGGCGCCCAACCCGGTGGTAGATATGAACACGCTGGAGCAGCGCATCAACTATTTTCATCTGCTGGACGCTACCCTCGCGGCTCAAATACCCGGCGACGTTATCGAGCTAGGCTGCTTTACGGGCCAGTGCGCGCTGCTCTTTCAGAAGGTGCTCCAAATGCACCACTCCGATAAAATGCTGCACCTCTACGACAGCTTCGAAACGCAATTCACGCTCCAGGGCAATGTTGCAAACGTGCTGGAGCGCAACTTTGCGCTAGCTGGCCTGCCGATGCCGGTGCTGCACAAAGGGTACTTTCAGCAAACCCTACCTAGCCAGCTACCGGCGCGCATCTGTTTTACTCACATCGACTGCGGCTTTGGGGCCGATGCGCTGGCCCACAAGGAGGTGATGCTGCACTGCCTGCAAACGGTGTATCCGCGCCTGAGCAAGGGCGCCGTCTGCGTGCTAATGGACTACCACGACCGCCGCAGCGGGGCCATCGGCCACGACGTCAACCCCGGCGTTAAGCTGGCTTGCGACGAGTTTCTGGCGTCGAAGCCCGAGCAACTAGTTGCCTTATACGGCAATCAGATTTCTCACGCTTTTTTCAGAAAAGTAGCGGATTAATGCTTTAATAAGCAATGATTTACCTACGCGCTCGCCGCCTCAGCGCCCTGCTCTACTGCGCCAGATGAGCCGCCGGTTTACAATTGTAACTGAGCTGAATACCGTAGCCTGGCTGGCTGGCCTGACCACCCGCACCTAGGCGCCCGCCAGTGCGGGCTGCGGCCGGCGCTCGGCGGCCGCAGCCGAGCCCGTTTCGCGCAGCAGCAAGCTAGCCAGAACGGCCAGGCTGGTGCACGCTATCCAAAACAGCCCGCCCTGCTGGAAGTGGGCGCCGGGGTCGGCGGTGTGGCCCAGGCTCTGGCCGTAGTAGCGGGCAAAGAGCGGCCCCAAGAGCGCTGACACGCCGAAGGTGAGGAAGTTCATAGCCCCCGTAGCGCTGCCTTTCACGTGGTCGGGGTTGGCTTCTTTGATGATGGAATACGGTATCATGGCCGCGCCCGAGGCCACGCCAAACAGCAGCAGGCTGAGGTAGAGTGGCAGTAGCGCGGGCCAGAATAATTGCTGCAAGCCCATCAGTATCATGCCCGTGGCGCCCAGCAGCAGCACCGGCTTGCGGCGGCCCAGGCGGTCGGCGAGCCACCCTAGGGCGGGGCAGCCCACCACCCAGCCCAGCGGCACCATCGAGCAGGCCCAGGTGGCGGCGGCGTAGCTCATTTGCTGGTCTTGCTGCAAGGCCGCCACGCCCCAGTTCATGGCAAAAATGGTGGTGGGCGCGAACAACAGCCCCGCCACCAGCCCGCACAAGTACGACTGCGGATTACTAAATACAATTTTGTACGGCCCCAGCCACCCGCCCGGCACCGCCGGCTGCGCGGCCTGCGCACGAGCGTCGTTTGGGGTGATGAAGTACAGCGCCACGCCCGTCGCCAGGTTGGCCAGCCCCATCAAGACCCAAAACAGCCGCACCTCAAACCCCTGGTGAATGAGCGGCCCCACCGCCGACTGCCCCAGCGCGCCGCCCAGCATACCCAGGCACTGCGTGGCCCCGATGGCCGTGGCCAGCGACCGCGCCTGAAACCCGCGCGACGCCAAATACACCGAGCCCGTGAAGGCAAACGCTGACCCCGCGCCTTGCAGCAGCCGGCCGCTGTTGCCGGCCACCGAGCCCGGCAGCGCAAACAGCAGGCAGCCCAGCGCCACAATGCCAATGCCCGCGGGCAGCGCGTACTTGGCGCCGGTGCGGTCGAGGGCGATGCCCGCCACCAGCCCCGCCACCGAATACGTGTAGTAATAGGTACCTAGGATGGCCCCCACCCCCGCCGCATCGACTCCGAACGTGTGCGCCAGCTCGGGTATCATCACCGCCGGGCCCGACCGCACCGCGTACTCCAGAAAGTAAAACAGGAGCGAGAACACCCACGCAATCACGTAGGGCCGGGTGGTGCGGGCGGGGCTGTTTTGGTCTTCCATGCGGGCAGTTTTTACTTTCTGAAACTGCCTGCGAAAGCTAAAGGTTGGCCCCGCCCGTACCGCGCCCGCCCGCCTGCCGTCGGCCCAAGCCCCTAGGTTGGCCTGAGAGCTAGCCCACTAGCGCGGCTGCTTTCGCCGGCTCAGCAGGCCTTTAAAATAACTCCTCACGCCGTGCGCCTCCTCCTCCGGAATAGCCGCGGCCAGCTCCGGCGCGCCAGCCTCCAGCGGCAGCTGGTGCGGAAAGAGCAGCAGAAAGCTGTTCTCCGTAAAATAGGTAGCCAGGTAGTAGGGCAGCCGCGCCAGCTGGCGCAGGTAGGAGGCGTGGCCGGGCCGCGACGACACAATGAGAAACAGGTCGTTGGCCTGCACCTGCTTGCTGAAAATCAGGAAGTCGTCCCAGTTATCGAAGGGCTGGTATTGCACGTTGGGCGAGGTGGCAGCGGCCGTGTTGTGCTCCCGGATGACCCCTAGGGTGGCCGGGTGCGCGTGCCAGACCAGCGGCAGCGCGGCCTCCTTGGCAATGGTGCGCACGGTGTGCAGCCAGTGGTCGAAGCCGGCTTCGAGCTCGGCCTGGGGCGGCACCACGGCCACCAAGCGACCTAGGGTGTTGAGCGGCTGCCGGGGCTGGTACACGAACAGCTCCTCGCTGGTGCTTTCGAGCACTTTCTCGGCTACCGGACCCAGAAAATCGTGGGCCGTGAAGGAGCGGTGCAAACCCAGCAGCACGCTGGTAATCTTCTGTTCTTTAATACTGTAGATAATGCCATTGCTACGGCTGGCATCGTAGCGGATGAGGGGCAGCACCTTGTTTTCGGTGGCGGCGGCGTGGCGCTGGGCTTGCTCCAGCATCTTTTTACCGGCCGCCTCCTGGGCGTCGGCCTCGTCGTCGCTCACGATGTGCAGAGCGTACACGGGCACCGCGCTTTTGCGCGGGCGCAGCAGCAGGCTGAAATCGACCATTTCCTCCACGGTATCGGGGTAAGCCAGCGAAACCAGGATTTTCTCGCCGGTTTCGGCGGGGTCGGCGGCGGTGTCTTCGGCCAGGGCCAGCGTGCGGGCCGACTTCTCGACCTGAAACGAGCTAACGGCGCAGCTCACCAAAATGAGAATAATAGTGCCGTTGAGCACGTCCTCGTCAAGCAAACGAATGGGGTCGCCGTTGGGCGTTTCGCCGATAATAATGTTGTAGCCCACCAGAATAATGGCCAGCGTAGCCGCCGCGTGCGAGCTGCTAAGCCCGAAAATCAGGTCGCCCTCGGTGGGCGTCAGGCGGAAGGCTTTCTGAGTGATTTTGGCCGCCACGTACTTGGTCACGATGGCCACGAACACGATAACGGCGGCCACTTTCAGCGCCCCAGTGCCTTTCACGAGCACGCTGACATCGACCAGCATGCCCACCCCAATCAGGAAAAAGGGGATGAACAGCGCGTTGCCCACGAAGTCGATGCGGTTCATAAGGGGCGAGGAATGGGGCACGAACTGATTGAGCACCAGCCCGGCAAAGAAGGCGCCGATGATGGCCTCCACGCCCGCCGCCTCGGCCAGAAAGGCCGCCAAGAACACCATAGCAAGCACGAAAATGTACTGCGAGACGCTGTCGGTGAAGCGCTTGAAAAACCAGCGAATAATGATGGGAAACCCGAAGAACACGATGCCCACAAACACCAGCGACGACCCACCTAGGCGCACCCAAAAAGCGGCGTCGGCGGTGCCCTTGGTCATACCCGAAATGGCGGCCAGGATGAGCAGCGCCAGAATGTCGGTAATCATGGTGCCGCCGATGGTGAGCGTCACGGCCCGGTTGCGCGTGACGCCGTAGCGGCTGGCGATGGGGTACGACACCAGCGTGTGGGTCGAGAACATGCTGGCCAGCAGCACCGACGCCATTACGCTGTAGCCCAGCACGTAGTGGCTGGCTAGCACCCCGCAAGTGAGCGGCAGCACGAAGGTGGCCAGGCCAAAAACCATAATCTTGTTGCGGTTCTTCTTGAACTCGCTCAGGTCGATTTCCAACCCCGCCAGAAACATGATGTAGAGCAGCCCCACCGTGCCAAAGAGCACGATGCTGCTGTCGCGCTGCAGCAGGTTCAGGCCATAGGGCCCCACCAGCGTGCCGGCCAGAATGAGGCCGATAATGTGCGGCACCTTAATGCGTTGGAGCAGAATGGGCGCAAACAGAATAATAAATAAAACCAGTGAAAAGATGATAACCGGGTTTTTCAGCGGCAGCGAAAAATCCAGCGCATTCAGGAGGAGCGTCAGTAGCATCGCGGCGGATTTAGCGTGAAAGAAGGGGCTGCGGCGCCCGCGTAAGGGTGAGCGCGTACACGATGCGGCAGTTGTCGGGCCGGTTTATTTCGCGGCGGCCTTCGAGGCGTTGGTCAGCGGTGAGCTGCAACTGGGCCGTGATGATGGCATCGGGCAGGGTTTCGCCGGCCTGGTGCTGGGCCGTGAGCAGCAGCTCGCTGCCTTGCAGCCGGCCGCTGTACACGCGCACTACCTTGCTACCTACCGAGGCGCGCACCAGCACCTGGCCCTGCTCGGTGCTGAACTCCCACTGCTCGTTTTTGCTGTCGCCGATGGCCGAGCCGGCGCAGTCGGTTTCGATGCAGTTCATGCGCGTAGCCCAGGTGCCGGCCAGACGCACCAGCGCCGTATCGACCAGGGGCAGGCCGCGCACACTGTCCACGGCCTGCTGAGCCTTTTGGTCGGCTTGCTCGCGCAGGGTCAGAGCCTTTTCGCGCAGCAACAATTCTTGCTCGCGGTGGGCTAGTTCGGCTTCCTTTTTTTGCAGGCGCTGCTCGCGCTCCTGGTTTTGGCAGCCGGCCAGCAGCAGGATTCCCAGCGGTAGTAAAGCAGTTTTTTTCACGCGGTACGGGTGGTTTGGCGGGGCACTTTCGGCAGCGCTCCGCCCCTTTTAGTACGGCAGCAGTGAGGCATAGTTGAGCAGCGGCGCCGGCCGGGTAGTGGCGGCAGCCAGCCAAACCAGAGCCATATTATTATTTAAACTTCTTTTTAACAGTAGTTTATTATCAACACCCTAGGTAGGTACAGCCGGTAACTTGCGGCCCCTAACCTGGTCGGGAGCGATAGCGCCGCCGCCATTATGGTTTGCACAGTAGCGAGCGGCTGGCCGTAAGTTTGCCCCATGCGTTTGCTAAAAAATCTCCTCCCTGCCCTACTGCTCGCCGGCCCGGCCGCCACTGCCCAAACCAGCCCCTCAGCGGCGGTGTGGAATAACAAGCAGTGCGCCGTGGTACTGACCTACGACGACGCCATCGACGTGGACCTCGACAATGTTATTCCCGCCCTTGACTCGGCCCGGCTGCGGGGCACGTTTTACCTGATTGGCTCGGCGGCGGCCGTGAGTAAGCGGCTGCCCGAGTGGCGCCGGGCCGCCCAGCGCGGGCACGAGCTCGGCAACCACGCCCTGTTTCATCCCTGCGACGGCAGCTTGCCCGGCCGCGGCTTCGTGACGCCCGACAACGACCTGAGCAAGTACACCGTGAGCCGGGCCGTGGCCGAAATCCGCGCCACCAATACGCTACTCACCGCTATCGATGGCAAAATGGCCCGCACGTTCGCCTACCCATGCGGCGACCGCCAGATTGGCGGCGTGAACTTCTACGACCAGCTCAAAACTGATTTTGTAGCCGCCCGCGGCGTCACGGGCGGCCTGCCCACGGCCGCGCAGGTCAAGCTCGATGATGTAACCTGCTACAGCATCAACGGCCAAGATGCCAAGTACATGCTAGACCTAGTGAAGCAAGCGCAGCAGTCGCACACGCTGCTGGTGTTTCTGTTTCACGGCGTGGGCGGCGGCCACCCGCTCAACGTGGACCTAGGGGCGCACCGCCAGCTGCTGCGCTACCTCAAGGCGCACGAAAAGGAGATTTACGTAGCCCCGCTGGTGGAGGTAGCCGAGAAAATCCGGGCGGTGCAGGCGGGTCCCGCCGCCCGCAAGTAACCCAGGCGTTGCAGGCAGGGCGGGGCGGCTACCCCGGAAATAAGTTAATTGCGAGGGTTGATGCAAATAGCGAATAATTCGCATCCTTTATTTTCCATCAGCACCATGCCACCCCGTGAAAACCGAGCTTAGCGCCCTTACTGGCCTGCGGGCACTTGCTGCGCTCATGGTCTTTGCGTTCCACGTGCACCTGCGCAATCCCATGCTCTTTTTGCCGTGGTCGGCCCGCAACCTCGTAAGCCAGGGCGCGCTGGGGGTCACGGTGTTTTTTGTGCTTTCCGGCTTCCTGCTCACCTACAGCCACCTGCCGGATTTTGCCGCGGGCCAGCTTCCTACCGGCGCTTACTTCAAGCGCTTTATGCGCAAGCGCTTGGCGCGCATCTACCCGGCCTACCTCGCGGGCCTGCTGCTATTCGGCGTAACCGTGGCCGCCACCCACAGCGCGGCCTGGCAGCTCGCCTGGCCTACCGTTGTGGCTGATTTAACCATGACCCAAACGCTTTTCCCATCCCTGGCGATGGACTGGTACGGCACGGGGGCGTGGTCCATCTCGACCGAAATATGCTTTTACCTTAGTTTCCCCTTGCTACTGCCGCTGCTGCTCCGCATTTCATCACCTAGGCTGCTTAAGGTGCTGCTGGCTATAATTATTCTGGTGGGGGCAGGCGGCGGCATGGCTTACCAGTTCTGGCCGGCGCGCATCGGGTACAGCCTCATGTATACCCACCCGCTGTTTCGGGGCTCCGAATTTATCGCTGGCATGCTGGCCGGAGTCCTCGTTTTTCGGTTTCAGTGGCGGGTCAGCGAGTGGGCTGCCCTAGGTTTGGTAGGAATAGCCAGCGTCTACATTGCCGAGCGAGCGTACTGGTTGGAAGGGTTTGTGGCGCACAACTGGCTGGTGGTGCCGGCCATCGTGAGCCTGGTGGCGGCGCTGGCCGATGCCCCCCGCACCAAGGTGCTGCGGCTTTTGGCGCACCCCTGGCTGGTGTACGCGGGGCGCCTGAGCTATTGCTTTTACCTGGCACAGCTACCCTTCTTCGTGCTGCAAGACATTCAGCTGGAAGCTCACCAGCCGCTCACGGCGTGGTGGTGGTCGGGGCCGGCGGTATTTGGGGCTACCACCGTGGTGGCAGTACTACTGCACCACGGCGTGGAACTACCCGCGCACCGCTGGCTGCTGCCCAAGGGCCAGAAACTCCCGGTTACTGCCAAAGCCTAGGGCCCTTCAAGGTAAGTAACGGAGCACTTCGGCCAGCTGGGTCACTTGCTGAAATTCCATTCCCACGAGCTCGGCATCCGACACTTGCTCATGAATCCAGGTGGCGTGGTAGGGCACGTGGATGGCCCGGTAGCCGAGGCGCACCACGGGCAGCACGTCGGACTTGAGCGAGTTGCCAATCATGATAAAATTGTCGGGCGTGGCTTGGTAGCGCTGAAAAAGGCGCTGGTATGTGGGCTCATCCTTTTCGCTCACCACCTCCACGTGGTCAAACAAATCGCCGAGGCCTGAGCGGGCCAGTTTGCTTTCCTGGTCGAAAAGGTCGCCCTTGGTGAGCAGCATCAGGCGATGGCCGCGCAGCCGCAGTTCGGGCAATACCTCGGCCACGCCCGGCAGCAGTTCAATACGGAAGCGCAGCAAGTCCTTCCCTAGGTCAAGCAGCTGCTGAATATCAGCGCTCGTCACGGCCCCTTCGGTAAGCTGGATGGCAGTTTCTATCAGCGAGAGCGTCAGCGCCTTGGCCCCGTAGCCATACAGCGCCATATTACGCCGCTGCACGGCATACATCTGGGGTTGCAGCGTGGCAGGGTCGCCGCAGTGGGCCAGAATATCGAAGAAGGTGGCCTCTACCCGGTCAAAATGCGGCTGGTTGGGCCACAGGGTATCATCGGCGTCGAAGGCAATAAGCATACTAGCGAGTAGGCAGTGACCCATTGCCAGCAAAAGTGCCTGGCAACGGCTACCTAGGCCGCAAAGGTAAGTAGGCCTCCCACCGCCGACCTTTACGGCCATGAAACAACTTGTAGATTTGGCCAGCTGGAACCGGCGCGAACACTTCGAATTTTTCTCACGCTTCGAAGAGCCCTTCTTCGGACTAGTAGCCAACATTGACTGCACCCCCGCCCTGGCCGAAGCCAAACGCCTGGGCATGCCATTTTTTCTGTACTACCTCTACCACGCACTGCAGGCCGTCAACCACGTAGAGGCCCTGTGCTACCGCATTGAGGAAGGGCAGGTATATAGCTACGACCGCATTCACGCCTCGGCCACCATCGGGCGGCCCGACCACACCTTTGGCTTCTCCTTCCTTGAGCTGCACGAGGACCTAGGCGACTTCGTACGAGCGGCCTCCGCCGAAATTGCGGCCGTGCAAGCCAGCGAGGGCCTGCGCCTGAGTCCCGCCACTGCCCGGCTCGATGTCATCCATTTTTCGGCCTTGCCGTGGGTGCGCTTCACCGGCCTCACGCACGCCCGCAGCTTCGCGCACCCCGATAGCATGCCCAAGATTTCGGTGGGCCGAACCTACGTGGAAGGCGCCACCATGCTCATGCCAGTATCAGTCAACGTCCATCATGGCCTGGCCGATGGCTACCACGTCGGGCTATTTCTAACTGAGTTTCAACGGCGGCTGGGCTATCCTAATGCGGATATCCCAAACCCAGGCTGACTTCAGCAGGTTCACCTAGGACACCGTCCCCCCACTCGCGCGCCATACCAACAACCATTACCATCGCTCCTAATTCCGCTTATCCGCTCACTGTTAATCGCCTGGACTACGGCACCATGTGCCTCACCGGCCCCGGTATATGAGGCAAGCCCGCCGCCGGCTTCAGGCGCTGGAAATCATGAAAACTGCCGTAGCCAATGGCGTCAACTTTATCGACAAGGCCGATTATTACGGCGAAGACGTAACCAATCGGCTTATCACGGAAGTGCTTTAAACCTACCCTAATGACTTGGTTATCTGCATAAAAGCAGGTACTACCCGCCGGCCTGATAAAAGTTAGGTATCCTTCAACATGCCCGCCAACCTCCGCACCAGCATCGATACAACTTGCGCACGCTCCGGCAAGAGCAGGTGTAGCTCGTGTACGTGCGGCTGATGGGCCACAGCACCGTACCGCTAGCCGAGCAGTTGGGCCCCATATTCGAGTTGTAACAGGAAGGCGAGATTCAGCACGTTGGCCTCAGCAACGTAAGCCCCAAAGAACTAGCAATGGGCTTGCAACTAGGCGAGATTGCCACCGTCGAAAAAATGTCTAGCTACGCGCAACATACTACCTCGCACGACGGCCACAGCGGAAACCGTGGTGGTGAGGAAGTTTTGGGCTTGTGCGAAGCGTACAGCATTCCACTAATACCATATTTCTCCCTAGTACACAGCCTATTCAGACCCGATAATAAGCTGACGAAATTAGCCCTCCAATGCGGCATATCAGAAGCGTAATTAAACCTAGTGTGGCTACTACACAAATTACCGATTTTGTTACCCATTCCGGGCACCTCGTCGCTAGCTTACCTGCGCAAAAACCTCGTCGCATCCACTATCGAACCGAGTACTGAGGAGGTGGCATACTTAGGCTAGTTTTTGCCAGCGTAGTAGTGGCCAGTACGCCATCATAATTTCAGCAATACGGCAGGGATACTGTGTACTTGCTTGGAAAAAGGCCCCAAACGCAAAAGTCCCCTGCCGGTCGCTGGTGAAAGCGACGCGACAGGGGACTCACGTGTAAAGTTGGCGGCGACCGAC
>NZ_JBHUFD010000004.1:0-908 GCF_042681145.1 Hymenobacter bucti
TTCCTCGCGTATCATCGAATTAAACCACATGCTCCACCACTTGTGCGGGCCCCCGTCAATTCCCTTGAGTTTTAATCTTGCGACCGTACTCCCCAGGCGGAGTGCTTAATGCGTTAGCTGCGTCACCGACATGCATGCATGCCGACAACTAGCACTCATCGTTTACGGCGTGGACTACCAGGGTATCTAATCCTGTTTGCTCCCCACGCTTTCGCGCCTCAGCGTCAGTAACGGGCCAGTGAGTCGCCTTCGCCACTGGTGTTCTTCCGAATATCTACGAATTTCACCTCTACACTCGGAGTTCCACTCACCTCTCCCGTACTCAAGATGTCCAGTATCGAAGGCAATTCCGAGGTTGAGCCCCGGGCTTTCACCCCCGACTTAAACATCCGCCTACGCGCCCTTTACGCCCAGTAATTCCGAGCAACGCTAGCCCCCTTCGTATTACCGCGGCTGCTGGCACGAAGTTAGCCGGGACTTCTTCTCCGGGTACCGTCATTATCTTCCCCGGTGAAAGAATTTTACAATCCTAAGACCTTCATCATTCACGCGGCATGGCTGCGTCAGGCTTTCGCCCATTGCGCAAGATTCCCTACTGCTGCCTCCCGTAGGAGTCTGGGCCGTGTCTCAGTCCCAGTGTGGCTGATCATCCTCTCAGACCAGCTATGGATCGTCGGCTTGGTGAGCCTTTACCTCACCAACTACCTAATCCAACGCGGGCTGCTCCAATGGCGATAAATCTTTCCCCCGAAGGGCACATACGGTATTAGCACAAGTTTCCCTGTGTTGTTCCGTACCAAAGGGCACATTCCCACGCGTTACTCACCCGTCCGCCGCTGCCCCGAAGGGCCGCTCGACTTGCATGTATTAGGCCTGCCGCCAGCGTTCGCTCTGAGCCAGGATCAAAC
>NZ_JBHUFD010000005.1:0-340452 GCF_042681145.1 Hymenobacter bucti
CAATGCCGTTCAACGGTGCGGTAGAGATGCTTCGACAAGCAGACGCCAGATGGGCATGATGGACGTTTTTCTTTGCATAAGTAGTATGCAAGCCTAACAAATTCCTTCGTAAGTTTACCGCCCTATCCCCGCCCGCATGAAACCCGAAGAAACCGTCGATTACAACATTAAAGTAGCCTGGCACGCCATTTCGCGCATGTACAATACGCAGGCTGCCCGCTACGACATCACGACCAGTATTGGCTTTGTGCTGCTCAATATCGACCAGGAGATAGGCACGCCGGCCACCAAAATAGCGCCGCTGCTGGGCCTGGAAACGCGCTCACTCACACGCATTTTGCGCAGTATGGAGGAGAAGGGCCTGATTTACAAACAAGCTGACACCCAGGACAAGCGTTCGGTTCGCATCTTCCTAACCGACCTAGGGCTGGAGAAAAAGGAGGTTTCGCGCCAAACGGTGCGGCACTTCAATCAGAAAATCCGCGGCAAAATTTCGCAGAGCCAGCTAGATACTTTCTTTAAAGTAGCGAGCCAGATTACGAGTATGATTGAGGGCAAAACGCTGTTTGACGACTTCGAGTTGAAGCCGCTACGCAAGGAGGTACAGCCTTAAAAACGATTGTCATTGCGAGCGCAGCGAAGCAATCGCACCCGAACGGCTCGTTGTGATGCGATTGCTGCGCTACGCTCTCAATGACAGCCAGTAGATACAGTTTCCCACCCAACGCGGACGCAAAATCCGCGCTACTTCTATATGAAACGCACAATCAAGAAAGTTGCCGTGCTGGGCTCCGGCGTCATGGGCTCGCGCATTGCCTGCCACTTTGCCAACGTCGGGGTGCAGGTGCTGCTGCTCGACATCGCGCCGAAGGAACTGACGGCCGACGAGGAGAAAAAAGGCCTCAAGCTGGACGCGCCCACCGTGCGCAACCGCATCGTTAACAGCGCCTTGCAGGCGGCCGTGGCAGCTAATCCGTCGCCGCTGTACCGCAAGAGCGAGGTGAGCCGCATCAAGACCGGCAACTTTGACGACAACCTCAAGGAAATCGCTTCTTGTGATTGGGTGATTGAGGTCGTGGTGGAGCGGCTCGACATCAAAAAGAGCCTCTACGAGCGCGTGGAGCAGTTCCGCAAAAAGGGTACGCTGATTACGAGCAATACTAGCGGCATTCCGATTCACCTGCTGGCCGAGGGCCGCTCCGAGGATTTCAAGGAGAACTTCGCGGGCACGCACTTCTTTAATCCGCCGCGCTACCTGAAGCTGCTGGAGATTATTCCGACACCGGACACCAAGCCGGAGGTGGTTGATTTCTTGCTGCACTACGGCGATTTGTACCTGGGCAAAACGGTAGTTTTGGCCAAGGACACGCCCGGCTTCATCGCCAACCGCGTGGGCGTGTTTGCGCTGCTTGACGCCATGCAGACCATGCAGAAGCTCGGGCTGACGGTGGAGGAAACCGACAAGCTGACGGGGCCGGTTATCGGCCACGCCAAGTCGGCCACGCTGCGGACTTCGGACGTGGTTGGTTTGGACACGACCATCAACGTGGCCAATGGGCTAGCCCAGGGCCTACCAAATGATGAGGCTAAGGACGTGTTCGTGCTGCCCGACTTCGTGAAGCAGATGGGCGAGAACAAGTGGCTGGGCGATAAGACCGGCCAGGGCTTCTACAAGAAGGTGAAGGGCGCGGATGGCAAGTCGGAAATCCACGCGCTGGACCTGAACACGCTGGAATACAAGCCTTCGCAGAAGGTGAAATTCGCTACGCTGGAGCTGACCAAAACCATCGACAAGCTGGCTGACCGCTTTAAAGTGCTGGTGAGCGGCAAGGACAAGGCCGGCGAGTTTTACCGCCTCAGCTTCGGCAGCCTGTTTGCCTACGTGAGCAACCGCATCCCCGAAATTGCGGACCAGCTCTATAAGATTGACGACGCGTTGCGCGCTGGTTTTGGCTGGGAACTAGGTCCGTTTGAAACCTGGGACGCGCTGGGCGTGCAGGCGGGCATCGACCTGGCTACGGCCGCCGGGCGCACCGTGGCGCCGTGGGTAACGGAGATGCTGGCCGCTGGCAACCTGACTTTCTATAAGGTCGAGAACGGCGTGCGGAAATTCTACGACAAGGAAAGCCAGCAGTACCAGCCGGTTTCGGGCGTGGAGAATTTCATCATTCTCGACAACCTGCGGGCCAGCGGCAAGGTGCTGTGGAAGAACGCAGGCGCGTCGGTTATCGACCTCGGCGACGGTATTCTGAACGTGGAGTTCCACTCCAAAATGAACTCGCTGGGTACCGACGTTATCCAGGGCCTTTTGAAGGGCGTGGAGCTGGCCGAAGCCGGCTACCGCGGCCTCGTGGTAGGCAACGACGCGCCGAATTTCTCGGCCGGAGCCAACCTGGGCCTCGTGTACATGCAGGCCGTGGAGCAGGAGTTTGACGAGCTGAATATGATGATTCAGCAGTTCCAGCAGGCCATGATGCGGATGCGCTACAGCAGCATTCCAGTGGTGGGCACGCCGCACGGCCTCACCCTAGGGGGCGGCTGCGAGCTGAACCTGCATTGCGACCGCGTGGTGGCATCGGCCGAGTCGTACATCGGCCTCGTTGAATTCGGCGTGGGCCTGATACCCGGCGGCGGCGGCACCAAGGAAATGACCTTGCGCACGGCCGCCAAGTACGAAGAGGGCGAGCCGGAGTTTAACCTGCTGCGCAACACGTACATGACCATCAGCACGGCCAAGGTTTCGACCTCGGCGGCCGAGGCGTTCGACCTGGGCTACCTACGCCGGGGCGACGAAATCGTGGTAAACCCGAACCGCGTGATTGCGCAGGCCAAGGCCACCGCTATCGAGCTGGCCGACGCCGGCTACTCGCAGCCTTCGCAGAAAACCAATATCAAAGTCCACGGCAAGGGCGCGCTGGGCATGTTTATGAGCGGCGTGTACGCCATGAAAATGGGCAACTACATCTCGGAGCACGACGAGAAAATCGCTAATAAGCTGGCCTACGTGATGTGCGGCGGGGACTTGTCGTCGCCAACGGAAGTGAGCGAGCAGTACCTGCTGGATTTGGAGCGCGAGGCGTTTCTCTCGCTGGCCGGCGAGCGCAAGACGCTGGAGCGGATTCAGTCGATTTTGACTACTGGCAAGCCGCTGCGTAATTAATTATTTAGCACAGAGTTAAAGGAGATAAGAGAAGTTTCACCGAGAAAACTCTGCAAGACTCTTTTTACCTCCTTTAGCTCTGTGCGGAAACAATCCCACCCTAGTATCATGGCTACTACCGCATATATCGTTGCCGGCTACCGCACCGCCGTCGGCAAAGCCCCTAGGGGCGTCTTCCGTTTCACTCGCCCCGACGACCTCGCCGCCGAGGTTATCAAGCACCTCGTGGCCTCGGTGCCGGCCCTCGACCCGAGCCGCGTCGATGACGTAATCGTGGGCAACGCCGTGCCCGAGGCCGAGCAGGGCCTGCAAATGGGCCGCCTCATTTCGCTGCTCGCGCTGCCCATCAACGTGCCTGGTCTCATCGTGAACCGCTACTGCGGCTCGGGCGTGGAAACCATCGCGATGGCGGTGGGCAAAATCACGGCCGGCATGGCCGAGTGCATCATCGCGGGCGGCACCGAGAGCATGAGTATGGTGCCCACCGTGGGCTGGAAAACCGCGCCCAACTACAAGCTCGCCACCCAGCACCCGGACTACTACATCGGCATGGGCCTCACCGCCGAGGCCGTGGCCAACGACTACAAAATCAGCCGCCAGGACCAGGACGAGTTCAGCTACAACTCGCACCAGAAGGCCATCAAAGCCATCGCGGCCGGCAAGTTTAAGCAGAGCATCGTGCCCATCACGGTGGAGGAAACCTACCTCGACCAGGCCACCGGCAAGAAGAAAACCCGCTCCTACGTGGTGGACACCGACGAAGGCCCCCGCGCCGACACGTCGCTCGAAGCGCTGGCCCGTCTGCGCCCCGTGTTCGCCGCCAACGGCTCGGTCACGGCCGGCAACTCGTCGCAGACCTCCGACGGGGCGGCTTTTGTGCTGGTAATGAGCGAGAAAATGGTGAAGGAGCTGAACCTGGAGCCTATCGCCCGCATGGTCACCTACGCCACCGAGGGCATCGACCCGCGCATCATGGGCATGGGGCCGATAAAGGCCGTGCCGAAAGCCCTGCGCCAAGTCGGTCTCAAGCTCGAAGACCTCGACCTGATTGAGCTCAACGAAGCCTTCGCCTGCCAGTCGCTGGCCGTGGCCCGCGAGCTGGGCATCGATATGGACAAGCTCAACGTGAACGGCGGCGCCATTGCCCTGGGTCACCCGCTGGGCTGCTCGGGCGCCAAGCTCTCGATTCAGCTCTTCGACGAGCTGCGCGAGCGCGGCCAGAAATACGGCATGGTCACGGCCTGCGTGGGCGGCGGCCAGGGCGTGGCCGGTATTTATGAATTGCTAAAATAAAGCCAGCGCTCAAGCGTCTGGCAGGGTACACTTTTGTAGCAACTCATGAGCAAACGCGCCTATAAATACCACCTGCGCCTGGAGCAAGTGGCCGGCATCGCGCCCGACAGCCCCCAGCACGCGCCGCTGGAGCTAGATTTTGAAAACCACGACGACATTTTCAGTATCGTGGAGCGGCTGCAAAGTCGCCAGCTATTTGCCGAGCCGGGGCAATCGACCGAGTTCGCCATCGGCCTAAAGCTCTTCAGCGAGGTGATGCTAAAGAACCGCCAGCACCCGCTGTTTGAGGAGTTCGCTCCGGCTTTCAAGGCGTTTATGCAACGGCTGAAAGCGCCGACCCAGGAATAGATTTTTCAGCAAGAAGCTCCGTGGAAACATGGGGCTTCTTTTTGCCTGGGGCAGCTATCCCCTTAGCTCACCACCGTTTGTCAATTGCCTTGCGAATGAGTAGCTCTGCTAAAAAACCGTTTGCCAATCCGGCCTTGCCCATTCACCACGCGCTGGCGCTGGACGCCGCCGCTCGCGCCGAGCAGGTACTGCCCTTTTTTGAACGGGCTTACCCACAAGATGCTCGCCCTCGCTGTGCAATAGCCACCTTGCGCGCATGGGTAGATGGTCAGGCAAGCATGGTGGCGTGTCGGCAAGCTGCCTTTGCCGCCCACGCTGCGGCACGCGCTGCCAACCAACCAGCCGCCGTGGCCGCTGCCCGCGCCGCTGGACAAGCAGCGGCCGTAGCACACATGTACACGCATGCCCCTCACGCGGCGGCCTACGCCACTAAAGCCATTACGCTGGCAGCTACGGCAGCACCTACACCATTGTAGAAGGCGAGTGATACTGATGAATACAGGATTCTCGAAGCCCCAACAATATTTAGAGCGAACATTTTGGCGAGTCTACCTAAGGAAACCGAAATGGAAGCCGTTACCAAGAAAACGGTCTACGCACTGAACACCTCTGTAGAAAGAGGTTTTCTTTCCTTTAAGTAGTCGGCACGCCTAACATTTTTTACTTATCTTGCAACACTAATTCGGGCGGCGCTTTGTTGCCCAAGTACTCGGCTAGCCTAACAGTTTCAACTCCCACTCAACCTCAAACTACCGTCATGGAAGTATCGAACAAGCCCACCGTCAAAGGCGGTGAATTCATCATCAAAGCCACGGAGGCGCACGACGTATTCACGCCCGCCGACTTCTCGGAGGAGCAGAACATGATGTACCAGACCTGCCTCGACTTCGTGCAGACGGAGGTGGCGCCGTTGGTCGAGCGCCTCGACAACCACGAGGAGGGCCTCATGCGCGGCCTGATGGAAAAAGCTGGCCAGCTCGGCTTGTTTGGGGTGAGCGTGCCGGAGCAGTTTGGCGGGCTCGACATGGACTTCCCGACCGCGCTGCGCGTGACGGAAGGCGTGGGCGGCGGCAACTCGTTTCCGGTGGCGTTTGCGGCGCACACGGGCATTGCCCTGCTGCCGATTCTGTACTTCGGCACCGATGCGCAGAAGCAGAAATACATCCCCGGCCTCACCGACGGTACCCTGATGGGCGCCTACTGCCTCACCGAGCCCGGCTCGGGCTCCGACGCCCTAGGTGCCAAAACCAAGGCCGTGCTTAATGCTGAGGGTACCCACTACGTAATGAACGGCCAGAAGATGTGGATTACCAACGCCGGTTTTGCCAACGTATTTATCGTGTTTGCCAAGATTGATGGGGAGCAATTCACGGGCTTTATCGTGGACAAAGACACGCCCGGCCTGAGCCTTGGCAACGAGGAGCACAAGATGGGCATCAAGGGCAGCAGCACCCGCCAGGTGTTCCTGACTGATGCGCTGGTGCCCAAAGAAAACGTGCTGGGTGAGATTGGCAAAGGCCACCTCATCGCGTTTAACGTACTGAATATCGGCCGCATTAAGCTGGCCGCCGCTTGCCTAGGTGGCGCCAAAGCCACCGCCACGCAGAGCGTGAAGTATGCCAACGAGCGCGTGCAGTTCAAGCTGCCCATCTCGAAATTCGGCGCCATTCGCTACAAGCTGGCGCAGCAAGCCATTCGGATGTACGCCGTAGAGTCAGCTATTTACCGGGCCGGCGACGACATCTACCGCAAGGAGCAGGAGCTGCTAGCCAGCGGCCTCGGCACCAACGAGGCGCTGCTGGGCGCAGCTCGCGAGTTTGCCGTGGAGTGCGCCATGCTGAAAGTGGAGGGCTCGGAAGTACTTGACTACGTGACCGACGAGGGCGTGCAGATTTATGGTGGCTACGGCTTCTCGGCCGACTACCCCATGGACCGCAACTACCGCGACTCGCGCATCAACCGCATCTTCGAGGGCACCAACGAAATCAACCGGATGCTGGCCGTGGACATGATTTTGAAGAAAGGCATGAAGGGCGAAATCGACCTCATGGGCCCGGCCCAGGCCGTGCAGCAGGAACTACTAAGCATTCCGAGCATGGGCGAGAGCGACGACTCAGCCTTCGCCGCCGAGAAAAAAGCTATCGCCAACATGAAAAAGGCCATCCTGATGGTGGCCGGCGTGGCCGTGCAGAAGTACATGAACTCGCTCGCCAAAGAGCAGGAAGTGCTGATGAACATCGCCGACATGGCCATCAAAACCTACACCGCCGAAAGCACGCTGCTGCGCGTAGAAAAGGAAATCGCCGCCAAAGGCGAAGAGGCCTTGAGCCGTCAGCTCGACATGGCCCGCGTGTACCTCTCCGACGCCATCGACCTAGTCGAGAAAGCGGGCCGCGAGGCCATCGCCAGCATGACCGAAGGCGACGAGCAGCGCCTGATGAGCATGGGCCTCAAGCGCTTCACCAAGCCCGACCTCTTCAACGTAAAAGACGCCCGCCGCCGTGTGGCCGCTGGCCTGATTGAGGCCAACGAGTACGTTTATTAATCGCAGATTTAGCAGATTTAACGGATTGCGCAGATACGCCCGCCTGCGGCGGGCTGACTACTCTAATTGAGATTTACGTAGCTGCATTACGCTGTATAACAGTAATATCAGTATCAACCTAAAGTAAAAAGGGCCGCCCAGTTGGGCAGCCCTTTTTTGCATGCAAATACCTACCAACGAGTAGTCAGCCCGCCGCAGGCGGGCGTATCTGCGCAATCCGTTAAATCCGCTAAATCTGCGATTTATTTGAGTTTCACTTCGTTTAGCTGGAGGGCGGCCGATTTCTTACTGGGGCGGCTGACGCCGATGATTTCCTTGGGGCCGAGCCAGGTAGTGAAGTCTTTGACGTAGGCCAGCTGCTGGTCGTTGGCCACGTTGAGTTTGAGGCGCTGCTGGGCACCTAGGACGCCGGTGCGCGCTTGCAGATGGCGCAGGTATAGGTCCGATTTACCGCCGATATTCTCTAGGGTGAGCAGCTGCACATCTTCGCCGAATACGGCGGCCCGGAAGCCGATGCCTGTGTAGCTGTCGATGGCTGGCGCCGCTTGTTCTTTGGGCACTACTAGGTGCCAGATGGGCGTAACGAAGGCGCTGTAGCCAAAAACGTGCAGCTCGCGGGCGTGCACCGGCTGGTCGGGGCCGCCTTCCTCAAAGTGCCGCTCGGCAACGATGACCAGGTTCTTGTTTTCCGATAGCAGCATATCGGCCAGGTAAATATCTTCCAATCTCTTCGGCTCGGTACCCGTGGCTTTGCCAACTTCGGCGAGGTAAGCGGGGGCAAAAGGTAGCTCGGGCGCCAGTTTGAGGCTTTTATTCTCGAAGTCGAAGCGCACCACCTTTAGGCTGGTTAATTCGCCCGTGTCGTAGTTGGCACACAGCGCGGCGGCGTACAGCTGCCCATCGGGCAGCAGGCTGAATTTAGCATCACGAATGGTAATGGGCTTACCATCAAAAACGCCGCCCACCGGCACACCTAGGACCGGAATGGCCGTCGGCACCCCAATGCGGTCGGGCGTGGCAGGGTAGCGCCGCACGGTCAGCTTGCGCATCGCATCGCCGAGCAGCGTCACGTACTGCGTGCCATCATTGGCGAGGATGATGTTAGGCGAGAAGAAGTCACCCTGGTCGCGAAAATCATAGGTGCGGTCCATGATTTTCGTCAGTTTCTGGTCGTAGAGCGTGCCCACCAGGCTGCGCACCTGCTCATCGCGGGTGGCGTAGCGGTAGGCCAGCAGACGGGTGCCATCGGGCGAGAGGCGCACGCTGGGCCGGCGCTCGCTGGCGGCGGCCGTCACCAGCACCACGGGCGTACCCTTTTGGCCCCCAGCCAGGCCCACGGGCTGCACGGTCAGGTTTTGGCCATTTTCATCGGCGTGGTGCAACACTACCCAGGCTTGCTCGGCGCTGCGGCCGAAAGCCTCCACGGTTTCGCCGGGCGCAATGGGTAAGGTCGTGCTCCACTGTTTTTTCAGGTCGGGGCTGTAGCGCTCGACGGCGTAGGCGCTGCCGCTTTGGTGGGCCAGAATAATAAAGCCGCTGCCATCGGCCAGGGCCAGGGTTTTGCGGGGCACTCGCTGGTTGTAGCGGTCCTCACCCTGCTCGGGCAAGTAGCTAAAGGGCGCGGATTTTACCTTTTGCGCTTGAGCCGAAAAATTACTACTAATCAACCCACCCACCATCAGCGCGAAGGCAACTACGGAACGACGCATTATATAAATATTAAAAGTTATGGCCTTGTGGTAGGCTCAACGGCCAAAAATACCTCCTGCATGCGTTGTCCGCGTCACGCGCGGCGGTTGGCATCTGCCTACCTAAGAGCAAGGCGGCCGCTCAAGAAATATTTTTCGCTTTGTATCAGTTACTTTTGTAGTGTTCTACGGCCTCGGCAGCAACAATATCGCCCGCCGGCCGTTTAACCGCCGCGTTGCGCAAGCAGCCTAGTAAGCTACCTACCCTTCTTCTCTCCCACCCACTCTCTAACGCTCGATAATTTAAGAAAAATCACTTTACAAAAGCTGCTTCAGTTCGCTATGAAGCGACACTTTACCCATGAAATCCTTCGCTAAAATTAGCTCGCTCTTCGCGCTCATCATCATTGGGCGCTACTTGCAGCCAGCAGTCACCGCCTCCTTGGCGACGACTAGTCCGGCACCCACTACACAGGCCTTGCCCCTAGCGCTGGCTCGATATACGTCCACTTCGCTATTCATCTCTAAGCCCTTCCCAGGGCAGCCCCAATCAACACAGATGCAATCACCACAGGGTTATTTTTTGTAATTCGGCAAGCGGCTTCTTAAAGAGTCGCTTTTTTGTTGCACTTAGCGGCCAAAAATTTAGCTTATCCGGCTCCAGTTCACGGCCGTAGCGGGCAAGCTCTCGATGTGGCGGCGAATGTTGCCGTGCTCGGGGCGGGCCAGGTCGGGGTCGTCGCTCAGGATAGCCTGGGCGGCGGCCCGGCTTTCGGTCAGGATGCGGCCATCCTTGGCTAGGTCGGCAATGAGCAGGTCGAGCACACCGCTCTGCTGGGTGCCCATGAGGTCGCCGGGGCCGCGCAGCTTCAGGTCGATGTCGGCTATCTCGAAGCCGTTGTTGGTCCGCACCATCGTTTCGAGGCGAGTGCGGCTGTCTTTGCTCAGCTTATAGCCCGTCATCAGGATGCAATAGCTTTGGTCGGCGCCGCGGCCCACCCGGCCGCGGAGCTGGTGTAGCTGCGAGAGGCCAAAGCGCTCGGCGCTTTCTATCACCATTACCGAGGCGTTGGGCACGTTCACGCCCACCTCGATAACGGTGGTAGCCACCATTATTTGCGTTTCCTTTTTCACGAAGCGCGCCATCTCAAAGTCCTTTTCCTCGGCCTTCATGCGCCCGTGCACGATGCTGATTTGCATCTCCGGAAAGGCGCGGCTCACGCTTTCGTAGCCGTCGGTGAGGTCTTTGTAGTCGAGTGTTTCGCTCTCTTCAATGAGCGGGTACACGATGTATACCTGCCGACCTAGGGCTACCTGGTCGCGGATGAACTGGAACACTTTTAGCCGGTTCGAGTCGTAGCGGTGCACCGTCACGATGGGCTTGCGGCCGGCGGGCAGCTCGTCAATCACGCTCACGTCGAGGTCGCCGTAGAGCGTCATGGCCAGCGTGCGCGGGATGGGCGTGGCCGTCATCACGAGCACGTGCGGAATCACGTAGGGGTTTTTTTGCCACAGCTTCGAGCGCTGCGCCACCCCAAAGCGGTGCTGCTCGTCCATGATGGTCAGCCCTAGGTTACGAAATTGCACCACGTCTTCGAGCAGCGCGTGGGTGCCCACTAGCATCTGCATGGTGCCCTCGCGCAGCTGCTCGTGCAGCACGCGGCGTACGCGGGTGGGCGTGCTGCCCGTGAGCTTGCCTAGGTTGATGCCGAGCTGGTCGGCGTACACTTTGAGGCCCTGATAGTGCTGGTCGGCCAGAATTTCGGTGGGCGCCATCAAGCAGCTTTGGGCGCCATTGTCGGCCGCCATCAGCATCGAAATGAAAGCCACGATGGTCTTGCCCGAGCCCACGTCGCCCTGCAGTAGCCGGTTCATTTGCTTACCGGCCAGGAAGTCCTTGTAAATCTCGTGGATAACCCGCTTTTGCGCCCCTGTGAGGTCGAAGGGCATGATTTCTTTGTAGAAATGCACTAGCGTGGGCACTTCGTTGAAAATCTGCCCCGAGAGCGTAACCTTGCGCTGGTCTTTCTGGCGCAGCAGTTTGAGCTGGATGTAAAACAGCTCCTCAAACTTGAGCCGGAACCGCGCCCGTTGTAACGTGTCGGCGTTCTGCGGGAAGTGAATTTGCTGCATCGCCTCGGCCTTACCCATCAGCGCGTACTGCTGAATCAGCTCGGGCGAAAGCGTTTCGGTAATCTGGGGCAGCGCAATTTTGAGCAGGTCGCTCACCATCCGCATAATAGCTTTGCTATCAACGCGGTGGTAGTTACGCAGCTTATCCGAGGTGTTATAGACCGGCTGCAAAAAGCTCTGGCCGGCCTTCTGCTCAGTTACTTCTTCCAGTTCGGGGTGCGCCATCTGGGGCCGGCCGTTGAACATGGTCGGCTTACCAAAAACAATGTACTCCTGGTGGTTCTTAACGACCTTTTCCAGGTAGTTCACACCCTTAAACCAGACTAGGTCCAGCTCGCCGCTGGCGTCGCCAACCTTGGCCACCATACGCTTTTTCGGCCCCTCGCCTATCACTTCGCGCCCGCGCAATACGCCCTTCACCTGCACAAACGACATATCATCGTGCAAATCCACCACGTTATAAAACTGCGTGCGGTCGAGGTAGCGAAACGGGTAGCGCTGAATGAGGTCGCCGTAGGTGAACAGCCCCAGCTCCTTGCCCAGCAGCTGCGCCCGCTGCAAGCCCACGCCGCGCAGGTATTCAAGCTTGGTGTTGAAGAAATTACTCATGAATAACGAATACGCCCATCATGCAGAGCATTCTGCGCATTAATGCAGAGACAAAGCATCTCGCGTGGTGCAGTAAACAATCGTCAGCAACGAAGCGAGCGAAATGCTTCGTTGCTGCTTAATGCGCAGAATACTCTGCATGATGGTTACTTATTGTATTTTAGAGAGTTAAGCATCTTAACCATGTCATACTTCACGTACTCAATCACCGGGGCTAGCGAGTCGTTGTCGGTAGCGGTGCGAAAGTATAGGGCAGCCCGGAAGAAGTGCTTGGTGCTGTCGGTGGTATAGAACTGAAACTGGCTCGGCACTTCGCCTTCTAGCTCAAACACGGAGGCGCGCAGGCCGTTCGGCGTGCGTAGGATTTTTTCCTCAATCGAAGTCGCCTTTATTTGGTGCTTGCCGGTGAGCTTACGCGCGTCCTCCATCATTTTATTGTAGAGCTTGCGGTCGCGCACCACGTTAGTGTACGTAATCTGCACGTTAGCATGCAGTTGTGGGTAGTACACATTGAGCCAGTCGGGCTGCGCTAGGTACGATGAGTCGCGCAACACCTTGGCGTACTTCGAGTACTCGAACGAGTAGGGGCGGCCCGGCGCCAACGTGCGGTAAGCGTGCGCCGGCAGGTCGATGCGGTTGTAGCCCTTGGGCTTAGGTGTAAAATCGGGGGCCGCCGAGCAGGCCGCCATCCCAGCACCCAGCGCCAGCGCCATACCTACCTTACCAAACGCTAACATCTTCTTGAGCATAAGTAATAAAAATTCCTCAAAGATAAGCCTCCCCAGCATGGCCCCTAGAGAGGTATTTACCCAACCTAGCCCTTCGCAACAACCATCCAAAAAAAGCCAAAAAAGGCTGCCCGCTAAAAAGCAAGCAGCCCCCAATAGTCAGCCTGCCGCAGGCAGGCGTATCTGCGCAATCCGTTTAATCAGCTAAATCTGCGGTCTAGAATGGCAGTTGGTCTAGCTCGGGCTCCTGGCGCAGGCTTACGTTTTCATCAGCGCCATTAGCAGAGCCAGTGGCGCTGCCGGTGCCATTAGTACCGCCACCGGGCCGGCCACCTAAGAGCGAAATTTCCTCCGCAATAATCTCGGTAACATAGCGCGTCTGCTGGTCCTTGTCCTGGTATTGGCGGGTGCGCAGCTTGCCCTCTACATATACCTGAGAGCCCTTTTTAAGGAATTTCTCGGCCAGCTCGGCCAGGCCGCGCCACGCCGAGATGTTGTGCCACTCGGTGCGCTCCACGCGGGCGCCCTGCTTGTCTTTGTAATATTCATTGGTAGCCAACGTGAAGTGGGCTACGCTGTTGCCGCCTTCCAGGTGGCGCACTTCGGGGTCTTTGCCGAGGTTGCCCACCAAGATTACTTTGTTTATTCCGGCCATGTTGTTTGCTAGTCGTCGCTAGTTTAAAAAGTGAGGTAAACGCTGTCGGCTACCTAGGGCTTCCGACACCTTAAAATTACGCATCGCTATCGGCTTATGCAAATTATATTGGCAATTTTACCAAAATAAATAGCAAGCCCAAATTCTGCTCTAACTCACCTTTGCCAGATAGTTACTAATCAAAACCGGCTTGGGCAATTCTTCAATTTCAGCCGCCGAATAGGCCCGCAGGCCCGTATCCTGCAACGCAGCAGCTGGCAGCTCGGCAGCCAGCTCCACCGCGTGAAAACGGGCTTCCAGCTTTTGGTGGCTCAGCACATGTTTGAGCGTTGGCGCGGGCCGGTCCTCGGCTACGCGGCGGGTGTCGAGTACGCCACCTAGGGCCTCTACGTGGCGCAATACCTCGGCAGCGGGCATATCGGCGGCGTCGGTTTCGGCCAGGGCAAAGTCGTACAGGCCTTGCCAGATGTCGCCGCTCAGCCGCTCTTTTAGGTAGAGTTCTTCGCCGTGGCGCAGCACGAAGTAGTGGAAATAGCGCGTGCGCGCCGCCTTGGCCTTGCTTTTGACGGGCAGCAGCGCTACCTGCCCGTGCTGAAACGCCCAGCACTGGCTTTGCAGCGGGCAGAATAAGCAGTCGGGCTTAGCGGGCGTGCACTGCAAGGCGCCAAACTCCATAATAGCCTGGTTGAACTCAGCAGCGTGGGCGGGCGGCAGGTGCTGGTCGGCCACGGCCTGGAATTCTTTGCGCGAACTGGGGGCCGCAATGTCGGAATGCAGCCCAAAAACCCGCGCTAAAACCCGAAAAACGTTGCCATCGAGCACCGCCACCGCCTCATCAAACGCAAAAGATGCAATGGCCGCCGCCGTGTACGGACCCACTCCTTTCAGCTGCCGCAGCCCGGCGTAAGTAGCCGGAAACTGCCCGCCAAACTCGCGCACTACCTGCTGGGCGGTGTGGTGCATATTGCGGGCGCGGGAGTAATAGCCCAGGCCCTGCCAATGGCGCAGCACTTCCTGCTCGGGCGCGGCAGCCAGGTCCTGCACAGTAGGGTAAGAGCTCAGAAAATCAAGATAATATGGCATACCTTGCGCAACGCGGGTTTGCTGCAAAATAACCTCTGAGAGCCAGATAGCATAGGGGTCGCGAGTGTGGCGCCAAGGCAGGTCGCGGCGGTGGCGCGGGTACCAGCCCAGCAGGGCAGCGGCGAAGAAAGTGGGGGTCGGCAAAGCAGGCGCCAGAGCGGTAGGAACAAGCAAGAGAATGAGACAGAATATTTTGACAAAAGTCGATTTTGAGGCCAACCATTGGTCAAACGAAAAAAAAGGAGTACCTTTGTGGTCCGATTTCCAAATGGCAACCCCTTACCGGGCAAGGCCTTACGCCGGAAGTCGGAGGATTAAGCGTCCGACAAAATCATTTTTTTCACTTCCAGTACCCCCTTACCAACGTGACCAAAGCTGAGGTAATTTCCGAAATTTCGCAGAAAACCGGCATCGAGAAAGCCGATGTGCTGACGACCGTAGAAGCCTTCTTCAAAGTAGTGAAGGACTCTATGACTGAGGGCCATAACATTTATGTACGTGGTTTCGGCTCGTTCGTAAACAAGAAGCGCGCCCGCAAAGTAGCCCGCAACATCTCTAAAAACACGTCGCTCATCATCGACGAACACTACATTCCTAGCTTTAAGCCTAGCAAAACTTTCGTTGCCAAAATCAAAGGCAGCAAAAAAGTAGTGGGCGAAGATGCTGCTCCCAAGGCCAAAGCTCCGAAAGCTAAAAAGGCTAAATCCTAGTTTGAGTTGAAGTGAAAAGTGATGGGGTGAGGAGGTTAGCGTGATGATAGCCAGCCCGTTGGGTTTTAGCTATTATCTCCGACCTCCTCACCCCATCGCTTTCTTACTACTCTTCTTTCCCTATGTCTCTTTCCCGCACCGGTACGCACCAAGCTTTGCTGCTGGTTGGCGCTTTAGCGCTAGCCGGGGGGCTTTATGCCCTGCCCAAGGGCATCGTGAAGCCTAAGGAAAGCAAGGCTGAGCTGACTCAGGACGCGGCCCGCACCGCTACCCGCGACGGGGGCGGCATGGCTACCAACGGCTCCAAGACCGAGGCTTCCTCGGGCCCGCGCCCCGCCGAAACGGCTACCGTAGGCCCAGATGAAGCGGGTGGCTCGGCCGCCGCGCCGCACACGCAGGCTTCGCCTACGCAGCGGCGCGAGCTTAATGAGCTGCTGGCTAAGTACAAAGCTGGTACCGACGCGGCCACCCGCCGCCAGGTATCCTTGGACCTAGGCAGTCATTATGAGGCCGTGCAGCGTTTCGACAGTGCGGGCTACTACTTTGCGGAAGTGGCACAGGCAAAGCCCGCCGAAAAAGCGTGGCAGAAAGCAGCCGATGCTTACTTTCAGGCTTACAGCTTTGCCTCGTCGGAAACCCGGAAGAAAATGCTGGGCGAACGGGCGCGGGAGTTGTACGATAACGTGCTGACTGCCAATCCCGATAACCTAGACGCCAAGACCAACCTAGGGATGGCATACATGAGCAGCGACAACCCCGTAAAAGGGATTTCGCTGCTGCGGGAAGTGCTGGAGCAAGACCCCAAAAACGAAAAGGTGCTGTATAACCTCGGCGTTTTGGCCATTCAAAGCAACCAGTACGATAAAGCCGCCGAGCGTTTTGCGCAGCTCGTGCAAGTCAACCCCAACAACGTAGAAGGCCAGTTTTATCTGGGCGTGACGCTGGCCCGCACCAACCGGGCGGCGGCGGCCCGGGCGGCCTTCCAAAAAGCGAAAAGCCTCAGCACCGACCCGGCCCTCGCCGCGTCGGTGGAAGAAGAACTCGCCAAGCTTAAGTAGGCTTGCTAACCAGCCCGTCAGTTATTATTCGTAACTTTCCGGGCTAATTAAGCTTAGCCTCCTCTCTGACTACTTTATTTTCAACTCTTAATTCACCACAAGATGCCCTGCGGTAAGAAACGTAAACGTCACAAAATCGCCACCCACAAGCGCAAGAAGCGCCTGCGCAAGAACCGTCACAAGAAGAAGTAATCTTCTGACTTCGTGCGGTGTAGGGGGCGGGGCAACTGGCCACAAGCTAAGTGCCCGTCTATCTCTCACGTAGCCTCCGCCACGCGGACGACTAACGTGGTGTGCCGGCTGGTCTTGCATTGCGAGGCCGGGCCGTGGCTCGCGAGGGGAAGCTGGGACACTCTTGGTCCTGGCTTCCCTTTTGCTGGTTTCGGGGCAATCCATGTCGGCAAGGCCGGCCAGGGGCTATTTTAACAACCTAAAACGTTGAGCAATGAATTAATAATCAATTCGACCCCCGAGGGTGAACGGATTGCCTTGCTCCAGGATAAGCGGCTGATTGAGTACCACTTCGACCGCAACGACACCAACTATGCAGTGGGTGACATCTTCCTGGGCACCGTGCGCAAGGTGATGCCGGGCCTCAACGCGGCTTTTGTGGATATTGGCTCCGAAAAGGACGCCTTTCTGCATTACGGCGACTTGGGCGAGCAGTACCCATCCCTCAACAAGTGGGTGAGCGGCGTGATGAAGCACCAGGCGCAAAGCGCTGGCCTGGAGAAATTTACCCTGGAGCCAGTCCTCGAAAAAGTAGGTAAGGCCGATAGCGTGTTCAAAAAAGGACAGGCTATCGTGGTGCAGATTATCAAGGAGCCGATTTCGACTAAGGGCCCGCGGGTGAGCACCGACATTTCGATGGCGGGCCGCTACCTGGTGCTGATGCCCTTTAGCAACACCATCAGCGTCTCCAAGAAAATAGTGAGCAAAGCGGAGCGCGACCGGCTCAAGCGGCTCATTGCCAGCATCAAGCCGGAGGGCTTCGGCGTTATCATCCGCACCGTGGCCGAAGGCCACGAGGTAGCTGAGCTCGACCGCGACATGCAGAGCATGGTCGAGAACTGGGAAACGCTGTACACTAACCTGCGCAAGGGCCAGCCCCGCGATAAGGTCCTAGGTGAGCTCGGCCGTACTTCGTCGATGCTGCGCGACATGCTCAACGAGTCGTTTGACTCGATTGTGGTGGATACGCCGGCACGCTTTGAGGAAATGCGCGACTACGTGCAGAAAATTGCCCCCGACCGCGCGGGGCTGGTGAAGCTGCACAACAACAAAGCCAAGGTATTTGAACACCTAGGGATTGAAAAGCAGCTCAAAACGCTGTTTGGCAAGACCGTGAGTGTGCCCGGCGGCGGCTACCTCGTGATAGAGCACACCGAGGCGCTGCACGTGGTAGACGTAAACTCGGGCTCGAAGAGCAACCAGGAAAACGACCAGGAGGCCACGGCCCTCATGATTAACCTACTGGCGGCCAAAGAAGTAGCTCGCCAGCTGCGCCTGCGCGACATGGGCGGTATCATCGTGGTTGACTTCATCGACATGCGCGCCGCAGAGAGCCGCAAGAAGGTGGAGGACGCGGTGTACAACATCATGAAGCAGGATAAGGCGAAGTTTACCATCCTGCCCATCACCAAGTTTGGGTTGATGCAAATCACCCGCCAGCGGGTGCGCCCGGCCGAAACCATCATCACCGGCGAAGTATGCCCCACTTGCGGCGGCACCGGCAAGATTTCGGCTTCCATTCAGGTAACGGACGAGATTGATAACAGCATCGACGACCTACTGCTCAACCAGAACCAGACGGGTATTACGCTCTTCGTGCACCCGTTCCTGCACGCGTTCTATACCAAAGGCCTGGTGAGCCGCCAAATGAAGTGGTATCTCAAGTACTACAAATGGGTGAAGGTGATGAAAGACACCTCCCTAGGTCTCACCGACTTCCGCATCGAGGACGAGCACGGCGAACAGATAGAACTACACTCGGCCGCCGGCGCCATGGCCCGCGCCCAAGACCGCGAAATCATCGCAGATTTAACTGATTAAACGGATTGCGCAGATACGCCCGCCTGCGGCGGGCTGACTATCCGGCCGAATTGGAAATAGAAAGAGCCGCCTTTTTAGGCGGCTCTTTCTATTATCGCATTGCCTACACTTCTCTGTTCAGCTAGCCAGCCCGCCGCAGGCGGGCGTATCTGCGCAATCCGTTAAATCCGTTTAATCTGCGATTAGAATTTGAGGCCTAGGTCGAGGGCGAAGACGCTGTTTTTGATGTTGACGTCGCTGAATTTACGGTCACGCTCGAAGTAGCGGTCGAAGTCGACTAGGCCGTGGTGGTAGCTGAGGCCGGCGAGCAGCTTGGTGCTCTGGCCCAGCTGGTACTCGACCCCGGCCCCGCCAATGATGTTGGCGTCGATGTCCAGGACGTGCTTGCCCGCCTTGGTTTGAGTGTTATTGTCGTAAGGGTCAGTATAATACTTCTCGCCGTTGATGCGCACCTGCACCGGCACGGCCAGCGAGCCGCCCACCTGGAAATAGAGGCGAGTATCGGGGGCTACCTCATTGGTGAAGAGCTTGACCGTGAGCGGCAGTTCGAGGTACTGCATGGCTATTTTTTGCTCGACGCGCACGCCCGTGGCCCCGCCCGCCGCGGTTGAGCGGTCGTTGTAGCCGATGGTGCCGCCTTTACCGGTCAGAAATAAGCCGGTGTTAAAGGCATAATTTTCGCCGAAGAAGTAGTCCATAAAAATACCGCCGCCGAAGCTAAGCTTCGCCTTTTCGGAGGTGAACGACGTGCTGGCTGGCGAATCGGGGCGCAGGTAGGCAATGGATGGCGATACCTTGAGGCCGATTTCGACTTGGGCAAAGGCCGCAGGCGCTACTGCCAGCGCAGCTATGGTGAGGAATATTTTTTTCATAAAGTGAAATTGGAACGGCTATTAGGTAGTTGGCGGTATAGCACCACGTTGGAAAAGTGTAATTTTACGCGAAAGTAATCTAGCCTTGAAAATATCTCTCTATCCCAAAGCCCTGCTGCTGGCGGGCGGTGCTCTATTAGCCGGCTGCCAGCAAAGCGAAGAAGCCGGCTGCCGGCCCGACCCCGCCGCTACTGCCCCTGCGGCGGTGCTGCCGCTCAAGCACTTGGAGCACGCCTTTTTCCAGATTAAAAATCCGGCCCAAGGGTTGCAATTTTTGCAAGCTAACCCGGCCTTTGCGCGCTATTATTTACAAGTGGGGCAGGCGCCTTCGGCCAGTGAGCTGGCGGGCAACCTGGCCCAGCTCGCCACTAACCCCGACCTGGAGAAGCTGGCGCGCGAGACGGCAACGGCCTTTCCCGACTCGGCGGGCCTGCAACGCGACCTAGGCACGCTGTTCGGGAAAGTGAAGTACTATTTCCCAACTTTCAAGACGCCACCCGTGGCGGCCACCTATGTGAGTGGGCTGCTGGGCAAGGACATCTTCGTGAACGATAGCCTGCTGGTTCTCAGCCTCGACTGGTACATCGGGCCCAAGGCCAGCTACCGGCCCGACCTGCCGGGCTACATGCTGCGGCGCTACCGCCCGGCCAACCTGCTACCTACGTTGGCCACGGCCGTGGCGGGCAAGTACGTGCCGCGCAAGCTCACGGCCCCATCGGTGCTTGATGAAATGATAGGCCAGGGCAAGCGCCTGTACTTCGCGGGCCAAGTGCTGCCTTGCGCACCCGACACGCTGCTCATGGGCTACACCCAAAAGGAACTGACGGGCCTCAAATTCAATGAATCCAAGGTGTGGGGACATTTTCTGGAAAACAATATTCTTTACGCCACCACGCCGTTTCTAATTCAGAAATACGTGGCTGAGCGCCCCAACGTGCCCGAGATTGATGCCACCTGCCCCGGCCGGGTGGGCCAATGGCTAGGCCTGCAAATCATCCGCAAGTACATGGCCGAGCACCCCGGCGTGACCCTGGCGCAGCTCATGGCCCAAACCGACGCGCAGCGCATCCTGAACGAGTCGCACTACCGACCGAAAAAAAGTTAAGAGTTGAGAGTTACGAGTTGGCCCCTGCACAACTCATGACTCTCAACTCTCAACTCTTAACTCCTAACTCCTTTGCACGTCGCCGTTTTCAGCCAGTACCACACCAGCCCCGACTGCCCGGCCACTAGCCGGCACTACACGCTGCTGACTGAGCTGGCGAAGCACCACCGCGTGACGCTGCTGACCACGCCCGCTTGGCGCAGCCAGCAGTTGACGCGGGAGTTTGCCTGGGTGCCGCCGGGCGTGGAGCTGCAAGAAGCCGCCGTGCCCTACGACAATAAAATGGGGCCGGCGCGCCGGGCGCTGGCCTTTGCGCAGTATGCGGCGTGGGCGGTGCGGGCCGGCCAGCGCATTGCCCGGCCCGATGTGGTGTGGGGCATCAGCACGCCGCTGACGGCGGCGTGGGCGGCGGCGCGGGTGGCGCGGTACTGGCGGGTGCCGTGGGTGTTTGAGGTGCAGGATTTGTGGCCATCGTTTCCGGTGGCGATGGGGGCCGTGCCCACGGCGCTGGCGCGGCGGCAGCTGTTTGCGCTGGAAAAACGGCTGTATGAAAGCGCGGCGCACATCGTGCCGCTCTCGCCCGACATGAGCCGCTACGTGGCCGACCTAGGGCTGCCCGCGCATAAAATCACGACGCTGCTCAATGGCACCGACCTCGACCTGGCGGCCCGCGCTACGCCCGACGCCGTGACAGCCCTGCGCCGGGCGCAGGACCTAGGCGGCCAGAAAGTAGTACTCTACGCCGGCACCTTTGGGCGGGCCAACGACATGCCCACGGTGGTGGCCGCCGCCGAAGCCCTGGTGGCCACCGACCCGGACGTGACCTGGCTATTTCTGGGGCACGGTTACTATGCGCCGCTGGTGGCGGCGGCGGCGGCCCGCTGGCCGGGGCGCATTCGGCTGGTGGGCGGGCAGCCGCGGCACGCGGTATTCAGCTGGTTTGCGCTGGCCGATGTGGCCGTGGTGTCCTTTTTGAACTTGCCGGTGCTCGACGCCAACTCGCCGGCCAAGCTCTACGATGCGCTGGCCGTGGGCACGCCGGTGGTGGTCACCAACCAAGGCTGGACCAAGACGCTGGTCGAGGAGCACGGCTGCGGCTGGTATGCCCCGGCCGGCAACGCGGCCGCGCTGGCCGCGCAGCTCCGGGCGGTGCTGGCCCAGCCCGCCGCGCGGGCCGCGGCGGGGGCGCGGGGCCGCCAGTTGGCCCTCGGGGCCTTCGACCGCCAGCGGCTAGCCGCCCAAATGCAGGGTATTTTGACCGCCGCCGCGGGCGGGGCAACCGAAGCGTTCTAGCTAGGCTGGACAGTTTAGGGCGCTAAATCGAAGGAGCTGTTGGTGAGTGCGATAAGGCGTCTGGTAGTCGATGCTAGCGGGCAGACGTCCGTGCATACAGGAATTCAGAATACTCGGCGGCGCTGGCTTGAGCTTCAGTCAAATCGGCAAAAACGGGCCGCTCACGGACTTCGAATACTTCGGTCCTGGAGCCCGACCCTAGATGTCCGGCCTGTGCATTGGTCTGGCAGTAGCCGCGGCAGCTCTGCGAGCGCAGGTGGTCCCGGGCTGAACCTAGGTGGGCACCGCTCAGAACTGGCCCGTGCCCTGGAATCAGAAGTTTCCGACTCGGGTCGATGACCCGCGCCTGGTAGACAGCAGCAACTCTATTGCCGGCTGCCTGGACATGATATTCCTCAACAACCAACCGTTGAAACAGATAGGCCGGGTCATCGACACCCCCTACGGCTCCGCCACCTATTTTCATTCCAGCAACAATACCGCGGCCAGCGCGCGAAGGGCTCAGTGTTGAGTGGTCTTCTTCATCAGGCTCCAGAGAATGGGCGGCATCCACCGCCGCAGCGTCGCCTTGGCCGAGTGAATGCGGCGCGGCGCAATAAAGACCGAAATTGCGCGGTCCAGGTCTTGCTCCAGCAAAGGTGTGCCGGTGTAGAAATATGCGGCCACCGAACGGCGCGGCCGGTCGTCGGCTGCCTTGAGCGGCGTGGGGTGGCCGTGGAAGCTCGCCGGACCGTGCGGCATCAGCAGCGTGCGGCCGAACTCGGGCTGCACGGTGGTCACGCAGCGGCCTTCCTTCGCATCCCACAGCTCCAGGGCCGAACCCCATTCCGGCTGCCAGCCACGGTTCAGGTAGGTGATGAACACCATTTCGTTTTTCAGGCCGGTCTTCGGGTGGCGGTCGAAGTCGCGGTGTATCGCAAAGCTGCCGCCCGTGCGGCTTTCGTGCAGCCCGCCGCCGTGGCGCAGCGGGTCAGGAATGAGGTGCGGGGCGCCGCTCACGTCGGACAGCCAAGTGGTAAACCAGCCGGAGTTGACCAAGTCGAAATACAGCTGCGATGCCGGGCCAATTGCGGCGCCCGGCACCGAGCGCCGGGTGCGCTCGTAGCTGCTTTGCACGTCTTGCCAGCCCGCGGCGCGGTGGGTGTCGAACTCCTCCAGCACCAGATTCAGCAGGTCGGGATTGAAAAGGCCCTCGACTACTAGATGCGGAAACGGCACGGCGGCGCTCAATTGTGCACGCAGTCGCTGCCGGGCCTCGGGCGTAAAGAAGGATAAATCGACCAGTTCGTCTAGGCAGAGGCTGGTGCCGCGAATAGTGACGCAGTCTACCTGCATGGCCTCAGCAAGACCGGAGGGCGGGGGGGCATTTAGAGTCGACGTCGTAGCAGGCACCACAGATTGTAAAACAGTACTCATAAGCGTGGGTGATAAGGGAGAAAAAACGCAACAGAAGCAGTCGGCACGGCTGAAAGGGGGCCTACCTGGTACCCGCCCTCCCCAGCGCCTGGCGGCTAAGCCCCCCTGGCAGGTAACCACTACTCAGCCGCCAGGCCGAGCGGGGGCGGTGCCCCACCACCCGCCCAGGTAGTAGGAGCGGGCGGTAGGCCGCGCAGCGGTGCTGTCGGGAGTCGTTAGTTAAGGTGCGAGCATCTGAGGCCGACGCGAGGAAGTAGGAGCGCTAACAAAAAACAACACGACGCTGCATTGCAGATGAAACAAAGCACTTGATTATCAGCAAGAATTACTTTCTCAAAGGAACGACTCCACCCGCTCGTGTGCACCTGGATTAATACGCGTTTATGAAGCGGGATACCCGCAATTTTATCTCCGTATATATTCGATAACTTCCGTATTTATTGCGGAAAGGCTACGGTGTTCCAGCTAAACTGGACAGCTTAAGGCGCTAGGCTTAATAGCTGTTGGTGAGAGCAATATGTCACCTGACAGTCGATGCTAGCGGGCAGGCGCCCGTGCGTATAGCCGCCAAATACTCGGCGGCCGGCGTCGAGCGGCTCTCGCCAGCTAGGCGCAGGGCCTCGGCGCGGAAAGCGGCAGCATAGCGCCGACGTGCAGCAGATTGGGGCTGTCTTTCCTGACATGCGGCAGGTAAAGTCCTGTGCTGGCCACATTTACCCGGCCACTTCCGACGCCCCGCTAGCCCTAGGGTGCCCCGGGCCCCGCGCCCCAGGGCAAGCACCCTGGCCACTGCGCTTAGTACGTAGCCAAAACGCGTGAAAGGCGGAGCAGCACCTCCGGATAAATCGGTAATTATTGCTAAATAGCTAGTTATGAGTGCCCTATTGGCGAGCCGCGACCAGGGCGCTCCCGTTAACTAGGTGTACTATTATTTCTTATGCAAGTATCAACTGCCTTCACTTCCTTTTCCTTCGATACGGTTATGTTTGACCATGTGAAAACCTTCGCCGACTTATTTGAGCTCAAGCTGCAAGGCCTGTACGACGCCGAGAAACAACTCGTAAAAGCCCTCCCCAAGCTGGCCGAGGCGGCCACCGACCCCCAGCTGCGCATGAGCCTCGAAAAGCACCTGCGCGAAACCAAAGGCCAGGTAGCGCGCCTCGAGCAAGTGGCAGCCAGCCTCCACCTCGACCTCGACGGCCCCAGCTGCAAGGCCATGGAAGGCCTCCTCGAAGAAGCCGACCTGCTGCTATCGCTCAACACCAGCGATGAAGTGATGGATGCCGCCATCATCAGCGCGGCCCAGGGCGTCGAGCACTACGAAATAGCCCAGTACGGCACGGTGGTGCATTTTGCCAAGCGCCTGGGCTACGCGCCCGAAGCCCTGCTGCTCAGCAGCAGCCTGGCCGAAGAGAAGAATGCCGACGAAACGCTCAACCAATTGGCCATCAACTCGGTCGATGAAAAGGCCCTGGGCTAGCCGCCAGCTTCCGCGGGCTGGCAACGCGGGCTGGCCCCGGCCCCGGGGATAAGTACTGAGCGTACTTATCCTAAATAACCGTCAAAAAACCAGTAGTTTACCTACAGCGAGCGCCATACTTGCCGCCGTAAAGCAGTAGCCACCTAGGGGCCTCCTGGGTGGCTATTTGCATCGGCAGAGGACGCTTCTATGGTTTGGTTGACGCTATTTTTTGGGACTTTTTTCGGGCTCTACGCCCTCATACTGCTGCGGGCGGCCTGGCCCCGGCCGGCGCTGCCGGCCCTCACGGATTTTCCGCGGGTGAGCATCCTGGTGGCGGCCCGCAACGAGGCGGCGAACATTGGGCGCTGCCTCGAATCGTTGGCGCGGCTCAATTACCCGGCCGATAAGCTCGAAATTCTCATCGGTGACGATGCCTCGACCGATGGCACCGCCGCCGTGGTGCAGCGCTTCATTGCGGGCCGGCCGCAGTTTCGGCTGCTGCTGGTGCGGCAGCAGCTGGGCACGGCGCGCGGCAAAGGCAACGTGCTGGCCCACTTGTGCCGCGCCGCCACGGCCGACTACTTTTTGCTAACCGATGCCGATATGGTGCTCAGCCCCGACTGGGCGCAGGCCATGGTGGCCGCCGCGCCGGCCGGGGTGGGCATCGTCACGGGCATCACCACCGCCGAGGGGCCACTGTTTGGGCGCATGCAGGGGCTGGACTGGCTGTTTGGCCTCAACCTTATTAGGCTGCTTACCGACTGCGGGCTGCCCATCACGGCGGTGGGCAATAACATGCTCGTGACCCGGGCGGCCTACGAGTCCATCGGCGGCTTCGAGGCCCTGGCTTTCAGCATCACCGAAGACCTCCAGCTTTTTCAGCAAATAGTGGCCCAGGGCTGGCATTATCGCAACCTCATCGAGCCGCGGGTGCTGGGCATTTCGGCGCCGCAGCCCACCCTAGGGCACCTGCTGGGCCAGCGCAAGCGCTGGATGAAGGGCGCCGGCCGCCTGCCCTGGCAGCTCGGGGCGCTGTTCAGCTCCTACGGGCTGTTTTACACGGTGCTGGGCTGGGCTGGCTTGCTCCCGCTGAGCACCATTTTGCTACTGTACGCGGGCAAGGTGCTGTGCCAAAGCCTGTTTCTGGCCATTACGCTGCGGCAAGCGGGGCACCGCGAGCGCCTGGGCGTGCTGCTCCTTTATGACGGCTACCTGCTGCTGATGTCGCTGGCGGTACTGGCTTACACAGTGTGGCCCGGCGCCATCGAGTGGAAGGCACGCCGCTATACCTGGGCCGAAGGCTAGGACCTAGGGCAACATTTTTTGGGTTTTTTAAAGCTAAGCCGCCCGCGCAGCGCCCGGCCGGCCCGCCTGCTAGTTACGCCCAGCGCAAGCTGGGCACTGGCCTTCTTCTTGGCTAGCTCGGCTATAACAACTGGTTGGAGAGCCTACGTAGCTACTAGTATAATTTACTAAAGCTCAGCTATATACTAAGCAGACTTTGGTGATATACTTCTTAGCACCAGCTCTCATGAATGATTCCTCGACCGCGCCCCACCCGGTGCGCACCACGCTGCTCGTATTGCTAGGGCTGCTGGTGGTCGGTGGCGGCATTACCTACTTCGCCACCGACCGCGGCAAGGCCCTGCTACCTACCCTAGAGCAGCCCACGCTCAACATCAGCCAGATTACCCGCGAGCGCCTCAAGGGCCAGTTTAGGGTGAAGCTGCGCAACCACACGCCCATCGACCTCAAGGTTGACAGCCTGCGCTACGAGGCCCGCGTGGAAGGTAAACGCCTGGCGCAGGGCCACAAAGCCAGTCCGCTCGTGGTGAAGGGCAACGCGCTCAGCAGCCTCGAGCTGCCCCTCACCCTGAACCTACCCGAAGTAAAGCACGCGGCCAAAACGGCGCAGCGCGACTGCGTGACCGTGCAGCTGCACACCGTGCTCTACGCCAACCTGCCCGGCGCCGGGCCCACCGAAATACCGGTGGATGTGCGCAAGCGCGTATACATCCCGAAGCTACCCAAAATAGAAGTGGCCGATGTGGACATTACCAAGCTCGGCCTGAATAAGGGTGAGGCGACTGTGAACCTGCGCGTGACCAACTACGAGTCCATTCCTTTTACCGTGAAGCAGGTGAGCTACCGGTTTCGGGTGGAGGATGACCTCGACGTGAAAGGCCAGGAAACCAAGGACGTTACCTTCAAGAAGAAGGGCACCGAGCTGATGCCCATCCACGTGAAGTTTCAGCCGAAGAAGATGCCTAAGGTGCTGTTCAAAACGATTTTTAAGCCCAAGAAAACAGACTACACACTCACCGGCACGGCCACCGTAGCCGCCGGCCAGGCCAGCACCCGCGATGCCACGATGCACTTTAATAGCAGCGGCACCATGAAGGACCTAAAGGAGCTCGCCAAGGGCGCGAAGGACAAGTAACCAGCTCTATGGGCCACCTCCTCCGCCCAAAACTCTAATTCAACATCCCCTTTTTTCTGATGCCCCTCCACCCCGAGCTAGACAAAAAGCTACGCAAAATTTACGAGCCCCGCACCACCATCAACGATGCGTTTAAGGGCTACGACATCACCTTCGTGACCAACGAGCACGGCGAGCCCATCCTGCTGTTTTTTGGCAAGCGCCGGCCCGATGGCCTCATTGCCGGCGAGCGCTTCACGCGCACCATCAAGCGGCAGCCTGGCAGCCTGGAAGTGAAATCCAGCCACTGGGACAACCAAGGCAAGATTAGGTAGGAACAACGTAGTAGATAAGAATACTACTCAGGACTCTTCCCTAGAATCCCCATTGCGGCAGCGTAAAGCGCTGGCCTTTGGCCAGCAGGTGCAGGCGCAGGTCGCGAATGGAGAAGACCTCGCCAGGGGCGATGTCGTAGATGGTGTTGCCGGTGCAGTCGTGGCCGTCGAGCAGTACCACAATGCCGTTGCCGAGCACCTCCAGCTCGCGGCCTTTGGTGATGAGCACGGCCGTGTCTTCTTCGAGCCCTAGGCCGATGCAGCCGGGGTTGGTGGCAATAATCTGGGCCATGCGCACCATGCGCCCGCGCTTGATGAAGTGCGTGTCGATGGCCACATCGCGCAGCAGCTGCAAGCCGGTGGTGATGTGAATCTCATCCTTGAGAAAGCCGGCATCGTTGCGGCCCTGGTAAATCATGGGCGTGCTCATGGCCGCGGCCCCGGCGCTGGTACCCGCAATAATGATGGGCTCGTGTAGGTAGCGCTCGCCGAGGCGGGCCAGCAGGGCAGTGCCGCCGAGCAACGCCGTGAGGCGCAGCTGGTCGCCGCCCGTGATGAGCACCCCATCGGCCCGGTTGATTATGTCGAGCGCCTCGGCACTGTTGGCTTGCTCGCGGCTCTGGATATGAAGCACCTCAATGCGCTCGACACCCAGCGAGGTGAACACTTCGATGTAGTCCTGGGCCGCTTCTTCGGGCTCTTCCGACGCGGCCGGCAGTATCACCACGGTGCGCTGGCCGGCGAGCTCTTCCACAAAGCGTTGCAGAATAAACTCGGGCGACTTGTCCTCCGCTTCGTCGGTGGCGCTGGTGGCGTGGCGCTTTTCGTGGCCGCCGATGGCGAGCAGGCTGCCCTTGGGAATAATGGGTTTGGTAGGCATAAGGACTAAAAAAAATGGAGGACCGGTCCGCATCAGCCCGCCGAGGTTGATTGCCGCACCTAGGTGCCGCAGGGCCACGGCCGCAGCTTACCGCGGCCGGCTCTCCAGTCCATCGCTACCGCCAGGGGCGGCCGCAGCAAGGACTCGCTTTTTCTTAACGGCCAGCCCCCGGGCCGGGCGGCGCTAGAAATACGGATTTTGACCTTCGGTTAACCCGTATTCGCAGCGAAGCGGGCGCGGTAGCCCGGGGCGGGGACGGCTACCGCACCTGCTCTTTTACTCCTCGCGGAAAATGGCCACGTAGGGCGCGGCCTCGCCCACCCGGTAGGCGCGGCGCATCACGTTGGTGTTGAATTCCAGTGCGATGCGGCCCTGGGGGTCGATGGCAATCATGCCCTTGTCGCCGCGTAGTAAGTCGTCGTGCAGCCCTAGGGCCGCCTGGCAGGCTTCGGCCAGCGGCAGGCTCTTGTACTTGACCAGGGCGCACACTTCGTGAGCCAGCGCCCCGCGCATGAGCACTTCGCCATCGCCGGTGCACGACACGGCGCAGGCGTCGTTGGTGGCGTAGGTGCCGCCGCCCAGCATGGGGCTGTCGCCCACGCGGCCCTTGGCCTGGCCCTCGATGCCGCCGGTGCTGGTGGCCACGGCCAGGTTGCCGGCCAGGTCGAGAGCCACGGCGCCCACCGTGTCGTGGCCCGCCGGGGCCGCCTCCTGCTGCGCCAGCTCGAGCCACTGCGCGCGGGTTTTGGCGGTTTGGAAGTACTCGGGGCCGGCCACCGGCAGGCCACGCTGGAGGGCAAACTCTAGGGCGCCCTCGCCGGCCAGAAATACGTGGGGGCTGTGCTCGAGCACCGCCCGCGCCAGGCTGATGGGGTGCTTCACGTACTTGACGCCGCCCACGACGCCCGCCTTCAGGGTGCGGCCGTCCATGATGGCGGCATCCAGCTCGGCTTCGCCCTGGCGGGTGAGGCTGGCCCCGCGCCCGGCATTGAAGTGCGGGTTGTCTTCGAGGCTGCGCACAGCGGCTTCTACGGCATCGAGGGCCGGGCCGCCCCGGCTGAGAATGAGCCAGCCCGCGTGCAGGGCTTCGCCGAGGCCCACGCGCTGAAACGCGGCTTCTTCTTCCGATAGCTCGCCGGGCTTCATGGTTACGGCGCCGCCGTGCAGCACAATTGCGTAGGTATTCATATACTACCGATGGGGATAGGCTGCCATAATTGCCCGCCGCCCTGGGGCAGGCACTGCAAACGGAAATAGCCGCGCAGCAAGTGGCCTTCAAAGCAGAGGCGCAGCACGCCCTCTACCAGGTCGGCGGGCAGGCTGGGCTGGAGGCCCGGGTGCGCCGGGGCCAGCTGCAAAGCGCCCGTGTCGAGGCGGGTAAGCGGGCCGCCCACCGAGGTGGCCGGCAGCTGCCACAGCAGCGCGGGCTGCTTGAGCAGATGCTTGAGGGACAGCGGAATAATCCAGTGCGCCAGGCAGCCCTGCGCATCGGCCAGCGACAGCTGGTGGTAGTGCGGGCTGGTGTGCGAGCGCGACACCTCAAAAGAAACTCCGGGCGAAAGCGGCGCAATGGCCGCCCTAGGTAAGGAAACGGGGCTCATGTATCAGGTGGGGAGGAAGTGACCAGGGCTTCTAAACGGCTCATTCCCAACTCAGCGTTGCTCGGTAAACCCTGATTTTTGGTCTGCGTAGGTCGCCCGGCGGCCTCCGTATTTTTACGGGGCGGCCAGCTTAGTTTCCTAGGTAGGCTACTGAGTGTCTGTTGGCTAAAAAACCCGTTGCTTAGCACCAAGCAGCCTGTTTTTAGCAGTTTTAATGGGCCACGACGCGGGCCGGGCGGCGAGGGCCTGCGCCCCCGGCACCCACCGGCCGGGGTGCGGCAGGCGCAGGCCGGGCCGGCGCTGGAGCCGGCGAGCCGCCGCGCTGGTAGGTAAACTCCAGAATGCAGCCCTTGCAGCTGGTGCCCTTCGGGTCTTCCTTAGATGGCCCCGACGTGACGGACGCGCTGTCGGTGGCTAGGTACAGGCGGCGGCTATCGGGCGAGAGGGCCACGTCGCGGTAGCGCACGGGCGCTTTAAAGTACATGAGCGTGTCGCCCACCACGCGGGTGCCGGTTGCATTCAGGCGCAGGCGCACGAGCTTGCCGTGCTTGAGGGTGGGCAGCAGCAGCGAGTTTTGCCAGCCCGGAATGGCCGCGCCCGTGTACACGGCCAGGCTGCTAGGTGCCTCGGAGGGCCATTCGGGCGCCTCGGCGTGGCGCTTGGTCTTGATAAAAAAATCTTTCAAAAACGCGTTCGTGTTGGGGTATAGCGTCTTGATGGGGTCGCGATACGTGGCGCCCATGGCTTGGGCATTGGCCTTTTCGCTGCCGATGAGCGGGTAGGTGGTGTACCAGGGGCCGGGCAGCGTAGCGCGGTCTGACACGCTGGCGGCCAGGCCGTCGTAGTTGCCATCGTTGTAGCCCAGCACGAGCGGGTGGCCGTAGTTTTTGCCCGGCTCGATGAGGTTGATTTCGTCGTCGGAATAAGGGCCGTGCTCGCTTTCGTACATATGCCCGGCGCCGCCCACCACGGCGTAGGCCAGGCCCTGCGGGTTGCGGTGGCCGATGCTCCAGACGGCGCTTTGGTGGCGGGCCGCGCCGTAGGGGTTGTCGTTGGGCAGCCACTGGTCGGCGGGGCCGGCGTCGGCATCGGGTGTGAGGTTGAAGCGCAGAATCTTGCCTTCGTAATGGCTGGGCTGCTGCGCGTGGTTGGGCCGGCCGCCGTTGTCGAACTGCCCGGCCCCTAGGTCGCCGATACTATAAAAGAGGTAGTCCTTCCCTCCCACCGGCGCAATGAGCAGCCGGCCACCGTTGTGGTCGCTGCTGCCGGGCAGCGTGTCGCAGAGCACCACGGGGTGCGTCAGGGTTTGGGCGGCCGCCTGGTACTCGTAGCGCACCACCCGCGTGGTAAAAAAGTAGCCGCCGTAGTTGGGCGCACCGCCCTTGCCGCGCTGGCCGGCCCCGGCAAAGCGGTAGAGATAAGCCAGGTACACGTAGGGCTGGCCTTGCAGCAATTGCGGGTGCAGGGCCAGGCCCATGAGGCCACCCTGGGGCCAGGGCTTGCCGCCGTCCAGCGAGTCGGCGGTGCGGTCGTAGCGCGGAAACTGGCGCTCGGGGCTGAGGTCGAGCAGCACGGTTTTGGTGCCGGTGGCCGGGTCGAGCCGGCTCACGCGGTAGCCCTTGGCTTCGGTTAGCCAGAGGTGGTTGTCGGGGCCGTAGGTGAGTTCCCAAGGGTCGCTGAGCTGCCGCGCCAGCACGCGCCGCCCAAATACTTCACCCTGCGGGCCAGTCACGGTTTGGGCCACCGCACTACTGGTTACTACTAAACCAATCAGAATAATCGCTGCACGCATAATCTAGGGGAGGAGAAACGCTGAGCCAGCTTAACCAAGGCTGCCCAAACTAAACTAGTCCTTCTATACGGAGCCCAGGAGTGCGTAAAATACGGATTTAGCGCCTTATAACTACTGAATGTAGCTAGTGGCGGCTGCTGGCTTACGGTAGTAAAGCAGAAGTATTGAAAAGCAAGACCCCAGTCGCAACGAGTGCAACTGGGGTCCTAATTCAATTAAAAGCTAGCGAACGCTATTTGATTTTGATGCGCTTGCCGTTGCTTTTTACTTTGGTGCCGGGGGCGGGCTGGATGAGCGTGGTGCCCTTATCCTTGGTTTTGGTCGACATCACGTTGGGGTCGTTGGTTGTCGTGGTCGATTCCGTCGTCGTAGTCGAGGGCGTAACCGTTTGGTCTGGGGTGGTAGCAGCCGGCGTCGTCGTGGTTTGGCGCGTCGTAGTCGTGCTGGTTTGGGCGTTGGCCGAGTAAGCCCCGGCGGTGAGCATGGCAGCTAGAATGAATATCGTTTTCATAAACAGGAACGGTCTTCAAGTTAAAAGTATGCAGCGCCAGCAATTAACTGGCGCCGGCGAAGTGTCGCGGGGTACTATACGGTAGCTCAACAGCAAAAGTTAAACCCAACCCTCGCCATCTCTTTCTCCTGCCAATGTTGTTTACCCATTGGACTTGTTCCTAAATTAAAGGTCTTGTAAACGAGCGTCGTGCTCAACGCAGGGAAGCAGCTCTACCGCACCGCTTAACGCTGCGGTAGAGCTGCTTCCCTGCGTTGAGCATGACCCGTTCTTGGGTGTTTCTTAATTTGGAAACAAGTCTGGCAAATAATTACGTCGCGCAGCATTTCTTCTGCCATGTTCTACGCCTTAACCTCCTACGGCTTAAGGTCCTATGTTGCCGGAATGTGGCACTTGAGCACGTCCTTAGCAGCTGTCGGGCAGCACGTGGTGGCCGCCGCCTGGGTAGGCTGCGGCGCACTACTCATTACCTAGCGATTCAACAAAAAGCAGGTGGCCGCAGCAAACACCTCCCTAAAAAAAGAGGCCGTGCTACAGCACGACCTCTTTTTAGTAACTCAAGAACTAGCTGCCTAGTCTTGCAGAATAAGCTTGGTGGCTTTGCTCTGCTTGCCGGCTACGAGGCGCACCATGTACAGGCCCGGGGCCAGCGGGCCGCGGCTGAACTCGTGGGAGAAGCTTTCGCCAGCTTCGCCGCTGCCTTCGGCCACTACGGCCACCCGGGCGCCCTGCATGTTTATCACTTCTAGGCGATAGCTGCTGCTTTCGACGAGGGTAAAGTCGAGCGTGGTGCGGGCGTTGGTGGGGTTAGGCGAAGCGGTCAGCTGCAAAGCCTGCGCCACTTCGTCGCCACCAGCCTGCAAGGAAGGGGTTGCCTGCTTGTCGCAAGCGCCCACCATGTCGCCGTGGCCTAGGTGGTCGGCCACGCCATCGGCGCCGATGCACAGTGCCTTGCCTTTGTGGCACACCGTTACTTTATCGAGCTTGTTGCCGCAGCGCACGTCAATCACGTTGATGGTAACCGAAGCCGTGCGGGTGCAAAGGGAGGCATTAACCGCCGTGACGGTGAAGGTGTAGCTGCCCGCGGCGGTGGGCGTAAACACTGGGTTGGCGATAGTCGGGTTGCTGAGGCCCTTGGCGGGCGACCACGAGTAGGTGAACGTGGGGTCGCCGCTGGCCGTGAGGGTCACGCTCTGGGCACCGTAGCCTAGGTAGATGGTTTTGGCCGCGGCGCCGGTGAAGCCAGCGTTGGCGGGCGATACCGTGATGGTGGGCGACGAGCAAGCGTACACGGGCGGCAGGTCGAAGCTCTCGACCTGGTCGGTGCGGCTGGTGCTCAGGCCCTGCTTGGCACTGAAGCCCAGGCCACGGCGGGCAAATACTTTCCAAATCAGCTCCTGGTTGGCGCCTTTGTTGATGGCCACGTCAGCGGCCAGAATGGCGTCGCGGGCATCTACGAAGCCGGGGCTGCACGGCTGCAATTTCAAGCCCTCAATCACCAGGGCCATGGCTTTGTTGTTGCCGCCCGTGCCTTTGTACAGGTCGGCGTCGTAGCCGTACTTGTCAACCAAGGCCCAGTTCATATCCCAAATCATGGTGGCCCACACGAAGCCAATGCCGTGGGGTGCCGCGATGGCGGCGGTGTTGTTGGTAGCGCCGTAGGTGAAGTTGTTCACCGCAAAATCGGTGCTGTAGGGAGCAGGACGAATGCCCCGGGCGGTGGTGGGCTGGCCCGACGCGTAGGTGCCGATGCCCCGCGACTTAGCGCCCGTGTCACCGGGCTTGGTGGTCAGCATCAGGCCGAACCAGTCGCTCCAGCCTTCGCCGGCTTGCTCTGCGTTGCGCAGGCAAGCCACGTTCAGGCCCCCGCCGGTGAGGCGAGTCGAAATGCCGTGGCCATACTCGTGGGCAATGATGCCGTTGTCGAAGTCGCCGTCGATTTCCGGACCCGAGCCGCTGTTTTTCAGGGCCACGGTCACTACCGTCTGAGCATTCAGCAAATTCCGAATGGTTTGCCCATCGGCCTGGCTAATCATCACGGCCGGAATCACGATGGCCGGCAGCGCGGTCGTGGGCGTGCCGCCCATCGAAATGGGAGCGCCCGGCGCGTTGTTGATAACGACTACGGCAATGGCGCCGGCTTTCTGGGCGTTCTGCACCTTGTCGGCAAAGCCGCAGGTGCCGCGGTACACCACCGCGATGTTGCCGCTGATGGCCGCGCCATTCAGGTACGGGCCGCAGCCTTCCTCGCTGAGGGCCGTGGTGGCTGGGGGTGTGGTTTGGGCCAGCACGAGTTGGCCAGTTACCGGCACTGCGGTCAGTGGCCGGCTAAAAGTGCCTTCTAGAGCCGGGTAGCTGCCCGCAATGCCCGCGGGGGTCGTTACCTGAAACAGGTTGCGGTCCGGAATGCCGCTCCACAGGTACATCTGCATGCGCGGCGCCACGCCGTCGCGGGGCGTCGAGAAGTTGGCGTTGTTGCGGGTAGTCACGCCGGGCGGCGGCACCGGAATGTTGCGGCTGTCTTGGGCTTCGGCCAATACGGGGTCGCTCCCGAGCCGGCCATTGGCGAAGTTGTCGAGCTGAAAGTTGGCGCTGCCTTCATCAAAGCCATACTGGTACCACACATCATGCATGATGTTGCTCCAGTAAAAGAGGTTTGTGGTGGCCGCGTCGCGGTAGGTTACCGGCTGCTGCGTCAGGTCTAGCGGGAAGTCAAAAACCAACCCCGCGCCCCCGTCCGGGCTGTAGTTTGTGGCGAAGCTGTTGTTGTTGTTCGGGTCCTCATAGGCATACACGTTGTTGCCCCGCGTGGTGGTGAAGTTGCCACCCGGCGCGTAGTGCCACCCTTCGGGCGAGGCTAGTGGGTCGGCGGCGTCGGCGCCCACCAGCACGCGCGGCCCGTGGCTGGGGCTTTCCGTCACTAATGGGAACACGCGGTAGGTGCCCGTGGCAGCCGCGGTGGCCACCGCGGCCGCGAAGTTGAATGCGGCGGGCTTCGTAGCCGCTGACGCGGAATACTGACCTAGGGGCACGCCAGCGGGCCCATCGTTGTCAAACTCGCAGTGTACTACCAGGTTGTCCTTTTCCAGGAGTTCGCCCGTGGCGGCATCCACCCGAATCTCCCACCAGTTTTGGGCGCTCAGCTCGTAGATAGATACCTCCCAGGCCAGCCGCAGGCTGCCGTCGGCGAGGGGCTGGTACACGAGCTTGGCCGTAATGGGCTCCAGCGCAATGCCGGCGGTCGAGAAGACTGTTTCGCCGTTTTTGGCGCCAGTCTGCTTTTGCACGGCCAGGTCCTGCTTCAGCGCGAGGCCTACGTGCCGGGCCGCGGCCGCTACGGCCGCCGGGGCCGCGAGCGGGGCGCTTTGGCGCGCCGCCACGCGGTGGCTGGCGTCTTTCTGAAAGCGGTCGCCCACGTTCAGCACCTCGTCATCCTTGGTCAGGTTCACGTTGCTCACCGCATTGTGAATCTCGATGCCCTGGTAGCGCTGCTGCAGGTAGATGTGCTTGACGCCGCTGTTTTTAGAAACCGACTGTCCGCTCAGCACGACGTCGGCCAGGTCGGTGTCCGTCAGGCGGAGGGCTTGCTTGTTTTTGCGCAGGTGCTCAAGAGCCGCCTGGGGCACTACCTCGGTGGGCGCGGGGGTTTTGCTTTGGCTATAAGCCGAATAGCTGCCGCCCAGCAGGACAGCCGATAAACCAAGTCGTGTGGCAATGGGTATGAGTTTTTTCATGGACTTTTAATAGCGTGAGTAGTAACATCGCTCTAAAAGTATAGAAGCTTAATAACATTCAACTCATTTTTTTAATGATTTCTTCATAATTCAAAAATATAATTATTTGAATGTACTAACAAACTTACATTAATAACCTAATCCTTAAAAAAATACTAAAGCGCACGTTAGCAGCGGCCAGCAACTTAGGAAATTTGCTCACGCGCCATTTTACTTTAGCAGCCAAATTATTTACCCAAAAGCCTACCTCAAACGCCCGCCGCAGGCCAGCCCCACCGCGTTTTGACACCGCCACGGCCGCCTATCCAGCTAAGTAAAAAGCCCAGCTTGAAGGCCGGGCTAGTTGGGGGCTTGCCTGCCGAAGCACGACAAACTAATAAGCGCATTAATACTCTCTAGACCAAAAGATAGCACCCTAGGAAATTGGTACCTTCCGGAGAATGCCCTCAATTAAATCCTGGGTGCGTACGCCGTCGGCCTCGGCCTCATAGGTCATCAGGATGCGGTGGTTGAGCACGTCTAGCGCCACGTCCTTGATGTCTTCAGGCAGCACGTAGTCGCGGCCGTCGAGGTAGGCCACGGCGCGCGAGGCGCGGTGCAGCGCGATGCTGGCGCGCGGGCTGGCCCCAAACTGCACGGCCTGCGCAAACTCGGGCAGGTCGTAGTCGGCCGGGCGGCGGGTGGCGAACACCAGCTCGATGAGGTACTTCTCGAGGGTATCCGAAATCTGCACCTGGTTTATCTGGTCGCGGATGCCAAAAATGTCCTCCTTGGTTAGCACCGCCTGCACGTCGCCCTTGAAGCCTAGGTTAGCCATGCGGCGCATCACCTCCAGTTCGTCGGCTTTTTTGAGGTAGTCCACGTGCACCTTCAGCATAAAGCGGTCGACCTGGGCCTCGGGCAGCGGGTAGGTGCCTTCCTGCTCCACGGGGTTTTGAGTGGCTAGCACCAAGAAGGGTCGGTCGAGGATATAAGTCGTCTCGCCAATCGTGACCTGGCCTTCCTGCATGGCTTCGAGCAGGGCGCTTTGCACCTTGGCCGGCGAGCGGTTGATTTCATCGGCCAGCACGAGGTTGGCGAAGATGGGCCCTTTCTTAACCTCAAAAACCGACTGGTTTTGGTTGTAAATCATGGTGCCCACCAGGTCGGAGGGCAGCAGGTCGGGCGTGAACTGCACGCGCTGAAAGTGCAGGTGCAGCACCTGCGCCAGCGTGCTTACCGTGAGCGTTTTGGCCAGGCCCGGCACGCCTTCCAGCAAGATGTGGCCGCCCGTGAACACGCCGATGAGCAGGCGGCTTACCAGGGTGCGCTGGCCCACCACCACTTTTTCCATCTCGGCAAAGGCCTGGCGAATGAGGGGGCGGTAGTCGGGGGCGGAAGTGGGCTGCATGGGGCAAAATAACGGCCTGTAGCTTGGACTTTGCAGTCTAGGCGCGCGCGCAGCCCGCATTCCGCGTCAGTAAACGTTCACCCGCCGACGCGAGCTGCGTGCGTGCTCGGGCTACAAATTCCGAGCTACTTCTGTTGCGCTACTGTTCAGGCTATCACAAAATATTCTAACCCCAGCCCTAAATATTCCGTTTGGGAAGAACATAATTCTGTTCAAACCGGCGTTAGCCTCACTAACGCCTAGCCTTCTTTCTGCCTGTGTCCATCTATCTACGCCGCTTTTTATACGTTGTATTCGGGCTGATTGCCCTGGTGCTACTGCTAGTAGTGGGGGTAGTCGTGTTCCTGCAATTTCCTAGCGGACAGGACTTTGTAGCGCGCCGCGCCGAAGGTTACTTGCGCGATAAGCTGAAGACGGAGGTGCGGCTGGGAAAGTTTCGGACGGACTTTCGGCACGCCATTAATTTCGACGATGTGTACCTGGCCGACCAGCAGCGCGATACCCTGCTGAGCGTGGGCCACCTAGGAGTAAGCATCGATATTTTAGCGCTGCTCAAAAAACAGATTAACGTCAAGGACGTGGAGCTGAACGACGGCCGCGTGCGCCTGACGCGCACCGAGCCCGACAGCGTGAACAACTACGATTTTATTGTGAAGGCCTTCAGCGACCCCACCGCGCCAGTCGATACGACTAGCTCGGGGCTGAAGTACAACATCGGGCGGGTGCACCTGAGCAATATTCTGTTCACTCAGAACGACCAGGTGGCCGGCTCCGACCTGCGCGCCAAGCTCGGCGAGCTGCTGGTGACGATGGACGAGGTAGATGTGGATAACTCGGTGTATAAAGTGGATAACGCGGCCTTGCGCCACGCCGCCATCCGAATGGAGCAAACCAAAACGGCGCCCGAGCTCGATGACAAGAAGCCAGAAGAGCCGCTCAGCCTGACGTTTGGACTGAACAAAGCGACGCTGGAGGACGTGGGCTTCGTGTACAAAAACGACCCGTCGGCGCAGTACATCAATGCTAAGGTGGGGCTGGCCGATGTCACGACTAAGAATATTGACCTAGTAAAAGAGCGCATCGACCTGGATAAGCTGACGCTCAAAAACACCACCTTCGCCTACTCGCAAAACGAGAACGTGCCCACCGAGCAGCGGGCCATCAACCCGGCCGAGGCGGTGCGCAAGGTGGACGAAGCCGCTGACAAAGCCAACGCTAGCCCCATGAAATGGCGCGTGACGCTGAACCAGTCGGACATCAGCGGCGTGGCGGTGAATTTCGATAACTTCAACGACCCCAAGCTGAAAAGCCGCTATCCGGCGCTCGACTACAGCCACCTGCACTTCACCGACCTGGTGCTTAATACGCGGGATTTGGTTTTTACCGAAGCGCGCACCACGGTGAAGATTGACAATTTGGCGGGTAAGGACCACAGCGGCTTTGCTATCAACTCGGCGCGGGCCAACGTGGTGTACGACTCGGTGCAGATTGGCCTCGACAGCCTCGACCTCGTGACGCCGCACTCGCGCATCAAGCGCAGCCTGGGCATACGCTACAAGTCGCTGAGCAGCATTGCCGACGACCTACCCAACCTAGGGCTGAGCGGCGACCTGCGCAACACGCGCCTAGGCTTCCGCGACGTGCTGTACCTGGTGCCAAGTCTAGCCGATACGCCGCCCTTTACCACCGGCCCCAACCAAAGCGTGCTGCTGAGCGGCCTGGTGAGCGGGCGCCTAGGTGACCTCACCGTGCGCAACCTCGACTTTATGGGCTTCCGCAATACGGTGGTGCAGGCGCGGCGGGCGCACATCGTGGGCCTGCCTAACGTGGATGGGCGGCTGTACACGGACATTGATTTGCAGCGCTTTAGCACCACGCGGGCCGACTTGCTGAGTTTGGTACCCAAAGGCACGATACCCAGCAACATCAGCATCCCCCCTACCCTCTCGCTGAGCGGCACCTTTAAAGGCCGACCGGCCACGCTGGCGTTTGATACCAACCTCAAGCTGCGCTCGACCTACGGCAATGTGGCGTTTTCGGGCAAGCTCGGCGCGGCGCAGGCCAACGGCCGGCAGCCACTGGTGGGCACGTTTGCGGTGCAAAACTTCGACGCGGGCAAACTGCTGAAAGACCCGACCATCGGCACCATCACGGGCAACGGGCGCATTAATGCAACCGGCAATTTGCAGGACCCTAGCACGCTGGTGGGCAAGGTGACGGCCAACGTGCAGAGCGCCCGCTACAACGGCTACACCTATCGCGGCGTGAACGCGGCCGTGGACATCGACCGCAACAAATACACCATCGCGGCCAGCAGCAAAAAGGACCCCAACCTCGACCTGGATTTGAACGCGGTGGTGAACCTGCGCGACGCCAACAACCCCATTTACGAGGTGACCTCGCTGAATCTGCGCGGGGCCAACCTCACCAAGCTGGGCTTTTACACGGGCGGCGACTTGCGCATCCAGGGCAACCTAGTGGCCAACTTGCGCGGGGCGAGTGCCAACACCATCAATGGTACGTTTAGCGGCAATAATATTGTCATTGTCAATAACAACCAGCCCATTGCGCTCGACTCGGTGAGTGGGCGCATCGTGCAAACGGCCAACCGCACGGCGCTTAATTTCAACTCGAACATTGCCGATGTCAACCTCGATGGCAATGTGCACCTAGGTGACCTAGCCACCGAGTTGCAACGGCATATCAACCGCTACTTCCGGTTGGCGGGTGTGAAGCCGTTTACCAATAACGCGGGCAACCAGCAGTTTACGTATTCGCTCAAGGTGAAGAACACGCGGCTGCTGCGCCGCCTGGTACCGGGTTTGCGGCGGCTGTCGCCCTTCACGCTGGCTGGCGACTATAACCGCGCGGCAGCCCGCCTCACGGCCAAGACGAGCATTCCGTTTATCCGCTACCAGAGTTACACCCTCGACTCGCTGACGCTGAACGTGAACTCGGACCGGCAGAAGCTCGACTACGCGCTGCGGCTAGGCCAGGCGGCGCAGCGCACCAGGCAGGATACTACTTTCCTGCTGCGGCGGCCCAGCCTGGTGGGCAACGTGGCGGATAACAAAGTGAATACCCGCATTGCCATCCTCGGCGACTCGACCAATAAGGAGCGGCTGGCGCTGACCGGCGCGCTGTCGGTGCTGGAGCAGCGCGCGGGCAGCGCCTACCAGTTTGCCTTCGCCAACGACCAGATTATCAATTACGACACCTGGACGGCGGGCAACGATAACTACGTGCGCTACAACGCCGATGGCACGGTGGTGGCCAACAACCTGCGCCTGAGCAATGGCTCGTCGGCGCTGGTGGTGCAGAGCCAGAACCCCGCCGTGAACACCTCGCCGCTGGCGGTGCGCTTCGAGCAGTTCCAGCTCGGCATTCTGAGCAAAGCCATTGGGCAGCCCGACTCGACCCTAGGCGGCACGCTCAATGGTGAGGCCGTGGCGCGCAACCTAGGTACCAAAAAGCAAGCCTTCACGGCGGACCTCACCGTTAAGGACCTGCTGTATAGCAAGACTATTATCGGCGACCTAGCGCTGCAAGCCAGCAACCCGGTGCCCGACCGCTACGACGTGAACGCCCGCCTCAGCGGCGGGGGCGGCAACGACGTGACGGTGCGCGGCGCCTACCGCACTGTGGGCAACACGCCGCTCGACTTCGTGGTGGACGTGGCCCGCCTGAACGTGAAAACGGCCGAGCCCTTCTCGGCAGGGCAGATAAGCCAGAGCACCGGCTTCCTGAATGGACAGTTGAAGCTAGTGGGCACCACCAGCGCGCCGCAGGTGCGCGGCCAGCTCACGACCTCGCCCGATGCCAGCTTCGTGGTGCCGCAGCTTGGGTCGCCGTTCCGGCTGGTGAGCCAGCCCATCGTGTTTGACGACCGCGGCATTGCCTTCAACAACTTCACGGTACTGGACTCAGCGGGCAACAAGGCGGTGGCCAACGGCCACCTGCTGACGCCCAACCTAATAGATTATAGCTTTGATTTGCGCGTGACGACCGATAAGTTCCTGGCCGTGAAGAGCCAGCGCACCAAGGACAACACGCTCTACTACGGCCGCTTGGTGGTGGACTCGGACACGCGCCTGACCGGGCCGCTCTCGCTCATCAAGATTGACACCCGCGCCACGGTGGCCAAGGGCTCGGACCTGACGGTGGAAAACCCGGCCGTGGACCCCAGCGTGGTGGCCCGCGAAGGCATCGTGCAGTTTGTGGACAAGAGCGTCAAGATTAACCCGATGCTGGCTAAGAGATTGGCCGTGGCCGACTCACTGGCCCAGGCCAACACGATAAACTACGACATCACGGCCCAGATTACGATTAACGACAACACGCCCTTCACCTTTGTGGTAGACCCCACGAGCGGCGACAACCTGCGCGTGCGTGCGGCGGGCACGCTCACTACCAATATCGACCCGAGCGGCAACATCACCCTGACCGGGCGCCTCGACGTGCGCCGCGGCAAGTACAAGCTCTCGCTCTATGGATTGGTGACGCGCGAGTTTATCATTACCAACGGCTCGTATTTGGTGTGGAACGGCGACCCTTACAATGCCGACCTCAACATCACGGCCATGTACAAAGTGAAGGCCGCGCCCGCCGACCTGCTGGCCGCGCAGGGCACCAACGACGCGCGCTTTACCAATGTATCGCGCAACGGAATGATGTTCAACGTGCTCATCAAAGTTACCGACCAGCTCAGCAAGCCCACCATTGGGTTTGACATTACATTGCCGCAGGCCTCGCTCAATAGCGCGGTGGGGGGCGAGGTCGATGCCGTGCTAGGCAATTTGCGCCAGCCCAGCCAGACGTCGGAGATGAGCAAGCAGGTGTTTTCGCTGCTGGTGCTGGGGCGCTTTATTCAGCAAAACCCCTTTCAGTCGGCGGCGGGCGAAGGCCTGGTGGCCAGCCAGCTGCGCGGCTCGGTGAGCCAGGTGCTCACCGACCAGCTCCAGAGCCTGACGGGCAAGTACCTTTCGGGCCTAGGCCTCGACCTAGGTGTAACCAACCAGGCTGACTACAGCACCGGCTCGAACGGCTCGCGCACCGACCTGAACGTGGCCGTGCGCCGCCAGCTCTTCAACAACCGCCTCACCGTGCGCGTGGGCACCGATGTGGCGCTCAGCGGCGGCAGCGGCAACCAGGTGGCCGGGGGCCAAAGTGCAGCCAGCAACCTGGCCGGCGATGTAAGCCTCGAATACACCCTGATGGCCGACGGCCGCCTGCGCCTGCGCGCTTTCCGTCAGAATGCCTACGAAGACATCGACGGCAACATTGTGCGCACAGGCGCGGCGCTGGTGTTTCAGCGCGACTACAACAACCTGCAAGACTTGTTTGAGAAAATAAGCAAGGCCGACAAGCGCCAGAACCGCGACATCCGCAAGCAAGACAAGCTGGACAAGGAGGAGCAGCAGCGCCGCGAGCAGCAGCAGGCCGACTCGGCGGCGGCCGTGACCACCGTTACCACCAGCCGCCGCGACACCACGCGCCGCCCCGCCACCAGCCAGTAAAGCGGTTGGTAGTATTCTTATATCGTCAGCTAAACTAAAAAAACGTCTGTCATGCAGAGCGCAGCGAAGCATCTCGCGTGGTGTAGTGAAATCATACGCTAGGGGTTACTGCACCACGCGAGATGCTTCGCTGCGCTCTGCATGACAAATCAAATCTATCGTTTTCTAGCTGAGAAACGAACCGCCTTCGCCCTGCGAAAAGAGTATAGCATGAAGAAAATTTTCCTAGTCTCCCCCCCTTCCCTAGGTGCGTCAGCCGCGGCGGGCCGCCGCTGGGCGGCCTTCCTTGGCCTGCTGTTTTTTGCCTCGTGCTCGGGCCTCAAATACATTCCCGAAGGCGAAAAGCTGTACACTGGTAGCAAAGTCACCCTGGAGTCGCCCACCAAGCTGCGCAACCAGTCGGCCCTGCAAACGGAGCTGACCGACCTTATTCGGCCGCAGCCCAATTTCTCTTTGCTGGGACAGCGGCCCAAGCTCTACTTCTGGCACCTAGGCGTGGGTAAGAGCAAGGGCTTCAAGCACTTCCTGGCCGATAAGCTGGGCGAGGCGCCGGTGCTCCTGAGCCAGGCCAACCCATCCAACACGCGCAGCCTGATGGTAAACCGCCTCCAAAACCGCGGCTACTTCCACGGCGCCGCCGCCAGTGAGGTGCAGGTGAAGGAAAACACCGCCCAGATAAACTACACCGTGCGGCCGGGCCAGCAGTACACCATCCAGGAAATTCATTTTCCGGACCGCGACACGCTCATCGACGCGGCCATCCGCGGCACTCAGGACAAGACCTTGCTGAAGGTGGGCGACCCCTACGACCTCGACGTATTCACCAACGAGCGCGCCCGCATCGACCAGGCGCTCAAGAACCGGGGCTACTACTACTTCAACCCCACCTACCTACTGTTTCAGGTCGATAGCACGCTCAATGGCAAGGTAAACGTGTTTTACAAGATGAAGGCTGAAGCGCCCGCCCGGGCCACCCGGCCCTACTGGCTCAAGACCATCAGCCTCAATACCAACTACGTACTTACCGACACCACCCGCCGCGAGCCTATCCGCTACCAGAAGTACCTGTACTACCCCGACGAAAACGTGTTCCGGGCGAAGGCCATTACGCGGGCCGTGTTTTTGCAGCCCGATAGCCTGTTTCGGCAGTTCCGGCGCGACCAAACGCTCTCGCGCCTGATGAGTTTGAACACGTTTCGGTACGTCGAAATCAAGTTTAAGCCCTCGGCGGCGGGCGACTCGGCGGGCCGCGCCCGCCTCGATGCCGACGTGCTGATGACGCAGCTCAAGAAGAAGAGCCTGCGCGCCGAGCTGCAATTGGTGAGCAAGAGCAACGGTTTCACGGGGCCGGGCCTCACGGCGCAGTTTCGCAACCGCTCGGCGTTTCGAGGGGCCGAGCAGCTGCTCATTAATGCCGTGGCCTCGTACGAGGCGCAAACCAAGGCGCCCTCCGGGGTTGAATCGACGCGGGGCACGTCGGGCCTGCTCTCGACCGAGTTTGGCTTGAATGCGCAGCTGATTGTGCCGCGCCTCATCGCGCCCAACCTGCCGTTTCTGAACCCGCGCCTGGTCAATTCTAACTTCCAGCCGCGCACCAATTTTGGCCTGGGCGTACGCTACGTCACGCGCACGGGCTACTTCAGCACCACCACCTACAACGCCAGCTACGGCTACAGCTGGAAAACCAAGATTACCAACGAGCAGGAGCTGAAGCTGATTGACGCCTCGTACAACTCCGTTTCGATTGACACGGCCTTCAACCGGGTGCTGCGGGCGCGGCCCTTCCTGCGGCAGGCTTACACCTCGCAGTTCATCCTGGCCAGCTCGTACCGCTATACCTACAACCAGCAGGTGCTGGAACAGCGCCGCCAGCAGATTTTCTTTCAGGGTCAAATTGAGGTAGCCGGCAACGCGGCCAACGCCTTAAGCCGCCTCACGGCCGGCACCAAGACCGGCGACCAATACTACAGCATTGCCGGCCAGCGCTTTGCCCAGTACGCCAAGCTCGACCTAGAGCTGCGCGAGTATTACCGCATCAGCGAGAATACTACCTCGGGCAACCGCATTGTGGGCCGCCTGCAAATCGGCGTGGGCCTGCCCTACGGCAACTCTTCGGGCGGCTCGCTGCCCTACCTGCGCCAGTACGGCATCGGCGGCCCCAACTCGGTGCGGGCCTACGCGGCGCGGCAGCTGGGGCCGGGCTCGTACCGCCCCGTGGCCACCGACATCATCAACAACTACTACGACCAGGTGGGTGACCTGCGCCTCGAAGGCAACCTAGAGTATCGCCAGGACTTGTTTCCCTACGTGAAGGGCGCCCTGTTTGTGGATGCCGGCAACGTGTGGCTCGTCAACAACGACCCGCAGCGGCCGGGCGGGCAGTTTCAGGCCAGCACCTTCCTCAACCAACTGGCTGTGGGCGCGGGCGCCGGCCTGCGCGTCGACGTGCAGTTCTTCGTCATCCGCTTCGACTACGCCATCCCGCTGCGCGCCAACTACGGCACGCCCGACGATAAAGCGGGCCGCTTGAACCTAGCCATTGGGTATCCGTTTTAGGAATCGGATAGAGAAGATGCTTGTCCTAAAGTATTGCAAAAAGGCTCGTGGCGTAGGTCACGAGCCTTTTTTTATTGCCAAACCGTCGTCTTTTTGGCGCGGCGTACTTTTGACTACACGCGTTTCCCCTTTCCTTCCTCTATGCCCAAGTTTCCTCCCTTGCTCACAGCCAGTCTACTAGCGCTGGCCAGCTGCGCCGGTAGCGGCCCCGCCGCGCCCACTACCGCTACTACCACGCCAGCCCCTACGACTACCACGCCCGAGCCCAAAGGCGTGGGCCTCGACGTAGCCGACCTAGACCGCTCGGTATCGCCGTGCGAGGACTTCTACGAGTTTTCGGGTGGCAATTGGCTCAAGGCTAACCAGATTCCGAGCTACGCCACCAGCTGGGGGCCGCGCAACCTGCTGGGCCTGCGCACCCAGGCCACGCTGAAGCAAATTCTGGAAGAAGCCGCCGCCAACCGCAGCGCCGCGCCCGGCTCCAACGTCCAGAAAGTGGGCGACTTCTACGCGGCCGCGATGGACACGGTAGCCATCGAAAAGGCGGGCATCGCGCCGCTGCGGCCCGAGTTGGCGCGCATTGCGGCGTTCAAAACCCGCGCCGAGCTACCGGCGCTTATTGCCCACGAGCAGGACCTAGGCACGGGTGCCTTCTTCCGCAGCGGCGTGCAGGTCGATGAGAAGAACACGACGCGCTACGTGGTGCAGTTCGACCAGGGCGGCCTCACGATGGGCGACCGCGACTACTACCTCAAGGACGACGCGCGTACCCAAAAGGTGCGGGCCGCCTACCAGGCCTATATGCAGCAACTGTTTGGGCTGCTAGGTGATACTCCGGCCGCGGCGCAGCGCAATGCCGCCACCGTCGAGCGCCTCGAAAAACGCCTCGCCCAGGCCTCGCGCAGCCGCGTGGAGCTGCGCGACCCGCAGGCCAACTACAACCAGATGGCCCTGGCCGCCGCGGCCCAGCGCTACCCCGCCGTGCAGCTCCCTAGGTTGCTGGCCGACATGCAGCTCAGCAAAGCGCAGGAGATTATCGTGGGCCAGCCGGCGTTTTTTGATGAAGTAAACGCGTTGCTCAAAACCGAGCCGCTGGCCAATTTGCAGACCTATATGCGCTGGCATTTGGTGCGCTCGCTAGCCGGCACGCTGCCGGCTTCGTTCGTCGATACCAGCTTTCGCTACAACCAGGTGCTGACCGGCGCCCGCCAGCAAACCACCCGCTGGAAGCGGGCGCAGGCCGCCACCGACGGCACCCTAGGGGAAGCCTTTGGGCAGCTTTACGTCGACAAAGCGTTTCCGCCCGAGGCCAAGCGCAAGGCGCTGGAGATGCTCGCCAACATTAAGGCCAGCATGGCCGAGCATATCCAAACCAACACCTGGATGAGCGCGCCCACCAAGGCCGAGGCCCTGAAAAAGCTGAACGCGCTACGCGTGAAAATTGGCTACCCCGATAAGTGGCGGGATTACTCGGCGCTGCCCATCAGCCGCGAGTCGTACCTGAAGAACGTGCTGGCCGCCCGCGTCTGGCAAAACCGCCGCGAGGCTGCCCGCTTCGGCGGGCCCGTCGACCACACCGAGTGGGGCATGACGCCGCCCACCATCAACGCTTACTACAACCCGCCGCTGAACGAGATTGTGTTTCCGGCTGGCTACTTGCAGCCGCCCTTCTTCGACCCCAACGCCGACGACGCCGTGAACTACGGCGCCATCGGCGGGGTGATGGGCCACGAAATGACCCACGGCTTCGACGACCAGGGCCGGCAGTACGATGCCGCCGGCAACCTGCGCGACTGGTGGACGCCCCAAGATGCGGCCGAGTTTACGAAGCGCGCCGCCGTGGTGGCCCGCCACTACGACGCCTTTTCGCCCCTCGACTCGGTGCACGTGAACGGCAAGCTGACCCTAGGCGAGAACCTGGCCGATTTTGCGGGCCTCACCATCGTGCATGCGGCCCTCGAAAAGCAGCTGGCCCAGCGCTACGGCACCGGCCCGCGGCCCAAGTTCGACGGCTTCACGCCCGAGCAGCGCTTCTTCCTGAGCTGGGCCCAGCTGCGCCGCCAAAACATCCGGCCCGAGGCCCTGCGCCAGCAAATCCAGACCGACCCGCACTCGCCGGGCCAGTACCGCACCATCGGGCCGATTATGAATATGCCGCAGTTTCAGGCGGCCTTTGGCTGCAAAGAGGGCGATAAGATGACGCGCTCGGCCGCTGACCGGGCGGTTATCTGGTAAGTAGTACCGCGAACTTTCCAGTTCGCGGGCGAGCGTAGCGAGCAGTAGCGTAAGCGAACGTGAATGCTCGCTGCGCGAGCGTGCGAACTAGAAAGTTCGTGCTACAAAAACACCCGAAAAAAGGGAACATCAGCGACGGCTGGTGTTCCCTTTTTTGTTGCCCGCTGCTTAGCGCTCAGCTTATCAATTTTATAAAATTCGGGCGTCGTTAGCTATCACAATCGTTTGCCCAGTCTATCACAAACGTTTGCTGAAAAATAACTCGCTATATAGCTAATTTACAAGTAGCTAGTCAACGAGCGAACCTTCTACTTTAGTGTGGCAGGTCGAAGGATTATTACGTGAATTCCTTGGCTTTTCTTTTCCTTTTTCCCACCCACAATCCCTTCTTTATGAAGAAACCTCAACGCCTAGTACTGGCGTTGGTGGCCGCGCTCGGCAGCCACTATACGCTATTTGCCCAAAACGCGCCCGTGACAGTGGAAGCGGAATCCGGCACTTCTACCGCTCCCATCACGGGGGCTACGGTAGGCGACTGGCTCATCGGCACCACCGCGGCCAGCGGCACGGTGCCGGCCGCCACGTACATCACCACCAAAACCGACCAAACTGCTTATGTTGGGGGCAACGCGGCCCCGACCACGGCGGCCCGCGTGCTTACCTACACGGCTACCTTTCCGGGGGCCGGCACCTATGACCTATACGCCCGCATTTGGGTGGGGCCGGGTGGCTTCAGCGACGACAGCTACTACAATGCCACCAGCTTTGGCGTTAAAGACCCCGCTACCAGCGGCGACTGGCGGCTGCAAAACGGCCTGGCCTCGGCGGGCTACGAGGCGGGCTCGACCCAGCCCGTGGATGGCCTAGGCACCGCCGGCTTTAGCACCACGGCTACTACCCCGCTCTGGAAGTGGGTCAATCTCTCCAAATTTGGCAGTGGCGCCTCGTTTACGGTGCCGGCGGGCAGCCTCACGCAAACCTTGCAAATTGGGGCGCGGGAAGATGGCCTGTACTTCGATAAGTTCGTGTTTGGGCAGACGGGCTACAACTTTACGGTGGCCAACCTCGACGCGGGCGCGCAGGGCTCGCCACCCGCCACCACGGTGCCCGGGCCCACCCCCACCGGCTTGCCCATTGCTACCGGCAAGCCCAAGTACCTAAGCTCGGCGTACAGCACGGCCCAGGCGCCCAATTTTGGGGTGTATTGGGATGGCACCACGCCCGAAAACGGCGGCAAATGGGGCGTGGCCGAAGGCACCCGCGGCAGCTTCAACTGGGCCGAAGCCGATGCGGCCTACGCCCAGGCAGTGGCCACGGGCGGGCCGTTCCGCTTTCACACCCTCATCTGGGGTGCGCAGCAGCCTACCTGGCTCACCACCAGCGGCCTGAGCGACGCCGACAAGCTGGCGGCCATCAAGACCTGGTTTCAGGCGGTGGCGACCCACTTCCAGGGCAAGCGCATCGACTTTATCGACGTAGTGAATGAGCCGACCCACCAGCCGCCCACCGGGGCCGCGGGGCCCGATGGCGGCGCCTACCTCAACGCGCTGGGCGGCAGCGGCACCACGGGCTGGGACTGGGTTATCACGGCCTTCCAAATGGCGCGCCAGTACTTCCCCAATTCTAAGCTGATGCTTAACGAGTACAGCATAGAAAACGAGCCCAACCGGGCCGCTACCTACGTGCTCATCGCCAATCTGCTGAAGGCCCGCGGCCTCATCGACGCCATTGGTATTCAGGGCCATTCGTTTTCGTTGGCCCCTACTTCTACGGCTTCCATTCAGTCGAACATGGCTACGCTGGCTTCGGCCAATCTGCCGCTCTACATCACGGAGTTTGACCTGGATGGCGCGACCGATGCCCAGCAGCTGGCCGACTACCAGCGCATTTTTCCGCTATTCTGGGAGAATCCGGCCGTGCGCGGCATTACGCTGTGGGGCTACCGCCCCGGCCACTGGCGCACCAACCAGGGCGCTTACATCGCCAATGCCGACAACACCGAGCGCCCGGCCCTAACCTGGCTACGCACCTACGTGGCCGGCACCTACACCGGCCCCATGTGGACCGGCGCCACCAGCAGTGTCTGGGGCACGGCCAGCAACTGGATTACCAACAACGGCGCGCCCGCCAACGCCGTGGTATCGTCGGCCATTACTTACACGCTGCCCGCCGTCACCGACGACGTATTCTTCCCCGGCTACGCCGCCAACCAGCCCACCGTGAGCAGCGCCCAAAGCGCCCGCAATGTGACGCTGGGTACGGGCGCCACCCTGACCACCAACGCCGTGCTAACCATGACCGGCAACCTGACTAACAACGGCGGCGCGGTGGCCGGCACCGGCACCGTGGCCCTAGGTGGCAGCACCGCCCAAACCATCGGCGGCACCAGCACCACCACCTTCCCCAACCTGACGGTGGGCAGCGCTACGGCCAGCCTAGGTGCCCCCGCCCGCGTGCGCAGCATGCTGACGCTCAATGGCAACCTGACTACCAACGGCCGGGCCTTCACGCTACTCTCGGATGCCACGGGCACCGCAATGGTCGTAAACACCAGCGGCGCCGTGGTGGGCAATGCCACCGTGCAGCGCTACATCGACCCGACCACCAACGCCGGCAACGGCTACCGCCACTACGCCGCGCCAGTGGCCGGCACCACGGTGGCCGACCTCACCACAAGTGGCTTTACGCCCGTAGTAAACCCGGCCTACAACACGGCCGCCAACCCGTATACCGTCACGCCGTTCCCCACGATTTTTGGCTACAACAGCGCGCGGCTGACGTCGGCTTCGGCCCTGAGCAGCGCCTTCGATTTTGGCTGGGAATCGCCCGCTGCCCTCACCGACGCGCTCACGCCCGGCCTAGGCTACTCGGTGAATATCCCGGGCACCCAGACGGTTGATTTTGTGGGCACGCTCAACAACGGCCCCATCAGCCGCACCAACCTAGGCCGCGGCCCGCAGGCCGATGCCGGCTGGCAGCTGCTGGGCAACCCCTACCCCGCCCCCCTCAACTGGGACGCCGTGAGCACCACCGGCCTCGACGCGGCCGTGTACGTGTTCCGCTCCACCGGCCCCTACGCCGGCACCTACGCCAGCTACGTGCCCGGTGGGCCCGCCACCAATGGCGGCACCGCGCAGCTCGCGGCCATGCAGGGCTTTTTTGTACGCACCACTTCGGCTAGCACGCCCGGTAGCATCAATTTTGCCAACTCGGCCCGCCTGACCACCTACGCCAGCCCCACCTTCCAGCGCCTCGCCAGCACCGACCCGCTGGTGCGCCTGAGCCTGGGCGCCGGCACCGGCCCCGCCGATGAGACCGTGGTCTACTTCAGCAGCACCGGCACGACGGGCATCGACCCCACTTCCGACGCCTACAAGCTGGTGGCCAGCGGCACGCCCGTACTCGCCAGCGAGCTGGGCGCTACCGATTTGCTCGCCATCAACGCCTTGCCCGAACTTGGCACCGCCGCCGTCACCGTGCCGCTGCGCGTGCAGGCCCCGCAGGCCGGCCGTTACACGCTGCGCGCCACCGAGCTCCTGAACCTGCCCGCCGGCATGCAAGCCGTGCTGCGCGACAACAAGACCGGTACCTCGTTCGACCTGAGCCAGCCTACCGGCTATACAGTAGACCTAGGCGCCGGCGCCGACGCGGCGGGCCGCTTCTCGCTGGTGCTGCGCCCCAACGGCCCGCTCGCCACGGCGGCGGCCGCGCTCAGCAACCAGATTGACCTCTACCCCAACCCCACGCACGGCGGCAGCCTGTCGTTGGCCCTGCCCGCGGCCCTGAGCCAGCAAGCCATCGAGGTGCAGGTGCTCAACTCGCTGGGCCAAGCGGTGGCGCGCCAGACCTCGGCACCCAGCGCCAATGCCACCCGGTCGCTGGCGCTGCCAGGGCTGGCGCCGGGCATCTACACCGTGCGGCTCCAAACCAGCGCCGGCGTGGTCAGCAAGCGCCTGACGGTCGAATAACTCTGGCTGAAAAGCTCCTGGCTGCGCAAGTAGCCGGGAGCCCTTTCGGCGGCTTTCTCCCCTTTATTTCAATGAAAAATAATTCCTTTTTACGCTTGGCGCTGGCCACGGCCGGGCTTTGGCTCCTCACCGGCGCCCTGGCCACCACGCACGCCCAGCCCGGCACGGGCGGCCCCGCGCCGCAAGCCCCGGACCCCGCCGCCGTGCCCCTCGATGGCGGTGCCTCGCTGCTGGTAGTAGCCGGCGTGGGGATGGGCCTACGCAAGCTGCGCCAGCGGCGGCGAGCCGCCTGAGTCCTGTCCAACTGCTCTGCTCTCACGTCACAACCGGCCCCTTGGTACGCCAAGGGGCTTTTGCGTGCTACAAACTACCCTAGGGCGCAGCTAACCTGGCGTAGCTTAGCCGGTGCCGACGGGCTACGCCGACGGGTTTCCTAGGTTCTCATCACGCTACTTTTTCTCTTCTCTCATGCTTCATAAGCTACTGCTGGCCTGTTGCGCCCTGCTCTTACTGGGCCGCCCGGCCGACGCCCAGTCCATCTACTCGGCCACCGACCCACTGGCCCACACCTTCAGCATCGTGGCCCGCGACCCCAAGACCGGCGAAATGGCCGTGGCGGTGCAAAGCCACTGGTTTTCGGTGGGCACCAGCGTGAGCTGGGGCGAGGCCGGCGTGGGTGTGGTCGCTACGCAATCCTTTACCAATAAGTCGTTCGGGTTGCGCGGGCTGGCTTTGCTGAAAAGCGGCAAGTCGGCCCAGCAGGCGCTCGACGAGCTACTGGCCGCCGACGACGCCCGCGAGGTGCGCCAGGTCGCCATTCTGGACAACCAGGGCCGCGTGGCTACCCACACCGGCAAAAAATGCGTGGACATGGCCGGCCACCAGCAGGGCGCGCAGTTCTCGGTGCAGGCCAATATGATGCTCAACGCCACCGTGTGGGGTGCCATGGCCAAGGCCTACGAAGCCAGCGCCGCCCTACCCCTGGCCGAGCGCGTGCTGGCCGCCCTCGACGCGGCCCAGGCCGCCGGCGGCGACATTCGGGGCCGCCAATCGGCGGCGCTGCTCGTGGTGCGCGGCACCACTACCGAAGGCCCCTGGGCCGACCGCCTCGTAGACCTGCGCGTGGACGATGCCGACCGGCCGCTCGTGGAGTTGCGCCGCCTGCTGAAGCTGCACCGCGCCTACGACCACATGAACGCCGGCGACCTGGCCGTGGAAAAGAACGACATGCCCACGGCCATCCAGGAATACCAGGCGGCCGAAAAGATGTTCCCCCAAAACCTGGAAATGAAGTACTGGCACGCCATCACGCTGGCCAATAAGCAGCAGGTGCCCGCCGCCCTAGCACTCCTAGGCCCCATTTTTCGGCAGGAGCCCAACTGGCGCACCCTCACCGAGCGCCTGCCCAAGGTGGGCCTGCTCACGGTGAGCCCGGCCGAGCTCAAGCAGATTTTGGCCCTCAAGTAGGGCTTGCCAACCGGTAACCAAGAAGTAAGCAGGTGAGGCTCAACAAAAGCGGACCTAGGGCAGTTTAGCCCTTTGAAAAGCACAACAGGCGCTGCTTCAGCCGCCGGTTTTGTGCTCGTCCGCTTGCTTTTTACCTACTGCACCTACGCAGTGTTTTTTACTAGCTCAATGAATATCCTGCACATTATTTCGAGCCCGCGCAAGGGCGATTCGTACAGCATCAAGCTCGGCAACGGCCTGGTGGAGAAGCTGCAAGCCGCTAACCCCGGCAGCACCGTGAAGGTCCACGACCTTACCAACAAGCCCTTCCCCCACCTGGAGGAAGCCCAGCTGCAATCTTTCTTCACGCCCGCCGAAAGCCGCACGCCCGAGCAGCAGGAAGCCATTCGCCACTCCGACGAAGCCATTGCCGAGATTCAGGCCGCCGACACCATCGTGATTGGCGCGCCGCTCTACAACTTCGGCATTCCTTCTACCCTCAAGGCGTGGGTTGACCACATCGCCCGCGCTGGCGTTACGTTCCGCTACGGCGCCAACGGCCCCGAAGGCCTCATCAAAGGCAAAAAAGTGTACGTGGCCCTGTCGAGCGGCGGCGTCTATTCGGAAGGCCAAATGGCTTCCTACGACTTCGTAGCGCCCTACCTGAAAGCCGTACTCGGCTTCCTGGGCATGACCGACGTGACGGTAGCCCGCGTGGAAGGCACCAGCATCCCGGACCTACAGCCCACCGCCCTCGAAAAAGGCCTGGCTAGCGCCGGCATTTAGCGCCTAGGTCGGGCGAGCACTTCGGTGGTGCGCCAGGCCTAGCCAGTAGTGCAGTTAAAAGGCTGACTTTGGGTCTCTGGGTGGCTATAGCTACCTAGGGGCCCAAAGTCGGCCTTTTGCGTTTACTTTACTCAGCCACCATTTCCCATTGTATGCGTCCGTTTTTTACCCTGCTGCTGCTGGCGAGCCTGGCTGCCCCGGCCCAAACTACGCCGAAGCCCGCCGCCCAGGTGCCGCACCACTTCTTCACGCTCCCCAATTTTAAGACGGAGAACGGCACCGTGCTGCCGCAGGCGCGGGTGGGCTACGGCACCTACGGCCACCTCAACGCCAAGCGCGACAATGCGGTACTGCTGCCCTCGCATTACATGGCTGGGCACCGGGGCTACGAGTGGCTCATCGGCCCCGGCAAGTGCCTGGACACGACCAAGCTGTTCCTAGTCACCACCGAACTATTTGGTAACGGCCGTTCCTCCTCGCCGAGCAACACGCCGGAGCCGTTTCACGGGCCGCGCTTCCCGGTCATGACCATCCGCGATAACGTGCAGGCGGTGCACGAGCTACTCACGAAAGAGCTGAAAATAACGCACCTACGGGCCCTCATCGGCTTCTCGATGGGTGCGCAGCAGGCCTTCCAGTGGGCCGTGAGCTACCCCACATTTGCCGACCGCATCGTGGCGACCTCGGGCACGGCCAAAAACTACCCGCACGGCGTGGTGCGCCTCGAAGGCCAGATTGCCGCCCTCACCGCCGACGCAGCCTTCCAAAACGGCGACTATACCACCCCGCCCATCAAGGGCCTTGAAGCTTTCGCCACCGTCTGGACCGGCTGGCTGTTTTCGCAGGAATGGTGGCGCAAAGAGCTGTGGCGCAGCGAAGAGAAGCCCAACGTCACCTTCGAGCAAGTGCTCAATAACTACCGCACGCACTTCATTCCGGGGGCCGATGCCAACGACCTCATCGCCCAGATGCGCACCTGGGAGCACCACGACGTGGGCACCACGCCCGGCATGGGCGGCAACGTAGAAAAGGCCCTAGGTAGCATCAAAGTACCCCTGCTCTACATGCCCTCCGAAACCGATTTATACTTTCCGGTGGGCGATGCGCGCTACGAGGCGGCCTTCATTCCGGGCGTGCAGCTACTGCCCATCCCGTCGCTGTGGGGCCACACCGCCGGCGCCGCCAGTAACCCCGCCGATGCGAAGTTCCTGAACGAGAACATCGGGAAATTCTTAGGTAGCACTCCGAAATAAATACGCTTGTCATGCTGAACGCAGTGAAGCATCTCTACCGCATCATTCAACGGTGCGGCAGAGATGCTTCACTGCGTTCAGCATGACAAGCGTTTATTAAGAATCTGCTAGATAATTCCTATTTGGTTTTCTTGAAAATACTCTTCGGCAGCAGCATGTGGGCGCCGCGGGTGCCATCTACCACTTGCGTCAGGTTGAGGTCGCCGGCCACGCTGCATAGCATGTAGGCGTCGTCTTTGCTCAAGCCCTTGGTGCGCATCAGGAAATCTATCATTTCGCGCAGTGCCTGCTTAGCGGCCAGGGTAATGTCTTCGTTGAGGCCCATGCTGATGTACTGGGTCGGCGTTTCGGCGCGGGGCATAGCCAAGTGCATGTCTTTGTGCACAATAAACTCCAGGTTGCCCACCAGCGAGGTTTCGAGCGCGGTGATATCCACCTCGCCGTTGCCCTGCCCGGCGTGGCCGTCGCCCACAAAAAAGAGCGCGCCCGGCGCGTGCACCGGCAGGTAGAGCGTAGTGCCCACCACGAGGTCCTTGTTATCGAGGTTGCCGCCGAAGATGCCGGGCGGCGCGCTATTCACGCGGCCCATGGTGGTGGGCGGCGCAACGCCCATGCTCCCAAAAAACGGCCGCAGCGGCACCTCTATTCCGGGCGCAAAATCGGCCACCATCCGCTTCGCATCAAGCGGAATAATACGCATTTTGGCGTAGCCAAAATCCTCGGGAATGAAGCCGCTCTTGGGCCCAAACGCATTGTAGGCGTACGGAATCGCCAGCTCGATGGCCTTGATGCGTACCTCCAGTACGTCGCCCGGCTCGGCACCCTCTATATAAATAGGCCCGGTCAGAATGTGCCCGCCCGGCCCCTTATTGGTCACTTTGTCGGTGATATCGCGCAGCGACTGCTCGACCTGGGCCGCCGGCAAGCCCGCGCCTTCCAGCCGCGTGGGGCTCGACGTGATGAGCGTGTGCACCTGCACCGTTTCGCCCGACTTGATGCGCAGCACGGCCGGCGCGGCGGCATCGTAGTAGCCCCAGGCTACGGTAGTGGGCGTGGCGAGCAGCTCGTGCTTGGCTTTGGGCAGGTGTTGCGCCTGGGCACTAGTAGCACCGAACAGTGCCGCCGCTACTATAATAAACCGAGTATTTATTTTCATATTGGAAAGTACACGTTAATTCTTTTTAGCTGCACGAATAGCCCAAAAAGAGGGGGTAGGGAATGAAATATAGTCTGTATTTCATTCCCTACCCCCCTCTTTTTTGAATGACTTCGAGATTAGTAGCATGGTCTTTCAGTCCGCGACTACAAGGATATCAACCCTCTGAACCCGCGGACTGAAAGGCTGCGCTACTCTCTCCTCTTAGCCCTTCATCACTTTCTCCTGGCGCATCACCGACTCTAGGTGAACGGCCTCCATGTAGCGCTCCACAAACTCTTCGGTGAGGCCCACCTGGGCGCCCTGGCGCTTGCTGCGCTCCAGAATCTCGTTGAGGCGGGCGGTTTGCAGGATGGTAATGTCGTTTTCCTTCTTGTACTGACCGATTTTTTCGGACACGGCCATGCGGCGGCCCAGCAGCTGCATCACCTCGGCATCGAGGTTGTTGATTTGCTCACGCAGGCCAGCCAGGGCGTTCACAAACTCTTCTTTATCGGTGGTTTCGTGGCGCCACACCAGGTCAGTAATAAGCTGCTTGAGCACCTCCGGCGTGATTTGCTGCTTGGCATCGCTCCAGGCATTGTCTGGGTCGATGTGGCTCTCAATCATAGTGCCGTCGAAGTCAAGGTCCAGCGCCTGCTGGGCCACGGCGAACAGCGTATCGCGGCGGCCGCAGATGTGGCTCGGGTCGTTGAGGATGGGCATGTCGGGCATCCGGCGCTTCATCTCGATGGGTAGGTGCCACATCGGGGCGTTGCGGTAGTCGGTGTTGCCGTAGCTCGAAAAGCCGCGGTGTATCATGCCCACCTGCTTCAAACCAGCCTTTTGCAAGCGTTCGATGGCGCCCACCCACAGCTCCAGCTCGGGGTGAATAGGGTTTTTGACGAGCACCGGAATATCGACGCCGCGCAGCGCGTTGGCGATTTCCTGCACCGAAAACGGGTTGCCGGTGGTGCGCGCGCCCATCCATACTAGGTCTACCCCGAAGGCCAGGCAGTCCTCGACGTGCTTAGCGGTGGCTACTTCCACGGCCACGGGCAGGCCGGTGAGCTCGCTGGCTTTCTTGAGCCAGGGCAGGCCTTTGGCCCCTACCCCTTCGAAGCCACCGGGCTTGGTACGGGGCTTCCAGATGCCGGCGCGCAGGGCCTGCACTTTGCCGGTAGCGGCGAGGCGCTGGCAGGTTTCGAGCACTTGCTCCTCGGTTTCGGCCGAGCAGGGGCCCGAGATGAGGAAGGGCTTGTCTTCGGGCTTGCGGTTAAATAGGTCGTTGAACATGGGGTTTTGGGTTGATTATTAAATTATTAGTTGATAACTAGTGGTCGTCATTGCGTGGTGGTTCTCCCTCGCAAGGACAATTACAGCTAGTTCATTAAGGAATAATCTTGCGAATGGCGTTGGCGTGTTCCAGCTCGGTGGTCAGCCCGGCGTAGTCTTCCTGCACCAGTAGTTCGCGCAGCTTCTGCAATTGGTGCAAATGCTCGTCGAGCACGTCGAGCACGTTTTCGCGGTTTTGGCGGAAGATGGGCACCCAGGTAGCCGGCGCGCTCTTGGCCAGTCGCACCGTGGAGGCAAAACCGCCGCCTGCCAGGTCAAAAATGCGCTGCTCGCCGCGTCGCTCCTTTTCCAACACCGTGAGCGCCAGCGCAAACGAGGTAAGGTGCGAAATGTGCGACACGTAGGCCGTATGCAGGTCGTGGTCGGCGGCGCCCAGGTACATTACGCGCATCGGCAGGGCCCGAAACAGGGCTTCGACCAGCGCCACGGCGGCGGGGTCGCTCGCTTCGGCATCGCAGACAACCAACGTTTTACCTTCGAACAAGCCGCGTACCGCCGCGTCGGGGCCCGAGTATTCGGTGCCGGCCATGGGGTGCACCGCCACGAAGCGGCGCCGGCGCGGGTGCCTGGCCACGACCGCCAGCAGGTTGCCCTTGGTCGAGCCCACGTCGATAACCGTTTGCTGGTCGGTTACGAGGTCGAGTACCTGGGGCAGCACGGTCAGCATGGCATCCATGGGCACGGCCACGATGACGAGGCCCGCCGGCGCCACGGCGGCCCCTAGGTCGGCATGTATCTCATCGACCAAGCCCAGCTCCAGGGCCCGGCGGGCGTAGGGCAGGTGGTTTTCTACCCCAATAAGCTGGTCGGCCAAGCCGTGCTGCCGCAGGCTGAGCGCCAGTGAGCCGCCAATAAGCCCTAGGCCGATAATGGTGATAGTCATGGTTAATTAAGCTTTTGTCCTTGCGAGCGCAGCGAAGCAATTCTTCCTTTCCGCATTGCAGACGTTCACTAACGGCGTAAGGAAAGATTGCCGCGCTGCGCTCGCAAGGACAAGCGTTTTTTATATTGTTTGAACGACAGTCATACTCTTGACCCGCTCCAATGCCTCACGCAGCACGCTTTCGGGCTGGCAGAGGCTAGCGCGGATGTAGCCAACACCATTACTACCGAAGATGCCGCCCGGCGTGAGAAACACGCGGGCTTCGGCCAGCACGACGTCGCTGAGGGCGTAGCCATCGGCGTACTGCGGCGGCACAGCAGCCCAGATAAATAGTCCCACCTGGCCGGGTGCCGGCTCGCAGCCCAGGGCTTGCAGCAGCGCCACCACTAGCTCACGGCGGGCGCGGTACGTGGCGTTTAACTCCGCAAACCAGTCGTCGCCGAGGCTTAGAGCCGCCACAGCCGCCTGCTGGATACCAAGGAACATCCCCGAATCCATGTTGCTTTTAAAGCGCAGCACTTCGGTCAGCCAGTCGGCGCGGCCCACTAGCATGCCCACCCGCCAGCCGGCTAGGTTGTGGCTTTTGCTGAGCGAGTTGAGTTCCAGCGCTATTTCCTTGGCGCCGGGGATGCTTAGCAGGCTGGTCGGCGGCGTCTCGTTCAGCACGAAACCGTAGGGGTTGTCGTGCACCAGCATGATGCGGTGGGCGGCCGCAAAAGCCACTAGCTTTTGCAGGAACTCGGGGCTGGCCGGCGTGCCGGTGGGCATGTGCGGGTAATTGACCAGCATCATTTTGACGCGGCTCAGGTCACTCTGGGCCAGCGCGTCTAGGTCGGGCAGCCAGCCGGTGGCGGCCGTTAGGTCGTACTCGCGCACTTCGGCCCCGCAAATTTCGGCCACGGCCCGGTAGGTCGGGTAGCCGGGATTGGGAATGAGCACCGCGTCGCCGGCTTCCAGAAACGTCATGCCGATGTGCATCAGGCCTTCTTTCGAGCCGGCCAGGGGCAGCACTTCGGTGGCGGGGTCGAGGGCTACGCCGTAGCTTTTTTGGTAGAAAGCCGCCATGGCCTGGCGCAGGGCCGGCGTACCCTGGTAGCTCTGGTAGCCGTGGGCATTGGGCTGGGCCGCGGTAGCACCTAGGGCCGCCACCACGCTCGGGTGAGGCGGCAGGTCGGGGCTGCCGATACCCAGGCTGAGGATATTGGCGCCGGCGGCATTGAGGGCGGCTATTTCGCGCAGCTTGCGCGAGAAATAGTATTCGCCGGTGTTGGCCAGGCGGCTGGCGGTGGAGACGTTCATTTAACAGTTATCATTTAACAGTTATCATCTGTCATGCAGAGCGTAGCGAAGCAATCACCTCTGCTCGTCGCATGGGTCAGTTACCGTTCAAGTAACTCGTTCTGATGCGATTGCTTCGCTGCGCTCGCAATGGTAGCCGGCTCGGTTACGCTTTCCTGCCCAAAGTCCATGCTGCCGCGCTGGTAGGCACCTAGCACGCGCAGCTCTTCGGTTACGGTGGGCATTTCGGTTAGCAGTGCCGCTAGCTGGGCGGCGGTGGCGAACTCCACATCGGCGTGGAAGCCGTAGTGCCAGGGCTGGCTGGGGCGCGGGCACGATTGCAACTTGCTTAGGTTCAGTCCGTGGCCAGCTACTAGCGTCAGCACCTTGGCCAGCATACCCGGCGCGTGCGAGGTGTAGAAATACAGCGACGCCTTATCGGGCTGCGCCACGGGCGCGGCCTCGGCGGCGCGCTCCAGCACCAGGAAACGGGTGTAGTTGTTGGGGTCGTCGTTGATGGCGGGCGCCAGGATTTCTAAGCCAAAAGCCTCGGCAGCTTGGCCGCCGGCTATCACGGCCAGGCCGGGCGTGCGGCTTTCGGCTAGGCGCTGGGCGCTGAGGCCGGTATCCTCAGTTTCGACGAGCTGCCAGGCTGGGTATTGGCTCAGGTAGTCGCCGCACTGGCGCAAAGCCATGGGGTGCGAGTGCACGGCCTGCACGTCGGCGTGCGTGGTGCCGGGCAGCACCAGCAGGTGCTGATGAATGGGCAGGTACACCTCGCCGGTGATGGTGAGGTCGGCGCGCTCCAGCAGCAGATAATTAGGTAAAATACTACCAGCCAGCGAGTTCTCCATGGCCATTAGGGCGGCATCGGCGCGGCCGTCGGCCACTTGGGCTACTACCTCGCCGAAGGTGGCGCAGAAATTCAGGGCCGGGGCCGCGCCGAAATACTGGCGAGCGGCTACTTCGTGGAAACTCCCTTTGAACCCCTGAATGGCAACGTGCTGTGGCATGGTAGTAGAGAAAGAAACGCGGCGATTGGGAAACCGGCCCGCTGAAAAAACATAAAAAAAGCGCCACCCGAAGAACGAGTGGCGCTGCTAATTTTTTGTGGCTTAGCTACATGGCGACTCGTTCTACGCGGGGGGCGTAAAATAGAAATAGCCAAAAAAGTAGCGGTTGCTGAACATGATATCTGTCGAATTGGGTGGCAAGGTAGGCAAGAATTTTAAACTGACAAATTTCGCCACCTCTTTTTTAGCAAGCTTTTAGCCGTTCCAACGGCCAAATTTTCCCTGTTGGTAGTCGGCATACGCCTGTTCGATTTCAGCCTCAGTATTCATTACGAAGGGTCCGCCCGACACCACTGGCTCGGCGAAGGGCTCGGCGTGACCTAGGAGCAATACGCTGTCAATCAAGGCTTCGATAGCCAACTCGTCGCCGTCGTGGTCGAACTCGACCAGCTCGCGGGCGAAGGCTTCGGTACCGTTCACGCGCACGCTGCCCCGCACCACGTAGAAAAAAATGCTGCGGCTGGCCGCGATGGGCAGCGTGGCGGTGGCGCCTTCGGCCAAATCGAGCCAGGCCAGGGCCACGTCGGCCAGTGGCTGCACGGCGCCGGTGGCCTCGCCCCAGGTGCCCGATACGGCGTGCACCGTGACGCCGGCGGCCAGCTCGGCCGTGGGTATCTCTGGGGCTTGCAGGCCTAGGTAGCGCGGCGCGGTCATTTTATACTTGGCCGGCAGGTTGACCCAAAGTTGCAGGATTTCGAGCGGGCCGCCCGTTTTCTTAAACTCATTAGACGAAACTTCGGCGTGGATGAGGCCCGAACCGGCCGTCATCCACTGAATGCCACCGGCTTTAATGACGCTTTCGTGGCCACTGCTGTCCTTGTGCAAGATGTCGCCTTCGAGGATGAACGTGACCGTTTCGAAGCCGCGGTGCGGGTGCGGGCCGAAGGGCAGGCCCCGGTTATTGGCCCGGTACACCTGCGGGCCGTGGTGGTTCAGGAACAGAAATGGGTCGATGTACTCGACCGATGGCGTGGGAATGGCCCGGTAGGTGACGAGGTCAGCGATGGGCGCATTCACGGCCTGATGCTTTTGAATGACGGTGCGCATAGGTAGTACTAACTGCGAAACGGCGCCCCGGTTATGGCTGCACCAGGAAGGGCACGTTACCGGTGGCCACGTTGCCGTGCCCATCGTGGGCGTACAAAAAGAGGCGGTAGGCGCCGGGCTGCGCGGGCGCCGTAAACGACGCATGGCGCAGCTTGTCGGTTCCCATCGTGAAGGGCCGCGCCGCGGGCCGCGCCTCCCGGTCGCCGCCTTGCTTGAGGTCAGTGCTTTCGGGCAGCAGCTCCCAGTTGAGAATTAGCATATCAGCGTCGGGGTCGGTAACGTGCTGCTGCACTGCCGCTGGCTGGCCAGGCTTCAGGGTCACGGCCTGAGTTGCCGTTTTTCCTTCTACGGTGAAGCTCGCGATGTGCGGGGCGCGGTTTTTGGGCCAGTGGCCACTCCACTCATATTGCAGCACGTCCATGACCTCCGTTTCCTCGCCGGCTTCAGTAAAGAGGCCGTACCAGGTGGGCGTGCGCTCCTGCTTCTGACCCCAGAGAAAAATGTAGGAACCCAGGCAGTGCGCCCGGTCCTTGAGCACCGAGGCCTCGTAGCGGCTTTGGTACACGGCGGCTTTTTGGCTGCTGGTTTCCTCTACGGCGGCTTTCCAGGGCGTTTGAGGGCCTTCCCAGTGGCCGGTGGGGCCCCACTCGGCCACCAGGTACGGGCCTTGCCAACCGGCTTCGCGCACCTGCTGGGGCAGCGTGGCCAGCCCCGCGTAGGTGTTGATGCTCAGGATGTCCACGGCCGGGCAACGCGCCATGATGTACGCCACCTCGCGCCGGCCCACGCCCGCCAGCACCGTGGAGGTGGGGTGGTTGGGGTCCAGCTTGTGAATCATCTTGGCGATGTTATTCACCGCGTCCCACACCTTGGGGTTGGTGTAGTCGAGGTTCAGCTCATTGCCGATGCCCCAGACCAGTACGGCCGGGTCGTCCTTGTACTTCAGTACCTCGGCCTTAATCTTTTCGAGCTGCTCTGCCACAGATGAGGCGTCGTCGTAGTCGAAGCCGTGGCGCTCGCGGGCCACGTCGAGGCCCAGCATCACGGTCAGGTGGTTTTTATTAGCGGCGGCCAGCACCCTAGGTGCCTCGCTAGTGCTCCAGGTGCGGAGGGAGTTGCCGCCGTAGGCCGCCAGGCGCTCGGGGTACTGGCTGCCGCCCGCACCTTTCACGAAGTAGGGCTTGCCATTGCGCAGCAACTCGTAGCCGCTGGCCGTGCGGCTTACGGTTACCTTAATGGGCCCAGCGGGTGGGTCAGCCCCGGCGGGCGCCGCGGCTAGGGTCAGCGCGGCCAGAACCAAGCCGGCGCGTAAAGAATAGAATGGCATAAAGGAAAAGAATGGGCGGCAAAAGTAGCCAGATAGCCCAGTTATGACTGGATAGGCATCTGAAAACCCATAAAACACGTCCGTCATGCTTCGACTTCGCTCAGCATGACGGACGTGTTTGTGTCTTACCCTCCTCCTAGGTGGCTTTTCTAGGCTTGCTCCTCGGTGGGCGGCGTGCCGCGGAAAGCGTCCGTTTTACCTACGCCAGCGGTTAGCTTCACCGGCTTGTTGTCCTTGGCCGACTGGTAGATGGCTTCCATGATGCGCTGGTCCTGTAGGCCTTCCTCACCGGGCGTATAGGGCGTTTTGTTGTCGCGCACGCACTCGGCCATGTGGTCCATTTCGAGGGCAAACTGCTGCTTGCCGGGGTTGCTGGGCTGCTCTATCATTTGCTTGCCGTTAGGGGCGTGCACCAGCTCTTGTTTGAGGCCTTTGTAGGGGAAGGCCGGGTCCATTTTGATGGTGCCCGTTTCACCGTGCACGGCGTAGCTCTTGTTATTGAACGAGCCGTAGCCCGTCATGCACTGCGCAATCACGCCGCTTGGGAAGCGGAGCGTAAAGCTCACGTTCTCTTCAATTTCCTTGAAGCGGTCGTCGCCGGGTGTGCTGTAGATTTGGGCGCTCACCTCGGTGGGCTCCTCCCCTAGCAAGAAGCGCGTAGTGTTGAGGCAGTACAAGCCCACATCGGGCAGCGAGCCGCCGCCGGCCAGCGCCTTTTTGTGGCGCCACTGCTGGTCGTGGGCCTGGTTTTGGCAGTTCATCATCTGGATGAGCTTGGTCTTGCCGTAGGTTTTGTCGCGCACCAGCTTCTGGGCGGCGCGGTTGAGGGGCTCGTACTGAATCCGGTAGGCAATCATAAGCTTTTTGCCGGCCTTGTTGCAGGCCGCAATCATCTCCTCGCACTCCTTCACCGAGTTAGCCATCGGCTTTTCGCAGAGAATATGCTTGCCGGCCTTGGCGCCCCGCAGGGTAAACTCGTGGTGCTGCGAGTTGGGCAGCACGATGTAAATCACCTGCACCTCGGGGTTGTCCTTGAGCTTGTCGTAGTTCGCGTACGAGTAACAGCTGCTGGCCTTAATACCGTATTGCTTAGCGGCTTTGGCCATTTTATCGGCGTCGCCGCTCACCAGGGCTACCGGCTTGCAGTGCTTGGCCTGACCAAAGGCCGGCAGAATCTCGGCGAGCGTGAGGTGACCTAGGCCCACGATGGCGAAGCCCACGCGCTGGTCGGGCGCGTCGGGGTTGGGGAAGGGGCCGGCCTTGGGGTCGGTGGGCGCCTCCAGCGGCGGCAGCTTGATGTCGAGCGGGCCGGTGGGCGGCGCGGTGGTGTCGAAGCCCCCTAGGTCGGCGGCTTCGGCGGCGGCCAGCGGTAGGGCCGTGGCGATGCCCGCGGCGAGCAGGCCGCGCCCGGCGTGGTTGATGAACTGGCGGCGCGAGGTGCCGGGGGTAGTGGGTTCGCTCACACCTAGGGCAGCTTGGTCGAGGGTGTTGGCGGCAGAATCTTGAAACATAGCTAGCTAAAATGGGATGAAAGCGCGGTGGCAGCTTGGCTGTACGTGCCGACATCTGTAAAATGTTGCCTTCGCGACTGCGCATCAATTCTGTTGGCAACTCATTAATTGCTAAGCACCTTTAGGCTTGACCTAGTTAGCTCGTTTTGGGGTGAGCTTAGTTTACGTCAGTGCGCTAGTCGGTCAGCCGCAACTGGTCCTTGCAGCACCTGCTTAGTGAGGCGCGCATCTTTCTAGCGAGTGGCGCGCCACCCGCCAGTTGGCACTTACCGGCCAGGCCTCCATGAATGCGGGTAATCACCTAGGCCGCACGCAGCTACCCCTGCGCAATACCTACTTACTTTTGCTATATACCGAATCATTTATTTGATTTTTATGGCGGACTCAACTCCTTCTGCCCCGGCTTTTTTAAGCGAGCTCACCATACCGGCCGAGTGGGATGCGCTGTATCCGCTGGGCGAACTGGTAGCCCAGCTCAATGAAGGCGGGTTTTTGCTGCTTCCCGGCTTTGAGGCCGATTTTGTGCTTAACTCAGCTACAGGCGGCTGGGTAATAACAGGAGGCGACTACGCCCGCAGCAACGCGTTTGAACCTCAAAAGGCTGCTGCTCAATTTCAAGACCTCACCGGTGATATGCGGCGCGCCATCTTGAGCGGCTATGCCCAGCAGGCCCAGCGCCGGCTCGACCCGCGCTACCCAGGCTTCACGGCGGGCGTGCTCGCCGAGCTGCTGCCCGCCCCGGTGCCCCCGGTGTTGCCGCCAAACGTGTCGCCCTTTGACCTAGGCGCGGTGCTGCGCGCCTGCGGGGCCTCGCTGCACGTGGCCGCCGTCGAAGCCCGGCTGGTGCTGGGAACACCGGCCGAGCCCGCCCCGCCCGTCACCGACGAGGCGCTGCTGCTGGCTTCGGTGGTAGTGTTTGTGGCCCAGCTAGACCTCACGGCTTGGCTGGCGCATGTAGCCAAGTGCCAGCCCACCAGCGAAGTGGCCCAGCTGCTGGGGGCCCTGGCGCGGGGCGAGCTGTATGAAGCGGAGTGGGGCGGCGTCATTCCGAAGCTAGTGGGCTACTTTCGGTCCAAAATGTCATTGCGCGACCGCCTCTCGGTCTACGGGCCGTGGTCGCTACTCGTGCAGCTATTTTGCGTGGTGTATGCGCGGCCGGGCCAACTAGCCGAAATCAAGGCGCAGAGCGCCGCCTTCCGGTTTCTGCGCCAGGCCCTAGACCGGCTGCCTGCTGACTGGGCTATCCGACGCGGCCTCATCTTGCTGGCCGTGCGCGACGGGCTGGAGCATCTGGCGCGCACCGCCGATGCGCCCGGCCAGGCCGCCGCCTCCCTCAATTTTGCCCAGACGGCCCTCCTAGCGGCCCAGCTGCTACCGCCCCTTTCTGAGCCCACCTTTGCGGAGGCGTGGCTGGTGCACCTAGTCGCGCAGCACGAAGGCTACAGCTGGTTTCGGCCCCGGGCTGACCATACGGCGGAGCCTATGATGGGGTGGCGGCTAGCGGCATATACTGGGTCGTTGGGGCTCTCCACCCTGCCGTTTTGCCAAGCCAGCAGCCACTGGCTGGCGCAGGGCCAGGTCACCAACCAGTTCTGGACGGCGGCCTGGTGGACGCTCGACTTATTGCGCGCTGCCCTGCGCCAGTGCTATACCCTAGGGCAGCAAAACCCGCTGGCTGGGCCCAAATCAGGACACGAAGCTGTAGTTCAAAACCTTATAAGCCGCCATGCCAAGTTTACGCTATTGCTGCTAGAAATGGGTGCTCGTAGTGCAGAAACACTGCAGGTGCTGTCGATGTGGGGACGAAATACTGCGGAAGAAGTCCCGTTTAAGAAGCTATTAGCTGGCTACCCCGAGCGCTACGAAGCGGTACTGAACGCCATTACAGCCCACGGCTACGGACCCGAAGCCGTCCTATGCCTAGGCGAGCTCCTAGCCGAGCTGCCCGCTTAGCTGCGCGCTAGCGGGCGAGGATAGGGGGATATTTTCTTCTGAGCGAGACTGCTGCCCGCGCGCAGGCAACCTCCAGTCGACTTCGTTGGTTGTTCGTGTTCTGCCGTGCATTCTCAGAGTACCGGGCGCCGTTAGCGACCTGGCATCTGAATGGCAATCATTTGATACCTAAATTTATGCCTACCCTTTTCGAGCCGCTTGCCCTGCGCGGCCTCACCCTCAAAAATCGCATTGTGGTTTCGCCCATGTGCCAGTACAGCGCCCTCGACGGCTTTGCCAACGACTGGCATTTGGTGCACCTGGGCAGCCGCGCCGTGGGCGGCGCCGGGCTGCTCATTCAAGAAGCCACGGCGGTGTCGCCCGAGGGCCGCATCACGCCCGAAGACCTCGGCATCTGGAAGGACGAGCACATCGAGTTTCAGCAGCGCATCAACCAGTTTATCGAGGCTCACGGCAGCGTGCCGGGCGTGCAGCTGGCCCACGCCGGCCGCAAAGCCAGCACCTACACCAGCTGGCTGGGCAAGGGCCACGGGGCGGTGCCCGAGGCCGAGGGCGGCTGGGAGGTAGTGGCGCCTAGCGCCATCGCGTTCTCCGACAGCTACCCCCAGCCGGTGGCGCTGGATGCGGCCGGCATCAAAAAGGTTATCGCCGACTTTCGCAGCGCTACCGAGCGATCGCTGGCGGCTGGCTTTAAGGTAATTGAGCTGCACGCGGCCCACGGCTACCTGCTGCACGAGTTTTTGTCGCCGCTCTCAAACCAGCGCACCGACACCTACGGCGGCTCGTTCGAAAACCGCATTCGGCTGCTGCTGGAAGTGGTGGCGGCCGTGCGCCAGGTATTACCCGAAGACTTCCCGCTGTTCGTGCGCATCTCGGCCACTGACTGGACGGAGGGCGGCTGGACGGCCGACGAGTCGGTGCAGCTCGCCACCTGGCTGCGCGACCGCGGCGTGGACCTTATCGACTGCTCGACGGGCGGCAACGTGGAGAAGGCCAGCATCCCAGTGGGCCCCGGCTACCAAGTCGAGTTTGCCGAGCGCATCAAGCGCGAGGTGGGTATTGCCACCGGCGCGGTGGGTATGATTACCACGGCCGCTGAGTCGGAAAAAATCGTGGCCAGCGGCCAGGCCGACCTGGTGCTGCTGGCCCGCGAGGAGCTGCGCGACCCTTACTTCCCGCTGCACGCCGCCCACGAGCTGGGCGCCGAAGTGGCCTGGCCCGTGCAGTACGAACGCGCCAAGCCCCGGCGCTAGGTATCGGTAACACGGGCTTTAGCCTACCACCTAAACGCGTGCTTACGGTGCGCGCTTTAGCCCAAATCGAAAATGAGGATGTTCGAAAGCTGGTGAAAGCTTTCGAACATCCTCATTTTTTGCTTCCGTTCTACTCTGAAACCACACTAAGCTACAAGGTAAACACCAGCAGCTTTACCAACTCTGCGCCAAGCTAAAACCCAGGCTAAGCAGCCGGCGCACCTGCACAATAACTGGAGGAAATTGGCCAAAAGAATGGGCGCAGTTGCGTACCTTTTGCCCAAACTTTTCCCACTCAACTTATTACGTATGAGCCAGCTTCCCGAAACTCCGTCTCGGCGTACCTTCCTCAAGCAAGGTGCGGCTGCCACGGCCGGCATCATCATCGTTCCGCGCTTTGTGCTGGGCGGCAAGGGCTACACTGCCCCTAGCGACCAGCTTGTAATTGCTGGCGTGGGTGCCGGCGGCAAGGGCGAGAGCGACATCGCCATGTTTGCCAAGACTGGCAAAGCGCGCATCGCCTACCTCTGCGATGTGGACGACCGCCGCGCTGCCAATTCGCGCAAGGCGTTTCCGCAAGCCAAGTACTACAAGGACTGGCGGCAAATGCTTGACAAAGAGCACAAGCACATCGATGCCGTGTCGGTGTCGACGCCCGACCACAACCACGCCGTGACGGCCATGGCGGCTATGCAGCTGGGTAAGCATGTCTACGTGCAAAAACCTTTAACCCACGACATCTTTGAGGCCCGCGCCCTCACCAACGCGGCCAAGCGCTACCCCAAAGTGGTGACCCAAATGGGCAACCAGGGCGCCTCCAACGACGGCGTGCGGCAGCTCATGGAATGGTACGATGCCGGCACCATCGGCGACGTGCACACCATCTATTGCTGGACCGACCGGCCCGTGTGGCCCCAGGGCATTGCCTGGCCCACCACCAAGCAAACGCCGCCCGCTGAGCTGGATTGGGATTTGTGGCTGGGCACGGCGCCCCAGCGCGACTATGTCGATAAGCTCATCCCCTTCAACTGGCGCGGCTGGTGGGACTACGGCACCGGCGCCCTCGGCGACATGGGCTGCCACCTGCTCGAATCGCCCTTCCGGGTACTCGATTTGCAGTACGCTAACTCGGTGCAGGCCAGCGTGGGCAGCGTGTACGTCGATGAATTTAAGCGTGGATACTTCCCCGAAAGCTGCCCGCCCAGCAGCCACGTCACGCTCACTTTCCCCAAGACTAATAAGACCAAGGGCGACGTGACCGTGCACTGGATGGACGGCGGCATTCAGCCCGAGCGCCCCGACGAGCTAGGCCCCAATGAGCTGTTTGGCGACGGCGGCAACGGCACCCTATTCGTGGGCACTAAGGGCAAGATGATGGCCAGCACCTACGGCGCCGACCCGCGCCTGCTGCCCCTCTCACGCAACCAAGAAGTGAAGGTGCCCCAGACCCTAGCCCGCGTGCCCGGCCAGGCCGATGGCCACTACGGCCAGTGGGTAGAAGCTTGCCTCGCCGGTGCTGGCAAGATGAAGGTGAGCTCGCCTTTCGAGCTGGCCGGCCCGCTCACCGAGGCGCTGCTCATGGCCAACCTCGCCATCCGCGGCTACGACTTGCAAAAGCCCAAGGCTTCGGGCAAAGGCTTCGACTACCCTGGCCGCGGCCGTAAGTTGCTGTGGGACAATAACCAAATGCGCATCACCAACCTCGACGAGGTGAACCAGTTCGTGAAGCGCGAGTACCGCCAGGGCTGGAAACTGGCCTAGGTAGCGTTTTTCCTTTAAAAAAGGTCCTGCCACACACAGTGCGGCAGGACCTTTTTGCTTATCAAGGAGGTAGCTTACTTCAGTAAGTACCCGCTTTGCACCACTTTACGCTGGTCAGCGGCGTTGCAGAGCGAATAGCTAAAACCTTTTTGCAAGGCAAAGGCGCCGGTGACGCCCTGATTATTCACGGCGATGAAGCAAACTTGAATATCCTTGGCTTTGGCGCCTTTAATGCGGTTCACGCGCTCGACGGCGGCGCGGCACGCCGCCTCGGGCGACATGCCCTGGCGCATAAACTCGACCACGGTGTGCGCGCCGGCCATGCGAATCACATCTTCGCCCTGGCCGGTGGCGGCGGCGGCCCCTACCTCATTATCAACGTATAATCCCGAGCCGATGAGGGGCGAGTCGCCCACCCGGCCGCGCATCTTGAAGCCCATGCCGCTGGTGGTGCAGCTGCCGCTGAGGTTGCCCTGCGCATCGAGGGCCAGCATGGCAATGGTGTCGTGGTTTTGGGGGCCGCCCACGGGGCCGGTTTTGCGGTTGCCGCTGTTTTCGATGTTCACTACGGGCTTGTACTCGCTGGTTTTCAGCCACTCGCGGTACGCCTTTTCGGCGTCGGGGCTCAGCTTTTGGGGCTGCAGGGGAAAGCCCTGGGCCACGGCAAACTGCTGGGCGCCCTCGCCCACGAGCATCACGTGGGGCGTTTTTTCCATCACGCGCCGCGCCACGCTGATGGGGTGCAAAATGCGCTCGAGCGCGGCCACGCTGCCGCAGTTGAACTGGTGGTCCATGATGCAGGCGTCGAGCGTCACGATGCCATCGCGGTCGGGGTTGCCACCCAGGCCCACGCAGCAGTTTTGCGAGGCCTCGGTCACCATTACGCCGGCCTCAACGGCGTCGAGGGCGGGGCCGCCTTTTTTCAGGATTTCCCAGGCGCCTTGGTTAGCGGCCACGCCATCGTTCCAGGTCGAAATAGCCAGCGCTTTGCCGCGTGCATTGGGCGGCAGCGGCACGGGCACGGCGCCGCCGGGCTGGGCGGTGAGCAGCGCCAGACTGGCGGCCGAGGAGGTCAGAAATTTCCGGCGAGTAGCCATACAAAGTCGGGGGTGAAAGCGGATGCGGCGGGCCAAAGAAAGCACCGGCGCGCCAGCTTGCCACCTTCGCCCCCCATAAAGCCACCCGGCGACCTAGGCGGCCGGCGTCCAGCGCGGCACCTGGGGGTCGGGGCACTGCACGCCGGCCGGGTAAGTCAGCAGCTCGACTAGGGCACCCCAGGGCGTGTGGCCGTACACGAAGGCGTTGCCGGGACCAGCCTCCACTCCTTTCAGGTCGTGGGGCTCCGACAGCAGCCGCCCGCCGGCCGCCTCAAAGCGCTGCATGGCGGCCGCTAGGTCATCGACGTACAGCCCGATGTGGGTAAAGCTGAGGTCAACTAGGGTAGCCGGTGACTGCTGTTGCGCACGGGCCACCTCAAACAGTTCGAGGGAGGCCCCGTTGGCCAGGCGCAGCAGCCGAATCTGAATAACCTGGCCGCCGGGCGGCAGGCCCAGCTGCTGCTCGACGCAGGCGCCGGCCTGGGGCGGACTGGTTTTAAGGTGCGAGTCGTAGATAACCTGCGCCCCAAAGGCCTGCTCCAAGAATTGGGTGGCGGCCTCCAGGTCGGGCACCGTCCAGCCGACGTGGTCAATTCCTCGAAACGTGTTTTTCATAAGTAGGTAGATAGAGTGGTACAGCCTGATACGCAGGCCGCGGCAAGTAGTGCTAGGCACTGGCGCTGAATCTCCTACCATCTTATCTCAAGGGGCCGCGCTAGCCACCAGCCGGGCCGTTACGAGCAGCTGGCCCACGTGGCGGGTGGTGTGCTCGGCGGCGTGCACCAGCAGGCCTATCACGGTGCTCGGCAGCTGGGCGCGGCCCACCCCGCGCCACTCAGGCAAGGTAGCTTCGGGGGTGGCTTGCAGCTGCACCAGGGCCATATTCACCTGGTGGCTAAAGGCCTGCACCAGCTCCTCTACGGCCCCTAGGTGGGTGGGCGGCTGGCCCTCGGCGGCGAGGTAGGCGAGCTGGGTTTCACTCAGGACTTCGCCGCGGGCGTAAGTGAAGGTGCGGTCGAGCACGCCCGCTAGGTGGCGCAAATGGAAGCCCACCGAGGCCAGCCCCAGGGGCCGCTCGGCCAGCCGGGCGGCCGGGAAGTCGGCCAGCAGCGCGGTTACTTCTTCGCGGGCTTGCAGCAGGGCGTGGGCCACGGGCTGGAGCAGCGGCGGCACCGCGGGCAGCGGGCCGCGCAGCCACACTTCGGGCAGGCTGGGAGTGGGCATGGGCAATAATAAAACGTGGTGTACGCAAGGTTCGGCGCCAAGGCCAAGCAGCGGGTCAGGTAGGATAACCGACTAATGGGCCGGCAAGTGGCGCGCATCTAGTGGGGCGAGTTTCGGGCGGTTGTACCTTTGGGGGGCGCGGCCCGGCCGCCCTTTTCGTTCGCGTTTCATGTCTGCATCTTCTGCTTCCGCCCTGCTGGCCGCCGCCGCGCAGTTTGGCACCCCGCTCTACGTGTACCAGGCCGATACCATTCGGGCCCAGTACCACAAACTCACCACCGCCTTCAGCGGCCACCCCACGCGGTTTTTCTACGCCTGCAAAGCCCTCACCAACGTGGCCGTGCTGAAGGTGCTACTGGCCGAAGGCGCGGGCCTCGACTGCGTGAGCATCAACGAAGTGCGTCTAGGCCTACACGTGGGCTTTCAGCCCGAGAACATCCTGTTCACCCCCAACAGCGTGGCCTTCGCCGAGCTGGTAGAGGCCAAGGAGCTGGGCGTGAATCTCAACATCGACAACCTGTCGCTGCTCGAGCAGTTTGGGGCCACCTACGGCGGCTCGTACCCCGTGTGCGTGCGCCTGAACCCGCACATCGAGGCGGGCGGCAACTACAAGATTTCGACTGGCCACATCGACAGCAAGTTCGGCGTCAGCATTCACCAGATGCGCCACCTCGAGCGCGTGGTGAAGGGCACCGGCCTGCACGTGCGCGGCCTGCACATGCACACGGGCTCCGAAATCAAGGACGTAGCCGTGTTCTTGCGCGCCTTGGAAATTCTGTTCGACGCCGCGCGTCGCTTCCCGCAGCTCGAATTTCTGGACCTAGGCTCGGGCTTCAAAGTACCCTACAAGCCCGGCGACCCCGAAACCGACGTGGCCGGCCTGGGCGAGCAGGTGGCCGCCGCTTTCTACGAGTTTGAAAATGAATACGGCCGCCCGCTCGAAGCCTGGTTCGAGCCCGGCAAGTACCTGGTGAGCGAGGCCGGCTACCTGCTGGTCGAGGTTTCGACCGTGAAGCACACCACGGCCACCGTGTTTGCGGGCGTCAATTCGGGCTTCAACCACCTCATCCGGCCCATGATGTACGATGCGTATCACTACATTTCCAACCTCTCGCACCCGAATGGGCCCGAGCGGCTGTACACGGTGGTGGGCAACATCTGCGAAACCGACACCTTTGCCTGGGACCGCCTGCTGCCCGAGGTGCGCGAGGGCGACGTGCTGGCCTTCCACAACGCCGGCGCCTACGGCTTCGAGATGAGCAGCTCGTTTAACTCGCGCCTGCGCCCCGCCGAGGTGCTGCTCGATGGCGACGAGGCCCCGCGCCTCATCCGCCGCCGCCAAACCTTCGAGGACCTGCTAGCTGGGCAAGTATAAGTAGTGCTTAATTGCTAGTGGGTAGTGATTAGAGGCCAATCGTTTGTCACTAACCACTACCCACTAGCAGTTAAGCACTAAAAACTATTCCTGCTCCAGCAGCCAGGCCACCGCCTCGGTTTCGTGCTCGAAGTTGCGGTAGAGATGGCCGAGCTTGCGGCTGGTCATGACGATGCCCGTCATGGCGAGGCGGGCAAATACGTTGTGCGCCACCACCACGGCACCGTAGCGGTAGCCGGCTTCGCGCACGGCGCGCGGCAGCCAGTCGTTTATCATCCAGGTTTCTTCGGTGGGCGTAAAGGCGCTCATCGCTTGCTGGTTGACCAACATTTTGCTCCAGCCGTGGCGCTTGAGGGCTTGCTGCGCGTGCGTGAGCAGCGCCTGAAACTGCGTTTCGCTGCGCAACCCAGCGTAGTATTCTAGGCGGATATAGGCCTCCGGCTCTTCCCAGAGGCAGCCAGCGTTGTTTTTAAAATAGATAGTGCGCGCAGCCATAGCATAAAATAAGAAACGGGTAGAACCCGCCGCAAGGTACTGTACCGAAACCAGCCACTTGCTTCCCCTAAACTTGCAGGTGCCACCTTAGGTTAGCTTTTCGTTGCCTTTTACGCTTCAGCTTATGAAACCGCGCCGTAAACCCACCGCCCTCCGCAAGCCCGACTACTTCCCCGCCGGGCAGGTGCTCACGGGCCTCGATGCCCCGCGCCTGCTGGCCCTAGGGCGCGAATTCGAGCAGTTTCACTTCATCAGCTGCGAGCTGGCCGAAGCCGACCTAAGCGGGCTGCGCTTCGAAGACTGCCTGTTTGAGCGTTGCAACCTGAGCACGGCCAAGCTCGGCGGCACGGCCCTGCAAAACGTGGCCTTTGCCGACTGCAAGCTGCTGGGCGTGCAGTTCTCGGCATGCCAGGACATGCTGTTTGGGGTGCACTTCGACGGCTGCCAGCTGCGCTACGCCTCCTTCGGGGGCAAGCGCATGGCGGGCACCCGCTTCGGGCAGTGCACCCTCGACGAGGCCGACTTTACCAACGCTGACCTCAGCGGTGCCTCGTTTGCGGGCTGTGACCTCACGCGGACGGGCTTTCACAGCACGGTGCTGGCCGGGGCCGACTTCACCACGGCCACCAACTACGCCCTCGACCCCGAAACGAACACCCTCACCGGGGCACGCTTTGCGCTGGCCGGGCTGCCGGGCTTATTGGCCAAGCACGACCTAGTGGTGGAGTAAGGCCCGCGCTGGGGCACTGATAGTTAGTGAGCCTCATCGCCCCGCCCGCTTTTTTTAATCGTATTAGTTGCATTGTCAGCGCTTAAAATAGTGTTTAAAAGCACTTTATAGCTGTACTTTTCCAGCTTGCTGCTTGCCGCAGCGCGGTGTCCGTTGCCCACCTAGGGCACCGCACCCGGCGCGGCCGAGGCTACCAGCCCCGCAGCCCGAGCGGCTGAATCGCTGAGCATTAGCTAGTAAGCACCTTATTTTCAGCTAGTAGCAAGAATTATTAGCGGTCCATTTGCGCTACCTGGCGGCTAGGTAACGGGCGGCTGGAAGTGCGGAATACGGCGATTGGGCATAGAACAATAGCTAGATTGGGGGACTTGGAATAAGCGCGCAGCTAATATAATTTTACCGGAACCAGCTAGTTACTATTTATCAGTTTATGAGTAGCTTGCGTCACTTATCAGACTTTTATCTTTATCATTATTTCAAACTATGCGTTTACTGGTTACTTTCTTGGGCGCAGCCTCCTTGCTCACTGCCCATGGCTAGCGCATTGATGCTCAGAAATTCACTTTCGACTACGTGCGCCGGCTGGTAGCCACTTCTACCAGGCCTAGGTAATGCTCCGCTACGAAGAGGCCGTGAAGCAGCAGAAAGCCGACCATTCGTCGGCCGTAGCCGACGCAAAAATCAAAGCCGAAAAAGACAAGCAGGCGCACAAAGCGCCACCCTCTACAACGACGCCGAAGCCAACCTGTGGCTGAACAATTTTGACGAGGCCGACCGCCTCAAGCTGCTGAGTATCTCGCGCTATCACGGCATGGCCAACGAGCTGGGCACCACAATGCAAGACCAGCGCACCCGCTTCAACGCTAACAAAAAGAGCTAGTTAACAAACTTCCGAAACCTTACTCTACCTGTTCACCTCTTTTCTGCTTTTAGAAGCCCCTCTCTGAGGGGCTTTTATTGTTTAGTACTGTTTAGCCTGGGTTAATGCCGCTGTTAGCGACCCTAGGGCGCCCCGCCGCTTTTAACCTGCACTGGGCCGCCCGCGTAAGTGCTAGCCCCACCAAACCGGAAGGATGATGTTGCTTTTTTTGCTAGCGCCGCTGCCGCACCTATTGCCGCTGCTGGCCCCGCCCACGCCGGCCCAGCTAGTGGTGCCGGGCCGCAGCATGGGCAACCTGAAGCTCGGGGCCGACGCGGCCACGCTGGCCACCCTAGGGCCCGCCGCCTACAGCGACGCGGCCATGCAAAAGGCCTGGGCCACCTGGTTTGGCACGGGCCACCCGCCCGCCCAACTCGACGTATACACGACCATGATACCGGGCCAGGACACCCACAAGGCGGTGCAGGTGGTGCGGGCCACGTCTGCTTACTTCCGCCTGGCCAACGGGCTGCGCACCGGCGCCACGCTAAGTCAGATTCAGGCGAGCTATGGCCGGCTGCCGCTGGCCATCAGCTACCGGCTCCAGGCTGGCCCGCGCTACCTCTACGATGATGTGCGGCGCGGCATCGCCTTCGAACTGGATGGCCAGGCGAGCACCAGCCACTGCCGGGCGCTCGTGGTGCACCAGCTGGGGCAGCCAGTGGCCAAAACTTACTTGTCGATGCCGGTTTATTTAAAAGAAGTGCCTGTTCGCAACTAAGGGTAGCTTGGACTCTGTGAGCCCGGGCGCTCGCGCAGCGAGCATCTACGCTTGAATAGGTACAAGACGCTACCTAGGCGCAAACAACGCCAGACCAGATGCGAGCTACGCTCGCGCTCGGACTCGCAAAGTCCAAGCTACATTTCACTTATTCGCTTACCCCTGATGACCCCTGCCGCGCCTAAGCCCTCGATGCTCACGCCGTTCACCTACGCGCTGTTTCGGGCCATCTGGATTGCCTCGGTGGTGTCGAACGTGGGCACTTGGATGCAGAACGTGGCCGGCGTGTGGCTCGTAACCACGCTCACGACCTCGGCCCTGCTGGTGGCGCTTATGCAAACGGCCACCAGCCTGCCAGCCTTTTTGCTGAGCATGCCGGCCGGCGCCGTGGGCGACCTCATTGACCGGCGTAAGCTGCTGCTGGGCACCCAGGGCTTTATGGCGGTGGTGGCCTTTAGCCTGGGCGCCTTCACGTTTACGGGACACATTACGGCGCTGGAGGTGCTGGGCTTCACGTTTCTGCTGGGCATGGGCGCGGCCCTGAACGGGCCGATATGGCAGGCCGTGGCCACTGAGCTGGTGCCCCGACCGATACTGCCGTTTGCCATCACCCTCAATGGAGTGAGCAACAATATTGCTCGTGCCATCGGGCCGGCCCTAGGTGGCTTAATCATCGCCTATTACTCGCCGGGCTGGGTGTTTATGGTGAACGGGATTTCCTTTATCGGCACCTGGGTGGTAGTGTACCGCTGGCGGCGGGCGGCGGAGCCCAGCAGTGGCCCGGCCGAAAACTTCACCGGCGCGCTGCGGGCAGGGTTGCGCTATGTGCAGTATTCGCCGGCCATTTATGGGGTGCTGGTGCGCACGTTCGCCTTCTCGTTTGGGGCCAGCGCCATGTGGGCACTGCTGAGCGTGGTAGTGGCGCGGCGGCTGCACCTAAGCTCGGGCACCTACGGCGTGATGCTGTCGTGGCTGGGCGCAGGCGCCATTACGGGGGCTTTTTTGATGGGCCGCGCCGGCCAGCAGCTCTCCATGAACCAGCGAGTGCTGCTGGGCTCCATCGGCTTTGTGGGCACCAACCTAGCCCTGGCGCTGGTGCCGAGCGAGTACTGGCTATTTCCGGTGATGTTTATTTCGGGCACCTGCTGGCTGATTGTGATGACCAGCTTCAATACCACCGTGCAGCTGCACGTGCCCAAGTGGGTGCAGGCGCGGGTGGTAAGTATCTACATGCTCACGTTTCAGGCCGGCATGAGCATCGGCAGCGTGGCCTGGGGTGAGTTGGCCGACCGCATCAGCCTGCAAACCGCCCTGCTGGGCGCAGCCGGCTGGATGCTGGCCAGCCTGCTGCTGGCCTTGCCCTTTCCTATTCACCAGCCCGAGGGCCTCGACCTAGCGCCCGCCGACAGCCGCACCGACCCCACCATTGCCACCTCCACCGGCGAGATTATCGACCCTGAAGATGGCCCCGTGGTCGTGATGATAGTGTACGAGGTAGCGCCCGCCGACTGGCCAGCCTTCCACGAGGCGGCCCAGCAGCTCACGCGCTTGCGCCTGCGCGATGGCGCGCTGCGCGCCGGCGTCTTTGCCGATGTGGCCGAGCCTACGCGCATCACCGAGTTTTTTTACGTGGCCACCTGGGGCGAGCACCTGCGCCAGCACCGCCGCTTCACCCGCGACGACCAGGCGGTGGAGGCGCAAGTGCGGCAGCTGCACCACGGCCCCAAGCCGCCGCGGGTTTCGCACTTTCTGGCTTTCCCCCGCACCGCCAACGTGGAAGTGCCCAGCCCGCCGCTGCAAATGGCCGAGAGCGTGCAGTAATATTCAGGTAGGGTGCGGGGCTTGCCCCCGCCCGGCGTTGTTAAGAAACACGTTACTCAGCAACGCCGGGCGGGGGCAAGCCCCGCACCCTATTCCAGTTCTTACGTAGCCTTCCAAAACAAAAGCCAACCGCTGGCAGCTATTAGCTAACAGCCCAAAAACTCCTCTCTTGCTTACCCTCCTTGTTGGCACCAGCCGCCCCCAGTCGCGCACCCGGCGCGTGGCCGAATTTTACGCCACGCTGCTCGACGAGCTCGGCGCGCCCTACCAGTTCCTAGACCTTACGGACTTACCAGCCGACCTGCTCACCGAAGCCCTTTACCACAATGCCGGGCGGCACGACGAGTTCAACCGCCTCATCGCGCCGCTCGACCAGTCGGACAAACTCGTCATTTTCGCGCCCGAGTACAACTGTTCCATCCCCGGCGCGCTCAAGACCTTTATCGATGCCCTCCCCTACCCCGGCGGCATCCGGGGTAAGAAGGCGGCGCTGGTGTCCCTCAGCAGTGGCGGCCAGGGCGGCCTGCTGGCGCTGAGCCACCTCACCGACATTTTGTTCTACCTAGGTACCAGCGTGTTGCCGCAGCGCGTGCGCCTGCCCCACATCAGCCAGCACTTGTCGAAGGAAGGCGAAATTACCGACCCATTACTGCGCCAGGTGCTGCGCGAGCAGGCCGAGGCTTTGCTCAGCTGGTAGTACCGTAGACCCTGTGGGTCCGCGCGTCGGTCAGTGCACGCGCGGACCCACAGGGTCTACGGTACTACCCTAGCGGCGCACCAGCAGCACCAGCCCGTAGAGCGTGACCACCAGCACTCCTAGGGCCGAGAAAATGGCCACAAAGTCGCGCACGTTTTTGCCGGCCCAGTCCATCAGGAAAAACTTGTGCAGCACGGCAAACGACAACCCCTCGCGCCGGTCGCCATCGGTGACGAGCGCCGCCAGCTTGCCCGACGCGGGCTCGACATAAAGGGCAGGGTGGCCCGGCCCGTCGAAAGCCAGCTTCACCACCGGCAGGCGCTTGTTGACGAAGCCGTACTCGCCGGCAAATTTGGTTACCAGCTCGGGGCTAAGCAAGCTGGCCGTAGCCGGCGCCGGGCCGGCCGCGGGCAGACCTAGGGCCGTTTTGGTGGCCGTAGCCGCGGCCGGCTCGGGTGCCGCGCAGCAGTCGGCCATAGTGGAGTTGCTTTCGGCACTAGCCGCGGCGGCCGTTATGGGCTGGCTCAGCTTGGTGTTGAATTCCTGGGCCAACTCGCGGGCGTAGCGAAACTCGCCATCGGGCAGTAGCTCGCCGTTGCGGGTGCTGCGGTACTGCACCAGCGGCAGGCCATCGGCCTTTTTGCTTACCAGCCGGTAGTAGGGCTGGCCGCCCACCCGCGCCAGCGACAGCTGCGTGACGGGCGCGGCGCCACCTGCGCCACTCAGGGCCTGGGTGAGCGGCCACGCCAGCTCGGCGGCGCCAAACGTGGTGCGGCGGGCTACGTCATCGCGGCGGTCGGGCGTCAGCTTTTGCCACAAGTGATACGAGGCGCTGAGGGCAAACGTGAACGTGACGAACGCCACCCACAGCCCCAGCGTACGGTGCCGCCGGCGCAGCCAGCCCACCGCATCTTGGGCCGAGCGCGGCTGCCGCAGCTTGCGCCGCACGAAGCCGTAGATGACCAGGCCACTCAACGCCGACAGCCAGATGATGGTAGTGAACACCAGCATAATGCCCAGGTGCAACGGCCGGGGCAGCGCCTCCAGAAAGTCCCAGTTGTGCATCATGCCAAACACCCACAGGAAAGTAGCCCGCGCGTGGTTGTTGAAGGTGCCCATGCGGCTCTGCCCGGTTTCGACAAACACGGCCATGCCATCGGGCCGGGCCAGCGTGATTTTCCAGACTGGTAGCAGGCGGTTGATGAATTTGTAGTCGCCGGTGTAGTGGGTCAGGCGCTCGGCGCTGGCCACGGCGCTGGTCGAGTCGGCCAGCAGGTAGCGGGCCACGTCTTCGGCATAAGCCTGGTCGCCGCCGGGCAGCTCGCGGCTGGTGGCGGCCGAGAAGTAGCGCAGCTTGCCCGAGGCCGTCGTGACCTGGTAGTAGGGCTGGCGCTGGTACTGCACCACGCGCAGGTTTTGCACGGCGGGCAGGTGGTGGTCGGCGAGCACCTGCGCCACGGGCACCACGAGCGCCGTGGCGGCGAGCGGCGGCGCAGGCACCGTTTCGTGCGCGATGGGTGGGCGCAACCAGTTGGACATCAACGGGTGCGAAATACCACTGAGCGTCCACAAGATGACGGGCACCACCGTGATAATTCCGAGCAGCCGGTGCCAGCGGTACATGTGGCGGCCCACGAAGCGCCGCACCGGCGAGCCGGCCCGCGCGGGGGCGGCTACCACCGGCGGCACCGAAGAAATTTGATTACTAGACATATAGCTTGCTTGTAAAACGAAGTGGCACTTCGTTTTTTGCTGCAATTCAGGAACGGAGTGCCACTCCGTTCTACAGTCTTATTCTTTGGCTCGGCCCGCGAAGGTGTAGCCCACGCCTAGGGTGTAGGTGCGCGGCGCGGCGGCCTGGTACGTGGTGCCGTACTGGTTGCTGGTAACCGTGGTGACGTACAGCGCATTGCCGAGGTTCACCACGTTGGCCCACACGTCGAGGCCCCGCAGCATCGGCTGCGGCAGGCGGTACCCTAGGCGCAGGTTCAGCAGGTTGTAGCCGGCGTAGGTCTTGGTATTGGCCGTGTTGGTGTAGTACTGGCCAATGCGCTGGTACTCCAGCCCGAGGCGAGCGCCGGGCAAGAAGCGCGGCTTGTAAAACACCTCCGCGTTGGCAATCCAGGTGGGCGCGTTCAGCATGCGGTTGCCCGAGTAGTCGCGGTTGCGGCCCTGCACCACCTCGCTGTAGTCCACGTATGTATGGCGCGCATTGGTACCGCTGAGGCGGAAATTCACTTCCGAAACGGGCGCGTAGGTCAGCGTATATTCGACGCCGCGGTGGCGGGTGGCGCCCACGTTTTCGCTCTGGGTCGTGTTATCGGCCTGCAGGATGCTGACAATCTCGTTGCGCCCTTCCATGTCGTACACGCTAAGGTCAAGGTACACCTTGCGGTCGAGCAGCGCCACCCAGCCGCCGGTCTCGTAGTTGGTAAAATTGGCTTGCTTGAGCTCGATGAGCTGGCGCGAGCTGTACAAGCTACCCGTTTCGGGCGGCTGGAAGCCGGTGCTGAAGTTGGCGTACACGCCCTGGCTAGCCCCTAGGGCGTAGGTGAGCCCCAGCTTGGGCGCCACCAAGTTGTAGCTGTTCCGCTGAGCGGCCTTCTTCGAAGTAGCACTACCACTTAGGTTATTGCTGAAATTATACTGCACCCGGTCGTAGCGCAGGCCACCCACGATGCGCAGGTTTTCCGTGGCTTGCACCTCGTATTGGGCGAAAGCGGCCGTATTAAACAGGTCGATTTTATAATCGTCGAGCAGCCGGCCAGTGTCGGTGTAGCCGGTGTAAAAGTTATTGGCCACGTCCTTCTGAATCGTGAGGTAGCGCGCCCAGTAGGTGCTCGGGCTGTAGTCGAAATACCCGCCCACGATGAGCCGCGAATTCAGAAACCCGAGGTCGATGCGGTGCTGCGCCAGCGCCCCGTAGCTCTTAAACGACTGATTATTCACCTGGCCATTCGAACTTTGGTACACGCCATTCGCGCGCACGTCGCTGATGAAATAGCTCGGCAGCTGGCCGGTCGAGTTGGAGCGGTAGAAGGCCGTGAGGGCCGTTTGCTGGGCCGGGTTCCACTCGTGCTCTAGGCGCAGGCTACCGCGCACGGCCGTCACCACGCGGTTAGTGAAGCGGTTGTTGCTCTGGTAGCTGCGGCTATAAAAGCGGGTGCTGTCGAGCGTGCCGGGCGTTTGGGTGTTGAGGTAATTGTAGGTGCCCATGCCAATGAGCCGCGTGCGCGGGCTGAAGGCGTAGTCGGCCCGCAGCGTCCACGACTGCTTGTCAAAATCGGTATAGTCTTGCCAACTAGTACGTTGGCGGGCCGCGTAGCCACCCGCGTACAGCCCGAGCTTGCCCACCGTGCCGCTAGCGCTGGCATCGAGGCGGCGGTAGCCAAAGCCATCGCCCTGCACCGACACGCCCGCCGTGGGCACCGGCGTGGGCCGCTGCGTGAGGAAGTTAACCGCCCCGCCGATGGCATTGGAGCCGTAGAGCGACGAGGCCGGCCCCTTCACCACCTCGATGCTGCGCACGCCCGCCTGGTTGATTTCGTAGAGCGCGTTGTGGTTGAAGATGCCGATGGGCCGGATGGGCAGCCCGTCCTCTAGGTACAAATACACCGCGTTGGTGCTGATGGGCTGGCGAATAGCCATCATGTGCTGCTCGTTGCCAAGGTTCACCATGTACACGCCGGCCACCTTGTTGAGCAGCTGGTACGGGGCCGTGGCTTTAGTATCGGCAATGAGCTGCGACGCAATTTGGCTGATGGCCACCGGCGCTTCGGTGCGCTTTTCCTGCTCGCGGCTAGCCGACACCACCACGCCCTGCAGGTTTACGGGCGCCGCTTCGAGCCGCACCGTGAGGGCGTTATCTGCACTAGGCACTCTCACTTTCTGGGCGTTATAGCCCATCAAGGAGACCGTTACCTCGCGGGTGCCAGTGGGCACGGCCAGCGCAAAACGGCCGCCGGCGTCGGTGGTGGTGCCCGTGCTGGTGCCCGGCACCACTACCGTTACGCCCGGCAGCGGCTGCTGCGTTTGGGCATCGAGAATGGTACCGCGCAGTGGGGCTTGCTGCGCATAGGCGCTACCTAGGCAGCCCACGGCCAGCCCGGTAGTAATAAAAAACGACTTCATCCCTTGCGAATCAGGTGCTAAACGAACCTAGGGGCAAGGCGCGGCAGCCTAAGCCTGCGCGCGATGCGTCAGGCGGGCCGAGCCGGCCGGCAACTCCCTCCTTGCTGGTTGGTTTAGGCGCCGAGCGGCGGGCGAAAAAGAGCGCCGAGTGGCGCGGCGTAGGTGCCCGTTACCAAACGGGCGTAGCGCGGGGCTACCTGCGCGGCCACGCGGGCCGGCTGCGGCTGCCAGCTACTAAAGGCGGCGGGCAGCATTTCGAGCCGCTCCTTGAGCGGGCCGGCTGACTTACTCTCGCGCTCCTCCTGCTTTTTGAGCTGCTTAGCAAAGTAGCATTTGCCATCGCAGTGCAGCTGGGGCCGGGCTTTGTTGACGCAGAAGCGCGCCGTAATAGTGGCCTGGTTCAACGTGAAGTCCACCACCAGCAGCTCGCGGCTGAAGGTTTGCAGCAGCACCAGGGCCGAGAGCAAATAGGCGAAAATGGACTTCACAGGTTGGAAATAGCTAACCGCCGGCAAAAGTACGACTCACCGCTCCGGCCGCGCAGACCATGGCCCGCAAAAATTCGTTGGTTAGGATATGGGCAGCAGATTTGGCAGCCGCAACTTCACCGCGTTCTCAGCTGTTGCTCCTAGCTTAGCAATTGGATGTCACGAACTTTTCACCGCTGGCGCGTGTGCCCTAGGTAGCTCGGTGAGCCGCCCATTTCTGCTAATAACGCGGCGCTTTACTTTCCATTTCAACGATATGAAAACCCGTCTCTCTACCCTGCTCGGGCTGCTGGTGGTTCCGCTGGCGCTATTCAGCGGCTGCAAAAAAGACAGCGACTCGCTCGAAACCACTGGGCCAGTCAATATCACCGTTCGCAACGTGGCAGGGTCGCAGGACCTAGCGCTAAACAGCACAGTGGCTACTACGGCAGCGGGCGAGACGTTTACCGTTAGCACGTTTGAGTACTACCTGTCGAATATCAAGTTTACCAAAAGTGACGGCACCACTTATGCCGCGCCCGACACCTACTTTCTGGTCAACCAGGCCAAGCCCAGCAGCCTGAGCTTTATGGTGCCCAACGTGCCGGCCGGCGACTACACTGGCGTGAGCTTTATCGTAGGCGTGGATGCGCAAAAAACCGGCCTCACCGACCCAACTACCTTCACCGGCGACCTCAACCAGGCCAACGCCATGTACTGGACCTGGAACAGCGGCCACATTTTTATGAAGCTGGAAGGCACCATCACCTCCACCAGCCCCGCAAAGCCACTGACTTGCCACATTGGCGGCTACACCGACCCCAACAACGCCATCGTGACGGCCGCGCCCGCTTTCAACGGCGCCAAGCTCACGGTGCAAGCCAACCATACCTCGCAGCTGCACTTGGCCGCCAACGTGACGAAGATTTTTGACGGCCCGACTCCGACTGCGCTTAGCACCTTTACCGGCGTGCACATGCCCAGCACGCAGTCGGTGCAGCTCGCCCAAAACTACGCGGCCGGCATGTTCACCGTTAAGAAAATCACCACCGACTAACTCCTCGCTGCCGTGGCCACACTCAGGCGCACTTCGTGGGTAGGCCGGCGCGCCGGCTGGCTACTGCTGGCCGCCCTCGGGGCGGTGGGCAGCGCGGCCGTGGCCCATTGGCGCCAGCCCGCCGCCGCGCTGGCGTTGCCCGCCAACTTCCCGGCGCTGGTGTACGAGGTAGCTAAAAACCAACCCGACGAAGCCACCTTCGCGCTCGGTCGGCAGCTGTTTTACGACCCCCGCCTGTCGAGCGACGGCACCGTGTCGTGCGGCTCGTGCCACCAGCAGCGCCGCGCCTTCACCGACGGCCAGGCGCTGGCCCTAGGGGTGGCCGGCCGCCGCAGCGCCCGCAATACGCCCGCGCTCCAGAACCTGGGCTGGCACCGCAGCTTCATGGCCGATGGCGGCGTGCGCGGGCTGGAGCTGCAAGCGCTGGCCCCCCTCACCAGCCCCCAGGAAATGAACGAGCCGCTGGCCGACGCCCTAGCCAAGCTCAACGCCGACCCCGAATATCGCCGGCGCTTCGCCGCTATTTACGGGCCGGGCCAGATAGATACGCCGCAGTTTTTGAAGGCGCTCGCGCAGTTCACGTCGGCCCTCGTCAGCGCCGACTCGCGCTACGATAAGCACGTGCGGCACGAGCCGGGTGGCCAGTTTACGGCGCCCGAACTGCGCGGCCAATCGCTGTTTCAGCAAAAATGCAGCAACTGCCACGCCACCGACTTATTCACCGACGAGTCGTTTCGCAATAACGGCCTCGACCGCACATTTCCGCTGGACTCGGGGCGGGCGCACATCTCGCAGCAGCCCGCCGATGCGGGTCGCTTTCGGGTGCCGAGCCTGCGCAACGTGGCCCGCACCGCGCCCTACATGCACGACGGCCGCTTTGCCACGCTGCCGCAGGTGCTGGCCCACTACGCCCACGGCGTGCGCCCCTCGCGCACCCTCGACCCGCTGCTGCACCAGCCCAATGGCCGCCTAGGCCTGCCAATGACTGCTCAGGAGCAACGCGAGCTACTCGCCTTTTTGAATACGCTGACCGATAATAACTTGCTAACCAATCCGCGCTTTTCGCCGCCCGCGTCAGTCGGCCGAAACCAACCGCTGGCGGCTAGTGTTGGGCGCTGACGGTACCGTATCTTAGGTTTCCCCTTTGCCCTTATCAGTTAATATGCCGCAACATCTTACGCGTTTTCTAACGGGCTTTTTGCTGCTGCTGGGCGCGCTAAGTCTAGGTGGCTGCCACTCTGCGGAAGGCATCGACCCCGAGCCCACTGGGCCGACGGCCTACACGCTCACGGTGCCAGCCGGCTTCCCCACCCCCGTCATTCCGGCCGATAACCCGCTCACCAACGAGGGCGTGGCCCTGGGCCGCATGCTCTTCTACGAGAAGCAGTTATCGAGCACCGGCACCATGTCGTGCGGCTCGTGCCACCAGCAAAGCAAAGCCTTCACCGATGGCCTGGCCAAAGCCGTGGGCGTCGATGGCGTAGCTAACCCGCGCGGTACCATGTCGCTCGTCAACGTGCTCTGGAGTACTACGCTCACCTGGGACGGCGCTTTTTCGACCCTCGAAACGCAGGCCCTCAAGCCCCTCGAAAACCCCATCGAGCTGCACCAGCCCCTCACCGTGAGCGTGGGCAAGCTGCAAAACACGACCACCTACCCGCCGCTGTTCCTAGCCGCGTTTGGCACGCGCACCATCACGAACGATTTGGTACTCAAAGCGCTGACGCAGTTCGAGCGTACGCTGGTATCGGGCAATTCGCGCTTCGATAAGTACCTGGCCAACAACCGCCAGGGCTTCACCACCGATGAATCAGCCGGGCTGGTGCTTTACCAAACACACATCAGCCCCGGCCGGGTGCGCGGCGCCGAGTGCTTCCATTGCCACACCCAGCCGCTGATGTCGTCGAACTACGAAGGCAAGTTCTTCAACAACGGCCTCGACCTGACTTTCAGCGACCTAGGGCGGGGCGGCGTCACGGGCTTGGCCGTGGACAATGGCAAGTTTATCGCGCCCACGTTACGCAACATCACCCTCACGGCGCCCTACATGCACGACGGCCGTTTTAAGACGCTGGAGGAAGTGCTCGACCATTACTCCGACCACGTGCAAATGGCCAGCCCCGGCCTCGACAACAACCTCATCGAAGGCCGCAACAACCCGCCCTTCGGCACCCACATGGACCTCACCACCACCGAAAAGCGGCAGGTCCTGGCCTTTTTGAAAACGCTCACTGACTCGACCTTCATCACCGACAAGCGGTTCTCAAACCCGTTTTAGACTGAGCTGGGGCCGAATAATCCCCTATTTTCGGACCTAGGGCTAAGCGCTCGCTGTGCATTACTGCACCTTATAGCCCTTCAGTAGGCTATCGAGCAAATGCAGGAGCAGCACCATGTTCACGGTATAGAGCAGCATCGTGACCTCACCCTGCCAGCGCAGCTGCCGCCATGCCAGGTACAGCAGCAGGTATACAGTCAGCAAGCCGAAGTACCACAGCGCCTGCGGAGTCGTGAAATTGTCGAATTGCAGGGTGTAGGCCCCAAACACCTGCCAAAACAGCAGCGTGGCGCCCGCCAGCGCTGCGTAGCGCCGCCACGGCCAGGCCGGCTGGGTAGCCAGGTAGCCCAGCAGCACCACCACAAAGGGCGTCGTGAGCAGGTACCGGCCGGCATTCCAGATACTACCACCCTGGAAAAGCAGCAGGAACAAACCCGCGCTCGCGCAGTAACCTAGGGAAAAGAGTACTTCTAGCGGCAGCGGCGGGGGACTGGGCCGGCCGCGCCAGCGGCCTATCTCCTGCCACAATCGCCACCCGCACAGCACCGCCGCCGCCACGCCAACCCACACGCCCAGGCCGTCAATCCAGACCATGTCGATGCCCGAGGGGTCGGACAGCGGCAGCGTGGGCAACCGGAAAAACTGCCCCCACGCGTGCTTTACTTTCACGAAGCCCCAGGGCTCGCCCGTTTGCTGCCATTGCATGAGGGCCACCACGCCCACCGAGAGCGCCAGCACCAGCACCGCCAGCGCGCCCCAGCGCAGCGCCGGCCGCCGCTGCCCCGGCTGCCCCGCCCAAAGCAGCACCATCAACCCCAACGCGGGCATAAACAGCGTGCTGGCCGAGCGCGTGAGCCCGCAGCCGAGCAGCCCCACGAGCCACCAGCCCAAGCGGCGCTGCCGCAGCCCAACCAGCAGTAGCGCCCCAAAAGCGAAAAACAGCGCCTCCGAATAAGGCACCACCATAAAGAGCAGCACCGGGGTCGAAAGCAGCAGCAGTTGCAAGCGCGCCGGCAAAGCCAGCTGCCGCGCCAGCCAGGTAGCGGACCCTAGGAAAACCACGGCGTTGACTAGGCTGATGCCGAGCAGCCCCAACCCTGAATAGCGCCACAGGTAGGGAAACAGCGGAAAAAAAGCCACGTTGCTAATGCCCTCCGGCGCATACGAATAGCCGCTCTGCTTTATCTGCTCGTACCAGATAACGTCCCAGTTACGCAGGGTGGCCCCGCTCGGCAGGTACTGGATAATGCCAAAGCAATACAGGGCCGACGTGATACCGGCCAGCAGCAGCAGGTGCAGGGCCAGCACTTGCAGGCTGGCGTAGCGCGCCGCGGGCGGCCCTAAGCTACCCGCCACTGGTGCGGGGCTGTGCTGTTTACCGCTCACCAGTCAATTGTATATCGTCCAGCCACAGATTTTCGCCGTTGGTTTCGGGGTGCCAGAGGTACATTTTCAGCTCGTCGGAAGCTTCCATATCGGCCGGCAGTTGGATGTATTTCTGCACCCGCTCCCATTTTTGATAGCGCCGCACGGTTTGCTCTATTTCCAGCCCGGTCCAGATATTGGGCCGGCGGCCGTGACAGTCAATTTCCACGATGATATTGGTAGAGCGAATGCGGCCACTGGGCAAGTACACCCAGGCGCGTAGGCGCAACCGACGCGGCACAAACCCGCATTTGCTGAGCGCCGTCAGGTGGGGCGGCCCATACAGCATGCCGTCGGCCAAATGCTCCGCGTACCGGCCCGAATGCACGTGCTCGGTGCTTAGCACGGCGGGCAGCGGCGTTACCCAGCCTTCAAACTGCTCAAAATCTGACTCAACCAGCACGCACTCGCTGGAGCGGTCGGCCCGCTGGCAACCGGCCAGCAATATTCCCCAGCCGGCCAGCACCGCCCCTAGGTAGGCGCGTTTCTTCATAAGCTACCCGGTAGCGCGTGAGTAAGGAGCTTACTCACGCGCCATCGGCTAATCGACATTATCGTGCAAAAAGCGGTTGTCGCCCAGCAGCTCGTTGTCATCCGATAGATTAAACCGCGAGATGTTCTGGGTGTTGCTCGGGGCCAGGGGCTCCAGCTTTTGGCCGCGGCGCAAGTAGGCAGGCGTGTCGAGGTGGGCCGTAGCCTCCGGCGACAGCGCCTGGTTGGAAGACTGCATCAGCCGGTTGCGCCGCTCAATGGCCTGGGCTTCAAGGGCGGCAGCCCTAGGGCGCGGTGGCTGCGGCGCGGGCTGGGTGTTGCCCGTCACTAGCACCGGCTCGCCAGGCGCCGTAAAGGGCGCACCGGTTAGCGGGGCGTGGGTTGAGGGCGCCGCCGGGCCGTTCAGGTCGAACGTAATGCGGGCCGGCTCCGGCGCCACCGTGGCCGTGAAGCTAGGCACTACCGGGGCCGCGGGGGCCGGGGCAGGCGCACTAGCGCGCTCCTTTTCCGCGGCTACCGGCTGCGGCTCGGGGGCCGCTACGGGCTCGGGCGCTGCCACGCCAGGGCGTCCGCTAGCGTTGGCATTAATAGTGTGTGCTTCGCGGGCAAAGCCCGTGGCAATGACGGTCACGCGAATGCTCTGGCCCAGCGTCTCGTCGATACCGTGGCCAAAAATCATTTCGGCGTCTTCACCGGCCTTACCCTGGATGTACTCGGTGATTTCCGAGAGCTCATCCATTTCCAGCTCGGCTTGGTCGCCCGACATGATGCTGAGCAAAATCCGCTGCGCGCCCCGAATATCGGTGTTGTTGAGCAGCGGCGAGTTCAGCGCCTCTTCGGCCGCCCGGCGAGCGCGGTTTTCGCCTTCCGTGATGGAGCTGCCCATAACGGCCGCGCCCGAGTCCTTCATCACCGTTTTCACGTCTTCGAAGTCCACGTTCACGTCGCTGGTCACCGTGATGATTTCGGCAATCGACTTGGCCGCCGTCGTCAACACTGTGTCGGCCTTGGCGAAAGCCTGGCCCATGGTCAGGTTGCCGTAGAGTTGGCGCAGCTTGTCGTTGAGAATCACGAGCACCGTGTCGCAGTTCTCGCTCAGCTCCTTGATGCCTTGCTCAGCTTGGTCGCGCTTCTTCTTGCCCTCGAACAGGAACGGCGCCGTCACGATACCCACCGTCAGGATATTCAGCTCCTGCGCCACCTGCGCAATAACCGGGGCAGCCCCAGTACCGGTGCCGCCGCCCATGCCCGCCGTGATAAACAGCATCTTGGTGCCATTGCTCAGCAGCTCCCGGATTTGCTCGCGCGACTCCAAGGCGGCTTGGCGGCCGCGCTCGGGCTTAGCGCCCGCGCCGAGGCCTTCGGTCAGGTCTACCCCAATCTGCAGCTTGTTCGGCACCGTGGAGCTTTCCAAGGCCTGCCGGTCGGTGTTACAAATTATAAACTCCACGTCCTTGATGCCTTGCTTATGCATGTGCTTCACGGCGTTGGAGCCTCCACCTCCTACCCCAATTACCTTAATAATCGAGCGGCTCTGGGAAGGAATATCGAAAGTAAAATTCATAGATTCAATGAGTGAGTGAGTGAGTGAGTGAATGCGTGATTGAGCAGGAAGCTAGGCCCTTTGCTCATTCACGCACTCACGCATCCGCTCATTGATTAATATTGTTTATCGTCAAAATCATCAATTAAAATACCCTTCAATTTGCGGGTAATGTCGCCTAGGTAGGAGCCAAACTTACTAGGGCCCTTAGGCTCCTTTGGTGGCTCCAGGGCCTTGGGGGCGGGCACCGGGGCCGGGGCCGGAGTTGCCATGAAGCTAGGCACCACGGGCGCCGCGGCGGGCGCCACGGGAGGCGCCGCCTGGTAGCTGTAGCTGCTCTGGGTTTCCTCCTCCGCGTAGCCGGGGCGGGCGACATTGCGCTCGTCCTGAGCCTGGTAGCCGGCCAACACGAGGCCCACGCCAGTGGCGTGCATCGGCGACTTTACCGTCTCGATTTTGCTCTTGCCTAGGTGCTGGTTGGGGTAGCCAATGCGCGTGTCGAGGCCGGTGAGGTATTCGGTCAGCTGCTCCAGGTTCTGAAGCTGCGAGCCGCCGCCCGTCAGCACCACGCCCGCCGATAGGTGTTCGTGCAGGCCCATGCGGTAGATTTCCGCATACACTAGCTCGATAATCTCCGACATACGGGCCTCGATGATGTAGGCCAGGTTCTTGAGCGATACCTCCTTGGGCGGCCGGTTGGGCAGCCCCGGAATGCTCACGATTTCGTAATCGGAAGCTTCTTCGGCAATGGCTTTGCCAAACTTCACCTTGAGCTGCTCGGCCTGGTTGGGCGTCACGTTGCAGCCCTGCTTGATGTCCTGGGTAATGATGTTACCCCCGAACGGCAGCACCGCCGCGTGGCGAATAATGCCATCCTTAAACACGGCTAGGTCGGTAGTACCGCCGCCAATGTCAATGAGGGCCACACCCGCTTCCTTCTCCTCATCGCTCAGCACCGATACGCTCGAGGCCAGCGGCTCCAGAATCAGGTTCTCAATGGCCAGGCCAGCCTTGGTTACGCACTTGTTGATGTTGTTGATGGCCGCGCTTTGCGCCGTGATGATATGGAAGTTGCCTTCCAGCCGCACGCCCGCCATGCCCACCGGGTCGGTCACGCCACCTTCAAAATCAACTTTGTAGTCCTGCGGCATCACGTGAATAATCTGCGAGCCGGGGGGCGTCACGAGCCGGTACATGTCGGCCGTGAGGCGGTTCACGTCGTCCTGCGTAATCTCGTTGTCGCCGCTAGGGCGCGTAATGGAGCCGTTGTGTTGCAGCGACTTGATGTGCTGCCCCGCAATGCCCACGTTTACTACGCCGATATCAATGCCCGACTGCTCCTCGGCCTGCCGAATGGCGCGCTTGATGGCCTCCACCGTCTTGTCGATGTTGAGCACGATGCCGCGCTGCACCCCGTCGGATACGGCCGTGCCCATGCCCATAATTTCGAGCTTGCCGTACTCGTTTTTCCGTCCCACCAAGGCGCAGATTTTAGTGGTGCCAATGTCGAGACCGACGACGATTTTATCTTGTTGCATGGGGACAGGGCAAGCGTGAAAGAGCGGAGGCTAAGCTAGTTAGCTGAATTATCAAAATTTATAAATCTCGTTATCAACCATTTGTCATTCACAAATGATTTGATTTTGGTATTCCACGTTGACGCGGTGGTAAGTATCCCACCCTAAAACGGAAGGAATTTGTCGGTAAAATACCATCAATTTGGCGAATTTTTCTGAAATATTTTCGGGCGGACCGAACTCGATGCGTTGGTCGCCGACCTGCTGCGTAAAGCTCAACTTCCCCCCGGGTTCCACAAAAACTTCGGCCACCTGCGCGTGCCAGAAGGGATGCTCGTCTACGTAGCGCAGGAAATCGAGATACCCCCGTGACGTACTATCCTGAAAAAAGGTTGTGGGCAACCCACCGCCGCCCGCCCGGCTCACGGTAGCCACGCGGGCCGTGTAGAGCGGCGATAAGGGCAGGCGCTTACCCGCCGCATCCACGTAACTATCGAGGCGGTCGTCGGCGTGCACCAGCCGCGCAATGGGGTGGTTTTGGTGAATGTCAGCGTGCAGATTACCAGCCAGGTCGCGGTATACCTGGGCCTCGCGCACGAAGGGGTGCGCCTTTAGGCGACCTTCCAGCACCCGCAGGCGCGGGCCTTCGGGCACGGTGCCCAGCACGGGCTCTTTGCCGCCGTTGGTGAGCAGTGCCGTAACGCCCCGCTCGCTGATAAAATAATTATTCGACTCGTTGGCAATATTGACCACAATATCGCTCACCGGCCGGTGGGCCTGCCGGTACGCCGCAAACGCGGCGGCCCCGGCCAAGCCCAGCAGGCAGGCAAACGCGACGAGTAAATTGCGAACGTTCTTTTCCATGTAAGCTAGGTACGCACCTAGGTGCTGATTTTGGCGGCTGCCGTGGCGCAAGCGCCTAGATTAGTTAATGCGCGGCTAGCGCGTCAGGATGGCTTTTAATTCGGGCACCAGCGTGTCAATATCGCCAGCACCCACGGTAGCGAGCACGTCAAAATCGGCTTGCTGGGCGGCATTGGCTAGCACTTCGGCTTTGGTTTGAATGGATTTTTTAGGCGCCGTAATTTTTTCCAACAGCATTTCCGATGTCACGCCCGGCAGCGGTAATTCGCGGGCTGGGTAAATGGCTAGCAGCACTACTTCATCAGCCAAACTCAGACTTTCGGAGAAGCCCTCGGCAAAATCGCGGGTGCGGGTAAATAAATGTGGTTGAAAGATAACCCGCAGTTTCTTAGCCGGATACAACGCGCGCAACGAGCGCAGAAATGCCTCGATTTCGCGCGGGTGGTGAGCGTAGTCATCCACGTACACTTTGTCAGGCCCGGTCACGATAAACTCGAATCGCCGCTTCACGCCGCGGTAGGCTGCCACGGCCGCGCGCAGCGTATTTTCACCCACGCCGTAGACCTGCGCCACGGCCGCGGCGGCTAGCATATTTTCCACGTTGTGGAAGCCCGGCACGGCGAGCTGCAACCCCGCCACCACGCCCTGTGGGCCGTGCAAGTCAAAGTTAAACTGATGCCCCTCAGGCGTGATGTCAGCGGCAAATAAATCGAGGCCTTGCGCCGCGCTCAGGCCGTAGCGCAGCACGTGCGTACCGGCCGGTGCGGCGGCCGCCACGCGCGCATCAGCGGTGTGGTTGAGCAGCAGCGTACCACCCGGTTTTAATTGCGCCGCAAATTGACAAAACGATTCTACTAGGGCCTCCTTAGTGCCGTAGATATCGAGGTGGTCGGCGTCGGTGCTGGTCACGATGGCCACGTCGGGGTGCAGCGTCAGGAAGCTGCGGTCGTACTCATCGGCCTCCACTACCACGGGCGCATCGGCGCTTTTGGGCAGCAATAAATTACTCCCTAGGTTCACCGCAATGCCGCCCAGAAAGGCGCCCGTGTCCACGCCCGCGTGGTGCAGCAAATGCGCCACCATACTGCTGGTGGTGGTTTTGCCGTGCGTGCCGGCCACCGCAATGGTAGGCTTGCCCTGCGTGAGCACGCCCAACACCTGGCTGCGCTTGCGGATGTCGTAGCCCTGCGCACGCAGCCACGCCCACTCGCGGCTGTCGGCCGGAATGGCGGGCGTGAGCACCACCAGCGTCTGCATTTTATTGGCCTTTACTTCGGCCGGAATAGCAGCGACCTCGTCGGTGTAATGCACGGCAATTCCTTCGGCTTGCAGCGCTAGCGTCAGGGGCGTTTCGGTTTTGTCGTAGCCGCTCACGCTGTGGCCGTTGGCTTTAAACCAGCGTGCCAGCGCCGACATGCCGATGCCCCCGATACCTAGGAAAAAGATGTAAGGAAATTGCTGCATTTTGGTAAGCTTGGGGAAGTTTTCCCGCAGGATTGCGCGGGGTTTTCCGCAGAGTTTCGCAGAGTTATTTTTTTAGCAGGCTGAATAATTCATCCACAATGGCCGTAGTAGCATCCGGACGCGCCAACTTGCGTACGCGCTCGCTCAACTGCTGCTGGCGCTCGGGGTCGGCGAGCAGGCGCAGGGTTTCGTCGTAGAGGCGGGTGGCGGCGTGCTCATCGGTGATGAGCACGGCCGCGCCTTTGCTCACCAGAGCCAGCGCATTTTTCGTCTGGTGGTCTTCGGCCACGTTGGGCGAAGGCACCAGTATTGCGGCCTTGCCCGTGAGGCAAAGCTCTGAAACTGAAAGTGCGCCGGCCCGGCTAATTACTATATCCGCCGCGGCGTAGGCCAGGTCCATGCGCTGAATAAATTCCAGTGCTTGCAGGTTGTCGGCGGCGTAGGGCGCGGCCTGCTCCTTAGCTTCAGGATAATAGAGCTTACCAGTTTGCCAAAGCAACTGCACGCCGGCTTCGCGCAAGCGACCTAGGGCGGCGGCGGTGGCCAGGTTGAGGGTGCGGGCGCCGAGGCTGCCACCCACCACAAGCAGCGTTTTTTTGGTAGTGTCGAGGCCAAAAAACCGCTGCGCGTCGGCGCGGTTGCCGCGGGCAATTTCGGTGCGCACCGGGTTGCCAGTCAGCACGAGTTTATCGACCGGAAAAAACTTTTCCATGTCGTCGTAAGCCACGCAGATTTTATTGACGCGACGCGCCAATAATTTATTGACTAGCCCCGCGTAGGAATTCTGCTCCTGAATCAGACTCGGAATACCACGCGACGTAGCAGCCAGCAGCACCGGCGCCGAGGCGTAGCCGCCCACGCCCACTACCGCATCGGGCCGAAACTGCTCGACCAATTTGCCCGCCTTGCGCACCGACCGAAATACCCGCACCGGAAACATCAAGTTTTGCGGCGTGAGGCGGCGCTGCAAACCGCTGATATCCAACCCTACTATCTCATAGCCCGCCTCCGGCACGCGCGTCATTTCCATCCGGCCGTTGGCCCCCACGAAAAGGATTTCGGCGGCAGGTTCGCGCCGGCGTATTTCGTTGGCAATCGCCACGGCCGGAAAAATATGCCCGCCCGTACCGCCTCCGGAGATAATAAATTTCATGGTGTTGGGCTGCTGGCTATTAACTATTAAAACAATCTCGTTGCGAAAAAGCCAACAGCTAGCAGCTGTTAACTAACAACCTACTACGCCTAGGTAGCACGCTGACTAGGAATACGCGCCGCGCCGGGGTCTTCGCCGGTCATGGGCCGAATAGCGCGCTCGCCACGGCTTACCGCCAGAATGATTCCGATGCTCAAACCAGTAAAAATAAGCGAGGTACCACCCATGCTAAGGAGCGGTAGCGGCAGGCCTGTCACAGGCCCTAGGCCCACGGCTACGCCCATATTTACCATGGCCTGCAAGACCAGACTAAAGCATAATCCCGCCGACAAAAGCCCGCCAAAAGCCCCCTGGCTATTCATCACGGTTTTTAACCCGCGATATAAAAAAGCCAGGTAGAGGAACAGCACGACCAGCCCGCCTAGCATGCCATATTCTTCAATGATAATGGCGTAGATAAAGTCAGAATACGGGTGCGGCATGATGTTGCGCTCAGTGCTTTTACCAGGACCCTTGCCGCTGATGCCGCCCGTAGCAATGGCGATGTAGGAATGCTCGAGCTGAAATGGCGGTTTTTTCTTGGCATCCGTGAAGTTGGAAACGCGGGAAATTACCGTGCCCAGGCGCTGCCCAGCCGCCAGGCCAGCGCCCCCCAACACAGCCCCAATCAGTACCATTACGACCATTTGCTTGAGCGGCACGCGGCCGATAAACATAAGCAGCAAACAGGTCAGAAAAAGCAGTAACGCCGTCGATGCGTTGGACAGCACGATGAGGCCGCAGATGACGCCCACCCACAGCATCACCGGAAACAGCGTGCTCCAGAAATCGTGTAGGTGCTGCTGGCGCCGACTGAGCATGCTCGCCAAGTGCGTAATGAGCGCTAGCTTGGCCAAGTCGGAAGGCTGAAACGTTTGATTAATTACCGGAATCGTGAGCCAGCGCGAGGCATCATTGAGCGTAGTGCCACCCGCGAAATAGGTGTACAACAGCAGCGGCACCGACAGCAGCAGCGCGTACAGCGACAGCCGCGAATAGTGGCGGTAGTCGATGCGGTGCGCCAGCCACATCAGCCCCAGGCCCATAAAAATCAAGCCCGTGTGCTTTAACGCAATACCCTCCACCGAACCGCCCCGGCCGTGCAGCTCCTGCCGGTAGGCTAGCGTGCCCGTGGCCGAGTACACCACCGCGATGCTGATGAGTGAAAACAAAATAACGATGGCCCACAAAATGGGGTCCCCTTTCAGATTTCGCTGAAGCCAGGTAAGCCGGGTTGCTTGCATAAATCGCAGATTTAGCGGATTTAACGGATTTCGCAGATACGCCCGCCTGCGGCGGGCTGACTGGCTTTTTCTTCGTTGTCAGGGGAGGGCGTTTACTGCGGCGGCGAATTGTTGGCCGCGGTCTTCGTAGTTTTTGAACAGGTCGAAGCTGGCGCAACAGGGCGAGAGCAGCACCACATCGCCGGGGGCGGCGAGGGCCGCCGCGCGCTGCACGGCGTCGGTCATGCGCTGGGTTTCTTCGAGGTGCGGCACGTGGTCGGCGAAGGCGGTGCGCAGCTTGGCATTGTCTACGCCTAGGCACACTAGGGCTTTTACTTTCTGCTGCGCCAGGGGCTGCAGCGACGCGTAATCGTTGCCTTTGTCGGTGCCGCCGGCTATCCAAACAATGGGGCGCTTCACCCCATCGAGCGCGTACCAAGCGGCTTCGACGTTGGTTGCCTTGCTGTCGTTGATGTACGCTATACCGTTTATTTCTCGCACCAGTTGCAAGCGATGGTCGGCGTTATGGAAGGTACCTAGGGCTTGCTCAATCTGCGCGATACCAACGCCGGCTACGCGGGCGGCGAGCACCGCGGCGGCCATGTTTTGCACATTGTGGCGGCCAATAAGCACTGATTTAGTCAGGCTTACTTTTTCTTTCTTCGTGCTGTCGGGCGTCAGTTGAATCTCTAGAAACTGCTCATCAACTGTCTTACCTGCGGCATCTATGTGTCCAGCAAAATAATAAGATTTAACGCCCGTACCTGCTATCGGCGGCTCTATCGAAAATGGCAGCGCTTGGAATGGAAAATGACGCTCTTCTTTCTGCCCTACCAGCAGGCGCCACAAGTTATTTTGTATTTGCGCATCATCGGCATTGTAGATGAAATAGCCATCGCTAGCCAGGTTTTTTGCGATGCGAAACTTAGAGGCGGCGTACTCGTCGAGCGAGTAATTATAGCGGTCTAGGTGGTCGGGGGTGATATTGAGAACTACCGCTATCCAAGGCTGAAAACCATACGTATCGTCGAGTTGGAAGCTGCTCAGCTCCAGCACGTAGTACTCAAATTTATTCTCAATTACTTGCTCGGCTAGCGAGTAGCCGATATTACCCGCCAAACCCACATTATAGCCCGCCTCTTTTAGCAGGTGGTAAGTGAGCAGCGTGGTTGTGGTTTTGCCATTGGTGCCGGTAATGGCGATGCAGCGCGCCTGCGTGTAGCGGCTGGCGAACTCTATCTCCGAAATAATGGGAATATTCTGCTCGCGCAGCGCTTTAATTACCGGCGCTTTCTCCGGAATGCCGGGGCTTTTAATTACCTCATCGGCTTGCAGAATGCGGTCGAGCGTGTGCTGATTTTCTTCGAATGCTATACCGGCCTGCGCCAGCTTTTCCTTATAAACGGGCTGGATAGCGCCGCGGTCGGACACGAATACGGCGTACCCTTTGGCCTGGGCCAGCAGCGCTGCGCCCACCCCGCTTTCAGCAGCACCTAGAATAATAATATTTTTCTGACCCTCCGCCATGCTAATAGCTTTTTAGTACCTTATTAACGCAATTTCAACGTCACCAACGTGATAACGGCCAGCATAATACCAATAATCCAGAAGCGCGACACAATCTTGGATTCGTGGTAGCCGAGCTTTTGGTAATGGTGGTGCAGCGGCGACATGCGCAGTAGGCGGCGGCCCTCGCCATACTTGCGCTTGGTGTATTTAAACCAGCTCACCTGCACTACTACCGACAGGTTTTCGATAATAAACACGCCGCACAAAACTGGAATAAGCAACTCCTTGCGCACGGCCAGTGCCAGCACCGTAATAATACCCCCTAGGGCCAGCGAGCCGGTATCGCCCATAAATACCTGCGCCGGATACGAGTTGTACCACAAGAAGCCAATGCAAGCTCCGACGAATGCCGTGCAAAAAATAACCAATTCGCCCGAATCCGGGATGAACATAACATCCAGATAATCAGCCAGAAAAGCATTACCGCTCACGAAGGCAAAAATAGCCAGCGTAACCCCGATAATAGCCGACGTACCAGCCGCTAGCCCGTCGAGGCCATCCGTGAGGTTGGCGCCGTTGCTGATGGCGGTTACCAGAAATACGACGATGGGAATGTAAAACAGGCCATACAATCCTTTGAAAGCCGTGCCGGCCTGCGCAAATAAATCGCCGTAGTTCAGCTCGTTGTTTTTCATGAACGGCACCGTCGTAATGGCCAGGTGCACGTCCTTGAATATTTTGGTCGCATCCACCGCCGAGTATTGTCCGTTGGGCAGCAAATACTCGCGAACCGTAATCTCGTTACTGTAGAACAGTACCCAGCCCACCGTAATACCTAGGCCAACCTGCCCCAGTATTTTAAAGCGCCCGCTTAGCCCCTCTTTATTCTTGCGAAATATCTTGATGTAGTCGTCTAGAAACCCAATCAGCCCGAGCCAAACGGTGCTGAGCAGCATCAGGATAATGTAGATATTACGCAGGCGCGCAAACAGCAGCACGGGCACCAGAATAGCCAGCAAGATGATGAGGCCGCCCATCGTGGGGGTACCTTTTTTCTCGCTCTGGCCTTGCAAGCCCAGGTCCCGAATGGTTTCGCCCAGCTGCTTGCGTTGCAGCACGGCGATAAGCTTGCCCCCGAATATCTGGGCAATGAGCAGCGACGTAACTACCGCCAGCGCGGCGCGAAAAGTCGTGTACTGAAACACGCCGATGCCGGGAATGTGGTAATGCTCGTGGAGGTAGCGAAAGAGGTAGTAAAGCATTTTGTTGAATTAAAAATTAAAAATGATGAATTAGAAATTGGGACTGCATCGGCTTTGTAGCAATGCGTTCTCCATTTCTTGTTTCAGCAATTTTTAATTCATCATTTTTAATTTTTAATTGAAGAAAGCGCGGCTCGCAATTCCTCCCGGTCGTCAAAAGGTAATTTCACGCCCTTTATTTCCTGGTAGGTTTCGTGGCCCTTGCCGGCTACTAGCACTAGGTCGCCGGGGCGGGCCAGGGCCACGGCGGCCCGAATGGCCTGGCGGCGGTCGGGCACCAGCTGCACGTGGGCATCAGCGGGCGGCGTGAGGCCGGCTTGCATCTGCCGCAGGATTTCCAGCGGGTCTTCGTCGCGCGGGTTATCAGCGGTGAGGATAGCCTGGTCGGAGAGTTGGGCGGCGAGTCGCGCCATGATGGGGCGCTTGGCCGCGTCGCGGTTGCCGCCGCAGCCCACCACCGTAATAATGCGCTGCTCGGGCCGGCGCGTTTGGTGCAGCGTTTGGAGCACGTTTTCGAGGGCGTCGGGCGTGTGGGCGTAGTCCACGAGGCCAATAATGGGGTTGCCGGGTACGGCTACGGGCTCGAAGCGGCCCGGCGCCGTGGTGAGGCCCGAGAGGATGGTGAGCGCTTCGGTGGGGTCTTCGCCCAGCAGCACGGCGGCGCCGTACACCGCTAGCAGATTGTAGGCGTTGAAAATTCCGATGAGGCGAAACTGCACTTCGCGGCCCTCAATCTCGAGGTGCAGGCCGTGCATTTCATTATCGACTAGCCGGGCGCGGTAGGTAGCGGCCGTGCGCAGCGAGTAAGTAGCGCGGTGGGCGGCCGTGTTTTGCAGCATCACCGGGCCGCGCTTGTCGTCGGCATTGGTGAGAGCAAAAGCCGTTTTGGGCAGCGCGTCGAAGAAAGCTTTTTTGGCCTTCAGATAATTATCGAACGTGCCGTGGTAGTCGAGGTGGTCGTGGGTGAGATTGGTAAATACGCCCCCCACAAAGCGTAATCCATCGATGCGGTGCTGGGCCACGGCGTGGCTACTCACTTCCATGCAGGCGTGAGTGCAGCCGGCGGCCACCATGCGCGCCAGCAGCTCGTTGAGCCGAATGGCGTCGGGCGTGGTGTGCGTGCTCGGCACCACCGTTTCGTCAATCTGATTCTGCACCGTGCTCAGCAGGCCGCAGTGGTAGCCCAGCTCGCGCAGGAGCTTGTGCAGCAGCGTCGCGCAGGTAGTCTTGCCATTGGTACCCGTGACGCCCACTAGCTGCAGCTGCCGCGAGGGGTGGCCGTAGAACGCGCTGGCAATGGGACCTAGGGCGGCCGCGCTGTCGGCCACCTGCACGTAGGTAGTGGCGGGGTTTAGGTCGGTGGGCAGCTCTTCGCAGACCACCACGGCGGCACCCAGGCCCACGGCTTTGCCAATGAACTGGTGCCCATCGGTGGCGGTACCGCGCAGGGCGCAGAACAGCAGGCCCGGCCCCGCCTGGCGCGAGTCGAGGGTGAGGCCGCTGACGGGCACGTCGGGCGGGCCGTGCTGCGCCAGCACGGCTACCTCGGTGAGCAGGGAAAAGAGCGGAAGGTTCATTTAGGCAGATTTGGGAGCGCGGCCGGCTTTGACTACGGCAGGCGGAGTAGCTGCGGGCCGCTGCGCGGTGCGGATGTCGGCCGGAGTGGCTCGCTTGGGCGAAGCCGGCTTCTTCTTATCCGCTTTGGGCGCGGTTGCTTTTGCGGGCTTCGAATTTGTGGGGTTGTCTTTTGCGGAGGTCGATTCTGGCTTCGAGCTAGGTTTTGCCTTCGCGGACTTTTCGGTAGACCTAGGCGCTTTCGCTGGTGCCGCTTTGGTGCTACGCGCCGGGCGGCTGGCCGCCTCGTGCTCGGCGGGCACCAGCAACGTGTTCTCGGCAATCTCCGTGTGGGTCGGCTCGGGCAGGGCCATGGGGGCGGCGGCTAGCGCGGCCGTGGGCGCCAAGGCCAGGCTCACTACCGCACCCCGTTTTACTACTTCGCCGGATGCTATTGACTGCTCACGCACGCGACCGGTGCCGCTGGTACGCACCTTCAAGCCCCGGTTTTCGAGTAAGAACAGGGCATCGCGCAGCGTGAGGCCGTGGGCGTCGGGCATGCGGCCGGCGCGGGTTACGGTGGGGTTGGGCGTCACTTCTACGGTGCGCGTCACTACGGCCGTGTCGGCGGCGCGAGTGGCCCGCACCCATTCTTCGCCACCAGTAGCCCGGGTTTGGGCTGGCAAGCCCATGCGCTGGCAAACCAGCGCTATTTCATCCTGCACCCCGGCGCGCACCAGCGGCGCGGGCGAGCGGTGGGCGGGCACCCGCGCCAGCATGGGGCGCTGGCTGGCCTGGTCGCGCGCCATACAGCGGTCGGCAATATCCCGGAATACCGGGGCGGCCACCTCGGCCCCCGACCAGCCGCCCTTGCTCGGCGAGTCTATTACCACAATGCAGCTGTACTTGGGCTTATCAGCCGGAAAAAACCCGCAGAAGCTGGTCGAATACGTCTTGGTATAATGGCCGTTCTTGAATTTCCAGGCCGTGCCCGTTTTGCCCGCAATGCTGTAGTCGGTGGGCCGGATTTTGCGGGCCGTGCCTTCCAGCACCACGCCTTCCATCATGGCGTGCAGCTTGCGCAGGGTTTCGTCGGAGCAGATTTTCTGATTCAGCACCGGGGCTTCGAATTGCTCCAGTACTTGGTCGGCCTGCTTGATTTCCTTCACAATGATGGGCTGCACTTTTACACCGCCGTTGGCCACGGCATTGTAGAAAGCCAGCGTTTGCAGAGGCGCGATTTTCAGCTCGTAGCCGATGCACATCGTCGTGAGCGAGGTGCGGCTCCAAGTCCGGTCCTTGGGGTCTTTAATGTAGGGCAGGGCCTCGCCCGCCATCTGGAACCCTAGGGGCTTGGGCAGCCCAAAGCGTTTCAGGTAGTCGGTGTAAGCCGAAGGGTTGCCGCTGAAATACTGGTTTATCAGCTTAGCCACGCCAATGTTCGACGACTTTTCAAACACCTGCTGCACCGTCAGTTTGCCGTAGCCGTGGGTGTCCGTTTTCACGGCCCCGCCGATGAGCATCCGCCCGTTGCCGGTGTCCACAATGTCATCGAGCTGAATCTCGGGGTGCGCCTCCAGCAGGGCCATCATCGAGGCCAGCTTAAACGTGGAGCCTGGCTCGGTGCGGCCCTGGTCGGCAAAGGCGTAGTTGTAATCCTCCTTATACGTGCCGTCTGAAGCCTTCCCTAGGTTGGCCACCGCCTTGATTTCGCCGGTGCGCACCTCCATCAGAATGGCGCAGCCGTACTGCGCATCGTTGGACACCAAGGCTTTGTAGAGCGCATCCTCGGCGCCATCCTGCAAGTTGATGTCGAGCGTCGTCTTGATGTCGTAGCCCGGCTGGGGCTTGATTTCGGTACCGTCATACACGGGCTTCATGCCGCCCGGTACGCGCTCGTAGAGCGCCTCGCCAGACTTGCCCGCCAGCTTCGTCTGAAAGGTAAATTCCAGCCCGGCGCCATTGTGGTCTTCATTCACGAAGCCCACGGTGCGCTGCGCCAGCCCGCCAAAGGGCCGAAAGCGTTTGTCTACCTTCTCGAAAATAACCCCGCCCCGGCGCTTGGCTCGGAAGATGGGCCAGCTCGCCAGCTCCTTCTTTTCCTGAAAATTTATCTGCCGCGAATTCAGGCGCAGGTAGCGCACGGCGGGGTCCTTGGCGTTGTATGCCGTTATCAGCCGGCGCTTATACTCCTCCTTACTGCGGTCGCCAAAGAAGTGCGCCAGGTGCCAGGCCAGCGAGTCGACGCCCTTGCGGAAGGCATCATTTTCGACCACGCCGGGGTCCCAGGCCACCCGGAAGAAGGGCAGCGAGGTCGCCATGATACTCTTGCCATCGCTGGCAAAAATATTGCCCCGCGTGGCTGGCACCGACTGGTAGCTGATGCGGCGCTCCTGCTCCAGGGCCCGCCACTTGGCGCCCTCCTGATACTGGATGTGCGAGATTTTCCAGGCGATAGCGCTCGAGAAAATGGCCACGCCCAGAAATGCCAGCCGCACCCGCGTGACGATGGATTTCTTAACGCTGCCTTTCATGGGTCACAGTCTTTTTAGCGTCCTTGGTTGATACTGCCTTTGATTTACCTAAACGAGCGGGAGCAGCTGTTTTATTTTGTACCGACTTGGACTTTTTAGAACTCTTCTCGGAACTTCTGGCCGGCATACGGCGGGCTCGCTCAACCGGCTCTCGGGGTCCAATGGCCTCACCACTAGTATCTTCCTCCAAGCCCGGCGGCGGTGGACCAGCTTCGAGCACGTCGTCGGCGCCCGCCGCTTCGGCAGCCTGCTGGCGGCGCGCGCGCCCTAGGAGCGAGTCGGCGCGCTGCGTGGCGGCCGAGTCGCGGGCGGCGCGGGCAGCTAGGGTATCGGCCGTGAGTACGGGCATAGTTTCCAGCTGAGCCTCATCAAGATGGCCAGGCGGCACCACGATGCGGAAGGGCGGCGACGAGCTTTCCACGAGCCCAATAGCCGCCACTTTGCGCGCTACCTCGCTCTGCTTGCTGGCCTCCATGTAGTCCGACGACAGCGTGGTATAATCGGCGCGCAGGTCTTCGGTTTCCATCTTGAGGCGCTGGATGTTGCGGTTCATGCGGTTGCCGTAGTGCGTGTTGCCGATATAAATAAGCGTGAGCAGCATGATAAACAGCACCTTGGGCAAGTACTGCACGGGCAGTCCTTCCTCGAAAAAGCTATCGAGCCCCGTGAAGCGGTCGAGCAGCGAGAACAGGCTCCAGGTCGAGCCTGGCCGCGCCGGCACTTCGGGCGCGGGCTTGCGGCGGGGCGCGGGCTTTTCGACCACCGATTCGGGCGCCTCCGTGACCGGACCCGGCAGGGGCTCGGCGGCTACGGGCCCAGGCGCCAGCACCGGCTCAGGGGCGGGCAGCGGGGCGGCGGGGCGCGCTACATTGGTGCGGGGCGGCCCGGCAGTGGGGCGAAGCGTGTTGGCAGCCATGAGCTTACGCAGGAATAGAGGTACGGACACCGACCCGCAGCTTGGCGCTGCGAGCCCGGCTATTCTGGGCAACTTCGTCGGCCGATGCCTCAATGGGCTTGCGCGTCAGCGCCTCGAACGGCAGGCTGGTACGCCCGTACAGGTCTTTCTCGGCCTGGCCAAAAAACTTGCCCTGACTCAGAAAATTCTTCACCAGCCGGTCTTCCAGCGAGTGGTAGCTCATCACCACCAAGCGGCCACCGGGGCGCAATACCTGCGCCGTTTGGGTCAGCATTTCCTGCAAAGCAGTTAGCTCATCGTTCACCTCAATGCGCAGCGCCTGAAATACTTGAGCTAGGTACTTGTTTTCCTTACCCCGCGCCGTAACGGGCTGAATAGCCTGCTTGAGTTCTTGAATGGTGCGCAGTGGGCGCTGGCGGCGCGCCTGCACCACGGTAGCGGCCAGCGTGCGGGCGTTGGTGACCTCGCCGTACATGCCAAAAATGCGGTGCAACGCCGCTTCATCGTAGTCGTTGAGCACGTCGGCCGCCGTGGGGGCGGTAGCATCCTCGGGGTTCATGCGCATGTCGAGCGGCCCGTCGAAGCGGGTGCTGAAGCCCCGAACCGCCGTGTCGAACTGGTGCGACGACACCCCTAGGTCGGCCAGCAGGCCATCAACGGGCAGGGCGCCGAGGTTAGCCAACTCGCTGGTAAGCTGCCGAAAATTGGCCCGAATGAACGTGAACTGCGGCCGGGCCAGCACCTGCGCTTCGCGCTCGGCGGCATCGTCCTGGTCGAAGCCATACAAATGGCCATCAGTTAGTTGCTCCAATATCCGGGCCGAGTGGCCGCCCCCACCAAAGGTTACATCGACGTAGCGGCCCGCGGGCTGCAAGGCCAGCGCTTCGAGGCACTCGGTCAGCATCACCGGGCGGTGGTAGGCGGTATCGTTGGGGCGAGGGGCGAGGCTCATCGGGTGGGGAGAGCCGGCGAGCCCGGCGTATCGGGTGAAAGGGAAACGAACTTCTGCGCCAGCTTGGAAAACTCGCCGGGGTCCTTTATCAGGTAGTCGTCGTAGCGGGTGGGGTCCCAGAGCTCGCAGCGGTTGCCGAGGCCCACGATGATGGCTTCCTTCTCCAGCCCAGCGTAGCGGCGCATGGAACCGGGCAGCAAAAACCGCCCAATATTATCGAGCTCCACCTCCGTCACGCCCCGCAGAAAATTGCGCTGAAACTGCCGGTACTCCTCATTAAACTCGTCCAGGGCCGTCACGCGGGCCTGAATCACCTCCCAAGCCGACCTAGGGTATAGCACCAGGCAGGGCTCGAGACCGCGCACCAGCACCAGCTGGTTGGCATGGGCATCGGGCAGCGCCGCCTTCACCTTCGCCGGCAGCACTAGCCGCCCCTTGGGGTCGAGCTTGCAGTCATATTCGCCGGTGAGAGATAGGGACATGGGAGGAAAAAGCGGCGAACGAGGGTGCGGGCTGAATAACAAAAGTACGATTCGTTTCAAAAAAGCCGCCACTTTCTACCACTTCTTACCACAGGGCGAAAAGTGCATTAGGAACGCCTAAAGCTTCTTTTTATTAGTTATGAAACATTGTTGCAATACATAAACAGCCTTCGGCAGGCGGTTCGGCTCGACCCAGACTTTGCTCACCGCACTTTTTTACGCCATCAATATTTAAGCAACGCTGTTGCATTAATATTAGCTATTTGACTAACGAGCAATCATTTATATCCTAGATTGAGAATACTGATGTCAACTCTATGCCTGACGATTTATGCACTGGTATTCCTTACTTGCAGCTATGAATTCCTACCCCCTTTCTTCTCTGCGCGGCTGGGCCTTGGCGGGTGCGCTGTGCTGGCTGGGCTTGCCTGGCTGGGCGCAGCGGCCAGCCCCGGCCCGCCCGCAAACCATCCTGTTCGTGGGCAACAGCTTCTTTCACGGGGCCTTCCAGCCCGTACTGAGCTACAACGCCGCGGCCATTACCGACGAGAACTTTAAGCCCGACCGCACCGGGCAGCGCCGCCAGTACGAGCGCGAGGAACGCCCGTGGGGCGGCATTCCGGGCATTTTCAAGAAGATGACCGACGAGGCGGGCCTGTCCTACGACGTGCACCTGGAGGCCATCAGCGGGCAGACCTTGAAATTTCATTACGACAGCGCCCTCGCCGTGATTCAGCAGCCCAAGTGGGATAAAGTGGTGCTGCACGACTACAGCACCGGCCCGGTGCCCGCGCGGCACGGCGGCGAGCCAGCCCGCTTCTTTGAGTACGCCACCCGCCTCGAGCAGGCCGTACACACCGCCAACCCCGCCGCCCAGGTGTATCTCTACGAAACCTGGGCGCGGGCCGACCTCACCTACCCCGCCGGCAAAGGCTACAGCGGGCTGCCCCTCGACTCAATGACCCACGACCTGCACGCGGCCTACTACCGGGAAGCCGCCCAAAACGGGCACTTTGCCGGCGTGGCGCCGGCCGGCGATGCCTGGCTACGGGCCGTGCAGCAGGGCGTAGCCATGCCCAATCCCTACGCTCCCGAGGCAGGCAAGGTCGACCTGTGGGGCCGCGACCACTACCACCCCAGTACCTACGGAGCCTACCTGAATGCTTGCGTGCTGCTACTCGAGGTTGCGGGCTACGACCCGCGCAAGCTGGGCAGCGGCGAGCAGGCCGCCGCCGCGCTGGGCATCGCGGCGCCCGTGGCGGTGCAACTGCAACGCCTGGCCTACGAGCAGGTGCGGGCATCTCCCAAATTAGGCCAGGACCAGGGCCAAGGCAAACCCGGAAAGCGTCGCAACTGATACCAGACCTACGGTTGTCATGCTTCGACAAGCTCAGCATGACAACCGTGACAGTATTTTGTACTACTCCTGAACTAGAGACTACTACCTAAGGGAAGCAGCAAAATTTTACACCAACCAGCGTGTTTGCTGCACACGGCAAGCGCTCTGGCTGGCGTATTTTTGTATACTATGCCACGCCCCCTCCCCTACCAACACCGTTTGCTGAGCGCCTTGCTGGCGCTTTTGGTGCTGGCCGCGTCGGTGGGGCTCACGGCCGAGCGCCACCGTTGCCGCATTAGTGGACGCAGCACGGTGGCCCTGAGCTTGCCCGGCCTGGCTTCGCGCGGGGCGAAAACCACTCCTGGCCCCGGCAAGCCGGGCCGCCCCTGCGGTAAGCGCCGCACCAGTGGCTGCTGCGACATTAGCCATTCGCAGCACAAGCTCAATGCCCAGAGCGCCGCGGGCGTGGCGAAGTGGCTGCCTACCCCACCCCAGCTGCTGCCGCCAGCCTTGCTGCTAGCGCCGCTGTGGGCCGGGCTGCCGGCCGGGGCCCCGCTGGCGGTAGGCGTAGCCGTGGGCACCGCGGCCAATTCATCGCCGCCGGGGGTACCTAGGGCGGGGCGCGTGCTGCTCGCGCTCGTGTGCACGCTCGTCGTTTAGTCGGTTTCTGATAAGGCCTGCCCAGCTGAGCTGGGTTGACCATTTATTTTTCAGAATCCACTAAATTATTACGTGTATGCTAACTATCAGCGGATTACCTCCGCGCATTTTGTTATTTTCCTTTTGCAGCCTACCGCTGCTGGCCCAGGCCCAGAGTGGCGCAGCCGTGCGCGGCGAAGTGCACGAAACGGGTGGCGCGGCGGCTCCCCTGCCCGGCGCGGTGGTGCGCTGGTTGCTACCGGCCGGGGCCAGCGGCCCCACTACCAGCACCGATGGAGCGGGCACGTTTGTGCTGCCCTTCCCGGCGCAGGCCAGCCACCGGCTGATTGTCAGCGCAGTGGGCTACACCGCCGATACCGTGGCGGTGCCCGCCAGCACCACGCCCTACCTGCGGGTGAGCCTACGCGGCAGCGCTGCCCTGAGCGAAGTGACCGTGACCGGGCGCCCGCCCGCCTACTCGGCCAAGGCCGTGGGCAACCTGCAAACCATCAGCGCGCGCGACCTTACCAAGTCAGCGTGCTGCAACCTGGCCGAGAGCTTTGAGACCAACGCGGCCGTGGAAGTGAGCACCGCCGACGCGGTGAGCGGCGCCAAGCAAATTCAGCTACTAGGCCTCGATGGGGCGTACTCCCTGCTGACCATCGACAACCAGCCGGCCCTGCGCGGCCTGGCGGCGCCCTACCGCCTAGGGTACCTGGCGGGCCCCTGGATTGGCAGCATCGACATTATCAAGGGCACGGGCTCGGTGGTGAATGGCTACGAGGGCATCTCGGGGCAGGTGAACGTGCAGCTCAAGGAGCCCGACAAAACCGACCAGCTGCTGCTCAACGCCTACGTCAACGACCTCGGCAAATTTGACCTCAACGCCATTGCTTCACAGCGCTTCAACAAGAAGTGGAGCAACCTGCTGCTGCTGCACAACGACCACCTAGGCGCCCGCGTGGACCGCAACGGCGACGGCTTCCTGGACCTGCCGCTGGCCACTCAATTCAACGGCTACGACAAGGTGAAGTACCTCTCGGGCACCGGCCTCGTGGCCGAGCTAGGCGTGGGCGCGCTGCGCGAAACCCGGCAGGGTGGGCAGCTCGACTTCCGCCCCGATGCCCCCGACGCCTACCGCCAGCACTACGGTACCACCCAAACGACCAACCGCTACACGGCCCAGGCGCGCACTTCGTACGCCTGGCCCGGCCGCCCTTTTCAGAGCCTAGGGCTGCTGGTGAACGGCACGAGCCACGACTTCAACTCGACCTATTCCTTTAAGCAGGACACCGGGCCGCGCGTGTACGATGGCCACCAAAACACGGGCCAAGCTACGTTGCTGTTTCAGAGCGTTATTCAGAACACGACCCACGTGTACCGCGCGGGCCTCAGCTTTCTCTACGACGATTACCGCGAGCACCTGGGCACCGGCCGCACCTACTCGACCGATACCCCGGCCCTCATCGAGGCCCGCGAAAACCGCCGCCGCACCGAGCGCGTGCCCGGCGCCTTTGCCGAGTACACCTACAATAATGCCCGCAACCTGACGGCCGTGCTGGGCCTGCGCACCGACTACCACAACCTCTACGGCTGGCAGGTGACGCCGCGCTTCAACCTTAAGTACGACCTGCGCCCGACCACGGCCCTGCGCCTGTCGGCCGGCCGGGGCCTGCGCGTACCCAACCCCATTGCCGACAATGCGGCGATGCTGGCCAGCGCCCGCGAGTTCTACATCGCGCCCAATCTTAGGCCCGAAACGGCCTGGAATATTGGCGGCTCGCTCACGCAGTACTTCCAGCTGCTAGGGCGCCAGGCCACGTTTGTGGTCGATTACTACGACACGAGCTTCCAGAATCAATTGGTGGCCGACATGTATACCAGCCCGCAGTACATCGTGCTGGACAACCTGACGCCGGGTGCCCGCTCCTTTGCCCGCAGCTTGCAGGCCGAAGTGCAGGCCGAGCCCGCCAAGGGCTTGCAGGTAAAGGCCGCCTACAAGTGGCTCGATGTGCAGAGCACCTATGCCGGCCAGCTGCTGCCCAAGCCGCTCACGCCCCAAAACCGCGCTTTCCTGAACCTAGGCTACGCCTCAGCCTTCGATAAATGGCGCGGCGACTTCACGGTGCAGTGGTTTGGCGAGCGCCCGCTGGCCCACCTGCCCGCCGATGGCAGCAACGTGGGCCACCAGCACGGCTCCGGCACCGCCGGCCTCGAATACGCCCCCCGCTACGCGTTGCTCAACGCCCAGCTCACCCGCGCTTTCAAGCGCCTGGAAGTGTACGTGGGCGTCGAAAACCTCACCAACTACCGCCAGTCCGACCCCATCCAAAACGCGGCCACGCCCTTCAGCGCCGGCTTCGACGCGGCCATGGTGTGGGGCCCGGTGTACGGGCGGATGACTTACGCGGGCCTACGGTATCACATCGATTAGAATCCCAGATTTAACGGATTGCGCAGATACGCCTGCCTGTGGCAGGCTGACTACTCTGGGGCCGAGAAGATTGAGCCTAGGCTTGTGCTCGTTGGTGGCACTTATTTTTTACTTTCAACTGTTTCGTTTATTATGAAAGCTTTCGCATTTTCTCTGCTCACTTTGCTGAGCATCAGCGGCCTGGACGCCCAGGCCCAAACTGCTCCGGTAGCAACTACTACTAAAGCCAAAGGCGCTGAACAAGTGCAGTTTAAAACCTCGGCTGTGTGTGACATGTGCAAGGCGCGCCTCGAAAAAAGCCTGGCCTACGAAAAAGGCGTGCAGGCCGCTCACCTCGATGTACCTAGCAAGGTATTGACCGTCACTTACAACCCGGCCAAAACCACGCCAACCGCCCTGCGTACCGCCGTGCAAAAAACCGGCTACGACGCCGACAACGCCACCGCCGACAACCGCGCCTACGAGCGCCTACCCGAGTGCTGCAAAAAAACCAACGCCCCCCACTAATCGCTGATTTAACGGATTGCGCAGATACGCCCGCCTGCGGCGGGCTGACTGCCCGTTGGGCTTTACAGGAAACGGAAAAGGGATGCTTTCACAAGCACCCCTTTTCCGTTTTCTAGGTCCGCCATCCCTCTAAGAGAAGTTCCAGCGAGTAGTCAGCCCGCCGCAGGCGGGCGTATCTGCGCAATCCGTTAAATCAGTTAAATCTGCGATTTAGCTTGCCATAGGCGCCACCAGGGCAGGTAGGGCTGGTCGTGGTGCTCGTAGTGGTAGCCGAAGAAGTAGCAGCTTACGAAGGCCCAGGCATGCAAGGGCCATTGGCGCTGGCTGCGCGACTTGTGGTGGTTGTCTTCGTCGTGCTCGCCGCGGTGCGGCAAGTAGGTGCCGAAGAAGAACAGCTGCAACGTGGCCAGCACGGCTGGCACCATCCAAAAGGCAATGACATTGGCCTGCGGAAACCAGATTTTGAGCACGTTGTAGGTAGCGGCCATCAGCAGCACCTGCCACCACGTCACGTAGTTCCAGGCAAAGCGCAGCAGCCAGGGCAGAAAACCTGGTTGGCCCTCGGGATGATAATCGGGGTCGTCCTGGGTGCCCACGTGGTGGTGGTGGCGATGGTGCTTGGGCAGTTGGCCTGGAAACCAATTATAGGCAAACAGCAAGGTTGCCACTGTGCCAATAGCGTTGTTGAGGCGCTTATCATGGCTGACCACGCCGTGCATAGCATCGTGCCCCGTGATGTAAAGCCCAGTATATAAGTGGGTTTGGAGCAACACCAGCAAGTACGGCGCAGGCGAATGCCAATCGGGCTGGTAGAACGCTAACAAATAAGTCAGCAGGCTGGCCCAGGCCGTAATAATGAGCCCGGCGGCAAGCACACCCTTGCCCGCCAGCGGCTTAGGAGCCACTTTCGCGGGCAAAACAACGGAGCGAAGCATATGCATAAACTATAGCGCTGCTCGTGGTTCTTACAGCCGCACGAGTAGGTCGCGGACTTGCTCCATGAGCCACATAGGCGTGCTCGTAGCCCCGCAAATGCCCACCGACTGCCCCGGCCCGAACCAAGACGAGCAGATTTCCTCGGTTTTAGAAATAAAGTGCGTGCACGGGTTGGTATCCTTGCACACTTGGTAAAGCACCTTGCCGTTCGAACTTTTGGTGCCCGACACGAATACTATCTGGTCAAACTGCGCCGCAAAGCGCCGCAGGTCCAGGTCACGGTTACTCACTTGCCGGCAGATAGTGTCGTGCGCTGTCACTAGGTGACCCCGACTTTCCAGCTCGTTTTTAATATTATAAAACGACTCAGTGCTCTTCGTCGTTTGGCTGTAGAGCGTAATATTTGTGGGCAGCTCATGGTGCAGCAGCTCCTCCAGGTTCTCAAATACGATGGCCTTGCCGTTGGTTTGGCCCAACAATCCCCGCACTTCGGCGTGGCCATGCTTGCCATAAATGAAGAGCTTTTCACGCCGGTCGAAGCTCGTTTTGATACGATTTTGCAGCTTAAGCACTACCGGGCAACTCGCATCAATCAGGGTCAGGTTATTGGTCATCGCCTGCTGGTAGGTACTCGGCGGCTCGCCATGCGCCCGAATAAGTACAGCCTCATCGCGCAGCACTGCCAACTGCTCGTAATCAATAATGCGCAAGCCTTTGGCTTCTAGGCGCTGCACTTCCTCATCATTGTGCACAATGTCACCTAGGCAGTACAAATAGCCCTGCTCGTCAAGCAGGTCCTCAGCCATTTGAATAGCGTAGATGACGCCAAAGCAAAAGCCGGAGTTAGAATCGATGCGAACACTTAGGTGCAAACCAGACTGCATATCATCGAACTAACTAGAAAGGCTGGCTGAAAGTTACTTTAGTAAGCTAGTAATTAGCCTTAAATCTACGACCTACCCAAAAGACTTAACTACTTTTTACCTGTGCTAACTGTTCAGCTTGGGCTTCTGATACGTGGCCTCGGCCTACCAGGAAGCCGCGCACCGTGCGGAAAGCTTCTTCATCGAGCCCCGAGCGGGGGTGTTGCAGCGCGGCGGCCAGCAAAAATGCCTTGTCTTCGTCAACGTGCTTGCTCAAACCCAAGAAGGGAGGCAGGTTGCTCTCAACCGAAAAGCGCAAAAAACGGATTTCAGCATTAGCAGGGTCGAGGGCTACCGCCTGCTCGAAAGTATGAGCCGCCTGCTGCACGTAGGTGAGCTTGTTCAGCATCGACGCGTCACGGGCCTTAATAGCCTCAGAAGCAGCTTTATACCCTAGTACCACTGCATCGTTTGCCTTGTAGCCGTGCAGCAGGTTATAAAATTTCTCGCCAGCCTCTTTATTGGCGGCAGCCTGCTCATATTGGTGGCGCAAGGCGGCAGGAGAATAAGGCGACATGGAAGGTAAAATGAAGGATTGATGAGGTAAAAAAAGCTTGGATTTTGAAAATAATTGCCTACTGTTCAAAGCGTTGCCAGTAGCAGCAAGCAGCAAGCAGGGAATAAGCAGCGATTTTCTCATAGTCCCAAAGCTACATCGCTACCCGCATTAAGGTTCGGTGGCCCCGAGCTGCGCACGCTGTCAGGAGGTAACCTAGGACAGCACGCCTAGCCCACAAGATGCAGGCGATACCGCAGCCACGAACTCAGGAGCAGCAGGAGCTTGGTATTGTCGGGAAGGCGGACGCGCTCGGCCAGTACCTGGGCCGCCGGGGCCTGCCGCAGCTTATAAAAAAGCTTTAAATAGTACACGTAGGCCAAGTGCACACCCAGCCGCGCCGAGCGCGGCAGCTGCTGAATACCCACGTAGGCAGCTTCAAAGTCGGCCCGGATGTCGGCCTCAATAGCCCGCTTGGCCTCGTTGTCAAACTGCTCGTAGCGCAACCCGGGGAAATACACCCGCCCCCGGTCTTCGTAGTCGGAGCGAATGTCACGCAGGAAATTAACCTTCTGAAAAGCTGCTCCTAGGCGCCGTGCCGGCTCGCGCAACCGCTCAAACTCGGCTGGCTGCTGGTGGCAAAATACCCGCAGGCACATCAAGCCCACCACCTCGGCCGAGCCATAAATGTATTTTTCGTACAACTCCTGGCGATAATTGCGGTCTTCCAGGTCCATTTCCATGCTGCGCAAGAACGCATCAATGAACTCATGGTCAATGCCATACTCGTTCACGGCCCACTGAAAGGCGTGTAGCACGGGGTTCAAGCTAAAGCCAGCGGCGATGGCCGCGTAGGTATCGCGCTCAAACGTGGCCAGCAGCGCCGCCTTGTCGTGGCTATGAAACGTGTCTACTATCTCATCAGCCCAGCGCACGAAACCGTACACGGCGTAAATAGCGCGGTGAAACTCCTTATCCAACGTGCGGATACCGAGGGAAAACGACGTACTATAGCGCCGCGTAATGAGCTGGGCGCATGCGAGACTGGTGTCAGTAAATAGCTGTTCGTGGTTCACGGATGAAAACTAAAAAGGCTACCAAAAGTGCAAGAACGGCGCCCTGCTGCTTACTTACTCTGCTTTCGGGCCAATTGTTCTGGCTATCGCCGACCTAGGCCGCTCAGCTGAAGAGCACGCCGTGGATGAGCTACTTAATTTCTTTCAGCACTTCGCCCGCCACCACTTGGCCCGAAATCAAAGAGGGCGGCACCCCCGGCCCGGGCACCGTTAGCTGGCCCGTGAAGTAGAGGTTACTCACCTTCTTGCTTTTGAGGCTGGGCTTCAGGATAGCCGTCTGCTTCAGCGTGTTGGCCAGGCCATAGGCATTGCCTTTGAAGGAGTGGTAGTCGGCCACGAAGTCGCGGTGGGCGTAGCTGCGCTTGTACACCACGTGCTCGCGAATAGAATGGCCGCAGTGCTTTTCGAGCCGGTCCATCAGCAAGTTGTAGTACTTCTCTCGGGTGGCCTCGGGGTCGTCGAGGTTGGGCGCCACCGGGATGAGCAGGAACAGGTTTTCCTGGCCAGTGGGCGCTACCGTGGGGTCGGTTTTGCTCGGCACCGAAGCATAGAACAGCGGCCGGCTGGGCCACTGCGGCGCCTCGTATATCTCGTGGGCGTGCTGCGAAAAATCTTCGTCAAAGAAGAGGTTGTGGTGCAGCAGGTTATTTAGCTGGCGGTTTACACCTAGGTAGAATAGCAGCGACGAGGGCGCCATCGTGCGCGAATCCCAGTAAGCCGGCGTGTAGTGCCGATACTCAGGAGCTAACACCTGCTGCTCAATGTGTTGGTAATCGGCGCCGGCCACTACGGCATCGGCGGGCCAGAAGCCGGTGGCGGTGCGCACGCCGGTGGTACGGCCATTTACAACTACAATTTCCCGCACTTCCTGGTCATACTCAATTTTAACGCCCAGTTCCTCGGCCAGCGCCACCATGCCGCGCACTATCTGATGCATGCCGCCTTTGGGGTACCAGGTACCTAGGGCCAGGTCGGCGTAGTTCATAAGCGAGTACAGCGCCGGCGTGTTCTCGGGCGTAGCGCCCAGAAAAAGCACCGGAAACTCAATGAGCTTGAGCAATTTGGGGTGGCTGAAGAACTTGCGCGCGTGCTTGGCCATGCTTTGCAGCAAGTCGAGCCGCACGGCGCCCTTCACGATATCCCAATCGATAAATTCCGTAACCGAACGGCTGGGCAGATGCACAAATTTGTTAATACCAACCTCGTATTTATACGCCGCCTGGGCCAAAAACTCGTCGAGCCGGGCCGCGCTACCGGGCTCCAGGTTCTCAAACAGTTGCCGCAATTGCGGCATGCCCGCCGGAATCCCTAGGGTATCGTTTTCGCCAAAAATCACTTGGTACGACGGGTCGAGGCGCAGCAGCTCGTAGTAGTCCGCTACCCGCTTACCAAACTGCCCAAAGTATTGCTCAAACACGCCGGGCATCCAGTACCAGCTCGGGCCCATGTCAAACGTAAAACCTTGGGCCTCAAATACCCGCGCTCGGCCGCCAGGGCCTTCGTTCTTTTCGAGTAGCGTTACCTGCCAGCCGGCCTTTGCCAAAAACGAGGCGGCCGACAGCCCCGCAAATCCAGCTCCTATTACTACTGCTTGAGACACTTCTTAGTGGTTAATGATTAGGGACTAGTGATTAATTATCCTTGGTTTGGTTATTTACTAGTCCCTAACCATTAATCACTAAAAAGAGCCGCGCCTTCCGAACTGGCGGAAGGTGCGGCTCTTTACAACCCAAAACGCAGCCGTAAGTTAGTCCTGTTCTGGCTCATCAAGAGCCACAACCCCGGCGCGGTCGGCGCCAGCGGGCGCGTACACTTGCAGCGCAGCCTTTAAGTCCTTGCGGGCAATGTGAATGCGGTTTTTGACCGTACCAATTGGGATTTGCAGCTTCTCCGCAATCTCCAGGTATTTATAGCCAATATAATACATCATGAACGGCGTGCGGTAGTCCGAGCCCAGGCTAGCGATAGCCTCGTTAATGTCGCGCACCACAAAGTCGGTCGTTGCCCCGTTGTGGGTGATGTAATTTTCGTCGGTGTTAAAGTACTGGAAATACTCAGTCGAATCGATGTTCGAGCTGCGCTTGGTAATCTTGTTATAGTTGTTGATGAAGGTGTTGCGCATGATGGTGTATAACCACGCCTTCAAATTGGTACCAGCCTTAAATTTATCTTTGTTGAGCAGCGCTTTTAGCAGAGTTTCCTGAACTAGGTCCTTGGCATCGTCGGCATCGCGGGTAAGATTCATCGCCACGGGACGGAGCGACGAAGATATTTTCTGCACTTGGGAAGTGAATTCCAGAGAAGTCATATTGTTGAAGGGTTCGTAGCAGAATCTTAAACAAAGGTAGACGACAAGTGAGAAAAACGGCTCGATGGTGGCAGTTTTTTTTAGAATGTCAGCGCCGACCTGCGTAGCCCCGCCAGGTACGCAAATAAGAGACGCAGAGGCCGTGCTCGGGCTTTACTTTTCTGTTAATTCTGCCTCAACTACTTGATTTATAACAGGAATTAAATCCCTGAATTCGTGTAGGCACGCCATTGGCAGGCAACCTTCCGGCAGCTTTTTGGCCTGCACCGCCAGCGTTCCAAACAGCAGTAAAGTGGCTTCGGGGCACTGTTTGCGCAGCTCGTCGGCGTAGTTCTGTACTTGGCCCCTGGTTGGGGCCATCGTGAGCACCGTGGCCAGCACCGTGGGCTGGAAAGCCTGGGCTGCCGCCACCACATCGGGCAGCGGCAAGTTGGGGCCTAGGTACAATACCTGCTGGCCCCGCGCCCGCAGCGCATAATTCATAAAGAGCAGTGCCAACTCGTTCCATTCGCCTTCGGGCAGAAAGAGCAGCCAGCGCCGCGCATCGGTTTGGCTGAGCGGAATGAGGGGCAGGGCATCGGCCGAGGCCATTAGCTCTTGGCGCAGTAACTGCGTCACCAGACGTTCCTGAGCCACGCTTAGCGAGCCCTCTTTCCACGACACCCCTAGGCGCTGCAACAGCGGGTAACCCAGCCGCAACAGGGCATCTTCGGGGCCAAGCTGGCCAATGGCCTCGTCGAAAAGGCGGTGCAGGCGGGGCTCATCGAGGTCGAGGGTGGCGCCCAGCATGGCGTTGAGACGCGCGAAGTCAGCGGGCTGCACCTCGTTGCAGAGCGACATGGCGGCGGTCTGGCATTCGTCTTCACTCAGGCGTACCACCTGCGAGATTCGCTGTCCGCGCGCGCACAGCGCCGCCACGTTGAGCAGGCGGCGCAAGTCAGCCTCACCGTAGGTGCGGATGTTAGTAGTAGTACGGCTGGGGCTCAGCAGGTTATAGCGTTGCTCCCAGATGCGAATGGTATGAGCCTTAACTCCAGAGAGCTGCTCTAAATCGCTGATAGAATAACGAGCCACGGATTTGAAGAATAACTAGATAACTAAAATTTCCTGCCGACAAGGCTGCTCGATGAGCCACGCACGAAAAGGACCTATGCAATAAGTCAGTGCTTGAATAAAAGATAAAAATAGTTGGTTGTGTCAAATTGAATAAGCCACAAACTTAACAAATAGTTTTGAAGATGCCGGGCACGCGCCCATCGGCTCATTGCTGGCGCCGGGTGGCCTGCTGCCGCGCCAAGCGCAGGTATTTGGGTGACACCCAGAGCAGGCCGAACTCTTCGGAGTGGTCGCGGCCCTGGGTTTTATGGTGCATTTTGTGGGCCATTTTAAGGGCCCGCAGGTACACGTTGTCGGTTTTTTTCCAGAACGGCAGCCGGCCGTGAATCAGGCCGTCGTGCACCAGAAAGTACACCGAGCCGTAGGCCGCGATGCCGACGCCCACCCAAAACCACCACCGGTCGCCGTTACTACCAGTGATGAACAACACGGCCGAAATAGCGCCGTAAATGGCGAAGAACCAGTCATTTCGCTCAAAGGGACGGGGGCTGGGCCGCACGTGGTGCGAGCGGTGCAGCACCCACAGTGGGCCGTGCTGCACAAATTTGTGCATGAACCACGCCCAAAATTCCATGAAGGCGAAGGTAGCGAGCGTGATAAGTAAGTGGGCCATTGACTATTAGCTGTTGGCTATTAGCTTTTGGCCGGTAAGGTGCAAACTCAATGAGAGTCAACAGCTAACAGCTTGTGGCTAACAGCTAAAGAATAACTACCAGTCTATCTTCTCTTTGTTCAGAAACGCGGCGATGCCCCGGCGGTAGTCGTCGGTGGCGCGAGCGTCGGCATTGCGCTGGGCGGCGTAGCGCAGGCCTTCTTCGAGGCTGAGGGCAGGCAGGTGGGCCAGGAGCTCCTTGGTCATCTCCATGCTGTTGCCCGAGTTTTCGCGCACTAGGCGCAGGGCGTAGTCGCGCACCGCGTCGGTCAGCTCATCCTGGTCCACTAAAAAGGTGATGAGGCCATAGTCGAGCGCTTGCTGCGCCGAAAAGATATCGCCGCTGAGCAGCAGCTGCTTGGCACGGGTTTCGCCGAGGCGGCGCACCAGAAATACGCTCACAATGGCGGGCAGAAAACCGATTTTTACTTCCGTGAAGCCAAACTTGGCTTCGGGTACGGCGAAGGTGAAATCGCAGAGGGCGGCCAGGCCGCAGCCACCCGCCAGAGCGTGGCCCTGCACCTGCCCGATTACTACCTTCTTGAGGGTATTAATCTGGTGAAACAGCTGCATGAGGTGCGTGCTGTCGGCCAGGTTTTCCTGGTAGGTGTTGGCTTGCAGCTCTTGCAGATACTTGATATCGGCGCCCGCGCAGAATACATCGCCGTTGGCCCGCAGGATAATAATCTTCACCTCCTCGTCGGCTTCGGCAGTCTCGAAGGCGTGCTTTAGCTCCGTTACCACGTCGGCACTCAGGGCATTGCGCTTGGCGGGGCGGTTGAGCGTGATGTAGGCTAGGCGGCCTTCGACTTCGTACTGCAAAAAACGCAGAGCCAGTAGTTCTTGGGTTGGATAATTTTCCATAACAATAAATACGACGAAAGTTAATAAGCAGATGACATGCGCAAAGCCAGCTATGCGCAATATACTCGCTACGCCCCGGCGCACGCCGGTGGTACCTAGGGCAACTAGCCGCCTAATAGCTTTTACTAAGCTCAGCGCTTGATAGTCAAGGCATAAATAAATGCACCTTGCTCGTTCACATCCCAGGTGCGGAACCCCGCGGCCCGCAAAGCGACGCTTTGGCGGGCAACGTACCAGCGCTGGCACGAAGAATCGAACACCACCCGCGCCCGCGGGCCAAAGTGCGCCGCCAGCCCATCGGGGTACACGCGGGCGTTGCGGCGCAGCACCACCACGTCGGCCGGTACCAGCGGGGCCACGCCCGGCGCCAGCCGCCGCAGCCGGCCGCGCACGAAAGCCACGCGCAGGCCGCGCCAGCTGGCTAGCACCACCGGCGCGGGCGGGTAGCGCCGGGCCGAATCGGCCGGGCCGGGGGCGCCGACCAGCTGCACGGGCACGGCCGCGCCTTGCCAACCCACGCAGTAGCGCGGCCGGCGAACGCGGCGCAGTATTAAGCTGGGCTTGAGGCGGTAAGTGCGCTCAGTTTCGGAGAGGGGCAGCGAATCGGCCGTTACGAACTCGGGCGCCGCGCCCTGCCAAAAACCCACCACCGAGCGCCGCGGAATGCTGTACACCACAAACTCGCGCACGGGCGCCACCTCGGCGGCTTCGGCCACTCGGCTGCCCGCGTACAGGCCTAAGAGGGCCAGCATGCCGCCCACCCATGCCAGCCGCCGCGTGGCGAAAAACGCGCACACGGCCAGAATGAGCAGAAAAATGAGCAGCGTCTGGAGCTGATTGAGGTGCACGCCGCCCACCACCGCGCCCGGCAGCAGCTGACCCACGAAGAAGATATATTTATTGAAAGCCCAGATGAGGCCCTGAAACACCCCGCCCACGGCCCTAGGTACCCAATCGAGCCCCGGCAGCCACTGCGCGGGCAGGGCCACCAGGCCTTTCACCAGCAGCAATACCACGCCTACATACACGGCCACGCTCGAAATGGGCACGGCAATGAGATTGGACAGCAGGAAGTTGAATGGAAACTGGTGGAAGTAGTACAGCCCCAGCGGGAAGGTGGCAATCTGGGCCGCGAGGGAGAGCGCCGAGAGCTGCCAGGCGGCATCGGCCAGCCACGCGCTGCCGCGCCAGAAGCGCTGCTGCACCGGGCCGTGCCAACTGCGCTGGTGGTCGAGCACTCGGTTGCGCACGTCGAGCCAGCGCACGATACGCGGCTGCAAGTACACGATGCTGACCACGGCCAGGAAGGAGAGTTGAAATCCCACGTCGCAGAGCAGATAGGGATTGTATAGCAATAGCACGCAGGCCGCCGCGCTCAGGGTATTGAACAGGCTGCTCTGGCGCTCCCAAGCCTGGCCCACTATCACGAGCGTAAACATGACCGTGGCCCGCAACACCGACGCCGAAAGGCCGGTCAAAAACGCGTAGCTCCAGATAAGCGCCAACCCCAGCCCGGCCGTGAGCAAGCGTCGCCGCAGCGCCGAGCCCCCCAGCGGCACCCGCGCCAGCAGCCACTGCAAGCCCGCAAACAGTAGCCCCACCTGCAAGCCCGACACCGCCATAATGTGCGTAGTGCCCGTGTTGGCATACGCCTGCTTGGTGGCTGCGTCGATGTCATCGCGGAAGCCCAGCACCAGGGCCGTACCTAAGGCGTACTCAGGCGGACTTTTGACATATTGCCGAAACACGCCGTCGAGCACCGCCGCCGCCCGCTGGCTGATGGCCACCACGGCGCTCAGCGGCGCCTGGCCCAGCACCCGGTACTGCCCTAGGTGCACAAACTGCGAGTGGTAGACTTGGTGGTACTGGAGGTAGCGGCGGTAGTCAAACTCACCGGGGTTGGCGGGGCCTTTGCTGAGCTCGGGCATGCCCTGAACCAGCCACACCTCGCCGTAGCGCGGGGCGGGCACGGCGGCGGCCGTTTCGTGGCGCGGCAAACTCACCCGGATGCCGCCCGTAGCGGCCTGCCAGCGGCCGCCCACCCGCACGGCCTGCACCCGCAGCGTGGTAGCGAAGGTGTTGGCCCGCACCACGGGCGCCTCATCCACGGTGGCGCGGTAGTACTCGATGCGCGGCGCAAAACGCCCTAGGTGGTCGGCCCGGCGGCTTTCGGTGTAGCCCTGGATGCGGGCAAAACCCAGCGCGGCCACTGCCAGCAGCCCTAGCAGGCCCGCCGCATCGGTGGCCGCGGGCGTGGGCTGCCGCTGGCTCCAAAACCACAGCAGCAGGTAGGCAGCCACCAGCCCCGCCGCCCAGGGCGCGGCGCTGCCGGCCCAGCTCTGCCCTAGGTAGAGGTAGGCCACGATACCCAGGATGAAGGCCAGCGCCACGCGCAGCAAGGGAGCCGAAGACCAGTTAACCATAAGGCGGAGGCTATAGAAAGCTCCGCAATATAAGTGAACGGCTTAGCCTAACACCATCTTATAGTGCTGAATATCGCACTCCTCAAACATGTTACCCACCTTTTGGAAGCCGGTGCGCTCGTAAAGCGGAATGGCCCGCAACTGGGCGTGTAGGTACACCTGGGCGGCGTCGGGGGCTTCGGCGCGCACGTCGGCCAGCACAGCCTGCACCAGCGCGTCGCCCACGCCCTGGTTGCGAAACTCATCCAGCACGGCGAAGCGCTCCAGCTTCACGCCATTCTCGGTGGGGCGCCAGCGGGCGGCGCCGGCGGGCTGGCCGTCCACGAGGGCTAGGTAGTGGCGGGTGGTTCGTTGGCGGTCGTGCTGGTCGCACTCATCTTCGGCGGGCACGCCCTGGCCCTGCACAAATACTTTTTCGCGAATAGTGAAGGCCGCGTCGAGGTCGCGGAGGTCGGATACTTTGCTGACGGTGGTCATGGGCGTAGGTTCTTTATTCTGCAAAGAAAAGCCCGCTGTGCTAGGCACAACGGGCTTTCTTGGTTACGCTAGCATTTATGCTAACTAGGGCTACAGCGCCTGCTCATGATTCACGGGCAGCTCAGCTTCGGGCAGGTCGTAGTTGCGGTCGTCGGAGGGGCGGCGGTCGCGGTAACCGTTGCCCTGACGGTGGTCGTCGCGGCCACGGTCGTAGCCACCTTCGCGGCGGCGCTGCTTGTTTTCGGCGTCGCGGCGCTGCTCGGCCACGTCGTGCTTGTCGTAGGCTATCACAATGTCTTTTACCAGGCGGTGGCGCACCACGTCTTCGGCCGTCATTTCGACGTAGCCGATGCCAGGGATATCCTTCAGAATATCAAGCGCCTGCATCAGGCCCGACTTCTGGCGGGTGGGCAAGTCAATCTGGCTGCGGTCGCCGTTCACCATCACCTTGGCCGAGGGGCCCATGCGGGTCAGGAACATCTTAATCTGGCTCGGCGTGGTGTTCTGGGCCTCGTCGAGCAGCACGAAGGCGTTGTTGAGCGTGCGGCCGCGCATGTAGGCCAGCGGGGCGATTTCGATAATCTTGTTTTCCTGGTAAAACTTCAGCTTCTCGGCCGGAATCATGTCCTCCAAGGCATCGTAAATCGGGCGCAGGTAGGGGTCCACTTTCTCCTTCATATCGCCGGGCAAGAAGCCGAGGCTTTCGCCGGCCTCCACCACGGGGCGCGAAATGATGATTTTCTTCACCTCCTTATTCTTGAGCGCCCGCACAGCCAGCGCCACCGAAATATAGGTTTTGCCGGTGCCCGCCGGGCCCAGCGTAAAGGTGAGGTCGTGCTTGAGCACGGTATCCACCAGCTTTTGCTGGTTAGGCGTTTTGGCCTTGATGATGCCACCCTTGGCCCCAAACAAAATAACGTCGGGCGAGGCGGCGAGCACGCGGCCTTCGGCCTCTTCGGAAGTAGCCGAGAGGTGCAGGTTCACGTCGCGGTCAGTGATGACCCCATACTGATGGTAGTGCTCAATGAGCGAGCTCAGGATGTCATTGACTCGCGTGATAACATCAGCCGGACCCTGCACTTTGATTTCATTACCGCGCGACACAATTTTGGAGCCCGGAAAGGCGGCCGCAATGCGACGGATATTTTGATTGTCGGCCCCGAGGAAATCGACCAGGGAGACATTTTCGAGGGTGATGACTTTTTCGACCAAGCGCGTAAAGCAGGGAAAGAGGGAGGGAGAAAGCGAATTACTGGGGCCCTGACCAGCAGGCAGTGCCCGGTTGGCACCATTTTTACTACTGCCGCGGCCAGCCGGCCGGGGGCGGATTACCCCTACAACGGAACTACTTTTGCGGCCGTTCCAGCTACTGCGGCTGGCGGCTAAACAATACTACGAAAAAACCGGCGACTGGGGCATGGGGGTACTAACGCTACTAACGGACTTTGGCTACCGCGACCACTACGTGGCCGCACTCAAAGCCCGTTTGCTGCACCTAGGTCCTACCCTGCCGGTGATGGACATCACGCACGGCGTGGAGCCCTATAACATTGCGCACGCGGTGCACGTGCTGCGGGCCGTATTCCGGGATTTTCCGCTCGGCACCACGCACCTCATTGCGGTGAGCGACTACGGGGCCAGCCCCACTGGGGCCGTGGCCACGCCCGCCTGGCACGCTGCCCAGCACCAGGGCCACTACTTTGTGGCGGCCGACAACGGCCTGCTGGCCCTGCTCTGCGACGGCGTGCCCGAGCGGCTTGTGCGCCTACGCGGCGCGGCCCCGGCCACTACGGCCGCCCTGTTTGGCAATCCAGCCGGGTCCTTGCTGCCGCTGGTGGCCTTCAACCCCACCACCGACGTGCTGGCCCCGGCCGCCGTGCGGCTGGCCCTGGGGCAGCCCATCGATACGCTGGGCCAGCCCACCACCGAGCTTTACTCGCTCACCAACCGGCAGGTGCGCCTGCAGGACAACCGCATTACGGGCCACGTGGTGCACGTGGACCACTACGGCAACCTGATTACCAACATCTCGCGCGAGGCGGTGGAGGTGACGGGCCGGGAGCGGCTGCCCATCATCAAGTTTGGCCGCGAAACCGTGCGCGAGCTGCAGCCGCACTTCGCCGCGGCCCCGCCCGGCGAGATTGTGTGTGCCTTCAATTCGCAGGGCTGCCTGTGCATTGCCATCAACCAAGGCCACGCCAGCGAGCTACTGAGCATGTATTTCGACTCGCAGGTCGATGTGTGGTTTGATGCCGAAAGCCCAACTGCCGCGCCTGGCACCTAGGTTATAGTAAAAAGGACAGGGAGGCAAAAACCAGAAATGATTCCGGTTTTTGCCTCCCTGTTTGTTGTAAAACTTAGCTTTGGTGAAAGCTAAGGCGTGGTTTTGGTAGTGTCAGTCTGGGTGCTGTCGGGGCTGGCAGCCGTGATGTCCACTGTTTTGTTGTCCGATACAACTTCGGCGGTTTTGCTAGGTTCGGTGGCGGCGGGCTGGCTAGAGCACGAGGCCAGCAGGGCGCCCAGCACGAGGGCGGGGCCAGCAAGCCACAAGGGGCGGCAGGAAAGCGGATTCATAGAAAAGGGAGAAGACAATGGAAAGTAATGACTTGATTCTACGTGACGCTACCCCGGAAGTTTGGCCTGCCCCCTGCTGGCCCTAGGCGGCGCCTAGGTGCCCAGCCGCAGGCTATGCACGGCTTGGTGCCGCGACGCGGGCAGCGGCCGAGGTCTATTTGCGCCAGGGTTGCCAACCTCCAGGGGCATTGAGCGGTACTATTAGTGAGCCATTTTTCTTTTGCCAACCTAGGCGTTTCCCATGTCTGACTCCCCCACTTACTTCGCCTTCTACGGCCTGCCCGAAGCTTTTTTACTAGACGAGGCCGCCCTCAAGACTAAGTACTACCAACTCAGCCGCGAGCTGCACCCCGACTTTCATGCCCAGGACACGCCGGCGGCCCAGGCCGAAGCGCTGCGCCTCTCGACGCTCAATACCGACGCCTACCGCACCCTGCAAGACCCCGACCGCCGCATGGCTTACCTCCTCGGTCAGCACGGCTTGCTCGAGGAAGGCAGCGCCCAAAACCAACTGCCCGGCGACTTTCTGATGGAAGTAATGGAGCTGAACGAGCAGCTGATGGAGCTGGAGTTTGAGCCCGACTCCGCCGCCACCGCCAACCTCGAAGCTGAAGTAACGGCCCTGGCCGACACGCTCGATGCTGGTATTCAGCCCGTACTGGCGGGTTACGCGCAGCTGCCCCCCGACCACCGCCCCGCCGCCCTAGCTCAGGTCAAGACGTATTATCTAAAAAAGCGCTATCTCTTGCGGCTTCGCCAGCAATTGGCTACCTTTGCGGCCCGCTCGTGACTACCGGCCGAGTGGAATTGTTCTTGCCCGGATGGCGGAACCGGTAGACGCGATGGTCTCAAACACCATTACCGCAAGGTGTGCCGGTTCGACTCCGGCTCCGGGTACAGGAGCTACTGAAGCAGCTCTAAACTACTAAAAGCCCCCTTTTCAGCCCCGCTGAGAAGGGGCTTTTTCGTTTGGGTTAAAACGCAAGCACGCTGGACGAAGCACAGCGGCTAGGTATTCCATAGGTACTACCAACATGACACGAAAAAGCCCGGCCGGTTGGTCGGGCTTTTTCGTTGATAAAATACAATCATAAGTATTAAATAGCCTCATTACCGATGAGCCAATTAATGCAATCAGCAACACCGTTGTAATCCCTAATCAAATCAGGTAAGTAGCTCGACTTCATTAGATTAGCAAAGCTCGCCCATACCATTTCATTTTTACCTACAATACCTAAGTGAGTTTCTATACTTCCCATTCTCCAAAGCCAAATTCCGTGCAATAGTAACTTCTGGTGTATAGCTTCTATATGAGGTTGAGCCTTAATTTGATTAGCGAGCACAACGAACGCCTCTGCTGCCGTCATAGAAGAACTTTTTGCAGGCCAGCCATTTTGCGCGAGAGTTATTCCATTAGATGAAGCTATTTCGTCGAATATCATATGGCATGCAACTACATCAGTGTCTTCCTCGTCTAGAAATCCATCTTTAATGGCATTTATAAAACCAAAATCTAAATCAACAATTGACCTAGTTGGCAAGTCCATAACCTCTAACACTTGCATTGATTTTTTTGTACTTGCAACACCTCCCATTGATATAAGAGCATACTTATGAAGTCCCATCGATTTACCTGCTATCGCTTCGAACAATCTTGGTAATAGTTTTTGCTCTGTTCTACCTTCAGCAAGAATTATCTTTTCTGAAAACAAGATTTTTGACGAATTACTTAAAGAAAATAACAAACCTATTTGGCTCGCAGAATCAGCTTCTATATGGGGAACAGCAGACTTTAGTGTAGACCTTTTGTATGTTCCCCTAGCCCGTGTTTTTCTTATTAAAACAGCATCTGCTATATCATCTGAAGTGACCATTATTGCTGAATGAGTAGAAAATACAACTTGGTACCCTTCAGTTGAAAGAGCTTTAAGTGAATCTCGCACTATTTCTATTGCTTGGGGATGTAAGTAAAGCTCGGGTTCGTCGATAAGTAAAAGCGTAGTAGTATTATGATTCTCTTCCTCCCGTTTTAATTCGGCAAGATGTCGTATTAATGCCATCTGAATAGAGCGCTGCGCTCCGTGCCCTAATGACGATATATCCCTACCTTCTGAATCTTGGTGTTCGTAAATCTTGATTGTTCCTTTATTAAAAACTTCTTTTAATTCTGGCGTAGGAACATGTAGCTTTATATTAATATCAGGAAAGAATGAATCTATTTTCTGGTTTACTGCCGTATCAAACTGTCTTAATTCTGCTGCTCGGCTATGGCCATCAGCGTCCATTATACCCTTTAGCTCATCAAGAACATTTCTAACTTGAGCACCATACTGAGTTTCTAATGGCCCAATTATCTCGCCTAATAGCTTACCAATAGTTGTTGTTGTCTTAGACTTACTTACATCTTCTTCAGCATTTTCCATAGCACCAATTTGAATTGGCTCTGGAAACAATGCATTAAGAGCATTATCAATTCCGGTTGGATTAGAAACCCACTCACTACCCGCAGTAGCCTCTGAGCTAAATACTTGCAATTTAATTCTTGCTACACTATCCCCAGGCACAAGTTGCGTCCTTCTTATTTGCAGTGAACCATCTACGATAAATTTACTAATACTTACCTTGTGACTTGGAAGTATAGAATTAAGAAGCTCATCAGTTATCCCATCTATCCTACCCTCAACAACAACTGGCAAATCGAGATTATTGAAGTCATTTACTTGCAAACTTGTCCTACGCAATAGCCACTTAATAGCAGATAAAATATTGGATTTACCAGCATTATTATATCCGATTAATGGTGTATAAGCGGATAACTCAAATACTTCAGACAAGATTGACTTATAATTCTCTATTTTGATTTCAGCAAGCAGATGTGACATGTTTATTTTCTTTTGATGAAGAGCGAGATTGGTGGTTAGTAAATGGTGCGACGCTACCAGCACCTGTGACACTTGCGCTTCCCTATTTTCTGCGCCCCGGCCACAGGCATTGACTTGACTTCGTGCGTGCAGCGGTTCAAACCGTTACGCAGCGTGAGGGTAGGCAGAAAGTGCTCCATAGCTACCAAGATAGAGGGGTCGGCATGTTGGTACAGCTTTACCGTACTCTCTTAGGGCCTCCCGCTAGGCACAAACTCCAAAATGGGTACTGCGGCGGCCCTAGGTAGCCGCGCTCACAGCTTGATTTTCACGGCCACGCCCTCCGAGTAGTTTCGGAATTTTAGCAGCAGCGTGCTGGTTTGGGCGTCCCAGGTGTGCGTGGCCGGCTCGGGTTGGGCCTGGTGCGTTACTTCTATTTGCTTGGGGTTGGCGGGCAGCAAAATCCGCATCACGTTGTTCGTGTTGGCCGGGCTTTTGGTGGAGAACGAAACGATATTCTGCTGCACCTTGAAATCATACACCCGGGCAGCGGCGGCCAGCACGGCGGGCGCTTTCGCCTGCTTGGCGGGCGCTAACCGATACAGGAAAGCCTGTTGATTGGGAGCAATGGATTTGGATTGTAGGACAGGTAGCTCTGGATTGTAGAGGTCTAGCAACGGCCCCTGAATGATTAAAGGTTTTTGGTCTTCGTTTTCGTCCATCACCGCCGCTAGCGTATACGGCCCGCGGTCTAGCCGATACGAATTCTTAAATACCATTTTCCCCGCGTGCGCATCGTTTTCATACGCCTGCTGGATTTGCTTGATAAAGCGCTGGTCGGCATTAGGCTGCAAAACGATTTCCTTGGGGTCGGTTCTCGTTATATACACTTTTCCTTTGCCGTAGGTATAAGCAGCGTCTTGCTGGGCCGGCGGCAGCTGCATTACTTTCAGCAAATGCTCGAAGGGCGTATTGTATTTAAAATTACCCGTATTCCACCATTCTTTTACTTGCTGGAAAGGGTCCGCGTCTTTGCCATAATACACGAGCACGCCGCCCGCTTTCACCCATTCCGCTAGCTTTTCGTGCACTAGCGGCGAGGTTGGCTTCATGTTCGCGTAAGACAGCAACAATACGTTGGTGTCCTTAAGGGCTTCCGGATAAGCCAGGTTTTCCATGTGTACTAGGTCCACCGGAACCCCTCGTTTGAAGAGCGGCAGCGCCAGGCCGTAGAAGTTGGAAAGCTGCGGGTCTTCGTAGCCCTGGTGGGTAGGAAACCGCTGAAACATCATGGAATTGCCCAGCAGCACGGCTATGCCGCGGCTGCCGCTCACGTGGCTGGCGGCCTGGGGCATGGTGTTCAGGGCGTTAATCATGACCTGCATTTGGGTGGCGTAGGCGGGCGCGATGGGCTGCGGCTCGGCTTTATTCTCCACCGGAAACTTACCTAAGTAGATGCGGTTGGGCCAGGGCATCACCTCAAAATGATTTACCGTCGGGAACATCAACTCCGCCGTGAAAGTGGCTTCGTAATTCTTCTTATAATCGTCCCAGCTTCTGACGCCGTCTTCAATCGGGTCGGTTAGGAAATAAACCGTTTTCTTGGTGGGCGCCGTCATCGACAGCACGGAGCTGTATTCCAGGAATGCGTTTTCGAATACCCGTTCTTTCTTTACCCCATTAAAATAATTGGGCACGCGGGCGGTTCCGGTCCACACCTGGGCAATGTACCCGTCCATGCCGGGGAGCGCCGCTAGGCTGGCTTCCGGACTGATAATTTCCCAGGCCGAGTAATTCAGTAAGGAATGAGTAGGCACAAAGCATTTCACGCGCTGGCCTTTGCTTTCGCTATAGGTTTTTATATAGGAGAATATTTCTTTTAAGGCATTAAAATACAGATGATATTTAAGCTTAGATGATAAATAAGTAGCCTCGGGCGATTCGTGCTGCGGCAGCCAGGGGAAATGGTAATAGTCCTGCCATTCCTGCTTAAACGTTTCGCTGTAGCCGCCCCGGGCCCAATACTCGGGCTCTTCTAAGTAGATGGCCGTCACCCCGAAGTCAATTGCCGCTTTGACCTGGGTCTTCATGTATTCTAAATAGCTCCGCGAGGGCACCACGTAGGGTACCGTGGGGCCGTGCAGAATGGGCGTACCGTCGCGTTCCCGCTGGATGTCGGCGTCGTGCTGTTTGCCGTCGAAGCGGCCATCGAAGTAGCTCTGGTAGTTGCCCCAGGCAATGCCCGTCATGAATTGCACGTCGTAGCCCTTGCCGGTCCAGGAGGCCGCGCGGGCCGGGAAGTCATCCCCAATGCCGTAGAGCATCACGATGTCGGACCGTACATCGACGGCGGCGCTCCAGGGCTGGTCTATCTGGAACGAAGTTGTTTGGGGCTTGCTGCGTGTCGGTTGAGCAAAAGCCGAATTACAAAGGAGCAAAGACAAACCCAAAGAAACTCGCTTCATCATGCTGCTACTAGTACGTTACTAAACTGTTTTACAGACTTCTACCTTAGCACCGTCGATAACCGATTAACTTCGGCGCTATGGCCACTCGGCAGCGGCGAAGCCGCCCGGCGGCAGGGCCTAGGCAGGGCCTTTTATCAAGCCTGAGGCCAGCCGGCCAGTTTGGGGCTTAGGTGCAATAGTAGTCCAGATTCGGCAAGGCTGCACAAACACCAGAGGGGTGGCGGCCTCTTCCCAAGGAGATAGGGTACTGGTTGAGAACGCCGCTCACCAGCCGCGTTGCCAGGTTTTGCTAGCATAACCGCGGCTAGCAGGAGCAGCCACGGCCGCACCCACAGGCAGCGGCGGGGTTAGCTACCTAGGGGACCTGATAAGGCGCGAGCGGGCGCGGGTGAGCGCGGGTGGCGAGCGGCATTTTAGCTGGGCCGAATGAGTGGGCAGCAAGCGGCGCCGGGGGGTGGCTGGGCTAAGCCGACCCTAGGCGGCCGGTTGGGAATGAGCCGCAGCACTATTCACACATTGGCTTGCACAAACTTGGCTGGCCGTGCGTAGCTTTACTGAAACCGGCTGACAGGGCTTTTTTACGCAATATATCGTCATCAGGTGCTGTTTATCAAGGGCGGCGATGCCTGCTTTCCTTGCCGAGTCCCCACTTACCCGTCTGCCTATTTTCCTGCCCTACTATGCTCGCAGAGCTACCGCATCCTGCCCTATCTACTCGTGCTCCTGCCCTACTTTTTGCTAAGCCCGGCTGGCCGGCCAGCGCCAGTGACCTAGGCGCAGCTCGGTCCGGCCGGCTGGCTATTCACTGGCTGCTCGCGCTGCTGCTACTTCTGCTAAGCGGCGCGGCCACCACGGCCCTAGGGCAGGCCACCACGCCCCCCGAGTGCAGCCAGGACGAGAAGTTTGCCAACACCTGGTATTTTGGCTACCGGGCGGGGCTCGATTTCAACCAGGCTACCGATTCCATTCCGCCCACGGTGCTGACCGATGGCCGGATGACGGCCCCCGCCGGGGCGGGGGTAATGTCAGACGGTACCGGCAAGATTCTCTTCTACAGCAACGGCGATACCATCTGGAACGGCAACCACACCGTTATGACCAATGGCACGGGCATGGGCGGCAGCCGGCTCGTCACCGACGGGCCCTTGCCCATCCGGATGCCCGGCAGCCCGCCCGTGGGCATGCCGGGGGCGCTAACGCGCTACCTCATCTTCACGCAAGACGCGGCGGGCGGCCCTAGGGGCCTGAGCTGGTCGGAAATTATCATTCCGGCCGGCGGCGGACCCGGCACCGTAACCCTCGCCACCAAGAACACGCCGCTTACGCAGGGCACGACCGAGAAAATGACGGGCGTGTTTCACAAAAACGGCTGCGACATCTGGATTATCGTGCACGGCTGGGGCAATGCCAAGTCCGGCACCGCCAACCGGGGCGACTCGTTTCTGGCCTACCGCGTAACGACCGCTGGCGTGAACCCGACGCCGATTATCTCCACCGTGGGCTCGCTGCACGCGCCGAGCGTGTCGCCGCTGGGCTACCGCGGGCAGATGAAGGTGACGCCCGACGGCCAGCGGCTGGCCGTGGCCCGCTACAGCGAGGTAGTGGGCGACAGCAGCAGCACCGTTGAGCTATTTAGCTTTGATACCAGCACGGGCCAGGTGAGCGCCAATCCCCAGCGGCCATTTATTGTTGACAGCGGCGAGGGTAAGTACTACGGGGTCGATTTTTCGGCCGGCAGCAAGCTCTACGCCACGGTGATGAACCCGCCCAAGCTGCTGCAATTTGATATCAGCGGCAACGGGCCGGTTAACAAGCAGAGCATTCCGCTCCGGCAAACCACGCCGGTGAACCTAGGCTCGCTGCAAGCGGCGCCAGATGGCAAAATCTACGTGGCCCGCGAAAACCAACCGGCCCTGGGCTTCATCACCTACCCCGACTCGGTGGGGGCCAAGGCCCGCTACGCCGATGACAGCCTGACCTTGCGGCTGAGCGGCCGCAGCAGCGGCCTGGGCCTGGTCAATTTCAACCAAAGCTCGCTGTTGCGGGTGGGTTTCAGCTACCAGTCTACCTCCTGCCTGGGCATCACGTTTACAGCGCCGCCCATTGATTTTGATAACAAGGTTTACGCGTGGGATTTTGGCGATGGCGCCACGTCTACGCTGGAAAACCCCCAGCACACCTACGCGGCCCCCGGCAACTACGTAGTGACCGTGCGCATCACCACGAACTGCTTTTGCCGCGAATCGCAGGGCCAGATTCTGGTGCCGGGCGCGCCCACGCCGGGCAGCATCGGCCCGGCGCAGGCGCTGTGCGCCGGCGGCACGCCGGCCCCGCTCGCCAGCACGGCCGCGGCCGGCGCGGGCACCGGGCAGTTCAGCTACCAGTGGCAATCCTCGGCCGACAACGCCACCTGGGCGGACATCAGCGGCGCCACTGCCCCCGGCTACGCGCCGGGCGCGCTCACGGCCACCACCTACTTCCGGCGGCTGGTAACCTCGGGCTTCTGCGCGCCGCGCACGCCCACGGCTTCCGTGGCCATCACCGTGCTGCCCGCGTTGGCAGCTGGTAGCATTGCCGCCGACCAAACCGTGTGCGCGGGCACCGCGGCAGCTCCACTATCGAGCAGCACGCCCGCTGCAGGCGGCAGCGGCACGTTTGCCTACCAGTGGGAAGCTTCGGCGGACAACAGCACCTGGGCGGCCATTGGCGGCGCTACCGGCGAAAACCTCTCGCCCGGCGTGCTCACGGCTACTACGTACTTCCGCCGCCGGGTAACCTCCGGCCCCTGCGCCGCACTCTCCAACACCGTGACGATAGCTGTGACCCCTGCCCTGGCGGCCGGCAGCATCGCCGCCGACCAGGTACTGTGCGCCAACAACACCCCTAGCCCCCTCACCAGCAGCGCCGCGGCTACGGGCGGCACCAGCGCCATTGCCTACCAATGGGAATTTTCGCTTGATAACAGCGCCTGGGCGGCGATAAACGGCGCCACTGGCCTAACCTATGCGCCGGGCGCGCTGTCGGTTACCACGTACTTCCGGCGCCGGGCCAGCTCCAGCACTACCTGCGCCCCGGTGTTCTCCAATGTCGTGACTATCACCGTAGCTCCGGTGCTGACGGCGGGCGGCATTGCGGCCGACCAAGGGCTGTGCACCGGCAGCACCCCCAGCCCGCTTACCAGCACCGCCGAAGCCGGGGGCACCAGCGGCATCACGTACCAGTGGGAATCGTCGCTCGACAACGCCACCTGGACCGCCATCGGCGGGGCCACGGGCCCAACGTTCGCACCGGGCGCGCTCACGGCCACGACCTACTACCGGCGCCGGGCCACGTCGAGCACCGCCTGCGCGCCGGTCGTGTCCAACGTTGTGACCATTACCGTAGCGCCGGCCCTGACGGCGGGCAGCATTGCGGCCGACCAACTATTCTGCGCCGGCGCCACGCCCAGCCCGCTCACCAGCACCAGCGCCGCCGCGGGCGGCACGGGCACCATCGCCTACCAGTGGGAATCGTCGGCAGACAACAGCGCCTGGACGGCGCTGGCGGGCGCCACCGGCCCTACCTACGCACCGGGCCAGCTGAGCGCGACGACTTACTTCCGGCGCCGGGCGACATCAGGGCCGTGCGGCCCGGTGTTCTCCAATGTCGTGACCATTACCGTGGCCCCGGCCCTGACGGCCGGCACCATCGGCGCCGACCAAACGCTGTGCCTAGGTGCCACACCCAACGCCTTGAATAGAGCAGCCAGCCCCAGCGGGGGCACGGGCAGCTACGCCTACCAGTGGGAATCGTCGGTTGATAATGCGACCTGGGCGGCCATTGCCGGCGCCACGGGCCCCGACTATGCGCCCGGCCCACTCACGGTTACCACGTACTTCCGGCGCCGCCTTACCTCGGGGCCGTGCGGCCCGGTGTACTCGCCCGTCGTCACCCTCACGGTGTTGCCGACGCTGAATGCGGGCACCATTGCGGCCAACCAGACTATTTGCGCCGGGGCCACGCCGGGCGCGCTCAGCAGCATCCTAGGGGCTGCGGGCGGCACGGGCACGTTTGCCTACCAGTGGGAATCGTCGACGGACAATGCCAGCTGGACCGCTATTGCTGGCGCTACCAATGCCACATTTGCGCCCGGCGCGCTCACGGCCACCACGTACTTCCGCCGCCGGGTAGCCTCGGGCACCGGCACCTGCTCAATGGGGATTTCCAACGTCGTGACGATACTGGTGCAGCCCGTGGTGACGCCCACCGTGAGCTTGACGGCCCCGCCGGTGCAGTGCCCCGGCACGGCCCTCACCTTCACGGCCGTAGCGGCCAATGCGGGCGCCGCGCCCACGTTTAGCTGGTTTGTTAATAACGTGGCCGTGGCCAGCGGCCCCACCTTCACCAGCAGCACGCTGGCCACCGGCGACCTGGTGCGGGTGGAGGTAACGCCCACCGCGGGGCTGTGCAGCACCGGCGCAGCCGTAGCCACGGTCACCGTCACGCGCACACCCACCACGACCCCCACGCTCACCATTGCGGCGCAGCCCAACGCACCAGTTTGCCCCGGCGAGCCGCTGACCTTCAGCATCGCCAGCGTAACCGGCGCGGGCGCGGCGCCCAGCTACCAGTGGCAGATTAATGGCAATGACGTAGCCGGGGCCACGACCCCGGTTTTCACCAGCACCACGCTGCGCGATGGCCAGACCGTGACGCTGCGCCTGCGCACGACCAACGAGTGTGGCCAGCTTACAACGGCCGTTTCCAATGGCGTGGTCGTGCGCATTCAGCCGCCGGTGGTGGTAAACGCCGGCCCCGACAAGGAGATTCTGGCCGGCACCTCCGTAACCTTGGAAGGCACCGCCGATGGCACCTACCCCGTGACCTGGTCGCCGGCTCTGGGGCTGACGATTCCGCCCAGCAACCCGCTGCGGCCCATTGCGGCGCCGCTGGTTACGACCACCTACACCCTCTCGGCCGGCACCGGCGGCTGCGCCAGCTCCGACCAGGTGACCGTGACCGTGCGCCCGGCCATCCGCATTCCCAATGCCTTTACGCCCAACGGCGACGGCCGCGACGATACCTGGCAGATTGAGTTTATCGAGCAGTATCCCGACAACACCGTGAACGTGTTCAACCGCTGGGGCAACAAGATTTTCTCGGCCACCAACTACAGCCGGGCCAATGAGTGGCGCGGCGACATCAACGGCCAGCCCGCCCCGGTGGGCACCTACTACTACGTCGTCGTCACGAAGGGCCCGCTCGGCAAGTCCTACGCCGGCTCGATTACGATTCTGTACTAAACTACCCGCCCGGCGGCACCAGCCGCCGGGCTACCTTCTTTCTAGCTAGACGCTTAGTTCTCTCCCGGTTATGAAAAGAGTTTTATCGCTGCTCCTTCCCCTGCTGCTGCTCGCTGCCGTGCCGGCCCTGGCCCAGCAGCAAGCCCAGTACAGCCAGTACATGAACAACAACTACATTCTCAACCCCGGCGCGACGGGCGTGGAGGATTACATTGATGTCAAGTTCAGCTACCGCACCCAGTGGACGGGCCTGGAAGGGGCACCCAAGACGTACTACGCCAGCATCACCTCCTCGCTGGGCAAGTGGCGCACCACCGACAAGCGCACCATGCGTGACCGACAGCGGCCGTTTCACGCCATCGGGGGCCTCGTGTACAACGACGTGACCGGCCCCACGAGCCGGCTCGGCGCCTACGGTTCCTACGCCTACAACGTGGTGCTGACGCGCAACATCCGGGCGGCGCTGGGCGTGTCGGCGGGCATGCAGCAGTTCTCCGTCGATGGGCAGCTGCTGCGCTTCTACGACCCCACCACCAGCGCGGCCAGCGCCGCCTCGCGGGTGTTTGATGCCTCGGCCGGCTTGTGGGTTTACAGCCCCGATTTCTACGTGGGAGTATCGGGGGCGCAGCTGCTGGGCAATCGGCTCAACTTCTCCTACGGGCCTGGCCAGGTAGGCGCGGGGGCACCCGGCAACTCGCTGCGGCGGCACTACTTTGCCACGGCGGGGGTGCGGCTGCCGCTCAGCGAAGAGTGGTCGGTGGTGCCGTCGGTGCTGGTTAAGGCCGTGAATCCGGCCCCGCTTTCGGTCGATGTCAACGCCAAGCTCAAGTACCGCGACCTGCTGTGGGCCGGCGTATCGTGGCGCGCCTTCGACTCGGTAGTGGCGCTGGTGGGCCTCAGCTACGAGCAATTCACCCTAGGCTACTCCTACGATGCTGGCATCTCGGAGCTGGCCGGCTACAACAGTGGCAGCCACGAAATACTGCTGGGCCTGCGCCTCAAGAAAAAAGCCCAGGTCGTGTGCCCCGACAACAAGTTCTGGTAAGCCGAACGGCCTAGGGCACCCCTACTGATAAAAAGCCTGTCATTGCTGCGCTACGCTTGCAATGACAGGCTTTTTACGTTCCTAAAAATTACCAGTATTGGCTACTTACTGGTCATGAGCGCGGCCATCGTCTCGATGCCGTCCCAGAGGTTACCTAGGCGAATATTCTCGTTTTCGGCGTGCTGGTTGTTGTCGTAGTTGGCCACGGGCACGGTGAGCGTGGCGGCGCCCAGTTCCTGCTTGAAGACGTAGAGCGGCAAGCTGCCGCCCGAGGTCGGGAGCAAGACTATCGGCTGGGCCACGGTCGATTGCACGGCCTGCACCACGCTGCGCGCCACGGGCGAATCTAGGGGCGTGCGCTGGGCGTTGTAGCCGGTTTCGGGGGTCACGCGCACCAGGCGCGGGTGCTGAGCGCGCTCGGCGTCGGTGGGCTCGGCGCGGGTCACGAAGTAGCCCTGGCGCTGGAGGTGGCGCACTACTTTCTCGGTTTGGCGCTGGTAGTCATTGCCCAGCACGAGGCGCAAATCCAGCATGGCCTCGGCGGTGGTTGGGATGACGTTGGCGGCCTGCGCGCCCACATTGGCGCTGCGCAGGCCGTTGATATTCAGGGAAGGTTGATTAATGAGCGCGACCAGCGACTGGCCCGCGCCATCAGGGCGGGCAAAGCCGAGCTCGCGCTGCAGGTCGGCCTCCACGGCGGGCACGCGGCGCACGGCCTCCAGCTCAGCGGCGGTGAGGGGCACCACGTCGTCGTAGAAACCGGCGATGGTGACGCGGCCGGTGCTGTCCTTCATCGAGGCCAATAGCTGGGCCAGCCCTAGGGCGGGATTGGGTGCCCAGTTGCCGTAGTGGCCGCTGTGCAGCGGGCGTTTGGGGCCGTACACGGTGAGGCCCACATTGACATCGCCGCGGGCGCCGAACACGACCTGCTTGCGGCCCGACTGGTGCACCGGCCCGTCGCAAATTATCCAGAGGTCTGATTTCAGCAAGTCGCGGTGCTGGTGCAGCAGCTCGGCCAGGTGCGGCGAGCCCTTCTCCTCCTCGCCTTCGAAGAAAAACTTGAGGTTGACGGTGGGCTTGATGCCGCGCTGGGCCAGGGCCTGGTAGGCCGACAGAATACTCATCACGCCGGCCTTGTCGTCGGAGCTGCCGCGGGCGTAGAGGCGCCACTCGGGGTTGAGCGGGGTGCCGGGCGCGGGCAGCGGCAGCAGCTGGCCGCCATTGGCGAGCGAGCCGCTGGCCAGCACGGGTTTGAAAGGACTCAGGCCGGGCGCCCACTGGGCCGGGTTAACGGGCTGGCCGTCGTAGTGGGCGTAGAACACCAGTGTGCGGGTGGCGCCGGGCACGCGCACCTCGCCAAACACGGCGGGCGGCACGCCGGGCGTGGTGGCCCGCAGCAGTTGCACGTGGGTGAGGCCGCGCTGGCGCATCATGTCGGCGATGGTGGCGGCGGTGCGGCGCAGCCCGGCGCTATCGGCCGCCACGCTCGGAATGGCCAGCAGCCGCAGGTATTCGGCCAGCAATTCGTGCTCGTGCTGCTGCCGGTACTGCCGCACCTGCTGCAAGATGCTGGCGGCCGGCCCGGCCGCCAGCAAGAGCCCTAGGGTGGCTACGAAGCCAAGCAAGCGGCCAAGCGGATAAGTATGCTTCATGGCGCCGAAGTAAGGCGAAAAAGGGTGAAAGTCAGCGGCGGCTACTTGGTTGTAAGGCTTATTTTTCAAGTAACACAACGTCCGTCATGCAGAGCGTAGCGAAGCATCTCGCTCCATTGCTTACGTTTTGATTACTGCACCACGCGAAATGCTTCGCTACGCTCTGCATAACAGACGTTGTGTTGATGCAGCCAATTCCGGAATAAGCTTACCAGTACCTACGCCACCTTTCGCATTTCCTTGCGTCATTTGGCCGTTGGCCGGCGTGTGCGTTTCCAGCGGTTGGCTACGCGCGCCCGGCGTTGTTCATATGGCTATTTCTCGACTCGCATTTATCCTGTTTTGCTGGCTGCTGCTGCCCCTGGGTGGCCGGGCCCAGATGGCATACCCCGCGCCGGTGGCCGGCGATTTTACGCTGCCGAACTTCAAGTTTGTGAGCGGCGAAACGCTGCCCGTATTGCGCCAGCACTACACCACCGTGGGGCAACCTAGGCGCGACAAAGCGGGCCGCATCACCAATGCCGTGCTCATCATGCACGGCACCACGGGCGCGGGCACCAGCTTTTTGAGCGACCTGTTTGCCGGGCGTTTATTCGGGCCGGGGCAGCCGCTGGACGCGGCCAAGTACTACGTCGTCTTGCCCGACGCCATCGGCCACGGCCAGTCGAGCAAGCCAAGCAACGGGCTGCGCATGAAGTTTCCGAAGTACACCTACGACGACATGGTGGTGGCCAACTACCGGCTGCTGACCGAGAAGCTCGGCGTGCAGCACCTGCGCCTAGTCATGGGCACTTCCATGGGCGGCATGGAAACCTGGGTGTGGGGCTACACCTACCCCGGCTACATGGATGCCCTGCTACCCCTGGCCAGCCTGCCCGTGGAGATAGCCGGCCGCAACCGCATGCTGCGTAAAATGGCCATCGACCTCATCGAAATGGACCCCGCCTGGCAGGGCGGCAATTACACCGCCCAGCCCAAAACCGGCCTGGCCGGCGCCGCCTCCTCGATGATAGTGATGGGCAGCAGCCCCAAGCAGATGCAGAAGCTGGCCCCCACCCGCGAGCTCGCCGAAGCCGCCCTAGCCAAGACCGAGGCCAACTTTTACCGCACCCTCGATGCGAATGATTTTATTTACCAGTTCGACGCCTCGCGCGACTACAACCCCGCCCCGCACCTCGGTAGCATCAAGGCGCCGCTGTTTGCCATCAACTCGGCCGACGACCAAGTGAACCCGCCCGAGCTGGGCATTCTGGACATCGAGATTAAGAAGGTAGCGCAGGGCCGCTACATCTTGCTGCCCATCACGGACCTCACCACCGGCCACGGCACCCACTCTAACCCCGCCATTTGGGGCAGCTATTTGCAGGAATTACTAGCCCTGACCGAGAAGCCGCAGTAGACTAACGCAAGGCTCACCTGACGCGGTTTCGCAATCAGGGTACGGCCACGTGGTAGCGCGGACTTTCAGTCCGCGAGTGGACTAGCCACCTGAACTAGCGGACTGAAAGTCCGCGCTACTGCACCCATTTTCGAAGCTTTTCTAGGTCCATCGCCCCACTCTTTTCTAGCAGAAAGGATGGGGCTTTTTCGTGGCGCCTAGGTAAGCAAAAAGCCGCTGCCAACTCCCGAACCGGCAACAGCTTTTATTTCCTGGATTCAGGAAGTATCAATATTCTTAAAATTATCTATACCTTAGGAATCAAAATATATCCCCTCATATCACAATTGCCTGCGTATGGCCGTTTCGACCTCTACTCCTAAGATTAAAGTGGCGGTGCTGGGCGGCGGCGTGGCCGGCATGAGCGCCGCCCACGAGCTAGCCGAGCGGGGCTTTGCGGTGGATGTGTACGAGCGGCAGCCGGTGTACGTGGGCGGCAAAGCGCGCTCGGTAGACGTGCCCTTCGACAAGCTTTTGCAGCTGCACGACGTGGCGCTAGGTACCCCGGCTGGGGCGCCGGCCCCCGATGCGGCGCCCCGGCCCGACCTGCCGGGTGAGCACGGGTTTCGGTTTTTTCCGGGCTTCTACAAGCACATTACCGACACCATGAAGCGCATTCCCTACGGCACTAACAAGCAGGGCGTGTTCGATAATCTGGTGGCCTCGCAGCGGGTGCTGCTGGCGCGGTTTGGCCAAGCGCCGCTGCCGGCGCTGGTCAATTTTCCGAAGACCTGCGCCGACCTCGAAACCATTGTGCAGGACCTAACTCAGGCAAACACCGGCCTCACGGCTGCTGATAAGAAGCTGTTTGCCCGCAACCTGTGGCAGATTCTGACCTCGAGCTACGAGCGCCGCCAGCAGGTGTACGAGCGCCAAAGCTGGTGGGACTTTATGCAAACCGACGCCGAGCGCCACCGCGATTCGCTGCCGCCCCAGGCCCCGCTGCGGCCCGACGCGCTCGCCGACATCCACCACCACCTAGGGGGCGCCGCCGAGGCCAAGCCCAACGTGCCCTTTCCCTACGAAATCTACTGCGTGGGCGGCCTCACGCGCTCGCTGGTGGCGGCTCAGCCCAAGCTGATGAGCGTGAAAACCGGGGGCGACATTCTGCTGCAGTTGCTGCTGCTCATCGGCGACCCCACGGCCCACACCGACCGCATTCTCAACGGCCCCACCAACGAGGTGTGGCTCAATCCCTGGCTCGATTATCTGACCACCCTAGGGGTGCGCTACCACCACCACCGCTACGCCACGCGCCTCGAGTGCGACCCCGATACGCGCCGCGTTACGGCCGCCTTTGTGCGCCCCGAGGTGGGCGACGCCGAGGAGCGCATCGAGGCCGATTACTACGTGGCCGCCGTGCCCGTGGAGCAAATGGCCCAGGTGCTCAAAAACAGCCCTGACCTGCTGAAAATCGACGCTACGCTGGGCTTTATCGAGAAGCTGGCCGCCCCCGCCACCAAGGCCCTGAACTGGATGAACGGCATCCAATTTTACCTAAATGTGGACGTGCCGCTGGCCCCCGGCCACATCATTTGCCTCGACTCGCCGTGGGCCGTCACGGCTATTTCGCAGGCGCAGTTTTGGCCGCAGCACCCGCTCTCGGGCTACGGCAATGGTGAGGTGAAAGGCCTGCTGTCGGTGGACGTCAGCAACTGGTTTGAGAAGGGCCTGAACCACAAAACGGCCGAGAAATGCACCCTGCCCGAAATCGTGCGCGAGGTGTGGGCCGAGCTCAAGAAAAGCCTCACGCAGGCCAATGGCGAGTGCCTGCTCACCGACGCCATGTGCGTGGGCTGCTACGTCGATTCGGACATCGAGCCCGGCACCAACCGGCCGGTGCCGCCGCCCATCAAGAGCCCCTTTGTGGCCGACCACAACACCGAGCCGCTGCTCGTGAACACGGCCAACTCGTGGAGCCTGCGCCCCGAGAGCTTTTGCGGCGTCGAGAACCTGTTTCTGGCCTCCGACTACGTGCGCACCAACACCGACCTGGCCACCATGGAAGGCGCCAACGAGGCCGCCCGCCGCGCCGTCAACGGCATCATCGCGGCCAGCGGCAGCGGGGCGCCGTTCTGCCAGATTTGGCAGCTGCACGAGCCCGACGTGCTGGCCGTGCTGCGCTGGCGCGACCGCCGCCGCTTTGCCAAAGGCCTGCCCTGGAGCGATGCCCTAGGCGACCTGCCCACCCGCCTGCTGCATGAAGCCAATTACTGGTGGCAGCACCTGCGGCGCCCGGCCCGGCGCCCCGCCACCGCCGTTACCAGCACCATTTCTTAGCCCGCCCCAATGACTGCCTGGATTAATACGCGCGACTATTCTACGCTGGAGCTGCTGGTGTTCGGGGCCGGCTGCGTGCTGTGGATAGTGGTGTACCTGTACACGCTGCGCAACCTGCGGCGGCACCAGTTTATGGATATTCCGCTGGCCACGGTGTGCGGCAACATCGTGTGGGAATTTTTGTGGAGCTGGGTGTTCACGACCGACATGGGGGCACTGTTTCAGTGGGGCTACCGCTGCTGGTTTTTTCTCGATTGCGTCATCGTCGTGGGGGCCTTTCGCTACGGCTACAAGCAAGTGACGCTGCCGGGGCTGCGCGAGCGGGCGGCGGCGCTCTTTGGGTTTGGCATCGTGGCGTGGGCGCCGGTGCTATACTTCTACATCGCGCGCTACGATGCGCCCATCAGCCACATGGGGGCCTACTCGGGCTACATTCTCAACGTACTCATTTCGGTGCTGTACCTGCCGCTGTATTTGCGGCTGCGGGCGCAGCCCGAGGGCGCCCTGTTTTCGGGGGGCAGCGCGTGGGCCAAGGCGGTGGGCAACGCGCTCATCAATTGGTTTTGCTTTCTGCATTTCCGCGATGGTTTCTTGCTGAGCTTGTGCGTGCTGACGTCGGTGTTCGACGTGGCCTACCTGCTGCTGGCGGCCGACCGCCGGGCAGTTAGGGTGCCGGCTCCCGCCCTCTCGCCCGCCGTTTCCTAGGTATGCAGCTCCGTCCGTTTTGGCGCTGGCTCGGCTTCGAGGCCCTACCGTCTGAGGAGGTGAAGCGCCGCACCACTGCCATCGAGATGGGCATTTTTATGGCTACCGGCGGGCTGGTATATGCGCTGGTGTACGCGGCGCTCGGCTTTGCCAGCCTGCCGCTGATGGCGCTGCTCTACGTGGCTTCCTTCGGGCTCAACCTGCTGGGTCTGCACCTTACGGGCCGTTTTGGGCTGTATGAGCGGGTGCAGCTGGCGAGCGCGCTGCTGTTTCCGCTGGCGGGCCACGTGCAGCTCGGCGGCTTCCAAAACAGCTCGATGCTGGTGCTGGCGGTGTTCCTGGCCCCGGCGGCGGCGCTGCTTTTCAACTCGGTGGCCGTGGCCCGGCGCTACTTCTACGCGGCGGCGGTAACACTTATTCTGGCAGGCATTTGGGACTATTGCTACGCACCGGATGAGCGCCTGCCGCGGCTGGTGCTGGCGGTATTTGCGGTGCTGAGCCCGCTGTTCACGTTCACTATTCTGTACTTTCTCATGGAAAGCTTTCGCCGCAAGCAGGAGCAGCTGCGGGCCGAATTGCAGCAGTCGCTCGACCACTTGCAAGCCACCCAGGCCCAACTAGTACAGCGCGAAAAAATGGCGAGCCTAGGCGAGCTCACGGCCGGCATTGCCCACGAAATTCAGAACCCGCTCAACTTCGTCAACAACTTCGCCGACGTGAGCACCGAGCTGCTTGATGAGCTGCGCGAAGAGCAGCTGAAGCCAGCGCCCGACCCCGAGCTGGCCGCCGAGCTGCTGGCCGACTTGCGCCAGAACCTGACCAAAATAACGCAGCACGGGCAGCGGGCGGGCAGCATCGTGCGGGCCATGCTCGCGCACTCGCGCACCAGCACCGGCGAGCGCCAGCCCACCGACCTCAACGCCCTCGCCGACGAATACCTGCGCCTGGCCTACCACGGCCTGCGCGCCAAAGACAAGTCATTCAACGCCACCCTGCTGCCCGACCTGGCGCCCGGCCTGCCCCTGGTGCCGGGGGTGAGCGCCGACCTAGGGCGCGTGCTGCTCAATCTGTTTACCAATGCGTTCTACGCCGTGCACCAGCGCCAGCGGATGGGCGCCGAGCCCGCCTACGTGCCCACCGTGGGCGTGAGCACGCGGGCCGTGGCTGGCTACCTAGAAGTGCGCGTGTACGACAACGGCCCCGGCATTGCGGCCGACATCAAAGACAAGATTTTCCAGCCCTTTTTCACCACCAAGCCCACCGGCGAAGGCACGGGCCTAGGCCTCTCGCTGGCGCACGACATCATCGTGCAGGGCCACGGCGGCACGCTCACCGCGGAGAGCGTGCCGGGAACAGGTACCACGTTCACCATTACGCTGCCGGGCCAGGCCACCTAGGTCACCGGCCCCGGTCATTATTCAACAAAACGGATGCGCTGCACCTACCTTCTTATCCTCTTATTCCAGGCGCTGCTGGCGGCGGGGCAGGCCGTGCCCTACGGCCACAACCCCGCCGCGGGGCACTACCAGACGGTGCGCGGCGTGCGGCTCTACTACGAGGCGTACGGGGCGGGGCCGCCGCTGTTGCTCATCCACGGCAACGGGGGCAGCATCCAGGATTTCCGGCAGAATATTCCCTACTTCGCCCGGCACTACCGCGTACTGGCGGTGGACAGCCGCGCTCACGGCCGGTCAGTGGACCGCGGCGATTCGCTGAGCTTCGAGCTGATGGCCGACGACTTTGCGGCCCTGCTCACCAACCTGCACCTCGACTCGGCCTACGTGCTGGGCTGGAGCGACGGCGGCATCAACGCCGTAGTATTGGCCCTGCGCCACCCCAAACTGGTGAAGCGCCTGGTGGCCACCGGCGCTAATTTCTCGCCCGACTCCACGGCCCTGACGCCCGCGCTGTGGCGCCAGCAGCAGCGCGCCTACCAAGAAAACAAAGGCAAAACCTTGACCGACCCCAAGCAGCAAAACGACTGGAAAGTATTCCTGCTCGACGTGTTTCAGCCTCATATTCCGCTGCCTAGGTTGCGCCAAGTCGCGGCCCCAGCCTTCATCATCGCCGGCGACCGCGACCTGATTACGCTGGAACACACCGTGGCTATCTACCGCCACCTGCGCCGCGTCTGGCTCTGGATAGTACCCGACAGCGGCCACGCCACCTTGCAAGAGCACGCCGACGAATTTAACCGCAAGGCGGACGCTTTCTTTCGGGCGAAGAGTATTTCGAGCGCTCCGCACTAATCAAGTCTCAATAATTGTCCGTCATGCTGAGCACAGCCGAAGCATCTCTACCGCATTATTGAACGGTGCGGTGGAGATGCTTCGGCTGCGCTCAGCATGACGGACAATTATTGAGACTTGATTGTAGTCGGTCCTAAGCAGACTTGCTAGGCCAACCTACTCCCGCGTCAGCACCACCAGCACAATCACTTGGCTGGGGTCTTTGGGCGAAAGTTTATTCTCGAAACTGTCCAGCTCGTAGCCTTTGGCCAGCCATTCTTTTACCTCCGGGAAGGTGAGTAGTTCCGCTTTAGAAAAGGGCACGGGCTTACTTTTCTGGCCCTTCTTTGCCCCTTCGGAAAAGAAGGTCAGTAGTTTGGTAGCCGGCAGGGTTTCTTCAGACATGCTAGTGTGGATAAGTCGGTTGTTTAGTGTGGATAACCCGTTGTTGTCAGATTCGGCTTTACAGATTGCGCAGCCAGGTAGCGCGGGCGGCCAGTTGCTCGGGCGTGGCGGCAGGGTCTGGTGCGAAGTAGTAGCGCTGAATTTCCTCGCCTGAGGTCAGCTTGACTTGCACTTCCTTGGGGGCGGCCGTGCCGCGCCGAATGCGCAGCCCTAGGTTAGTACCCGGCGTGCGGACGGCCATGCGGCTCTTGCTGAGGCCGGCGTAGGCGGGGCCTACCACGGGCTCGTCGCCCACGGCCAGCAGCTCGTCGCCGGGCAAGATGCCAGCGGCTTGCATGGCGGGGCTGGGCTGCTTGATGAACACGCTGCCATCTTCGTGGCGGTCGTAGGCCACCGAGCCAAAGCCAGTGAGTTGGTGGCCAGTGGGGTGCTCCGCCTCGTAGCGAATACCGACGCGCCCTAGGTACTGCTGCAGCGGCAAAGGCTCGGCACCCTGCACGTAGCGCTTGAAGAAGTCGCCAATCTCCGGATACGTTAGGGCGGTGAAATCTTGGAAGAAGTTTTGCTCGCTGATGGGGTGGTCGGGACCGTATTTTTTGGCGAGCTGCAGGAGTACGTCGCGCAGGCCGCGGGTGCCGTGGCTCAGCTCCAGCAGGCGCAGGTCAAGCATGGTAGCCGTGAGGGCGCCGCGCTGGTAGATGTTGCCATACTGGCGCTGGCCTTCGTCGGTGAACGATTTGAGACCTAGGCGGCTGAGGGTGTAGGTGCTATCGTAGCCGGCGCGGTCGGTCTGCTCCTCGTCGTGCAGTACCGACAGGTAGTCGGGTAGCGGCACTAGGCCGCCGCGGAGCTGCATCATGTGGGCGGCCCACTCGGTCACGCCCTCGTACAGCCAGAGGTGCTCCGAGCCGGTGGGCTGCACGAAGTTGAAGTGCTCCACCACTTCGGAATGGATGTTGAGCGGCGTCACGATGTGGAAGAACTCGTGGGCGGCGATGTCCACCACATTCTGCCCAAACTCCGGCGTCAGCGCGCCCTCTCGCATAATGTATTCGGAGCTGTAGGAGTGCTCCCAGGCGCCGGCGCCCTTGTCGCTAAACAGGTAGAGGAAGGCGTAGCGCTTCACCGGCAAATCGCCCCCTAGGAAGGCCTGCGCGGCGCCGAGCATCTTCTGCATGCTGCCGAGCAGCGGCTGGGCCTGCACTTGGCCCTTGGCCGAGTAGCAGTAGAGGGCCACGTCGGCGTTGCCCACTTTGGTGGTGGTGCTGGTGAGGTTGCCGAGCAAGATGGGCGAGTCCACGGCCTGGTCGTAGCTCTTGGCGTGGTAGTAACCCTGCTTATCGGCCTCCAGCACGGTGCCGACCTGCCAGGCGCTGGGGTAGTTGAGCTTGAGGCGCAGCGACTTGGCCTGCCAGCCCTGCGGGTAGCCGAGCACGGTTTGGCCATTGACGAGGGCGTGGTCGGCCTCCAATGACGAGCCGCACATGAGGTACACGTTGTGCTCGGGCACGGGCGTGGCCCAGGTTTCGGCGATGGTGTAGCGGATTTCGCGGGTCTTTTCAGGCTCGGCCAGCTCCCACTGGTTAGTGCTGAGCTGCTTGCTACCTAGGGGCTTGCCCTTGGCATCGAAGGCGGCGAAGTCGCGCACGTAGCGGCCCATATCCATGACCTGGTAGGTGCCGGGCGCAGTGGCTGCAAACTGGTACACGGCCTGCGCCTTGCTGAGCTTGGGCACTTCGAGCCGCACCTGAAACTGGTGCGCGGCTGCCGTGGGGTCCATCGTGACGGTGTAGGTGAGCTCGCGGGGCGCCCGCGAGGCGTAGGCGGGGGCCGCGGCGGCAAGCAGCAGGCTAAAAAGGGCAGCTAGTTTCAAAAGCAAAACGGGGTATAGGAAGTAGGCAATGCGCCGCGGCGAAGGGCATAGATACTGGCATTGGCCTAGGTCCTCTCCCGCCGTAGCGACTCTTCAAAGGTAACCTAGGGCGGCTGGGTGGGTTGGTGCATTGCTCGCCGGGGGTAGGGCCTCGCCCCCGGCGAGCATAACCTCCCTACCGAAGTCGAAGCAACAGCGCTGAGACTGGGCTAGCTACGAAAGGACGTTGTGGCCACTCTAATCTCGCGTGGCTTACCAGTCGGCTATCGACCTCTGCGTCCTGGATACTAAAAGTTTCACCGGCAGCAACTACCAGCGGCCCTGAAGTCGCGTATACCTAAACCCGGCCTCCCCGCGCCTGCTTCTCTATATGCTACAAGAATTTTCTCCCGCGCTGCAACCCGGCGACACCGTGCCCAACGGCCCGTTGCCCGACGGCTCTACCCTATTGGAGCGGCGCGGCCAGCCCGTTATCCTGGCCTTTGCCCCCAGCGAATGGAACCCAGCGCAGGCGCACCAGAGCGCAATTTTTGTGAGCTTGTCGCAGGAGTTTGACAACGGCGCAGCCTTCGCCGAGGTGGCGCCCCAGGCCTGGCACTCGCTCGACTACCGCGGCGAACTCGCCGAGCAGCTAGGCGTGGCCGGGCAGCGGGCACTGCTGCTACTCGACGAAGCGGGCGTACTACGCTGGAAAACAGTAATTGAGCCCGGCCAAGAAATACAGTCCGGCCAGGTGCTGGCAGCACTTGAGGCCCTGCGCCCCGCGCCAGCGGCCCCCAACACGGCGGCGGCCCCTAGCGCGGCAGCTATAAATGAAACTGAGGTCGCCAGCGGCGGAATGTCGCGCCGCACCTTCGTGACGGCCACGCTGGCCGCGGCGGCGCTGCTGACGCTACCCAGCGTAGTAACCGCGGCCCCGGCAGCCGTTTCAACTAGCCCCACTCTCACTGACGACCGCCCCGCCATGCTACCCGTCGCGCTCACTATCAACGGCCAAAGCCACCGCCTCCAACTCGACCCGCGCACGGCGCTGCTCGACGCGCTGCGCGAAAACCTGCACCTCACCGGCACTAAAAAAGGCTGCGACCACGGCCAGTGCGGCGCCTGCACCGTGCACCTCGATGGCCACAGCGCCCTCTCGTGCCTCACGCTGGCCGTGATGGCGCAGGGCAAGGCCATCACCACCATCGAGGGGCTAGCGAAGGGCGACGTGCTGCACCCCCTGCAGGCGGCATTTATTAAGCACGACGCATTTCAATGCGGCTACTGCACGCCGGGCCAGCTGATGGCGGCCAGCGCGCTGCTCACCGACCCGCACACGCGCCACGGCTCGGCCGTCGAAATCCGCGAGGCCATGAGCGGCAACCTGTGCCGCTGCGCCGCCTACCCCAACATCATCGCCGCCATTGAGGAGGCCCAACGCGCCTAGCCGCCCCTAGCCCCTACCTATGCATCCGTTCCAATACCAGCGCGCCGAGAACCCCGGCCAGGCCGTGACGGCCGTCGCCAAAAATCCTGAAGCAGCGTTTATTGCCGGCGGCACATCGCAGGTCGATTTGCTGAAAGAAGGCGTGCACCAGCCCAGCCTGCTGGTGGATGTGGCGGGCCTGCCGCTGCGCCAAATCAGCGAGTTTGAAGGCGGCGTACGCATCGGGGCCAACGCGACCAATACCGAAGCGGCGTATTACCCCGCCATTCAGGCGCGCTACCCGGCCGTGAGCGAGGCGCTGCTGGCGGGCGCCTCGGTGCAGATTCGCAACATGGCTACGATGGCCGGCAACCCCTTGCAGCGTACCCGCTGCCCCTACTTCCGCGACCTAGCCCAGCCCTGCAATAAGCGCACGCCGGGCAGCGGCTGCGCGGCCATCGGCGGCTACAACCACGTGCACGCGCTGTTCGGGGCCTCGGCGGCGTGCGTGGCCACGCACCCCAGCGACCTCGCCGTGGCCCTCGCCGCCCTCGCCGCCCGCGTGCAAACCACCGGCCCGGGCGGCAGCCGCACCATCGCCTTCACCGACCTGCACCGGCTGCCCGGCACCACCCCGCACCTCGACACGACGCTGGCGCACGGCGAACTGATTACCAGCATCGACCTACCGGCCTTTGCGGGCCGCTCGCACTACCTCAAGGTGCGCGAGCGCGCCTCCTATGCCTACGCCCTCGCTTCGTGCGCCGTGGCGCTAGAAATGGACGGCCCGAAAATCAAGCGCGCCCGCATTGCGCTGGGCGGGGTGGCCCACAAGCCTTGGCGCACCCCGGCGGCCGAGGCGCTGCTCGCGGGCCAGCGCCCCACCGAAAAGCTGTTTCAGGCCGCCGCCGCCGCTGCCTTTGCCGACGCCAAGCCGCTGGAACACAACGCCTACAAAGTACCGATGGGCCGCAACCTACTGGTGCGCGCCCTGCTGGAAACCAGCGGCTTGCAGCTTTTGCAGGGCCCGGCCGGCACCGCCTTTGCCGCCAGCGTGGGCGGCATGGCCGGTCAGGTAGCTACTCCCAATTAACTAGAGAATATTCTTATGCTAACCGAAGCTACCGGGCAACCGCTCGACCGCGTAGATGGCCGCCTCAAAGTGATGGGCGGCGCGCGCTACACCGCCGAGTGGGACCTGCCGGGCCTCGCCTACGGCGCGCTCTCCACGAGCGCCATTGCCCGCGGCAAGGTGCGCGCTATTGATGTGAAAGCCGCGCAGCAGGCCCCCGGCGTACTAGCGGTGCTCACCTACCTCAACGCCCCGCGCCTCCAGCCCATGCCCGATAAGGTGGGCGGTTCGCTGTTTCGCGGCGAGGGCGGCATCACCGAAACGCTGCAACCGCTGCAAGATGCCGCCATCGAGTACGCTGGCCAGCCGCTGGCCGTGGTGGTGGCCGACACCCACGAGCACGCCCGCCACGCCGCCACGCTGGTGCGCATCACCTACGACGAAGCCAAGCCCGAGCTGGACCGCGCCACCGCCAGCCGCCAAACGCTACCCGAGTCCTTCACGGGCAGCAAGGAAGAACCGCTGCAAGTGACCGTGGGCGACCCTAAGGCGGCGCTGGCTGCCGCCCCAGTGAAGCTGGAAAGGGTGTACGAGTCAGCCATCACGCACCACAATCCTATCGAGCAGCTCGCCACCATTGCGCGCTGGGAGAAGCGCAACGGCGCCGATTACCTGACGGTGTACGACACCACCCGCGGCGTTGATACGCTGCAGGAGGTCTTTGCCGCCTCGCTGAATTTACCCAAGGAAAACGTGCAGATTATCTGCCCGTTTATTGGTGGGGCGTTTGGCTCGAAAGGCTGGCTCTACGCCCCGGCGCTACTCACGGCGATGGCGGCCCGCGTGGTGGGCCGCCCGGTCAAAATCGAGCTGCGGCGGCAGGATATGTTCAGCACGGCGGGCCAGCGCGGCGCTACCCGCCAGACCTTGTCCCTAGGTGCCACCCGCGACGGCAAGCTGACGTCCCTGCAACACGATACGCAGGCCCAAAGCTCGATGGTGAGCGGCTACACCGAGCCCTGCGCCCGGGTGTCGCGCATGATGTACGCGGTGCCCAACCTAGGCTTCGCGCACCACCTATCGCACCTCAACCTGCCCTCGCCCTGTCCCATGCGCGGCCCCGGCGAAACCGTGGGCGGCTGGGCCCTGGAGTGCGCCATCGACGAACTGGCCACCGAGCTCAACCTCGACCCGGTAGAGCTGCGCCTGCGCAACTACGCCGACAAAAACCCCGAGACCGGCAAGCCCTTCAGCAGCAAGCACCTGCGCGAGTGCTACGCCCGCGGCCAGGAGCTTATCGGCTGGGCCAAGCGCAATCCCAAGCCGCGCTCGATGCGCGAGGGCAACAGCCTCATCGGCTACGGCATGGCCACCACCATGTACCCGGCCGCCCGCCGCGAGGCCTCGGCCCGCGCCACCATCTTCGCCGATGGCCGCGCCCTGGTGCAGAGCGCCACCCACGAGCTGGGCAACGGCGCCTACACCATCTTCCGCCAAATCAGCGCCGACGCGCTAGCCCTACCCGTTGACAGCGTGCGGTTTGAGCTGGGCGATTCGGCCCTACCAAAGGCGCCCACCACGGGCGGCTCATCCACTACGGCCACTGTCGGCCCAGCCGCCACGGCGGCTAGCCAAGCGGCCCTCAGTGCCCTCAAGAAAGTAGCTATCCGCGATGCTAAGTCGCCGCTCTTTGGCGCGACAGAAGAAACCATTGAGGCCCGCGACGGCCGCTTGGTGCGCAAGGCCAACGCCGCCCAGGGCGAAACCTACGGGGCCATTTTGCAGCGCGCCAAACTGCCGTCCATCAGCGCCGAAAGCACGACCAAGCCGGGCGACGAGCGCGAGCAATTCTCGTTCTACTCGTTCGGGGCGGTGTTTGCCAAGGTGCGCGTGGACGAGGCCAGCGGCTCCGTACGGGTAGCGCAGCTGTGCGCCGTGTACGACGTGGGCCGCCTCATGAACCCCCAAACGGCGCACTCGCAGTTCATCGGCGGCATGGCCATGGGCCTGGGCGCCGCGCTCATGGAAGCCACCCACTACGACGACCGCAACGGCCGCGCTGTGGTGCGCAACCTCGCCGATTACCACGTGCCCAGCATGGCCGACACGCCCGATATCATCGCGGAGGCGCTCAACATTCCCGACCCGCACATCAGCGCACAGGGCGCCCGCGGCATCGGCGAAATCGGCTGCGTGGGCACACCCGCCGCCATCACCAATGCCGTGTTCCACGCTACTGGCCAGCGCCTGCGCTCGCTACCGCTCACGCCGGATAAGGTGCTTAAAGCGCTAATGAGCTAGCTAGCGGTGCGCTGGACGGCTTACTACAATGCGTCGTTCCTAAAATATTGGCCTACCGCATTAGCAGGCTTAGTACAAGGCAGCAGCCTGCTGTTGCGCGGACTTTGTAGTCCGCGACTTACCCCACAACGCGGACTACAGAGTCCGCGCAACAGTAGGCCGTATGCTGCTTCTGAAACTGCACTGGGGCTATTTCTAGGTCCGGCCGAGCAAGTAACACGGAGGTTGTAGTCCGCGAGTCGATACGTCGGCTACTTGCGGACTACAACCTCCGCGCTACATTCGGCTTCTCGCTGGCTCATCCCTGCTTTATGCTGCTCACGATTACGACGACCTACCAGCCGGCTACCGACCTAGGTTACCTGCTGCACAAGAACCCCGCCCGCCTGCAAAGCCTGGAAATCACGGGCGGCCTGGCTCACGTTTTTTATCCCGAAGCCACCGCCGAGCGCTGCACGGCCGCCCTGCTGCTCGACCTCGACCCGGTGGGCCTAGTGCGCGGGCGCGGCAACGGCGACGGCTTTGCCCTGGAGCAGTACGTAAACGACCGGCCCTACGTGGCCTCGTCGTTCCTGAGCGTGGCGCTGAGCAAAGCCTTTGGCACCGCCATGAACGGCACCTGCAAAGACCGCCCCGCCCTGCCCGCCGAAGCGTTGCCGCTGGCCATCACGGTGGCCGTAGTGTCGGCGCCCGGCCCCGACTGGCCGCGCCGCCTCTTCGAGCCCCTAGGCTACGCGGTCGAAACCGAGGCCTACCTCCTTGACCCCACCCAGCCCGAGTGGGGCGATAGCCCCTACTACACGCTGCGCCTGCGCCACGACGGCCTGCGCCTGCAAGATGTGCTCACGCACCTCTACGTGCTGCTGCCAGTGCTCGACAACGACAAACACTACTACGTAGACCAGACCGAGGCCGAAAAGCTGCTGCACCGCGGCGGCGCCTGGCTACCCCAGCACCCCGAGCGCGGCTTCATCACGCGGCGGTATTTGCGCTATTTAGCGGCGATGGTGAACCCCACGCTGGCCCGGCTCCTGGAGGGCACCGAGGAAGAGCTCCCCGAGCCCGCGGCTCCCGAAACCGACGAACCCGGCGCCCTACCCCCCACCCCCGCCGCGGTGGCGGCCGAAGCCCCCGAACCCAAGCTTTCGCTGCACGACCAGCGCCTCCAGCAGGTGGCCCACGAAATCTACCAGCTCGCCCCCAAGCGCGTGCTCGACCTGGGCTGCGGCGAGGGCAAGCTCCTGCGCCTGCTGCTGCGCCAAGGCAAGATTGAGTTTATCCGCGGCATGGATGTGTCACACCAGGCGCTAAGCCGGGCGGCCCAGCGCCTGCACCTCGATGAGCTGTCGCCGCGCCAACGCGCCCGCATCGAGCTGATTCAGGGGTCGTTGCTGTACCGCGACGAGCGACTGGCCGGCTTCGACGCGGCGGCGCTGGTGGAGGTAATCGAGCACCTCGACGAAAACCGCCTCGCCGCCCTCGAAGCCGTGGTATTTGCCCAGGCCCGACCGGCGCACGTCTTTGTCACCACGCCCAATGCCGACTACAACCAGCTCTTCGAGAAGCTCAACGCGGGCGACTTCCGCCACGACGACCACCGCTTTGAGTGGACTCGCGCCGAGTTTGCGGCCTGGGCCTCCGGCGTGGCCCAGCGCCACGGGTATCAGGTGCGCCTCGAAGCGATGGGAGACGAAGTGGAGCAGGTAGGCGCCCCGTCGCAGATGGCGGTGTTTGGGCTAGCATAGCCCGGCTCTTTCTGCGTAATGTTCCCCAATTATATGTCTTGTAAACGAGTGTCATGCTGAACGCAGTGAAGCATCTCTACCGCCTCGTTGAACGAATGCAACGAGGCGGTAGAGATGCTTCACTGCGTTCAGCATGACCCGTTTTTACGTTTTTCTTAATGGAGGAACAAGGCTATAGTATAGTGGCGCGAGCCACTAAGCGCGCCATAGGCCGGGCCGGCCTATTTGACACGGGCATTACTGCTTTTAGCAGAAAAATGACCAACTTAGTGGGCCCTTTTTCTGCTATGAACCCGACCTCTTCTATCCCCTTGCCGGCAACCCTAGCCGAAGCCCATGCGCGCATAGTTGAACTGGAGCAGCAACTGGCCCGGCAACAGACAGTGGCGGCGGCCGAAGCCGAGCAGCGGCTCTTTTACCACAGCATATTAGGTGAGTTACCCGTCGATGTCGCCGTATTCGACGGGGCGCACCACTACCGCTTTATAAACCCGCACGCCATTCGCAGCCCCGAAATCCGAAGCTGGATTATCGGCAAGAACGACTTTGAGTACTGCGCCTACCGCGGCTTCAACCCCGAGCGGGCCGTGGTTCGGCGCACCCACTTCGAGCGGGCCGTGGCCGAACGATGCCAAGTGGCCTGGGAAGAGGAGCTGCCCCAGCCCGACGGCAGCACGCGCTATTACCTGCGCCACTTCATGCCCGTGCACGAGGCCAGCGGCCAGCTCAAGTTCGTACTCGGCTACGGCCTGGAGATTACCGACCGGGTGCTGGCTGAGCAGCAGATGAAAGAGGCCCGCGAGGTGGCCGAAATGGCGGCCTCGGCGCGCACCACCTTCCTAACCACGATGAGCCATGAAATCCGCACGCCCTTAAATGGGGTATTGGGCATGGCGGCGCTGCTGGCCAAAACGCCCCTCACGCCCGAGCAGCGCAAGCAGGTGGGCATCATCCACTCATCGGGGCAGCACCTGCTGGGCGTTATCAACGACGTGCTCGACGTGGCCAAAATCACCTCGGGCAAGCTGGAGTTGGAGCGCATTTCGTTTGACTTGGTCGAGTCGGTAACGCGGGCCGTGGCGCCCCTGGCCGAGCAGGCCCGGCAACGCGCGCTAGCTTTTGAGACCAAGTGGCTGGATGTGGGCCACGCTTGGGTACTGGGCGACCCCTTTCGCCTCAATCAGATTCTACTCAATCTGCTTTCCAACGCCCTCAAGTTTACGCACGCCGGCAGCGTGACGCTGCGCATCAGCCGGCTTGCCCAGGCGGCAGGTTCCTTCACGGTCGAGTTCCGGGTGAGCGACACCGGCATCGGAATTCCGGCCGATAAGCTGGAGCACATTTTTGAGAGCTTCAGCCAGGCTTCGTCGGGCACCACCCGGCAGTTTGGCGGCACCGGGCTGGGCCTCCACATCAGCCGGGCCCTGGTGGCGCAGCTCGGCGGGCAGCTCACGGTCGAGTCCAAGCTTGGCCAGGGCAGCACGTTTAGCTTCGTACTGGCGCTGCCCGAGGCCGAGACCCCCGTGAGCGAAGTGCCCCAGCAAACCCAGGAAGGCAGCCTCGATGGCCTGCGCATCCTGCTAGTCGAAGACAACGACATCAACCGGATTATTGCGAGCTGCATGGTGCAGGACTGGGGCGCCGAGGTCGATGAAGCCCCCGACGGCAAAGCGGCCATCGAGCTCTTCGAGCAACACCGCTACGACATCGTGCTGATGGATATTCAGCTGCCGGACATGACCGGAGTAGACATCACGCAGTACATGCGCCGGCACGCCGACGCCCAGCGGGCCCAAACGGCCATTTTGGCCCTTACCGCCAGCGCCTACCAGTCGGATATGCAGGCCTACCTAGCCGCTGGCATGAATGACTACATATCGAAGCCCTTCGACGAAACCGTGCTCTGGAGCAAGATGATGGCGCTGCGCCCCAGTGGCAGCAGCTAACCAACCGAGCGCCGCTCCACCCTCCTAGTCACCACGCCCAATGCCGACTACAACCAGCTCTTCGAGAAGCTCCACGCGGGCGACTTCCGCCACGACGACCACCGCTTCGAGTGGACCCGCGCCGAGTTTGCGGCCTGGGCCTCCGGCGTGGCCCAGCGCCACGGGTATCAGGTGCGCCTCGTGGCGATGGGCGACGAGGTGGAGGGCGTAGGCGCCCCCTCGCAGATGGCGGTGTTTGAATTAATTATTTAATTTCTCCCACTTGTCAATTAACTCAGATTCTAATTGATTTTTAGTTGCGTTAAAATCTACTTGTCTTTGGCTATTTGAACAATCGCGAACTGAGCAGGAATTATCTATAAACCTTAGTGGTGTACTACCATGCTTCGTACAGTAAGCATCTAATTCATCAATAAACGGATTGCCGTTAAAATCAAAAAATACTTGCCATCTAAATAGCACTCCTTCATTAGGATATTCAACCTTATTTAATCTCATCAATATAGTTTGCTTATCATTGTAAATAGAGGCTTTACCATTAGATTCAATAGGCTTACCTATTTCCCTAATCACAAAGTACAGAAATAAAATAACTGTAATTCCTAAGAGTATCTGCAAGACACTGACACGAGGTTCACTTAGCTGAGATACTGCTTGTTTAATTGATATAGAATCAGTTATACTTTTTACGTAAGCGTACCCCAGTGTTATAAGCCATAGAAACGCAGCAGAAATCACTTTGCTCCAAACAGGGTCTTTCCAAATATTTTTTAACATATTTTAAATCAGATAAATACGTCTTTTCAAGTTCGTATTATACAGAGACTCCTACTTGCAATCGCTTTTGTTATTCCACACTCAACTTCAAATGCCCGCCCAAACCTTCCCGAATAATCCGCATCAGCGTTGAAAGCCGAATATCTGAGGCATCATTTTCAATGCGCGAGATATAGGTTTTTGTGGTGCCACACTTCTCGGCTAGCTGCGCTTGGGTCAGGCCTTTTTCCTTGCGGAGCTCTTGCAGCATGGCTCCGAGCTTAAACGCTTCGAAGCCTTCTTCGAACTCTTCGCGGGCAGGTGTGCCGGGCTTGCCGTACTGCTCATCGAGATGGTCGGCGAAGGAGGTGAGGTGATTATCTGACTTTTTCATCGAAGTATTGCTGTTTGATTTTCTCGGCTAATTCTAATTCGTTTTTTGGCGTTTTCGGCGTCTTCTTTTGGAAGCCGTTGACGAGGATGACAAGCTTGCCTTTGTCGAAGAAGCTGAAGACGCGATAGATGTCGGAGCCGACTTCGACGCGGATTTCATACAGGCCCGAGCTGCCGGTGATGTGCTTGAAGTACTTTTCGGGCACCCGGTCTACGGTAGACAGCAGCTTTAGCGTCCAGTTGAATTTCTTTTGCACCTCTGGTTTCAGCGTAGCGAAGAAATCCAGGTAGTAGCGACGGTAGTAGAATACGTTGCGAATAAATTCGTCGGCCATGCGCCAAAGTTAGCTAATTGGCTAACATTTCCTACCCTCATATAATGCCCCAAGATACCCTCAAGCTTCCCGAACTCTCCCTTATTCTGCTGCTTGGCAGCTCGGGGGCGGGCAAGTCTACGTTTGCCCGGCGCTTGTTTAAGCCCACCGAGATAGTGTCGTCGGATGTGTGCCGGGGGCTGGTGGCCGATGATGAGAACGACCAATCGGCGAGCGGCGACGCCTTTGAGCTGCTGCACTACCTGGTGGCCAAGCGCCTGAAGCGCGGGCTGCTCACCGTGGTCGATGCTACCAACGTGCAGGCCGAGAGCCGCAAGCCGCTGGTGGCTCTGGCCCGGCAGTACCACGTGCTGCCGGTGGCCATCGTGCTCGACGTGCCCGATGCCGTGGCCCACGAGCGCAACGCCCATCGGCCCGAGCGCCGCGGCATGGGCCCGCACGTGATAGCGCGCCACCGCCAAGACCTGCGCCGCAGCCTGCGCAACCTGCGCGACGAAGGCTTCCGGCACATTTTTCACCTGCGCGGGGTGGAGGAAGTAGACGCCGTGCAGGGCATCTTGCGCGACCGGCTCTACAACAACCGCAAGGAGGAAACGGGGCCGTTCGACATCATCGGCGACGTGCACGGCTGCTACGACGAGCTGCTGGCGCTACTCGGCGACCTAGGGTATATACTAGAGGAAGAGCCGGTGGCCGACGTGCGCGACCTCGGCATCCGGGTGACGCCGCCAGCCGGGCGGCGGGCTATTTTCCTAGGTGACCTGGTAGACCGCGGGCCGGCCTCGCCGCAGGTATTGCGCCTGGCGATGAGCATGGTGCGCAGCGGCGCGGCGCTGTGCGTGCCCGGCAACCACGACATCAAGCTGCTGCGCCACCTCAACGGCAAGAAGGTGACCGCCAACCACGGCCTGGCCGAAACCCTGACCCAGCTCGAAGGCGAGTCGGACAGCTTTAAGGGGCAGGTGCGGCAGTTTTTGGATGGGCTGGTGAGCCATTACGTGCTCGACGGCGGCAAGCTGGTAGTGGCCCACGCCGGCCTCACCGAGGAGATGCAGGGCCGCGGCTCGGGCGCCGTGCGGGCCTTCGCGCTGTTTGGCGAAACGACCGGCGAAACCGACGAGTTTGGCTTGCCCGTGCGCTACGAGTGGGCCCGCGAGTACCGCGGCCGGGCCATGGTAGTCTTTGGCCACACGCCCGTGCCCGACGCCGAGTGGCTCAATAACACCATTGACATTGACACGGGCTGCGTGTTTGGCGGCCGCCTCACGGCCCTGCGCTACCCCGAGCGCGAGCTGGTGGCCGTGCCCGCCGCCCGCGTGTACTGCGAGCCGGCGCGCCCGCTCAACTACCGCGCCGCCCAGCTAGCGGCGGCCGGCGCTGCCGAGAGCGACCTCAGCGCTCAGCACCAGCAAGACGATTTGCTGGATATTAAAGACGTAACTGGCAAGCAGTTTATCGAAACCCGGCTGCTGCGCGGCGTGACGGTGCGCGAGGAAAACGCCGTGGCCGCGCTGGAGGTCATGTCGCGCTTTGCGCTGCACCCCAAGTGGCTGCTGTACCTGCCGCCCACCATGTCGCCCACCGAAACCTCGGAGCTGCCCGACCTGCTCGAGCACCCCGCCGAAGCCTTCGCCTACTATAAAAAGCTGGGCGTAGAGCGCGTGGTGTGCGAGGAAAAGCACATGGGCAGCCGCGTGGTCGTGGTGCTGGGCAAGGACGAGGCCGCCATTCAGCGTCGCCTAGGTCTCACGGGCGAAGGCATCGGCAAGTGCTACACCCGCACCGGCCGCAATTTCTTCACCGATAAAGATCTGGAAACGGCCTTTTTGGCCCGGCTGCGCGACGCGCTGACCACGGCCGGCTTCTGGGAGAAATTCGATACCGACTGGGTGTGCCTCGATGCTGAGCTGCTGCCGTGGTCGGCCAAGGCCCAGGAGCTGGTGAAAAACCAGTACGCCGCCGTGGCGGCCGCCGCCACCGCCGCCCTGCCCCAGGTCGAGGCCATGCTGGCCGAAGCCGCCGCCCGTGACCTCGACGGCGCCGAGGCCCTGCTGGCCCGCACCACCGCCCGCCGCCAGGCCGCCGCCGACTACGCCGACGCCTACCGCCGCTACTGCTGGCCCGTGCACTCACTCGACGACCTCAAGCTGGCGCCCTTCCATCTGCTCGCCACCGAGGGCAAAACCTACTTCGACCGCGACCACGCCTGGCACATGGAAACCCTGCGCACCCTCGCCCTCGCAGACCCCGGCCTGCTGCGCGCCACGCCCTACCGCGTAGTGCCCCTAGGTGACCCCAGCGAGGTCGAGAGCGCCACGCAATGGTGGACCGACCTCACCGCCGCCGGCGGCGAAGGCATGGTAGTAAAACCCTACGACTTCATTCCCACTGGCCAAAAAAACCTCGTACAACCTGCACTCAAATGCCGCGGCCGCGAGTACCTGCGCATCATCTATGGCCCCGATTACCTGCTGCCCGGCAACCTAGAGCGCCTGCGCCAGCGCAACGTGAAAGCCAAGCGCAACCTGGCCCTGCGCGAGTTCGCGTTAGGCGTGGAAGGCTTGGAAAGGTTCGTGGCCGGCCAGCCGCTGCGGCGCGTGCACCAGTGCGTATTTGGCGTGTTAGCGCTGGAAAGCGAGGCGGTGGACCCTAGGCTGTGAGCAATGGTGGCGCTCCGTTTGGCAACAAGTAATCCCCCACAGTAGCCCAAAAACGCTTGTCATGCTGAGCGCAGCGCAGCGAAGTCGAAGCATCTCTACCGCACCGTTGAATGGCCCGGATGAAGCGGCAGAGATGCTTCGGCTGCGCTCAGCATGACGACTGTATTTCAAAGGCTTTCTACTCGCATCATAAGAACCCAATGCGCCTTATTCAACTTCTATTCTTTGTCCTTTTTGCAAGTACCCTATCAGTGCAAGCGCAGGACCTGACCATCATCCACGCCAACGTAATCGACGTGGCCACCGGCCAGATTAAGCCCGACCAAACGGTCATTATCACCGGCAAACGCATTACGAAAGTGGGGCCGACTACCGGCCCTGGCCCCCGTCGGGGCCGCGTGGTGGATGCCAGCGGGCAGTACCTCCTGCCGGGCCTGTGGGACATGCACACCCACATCTACTTCGACGGCACGGCCAACGCGGGCACGGCGCTGATTTTGCCGCTATTAGTGGCCAATGGCGTCACGGGCATCCGCGATATGGGCAGCGCGCTCGACTCGATTTTGCAGGCGCGGGACGCCGTGGCCAGCCACCGGCTGCTGGGCCCGCGCATGGTAGTCAGCGGGCCGATGCTCGACGGGCCCAAGTCGCCCTACAAAGCCTCCATCGCCATTGCCAGCGTTGAGGACGGGCGCCGGGCGGTGGCGATGCTCAAGGCGCGGGGCGTTGACTTCATCAAGATTCAATCGCTGGTGCCGCGCGAGGCGTACTTCGCCATTGCGCAGGCGGCGAAGGCGGCGGGCCTGCCTTTTGAAGGGCACGTGCCCGATGCCGTGCGCGCCACCGAGGCCGTGGCGGCTGGCCAGCGCAGCTTCGAGCATTTGATTGGCATTTTCGAAGCCAGCTCGACCACCGAGGACCAGTACGTAGCGGGCGCCCCCAAGCTGCCAGGTCGCCTGCTCACCACCTACGACCCCACCCACGAGGCCAACATTATCAAGTTCCTAGGTCAGCACCGCGGGGTGTGGCAGTGCCCGACTCTCTTCTGGGAGCGCGGCCAATGGCTGGTCGACAGCATCGCGTGGCGCCAGGACCCCGACCTCGGGTATGCCGGGGCCAGCTGGGTGGCGCAGCGCTGGCCCAAGGCTCAGCTCGGTATCGCCCGCACCCTCGACACCGACCCGCTGGCCGTGCGCGCCCGCTTCGCGAATCACGAGCTGGACATCGTGCGCAGGCTGCACGCGGCGGGCGTGGGCTTTCTTGCCGGCACCGACATGCCGGCGGGCGTCGACCTCATTCCGGGCGTGAGCCTGCACCTCGAATTGCAGCGTTTCGTGGCGGCGGGCTTTACGCCGCTGGAAGCCCTGCAAACAGCTACACTGAACCCCGCCCGGTTTTACAACCGCCTCCAGGATTTTGGCTCAGTGCAGCCGGGCCGGCTCGCCGATTTGGTACTGCTCAGCGCTAATCCCTTACTGGACATCGCCAACACCCGCAAAATTGTGGGCGTGCTGGCCGATGGGCAGTACCTGTCGCGGCCCGACTTGGATGCGCTACAGCGCCGCTTGCGGCAGGTGGCTGCCACTAAGTAGCCTAGTCCGGAGGCAACAGGCGCGACCCACGCCCGCCGGTGGCGCTTCGCTTACGAATATTCTTAATCAAAGAAAGCCTTAAAGCACAAGAGACTAGTGAATTTAGAAACGCTACCTGACCCGCTGGTTTTCGCGGGCTGACGCAGTAGCTTTACTATATTCTTCCTTCCCACCCCACCACCCGCATGCCCGAAAACTTACTAACCACGCTCATTCCCCTGCGGCTGGAAGTGCCTTCGCCGCTGGAAATAATTTCGCTCGACCAAACCATCAAGGTCCTGCACAAGTACCCGATTACGTTCATGGCGCCGCTGGACCTGGACACCACGTGGTACGAAAACTACTGCCGCGGCAAGATTGAAGCGCACGTGGAGCGCTTCGACTGGCACGGCTCCCAGGCGTTTGCCGAGCTGCAGTTGGACGCCAACTTCTACCGGCGGTTTTTGGCCTACGAGTACATGCTCATCTGCCACCTCGATGCTTTCGTGTTTCGCGATGAGGTCGCGCAGTGGTGCAGCCTGGGCTACGACTACATCGGGTCGGTAATTTATAACCCTAGGTGGGTATTGAAGAACGATTTTAAGCGCAAGCTCACCGGCTTCTCGCCCCCCGAATACTTCGGCAATGGCGGCTTTGCCCTCAAAAAAATCAGTACCTTCTACCACATCACGTCCAAGTACCGCTGGTATTTGCAGTTCAACTTCTGGCTCCGCAAAAAGCGCGGCCAAGGCTTACTCGATGACATCTTCCTGACTCAGCACTTCCCCAAGCTCACCACCTTCAAGATGCCGCCCCGCGCCCTGGCCGAAAAATTTGGCGCGGCCTACGAAATTTGGGATGCCGACAAGCTACCCTTTACCAACCAGGACGACAGCACCTTGCCCTTCGGCATCCACGCCTGGATTCAGCTTAACCAGGACTACTGGAAACCGAGCATTCGCCGGGCTGGGCACGCCATTTAGGATTGAGACTTAGACATTGGTCAGCTTCGCGGCCAAGCAGTAGCGCGGACTTTCCGTCTGCGCTACTGCTTGGCCGCGCTTCGGCCGTGCAAAGGCCCTAGGTCTGCTTTATTTACCCAGCAGCGCTAGCTTGGCCAGAAAGTCATTGAGCAGCAGCGCCGTATCGAGCCGGCGATACACCCGAATGGGCCGCCCGGTGGGGTTGACCTCATACGTGCCTTGCGCGCTGAGGCGGGGCGCCAGCCGTAGCGCGTAGTCGCTCGACGACGGGTCGGCCTCGAACGAGGATTGCAGGGCCGTGAGCAGCACCAGCGGGCTGTCGCCCAGAATATAGGTTTCGCCGATGTTGAGGTGATACTGCGGCAGTCGTGCCATCAGACTTTCGATGCTCGCGCTCAGGTACGCCCCAATTTTGCCCTTGGGTTTCACCTGGGTCAGCAACTGGGCATAAGGCAGCAGCACCTGCCGATACGCATCGCGTGGCACCTGCCACAGCGGCAGCCGCGTGCGGTTAAACACGGCCCGGGCGGCCGCTGGGTCGATGCCTAGGTTGTACTCGGGCGCCGGGGCGTGCGGCGGCGGCAGGGCCAGGTCGGGGTACTCGGGCCCACCTATCCAGACCAGCGTGAGCCGGCCGGCCAGGCGCGGCTCGGTGAGCGCGGCCGAGGCGATTTCGGTGAGGCCGGCCCCGCACAGCACGTACAGCGGCAGCTGCGTATCGGTGCGCAGCGCTTCCTTGATGATGAAATCGACGCCCGCACTCCTGACCGGCGTGCTATCGTTGGCCATCCCTAGGTTGGCGCCGGCCAGCACGGGCACGCGGCCCGTCAGGCGCAGCAGCGCCACCAGTTCGGCGGCTTTGCGGGCGGCGTTATCAGCCTGGGTGGCCGACGGGTCGAAGCCATCGCCCACCTTCAGGTGCGAGCCGATGATGGCCCGCACCTCCACTGAGGGCGACAGTAGTAGGTGCGCCAGCTGAAACAGCCCGTCGGGGTCGCCGCTAAAATCATTATCCACTATCACCCGCAGGCGGGGCGCTACCAGGCCAGATTTTGGCTGGCCTAGGCTCCGCAGAGGCCCGGCCAGCAGCAGGCAAAAGAGGGCGGCAAGGAGCTTTGACACGCGTAGAAAAGCTGCTGGCTATCAAGCCGTGGGCACTGGTTGAGCCAGCAATATAATGAGCCCTGCGGTTCATCTAGGGCCCGCGCGGCGGCGCGCCCATTTAGCTGGCTGGCACCCAGCATTTTTTTGGGTAAACTAGTGTACATTTACTATACTTAGCGCTGCCATCTTCCCACCCAACTTCACAGCTATTGTGAAAACTCTACCGTTGCGAGTCTACGCTTCCTGGACCGATGTGGCCCTGCTCGAAGCCCTGCGGGCCGACGACCGCGCGGCTTTTGCCGAGCTCTACGAGCGGTACTGGCACCGGGTGTTTGGCTTGGCCTACCGCCGGCTCGGCTCGCGCGAAACGGCCGAGGAGCTGGTGCAGGACTTGTTTGCGGCGCTTTGGCACAAGCGCCAGGCGCACAACATTGAACACCTCGAGCACTACTTGCTCACGGCCATCAGCCGCCGCGTTATCGGGCACCTGCGGGCCCACCGGGTGCGCGAGGCCTACGCCGACTACTGCCGCTGGCACCAGGCCGAGGCCACCCAGGAAACCGAGCAGACCCTGGCCGCCGCCGACCTGTCCGACGCTTTTTCTAATGCCTTATTACGCTTGCCCGAGCAGTCGCGTGAGATATTCCGGCTAAGCCGGCTCGAGCACTTTTCGGTGCACGAGATTGCCCAGCAGCTCAACCTCTCGGCCAAGGCCGTGGAGTATCACCTCACCAAGTCGCTGCGGCTCCTGCGCCTGCACCTGAAAGATTTTGTGCTGCTGATGGTTCTTTTTTGCGCAGGCTTGCTAGGGTAGATTATTAACCCATTTTATTGTCTTACAGTAGCTTAAATAACTTTACTCAAGCACCGGGATTCGGCTGATTACGTGAAAGCCAAAAAAAAGATGCAAATGGTTTAGGGGTTGCCACGGGCTGCGCGTCTTTCATTTCAGACGCCCCTTGGGCCGCCCGCTATGCTCTCCCAAACCGAATTCGACGCCCTGCTCCAGCGCTACCAAGCCGGCCATTGCCAGCCCGGCGAGCAGCAGCTCGTGGAGCAGTGGAGCCAGCAGTTCGGCCCGGCCAGCAACCTGCCGCTCGCCGACCACGAGCAGGCCGCGGCCAAAACCGCCATGTGGCGGCGCATTGCCCAGCTCACGGCCGACGAGCCGGCGGCCATTTCGCCCGTAGTAGTGCCTTTTACGCCGCCGCGCCGGTCGTTGTGGCGGGCGCCCGCCCTGCGCTGGGCCGCCGCCGCCGCCCTCACCCTAGGGGCCGGCGCTGCTTGGTGGCTGCCGCGCACCCCGGCCCCCGTAGCCGCTACTTCGCACTGGGTGCGGCGCACCAACGGCACCACCCACGCGCAGTACCTGCAGTTGGCCGACGGCAGCCGCGTAACGCTGGCCACCGGCAGCACCCTCCGCTACCGGTCGGACCTGGCCGGCGCGCGGCGCGAGGTATACCTGCTGGGCCAGGCCTGCTTTAAGGTCGCCAAGAACCCCGACCGGCCGTTTTTAGTGTACACCGACAAGCTCGTGACTACGGTGCTGGGCACTACTTTTCTGGTGAAAGCCTACGCCGGCGAGCCGGGCCTGGTGGCCGTGCGCGAAGGCCGCGTGGCCGTGCAGCGCCGCCAGGGCGCCGAGCTCAGCGCCACTCCCAACCGGCTGGCCGCCGCGGGCGTGCTGCTGCTACCCAACCAGCAGGCTACCTACTCGGCCACCACGCGCCACCTAGCCAAGGCCCTGGTCGACAAGCCCCTGCTTCTTACGCCGCAGCCGCTGGCTTTTCGAAACCGGCCGGTGGCCGAAGTCCTCACCGCCCTGGCCAAGGCCTATGGCGTGAACATCGTGTACGACCCGCTGAAGCTGCGCGACTGCACCATCACGATAGCCTTCGAGAATGACTCGCTTTTTGAGCAGCTCGATACGTTGTGCAAAGCTTTGGATGCCAGCTATAAAATGGCCAACAATGCTCAGATTATATTTGAGCGAGGCGGCGGCTGCCTTGCCGGCCGCACCTAGGTAGCGGGCCGCCTGCCCGTTGCCAAGCGGCTCTTTTCTAATTATACGCTTTTGACTTTTTTTTATTTCCCACCCACAAACGATTCCGGCGCATGAAAAATGGCCTACCCTCCCGGCGACACATTTGGCGGCCCGCCAGCTTGCTCGCATTCAATCTGTTGCTGGCCAGCCCGCTGGTCAGCACCGCGGCCGCTCGGGCCCCGGAAGCCCAGATTACGCTCGACCGCAGAATAACGGTGCGGGCCGAGTCACAGACTATCGAAACGGTGCTCGACCGCCTGGCCCAGCAGCTGGGGGTGCAGTTCGTGTACAGCCCTTCGCTCATCGGGGCCGAGCGGCGCGTGACGCTGCAAGTGGCCGACAAGCCGCTGACGCAGGTGCTCGACGAGCTGTTGGCCCCGCGCCACATCCAGTACGAGGTGCGTAAGAACCGCATCATTCTGAGCCAGGCCAAGAAAACGGCCGCGGCCAACGTGCCTGTTTCGGGCCGCGTGACCGACTCCAAAGGTGAAGGCATCCCCGGCGTAACAGTGCTGGTGCGCGGCACCACCATCGGGGCCTCGACCGACGCCACCGGCGCCTTTAGCCTGAGCGCCCCCGAGGGCAGCACGCTGGTATTCAGCAGCGTGGGCTACACCAGCCAAGAGGTGCCGCTCACGGGCACTACCACCGGCCTGGCTATCTCCTTGAAGGAGAGCGCCAAGGACCTAGGCGAGATAGTAGTGGTGGGCTACGGCACCCAGGAGCGTCAGAGTGTGACGGGCGCCGTGGCCTCGGTATCGGGCCGCCAGATTGCGGCGCAGCCGGTATCGGATGCTGCGCAGGCCATTCAGGGCCGGGCGGCGGGCGTAACGGTGACCCAGAACTCGGGCGCGCCGGGCGGGGCGGGCGGTACGTCCATCCGGGTGCGGGGCATCACATCGTCGGGCAACAACTCGCCGCTGTACGTGGTCGATGGTTTCCCGCTGCCGGCCGCTACCGATGGCAACGGCCAAGCCACCGGCACCGAGATTAACACCATCAACCCCAACGACATCGAGAGCATCGACGTGCTGAAGGATGCCGCCTCCACGGCCATCTACGGCCTACGGGCCGCCAACGGCGTCGTCATTATCACTACCAAGCGCGGCAAGGCGGGCGTGTCCAACGTGAGCCTCGACGCCTACGTGGGCCAGCAGCGGGTGTGGCGCCAGATTCCGATGCTCAACGCCGAGCAGTTTGCGACCCTCAACAACGAGGCGCGCACCAACGGCGGCCTGGCCCTGATTCCGAAATACGCCAACCCCTCGGCCCTCGGGGCGGGCACCAACTGGCTCGACGCCATCTTCCGGCCGGCGCGCATGCAGAACTACGCGGTGTCGGCCACCGGCGGCAGCGAAAAAGCGCGCTACGCCGTGAGCGCGGGCTTTTTCCAGCAGGATGGCACCATCATCAACAATGATTTTAAGCGCTTTACGCTGCGCGCCAACGGCGACGTGGCGCTCAGCAAGAAGTTTCGCATCGGCAACACGCTGGCCGTGACGCACCAGGAGGAGCACGCCCTCAACAACAACAACAACGAGTTTAGCGGCATTATTCAGCTGGCGTTGCAGGCGCCGCCCACGGCCCCGGTCTACAACGCCGATGGCAGCTTCTACGAGTTTACCTCGGCCGACAACTACGGCGAGGAAAACCCGGTGACCGGCGCCCTGCGGCCCAATATCAAGAACACCACCAACCGGGTTACGGCTACTTTCTTTGCTGAGCTGGAGCTCTTTAAGGGCCTGCGCCTGCGCACCAACGTGGGCACCGACTTGCAGTTTTACCAGGGCGACGGCTTCTTCCCATCCATCGTGGGCTCGTCGAAGTACCCCGCCTCGCAGGCCCAACTGAACAGCAACTCGAACTACAACCCGAGCTACCTCATCGAGAACACGGCTACCTACAGCAACGTGATTGCCGAAAAGCACAGCCTGACGGTGCTCCTGGGCCAGTCGGCGCAGCAGTTCAACTACAGCTACCTAGGGGCTACCCGCATAGGCTACTCGCGCAACGACCTGCAAGTGATTGACCAGGGCCCCATCAACGACCTGCGCAGCAACAGCGGCGGCAACGGCTACTCGCGCCTGCTCAGCTACTTTGCCCGCGTCAACTACGAGTATGCCGGCAAGTACCTGTTCTCGGCCATCGGGCGCTTCGATGGCTCGTCGGCCTTCTCGCAGGACAATGCCATCGGCTTCTTCCCCGGCGTGTCGGCGGGCTGGCGCATCTCGGAGGAGGACTTCATGAAAGACAACACCGCCGTCAGCAACCTGAAGCTGCGCTTTGGCTACGGCAAGGTGGGCAACCCCCTGAACGCCGGCACCTTCCAGTACCTGGCCACCATCAACTCGAACAACTTTAACAGTAACGGCGTGCCGGGCACGGCCTACGTGTTTGGCCCCGGCAACCAGACCGTGAATACTGGCGCGGCCCCCACCCGCCTGCAAAACACGAACCTGGTTTGGGAAAACAACACCCAGTATAACATCGGCCTGGACCTGGGGTTCTTCAACGAGCGCTTGCAGGCCAACATCGACCTGTACACCCGCAAGTCGCCGAACCTGATTGCTTCGGTGCCGGTGAGCACGGTGTCGGGTACGATTGAGAACATCAACCAGAACGCCGCCTCGTCGGTGAACCGCGGTATTGACCTGGCCATCACGTCGGCCAACTTTGTGAGCAGCACCAACGGCTTTACCTGGACCACGACGCTCAACTTCTCGGCCTACCGCAACAACCTGGAGTCGCTGGGCAACGGCACGCCCTACTTTGGGCAGAGCACCCGCGGCGGCGCCAGCGTGGTGCGCTACGCCGCCGGCACGCCCTTCGGCTCATTCTACGGCTACGTGGCCGACGGCTTGTTTCAGACGACCGACGAGCTTGCGGCCCTGAACGCAAAGTCGCCCACCGGTAACTACCAGTTCGCGGGCACCGCGCCCGGCGACATCAAGTTCCGGGACCTCAACGGCGACGGCGTCATCAACGCCCAAGACCAGGCCTACATCGGCAACCCCAACCCGAGCTTCACCTACGGCCTGAACAACACGTTCAGCTTCAAGGGTTTTGACCTGAACGTATTCTTGCAGGGCTCGCAGGGCAACGACGTGTACAACCTGAACCGCTACTACACGGAGGGCGGCATCTACGGCTCTTCCAACGCCGGCGCCATCGCCCTCGAGCGCTGGACGGGCCCCAACACCAGCAATTACATTCCGCGCGCCGTGGCCGGCGACCCCAACCAGAACCTGCGCATTTCGAGCCACTACGTCGAGAACGGCTCCTACATGCGCATCAAGCTGCTGACGCTGGGCTACAACCTACCTAAGGAGCTGTTTGCCAAGATGGCCGCCGTGCAGCGGGTGCGCGTGTACGTGAGCGCCCAAAACCTGGCCACCTTCACCAAATACAAGGGGTTTGACCCCGAGCTGGGCAACCAGGGCGGCAGCTTCGGCGTCGACCGCGGCATCTACCCCCAGGCCCGTGTGCTGCTGGCCGGCCTCAACATTGGCTTCTAAGCCGGGCGTTTTCTTTTCTCCCACCTACTAGCTGACCCCTCATCGTATGTTATTTTCTCAACGCCTCGGCACGGCCGGGCTCTTCCTAGGTTTGCTCGCCAGCGCCGGCTGCACCAAGGACTACCTCAATATTCAGCCCACCAGCGCTGTTACGGCCGAAAACTTTTATAAGACCCAGACCGACGCCTTGCAGGCCACCACGGCCGCGTACTCGCAGCTGTACCAGAACGGGATGTTTAACTACTCGCTCTGGGGTATCGGCGACGTGATGTCGGACAACACCTACCTAGGCGGCGGCGGCGCGGCCGACGGCATCGAGTTTCAGCAGCTCGACAGCTACAACATTCCGAGCACCAACCCACTCACTACCAGCCACTGGCAGCGCGCCTACCTCGGTATCGGGCAGGCCAACCAAGTACTGCTGCGCGTGCCCGCCATCGACATGGACGCCACCCTCAAGAACCGCTGCCTGGGCGAGGCTGAGTTTTTGCGGGCCCTGTACTACTTCTACCTCGTGCGGGGCTTCGGCGACGTGCCGCTGGTGCTGACGCCCGCTGCCAGCGCCGCCGAAGCCGCCAGCCAGACCCGCAAGCCGGTGGCCGACGTGTACGCCCAAATCATTAAGGACCTGACCGATGCCATCACCAAGCTGCCGGCCTCGTACTCGGGCGAGGACCTGGGCCGGGCCAGCAAGCTCTCGGCGCGGGCCCTGCTCGCCAAAGTGTACCTGACCCAGGGCGACCTAGGCAACGCCGCCACCCAGGCCCGCACTACCATTGCGGAGGCCACGGCGGCCGGCAAAGCCATGTGGCCCAACTTTGCCGACAACTACAAGGTCGAGAACGACAACGGCCAGGAGTCGCTGTTCGAGGTGCAGTTTAAGTACGGCCTCACCAGCTACACCACCGACGGGCCGGGCAGCGTGATGAACGAGTTTTGGGGCGCCCGCTTCTTTGGCAGCCCCTACGTGGTGGCCTCGGGCGGCTATGGCTTTAATGTGCCCGAGAAGGACCTCGTGTCGCGCTACGCCGCGGGTGACACCCGCCGGGCGGCCAGCCTCTTCGCCCCCGGCGACCTCTACCCCGATGGCCAGGTGCAGCCCGCCACGCTGGTGGGCAACCCCAACGGCTACAGCATCCGCAAGCAGTACGTGGGCCGCACCAACGTCAACAACTGGGACTCGCCGCTCAACTTTCCGGTACTGCGCCTCGCCGAGGTGTACCTTATCCTGGCCGAGTCGGCGGGCAACACCGCTGAGGGCGTGGAAGCCATCAACAAGGTGCGCCGCCGGGCCTTTGGCTTGCCCATTAACACGCCCGCTGCGGCCGTGGACTACACCGCCGCCACGCCCAACTTCAAGGCGGCCGTCATTCAGGAGCGCCGCCTGGAGCTAGCCTTTGAGGACGACCGCTGGTACGACCTCAAGCGCACCGGCACGCTCGTGGCCACCATGCGCGCCCAGGGCAAAACCATTCAGGATTTCAACAACCTGCTGCCCATTCCGCAGGCCGAAATCAACGTGAACCCCGGTCTGACCCAGAACCCCGGGTACTAGACTAGCCTAACTAAAAATTAAAAATGATAAATTAAAAGTCTCTTCAGCAACACGTTGAGATTTTTAATTTATCATTTTTGATTTTTTATTCTTTTTAAATAACGCCCGCGCCGTCTTCCATCCACCTCTGTCGCCCACCACCCCATGCTTACCTCTACTCTCCACCGTCGCTGCTCACCGCACCTAGGCGCCTTTCTCGTGTTGGCCGTGGCCGCTGGCCTGGGCCGGCCCGCCGCCGCCCAAACCGCCCCGCAGCTCGGCAAAGCCAGCCTCAAAGAAGTGCTGGCCGCCCTCACCCCCGACGAAAAAGTGCGCCTGGTCATCGGCGTGGGCTTCTACCCCTCGGGCTTCCCGGCCGGAATGCTGCCCCCCGGCCCGCCCGGCGGCGACAAGCTACCCGAGAAAGTGGCGGGCGCGGCTGGCCGCACGCATCCCGTGCCGCGCCTGGGCATCCCGGCCCTCACGCTTTCGGATGGGCCGGCCGGCGTGCGCATCGACCCCATTCGGGGCAAGGACAGCACCAAGACGTACTACGCCACGGCCTTTCCAGTGGCCACGCTGCTGGCCTCGACCTGGGATACGATGATGGTGCGCCGGGTGGGCGTGGCCTTCGGCAGCGAAGTGCGCGACTTTGGCATCGACGTGCTGCTGGCGCCGGGCATGAACATCCACCGCAACCCCCTGGGGGGCCGCAACTTCGAGTATTACTCCGAAGACCCGGTGGTGACGGGCAACATCGCCGCCGCGCTGGTTAACGGCGTGGAGTCGAACGGCGTGGGCACTAGCATCAAGCACTTCGCGGTAAATGAGCAGGAGTTTAATCGCATGCAGCTCAACTCGAAAGTGAGCGAGCGGGCGCTGCGTGAGGTGTACCTCAAGGGCTTCCAGATTGCGGTGAAGAAGTCGCAGCCCTGGACGGTCATGTCGTCTTACAACAAAGTAAACGGCACCTACACCTCCGAAAGCCCCGACCTTCTAACCTCGCTGCTGCGCCAGGAGTGGGGGTTTAAGGGCCTGGTAATGACCGACTGGTACGGTGGCCACGATGCCGTGGCCCAGCTCAAGGCCGGCAACGACCTGCTGGAGCCTGGCACCCTAGTGCAGTACAACGCCGTGACCGAAGCCCTCAAAAGCGGCCAGCTCACCACCGCCCAGCTCGACCAGAACGTTACACGCGTGCTGGAGCTGGTCATGAAGTCACCCACCTTTAAAGGCTACAAATACAGCAGCCAGCCGGCCCTGAAAGCCAATGCCGCCGTGGCCCGCCAGGCCGCCGCCGAGGGCATGGTGCTGCTGCGCAACCAGGGCGCCACGCTGCCACTAGCCGCCGGCCGCAAGGTGGCGCTCTTTGGCAACGCCTCTTATAACCTCATCGCGGGCGGCACGGGCAGCGGCGACGTAAACAAAGCCTACACCATCTCCATCGCGCAGGGCCTGGCCGGCGCGGGCTTCGCGGCCAATGCGGCCTTGAGCCAGGGCTACGCCCAATACGTGAAGGGCGAGAAAGCCAAGATAACCAAGCCCAAAGGCTTGCTCGACCCGGCGCCCGTCATCGCCGAAATGCCGCTCGACGCGGCCCAGTTGACGCCCGCCGCGCAGGCCGCCGACGTGGCCATCGTGGCCCTAGGGCGCAGCGCCGGCGAGGGCGGCGACCGCCAGGTGCAGGATGATTTTACGCTCACCGCTGCCGAGCAAGCGCTGCTCAAGCAGGTGAGCACGGCTTTCCACGCCCAGAATAAGAAGGTAATCGTGGTGCTGAACGTGGGCGGCGTGACCGAAGTAGCCAGCTGGCGCGACCAGGCCGACGCCATCTTGCTGGCCTGGCAGCCCGGCCAGGAAGGCGGCCACGCCGTGGCCGACGTGCTCAGCGGCAAGGTCAACCCCTCGGGCAAGCTGGCCACCACCTTCCCAATGAGCTATACCGATGTGCCCTTCAGCGCCAACTTCCCCGGCAAGCTGCTAGATGCCAGCACCAAGGGCGGCGGCCTGATGGGCGCGCCCTCCGAAAACACTTATGAGGAAGGCATTTACGTGGGCTACCGCTACTACAATACCTTTAAGGTAAAGCCCGCCTACGAGTTTGGCTACGGCCTGAGCTATACCACCTTCACCTACGGCCCACTGACCGTAGTACGCACGCCAACCAACGACCTCACGGCCCGCGTGACCGTGAAAAACAGCGGCAAAGTGGCGGGCAAAGAAGTTGTGCAGCTCTACGTGAGCGCCCCCAAGGGCCAACTCGAAAAGCCCGAGAGCGAGCTCAAGGCTTTTGCCAAAACCAACCTGCTCCAGCCCGGCCAGTCGCAGTCGCTTACGTTTAAGCTCACGGCCGCTGACCTAGCGTCGTTCAATACCGCGACTTCGTCGTGGGTGGCCGATGCGGGCGCTTACACGGTGCGGGTCGGTGCGTCGTCGCAGCTGATGAAGGGCCAGGCGACCGTTCAGTTTCCCAAGGCGGTAGTGACCGAAAAGAGCCGCCCGCTGCTGGTGCCTCAGCAGCCCCTCACCGATTTGCGCGTGGGCCAAGTGGCGAAGTAGGCCGGCGGGGTCCGCCCGCCGACCGGGTAGCTTCACCCCTAGCCCCCTCTCCTTAGGGAGAGGGGGGACTAACACTAGTTCTAGCCTCTAAAGACTAAAAGCTAGTTCCCCCTCTCGCCAAGGAGAGGGGGCTAGGGGGTGAGGTTGACAAGGCGGCGAGCTAACCTAGCTATCATATAGTCTCTCACTACCCATGCCACCCACCCGCCTCCCCCACCTCGTCACCATAATCCTCACCAGTGCCCTAGGGCTGCTCGGCCCGCGCACCCACGCCCAAACGCGAGTGGCCGAATGGGTGGCTACCACCGCCACGGCGGGCTGGGTACCGCAGTCGCTCCCCAAAACCTCGGCCAGCGCGGGCCCGGCCGATGCGACCATCGACCTGCAACGGCCGCAGCAAACCATCACCGGGTTTGGGGCGTGCTTTAATGAGCTGGGCTGGACTTCGCTGAGCGCCCTAGGGGCCTCCGACCGCGAGAAAATTATGCGCGAGCTGTTTGCGCCGGGCGTCGGGGCCAATTTTACCATCTGCCGGATGCCCATTGGGGCCAATGACTTTTCGCGCGACTGGTACTCGTACGACGAGACGCCGGGCGACTTTGCGCTGGCCAACTTCAGCATCGCCAACGACGAGCAGACGCTGATTCCGTTTATTAAAAGTGCGCAGCGCTACCGGCCGGCCTTGCAGCTGTGGGCCTCGCCCTGGAGCCCGCCCACCTGGATGAAGTACAACCACCACTACGCCGCCGCGGCCGTGCTGCCCGAGTACCGCAAGGCGTTTCCGGCGCTGGCCGAAAACGGCCTGCCCGTGGACCGCCAGGGCAAGGAAGGCCACAACCTGTTCATTCAGGAAGACCAGTACTTCGTGGCCTACGCGCTGTATTTCAGCAAGTTCATCGAAGCTTACCACAAGCAGGGCATCCCGGTGGGCATGGTGATGCCGCAGAACGAGTTTAACTCGGCGCAGGTGTTTCCGAGCTGCCCCTGGACGGCCACCGGCCTGGCGCGCTTCGTGGGCTACCTAGGGCCGCAGATGCAGCAGCGCAAAGTGGACGTATTTTTTGGCACCATGGAGCGAGCCAACGAGGCGCTGGTTGACACGGTATTGCGCGACGCGCGCAGCGCGCCGTTCATCAAGGGCGTGGGGTTTCAGTGGGCGGGCAAGGGCGCCATTGCGGGCATTCACCAGCGCTACCCCGAGCTGGCGCTCTACCAGAGCGAGCAGGAATGCGGCGATGGTAAAAACGACTGGAAGTACTGCCGCTACACCTGGGACCTGATGAAACAGTACCTAGGCAACGGCGCCAACGCCTACCTGTACTGGAATATTTCGCTCAAAAAAGGTGGCATCAGCCGCTGGGGCTGGAGCCAAAACTCGCTGGTAACGGTGGACGAAGCCGCCCACACCTACCAGTTCAACCACGAGTATTACCTACTCAAACACCTGAGCCACTACGTGCAGCCCGGCGCCAAGCGCCTGGCTACTAGCGGCGCTTTTACTAACCTGCTGGCCTTTCAGAACCCTGACAAGAGCGTGGTGCTAGTAGCCCAAAACGAAAGCGACGCCGACAAAACCGTGCGCCTTGCGGTTGGCGGGCGAACTTTGGCGCCGGTACTCAAGGCTAATTCTTTTAACACCCTGCTGCTGAAATAGCGCGGCTGGCGCCCTAGATACCGATTTCTACCCTCTCCCCCACTTATCCCCTCATGCACTTCCTACCCCTTCGCTACGCTACCGCCTTTGGCGCGGCGTGCCTGCTAGCGGCCAATATTTGCGCCGCCCAGAGCCCGGCGACTTCTGCCAAAAGCACCGCGGCCGCCCCTACCGGCCAAGCGCACCTGCTCGCCCACGAGGCTGAGGTAACCGCACTGCTCAAGAAAATGACGCTGGAAGAAAAGGTGCACATGCTGCACGCCAACTCGGCCTTCGCGGCGGGCGGCATCGAGCGCCTGGGCATCCCCGAAATCATGACCTCCGACGGGCCCCACGGCGTGCGCCCCGAGCAGGGCCGCAACTGGAAGCCCCCCGTGGATGCCAACGACGCTAGCAGCTACCTGCCCACCAACAACACCCTGGCTTCGACCTGGAACCCCGCCCTGGGGTACGCCTACGGCACGGTGCTGGGCAGCGAGGCCAATGCCCGCGGCAAGGACATCATCCTGGGTCCCGGCATCAACATCGTGCGGGCGCCCCTCAACGGGCGCAACTTCGAGTACCTCAGCGAGGACCCCTACCTAATAACTCAGATGGTGGTGGGCTACATCAAGGGCGTGCAGGACCAGGGCGTGTCGGCCTGCGTGAAGCACTACGCGGCCAACAATCAGGAAACGCACCGCAACGACGTTGACGTGAACATGAGCGAGCGGGCGCTGCGCGAAATCTACCTACCGGGCTTCAAGGCCGCCGTGCAACTGGGCGGCGTGAACACGCTCATGGGCTCCTACAACAAATTTCGGGGCACCTACGCCACCGAAAACGCCTACCTCATGAAGACCATCCTGAAGCAGGAATGGGGCTTCAACGGCTTGGTGATAAGCGATTGGGGCTCGGTGCACGATACCGACGAGGCCCTGCGCAACGGCACCGACCTGGAGATGGGCACCGACCTCTATCTGATGTACAGCGGGGCTGACCAGAGCGCCGCCACGGCCGCCGCCAGCACCGCCCCCGCTACTCCCAGGCGCAGCTACTACGACCGGTTTTACCTGGCCGACCCGGCCCTGGCCGCCGCCAAGAAAGACCCCACGCTGGTACCGCTCATCGACGACAAGGTGCGCCGCATCTTGCGGGTGATGTACGCCACCAAGATGCTCGGCGGCGCCAAGCGCCAGCCCGGCGCCTTCAACACCAAGGAGCACCAGGCCACCGCGCTCAAGGTGGCCGAGGAGGGCATCGTGCTGCTCAAGAATGAGGGTAATATGCTGCCGCTCAAGAAGTCGGTGAAGACCATCGCCGTTATCGGGGCCAATGCCGACCGGGTAAATTCGATGGGTGGCGGCAGCGGCCAGCTGAAAGCCAAGTACGAGATTACGCCGCTGCAAGGCATTAAGAACGAGCTAGGTAGCAGCGTCACAGTCAACTACGTGCCGGGCTACACCATTGCCCGCGACCAGCAGGCTGATGCGCAGCAGATAGCGCAGGCCGTGGCCGCCGCCAAGGCCGCCGACGTGGTGATTTACGTGGGTGGCTCCATCCACGGCTACGACTACACCAAGTGGAGCGACAACGCCTACGACGCCGAGGGCGTGGACAAGCCCGACCTGAAAATGCCCTTTGGGCAGGATGCGCTGGTGCAGGCCGTGCTGGGCGCCAACCCTAACACTGTGGTGGTGCTCCTAGGGGGTGGCCCCATTGAAACTAGCGCCTGGGCCGGCCAGGCCAAGGCCATCGTGGAGGCGTGGTACCCCGGCATGGAAGGCGGCAACGCGCTGGCCCACATCTTGTTTGGCGACGTAAACCCTTCCGGCAAGCTGCCCTTCACCTTCCCCGTGAAGCTAGAAGACGCGCCGGCCATGAAGCTGGGCGAGTACCCTAGCACGCCTGGCGACCCGCTGAAGCAGACTTACAAGGACGATATCTGGGTGGGCTACCGCTACTACGACACCTATAAGGTGGCGCCGCAGTTCGCCTTCGGCCACGGTCTGAGTTACACCACTTTCGAGTACGGCAAACTGACCGTGAAGCCCGCCGCCCAGCGCGCCACCGTGACCCTGACGGTGCGCAACACCGGCAAAATCGCCGGCGCCGAGGTCGTGCAGCTCTATGTAAAAGACCTAAAATCGGCTGTAAAACGCCCCGAGAAGGAGCTCAAAGGCTTCGAGAAAGTCTTCCTAAAGCCCGGCGAAACCAAGACCGTGACCCTACAGCTCCCCGCCGACGCCTTCAAGTACTACGACGAGGCCAAGAAGCAGTGGGTGCTGGAGCCCGGCCAGTTTGAAGTGCTGGTGGGCAGCTCCTCGCGCGACATTCGCCAAACGGGCAGCCTGACGCTGTAATTGCACATAACGTTTGTCATGCAGAGCGCAGCGAAGCATCTCGCGTGGTGCAGTAAACCTATGCGTTATTGATTACTGCACCACGCGAGATGCTTCGCTGCGCTCTGCATGACGAACGTATTTATTCTTGCTCCCCCACCATGCGAAAACTTCTCCTCGCCGCCCTGCTCCTAGGTCTGCCGCTGGCGCGCGCCAGCGCCCAAGCGCCCAAAATGGACCGCCTGCTCTACGGCGTGGCCTACTACGACGAGTACATGCCCTACGAGCGGCTGGACAAGGATGTGGCCATGATGAAAGCGGCAGGCATCAACGTGGTGCGTATCGCCGAATCAACGTGGAGCACGCTGGAGCCGCAGGAGGGCGTGTTCGATTTTTCGCACGTCGATAGGGTGCTCGATGCCATGCACAAGGCCGGCATCCGGGTTATTATCGGCACGCCGACCTACGCCATTCCGACTTGGCTGGCGCGCAAGTACCCCGACGTGCTGGCCATCACCTCGCGGGGGCCGAACCAGTATGGCGTGCGGCAGAACATGGACATCAGCAACCCCGACTTTCGGCGCCACGCCGAGGCCGTGATTCGGGCCTTGCTGGGGCACGTCAAGAACCACCCGGCCATCATCGGCTACCAGGTCGATAACGAAACCAAAGCCTACGGCACGGCCGGACCGGCGGTGCAGAAGCTGTTTGTGCAGCACATGCAGCAGAAGTTTCCGTCGCTCGATGCACTCAACAAAGCCTACGGGCTCGCCTACTGGAGCAACCGCATCAATACCTGGGAGGATTTTCCATCGATGGTGGGCACCATCAACGCCAGCCTAGGGAGTGAATTCAGCCGGTTTCAGCGCCAGCTCGTGACCGACTACCTCGCCTGGCAAGCCGGGCTGGTGCGCGAGTACAAGCGGCCTGACCAGTTCATCACCCACAATTTTGACTTGAGCTGGCGGGGCTACTCCTTCGGTATTCAGCCCGACGTGGACCACTTTGCCGCCGCCAAGGCGCTCGATGTGGCCGGCATCGACATCTACCACCCCAGCCAGGACCAGCTCACGGGCACCGAAATATCCTTCGGCGGCGACGTGACCCGGGGCATGAAAGGCGGCCAAAACTACCTGGTACTAGAGACGGAGGCCCAGGGCTTTCCGCAGTGGCTGCCCTACCCCGGCCAGCTGCGCTTGCAGGCCTTTAGCCACCTGGCCTCGGGGGCCAATATGGTGGAATACTGGCACTGGAGCAGCATCCACAACTCGGCCGAAACCTACTGGAAGGGCGTGCTCAGCCACGACTTGCAGCCCAATACTATTTACGACGAGACCAAGACCATTGGGCGCGATTTTCAGCGCCTGAGCCCGCAGCTGGTCAATCTGAAAAAGGCGAATAAAGTCGCCATCCTGTTCAGCAACGAGGCCCTAACGGCCGAGGGCTGGTTTGCCAACGGCCTGGACTACAACCAGGTGCTGCGCTCGTTCTACGACCCGCTCTACCGCCACAACGTGGGCTGCGATATGGTCGACCCCAGTAGCCCCGACCTAGGCAAGTATTCGCTCGTTATCGTGCCCATGCTCTACGCGGCGCCCGCCAGCCTGCTCACGCGCCTCGAGCAGTACGTGCAAGCGGGCGGCCATTTGCTCGTGACCTACCGCAGCGGGTTTTCGGATGAGAACGTGCAGGTGCGCACCACGCCCCAGCCGGGCGGCCTCAGCAAGGTGTGCGGCGTCACCTACGACCAGTTTACCGCCCCCGAAAAGGTGGGCCTGCAAGGCGAGGCCTACCAAGTAGCCGCCGCCGAAAACCAAGTAACTGCCTGGATGGAACTGCTCACGCCCACCACTGCCCAGGTGCTGGCCCGCTACGAGCACCCAGTGTGGGGCAAGTACGCCGCCATCACCGAAAACCGCTACGGCAAGGGCGTGGCCACCTACGTGGGCTGCCACACCAGCGACGCCGTGGTGGATAAACTCGTGACCAACGCCGTGCGCCAGGCCGGCCTCTGGGGCGCTGACCAGGAAGCCCAGTTTCCGCTCATTACTAAAACCGGCCTCAACCAGCGGCAGAAACCGGTGCATTACTACTTCAACTACTCGGCTGCGCCGGCCGCGGTGCGCTACCCGCACGGCGCGGGCAAGGAGCTGCTGGCGGGCGCCACTGTGGCGGCGGGCCAATCACTCCAGCTGGCGCCCTGGGGCGTGCAGATTGTGGAGGAAAAGTAGCCCAGTGCCTTCGCTTAACCGCCGCAAATTTAGGCGTATGAATGCCTCAAAAAAAGCGGGCAACGCCTACCTTTGGCTACCAACTAAAAGGTTTTAGTAATTTCCTTTCCTGGGGTAACAAGCCTTTGCTTTTCACCATTTCGCTGCGCTTGAGGCCTAGCCACTCTGAAGTCATCCCGCATTAGCATGTCCCTTATTCTAATGCCAGTCAATTATTTATGCCCCACCCCCACCCATTTCCCCGCCTAGCCCTCCTAGGTCTCGCTACGCTGCTGCCCGCCTTTGCCGCCACGGCGCAGGTGACGCGGCAAGCCGACGGCATCACGCTGCGCCTGCCGCAGCTCAGCGACCAGGCGCCCCGCACCGTGCGCTTGCAAGTAGTGGCCGACAAGATTATCCACGTGCAGGCCTCGCCGCTCGACACGCTTTCGACCGCCAAAAGCCTAATGGTGGTGCCCCAAGCGGCACCTCCCAAGTGGCAGTACAAGGAGAAAAAAGGCGTGGGCTACCTCAGCACCGATGCCCTCACGGCCGCGATAACGCTGGCCACCGGCGCCGTGAGCTTCGAGGATGCGGCGGGCCACCCGGTGCTGCAAGAGCGCGCCGGCGGCGGCAAAATGTTCACACCGACCGTGGCCGATGGGCAGCCGTTTTACCAGATAAAGCAGGTGTTTCAGTCGCCCACCGATGAAGGTCTCTATGGCCTGGGGCAGCACCAGAATGGCACCATGAACTACCGCGGCCAGCAGGTAGAGCTCGCCCAGAACAACACCGACGTGGCGGTGCCTTTCCTGGTATCGAGCAAGAAATACGGCATTCTGTGGGATAACTACTCCATTACTAAAGTCGGCGACACCCGCGACTACGAGCCGCTTTCGACCCTAAAGCTGTACGCCAAAACCGGCGAACCCGGCTGGCTCACGGCCACCTACGTCAATAAAATCAAGCCTAGCGAGGTCATCGCCGCGCGGCCAGAGTCGGTCATCAATTACGAGTACATCGAAGACCAGAAGAACTTCCCGGCAGCGGTGAAGCTCGGCGACGTGACCGCCACCTGGGAGGGCAGCATCTCGTCGGGCATCGCGGGGCAGCACCATTTCTTGCTGAAAAATGCGGGCTACGCCAAGCTTTACATTGATGGCAAAGAGGTGGCCAATAAGTGGCGCCAGGCCTGGAACCCCGGCACCACCATCGTCACACTCGACATGGAGAAGGGCCGCAAGTACAGCTTCAAGCTGACCTGGGACCCCGACGGCAGCGAGTCGTACCTAGGGCTGAAGTGGCTGAGCCCGCTGGTGGGCGCGGCCCAGACCGAGTACGGCTTTAGCTCGGAGGCCGCGCACGACCTCAACTACTACTTCGTGCTGGGTGAGTCGGCCGACGAGGTGATAGCCGGCTACCGCCGCCTCACGGGCGCGGCGCCGGTGGTGCCGCGCTGGGCCCTCGGGCTGTGGCAGAGCCGCGAGCGCTACAAGACCCAGCAGGAGATGCTGGACGTGGCCGCCGAGTTCCGGAAGCGCCAGATTCCGCTCGATAATATCGTGCTCGACTGGTCGTATTGGAAGCCCGCCGAGTGGGGCAGCCAGGAGTTTGACCCCAGCCGTTTCCCCGACCCCGATGGCCTGATAAAGACGTTGCACGAAAAGGACCACCTGCACTTTATGATTTCGGTGTGGGCCAAGATTAACGAGTACACTACGGTTTACAACGACTTCAAGGCCAAGGGCTACCTCTACCCGCGCAACATCGCCAACCGCACCAAAGACTGGATTGCGCCGGGCTACACGTCCACGTTTTACGACCCGTTTAATGCCAAGGCCCGCCAGGATTTCTGGAACCTGATGAACACCAAGCTCTTCGCCAAAGGCGTGGACGCCTGGTGGATGGACGCCTCGGAGCCCGACATTTACTCGAACACCAACGTGCAGACGCGCAAGGAGCTAATGGCGCCGGCCATCGGGCCTAGTACGCTGTACTTCAACGCCTTTCCACTGCAAAATGCTAAAGGCATTTATGAAGGTCAGCGCTCGACGGCGCCCGACCAGCGAGTGTTTTTGCTGACGCGCTCGGGCTACGCGGGCTCGCAGCGCTACGCGGCGGCCATCTGGAGCGGCGACATTGGCTCGCGCTGGGAGGACTTTAAAAACCAGATTCCGGCGGGCCTGAATTTCTCGCTGTCGGGCGTGCCGTACTGGACTACCGACATCGGCGGCTTTGCCGTAGAGCGCCGCTACGAGCACCCCAACGCCACCGACCAGGCCGAGTGGCGCGAATTGAACACGCGCTGGTATCAGTTCGGGGCGTTTTGCCCGCTATTCCGGGTGCACGGGCAGTTTCCGTACCGCGAGATTTACAACGTGGCGCCCGCCGGCACGCCGGCCTACCAGAGCATGCTCTACTACGACCAGCTGCGCTACCGCCTGATGCCCTACCTCTACTCGGTGGCCGGCCAGGTCAACTACCAGCACAGCACCATGATGCGCGGCCTGGTGATGGACTTTGGCAGCGACGCTGCGGTGCGTAATATCGGCGACGAGTACATGTTCGGCCCCAGCCTGCTGGTAGCGCCCGTTACCGACTACCAGGCGCGCACCAAGGCGGTGTACCTGCCGGCCACCACGGGCTGGTTCGATTTTTACAGCGGCAAGCACTACCCCGGCGGCCAGAAGCTGACCGTGGACGCGCCGCTCGAGCGCATGCCGCTCTTCGTGCGCGAGGGCGCCATCGTGCCCTTCGGCCCGGCCGTGCAGTACACCGGTGAGAAGCCCACCGACCCCATCACGCTCTACGTGTACACGGGCCAGAACGGGTCGTTTGAGCTGTACGAGGACGAAAACACCAACTACAACTACGAGAAAGGCGCCTCGGCCACCATCGCGCTGCGCTACGACGACAAGGCCAAAACCCTCACCATCGGCGAGCGCAAGGGCAGCTTCCCCGGCATGCTGGCCCAGCGCACCTTCCGCGTGGTGTGGGTGAGCGCCGCCAAGCCCACCGCTTTCGACCTAGAAGCCACGCCCGCTAAATCGGTAGCCTACTCGGGCGCCGCCGTGACGGTGAAGATGGAGTAGCCCTAGGATACTAAAAACTGTCCTTACTTCGTCGTTTCCCCTCGCGATGACGGACGTTTTGAAACAGATTTTTTAGGCAGCCAAAACCCTTTATTTAGCCGCTGCGTGCGCGCTCGGTTCCGCCTAGGTGGAGCCAGGCCCGTATGCAGCGGCTAACTGTCTTTATCAACACCTAGGCGCAACTCTATTCCACTCCTTCGCATGGTTTCCTTCCTGAAGAAACTGACTCTCCGAATTACTGGGCTACTCGTGTTGCTGGTCTTGGCCGTCAGCACCTTTCTGTCGTGTAGCCCGCAGCTGGGGAGTGCGCCCACGGCGGCGCAACGGCAGTCGTACCACCGCACGGGGCATTTGGAGGACGGGAAGTTTGTCAACGCCCAGCCCACGACCGTGATGGCGGGCAGCACGTTTTCAGCGTTCCGACGCATGTTTTTCGAGCACACGCCCAACCAAAACCCCGCCGCGCCGCTACCCATGCAGCGCCTCGATTCGCTAACGATAACCCAGCTGCCGGCCGACCAAGTGCGCGTGACGTGGTTCGGCCACTCGGCCAGCCTGGTCGAAATCGGCGGCAAAAAAGTACTGCTCGACCCCATGCTCAGCGTCAAGATGGGGCCGCTGGCCTTGGTCACGCCCAAGCGCTACAACCAGGAGCTCGCCATTTACCCCGAGCAGCTGCCGGCCATCGATGCGGTGCTCATTTCGCACGACCACTACGACCACCTCGATTACCAGACGGTGCTCAAAATCAAGGATAAAGTCGGCCAGTTCTACGTGCCGCTGGGCGTGGGCGCGCACCTGCGGGCCTGGGGCGTGGCCGAAAGCCGCATCCACGAAATGACCTGGGGCGACTCGGTAAACTTACCCGGCCTCACGATAGTGAGCACGCCGACGCAGCACTTCTCGGGCCGCGGGCTCACCAACCGCAACAGCACGTTCTGGTCGTCGTGGGTGCTGAAGACGAGCCAGCACCGCCTGTTTTACAGCGGTGATGGCGGCTACGGGCCGCATTTCAAAGACATCGGCCAGCAATATGGCCCCTTCGACCTGGCCCTAATGGAGTGCGGCCAGTACGACCGGGCCTGGCCCCAAATCCACATGCAGCCCGAGCAATCGGTGCAAGCTGCGCTCGATGTGCGCGCCCGCGTCATGCAGCCCGTGCATTGGGGCGCCTTCACGGAGGCCCACCACGCCTGGAATGAGTCGGTGGAGCGGGCTACCGCGGCGGCTGCCCGCCAGCACCTGCCCGTGGCTACCCCGCTGCTGGGGCAGCCCGTGGTGCTGGGGGCACCCTTGCCACAGCAGGTTTGGTGGCGCGCCCCCGGCTTGAGTGAGGTTCAGTAGCCTGCCTAGGGGTTCTGGTAGGGTGCGGGGCTTGCCCCCGCCCGGCGTTGCTTAGCTAAATGACAACGGGCGGGGTAAACCCCGCACTCTACTTGTAGGTGAAGCGACCCCAAAGCTGCTCTAGGGTCAAATATTCGGCGTGCTGGCGCGTCTATTACTTTGGTTTCAATCGGGGGGTGAGCAAATGCTTAGTTAGATTGATTAAAATTTAGTTTTACAAAACCGATTGGCGCATGGGCTGTTCCTTACGACTCCCATACGCTTCGTTTTTATGAAAGCCTACAAACTGCACGAGCCCAAAAACCTCGATAATTTCTGCCTAGGTGACTACGATGAGCCCACCGTGCGCGACTACGAGGTCAAGATTCAGGTCAAGGCCACTTCGCTCAACTACCGCGACTGGGCCCTGGCCAACGGCTGGTTTGGCTACCCCGGCGAGAAGCTGCCCATGATTCCGTTTAGCGACGCGGCGGGCGTGGTTACGGCCATCGGGGCGGGCGTCACCAAGTTTCAGCCCGGTGACCGGGTGGCCGTCAACTTCTTTCCCGACTGGCACGACGGCGCGTTTTCGGCCGATAAAGTTGCCCGCTCGCTGGGTGGCAGCACCGACGGCGTGCTGGCCGAATACGTGACCTTCCCGGAGGCCGCCGTGGTAAAAGTACCCGACGCCTTTTCCTTCGAAGAAGCTGCCAGCTTCCCCTGCGCCGGCGTAACGGCCTGGCACGCGCTGGTGGAGCAAGGCCCGCTGCGGCCCGGCGACGTAGTGCTGCTGCAAGGCACGGGTGGCGTCTCCATCTTCGGCCTGCAAATAGCCAAGTTGTTTGGGGCCCAAGTTATTATCACCTCCAGCTCGGATGAGAAACTGGCCCGCGCCAAGGCCCTAGGGGCCGACCACGTCATCAACTACAAAACCACGCCCGACTGGGAAGAGGAAGTTAAAAAGCTGACCGGCGGCGTGGGCGCCACCTACGTGCTAGAAGTGGCCGGCCAAATGGCCCGCTCACTGCGCGCCCTGGCGCCGGGCGGCACGGTGTTCCAGATTGGCCAGGTATCGCCCAGCGACGAAGCGCCCAACCTGCGCATGGTGCCCTTGCTCACCCAGCGCCTGCAAGGCATCTACGTGGGCAGCACCCAGATGCTGGCCGACTTGCTGCGAGCCTTCGATACTAATAACTTAAAACCCATTATTGGCCAGGTTTTTGAGTTCGCAGAAACCAAGGCTGCGCTCGCCCACATGGGCAGCGGCGCGCACTTCGGCAAAATCGTGGTGCGGGTCGGCTAGCGGCCGGATTATAACCCTATTCTTTTTCACCCTTAACTTCTAAGCCAGCGCCGACGTCACTCGCGCCGACCTCCTGACTACTAGTTAGTTTCATACTAGGCTACTATGTCTTTTGCTGCTTCCACCTTGTCAGCCACTGCTGGCGCTTCTGCAATCCTTACTGCTCCCAAACCCACCACCAGCAAAGCCCAGCGCGACCTCGCCCTGGTGCAGCGCATCCTGGACCACCACGATGAGCGGGCCTACGCCGCGCTGATGGGAATTTATCAAAAAGGTATTTATCAGCTGGTGCTAAAAATAGTGCGCCAGTCCGACGCCGCCCAGGACGTGGCCCTCGAAGTGTTTGTGCGGGCCTTTCGCTCGCTGCCCACTTACAAGCCCGAGTTCGCGTTCAGCACCTGGCTGTTCCGCATCGCTACTAACCTGAGCATCGCCCACCTGCACCGCCAGCGCCTGCCCACGGTGTCGCTCGACGCGCCGCAGTTTGCCGGCGAAGACAAATCCTTCGATTACCCCGACCCCACGCCCACCCCGCAGGAAGCGCTTATCCAGCTCCAGCGCATCGAGCGCATGCACCTGGCCGTCAATAGTTTGCCCGCCAAATACCAGCGCATCGTGCAGCTGCACTACTTCGAGGAATTGAGCTACGAAGAAATCGCGGAGCGCGAGCACCTGCCGCTCGGCACCGTGAAGGGCCAGCTGCACCGCTGCCGCGGCCTGCTGCAACAGCTCTTGACGCCCGAGCACGACAGCCTTTAAGTAGGTAATATTCTTTTTAAGTAGCAAGTCCCATCAAGCAGAAAGCCCGCCCCTTGGCGGGCTTTTTTGCGTCCTAGGTGGTAATCTTGGGGGCCATCCTACCTAGTGCCCCGCGCCCGCCCATGACTCTGCTCGTTATTCTGCTCGCCGTGCTGGCGCTCATCGTCCTCATCAGTTGGGGCAAGGTCAATGCGTTTCTGGCGTTTTTGCTGGTAACCATTCCGGCGGGGTTTGCACTGGGGCTGGGCCCAAAGCAGGTGCTGGGCGCGGTGCAAAAAGGCCTCGGCGACACCCTAGGGTCGGTGGCGCTGGTAGTGGTGCTGGGCGCCATGCTGGGCAAGCTGGTGGCCGAGAGCGGCGCCGCCCAGCAGATTGCGGCCACGCTGCTGGGCAACCGTGGCGCCAAAGGCATTCAGTGGACGCTGATGCTAACGGGGTTTATCATCGGCATTCCCTTATTCTACAACGTAGGTTTTTTGCTGATAATGCCGCTGATTTTTTCGGTGGTGTACCAGTACAAACTGCCGGCCGTGTACGTGGGCTTACCCATGCTGGCGGCGCTATCGGTGCTGCACGGCTTCTTGCCGCCGCACCCGGCGCCCACTGCGCTGGTGGTGCAGTTTCACGCCGACATGGGCCTCACGTTTGTGTACGGGCTGCTGGTGGCGGTGCCGGCCATCATCCTGGCTGGGCCGGTGTACACGCGCACGCTGCGGGGCCTGGTGGCGCCGCCGCGGGCCGGGCTGGTGGCCGAGCCGCTACCCGCCGAGGGGCTACCGGGGCGGCTCAATAGCTTTTTGTCGTCGCTACTGCCGGTGCTGGTGCTGGCCGTGGTGCTGGGCCTGCAAGCCGCGCTGCCGGCGGGCGGGCCCCTAGGTCCGGCCCTGTCCTTCCTCGCCGACCCCAGCGCCGTGATGCTGCTATCGGTGGTGGTGGCCACGTTCAGCCTGGGCACGCGGCTGGGCAAAACCATGCCCGCGGTGATGGAAACCTACGCCGCGGCCGTGCGCGACGTGGCCCCGATTCTGCTCATCATCGGGGGGGCCGGCGCCCTCAAGGAAGTGCTGATAGCTAGCGGCGCGAGCCAACACCTGGCGGCGGGGCTGCAAGGCACCGGCCTGCCGCCGCTGCTGCTGGGCTGGTGCATTGCGGGGTTCATCCGGGTGTGCCTAGGTTCCTCCACGGTGGCGAGCCTCACGGCGGCGGGCGTGGTGCTGCCCACGCTGGCCCAGTCGCACGCCAACCCCAATCTGATGGTGCTGGCCATTGGGGCGGGCAGCCTGCTGTTTTCGCATTTCAATGACGGCGGCTTTTGGCTGTTTAAGGAATATTTCAACCTCTCGGTGAAGGACACGCTGCGCTCGTGGTCGGTAATGGAAACCATCGTGTCGGTAGTGGGCCTGCTCGGCGTGCTGCTGCTCGATTGGGTACTGCCGGTAGTGGGGTAAGGCTCGCCGCAACACCCGCTGCAAAGCGGCGTCTCTAGCGCGCCGAAACCTCATCCACGCCCAGCGCTGCCTAGCGTTCGGCGCCGGTGGGGTAATTTCAACCCACTAATGACTTTTCTCCTTCCCCGCATGAACTTCCCCGCAGGGCGCCGCCTAAGCGCCGCCGTGGCTTTTTTGCTCACCCTAGGTAGCGCTGCGCAGGCGCAGGTGGGCCCCGGCACCCAATGGACCAAGGATGGCTACGGCTATTTTCAGGTCAAGCAAGACGAAATAGTGGAGCTCGACGTGCGCCAGGCCGATAAGTCGCGCACGGTGCTCAGCAAGCAGCAGCTCACGCCCCAGGGCCAGAGCGAGCCGCTGCGCGTGCGCCGCTTTGCGCTCTCCGACGATGGCAAGCTGGTGCTGCTCAATACCAACACCAAGAAAGTGTGGCGCTACGATACCCGCGGCGACTACTGGGTGTATAACATCGCGGCTAATAAGCTGACCCAGCTCGGCAAAGGCCGGCCCGAGTCGTCGCTGATGTTCGCCAAGTTCTCGCCCGATGGCAGCCGCGTGGCCTACGTGAGCGGGCATAATCTGTACGTCGAAAACCTAACCGATAACCGCATCACGCAACTCACCCAGGATGGCACCGACAAGCTCATCAACGGCACCTTCGACTGGGTGTATGAGGAGGAGCTCGACTGCCGCGATGGCTTCCGGTGGAGCCCTGACGGACAGCGCCTGGCCTACTGGCAGCTCGACGCCCGCAAGACGCCCAACTACCTGATGCTGAACACGACGGAGAAGCTCTACCCCTTCACCGTGCCCGTCGAGTACCCCGTAGTGGGCGAAGACCCCAGCCGCTGCCGCGTGGGCGTGGTGGCCGCGGGCGGCGGCGAAACCAAGTGGATGGATGTGCCCGGCGATGCCGTGCAGCACTACATCCCGCGCATGGAGTGGGCCGATGCCAACACGCTCATTTTGCAGCAATTGAACCGTCGTCAAAACGAGAGTAAGCTCATGCTGTGCACCGCCGCCACCGGCGCGGCCAAGCCCATCTACAGTGAAACCGACAAGGCGTGGATTGACGCTAAAGAGGGCGCCGTGGGTTGGAACTGGATTGACAAAGGCCAGCGCTTTGTGTGGAGCAGCGAGAAGGACGGCTGGCGCCACCTCTACGCCGTGGACCGCAGCGGCAAGGAGAAGCTTCTGACGCCCGGCGACTACGATGTAATCAGCATCGAGAACATCGACGAGGCCGGGGGCAAAATCTACTTCATGGCCTCGCCCACCAACGCCACCCAAACCTACCTCTACCAGGTGCCGCTGCAAGGCGGCAAGGCCACCCGCCTCACGCCCCAAAACCTGGCTGGCTCAAACGGCTACGACATCTCGCCCAACGGCAAAATCGCGCTGCACACCTACTCCAGCGCCAGCAGCTTTCCGGTGGGCGACGTGGTGAGCCTACCCGCCCACCAGCGCTTGAGCGGCGGCGAGGTGCCCGAGCAAGCCAAGAAAATCAAGCTGCCCAAAACAGAGTTTTTCCAGGTGAAAACCGCCGACGGCGTGACCCTCGACGGCTGGATGGTAAAGCCCACCAATTTCGACCCCGCCAAGAAATACCCCATCGTGTTCATGGTCTACGGCGAGCCCGCCAGCCAAACGGTTGTGGACCGCTTTGGCACCGGCGCCAACCGCCTCTACCAGGGCAGCATGGCCGATGATGGCTACATCTACGCCTCGCTCGAAAACCGCGGCGCCCCAGCACCTAGGGGCCGCGAGTTTCGCAAGGCCATCTACCACAACATCGGCGCGCTCAACATCCGCGACCAGGCCCTGGGCGCTAAGGAAGTGCTCAAAAACAAGTGGGTCGATACCAGCCGCGTAGCGGTGTGGGGCTGGAGCGGCGGCGGCTCGTCCACGCTCAGCCTGCTGATGCAATACCCGCAGATTTATAAGACCGGCATCAGCATCGCAGCCGTGGACAACCAACTGAATTACGACAATATCTACCAGGAGCGCTACATGGGCCTGCTGCCTGAGGACCGGCATTTTTTCGTGGATAACTCGCCGCTGGCCCACGCCAAAAACCTGCGCGGCAACCTACTGCTCATCCACGGCACCGGCGACGATAACGTGCACTACAACAACGCCGAGCAGATGATAAACGAGCTGGTGAAAAACGGCAAAACTTTCCAGATGATGGCCTACCCCAACCGCACCCACGGCATCTCGGAGGGCGAGGGCACCAGCAAGCACCTAGCCGCCACCTACACCAAGTTTTTGAAAGAAAACTGCCCCCCCGGCGGCCGCTAGCGGCTCACTCGGTGGGCGTCTCACGCCTACCGAGCCCGCTCAGCACCGGCGCGAGTCTAGGGCCACGTAACTCGTGCCAACCATGACCTAGATGCTGCGCCTCCACTGCCACACAGCGGCAACCCCGCGTCTGGCCGACCTAGGCACATAAAAAGCCCCATAGCAATTGCTATGGGGCTTTTTATGTGCCTAGCAACCCGCTTTAGCCAGCGAAATAATGCCCCAATGCCAAGTCGGCCAGCAAGCTGGGGTGCGCGGGCTGCCAGCCCAGCCGCTGCTGCGTGAGTGCCCCAGAAGCAGCCATATCGAGGCCGGCGAAGCGGGCCATCCAGCCAAAATGCTCGGCCGCTTCCGCTGCCGATTTTGATACCACTGGCACGCCTAGGTGCTGGCCAATAGTGGCCGCTAGGTCGCGGAAAGCGATGCCCTCGTCGCCTACGCCGTGGTAGCGGGCGCCGGCCACGCCCTGCTCCAGCGCCAGCCGGAAGAGACGGGCCGCGTCGAGCCGGTGCACGGCCGGCCAGCGGTTCTGGCCGTCGCCTAGGTAGGCAGCTTCGCCTTTTTGGCGGGCCAACCCGATGAGGTAGGGCACGAAGCCGTGGTCACCCGCATCGTGAACCGACGCGGCCAGCCGCACCACCATGGCCCGCACGCCCTGCGGCACCAGGGCCAGCGCCGCCTGCTCCGAGGTGCGCACGGTGGCGGTGGGCGTGTCCTCCTCAGTAGCTAGGCGGCCTGGCGCAAAGCCGGCGAAGCCCGACGTCACGACCAGCGGCCGGTCGGAGCCTGCCAGCACACTCCCCATCGCCTCGATGGCGCTAGTCTCGGTAGTCGCGGCCGCTTCGTACTGCGAAAAATCGTGGTTGTAAGCCAGGTGAATAACGCCATCGGCGGCAGCAGCGCCACGCTTCAGGCTCTCTAGGTCGGTGAGGTCGCCCTGGAGCACCTCGGCCCCAGCGGCCACCAGCGCCTGCGCCGACGCCTCGGAGCGGGCCAAGCCCAACACCTGGTGGCCGGCTTGCCGCAACTCCTGCACCACGGCCGAGCCCACAAAGCCCGAGGCGCCCGTTACAAAAACTTTCATAAATGGTCTGTTTTAGCGTAGCAGAATAACTACGGCGCAAAGGTCCGGCCGCCACCTAGGGACCGTACTGCGCGGCGCAAACCATCTACGGTAAAAATCAAACAGCCACGGTGGCCCGGAAGTCGCCGGGCGCGGCGCCGGTTTGGCGCTTGAAGAAGTGGCAGAAGTGCGCGGTGTCAGTGAAGCCCAGGCTGTCGGCAATTTCGGCCACGGTCCAGCTCGATTGCTTCAGCAGTTGCCGGGCTTCCTGGGCCACGCGGTCGGCGAGCAGGGCGGTGGTGGTGTGGCCGGTGGCTTCCTTCAGAACCCGGTTGAGGTGGTTGACGTGCACGGCCAGCGCATCGGCGTAGTCGCGGGCGGTGCGCAGCGCCAGCCGCTGGCGCGGGGCCACCAGCGGAAACTGCTGCTCGAGCAGCTCGGCAAACTGGGTGGCCAGCCGGCCCGCCGCCGTGGGGGCCGGCAGCGGCACCAAGTCGGGCCGCAGCTTCTGGCCGTAGTAAATCAGCTCCAGCAAATACGCCCGCAGCAGTTCCTGGCTGTAGGCATAGCCAGAGCCGCTTTCGAGCAGCATTTTCTCGAAAATAGCGGCTAGGGCGGCCGCTTCGGCCTCACTCACGGTCAGCACCGGGCAGGCGCTGGGGCCGAATACGGGCAGCTCATCCAGCACAATGCCGCCCTTCACGGGCAGCAAAAACTCATCGGTAAAAAGGCATACGTAGCCCGTTTGGTTGGCGTCGTGGGGCTGCCAGCGGTAGGGCACCCGCGAGGTGGCAAACCACAGCCCTAGGCCATCAATCTCCACCTCCCGGTCGGCGTATTCCACCCGGCTCCGCCCCCGCACCAAGCTGATTTTATAAAACGGCCGCCGGTCGAAGCTCATCGAAGGCCGGTTTTCGTGGTTAGCCATAAGGTCGGCCACCGCCACCACCTTAAACTGGCCACCCGCCCGCCGCCGACCGAGGGGCTTGGGGCCAGGAGCCGCGCTGGCATAAAACTCGGCGAGTGGATGAGTAGACATAAGAGGCGACCTGTATAAATCAAAGGTAAGCCCCTGCTCTTTACTGCCCACCGCGCACCCGCATGGGCAGCACGTACACCGCCTCCGAAGCCGTGATAAACAGCGTTTTGCGGTTTTTGCCGCCGAAGCAGATGTTGGCCGTCCAGTCGGCGGGCACGTCGATGTGGGCCAACTGCTGGCCGCTGGGGCTGTACACCGTCACGCCCTTGCCGGTGAGGTACACATTGCCGCGCTCGTCGAGGGTCATGCCGTCCGAGCCCTGGCTCACGAAAAGCTGGCGGTTGGTAAGCGCCCCATTGGCGCCGACTTGGTAGCGGTACGTCTTGTTATCGCCGATGTCGGCCACGTAGAGCGTGCGGCCATCATGCGTCCCGATGATGCCGTTGGGCTGCTTTAACTGCGTTTCGACCGCCACCGGCTGCTTTTGGCCGGGCCCTAGGTAGTACACGTACTGCCCCGGCAGCTCGGGGGCGGTGCGGGTCCAGTAGTCGCGCTGGTAGTAGGGGTCGGTGAAGAACAAGCCGCCGCTCGGGGCCACCCACACGTCGTTGGGGCCGTTAAAATGACGGCCGCCGAGCTGGTCGAGCAACACGGTTACCTTGCCCGCGGAACTGATGGACCAGAGCTGATTTTGCTCGTCGGCGCAGGCAATGAGGTTGCCCTTCTGGTCGAAATACAGGCCGTTGGCCCGGCCGGCAGGCTCAAGAAATACCGACAGCTTGCCAGCGGTGCTGTACTTCCAGATTTTGTTGTTGGGCTGGTCGGTGAAGAACACGTTGCCCGCTTTGTCCACGGCTGGCCCTTCCGTGAATTTGAATTGCTTGGCCACCAACTGCGGGGTAGCCGAGCCCGCAAACAAGCTGCTGCCCCCGGCCGGCGCCTGCCCTAGGGCTAGCTGGCCACTACTAACGCTCACGGCCACTGCGAGCGCCCAGCGCCGCCATTGCCCTAATCCAACTACCATATTGATGGGGATAAACTAAGAATACCTCGCTATACGACTAGCGCCCGCCGCCCGCTGACTAAAGCCGGGCCCGCCACGCTGGCACGAGACGCGCAACTCGACCTGAAATTGCATTTTACGACTAATTACTAGGTGCTAACAACTACACCATTTCTTCATAAAAATAGCCGAATAAATATTTTAGCAGCACTCAAAAAACGCCTTTTTTGGGCTCAATAGCTATATTATAAAGCCGCTACCTTAAGCTTTAGCATTGAGCAAGAGGGCCTTTTACAGGACCTAGCATTTTTCATACCGACTTCAGTAGCGTCAATACTCAAGTGGCTTAACCGCTTGAAAATCTCTATAGTATCGTTGCACGTTTCAAAAACCATTCTACCTTGCGGCGCCTCTGGCAACCTACTCCTTTTCCAATTCCAACCCACACTATATGTCCCACAAGTACTCTGCGGCAGCATTTCTCACCCTAGGGGCTGCCGTGCTCCCCTTATTGGTTCAGGCGCAGGCCGCCGACCGCGTGCAGAAAAAAGAACTTGGCCAAGATGGCCAGCCCACCATTATTCAGTTTCGGGACGGGGCCCGGCCCAGCAGTGCCGACGGTGCGTTTGTGCTGCGCGAGCAGCTCGGCCTGGGTGCCGACGAGCAAATGCGCCCGGCCCGCCTCGAAACCGACCAACTCGGCTTCAGCCACCAAAAGTTTGACCAGTACTACAAGGGTGTGAAGGTGGAGCACGCCACGTACACAGTGCACGCCCGCGGCGGCGCGGTGGAAAGCCTGAGCGGCGACTACGAGAAAATTGCGAAGCTCGACGTGGCGCCTGCCCTCTCGGCCGAGGCGGCCCTAGGGCGCGCCCTGGCCGCCGTGGGCGCCAAGAAGTACATGTGGCAGGATGCCGTCGAAGAAGCCGGCCTGAAAGCCAGCGAAAACAACACCGGCGCCACCTACCGCCCGCAGGGCGAGCTGGTAATTGTGCGCGACGGCCGCCGCGACGCCGAAACCGGCCCGCTGGTACTGGCCTGGAAATTTGACATCTACGCCCAGGCGCCGGTGAGCCGCGCCTACTTCTACGTGGATGCCCACACCGGCGAGGTAGTGCTGCGCGATGCCATTATTAAGCACGCTGGCGCCACGGGCTCGTTTGCCACGGCCTACAGCGGCACCCGCTCGGTGGCGACCGAAACCGCCACCGGCGGCTACCGGCTGCGCGAATACACCCGCGGCAGCGGCATCGAAACCTACAACTGCAAAAAGGGCAACAGCTACACGGCCGCCACCGACTTTGTGGATGCCGACAACAGCTGGACCGATGCCGAGTACAACAACGCCAACTACGACAACGTGGCCGGCGATGCCCACTTCGGCGCCCAGGCCACCTATGACTATTGGAAGGCCGTGCACGCCCGCAACAGCTACGACAACGCGGGCGCCAAAATCAAGAGCTACGTGCATTTTGATGACACCCCGAGCACCACGGCGGGCTACGAAAATGCCTACTGGAATGGCTCAGTGATGACCTACGGCGACGGGGCCAGCCGCTTTAAGCCCCTGACGGCGCTCGACGTGTGCGGCCACGAAATCGGCCACGCCGTGTGCGAAAAAACCGCCAACCTCACGTACTCAGCCGAGTCGGGCGCTATGAATGAGGGCTTCTCCGACTGCTGGGGTGCCAGCATCGAGAAGTACACCGTGGACCAGCTGGGCCTCACCGGCAAATCGACCTGGGACATTGGCGAGGACATCATGAAGGCCGGCGGCGCCCTGCGCTCGATGAGCGACCCCAACCTGTATGGCCAGCCGGCTTATTACAAGGGCAAGAACTGGGCCTCGACCGCCTCGCCTTCCTCGACCAACGACAATGGCGGCGTGCACACCAACTCGGGCGTGCTCAACTACTGGTACTACCTAGTGGCCGTGGGCAAGAGCGGCACCAACGAGGTGGGCAATACCTTCGCCGTGACGGGCCTGGGCCTGACCGACGCCGCTAAAATCCTGTACCGCACCGAAAGCGTGTATCTGAGCGCCAGCTCTAACTACGCCAACGCCCGCACCTACTCCATCCAGGCCGCTAACGACCTGTTTGGGGCTACCTCGGCCCAGGCCCAGGCCGTGACGAACGCTTGGTACGCCGTGGGTGTCGGCGCCGCTTACACTGCCGGGGGCACCACCACGCCGCCGCCCACCACCGCGGCCTACTGCACCAGCCAGGGCGGCAGCCAGACCTATGAGTACATCGACTACGTGAAGCTGGGCAGCATTGCCCGCACCAGCGCCGCCGACGGTGGCTACTACAACGGCACCGCCCTGAGCACCACCGTGGCCGCCGGCTCGAGCCAGACCATCAATTTCTCAGTGGGCTTTGCCAGCAGCACCACGTACACCGAGTACTGGAAAATCTTCATCGACTACAACCAGGACGGCGACTTTGCCGACTCGGGCGAAACCATCGTGAGCGGCAGCAGCAGCAGCGCTGGCACCCTCAGCAGCACTTTTACGGTACCTAGCACCGCCAAGTCGGGCAAAACCCGCCTGCGCGTGGTGCTCAGCGATGCCAACACGGCCACCAGCTGCGGCACCTACAGCTACGGCGAAACTGAGGACTACAGCCTCAGCATCACGGGCGGCGCCACTTTCGCGCCAGAAGGCCTCGTAGCCACCACCAGCGGCCTCAACGCCGACGCCGACGCCACGCTCAGCCTCTTCCCCAATCCCGCCACCAGCTACCTCCAGCTCGAGCTGAGCTCGGGCACCGCCCTGCAAACCGTGCAAGTGCTCGATGCCCGCGGCGCCGCCGCCACCGCCCGCTACGATGCCACTACCAAGCAGCTCGACGTGAGCGGCCTGGCCGCCGGCCTCTACCTGGTGCGCGCCAGCGATGGCCAGCACCTGTTCGTGCAGCGTTTCGCCAAGCACTAGGGTTATTGAAAACAGAATTAGCAAAAAGAGCCCGGCCAATTGGCCGGGCTCTTTTGCGTTTTGGGCCAAGCCGCGCGGCCGCTAGGCTAGGCCACGCAGCCAGGCATCGGCGGCCGCGAAGCTGTCGAAGCGCTTGAAGCGGAAGCCCTCCGGCGCGGTGCTCACCACCGATTGCGTCGAGAGGCGGTGCAGGGGGTCGGCGCCCTCCACAATGGCGCAGGTGTGCGTGTTGGCCAGGTGCATGGCCCTAGGTATCCAGTTGGTGGTAAGCCACTCCTGGGCCACGATGGGCAACGGGGCGCGGGCGCCGTGCTCGGAGAGAATATGATGCGCGCCGGTGCTCAGCAGCGAGGCCAACACTTGCTCATAAAAGGCCTGAATAACGTCGAGCGGCTGCCGCTCGGGGGCCCAGGTCAGGCGCACGTAGCCCGCGGGCTCGTAATAAATTTTGCCGGCTGAATTCTGGGAAAGGATGGTTTCCTGGTCGTAAGTGGATAAAGTCATACTAAATAATAGAAAAATAATTTTGCTAGCGGCTCATGAGCTTCTCGTCTTAAAACTACATCCGCCTAAGTACTATTGCGCATGCGGCAGCAGCTTAAATTGCGTTTGGCGCAGTAGTATTGTGGCCGTGACTGCCACTCCCCTGCCCCTCGCCACCCTGCCCGCGCCGCCCGGCGCCTACGCGGCGGGCCTGCACATCCTGGCCACCTTTGCGGCGCCGGCCGCGGCCCTGCGCGATGCCACGGGCAGCCAGCAGTTTTTTGCCGAGTTGGTGGCGCGCTTGGGCCTCAGTTGCGTAGGCGAGGTCTACCACGTGTTCGCCGAAAATGCGGGCTTTACGGCGGTGCTGGCCCTCACCGAGTCGCACCTCAGCATCCATACCTGGCCCGAGCACGGGCTGGCTACGTTCGACGTGTTTTTGTCGAATTTCCGGCGCGATAACCACGCCGCCGTGCGCCGCATCTACCAGGAAACCCTAGGGTACTTCGGGGCCGAAGAACAAGCTTATGCCGAGGTTCTGCGATGAGTAGCACCCCCTTAGCCCCGCCCCAAACCTGGGTTACCTGCCCCAAGTGCACGGCCCAGGTCCCGTGCTGCGACCCGGCCGGCAGCCAATACTTCGGCTGCTTCAAGTGCCGCACTTACTTCGCTGCCAAGCCGACGCCGGGTGGCGAGACCCGCATTGCCAGAGACTTTAAGCGTGAGCTGGCGCCCGGCCCCAGCCTGCCGCTGGGCGCCACCGGCACCTTAGGCGGCTACCACTGCCGCCTCACGGGCTACCAGGTGCGCGGCGAAAAAAACAACCGTACCGCCGAATGGCGCGAGTACCAGCTGCGCCCCACCGAGCCCATTGTGGGCGACGACCCCATCGACTTTCCGTTGCAGCTGGCTGAATATCAGGGGCACTGGCTGCTGATAAGGCGGGCGCCACACCATCCCGATGTTGTCGGCCCACGGTCTATCCAGGGCAAGGAATGGACCAGCCCGACTACCGGCAACACCTACCGGCTGTGGCACCGCTACGAGCCCATTATCCGCGACGCGCAAGGCGAGTTTGATTGGAATATCCTAGAAGATGAGCGCCTGAAAATTCAGGAGTTTACCTGTCCACCCTACTTACTGTCTAGTGAAAAGATACCTGACCGGAAGCCTATCTGGTACCTATCCGAATACCTAGAACCGGCGCAGGTGGCCACCGCTTTTGGCCTGGATGTGAACACGCTACCCAGCCGCGAAGGTATCGGCGCCGCTCAGCCCAACCCGCACAACATGTCCCCGGCCTGGCGCTTGTTTGGGGTGGCGGCCTTGCTGCTGGTACTGCTCACGGGGTGGCTGGCTGTCACCCGGCCCAGCGCCACCACCACCGAAACCTTTACCGTGCCAGCCGCGCCCGCGGCTTCCAATGCTACGGCCAGCCCACCGCCCGCGCCCACCGGCGATACCCTAGGTCGGGCGGCGGCGCCTACAGCGCCCGCCGCGCCAGCCACCACTACGCCGCCCGCCGCCAGCGCCGGCTACAGCCAGATGCTGGTGTCTAAAACCATTGTGCTTACCCATCCGTCGGCGGTCGACATCACGTTCAGCGCGCTGGACCTCACCAACCACTGGCTCGAAATAACGGCCAGCCTGGTAAACGAGCAAACCGGCCGCGGCTACGAAGTCACCCGCTCGCTCGAATACTACGCAGGCGTGGAAGACGGCGAAAGCTGGTCGGAGGGCAGCCGCTCGGTCAGCGCCGTTATCAGCGGCCTACCGCCGGGCCGCTACCACCTCAATCTGTATCCTAGCGCAGAGGCGGGCACGGGCGACACCACACTGGTGCTCCAGGTAGAGCAGCACAGCGGATTTTTCTCCAATTTCGTGCTTATCCTGGTCCTGATGAGCGCCGTGCCACTGTGGCACTGGATGCGGCACGGCTCCTTCGAAAACAGCCGCTGGGAAAACAGCGACTTTGCCCCTACCTCCTCTTAATTCGTCGTCGTATGTTTTCCTTCCTGCGCCACCTAGGGGCCGATTTTCGCCGCTCGCCGCTCTACGCGGGGCTGCTGGCCCTGGCGCTGGCCACCTCCCTGATACTAGGCCTGCGCGGCAGCCGCCTGCTCGGCGACGACAACGAAAGCACCGACACCGAGCAGCAAGCTGGCCCGCGCCGCGCGGGCGGCCACGGCGGCTACGTCAATGGCTTCAACCACAAGTAAGTGAGTTGTGAAGGAGTGAAGGAGTGAATTGCGACTGCGTGATTCTGCCATGACTCACTCCTTCACAATTTACTCCTTCACAACTCACTCATTCATCCCCCATGGAATACCTCAACCTCAAGGCGCTCACCGCCTCCGTCGTGTACTCGGTGCTGGGCATCGCTATTCTGATGATTAGCTTTTACGTATTCAACAGGCTGACGCCGGGCACCTTGCGCCGCGAAATCCTGGAGGAGCACAACACGGCCCTGGCCATCATTGCGGCGGCATTTATGCTGGCAGTGGCTCTCATTATCAGCGCGGCTATTCATGGGTGAGGGCTCCTTACTAGCGCGCCGCCGCCGGGCGCGGGCCGCCCAGGCGGCCGACGCGGGCGGGGCGCCGCGGCCGGCGCTGCTCCTAGGCTCGGTAGCCGTAATCGCCACCTGCGGGCTGCTCTACGAGTTGATTGCCGGCACGCTGGCCTCGTACCTGCTCGGCGACTCGGTGACGCAGTTTTCGACGGTCATCGGGGTGTACTTGTTTAGCATGGGCGTGGGCTCGTGGCTGTCGCGCTACCTAGGCGGCCAGTTGCTGCGCTGGTTTATCCGGCTCGAAATACTGGTGGGCTTGGTGGGCGGCGCGTCAGCGCCGCTGTTGTTTGGGCTGTTTGCGCACGTGGGCTCGTTTCGGGTGCTGCTCTATGGGCTGGTGGGGCTGCTGGGCGCGCTAGTGGGGCTGGAGATTCCGCTGCTGCTGCGCATTTTGCAGGGGCGACTGGCTTTTAAGGAATTGGTGGCTAGGGTATTTACGTTTGACTACGTGGGCTCACTGCTAGCGGCGGTGATATTCCCGCTGGTGCTGGTGCCGCGCCTGGGGCTGGTGCGCACGGCACTGCTGTTTGGGGCGCTGAACGTGGTGGTGGCGGGCGTGAGCCTGCTGTCGTTTGACGAAACCAAACCTTACCGGCGGCGCTACCTCGGCATCATCGCGCTGTCGTTGCTGGCCCTAGGGGCAGGCGTGGTGGGCGCCGAGCGCATTCAGCGCTACGCTGAGGGCGAGGTGTTTCAGGACACCGTTATCTACGCCCAAAGCACGCCCTACCAGCGCCTGGTGCTCACGGGCAACCACCGCGGCGAGCTGCGCCTGTTTCTCAATGGCAACCTCCAGTTTAGCTCAGCCGATGAGTACCGCTACCACGAGGCGCTGGTGCACCCGGCCCTGCAAGACCGGCCGCAAGCACGCCAGATATTGGTACTGGGCGGCGGCGATGGCCTGGCGGTGCGCGAAATCCTGAAGTACCCGCAGGTGCAGCGCATTCGCCTCATCGACCTCGACCCGGCCATGACCAAGCTCTTCAAGAGCAATCAGCTGCTGCGCGAGCTGAACCACAATTCGCTGCACTCGCCCAAAGTCGATATTCACAACGCCGACGCCTACGCCTGGCTGCGCCAGGACACGACCCGCTACGACGTAGTATTTGTCGATTTTCCCGACCCTGGCAATTACTCCATCGGCAAGCTTTACACCACGGCCTTCTACCAAACGCTGCGCCAGCGGCTGCGGCCGGGCGGGCTGGTAGTGGTGCAGGCCACCTCGCCCTACATCGCGCGGCGGGCCTATTGGTGCGTGGTGCATACGCTGGCCGCCAGCGGCCTGGCGCCGGTGCCCTACCACGCCTACGTGCCCTCGTTTGGTGAGTGGGGCTACGTGCTGGCCCAGGCCCAGCCCGGCACCTGGCGCCCCGATGGTGGCCCGCTGCCCCCCGGCCTGCGCTACGCCACGCCCAAAGTAATCGGCCAGATGTGCGCCTTCCCGCCCGACATGAGCGAGGTACCCACGGAAGTTAATCAGCTCAATAACCAGGCGCTGGTGCGGTATTTTGAGGAGGAATGGGGGCCGTACGGCAATGGGTGAGGTTCACGTAAGGACGAGCCAACGCCCCAATTGCACTAAAACAGCCTCTTTCCACACCCTATCAACACATAATTTCCCTATGCCCCTCCCCCGTCGTCAATTCCTGACTCAAGCCAGCGCGGGCCTGGCCGGCACGCTGCTCACGGGCCTGCTCGGCAGCGTGCCGGGTTGCGTACCGGCGCGCTCGGCGGTACGCGGGCAGGTGCGGGGGGCGGGCGTCAAGCTGGGGCACTTGCTGCGCGAGCCGCACAAGCTGCCGGCCCCGACCCATACCGAGGAAGTTGACGTAGTGATAGTGGGCGGGGGCGTGAGCGGGCTGGCGGCCCGGCGCGAGCTGCACCGCTTGGCCCCCGCACTACGCACGCTACTGCTGGAGCTGGAGCCCGACACGGGCGGCAACGCCACCGCCGGCCACAACGGCCGCACCGCCTACCCGTGGGGCGCCCACTACCTGCCCGTGCCCGACGAGCGCGACCGCGACCTAGCAGCCTTTTTGGAGGAGGCGGAAATCATAACCGGCTACGGCCCCGGCGGACTGCCTATCTACGACGAAACCGCTCTCTGCCACGACCCCGTCGAGCGCCTGCTGCTGCACGGCCACTGGCAGCCCGGCCTGGTGCCCGAGGCCGGCGTGCCCGAGGCCGACCGCGCCGAAATTGCCCGCTTCCTGGCCGAGGTCGAGCGCCTGCGCCACGCCACCGGGCCCGATGGGCACGACTTGTTTCGGCTGCCGCTCGACCTGTCGTCGGCCGACGCGGCTACCCGGCAGCTCGATGAGGTGTCGATGGCCGACTGGCTGGCGCAACACGGCTACCGCTCGGCGTACCTGCGCTGGTACCTCGACTACTCGTACCGCGACGATTTTGGGGTGCCCGCCGCGCAGGTATCGGCTTGGGCCGGGCTGCACTACTTCGCCGCCCGCAAGGGCCGCGCCCACAACGCGCCCGCCGACGCCGTGCTCACCTGGCCCAATGGCAACCATCACCTGGCCGAAGCCCTGCGGCGCTCGGGTGGCCACGGCCGCATCCAGCCTAATACCGTAGCATTCGAGGTAGCGCCGGCCGCCGATGGGCGCGTGGATGTGTTGGCTTTCAACGGCGTTACCCGCCAAAGCACCCGCCTGCGGGCGCGGCAAGTGGTGCTGGCCACGCCTTGGCACGTGAGCAAGCACCTGCTGCCCGCCCCGGCTGCCTTGCCGCCGCTGGCGCCGCTGCACGCGCCCTGGCTGGTGGCCAACCTCACGGTAGACGGCTACCCCGGCGGCCCCGGCCAGCCCCTGAGCTGGGACAATGTGCGCTACGGCAGCCCGGCCCTCGGCTACATCGACGCCGAGCACCAGGCCCTGCGCGGCTTCGAGGCCGACGGCCCGCGCAGCTTAACGTTCTATTGGGCCCTGCCCACCGACCTAGGCGACCCCGCCGCGGCCCGCCGCCACGCCTTTGCTAGTACGTATAATGACTGGTTGACGCTCGTGCTCACTGAGCTCGACCTGATGCACCCCGGCCTGGCCGGCCGCGTGCAAGCCGCCGAGCTTTGGGTGTGGGGCCACGGCATGGTGGCCCCCACGCCCGGCTACGTGTGGGGCGCGGCGCGCCAGCTGGTGCGGCAGCCGCACCTAGGCGGCCGGGTACACCTGGCGCACACCGATTTTAGCGGGGTGTCGGTGTTTGAGGAAGCCTTTCACCAGGGACTACGGGCGGCGCGGGCCGTGGTGCAGGGGGTGGCCTTAGTGTAGCTCAGACTACAAAGTGCCAAGCTATAGAAACCGGGCGCGCAGGGCGGGCGTGGGCAGCAGGCAGCTTTCCTGGCGCCCAAACCAGCGGTAGCGGTGCCGGGCCACGTAGCGATACAGGGCATCGCGCCAGGCGCGGGGCAACAGGTAGCCCACGGCCGCCGCCCGCCAGATGCCCCCTAGGCGCCCCGCAATGCGCAGCACGGCCGTGGAGTGCGTGTACACGTGGCCGCCTTCCACCAATACCACCGAGTCGGGGTCGGCCGCCGGGGCGGCCAGGTGCGGCTGGCCGTGGGTGGCGAGCAAGGCTTGGCCCACGTCGCTTTGCAGGGCCGCGAAGTGAAACTGCCCGGTGGCATCGTGGCGAATAATGAACTGCACAAACCCATGGCAGAGGTTGCACACGCCATCGAAGAGGATAGTGGCCGGGGCGGAAGTGGGCATACGTGAGCAAACAGGAGGTGGTAGCGGCCTAACGCCGGGGCGGCCCCGATGGTTGGGGCCGGGGCGCCCAAGCGGAGACAAACCCAAAATACCGTATTTACCGCTACGTAGTTACTGAGAAATATACGGGGTAATCGCGCCACTGCTCACTGATTGACAAGCGTATACTCAGCCACAGTTTTTCCCTAATTCTCCCTCTTCTTATGCGTACCATTAAATTTCAATTGGCCATCGCCGCTTTCGCCCTCAGCACCTCGCTGCTAAGTGCCTGCGGCAGCGGCGGCGGTAGTGGCAGCGGCGAGTCGTCGACCAGCGGTGGCGGCTCTACTGCGGGCAGCAGCAGCAGCGATACCGGCAGCATGGCCGACTCTTCGGGCACGGGCTCGGCGGGCATGAGCGGCACCGGCACGGGTACGGCCAGCACCGGCGGCTCGACCAGCGGCACCGGCGACCTAGGTGGCTCGACCAGCGGCGTTGGCAGCACGGGCGGCTCCACGGCCGGCTCGGCGGGCGCCAGCGGCAGCAGCAACACCGGGAGCGCAGGCACCACGGGCGGGGCAGGCGGCGCGGGCACTATGGGCGGCACTGGCTCTACCACGGGTGGCGCAGGCGGCACTGGCTCGACTACGGGCGGCGCGGGCGGCACTGGCTCGACTACGGGCCAATAGCTCACTTTTTCTATTTTCTTTTCCCCCCTTTTCTTCCTTCGTATTTTATGAAAAACAACGTTTCCTTGTCGCTACGCGCGGCAGCTTTTGTACTTGGCCTGGGCCTAACGACCAGCGCTGCTTTTGCCCAAACTACTACGGGCACCACGGCGGGCTCTACCACTGGCGGCACTTCGGGCTCGACCAGCGGCAGCACGGCGGGCTCCATGGGCGGCACCTCGGGTTCGACCTCGGGTAGCACGACCGGCTCGATGGGCTCGACCAGCGGCTCTACTTCGGGCTCAATGGGCAGCACCTCAGGCTCGATGGGCACTACGGCGGGCTCGGGCTCGATGGGCAGCACGTCGGGCTCGGGCTCCATGGGCACCACCTCGGGTTCGACTTCGGGCAGCAGCACGTCGGGCAAAGCCCGCCGCGCCGCCAAGCGCGGTGGCAGCACCTCGGGTAGCAGCACCAGCGGCAGCCGTGGCACTTCGGGCAGCGGCAGCACCAGCGGCAGCAGCACGTCGGGCTCTACCTCGGGCAGCACGACGCGCTAGCACCGGCCATTTTCCCGCTATTTTCCTGTTACAAGGCGAAAAAGCTGGCCAAGCGATTGGCTGCTTTTTCGCCTTGTTTAGTTTTACACTTTGCCTTTGCTTTCTACCACTATGCACCAGTTATGGGCGGCCGTGCGGCTACCGTTTGTGCTCGACCTGCGAGCGCTGGCTTTGCTGCGCATGGGCACGGCGGCCATCGTACTGCTCGACCTAGGTATCCGCAGCACCGACCTGGAAGCGCACTACGCCAATATGGGCGTGCTGCCCCTCTCGGTGATGCTCGACCACACCTGGACGCCCTACCAGTTTTCGCTGCACGCGGCCAGCGGATTGTGGCAGGTGCAGGCGGTGCTGTTTGGGCTGGCGGCGCTGGTGGCGGGGGCGCTGCTGCTGGGTTACCACACGCGCCTGGCCACGCTGGTGTCGTGGGGGCTGCTCATTTCCTTACAAAACCGCAACCCCATGATTGGGCAGGGCGGCGACGACCTGCTGCGGATGCTGCTGTTCTGGGGGTTTTTCTTGCCCTGGGGCCGGGTCTGGGCCTGGGATGCGCGCCACGCCCCGCCGCCCGCCCGCTACGACTACGCCAGCGCTGCCACCGTGGCCTACATCGTGCAGCTGGCCCTGCTGTACTGGTGCACCGCCCTGCTCAAAAGTGGCCCCGAATGGACCCAGCAGGGCACGGCGCTTTACTACGCCTTCAGCCTCGACCAGCTGCTGCTGCCGGGCGGGCGCCTGCTCTACCCCCACTTTGGGCTGCTGCGGGGGCTCACCTTCGCCACCTGGTACACCGAGCTGCTGCTGCCGATTGCGCTGTTTATTCCGGTGGGGGTGCGCTGGTGGCGGCTACTGGTGGTGTTTGTGCTGTTTGGCTTTCACCTGGGCATCAGCCTCACGCTGTTTGTGGGCATTTTCTTTCTTATTAATATGGTGTCGGTGCTGGGCTTGCTGCCGGCGGTGGCGTTCGACTGGCTGACGCCCCGCCTGGCGCCCCACGCCGCCCGCGCCCGGCACTGGCGCACGCGCCTGCCCAGGTGGCAGGCGCCCTGGCAACTGCGCATCGAGCGCACCCGCCCCCGGCCGGCCGGCCGCCTGGCGCTGTGGCGCACCGTGCGCGAAACGCTGGTAGTGAGCGTGCTTTTCTACGTGTGCTGGTGGAACCTCGACGACGTGGGCGGCAAGCCGGGCCGCTGGATGTCGGACTCGACGCGGTGGCTGGGTTACCTGGTGCGCATCGACCAGCACTGGGGCATGTTTGCGCCCACCGTGTTTAAGGACGATGGCTGGTACGTGCTGGAAGGCACCACTCGGGCGGGCCAGGTGCTCGACCTGAACCGCGGCGGCGCGCCCCTCAGCTACGCCAAGCCAGCCGCCGTGGTGTCGCTGTTCAAAAACGACCGGTGGCGCAAGTACTCCGAGAACTATTTATTCGTCAACAACGGCTGGATGCGGCCTTATTACTGCAACTACCTGCTGCGCATCTGGCAGCAAAACCCCGCGCACCCGCCGCTGCGCCACCTCTCGGTGGTGTACATGAAAGAAGTGTCGCAGCCCAACTACCAGGTGCCGCCCGCCACCCGTGAAGTCCTCTGCGACTGCGAGCCCCCGGCCCCGGCCGCTCAGCTTGCACCCTAGGCGGCCCCCGCGCCGCCCGGCCGCGAGGCCGCGGCAACGCGGCTTTTACCCAGCGCAAGCCCTAGGTAGTACCCGTGCCCCCGAGGAAGCCAATTCGGTAGTTTACCCCCGGAATTAAGCGTAAATACAGGCCGCCACCCGCCGTATAAGAAAGAGTAACAGGGATTTTCCTTTTATTCTCTTTCTTGTACCGTTTACTATGAAACGCAATTGGCTTTCGCTTACCCTAGGGTTAATGCTCTGCTCTTCACTGGCCCTAACTAGTGCCTGCGACGACGACGACGACAACACCCCCGCCCCCACCACTTCGGGCACCACTAGCGGCACCACCTCGGGCGCTACCACCACCGGCACCACGGCCGGCACTACCACCACTGGCACGACCGCCGGCACTACCACCGCCGGCACCACTACCAGCGGCACCACCGCTGGCACTACAACTTCGGGTACTACGGCTGGCACTACCACCAGCGGCACCACGGCTGGTACCACCACCGGCACCACTTCGGGCACGACCGCGGGCGGCACTACTGGCACCACGGCCGGCACCACTACTGGCGGTACCACAGCCGGTACTACTACAGGCGGTACCACAGCCGGTACTACTACGGGCGGCACCACTACTGGCGGCACGACTTCAGGCACCACCGGCGGTACTACGGGCGGCACCACCGCTGGCGGCACGACTTCGGGCGGCACTACCGGCGGCACCACTGGCGGCAGCACCACCTAATAATTGCCAGCTTTTTTTACACTGAGCCAAGTCGCTTACCATCATGGGGGGCGGCTTGGCTTAGTGTTTAAACCGGTTGTTGAGGCCGGGCTTATGGCCGCTGCCCTAGGTGGCTACGCAGACCTTTTATCGCCTAGGCAATGGCAAGCTTCTTCTAACCCCCATCAAATCAGGGCACGAGCTAAGGTGCGCATCGCTTAGCGGTTGTTTTTGCTTGGTTGCTATGGCTGCTTTTATCAACCCTACTCATACTTCCGGCGCCACGCTACCTAGCTGATTGGCCACCACGCTGGCGGCGTCCATTGCTGGGCCGCTGCGCACAAATACCACGTCCGATGTCATCATTATCGGGGTGGGCCTCACTACGGTCTATCTACTGGGCAAGGTAGCCTCGACCTCCGTATTCCTGGCTTCGGAAGGCGATTCCTACAGCACGAGCCAGGCTATTCACCCCAGCGGCGGAGAAACTTTTGAACACACAAGCGCTATCTCCCGTAAACGAACCAAGGACTACTTAGTCTAGGAATATCCCAACTTGCCCTTCGGCAAGCCAGGATATAACTGGGCTTTTTAAGCCCCGAATTTCATATTTTCTTCACCACCTCCCCCTCTTTTCATCATGAAAAAAGCCTATTCGCACTTTGCACTGCTCGTGCTCGCCGCCGCCTCGTTCAGCTCGTGCAGCCGCGCCGATTACACCGCCAACACGGCTGCTACCAGCCCCCTAACCGCCAGCGTAGCCCAGGCCCCGGCTGCCTCGCCCGCCGCTGACTATTCGGCTCAGGTGGTAGCTACCAAGCCGCAGCCTGCCACCGTAGCCACTGCTACAGTAGATGCCCCTGCTCCTGCAGTAGCCACTGCGCCGGTAGCTATTGCAGCTGCCCCTAGCCGCGTAGTCGCTTCGGCTCCTGCCGCTGCCGCCACTGCCCAGCCCACGGTAGCCACCACCGAAGCCCCCGCCGCCAAGGCTACCAAGCCCACGCTGGTGCAGCGCCTGGCCCTGAACAAGCTCACCAAGCAGCTTTCCAAAATCGAAAAGCGCCAGCAGAACACGGCCAGCACCACTGAGTCGGCGGCCCGCAGCGGCTCGCTCACCATCCTGCTGGTTGGTTTGGTAGTGTTGCTAATTGGTATCATCATTGGCTCGGGCTTGCTCAACACCATTGGCGGTATTCTGATAGTAGTAGGCCTGGTCTTGCTGCTGCTCAAAGCACTGTAGCCTAACCTAGGTCTTTAGTTGAGAAAAGCCTCTCACCAATTTGGTGAGGGGCTTTTTTTGTGCCGCCCTTCGCCGCGGGCACCTAGGTGGGCGCTTGTGGGCGCGTGGGCAGCGCGTGGCTTTTGCTCCGTAGGACGCTCCATTTTAGTGGGTTAAACTACCAGGCAATTCGGATAATACTTACTTCAGAATTAGGTAGTTATTACCTTGGAAAGGGGTAGTTATCGGTCCGGCAGGTCGGGGTGGGCCGCGTATAGTTAAGGGCTACCGGTGGCGTAGCCTGCCGCATTTTCCACCCTTACCATCACCCCATGTTTTACCACGATAAACGGACGCAGTACAAAGTGCGCGTCGACAAGCCCAATCCGGCCATGGCCAGCATGCTGCAGCAAGCGCTGGGCGGCATCGACGGCGAAATTCGCGTCTGTCTGCAGTACTTGTTTCAGGCCTGGAACTCGCGCGGGCCGGCCAAGTACCGCGACATGCTGCTGGACGTCGGCACCGAGGAGATTTCGCACATCGAAATGCTCGCCACCGCCATTGCGCTCAACCTGGAGAAAGCGCCCCTGAGCTTACAGGAAAGCGCGGTGGCTCAAAACGGCCTGGTAGGCGCCATTTTGGGCGGCATGAACCCGCGCCAGTTCTTGTCGGGCGGCCTAGGGGCCATCTGCGCCGATTCGGAAGGCGTGCCCTTCAACGGCTCCTGGATAGTGAGCAGCGGCAACATCGTGGCCGACATGTACAGCAACGTGGCCGCTGAGGCTACTGGCCGCACGCTGGTATCCCGCATCTGGGAGCTGAGCGATGACCCTGGCCTAAAGGACATGCTGGCCTTCAGCCTGGCCCGCGACACCATGCACCAAAACCAGTGGCTGGCCGTGATTGAGGAGCTCGGCGGCTCGGCAGCCTTGCCCGTACCCAATTCCTTTCCGCAGAGCAAGGAAAACCAGGACTTCAGCTACTCCTTCATTTCGACCAACATCGACGGTACCGGCACGCCGGCCGGCCGCTGGACCGCTGGCCCCAGCATCGACGGCAAGGGCGAGTTTCGGGTGCTGAAAGCCGAGCCCTACGGCGACGAGCCCAAGCTGGGCCCGCCCGTGCCCGAAGGCCACGCCCAGAAAGAGCAGATGACGATGACCGATACCCTCATCGGCAACATCCAGGACTCGCTGAGCTAGGTTGTAAAGCTTATCTGTCCTGGCGAACGTAGCGCAATCGCACCAAAACGAGCCGTTTGGGTGCGATTGCTGCGCTGCGCTCGCCAGGCCAAACGTTTCTTACAAAGACACCTGCTTTCCGCAAGGCCAGGCGCTTTCCACTCAGCCAACCCGCTTTCTAGCCTTTAGCTAATACAGGTTTCCTAAGAGCCCGGCCAATTGGTCGGGCTTTTTTGGCGAACCGGCCCGGGGTGCGCTAGCTTGCGCGGGTATCCGTGCTTCTGCCCCCGCCCCGCTTATGCCCTTGCGGCCCCCTGCCCAGCCCTGGATTCGCTCGCCCCACTACGATGGCTGGCTGATACTGGCGCCGCCTTTTGTGGCGCTGCTGGTGGTGCTGGCGCTGCCCGCGCAATTCCGGCACTCGGCCGAGTTCCCGCTGCTGGCCTGGGTGGGCGTGGTGCTGCTCATCGACGTGGCCCACGTGTACGGCACGCTGTTTCAGACGTACTTCGACCCGCAGCAGCGGCGGCAGCGGGGCCGGCTGCTAGTGCTGGCGCCGCTGGTCTGCTACGCGGCCGGGGTGGCGCTGTACGCGGCGGGCGGCCTGGTTTTTTGGCGAGCGCTGGCCTACCTGGCGGTGTTTCACTTCATTAGGCAGCAATACGGGTTTTTGCGGCTCTACGCGCGGCACGAAGCTCCTGGGCCCGGCCAGTGGCTGAGCCCGGCCCTCATTTACGCCGCCACGCTCTACCCGCTGCTGTACTGGCACTTGTCGCCGCCGCGCAACTTCAACTGGTTTGTGGACGGTGACTTTGTGCAGCACGACTGGCCCCTGGGCCGGCAGCTGGCCACGGGCCTCTACCTAGGGCTGCTGCTGGCCTACCTGGGGCGCGAAGCCCGGCAATACTACCGCACCCGCACCCTGAACGTGCCGCGCAACCTGCTGCTGGGCGGCACGGCGCTGGCTTGGTACGCGGGCATTGTGGTTTTCAACGGCGACCTGGCCTTTACGCTGCTCAACGTGGTGTCGCACGGGGTGCCCTACCTCGCGCTGGTGTGGAGCCGCCGCCCGGCCCAGGCCCCGGGCCGCGGCTGGTGGGCCGGGCGCCACGGACTGCTGCTGTTTGGCAGCGCCATTATCCTGTTTGCTTTTCTGGAGGAAGGCCTCTGGGACGGGCTGGTGTGGCGCGAGCACGGCGCAGTGTTCGGCTGGTTTCGGCACCTGCCCACCGTGGCCGAGCCGGCGCTACTCAGGTGGCTGGTGCCGCTGCTAGCCCTGCCCCAGAGCACGCACTACGTGCTCGATGGTTTCATCTGGCGCCGGCGGGCCACCTAGGTGCATGCACCACGAGTAGTGCAATAATGACTATAATCAATATTACCAAAAAATAACAGGTAATCAGGACTTAAAATGAACCGTACAAGAGGTTTTTCACGTACTTTTCACATTGCAATTCCTGTGGTAAAGCTTTCTTTTTTTGCTGCAAGTAATTCTCTTTAGTATTCAATTTTTTCAATTTTTTTCTATTACCCACCTTTACTCCCTTCTTTCATGGAGCTACGCTTACGTCCGCTCAACGCGTCGCGGCGCCTTGGCCTTTTTGGTCTGGCCCTTGGCACTAGTTTGTTATCGGCCTCGGCCGCTTTTGCCCAAACTCCCACCGTCTACGGCCTCGTCACGAACCTCAACGGCGGTTTCTCGCAGGGGCTTATTCAGATTGACCCCAACACCGGGATGTCCATAACCAACATTGGCACTTACGCGCCGCTGGTTGGCGTGACGGCCGGCCAAACGCTGGTGGGTATAGACTACCGCCCCAACACCGGGCAGCTGCTGGCCCTAGGGTATAACCCTACTGTTGCTGGCCCCACGGCCAATACACAGCTCTACTCCCTCAACACGGCCACCAACACGGCCACGGCCATTGGGGCGGCCATTCGGCTGGAGCTGGGCGGCAGCACCGACCGCATCGGGTTCGACTTTAACCCCACCGTCGACCGCATCCGGGTGGTGAGCACCAACGATACCAACGTCCGCCTCAACCCTAATAACGGCGCCCTAGTGGCAGGCACCAACGTTGTTAACGGCGGTGACCCGAACCTGAACCCCGCGGCCCCGTCCATCGGCTCGGTGGCCTACACCAACTCGTACGCGGGCAGCACGGCCACCACGCTCTACGATATTGACGAGACAACCGGCATCATTTACACCCAAAACCCCGCCAACGCCGGCACCCTCACTAACCCGGTAAACCTGACTTTCAGCGCCCCCAACGAAACACCGTCGCCCATCGCTGTCAACGTGCAGGCGATTGACTTCGATATCTACTACAATGCCGCCACCGGCACCAACCAAGGCTTCCTGACGGAAGTAACGAACGCGGGCAGCAGCAATTTTTACACGTTTGACCCGGCTACCGGCGCGGCCACCAACCGTGTCAATACCATCCCCCAGGGTATTGGCTTTACGGTGCGCGACCTCGCCGTGGTCATTGCCCCGCTCACGCAGCCGGCCCTCACCGGGCAGTTGCTGTACGGCGTGGCGGGCGGCAACCTAGTATCGTTTGACTCGGGCGCACCACGCACTATCCGCACGGCGGTGAACGTTACGGGCTTGCAGGGTGCGCAGGTAGTGGCGGGCCTCGACTTCCGGCCCCTCACCGGCGAGCTGTACGCCTTCGGCTACGATGCTGCCGGCCAGCTGGGCCAGCTGTACACGGTGAACCTCACCACCGGCGCCCTTACCGCTATCGGCAGCGCCATCTCCTACCCCCTAGGTGCCAACGCAAACGCTATCGGGTTCGATTTCAACCCGACCGTGGACCGCATCCGCATCACGTCGGCCACCAACCAGGTTAACCTGCGGGCTAACCCCAGCGACGGCACCTTCATCACCGATACGCCGCTGACGAACACGGGTGGCGGAGCCGCCCCGGCCCTGTCGGGCGTGGCATACACCAACAGCGACAACAACGCCGCCACGGGCACGGCGCTCTACGGCTACGACCAGGGCACGAACTTCGTGCTGCTGTCGTCGAACGCCAACCTCGGCACCTACGGCAACGTGGGCAGCGGCTCGGGCATTACGGTGAATGCGGCCAACGGCGTTGATTTCGATATTTATTCGGACCTGACCACCCCCGCCACGCCCGCCAACTCGGCCTTCCTGACGGCCACGCCCAGCGGCAGCACCTTCGACAACCTCTACACCGTGAGCCTCACGGGTAGCACGGCTGGCGCGGCTACGCTGGTCGAGCGCATCGGCAACGGCAGCAACCTGAGCGGCGTGGCCGCCCTGCCCACGCCCGATGCCAACGCCCTCACCTGGAACGGTAGCACAAGCTCGGCCTGGAACCTGGCCGCCAACTGGACGCCGAACCGCGTACCCACGGCCACCGACAACGTCATCATTCCGGGCGGGCGGCCCAACCAGCCCACCGTTTCGGGCACCCAACAGGCCAACGCCCTCACGCTGGCCAGCGGCGCTACCCTCACCACGGCCGATGGCTCGGCGCTCGCGCTGAGCGGCAACCTGGTCAACTACGGCGGCACGCTGGCGGGCGCCGGCTCGGGCGAGGTGCGCTTCGTGGGCACTACGGCCCAGACCATCTCGGGCACCGTTTCGCGCTTCCAAAACCTGACGGCGGCCAACCCGGCGGGCGTCACGGCCAGCGGCCCGGTACAAGTGGTGCAGGTGCTGCGCACGACCAACAACCTGGCCTCGGGCGGCAACGTGACGCTGGTTTCCAGCGCGGCGGGCACGGCCCTCATCGCCGAAGCCGGCGGCCAGGTCACGGGCAACATCACGGTGCAGCGCTACATCGACCCCACCCAAAACGCTGGCCTAGGCTACCGCCACTACGGCGCACCGGTGAGCGGCAGCACGGTTAACGACTTGGCTACGACGGGCTTCGCCCCGGTGGTGAACTCAGCCTACAACACCTCGCCTACGCCCGGCCGGGTGTCGCCGTTCCCCACCGTACTCAGCTACGACCAAAGCCGCGTTGGTACGATTACGTCTACCTACGGCGACTTTGACAAAGGCTGGAACTCGCCGGCCAGCCTCACCGACGCCCTGGCCGTGGGCACGGGCTACTCTGTGAACCTACCCGCCACAGCCCTCGTCGACTTCGTGGGCACGGCCAACCGCGGCACCATCTCGGTGCCGGCGGCCCGCGGCACCAACGCCGAGGCCGGCTGGCAGTTGCTCGCCAACCCCTACCCTTCGCCGTTTGACCTTAGCCAGCAGCCGGCCACCGACCGCCCGGGCTTCGAGGCCCCGGTGTACGTGTTTGAAAGCACCAGCCAGTACGCGGGCGGCTACCGCACCTACACCAACGGCATCGGCGGCAATCCCATTCTGGCCACCGGCCAGGCTTTCTTTGCCCGCGTCGCGGCCGGCCAAACGGCGGGCAGCTTCACCTTTAACCCCAGCTACCGGGTTACTACCTACGCTCCCACGTCGTTCCGCCGCACCACCGCTGACACGCGCCCACTGGTGCACCTGGCCCTGCGCGGCACTACTGGCGCCGCCAGCGACGAAGCTTTCGTGTACTTTGAGCAAGGTGCCACGGCAGGCCTCGACCGCCAGTACGATGCCACCAAGCTACCCAACAGCCACGGCCTGAACCTAGTGAGCCTGGCTGGAACCGACAAGCTGGCCATCAATGGCCTGCCCGCCCTCGGGGCGGCCGAAGTAGCAGTGCCCCTGTTGCTGAGCGCCACCCAAGCCGGCACTTACCTGCTGAGCGCGCCCGAGCTCAACAACCTGCCCGCCGGCACTTTTGCCTTCTTGCGCGATGCCCAGGCCGGCACCCTCACCGACCTGGCCAAGCAGCCCGCCCTCAGCCTAAGCCTGGCGGCCGGCGACAATGCCGGGCGCTTTACGCTGCTGCTCAGCGGCCAGCAGCCGCTGGCCTCGGCACCGGCCCAACTGGTACAAGCGCTGTCGGTGTTCCCGAACCCTGCCACGGGTAGCGTATCGGTGAGCTTGCCCGCCAGCCTGGCGAGCCAGCCCATTGCCACCTCGCTCGTCAACATCATGGGCCAAACGGTGCGCCGCACGGTGCTGGCCGCCGGCTCGGCCACGGAGGCCCGCTCGCTTTCGCTGAGTGGCGTGGCACCCGGCGTATATTCGCTGCGCTTCGAAACGACCGAAGGCGTTATTGCTAAACGCTTAGTTATTGCCAACTAACCTTGTCTTCGTGCCCCCGGCCCAGCTTGGGCCGGGGGACTACGAAGCACCTTTTTCATTTTATTACTTTCATTACTCCATGTTAAAGATTTCCTCTTGCTTGCGTTTATTGGCCGTTGCTGGGCTGCTTCTTTCGGCCTCCTCGGCCTACGCTCAGCCTGGCTCGGGCGGCACCGCGCCAGACCCTACGCCTGACCCTACCGCCGTACCGCTCGATGGTGGCGCCTCGCTGATAGCCGCCGCGGGCATTGGCTTCGGTATTCGCAAGCTGCGCGCCCGCTTCCGGCGCTCGTAGACTATAGCTAGGTGACAAGAAGAAGCCCCAGCTGCCTTAGGCGGCTGGGGCTTCTTCTTGTCACCTAGGGCAAGCTTTCCGGCTGGGAGCCGGCACGCTGGGCTCTCATAATAATCGTCCGTCGGCGCAAAGATATTATGCCTTAGGCAACGGCAAGCGACTTCAGCGTCAGCGCTATACGATTGCCACTCACGGGCCGAAGGGCCGCGCCTCGTTATTTGGTTATCACCAGCTCCACGCGGCGGTTGAGCTTGCGGGTTTCCTCGCGGTCGTTGCCAAATTTGGGCTTGGTGCCGCCGAAGCCGACAGTAGTAATGCGGCTCTCAGCCACGCCGCGGCCCACGAGGTAGCGCTTGACTTCGGCCACGCGCTGCTCGCTGAGCACCTGGTTTTTATCGGCTGGCCCCACGTTGTCGGTGTGGCCTTCGAGCCGGATTTCCAACTGCGGGTTTTCCTTGAGCGAACTGGCCAATCCATTGAGCGTCAAGAAAGACGACCCTAGGAGCTTGGCCTGGCCCTGGGTGAAGATGATGGCCGGTAAATCGAGGCGCGAGCCCACGGTGGCTGGCGTGAGGCGCGGCTCATAGCGGCGCGACTCGCCAGCCCCAATCACCAGCGTATCGACCCGCGTGAGCAGGCCAGCGGTGGTAGTGAAACGGTAGCGCCCCGGCACCAGCGAGAGCTGAAAGCCCGAGGCATCAGCCTGGGCCGTACTCCGAAAATCGATGGTGCTGCCCAGCAGCAGCGCCTGCACCTGGGCCCCGCCCGCAATGGGCTGGTTGGTGCGGGCGTCGAGCACGCGGCCGGTCACTAAGGCGCGGGCCGCCGTTTCGGGGTCGATGGGCGCGGCCACGGTGTCGGCAGGCGGCGGGCCGGGCGGCGTGCGGCGCAGGTCGGCGGGCGCGGTGGGGCTGGCGCCCGAAGTGGCAAAGTAGGCCACGCCGTCGGGACCGAGGGCAAAGTAAGCATCGAAGCCCGGCCCGTTGAAGCGCGGCCCTAGGTTCTGCACAGGGCTCCACTTAGTCCAGCTCTCGTCGAGGCGCTGGCTCACAAAAATATCGGCCGAGCCGTAGCCCTGGTGGCCGTAGGAGCTGAAGTACAAGGTCTTGGTATCGGCCGAAAGCCAGGGCGCAAATTCGTAGCCCGGCGAATTGACGACCGCACCCAAGCTCTGGGGTACGCCGAAGCCGCCCGACCCGTCGGGCCGGCTCAGGTAGAGGTCGTTGCCGCCCTGCGCATCGTCGCGCTCCAAGGACAGCAGCAGAATTTTCTCGTCCGGCGTCATGTAGAAGCCGGTGGCCACGTTGGTCGAGTAGTAAGTAGCGATGCGCAGTGGCACCGCCCGACTATTGCTAGTGAGCGGCACCCGCGACACGCCCTCGTCTTTGAAGCCCGAGCTCTCGTAGGTGCCGCGCACCAGCAGCACCGGGCTGGTAGCCGGTCCCACGATGGCCTGCACGGCGTTATTGCGGGAAGTATTGAGGCCGGGCGGCGAGTCGAGGCGGGTGGCGGCGCCCCAGGTGCGCCCCTGGTCGGCGCTCTGGCTCAGCCAGATATCGCCGCTTTCGGCCACGCCCTCCGTGTTGCCCGCAAACCGGGTACGGTTGAAATACAAGCTCTTGCCATCGGCCGAGGGCACCGGCTGCAACTCGTTGCCGGTGGGCGTGTTGAGGCCCGCCAGCGGCTCGGGCGCCGCGAAATAGGGCGGCCCGGTGGTCAGCCGCAGCTGCAGTTGAAACAGCCGCCACTGCTGGCTGGCGCGGCCCACGGCCTTGGCCGCCACCACGGCCGTACCGTTAAACTTATCGGACGAGGCCAGGGTCGCCACCCGCCCGTCGAACCGGCTTTCGAGCTGAAACGACCCCGCTGGGCCGGCCGGCACCAGCCGCCACTGCTGCCCTAGGGCCCCGGTGTAGGCCCGCTGCACCAGCGGCGTATTGCCGCCCGCCGAGGCGGCGGGGGCAGCTTCCAGCGTCAGGCACTGGCCGCTGTGCTTGGCCTCGAGGCGGTAGTACTCGCTGCCCTCCCGGATGGGCACTAGGTGCCACTGCTGACTAGGCGCGTGGTTGAACTCCCACTGCACGGCCGGCGCGCCGCCGGTAGCGGCAGCGTGCAAGATGTCGAGGCTGCGCCCGCTGCCGCGGCAAATGATGCCGTAGAGCGCCCGGTCATCGGGCGAGACGGGCGTTTGGGCGGCGGCAGAGAGTGCTAGTAAACACAGGAAAAGTACACGAAGCATCCGGCAAAGGTCGGGAAAAAGGCGGTTAGTAGGGCGCAGTAGCGCTTAGCCACCATCGGAACGCTAAATACCGTTTGTCATTGCGAGCGCAGCGAAGCAATCGCACCTGAATAGAACCCGAACGGCTCGTCCCGATGCGATTGCTTCGCTACGCTCGCAATGACAGCTTTTACCCTAGAGTCCTACCCTATTCTATGCCGTATTTCCCCCGAAACTTGCGGTCGAGGTACGTCTGCTTGCTTTCCAGGGCAATGCTGCGGCCGTCGATGTAGGCGGCCGTCACGGCGTTGGTGCGCATGTCGAGCAGGTCGCCCTTGCTCACCACCAGCGTGGCTGACTTGCCCGTTTCGAGGCTGCCGTAGTCTTTGTCGATACCTAGGATGCGCGCCGAGCTCAGCGTAATGGCGGTGAGGGCCTGCTCCTTGGTCAGTCCGTAGGTTACGGCCGTGCCGGCGATAAAGGCCAGGTTGCGAGCACCCGAGGTTTCCTGCGAGCCTTGGTAATCGAGGCAGAAGCGCACGCCAGCGGCTTGCAACTGGGCGGGCAGCTTGTAAGGCTGGTCGTAGTCGTCGGCGTCGCGGCGGGGCAGGGCATGCACGCGGCTGAGCACCACGGCTACGTCATTTTGCTTGAGAAAGTCGAGCACCATCCAGGCGTCGCGTGCGCCCACCAGCGCCACTTTTTGCACGCCCAGGCGGCGGGCAAAGCGCACTGATTCGATTAACTCCTTGCCATAATCGGCGTGGATATACAGCGTTTTGGTACCGTCAAACAGGCCGCCCATCGACGACAAACGCAGGTTTTCCTTGCGGCCGGCGGGCTGCTGGCGGTAGGCTCCGGCTTCGGACAGCAGGCTTTCCAGGTCGCGCAGCTGGGCGGTGCGGGCCTCCTGGCGGCGGGTGAGGGCAGCGGCATCCTCGGCGGGGTTGAGGCGGATTATCTGCTGCGGCCAGGTCAGGTGCAGGCCGTCGTCGGCTTTCACCAGGGCATCCTGCCAGTTCCAGGCGTCGAGCTGCACGATGGAGCTTTGGCCCGACAGCAGCCCGCCGCGCGGAGTCGATTGCGCCAGCAGCACGCCATTGAGCCGCACCGTCGGAATCACGTCCGAGTCGGTATTGTAGGCAATGACGCTGCGCACGTTGGGGTTGAGAGCGCCTACTTCCTCGTCATCCACGGTGGCCCGGATGGACTCTACCTCACTGATACCTAGAGTTGTATTGGGCAGAATCAGGCCGGGGTACACGTGCTGGCCACTCACATCGCGCACGGTGTAGCCGGCCGTTTGGGCGAAGCCCGCCCGCGGCCCGGCGTACACCAGCCGGCCTTTATCGAAGGCCACGGCGGCATTTTCAATCACCTGGCCGGTACCGGTGTGCAGCGTGCCACCTAGGAGCAGCACGGGCGCGGCCTGCGGCGCGGCGGGCGTGGGCACCTGCGCCTGCGCGGCGAAGGTGGTGAAGAGAAAGGGAAGTAAAAGGCGACGCATAGTATTGGTTATTAATTAAATTGAGGCGCTGCTCCGACGGGGAACCTCACCCCCCGACCCCCTCTCCAAAAAAGAGGGGGAGCCTGACGCCTAACAACGTCTGTTTTTGGTTGGCTCCACCTCTTTTTTGGAGAGGGGGCCGGGGGGTGAGGTTCACGCGCGCTACTCCGCTATCTGCCCCAGCGTGTCGCAGTGCCACAGGCCCACGGTTTTGGCGGTGGCGGGCTGGGTGGCCACGCCGGCTTTGCGGGCCCCTAGCATAGCCTGCACCAAGCGCTGGCGCTCCTGCTGAATCTGCTGGCGCAGCTGCTGGTCTTGCTGGAGGCTGAAATACTCGCGGCCGTCTACGAAGGTGTACGCCGCTTTAGCATAGATACTCAGCGGGTTATCGGTCCAGAGCACCACGTCGGCGTCTTTGCCTTCGCGCAGCGAGCCCATGCGCTCGTCGAGGTGCAGCATGCGGGCCGGGTTAATGGTAACCAGCGCTAGGGCTTCGGTTTCAGAGAGGCCGCCGTACTTCACGCTTTTGGCGGCTTCCTGGTTGAGACGGCGGCTCATTTCGGCGTCGTCCGAGTTGATGGCCACGTTCAGGCCCACGTGGTGCATGATGGCGGCGTTGTACGGAATAGCATCGCGCACCTCGTTTTTGTAGGCCCACCAGTCGGAAAACGTGCTGGCGTTGGTGCCGTGCGCCTTCATTTTGTCGGCCACTTTGTAGCCTTCCAGGATGTGCGTGAACGTATTGACCTTGAAACCCATGCGGTCCGACACGTTGAGCAGCATGTTGATTTCGCTCTGCACGTAGCTGTGGCAGGTGATGTGGCGCGTGTCGTGCAGGATTTCGACCAGCGCGTCCAGCTCCAGGTCGCGGCGCGGGGCGTCGGCTTTGGCCTGCGCTTTCTTCGAGAGCTTATCGTAGGCCAGCCAGCCTTTTTCGTACTCCTTGGCGCGGGTGAAGGCATCGACAAACACCTGCTCGACACCCATGCGCGTCTGCGGGAAGCGCAGCACGTTGAGTTCGCCCCAGTTGCTTTGCTTCACGTTTTCGCCCAGCGCAAACTTGATGAAGCCCGGCGCGTTGGCAATTTTCATTTCCTGGCCGGTGGCGCCCCAACGCATTTTCACCAGCGCCGACTGCCCGCCGATGGGGTTGGCCGAGCCGTGCAGCAGCTGCGCCGCCACCACGCCGCCCGCCAAGTCGCGGTACACGCCCACATCCTCCGGGTCAATGACATCGCCGATGCGCACTTCGCTGGTTACGGCCTGCGTACCCTCGTTCACACCCTCCGAAATAGCCAGGTGCGAGTGCTCGTCAATGATGCCTGGCGTGAGGTGCTTACCCGTGCCGTCGATGACGCGGGCGCCGGCCGGCGCGGCCAGGCTCTTGCCAATTTTCTGAATCTTGCCGCCGCTCAGCAGCACGTCGGTGCCTTCGAGCTTACCGGCTTTTTCGCTGGTCCACACGGTGGTGTTTTTGATGAGTACTGCTTCGAGCTTAGGTGCGGCTTTGAGGCCGTAGGCGCCCATCGGGTACGTCACCGGGCCTAGGACCAGCGGCTTCGGCGCCTTGGCCGTGTCGAGGCGGGCTTGGCGGCTGGCCTCGTCGAGGCGGCGGGCGGTCCAGGTGATGGGGATGCCGGGCGCATTCAGACCCTGGGCCAGCAGGCCGTCGCCGGCGAAGGTTTTGGTTTCGGCGTTGTAGTAGCCGCTGAGGCGGGTGGCGCCCTCGTCGGCAGGCGCTTTGCCGCCCGCAGCGGACCTAGGGCTGGCCTTGCCCTTCACCTTATCCTTGGGATTATAAACTAGCGTCGCCAGCTCGGCGCTCACGCTGATGGTGCCGCGCACGGTGTCGCCCGCGGCGGGCACCAGGCGCAGCTCAGGCGCCTCGGGCTTACCGCCCTGGATGAGCAAGCGCATATCGGACCCAAGGCGGGCCTGGTCCTGCTTGTTAGCCGTGACCATTTGCAGCGCGTACACGCCGCGGTAGTCGGCGGGCAGGGTGCTGAGCTGGTAGCGCTCGCCCTGCACCCAGTTGTCGAGCAGCACGTTATTCTCATCCAGTAGCGCCCGTGAGCAGACTAGGAAGTTGGCTTCCAAACCAGGGCGCAGGCTACCTACCTGGTCCTGGGCGCGCAGCAGCCGGGCCGGCGTATCGGTGAGCGCCCGCAGAATATCCTGCTCGCTGAGGCCGTAGCGGGCGGCCTTGCGCAGGTTGGGCCAGAACTTAGTTTTGTCCTTGAGGTCGGCGGCCGTGAGGCAAAAGGCGATGCCCGCCTGCCGCAGCCGGGCCGCGTTGGCGGGTGCCTGCTCCCAGTGCTGCATGTCCTCCAGGGCGATGCGCTGGGCGTCGTAGATGTCCTCGACCTGGTAGGCCTCGGGAAAATTGACGGGCACCACGAAGGTGGCGCCGGTGCCTTTCAGCTCGGGTAGGCGCTGGTACTCGTCGCCCCGGCTTTTGATGATGTACTGCACGCCGTTTTCGTCGCCCACGCGGTCGGCGCGCAGGGCCGACTGCTTGTCGCGCACCTCAAACAAAGCCGGCAGGCGCTGCTGCTGGGTCAGGGCTTGCAGCGACAGGTTTTGCTCGCGGCGCGGGTTGCGAGCGTTCCAATCCGCATCGAGGTAGCTCTGGCGCAGCAGCGCGATGCTGCCCATGAGCGAGCCGGGGTAGTCTTGCGGCGACGAGCCTTTATCGAACGAGAGCGCGCTGGCGGCTTTATCCAGCAAAATCACCTCGTTTTCCTTGCGGCCGGTGTTCAAACTCACCAGCGCCGCCGTGCCGCGCATGATGCCGTCGGGCTGCTGCGTGAGCACCGCCCCGAAGCCCAGCTTGCGGTAGGCGGCGGCCTGCTCGGCGTTGGTTTTGAAGAGCTCGGCGGCGTTCACTTCAGGGTGAATGGCCTGGTTCCAGTCGTAGGCGCCGGCTTTTTGCGACTCGAACTGCGGGCCCGCGTCGCGGCGGCCGCGGCGTTCGGGCGCCTTTATTTCGGGCACGCCGTAGCTGGTGAAAATATCGACCAGGCCGGGGTAGATGTACTGGCCCGTAAGGTCTTGCACCACCGCGCCAGCCGGAATCTTGACCGTCGCGCTCGGCCCTACCTGCACTACTTTGCCTTCGCGCACGAGCAGCGTGGCATCGGTGAGCCGGGTTTGGTAGTCGGTCTGGATGGTGGCGTGCGTGAAGGCGTAGAGGCCGGGGCGCTGGTCATACACGCCGTTGCGCGGGTAGGTGCCGGGCTGCGCCCAGCTGGGCAGGGCCGCGCCCAGGCCCAGTAGCGCCAGCACGAGCACGCGCCGCCGCAAAGTGAAAGTACTGGTAGTAAGCATGCAGTCGATAGCGGTTATTCTTAAATTTTTCTTGAAAAAAACAAAAATAGCTGAGCGCCAAATGTAGCGGCTGCCACGCCGGAACCAACGAATTTTTAGCGCGTTTAAGCAGTTATTTCCTAGGTTACTCTTCTTCTTCCCCCATGCGCAAAGGCACCAAAGTCAGCTGGAAATACGGCACCGGCACGGCTACCGGCAAAATTGAATCCGTTCATAAAGAATCCATCACCCGCAAGCTCAAGGGCAGCGATGTGACTCGCAACGGCTCGGCCGACGACCCGGCCCTGGTTATTGTGCAAGAAAATGGTGACAAAGTTCTCAAGCTTCAGAGCGAAGTAAAGACCGCGGAATAAGTACCTTGTGGTGCCTTAGCGCCCAGCTGTTACTTATTCTATGTCGTCTTTCTACTCTGTGCAGTACCAAACCCACCCGCCGCTGGTACGCGGGCTCGCACTGCGCCCGCTGTCGGTAGCCGAATTTGCCGAAGCCTGCGAATTGTTGCTGGCCGAGGCGCAACGGCAACAGTGCCCCTACTGGCTGCTCGACGGCCGAGCCGATGAGCACGCCGCGCGGCCCTTCGACATGTACGAATGGCTGGGTGAGGACTTTCTGCCGCGGGTGCACCGGGCGCTGGGTACCATTCCGTGCCTAGCTTTCCTGGCCCGGCCCGAGTTTTGGCAGGCCCTGCAAGCGCAAGGCTACGCTAATGATACACCCAAGCTGCACGTGGCGTTTCGGGCGAACTGGTTTACCGATGAGGCCGCCGCCGCAGCTTGGCTTGGTCAATTTCGGCCGCCGGCCTAGAGCCTGGTTTAATAAGCAAAGCCCTAGGTATGCAAAAAGCCCCGCCAGCAACTGCTGGCGGGGCTTTTTGCATACCTAGGGCTTTTACTAGTAATCGCTGCCCGGCGAGTTGGGCTTGATGAAGGCTTCTTCATCCATCTCAGTGGGCACTACCACGATGCCCTTTTGGAGCATCGAATTTCGCTTGCCGTAGAGGAAATACACCACGAAACCGAGTAGCATCCAGGCAAAAGCTACTTGCAGCGTGAACGAATCGAGGCCCACAATGAGCAGCGTGCATACGATAGCGCCCATGATGGGCACCAGCGGGAAGGCCGGCGTGGAGAGCGGCGAGCGGAACGGGCGCGGCTGGTCGGGGTCCGACTTGCGCATAATCCACACTCCTAGGCTCACCAGCACGAAGGCCAGCAGGGTGCCAAACGAGGTGAGGTCGCCGGCCAGCGCGCCGGGCACGAAGGCCGCGAACAAGCCCACAAACACCATCAGCATGAGGTTGGACTTGTAGGGCGTGTTGAACTTGGGGTGCAGCTCGGAGAAGGCTTTGGGCATGAGCCCGTCCTTGGCCATCGAGAAGAATACGCGGCTCTGGCCCATCAGCATCACCAAGATAACCGAAGTGAAGCCCAGCAGGATACCGACTGTGACGGCCGTAGCCAACCAGCCGTAGCCGGGCATGTGCGCCCGAATAGCGTAGGCTACGCTAGCCTCGCCGCCCAGGGCCGGGTCGGCAAATTCGCGCCAGTTGGCTACGCCCGTCAGCACGTGCCCAAACAGGATGTAGAGCACCGTGCAAATGGCCAGCGACCCTAGGATGCCGATGGGCATGTCGCGCTTGGGGTTTTTGGCCTCTTGCGCAGCCGTGCTCACGGCATCAAAACCAATAAAGGCGAAGAACACGATGCCCGCGCCGCCGATGATACCGCCGAAGCCGTGCTTGTTCCAGCCTTCGTAGGTGCGGACTACTTCGCCGGCCGCATTTTTCACCACGGCATCGGCCGGAATGAGGTAGGGCGTGTGGTTGGCGGGGTTGATGAACTGCCAACCCACGGCGATGAACACCAGCACGATGAGGGTCTTGAGCACCACCACTACGGCGTTGAACAGGGCCGACTCCTGGGTGCCTTTTACCAGCAACAAGCTCAGCATCACGATGATAAGCAGCGCCGGCAGGTTGATGAAGCCGTGCTGCGTCACGCCATTGATAACGGCGTGCTCGAAGGGCGAGTGGCTGAGATTATAGGGTATACTCGTCCCGAAGACCTCCAGCAGCTTATTCAAATACTCGCTCCAGGCGATGGACACGGTGGCCGCCCCCAGGGCGTATTCCATGATGAGCGCCCAGCCGATAACCCAGGCCACAAACTCGCCCATGGTGGTATAGGCGTAGGTGTAGGCCGAGCCGGCAATCGGAATCATGGCCGCAAACTCGGCGTAGCAAAGCCCGGCAAACACGCAGCCAAACGCGGCCAGGATGAAGGCCAGCGTCACGCCCGGCCCCGAGGCTTGGGCCGCCGCATTGGCGGTGCGCACAAACAGGCCCGCCCCAATGATGGCGCCCACACCCAGCGCCACGAGGTTGCCCGCACCTAGGGTGCGCTTGAGCGCGCCGTGCCCGGTCGAGTTGGCTTCGCCCAGGAGCTGGGCCAGCGGTTTTTTAGCAAAAATACTCGGCATGTAGTAGAGGTTTGGGGGGAGAGAATAATAACGGTGGGGTAATAGTACGTTGAAGTGGGGCTGCACCCCGGCGGGCCGAAAATACGCGAAACTTTGCGACTGGCTGCATCCCCGCTTTGGCCGGGCGTTTGCACTGGGCAAGCCAGCGGAGCCAAAACCGCGGCCGGCCGTTCTATTTGCGTTGCACGCTAGGCCCGCGCGAGCTTATTTTTGTGAGCTTACTTTTCCTTTATTTGATATGAAAAAGTCCATTATTACGCTTGCCTTATTAAACCTGCTAGCGGCCCGCACCCACGCCCAAACCACGGCCCCCACGGCCGCCATGCAGGCGGGTGTGGCCAGCCAGGCCCAGCGCATGACCCAGGAGCTGGGCCTTTCGCCCAGCCAGCAAACCCGCCTGAAGCAAGTGCTGCTGCTCACGCGCCAGCACATGGACGCCGACCGCACCGCCAACCAAGGCGACCCCGCCGCCCTGCAAACCGCCATGGCCTTCGACCGTGCCAAGTCGGACGAGCTGATTCGGGGCGTGCTCACGCCCGCCCAGTACGTGCGCTACCAGCAGTACAAGGCGGCCCGCATCGGCCAGCTGCACGCCACCGGCCACTGAGGCTGAGCGAATTTTAGTCATCAAAAAGCCCTTTCCAACCCCTGGGAAGGGCTTTTTTGCAGCTAACCGGGACTTGGCCCGCGGCAAGTGGCTGCAGGGCCCTTGGCCGTAGCGCCGGCCTTGGTGGGGCCATTAAACCTTGCGCCAGGTCGGGCTTCTAAAAGCCTGGAACGCGGCCGCCCCGACTTTTTACTGATACTGATTTTAATTACCTGCATCATGACAAAAACCCTCGCCCTACTCGCTGCCCTGGCCCTGCCCCTAGCGGCCGCCCACGCCCAAACCACGCCTCCGGTGGCGAGCCCGCCGCTCGCCGGCTCCGGCGGCGCCCGCACGCCCGAGCAACAGGCCCAAGCCCAGGCCGGCCGCCTCGCCAAAGAGCTGGCCCTCACCCCCGAGCAGCAAACCCAGGTGCAGCAGCTCATGGCCACCCAGCGCCAGGAAACGCAAACCGCCATTCAGCGGGCCGGGGGCAACCGCCGCGCCATGGGCCAGGCCATGCGCGCCGGCCGCGACCGGTTCGACGGCCAGCTCAAAGTGGTGCTCACCCCCGCCCAATACACTCAGTACCAGCAGCTGATGGCCCAGCGCCGCGAAATGGCCCGCGAGCGCCGCCCGGATGGTGACCAAGACTAACCTAGGGCAGTTGTTTACTGCACTACCACGTTAGTGGCCTGCCGGGCCGTCAGGTGCCAGGCTCCCGCCTGGCGCACCCATACATTGGTGTAGCGGCGCGTCACGGTTTTGCCCGCGTTGGCCGTTTTCTGTTGCGGCGTTGTGGTTTCGCGGCCCATCGCAATGGCCACGTTGTCGACCACCGTAATCTTTTCAATGATGCGCTGAAACGATGCGTAGTCGATTTTGCCGGTGCGCATGAAGGCCCGCACCTGCTGGGCCGTTACTACCCGATTGTCGGGGTTATTGACAACGAATTCTTTGGCCCAGAGCCGAAATAACGTGGTGGTGTCCCCTTTCAGTACAGCCTGAGCCTCTAGCTGTTCTAAGCGAGTTATCTCTGCCTCAATAGCTTGCTGCGCAGGAGCGCTTGGCCGCTCAGCTGGACTGACGAGCAGCCACCACAAAAAGTAGAAGGGCGTTTGCATCTGCTAGGCTTCAATAAATTTATATAAATAATTTTATAAACATAAATCATTTTTACGTGACCAAAACAGGCATGAACAAGTTTTTTTTAGCTGAGCTAAAAATTGGTCCGTTACTTGCCTAGGGTAGGGTAGCCCGCCAAATTAGGGGCACAGGCATTACTCCTTTTTTCTGCATTTTTTCGACAGCTCTTCTTTCACACCTACACAAAGCCCCAGCCAATCGGCCGGGGTTTTGTGCGTTTGGGGCCGGCGGGTAATGGGCCCGCTACGCCTGCACTTTGCACGTTTTTTTTGCGGCATTACTTATATTTGACTTGTCTACCTACCTTGGCAGCCGGTGACTCAGCGCGTTAGCTGGTCGGCTGCCTCTCGCCCCCAATGCCCCTCCCCAGTAGTAGCACCCCCGCGGTGCAGATTCAGCAGTTTTATGATAAAGGCCTGGCCCACGCGTCGTACGCGGTGCGCGCCGGCCGCCAAATGGCCGTTATCGACCCCGGCCGCGACCCGCAGCCGTACTACGATTTTGCCGACGAGCACGACGCCGAAATCGTGGCCGTGATTGAAACCCACCCGCACGCCGACTTCGTGAGCAGCCACCTCGAAATAGCGCGCGAAACCGACGCCACTATTTATTGCAGCAAGCTGGCCGAGGTTAGCTACCCCCACAAAAACTTTGACGACGGCGACCGCCTCAAGCTCGGTGCCGTGGAGCTGCACGCCCTCAACACCCCCGGCCACTCGCCCGATAGCATCAGCATCCTGCTGCTGGACGAGGCCGCCCAAACCCGCGCCGTGTTTACCGGCGACACCCTGTTTGTGGGCGACGTGGGCCGCCCCGACCTGCGCGAAGCCGAGGCCGTGGGCGGCCACGCCCGCGAGGAGCTGGCCGCCCAGCTCTACCGCAGCACCCGCCAGAAGCTGATGACCCTGCCCGGCACCACCCGCGTGTACCCGGCCCACGGCCCCGGCTCGCTCTGCGGCAAAACCACCAGTCCCGACCTCGACAGCACCATCGCTAAGGAACTGGCCACCAACTACGCCCTGCAACCGATGTCGGAGCAGGAGTTTATCGACGTGCTGCTGGAGGACCAGCCGTTTATCCCGAAGTACTTTGGGCACGATGTGCAGCTCAATAAGCGCGGCGCCCCCAACTTTGAAGACAGCATCCGGGCCGTGCCGCGCCCCGGCTCCATTGCGGCCCTGGAGCCCGGCACCCTGGTGGTTGATACCCGGCCGGCCGCTAAGTTCCGGGCGGGCTACCTAGCGGGCGCTATCAACCTGATGGATGGCGGCAAGTTTGAAACCTGGCTGGGCTCGATAGTCGGGCCAGACGAGAAGTTTTACTTGCTAGCCGACACCCAGATTCAGCTCGACGCCGTTATCCGCAAGGCGGCCAAAATTGGCTACGAAGGCAACATCAAAGGGGCGCTGCTGGCCCCGTTGGGGGTGCTCGCTACGAGCCCGGCCGTGGACCTGGCCGCGGTGCAGGCGCACCCCGAGCAGTTTACCATCGTGGACATCCGCAACCGGACCGAAGCGCAGCCGCCGCTGTTTGCCGATGCGCTGCTGATTCCGCTGCCCGAGCTGCGCGAGCGCGTGGGCGAAATACCCGCCGGCAAGCCCGTGCTGGTGCACTGCGCGGGCGGCTACCGCTCGGCGGCCGGCGCCAGCATCATCCAATACGCGCTGCCTAACACTCCTGTCTTCGACCTAGGCGAAGCCGTGCTGGACTTTGTGCCGGCGGTATAATCCGGGCTGCGATGGCCCTAGGTGGCCGCGGCGGCTTGCCTAGGGCCGCCGCCGTTTTTCGCGAGCCCTGGCTTTCGGGCGGGCGGCTGCGGGCTCTTTGCGGCCGGGGCAGCCCGTTCCTTTGCAGCGCTCATTCGTACGCTTTGTAGTGCAGTATTATTCTTCCGGTCGTCTTTCGCAGCACTTACTCTGGCTGGCCTCGCTGGCGGGGGTGGTGGGGTTGCTGGCGTCGCGGGCGCTGGTGGCGCTGAGCCCCGTGGTGGGCGTGCTGGCCGCGCTGGCCAATCCGCAGGTGCGGCACCTCTGGCCCCGATACTTTCGCAATGGCGCGGCCATGCGAGCGGCCGGCATGATAGTTCTACTGCTGCTCAGTGGTTTCTACACCAGCGAGTGGCCCGTGTGGCGCCACGAGGTTTTCCGCAGCCTCACGTGGCTGGCCGTGCCGCTGGCTTTCACGCTGGCCGTGCCGCTCACGGGGCGGCAGCGCTGGGCGGTGGGCGTGCTGTTTGTAGCGGGCACGGCGGCCGTGGGGTTGGCCACAGTGGGCAAGTACCTGCTCGACCCTAGGGCTGCCAACGAGGCCATTCACATCGGGCACAACGTGCAGGCCATCACGCGGGTATTTCACATCTATTTCGGGGTGATGCTGGCGCTGGCCTTTTTTTGGGGGCTACTGCTGCGGCGCAGCCCGTGGGCCGAACGCGTGGCTCAGCGCGGCCTGCTGGTGGCGGCCCTGGTAGCGGCCGGGGCGCTGCACGTGCTGGCGTATCGCACGGGGCTACTGGTGTTTTATGCTGCGCTGCTGGCTTATGTAGGTCACAGCTTAGTGCGCCGAAACTTCGTGCTGAGCCTCGGGCTACTGGTGCTCCTGGCCCTAGGGCCGTGGTTGGCCTACAACACGCTCGACTCAGTGCGCGAGCGCACGCGCGCCACCATCTACGACGTGCAGCAGTTTCAAGAAGGCCGCGACCTGAATAACTTCTCGCTGTCGCGGCGCCTCACGGCTATCGAGGCGGCCACGCTCGTCATTCGCCAGCACTGGCTGCTGGGGGTGGGCCAGGCCGATACCCACGCCGCCCTGATGGCGCAGTACCGCCAAAACGACTTTGGCCTGCGACCCGCCAACCGCGTCGATGTGCACAACCAGTACCTCGAAACGCTGCTCGGCGGCGGGCTGGTGGGGCTGGCGCTGTGGCTGGCGGTGCTGTTCTGGCCCTTTACTCAGGCCTGGGCGCGGCGCGACCCCTACCTCTGTTTTTTCGTGCTCGTCCAAGCCACGCTCATGCTGGGCGCCGATATTCTAAGCCTGCAAACTGGGCTCAATCTCTTCGTGTTTGGCTACGGCTTTCTGGTGGTGGCCGGCGAGGCACGCCAGCAGGCTGCAGCCACTCTAACTACCAACTCGACGCGGCCCGGCGCCTAGCCGCGTCGGGTCGGTAGTTAGAGTGGCCGCTACTACTTCCCACCTACGTCAACCAGCCGGTCGGTTTGCCACAGCGGCAAGATGTGGGGGTACACGTCGAGCTTCATGCAGAACACGAAATCATCGTGGTATTCCAGCGCGTTGAGGCGGCGCACGGCGGCCGATTCCAGCAAATAGGCGGGCCACTTGGGCTCGGCGTGCTCCCAGAGGTGCAGGGCCGCAATGGCGGCATCCGACCAGGCCACCTCGTACCCTAGGGGCACCAGGCGCGCGGCCAGCGCGCCGCCGAAGGCCGTGTCTTCGAGGCAAAACTGGCCCTTCCAGCCGGCGCACACCACCACCACATCGCGCTGCTGCGCCACGATAAACTCCACCACCGCGCTCAGGTTAAGGAAGGCGCCGCATATCACGGCCGCCGCGTCGAGCGAGCGGTGCAGGGCCTTCGTGCCGTTGGTGGTGCTGATGGCCAGCGTGCGGCCCCGCACCGGAAAGTCTTTATTGAGAAAGCCAAAGGGCGAATTACCTAGGTCGAAGCCTTCGGCCGCGATGCCATCGCGCTCGGCCGCCGTAATGCAGCCGTGGTCGCGCCCTAGGGCGGCGCACTCTTCCAGGGTGGCCACGGCAAATACTTCGGTCACGCCCTGGTCGAGCGCCGTCACGATAGTGCTCGTGGCGCGCAGCACATCCACAATCACGGCCACCTTGCCCCGCAAGTCATAGAGCGGTAGCAACTCGGGCGAAAAACAAACGTCTAGTTTCAAGTTAGTTGGCTGATTGTTACAGAAAACACCTGTCATGCAGAGCGTAGCGAAGCATCTCGCGTGGCGCAGTAATCCCAACGTTAGAATTTACTGCGCCACGCGGGATGCTTCGCTACGCTCTGCATGACGATTGTAAATTATTTATACTTCCTCCGTGCCCGGCACCAGCGGCAGCTTGGCCACCGTAGCGGGCAGGTTTTTGCCGCGCACCTGCACAAAAATGGGCGTGCCGGGCGCCGCAAACTCCGTCTTCACGTAGCCCAGGCCGACGCCCCGGCTGAGCGTGGGCGACTGCCCGCCGCTGGTCACCTCGCCAATGGGTGCGCCATCGGCCGCCACCAGCGGGTAGTGGCTACGGGGCAGGCCGCCGGGGCCGTCCATCACGAAGCCCACCAGCTTGCGCTGCACGCCGGCCGCCTTCTGGGCTTTCAGGTTGTCGCTGTTGGTGAAGTCCTTGGTGAACTTCGTAATCCACCCTAGGCCGGCTTCGAGGGGCGAGGTGGTATCGTCGATGTCGTTGCCGTAGAGGCAGTAGCCCATTTCGAGGCGTAGTGTGTCGCGCGCGCCCAGGCCGATGGGCTTGATGCCGTAGGGCTGGCCGGCGGCCATCACCTGCTGCCACACGTGGGCGGCGTGCTCATTGGGCACGTACAGCTCGAAGCCGCCCGCCCCGGTGTAGCCCGTAGCCGAGATAATGACGCCCGGCGCCCCTGCAAACGTGCCCTGCGCGAAGCTGTAGTACGGAATGGCCCCTAGGTCCACATCGGTGAGCGAAGCGAGCGCGGCCGCCGCCTTGGGGCCCTGCACCGCGAAGAGGCTGAGCTGGTCGGACACATTCTCCATCTCCACGCCCGCCGTGTTGTGCTGCACCAGCCAGTTCCAGTCCTTTTCGATATTGGAGGCATTAACAACCAGGAAGTAGTCGTTTTCGGCCAGCATGTACACCAGCAGGTCGTCGACGATGCCGCCTTCGGCATTGGGCAGGCACGAGTACTGGGCCTTGCCGGGCTGCAGCTTGCTGGCGTCGTTGGTGGTGGTGCGCTGGATGAGGTCGAGCGCCTGCGGGCCGCGCAGCCGAAACTCGCCCATGTGCGACACGTCGAAAATACCCACGCCGCGCCGCACAGTGTGGTGCTCCTCTAGGTCGGAAGAGTAACGCACGGGCATGGCATAGCCGGCAAAGGGGACGATTTTGGCCCCGAGCTGCTGGTGGGTATCATGCAGGGCAACGGTTTTGAGCGGCGTGGCTTCCATGGAAGAGGAGCTAATTAGCGTAAAGCAGGAGAATATCTAGTTGCAAAAGGCCCTGGGCTCGTATAAGAAAACCAGTGTTTAGGTTAACCTGAGCCTTGGGCTAGCTTTGCTGGCCACGAAAATAGCGGGTTCAAGCTCCACGAGCCGGGCCCGCGTCCTTTATCTTGTTCCGTATGAGTCCCGATGCTATTAAGCAAGACTTTGAGTCTGCTTTAGTTAAACACTTCTCCTTTAAAGCTAAGCTGCGCTCCTTCTTGTACGGTAATAGTAATTCGGAAGGCCCCCTGCGCGACCCCGACCAATGCGGCCTGGGCAAGTGGATAACCACCCGGCGCGAGGGGGCCTACGCTCACATTCCGGAGATGAAGGAGCTCGACCAGCAGCACCGCGTTATCCATCAGCGAGCCAACGAGCTGATGGATAAACACCTGGCCGGCCAACGCGACGAAGCCCTGGCCGGGTTTAGCGAAGTGCAGGAGCGCGCCGACTACATCGTGCGGCTGATGCAAACCATTGAGGGGAAACTGCGTATTGCCCAGGCTTAAAACCGGCCAGCCGGGCTGCTATGAGAATAAACCTGACTACCAAGCTTTTCGCTGGCTTCCTGCTGCTGCTGGGGCTGTTTGCGGTGGTGATACTCCTCAACTATCAGCTGGCCGGGCAAGTGCTCCGCAACTCGCAGCGCGTGGAAGCCTCGCAGCACGTATCGGCCGATGGCACTACCCTGCTGCGCAGTATTATTGACATGGAAACGGGGTTTCGGGGCTATCTGCTCATCGGCAATGAGCAGATGCTGGACCCTTATTATGGCGGCGAGCGCGACTTGCTGACCCGCTTCAGCCAGCTGCGCGAGCAGCTCGGCAGCGAGCCCGTGCAGCGCCAGCGCCTCGATACCACCCGGCACCTGTTTCAGCAGTGGACGGCCTACACGCACCTGCTGGTGAGCGAAAAGCGTGCCGCCCGCATCCGCAACCCGCAGCAGCGGGGCCTCGATGGTATGCCCCACGGCAGCCTGGCCGAGGGCCTAACGGGCAAGCAGGTGATGGACGCCATCCGCTACCAGATGACGCGCTTCGACGAAACCGAAACCGCTAACCGGCAAGCCCAGCGCCTGCGCCTCACCGATAGCATCACGCGGGCCCAGCGCATCTCCGGCTTTGTGGTGGCGGTGGGGCTGCTGCTTGGCCTACTCTGGGCCGTGTACATCGTGCGCCTGCTGGGCCGCCGCCTGCGCAGCATGATACTGCTGGCCCGCCGCCTGGCCGAGGGCGACTACAAGACCCAACTAGTTGACAACGAGCACGACGAGCTTAGCGAGCTTACGGGTGCCCTCAACGGCATGGCGCACACCATCGACCAAAACATCAGCCAGCTGGAGGGCCGCAACCAGGAGCTCGACCAGTTTGCCTACGTGGTGTCGCACGACCTGAAGGCGCCGCTGCGGGGCATCGAAAGTGCGTCGCGCTGGATTGAGGAAGACATGGGCAAGGACAACCTGCCGGTCCACATCCGGGAGTTTCTGGCCCTGATGCGGCAGCGCGTGCACCGCATGGAAAACCTGATAACCGGCATTCTGGCCCTGGCGCGGGTGGGCCGCGTGGCCGAAGCCAACGAGCCGGTTTTTGTGCGCCAGCTGCTGCGCGAAATCACCGACACGTTGAGCATGCCCGAGGGCTTTCAGCTCGACTTGCCTTTCTTCCTACCGACGCTGGTTACCAACCGTACCCAGCTTCAGCAAGTGTTTACTAACTTGATTTCCAACGCTATCAAGTACCACGACCGCCCGAGCACCGGCCACATCCACATTGGCTGCGACGAGGCGTCGAACGATTTTTACCGTTTCTCGGTGCAAGACGATGGGCCGGGCATCGCGCCCGAGTACCACGAGCGCATCTTCATCATTTTCCAAACCCTGGTCGAGCGCGATGCGCTCGAAAGCACCGGCGTAGGGCTGGCCATTGTTAAGAAAATAGTGGAGCGCCAGGGCGGCCGCATCTGGGTTGAATCGACCGAAGGCCAGGGCGCTACCTTTTTCTTTACTTGGCCCAAGCAGACGGCAGCGGTATCGGCCCCCGCCACGCCACCTCCTACTCCTAAACGCGCAGCCGCAACGGCCAGCTGATTGGACTATATCTTATTAGTCAGCTCACGCGTTAGTATATCCTTTGCTGTTAGCAGTTCCGCTCTTTTCCTGTCTTTTCGCGCTATGTCGCCCGCCGATATCTTCCCTGCCAGTACGACCAGCATCATGCTGGTCGAAGACGACCAAATGGATGTAATGAATGTGCAGCGTGAGCTGCGCAAACAGCACATCGAGGTGCCGCTCGTGCACGCCCGCAATGGCCGCGAAGCCCTGAACATGCTGCGTGGCGAAAACGGCGAAACCAAGATAACCCGCCCCAGCCTGATGATGCTCGACATCAATATGCCGCGCCTCAACGGCCTGGAGCTACTCAAAATATTGCGCAGCGACCCCGAATTTCAAGACCTCAACGTGTTCATTATGACCACGTCAGACCTGGACAGCGACCGCCTAGGTGCCAAGGACCTCAACGTAAGCGGCTACATCATCAAACCCCTGACCTTCGATTCCTTCGGTGGCGAGGGTGGGGGCACGGTCGATGGCTTCAGCCTGTTTCTGGATTTGCTCAAGCTGAAGCAGTAAGTTGTTAATGAGCAACTATCAATGAGCAATGAAGAGTTGCTTTAACTTGATAGTGAATTTGTTAGAGCAGCTATTCATTGATAATTGCTCATTACTTAAAAAGCCGAAAGCCCAACCGGTGGTGGGGCGTGACGCCGTGCTCGCGTAGCGCGGCGCGGTGCGCGGTGGTGGGGTAGCCGGCATTTTGCTGCCAGCCATAGGCCGGATATTCCTGGGCCAGTGCGTGCATCCGCTCGTCGCGGAAGGTTTTGGCCAGGATAGACGCCGCGGCAATGCTGCGGTACAGGCCATCGCCGCCCACAATGCAGGTGTGGGGCAGGCTAGGGTGCGGCTTGAAGCGGTTCCCATCGACCAGCAAGTGCGTGGCGGGCACCCCTAGGTGGGCCACGGCCCGGTGCATGGCTAGGTAGCTGGCTTGCGCGATATTGATGGCCTGAATCTCATCGGGGCTGGCTTCAGCCACGGCCCAGGCAATGGCGTTGGCGCAAATATCGGCGCGCAAGACTTCGCGCCGGCGGGCGCTGAGCTGCTTGGAGTCGTTGAGAAAAAGCGGGTTATAATCGGGCGGCAGGATAACGGCCGCCGCAAAAACCGGCCCAGCCAGGCAGCCGCGTCCGGCTTCATCGAGGCCCGCTTCGTGCGGCTGGCCGGTGTGGGTGGCGAGGAGCATGAGTTTGTTATGTCAGAACTCATGCAAAGTTATTTCCCGCAGGGTTTCGCAGGGTTAAAACGCAGGGTTTTGAATGGTCGCCTTTCAGCCACTGTAAAACTCTGCAGGAAATAACCAGCAACAAGCAATGCGTAGGTCCTGAAAATCAAGGCCTACGCATTAAAAAAAATTTATACTTCCCCTAAAACTCCAAGGTTTGCAGGAAAAACACCTGGCGCTCGGGCATGCGCTCGCCCTGGATGCGCTGGAAGCCACTGGCCACGTACTGCCGGCCCACCAGGGGCTGCACGTCGGGCTGGCGGGTGTCGAGCACCTTCTCCTTGATGCCCGGCCCGGCCGTGAAGATGGGTACTTTCAGGTCGTTGGGGCCAGTTTCGCCCTGGTTGATGAGCTTGTAGTGCAGCTCATTATCGAGCAGGTAGGCCAGCACAAGGCGACCGTCGGGCAGGGTGAGGGTGCGCACGGCTTCTTCCAGCTCGCTGTGCAGCAAGTCGCTGTCTACCACGTAGGCGTTGTCCCACAGCAAGTTGCCCCGGCGGTCGAAGCCGCAAACTAGCACGTGCGTGGTGCGGATGCCCAGCAGCGTGCGGCCGGGCATGGTGTAGGCCTGCCCGAAGCTACCAGGGTTGTTGAGAGCCCCTAGGCCGCCCATGCTGCTGGCCCCATACGAGTTGTAGAGGTAGCGCGGGTAGTAGACCTCAGCCACCAGCGTGTAGCCGCCATCGGTGCGCGGCAAGAGCTCGTGCAGTAGCAGGCGATAGTGCCAGCGCAGGGGGGCCTCCTCCCGCTCATCGCGGCGGGCCGAGCGGCTGCGCAGGCGCGCCTCCTTGGCGGGGTTGAGGTACTCGAAGAAGTGCCGCAGCCGCCGAAAATCGTAGAAGCGCAGCGCCGGGCGCGGGTCGCTGGGGTTGGCGGGCGGCGCAGTGAGGTCAGTCGTAAACAAGCCCTGGGCGTACTGCGGGCCGCGCAGGCCGTAGGTGCCGGCCAGCAGCCGGGCGCTGGTGTCCTGCGGCGGGCTCAGCTGAGCCGTAATGAGGGTGCGCTCGCTCTCGGTTTGCACCATCTCGGAGCGCAGCAATTGCCCCTGCTCAGCCGACAACTGCTTGAGCATGAGGCGCTGCTTGCGGCCGTTGGTTTGGCTCAGAATGTACTCGGCGCGGCCGGCGGGGGCGTCCATCACGCTGGTGAGCTCGGTGGTGAGCGGCTCGTAGAGCGAGGGCAAAAACTGGAAGTGGCCGGTGGCCACGTCAAGCAGCAGCACGGTTTGGTGTAGTTGGTCGGCCAGCGTGACGGTGGCGAGCAAGCGCCCGCCCGACGCCCGCACCGCTATCAGGTTGCGATACTGCTTGGTATCAAACTCCTGGGTGCGCACCTGCCCGCCGCGGGCATCGTAGGCCGCCACTAGCAAGCGGCCCGGCGTGTTGCGCGAGCGAAACAGCGCGTACACTACGCCCGGCTCGGTGCACAGCCGCACCATGTCGTACTCCTCCTTTATTTCCACGGCCTGCTCGCGGCGCAGCGCCAGGTTGGCGCCATAGTGCGCGAAGTAGTACTGCGTGGGCCCAATCAGCTTAGGCTGCCGGCTGATGAGCAGTACCACGGCCGTATCAGAAGGCAATGTTTGCACGGCCACCTCGTCGGTGTAGGGGTCGAGCAGCAGCTCGGTGCGGGCGGTTTGCACCGGGGCGCCGGGTGGTGGGGGCACCTCGGCTTGCTGCGCCCAACAGGCCAGCGGCCCGAGCCACAGTAAAAGTGCGCAGAAGTGTTTCATAGCGGTGGGAGCTAGCGGTAGTGGCGGCCGGCCGCCAAGGCGGCGGCCATCCTTACGAAGATACCTTATTTGGCGGGCGCTCGCAACCTCTACCACGCCCCGGCGCCACGCTTAGTGCCAGGTGCTCTTCCGGAGGTAATTAAAAATTAAAAATGATAAATTAAAAACTTGATAATCAAAATTTTAATTTATCATTTTTAATTTTTAATTACCTCCGGACCCTAGTTCAAGCACTGTATCAAACTCTTCGGGACGCACGGGCAGCACCGACAGGCGCGACTGCCGCAGCAGAGCCAGCTGGCTCAGGCGGGCCTCGGCCTTGAGGGCGGCCAGTGGCACCGGGCGAGGCAGCGGCGCGTGCGGGCGCAGGTGCACGGCCACCCAGGGGCTGCCGGCTTCGGCGGTGGCATCGGGCGCGGCGGCGGCGTGCACCACAGCCACGCCCACCACGGCTTTTTCGCTCACGCTGTGGTAAAATAAAACCAGGTCGCCGGGCTGCATGGCTTGCAGGTTGTTGCGGGCCTGGTAGTTGCGCACGCCCGTCCAGTCGGTGCCGGTTTCGCGGGTGAAGTCAGCCCAGGAATAGGCCTCGGGTTCAGATTTAACTAGCCAATAGTTCATGGCCGCAAAGGTCGGCAATGGCGAACCTAGGGCGTGCGAATAACCTCCACCGCGGGCCGCTCGGCCAGCCGCCGCAACTGGAGCACGCCGCCGCGGTAGCGCAGCAGCTCCAGCTCGTAGTCGGGCTCGGCGGGCTCGGTAGTGGGCAGGTGCACGAGCAGGCGGCCAGTACTGGTTTCAGTCCAGGTGCCCTCCTGAGCTTGCAGGCCGCCGCCGGGGGCTAAGTCGTAGCGCACAAAGCGCCCGTCTGGCCCCAGCCGAAAGCCCGGCCGGCCGCCCGGCCGGTAGCGAAAGCGGTAGGTATTGGGCCGGTATGTGAGCGTGTCGGCGCGGCTGGCCTCGGGCTCCTGCAGCCAGGTGCCGTACAGCGTGGCCAGCGTGCCCAGCGACAGCTGGGCAGGGTGCTCGGGCTGGCAGGCAGCCACCGCACAAAGAGAAAGCGCCGCTAGCCGGGCTGGTGCAAAGGAAAACATATGGGTAGCTACTACGAAAATTTGCCGCTGGGCGGCGAGGTGTACTTTTGAGGGTGGGCCGCCGCGCGGCCTAGGTCCCGGCCAGGCGCCCCGCGTCTGCGTAAGCCCACCGCCCGCCTGCCTACCCTTCCGCCCCTAACGCCCCCGACCCTAGTGGATAACCGCGCCCTCATCCGTGCCTTCAAGCTCACCGCCCAACTGCTGGAGCTGCACGACGAGAACCCGTTCAAAATCAGAGCCTACGACGGCACCGTCACGGCCCTCGAGCAACTGGAGTTTCCAGTGTCCGAAATAGACCGCCCTGGCTTACCCGACCGCACTGGCCTCTCCAAAACCCAGGCCGCCAAGGTAGCCGAATTACTCGATACCGGCACCTTCAAGGAACTGCAAGAGCTACTCGACAAAACGCCGCCCGGCGTAGTCGAGCTGCTGAATATCAAAGGTATCGGCCCTAAAAAAGTGCGCGCCCTATGGCGCGATGCTGGCATCGAAGGCCCCGACCAGCTGCGCGAAGCCGCCGAGGCTGGCCTGGTGGCCAAGTTCAAAGGCTTCGGGGCCAAAACCCAGGACAGCATTCTGGCCGCCCTCGAATTCACGGACCAAAGCGCCGGCAAGCTGTTGTTCTCGCAGGCCGAGCGCCTGGGCCACGACCTGGCCGAGCGCCTGCGCCAGGTACCCGGCGTGACGGAAGCTGCCGCCACCGGCGACATCCGCCGCGCCCTCGAAATCGTGGAGACCGTGGAGATTCTGGTCGCCACCACCGACCTAGGTGCCATTCACGCGGTGCTGAACGCAGCGCCGGGCCTGCGCGCCGAGCCCAGCCGCTCGGGGCCGTGGGTGTGGGCCGGCACCGCCGTGGAAGGCGGCGTGGGCATCGCGGTGCGCCTGGTGGCGCCCGCCGACTTCGTCAATCAGCTCTTCCTCAGCACGGGCAATGAGGCGCACCTAGGCGCCCCGCTGCCCGCCGCCACGGCGCCCGCCCCGCGCACCCTGCGCCAGTGGGCCAAGCGCGAGCAGTTTGCCAGCGAAGAGGCGCTGTACGAGAAGGCCGGCCTGCAATACGTGGTACCCGAGCTGCGCGAAGGCCTGGGCGAAATCGAGCTGGCCGCCGAGCATAAAATTCCGCGCCTACTGGAAGACAGCGACTTGCGCGGCTCGCTGCACAACCACAGCACCTACTCGGATGGTAACCATACGCTGCGCCAGATGGCCACCTTCCTGCGCGACGGCGGCTACGAGTACCTCGGCATCTGCGACCATTCGCAGGCCGCGCACTACGCCAATGGCCTCGGACCCGAGCGCGTGCGCCAGCAGCAGCGCGAAATCGACGAGCTCAACCAGGAGCTGGCGCCGTTCCGCATTTTCAAAGGTATCGAGGCCGATATTCTGGGCGATGGCAGCCTCGACTACGACTCGGAGCTGCGCGGCTCGTTTGACTTCATTGTGGCGAGCATTCACTCGAATCTGAAGATGGACGAGGCCCGCGCCACCGAGCGCCTGCTGGCCGCCATTGCCAACCCGCACTGCACCATGCTGGGCCACCCCACCGGCCGGCTGCTGCTGCGCCGCGCCGGCTATCCCATTGATTTTAAGGCTGTCATCGACGCCTGCGCCGAGCACCAGGTCATTATCGAAATTAATGCCAACCCCTGGCGCCTCGACCTCGACTGGCGCTGGGTGCGCTACGCCCTCAGCCAGGGCGTGCAGCTCAGCATCAACCCCGATGCCCACCACACCGATGGCTATGCCGACATGCGCTACGGCGTGCTGGCCGGCCGCAAAGGCATGCTGACCAAGGAGATGACCTTTAATACCAAGTCAGTGGACGAGGCGGCGGCCTATTTTGAGGCTCGTAAGGCGAGAATTAAAAATTAAAAATGAGAAATTAAAAATGAGTGTCTGCTACGAGCCTAGACACGTAACTCGCTCATTTTTAATTCTTAGTTTATAATTTTTAATTATACATGAAAATCCTCGTTCTCCGCTTCTCCTCCATCGGCGACATCGTGCTGACGACGCCGGTGGTGCGGCAGCTCAAAACCCAGGTGCCGGGCGCGCAGGTGCACTTTGCCACTAAGCCCGCCTACCGCAGCCTGCTCGAAGCCAACCCTTACGTTGACCGCACGCACGTGCTCAGCGGCACCCTAGGCGAGCTGGTGCGCGAGCTGCGCGCCGAGCGGTTCGACTTTGTAGTAGACCTGCATAACAATCTGCGCACCAGCCTCATCCGAATGCAGCTACCGGGCGTGCCGGGCCGCGCCTTCGAGAAGCTAAACTGGCAGAAGTGGCTGCTGGTCAACTTCAAAATCGACCGCCTGCCGCCCGTGCACATCGTGGACCGCTACCGGGCGGCCGCCGCGGCCTTCGGCATCCGCGACGATGGCGGGGGGCTCGACTACTTCATTCCGCCCGGCCAGGAGGTGGACGTGGCGGCTACGCTGCCCGCCGGCTTCCGGCCGGGACGCTACGTGGCGGTGGCCATCGGGGCGCAGCACGCTACCAAGCGCCTGCCCGTCGAAAAGCTTATCGAGCTGGTAGCCAAGCTGGCGCCCCGCCCCGTGGTGCTCCTAGGTGGCCCAGAAGATGAAAGCACCGGCCACGTCATCGAGCTCGCCTTTCAGCAGCCGGCGGGCCATTCACTCATTCACTCAACCGCTCCTTCGCTCATTTTCAACGCCTGCGGGCGCTTTTCGCTGCACCAGTCAGCCTCGTTTGTGCGGCAGGCCGAGTTTGTGGTGAGCCACGACACGGGCCTGATGCACATTGCGGCGGCTTTTGGCAAAGAAATTTTTAGCGTGTGGGGCAACACCGTGCCGCAGTTTGGCATGTACCCCTACCGCACTAGCTTTCAGGCCCTCGAAGTGCTGGGTCTCCCGTGCCGACCGTGCTCCAAAATCGGCTTTGCCAAGTGTCCGCAGGGGCATTTTAAGTGCATGCGCGACCAGGCGCTGCCCCTACCCCCGGCGCCAGCCTAGGGCTGGTTTAGCTGCGCGCTAGTACCTTTGTAGCGCAGGCTACTTTTCGTTAGTAGCTCATTCTTAACAATTTCTTCCTCGATTCGTCACTGCTTTTGCCGAACCATCTGCGCAGCTAGGTCGTTTCGTAGTCATTCCCACCCCCCTTCCGGCCCCTGGCTTTTAGCCAATGGCCAGGAGGGGGGTGCGCGTTTTCACCGGCCCGCGGGCCCCGTTGTTTGTTATCACTTACTAAAATTTATCAATTATGAACGCCTATTCTGCCCTCTCGCATTCTGCTAGTGCTGCCCTACCCCGCCACACCCACCAGCTCACTATCTGGCCCGATTCGTTTGCCGCCGTTGCTACGGGCGCCAAACCCTTTGATATTCGTAAAAACGACCAAAACTTTCAGGTAGGTGATGCCTTGCTGCTGCGCGAGCTCAACCCCGCCACCCACGAGTACACCGGCCAAATGCTGGTGCGCTGGGTTAGCCACGTGCTGCACGGCAATACCTTTGGCGTGGAGCCCGGCTGGTGCGTACTAGGCCTCAGCCCAACGGCGCCGCTGCCCCCCGGCATCACGGATACCAAGCTGTGGTAGTCGTCAGTTATTAACTACTCGTTGTTAATAACTGGTTGATAACTAATGACTATTCCGGCTTCACCAGCCGAAACTCTACCCGGCGGTTAATGCGCGCGTCGGCCTCCGTGACTTCGTTCTTGATGGGTTTGCTGGAGCCGTAGCCGAAGCTTTCGATGCGGTCGGGCCCGAGCTTACCCTTGCGCTCGATGTAGCGCCGGATTTCCTCAGCCCGGTCCTGCGAAAGCTTCTCATTCACATCGGGGTCGCCTCGGCCATCGGTGTGGCCCGCGATGCTGAGCCGAAAGCCCGGGTGGTCGACCAAAAACAGCGTGATGCGGTCGAGCGTGGGCTGCATGGCCGGCCGAATTCCCGACTTACCGGCCTCAAATTCAATGTTTTTAAAGATGAGCGGCAGCTTGTAGTCGATGCTGTTGGTGAGCAGCGTCATCACGGTATCGCCCTTGAGAGCGAACTGCTTCTCGACCGTAAACGCGTCGGGGCTCTGGATGAGCATCACGTAATGCGAGCCTTCTATTAACTCGAAATTGAAGGAGCCATCGGGCCGCAAGTACTTGCTGGCCACTTCAATCCCGTTGTCGAGGTCGATGATACTGACGATGCCTTGCAGCGGCTTTCTACTCACCGAATCGACCAGCGTGCCGGCTACTTCCGTGGTGGCCTGGGGCTGTGCCTCCATGGGCAGCGGGAAAGAATACAGGTCAAGGTTGGCGAGGTTCTGCTCCTCCGAGCGGGCGTAGTAGAGGTTCTTACTCTGGCTGTCGATGGTAAAATAATACTCTGACCCTTTGCCATTTACGAGCGGGCCAATGTTGCGCGGCTCCTGCCAGTGGCCGGCCACGCGGTAGGTTTTGTAGATGTCAAAGTCGCCAAAATTGAGCAACTGCCCGCGCGAGCTGAAATACAGTACCTGGTAAAGCGGGTGGAAAAACGGGCTCACCTCGCTCTCGCGGGTGTTCACGACCGGACCTAGGTTCTGGGCGCGGCCCCACTGGCCGTTTTTCTGCTTGGCGGTGAAGTAGATATCAGACAGGCCGAAGCCCCCTAGGCGGTCGGAAGCGAAGTAGAGCGTGTCCTCCTTGGGCGAGAGCGTGGGCTGCGAGTCCCAGGCCGTGGAGTTGACCAGCGGCCCCAGGCTCTTGGGCACGCTCCACTTGCCATCTTTACCTAGGGTGGCGCTGTATAAGTCACAGTTGCCGTGACAGGTAGGGCATTCGCAGCGCGCAAAAAAGATGGTGCGCCCATCGTGCGAAAAGCACGCCGAGCCCTCATTGGAAGGCGAATTAATGGGCTTGGGCAGCGGCTCCGCGTCCGACCAATTGTTGGACCCTTCGCGGCGCGAGAGGTAGAGGTTCTCGTCGGGCTGGGGCTGTACGCCGCGTCGGGCCAGGCGCTTGGAGGAGAAGAGCAGCACCGAATCGCCGGCCCCAAGCGTGGGGCCGTAGTCGGGAAACTTCGAATTAATGGCGTCGCCCATGTTGGTGTACACGTTTTTGGGCGGGTGAAAAGTGTTCACGCTCTTGCGGTATTCCACCACGTCGTAATATACCTTGAGGGGTACGTAGAGGTCGGTATTTTTTTGCTCCAGCGAGTCGTAGTACAGCTGCACCCGCTTGATGTCGGTGCGGTGATGCTTGAGGGCCAGGCGGAAGTACGCTTTAGCCAGCTCCTGCTGGGTCGAGTCGCGTTGCAGCAGCTGCCCTAGGCGCCACAGCAGGTCGGTGTTGCGGTAAAAGTTTTCGATGCCGAACTGCGCCACGTACTTGGTCAGCAGCGCGCGCGCCTCGGGGTAGCGGTGCCGCCGCTCGGCCCGCTGAATGGCGTGCAGGGCTTTTTTATCTTCGTAAAAGGCTAGCTTATTTACGTTTATAAAATCGGGCGTACCATCGGGGCGCACGCGCAGGCGGCGACCTAGGCGCCCCAGCGTGCGCTGCTGGTAGGCGGTGCGCGGCGCGGCCGGGCCGGCCGCAGGGGAGGGTTTGGCCCCCGCGGGGCGGGCACGCTGCTGGGCAGCCGCCGGCGCACCTACGCTTAGCAGCAGCCAGGCTGCCAAAACCCACCCTAGAGAATAGTAATAACCCAATAAACGACGCATAATAAGCTACTAGCTAAGCAGAACTGAGGTGCAAGTTCATACACAGCCGCCACTCTTACCGCACGGCGCCTGCTGAAGCGAACCTAGCTGCGCCGCTTTGGCGGCTTTGGGCGGCTGGCACGCCCCTTGAACCCGTAGTTGACTTGCGCAGCCTTACCTTAGGCGCGGGCTCGTGGCTGCCACTCTGGCAGCTAGTTGGCCGCCTAGCGGCGCCTTTTTCTTCTGCTAATGACCTTTGCTACTTCCCGCCCCGGCTTATTCTTGGCCGGTGGCTCCGACTCGGCCCCGGAAGCTATTGCTATTATGGCGGCCGACCCCGACCATCTTATCTCGGCCGATGATGCGCCTGCCGTGCTAGCGCTGCTACCGGTGCGCAATACAGTACTATTCCCAGGCGTGGTACTACCCGTGACGGTGACGCGCAAAAAGAGTATCCGGCTGGTGCGCAAGCTGGCCGCCAAAAATGAGAAGCTAATCGGTGTAGTGGCCCAGCGCAACCCTGAGGCCGACGAGCCTGGGCTCGAAGACCTCTACCCGGTGGGCACGCTGGCCCGCATTCTGAAGCTGATTGACCAGCCCGACGGGCAGGTTACTATCATTATTCAGGGGCAGGTCCGATTTCAAATTGCGGAGCAGGTCACGTTTACGCCGCAGCTCACGGCGCGGGTCACGTATTTCGAGGAGCGCGCGCTGAACGCCGAAAAGGACGGCGAGTTGGTGCTGCTGCAAACCCTGCGCGAAGCCGCCGGCAAGGTGCTAGAGCTAACGCCCGAGATACCAAACGAGGCACGGGCCATGCTGGAAGGCATTCAGTCGCCCGCGTTTCTGATTCACTTCCTGTCGTCGAACGTGCAGCTCGACCTGCCCGCCAAGCAGCAATTGCTAGAGCTGGCTGACCCCGAGGCCCAGGCTGGCCAGCTACTCGAAGCGCTGCTGCGCCAGATTGAGCTGCTCGAAATCAAGAACGACATTCGCACCAAGGTGCACACCGGCATCGACGCCCAACAGCGCGAATACTTCCTGCGCCAGCAGCTCAAAACCCTGCAAGACGAACTCGGCCAAGGCGAAAGCGCCGAGCAGGACGTGGCCGACCTCAAGACCCGCGCCAAGGCCAAAAACTGGCCCGAAGCCACGGCCAAGCACTTCGAGAAAGAGTTAAGTAAGCTCTCGCGCATCAACCAGATGTCGCCCGACTACCCGGTGACGCTCAACTACGTCGAGTTTTTGCTCGACCTGCCGTGGGGCGAGTACACCAAGGACAAGTTTAATCTAAAGACCACCAAAAAAATCCTCGACGCCGACCATTTCGGCCTCGAAAAGGTGAAGGAACGCATTCTGGAATACCTAGCGGTACTCAAGCTGAAGCAGGACCTTAAGGCGCCCATTCTGTGCCTCTATGGCCCGCCTGGCGTGGGTAAAACCAGCCTAGGGCGCAGCATTGCCACGGCGCTGGGCCGCAAGTACGTGCGCATGAGCCTAGGCGGCGTGCGCGACGAAGCCGAGATTCGCGGGCACCGCAAAACCTACGTGGGCGCCATGCCGGGGCGCATCATCGCGCAGATTAAGAAGGCGGGCGCCAGCAACCCGGTCATTATTCTGGACGAGATTGACAAGGTGAGCAGCGACTTTCGGGGCGACCCGAGCTCGGCGCTGTTGGAGGTGCTCGACCCCGAGCAAAACTCGACTTTCACCGACAACTACCTGGAGGTGGAGTACGACCTGAGCAAGGTGCTGTTCATAGCCACGGCTAACTCGCTGGAAACCATTCAGCCGGCTCTGCGCGACCGCATGGAAATCATCGACCTGACCGGCTACACGCAGGAAGAAAAAACGCAGATTGCCAAGAAGCACCTCTGGCCCAAGCAGCTGCGTGAGCACGGCCTAGGCGAAACCGAGGTCAAGATAACCGACCAGGCGCTGCACCGCGTGGCCGACGACTACACCCGCGAAAGCGGCGTGCGTAACCTCGACCGGCAGCTGGCCGCCCTCACCCGCAACCTGGCCCGCCGCAAGGCCAGCAAGGAAAAGCTGCCGGGCGTGCTGGAGCCGCACGACGTACTCAAAATCCTGGGCGCGCCGCGCTTCGACCGCGACCTCTACCAGGAAGCTGACACGGCGGGCGTAGTCACGGGCCTGGCCTGGACGAGCGTGGGCGGCGATATCTTATTCGTAGAGAGCCTCTTGAGCCGGGGCCGGGGCAAGCTCACGCTCTCGGGCCAGTTGGGCGACGTAATGAAGGAATCGGCCATTACGGCCCTCTCCTACCTGCGCGCCCGCGCCGATGAGCTGGATATTGACTACCGCATGTTTGAGCAGTACGACCTGCACATTCACTTTCCCGAGGGCGGCATTCCGAAGGATGGGCCCAGCGCGGGCATCGCCATTTTCACCAGCATTGCCTCGGCCTATACCCAGCGCCGCGTGCGCCCGCACCTCGCCATGACCGGCGAAATAACCCTGCGCGGGCGCGTGCTGCCGGTGGGCGGCATCAAGGAGAAGCTGCTGGCCGCCCGCCGCGCCGGCATCCGCGACGTGATATTGTCGCCCAAAAACCGCAAGGACGTGGAGGAAATCACAGCTGACTATCTCAAAGGCCTCACCATTCACTACGCCGAGCGCGTCGATGACGTGCTGCAAGTGGCGCTGTTGCAAGAGCAAGTGGCCCGCCCGCAGTCGTTGCCCGTGCGCGATGAGGCGCCCTTACCAGTAGGACCTAGTGTGGAGGTGCAATAGAAAAGCTGTAGCTTGGACTTTGTAGTCCGAGCGCTCGCGAAGCGGGCATCTACGCTAGGTAATCTTCTCAATGAGAGCCTAGGCGCGAGATGCTCACTGCGCAAGCGCTCGGACTACAAAGTCCAAGCTACTGGACTGCGTAATTTTAGCTCTATGAAACACCTCTCCGCTCGTTGGTTGACCATCACGCTGCTGGGCCTAGGGGCGCGCGCCGCGCAGGCGCAGGTGGGCGGGCGCGCGGCATTTCTGTTTCTGAGCTTGCCGCCGTCGGCGCAACTAGCGGCCAGCGGGGGCATGAACGCCTCGGCCCGCAGCAGCGACCCCACCCAGCTCTACGGCAGCCCGGCGCTGCTAAATGCGGAGATGGACCACGCGGCAGCCCTCAGCTACGTGGCCTACGTGGGCAGCATCAAGCAGAGCACGGCTGCCTACGTATTTAATACGGAGAAGCGCGGGCGCTTTGGCCTGGGTTTCACTTACGTGAATTATGGGGAGTTACAGAGCTTCGACGCGGCCGGCAACGCCCTAGGTACCTTCGGGGTAAATGAATACGCTTTTACCGGGGCCGACTCGTACACGAAGGGCAAGTTTACCCTCGGGCTAGCGGCCAAGTTGGCCGTGTCGAGCCTGGCCACCAACCGCGCCGTGGCTTTGGCCGGCGATGCGGGCGTGCTCTACAAGCCGAGCGAACAGGACTTTACGGTGGGCCTGGTGGTCAAAAACGCGGGCTACATGCTGAAACCCTACCTCGCGAGCAGTCGCGAGCCGCTGCCGCTCGATGTGCAGCTGGGCACCACCATCAAGCCCGAGCATATGCCGCTGCGCTTCACGCTCACGGCCCACCACTTGCAGCAGTGGAACATCCAATACCTTGACCCTAACGACCGGGGCACCACCACGGCCAGCGGCGACACGGTGCGCGCCAGCCGCAACTTTGGCGACAACCTGGCGCGGCACTTTACAGTGGGCGCCGAGCTACTCCTAGGTACCGGTTTTCGAACGCGGGTGGGCTACAACCACTTGCAGGCTCGCGAGTTGCGCCTTGATAATACGGGTGGCGCGGCAGGTTTTAGCTTTGGTTTTTTGTTGCGCATAAGTCAGTTTCAGCTCGATTACACCCATGCTACGCTGCAAGCGGCGGGGTCGAGCAACTATTTCACCCTCAGCCGGCGCTTTGGCGCGGCCAAACCATAGTTTTTCGCGCGGTGTTGCGGGGTGTAGAAGCACCGCGCTCCACCATGTTTTTATCGGGTAGCACGGCGGAACACTACGCTTCACCTCTCCGTAACACTGCGCGAACCCAGATAATATGAAAGACTACCTCACCCCAGCCCAGATTGTGGCTGAGCTCGACAAATACATTATTGGCCAGCACGAAGCCAAGCGCCACGTAGCCATTGCGTTGCGCAACCGCTGGCGGCGCCTGCACGCGCCGGCCGATATGCAGCAGGAGATTGTACCCAATAATATCTTGATGATTGGGGCCACCGGCGTGGGCAAAACCGAGATTGCCCGCCGCCTGGCCCACCTCGCCGACGCACCTTTTGTGAAGGTGGAAGCCAGCAAATTCACAGAAGTTGGCTACGTGGGCCGCGACGTGGAAAGCATGGTGCGCGACCTGACCGAGCAGTCGGTAAGCCGCTTGCGTCAGCGCCGCCAGGAAGAAGTAAAGGTCCAGGCTGCCCAAGCCGTGGAGGATATTATTCTTGACGCGCTCATTCCGCCCATGAAGGCGCCAGCTAAGGATAATAGCATCAGCCACAGCAACCTAGGCTTCGGTATTGGCGAGGGTAGCGCGCCGGACGCCATGCCTAACTCGGACCAGGAGCTGAATGAGCGCACCCGCGAGCGCTTTCGTCAGAAAATCCGCAACGGCGAGCTCGAAGACCGCCGCATCGAAATCAACGTGGCGCAGGGCGGCCCGAGCGTGGGCATTATGGGCGCGCCGGGTATGATGGATGAGGCCACCATGTCGGGCCTGCAAGACATGTTGGGCAATATGATGCCTAAGAAATCGCGCAAGCGCAAAGTGACCGTGGCCGAAGCCCGCAAGCTGCTCCTCGAAGAGGAAGCCGCCAAGCTCGTAGACATGGACGAGGTGAAGGAAGAAGCTATTCGGCAGGCCGAAAACGCGGGCATCATCTTCATCGATGAAATCGACAAGGTAGCCACCAGCGGCGGCGGTAAAAGCGGCGGCCCCGACGTGAGCCGCCAGGGCGTGCAGCGCGACCTACTGCCCATCGTAGAGGGCTCGGCTGTGAACACCAAGTACGGCGTGGTCAACACCGACCACATCCTGTTCATCGCCGCCGGCGCCTTCCACGTGAGCAAGCCCAGCGACCTCATCCCCGAGTTACAGGGCCGCTTTCCCATCCGCGTCGAGCTACAAAGCCTGACCAAGGACGACTTCTACCGCATTCTGAAAGACCCCAAAAACGCCCTCACCAAGCAGTACCAAGCGCTATTGATGGCCGAAGACGTGCAACTGGAATTTGAGGACGCCGCTTTGCTGAAGGTGGCCGAAATCGCGTTTGAAGTAAACTCGGAGGTCGAGAACATTGGTGCGCGCCGCCTGCACACGGTGATGAGCCGCTTGCTCAACGAGCTGCTTTTTGACGTGCCTGATAAGCTGCCGGCTGGCACGCAGCTCACCATCACGCCCCAGCTCGTAGAAGAACGCCTGCGCGACATGGTGAAAAACCGCGATATGAGCCAGTATATTCTGTGAGTTGATTAGGCCAAGCCAGCCCTAGGGTAGGCGCACAAGCCAACAGAGCCGGTAGCCAGCACGTAGCTGATTACCGGTTCTTGTCTTTTAGGCCCTCACTTCCTGCTTATGCACTATTACCTCATCACGGGCGCCAGCCAAGGCCTAGGAAAGGCTTTGGCCGAAGCCATCTTGCAACGGCCCGATACGCAGGTGCTCGGTATCTCGCGCCACGCCACTATCGAGCACCCGCGCTACCAACACCAGCCGCTCGACCTGTCGGATATTGAAGCCGTAGGGCACAACCTAGAGAAAATTTTCGGGCCCCGCCCCGATGCGCAGAGTCTCACGCTCATCAACAACGCGGGCACCCTAGGCGAAATTGGCTACGTGGGCGAACTGCCCAACGAGCACTTCCAGTTCGTATTTAACCTAAACGCAGTAGCGCCTGCCATGCTCATGAACACGTTTTTGAGCGCCTACGCTGGTCAAATTAGCATTCCGCGCACCGTGCTCAACATCAGCAGTGGGGCCGCGCAGCGCCCGGTTGATGGCTGGGCCGCCTACTGCGCCTCGAAAGCGGCGCTTAATTCGCTGTCCGAAACGGCACAGAAGGAGCAGGATTTGCGCGGCTCGGGCGCCCGCATCTGGGCGCTGGCGCCGGGCGTGGTTGATACGGCCATGCAGGCGCGCATTCGCATGGCGGAGGTGGGGCAGTTTAGCGAGCGGGCGAAGTTTGCGGGGCTGCACGCGGAGGGTCAATTACAAAATCCGACGAGTGCCGCAAGCCGCATTTTAGCTTGGCTGCAAGCCCCTATTTCTACCGCGCCCGTAGTCTTGCGACTTGATGCGCTCCCTTCCGCTTCCTAACAAAAAACCCCAGCTGAACTAGCTGGGGTTTTTTGTTAGCAGTTAACCGCTTGCTCTTATTGAAGCAAGCGCACCCGAACTTCCATCGGGATGATTTGCGTACCATCGCCCAGCGTCAGCAAAAAGAAATAACGCAATTGATTAGGCGCCTGCGCATTAAATGCGCTGGTAGAGTTGGTGGCCGTGATATCAGGGAAAACATACCCTGCGTTCCCGGCTCCGGTGCCAAAGCGAGCGCGGAAGCTCCGATACTCCGCTACACTAGAAGTGAAGGTGATGGTGTTGGTGCCATTTCCTACCACGGGCTTCGTGGCACCGCTCGTTGCATCGTAGTTGTAGGCTTGCGCAGCCGTACCGGTCGAAAGCAACCCTAGGCCCGTAGCGCCAGTCTGCACTCTGGTAATCTCCTTAATCGTGCCCTTGTCGGCAGGAATCTGGAACGTGATGGTGAACGGGTTGGTAGCAGTCGAGGAAACCAAAGAGCTAGCGGGTACCCCGGTCACAACTACAATCGGCACGCGCTCGAAGAAGTTTTGGTTGGTGACGGTTACCGGAATACCAGCCTCGCTGTCTTGCAACGGCCCGAGGGAGGTGGGACCATAATCCTTTTTGCAGGCTCCCAGGCTCAGTACCAAGGCCGCAAAAGTGCAGAGATGAAGAAATTTATTTTTCATGGGGAAGAATCGTAAAAGGCCAATCAGCACGGTGCCGTACTAGCGAACATCCCACCAAACTGCGGTGGCAATGCTAGGCTGCGGGGTCGGCACCTGCGTCGTGTTGGCGTTAATCTCAGAGTTGGGATAGAACAGGCGACGTGGAATGGCATTCGGGCTTTCCGGGTTAGGAAATTGCACTACCTGCAAGCGAGGATAGCCAGTGCGGCGATAATCGTTGTAGGCTTCGTATCCATTGCCACACCAAGCAATCCACTTCTGCGTGATAATCTGGTTGACTTTGTGGTCAACCGAGCCCGCCAGCGTAACAGCCGTAGGGTTAGCAGCAAAATAGGCCGCGATATCAGTTGTCGAGACCCCGACTTTAGTCATCGAAGCCCGGATACCTTCCGCGTACAAGGCCTGCGCATCGCCGGCAGTACCTAGGGTAAGCGCCGACTCCGCGAGGATAAATGCCCGCTGAAAATTCGTGAGCAGTTGAACAGCGCCTTCACCGCTCGTACCGGTCTGGTAAGTGCCCACCCGCGAGCGGTTGGCACGGCTTACTGGTACTACCTGCGTGCCCGCATTATCGTAGCCCGTGAAGGTACCATAAAGCGTCGTCACCGAAGCAGCGTTGACTGGCGTGGTTGTCCAGAAAAACGGCAGCCGCGGGTCATTCGGCTTAGGCGAACGCAGGGAATCCAAGAAACGCCGGCTCAGCATCTGGTCATCCGGACGATTCAGAATGTTGAAAGCGTAAATCGGATTCTGATTACCAACAGTCGTCCCAAAAGGCACTCTTGCATCATCCGTATTGGCCGTAATAACGGCGTCCGAACCTTTGGCGAGCACTTCCTGAATAACAGTTTTGGCCAGCGTTGGATTTTTGCGGCTGATGGTGTTCGCAAACTTCAGCAGCAGCATGTTGCCAAACTTATTCCACTTCGTCCGGCTACCCGCATAAATCAGGTCATCCGCGCCAGGAGCGGTGGTATTAGTCGTGTTGTTGATATCGGTCAGGCCGCTCCGCACTAAATCGAAGAGGCTCTGGATACCCTGGGCAGTGTTTCCTTGGTAGATATCCGCTTGCGTATCGAAGCGAGGTTGCAGATTTACTAGGCCTTGACTGGCTTGCGAATAAGGTACGTCGCCCCACAAATCAGTAGCTACTGCGAAATTATACGCCCGCAATAGCTTCGCGATACCGGTGTAAAAGGGGTTGGTGGCCTGGTTCTGGTCTATCAGCTGCTGGGTATTAGTGAGCGACCCGGCATACAGCTCGCCGTTCCACTGGTTATCGAATGCGCCGCGCAGCGTGTAGCCGTCGTAGGTAGCCGATTGGTTGCCGATACCGGCCGAATGCTGAATAAGCAGCGATGTAACGCGCTGCAAATCATTGCCAAGCGCAAAACCGGTAGTAGCCTCAACACCCGTAAGCAGCACCGCTGGCGTTACGGAGGTAGGTTGGTTGGGCGTATTATTAACGTCTAGGTAGTCTTTGCACCCAGCAGCGCCCACTATCAGCGTAGCTGCCAAGCCTAAACGAGTCAGCAATACACTCTTAGAAGAGAATTTCATGTATCGTAAAGAATAACGGATTAAAGCGAGAAGCGTAGGGTAGCACCATACGTGCGGGTGTTTGGCGGCCCCTGCAAGTCGAGACCTTGAATGTTACCAGCGCCTTGCGTATTTATCTGCGGGTCGAAACCCGTGTTCGGCGCGTAGTAGAGCAGGTTGCGCGTTAGTATTTGCACCGATACACTGCCAAATGGCAAGCGCCCGAGCATCTCCTTGGGCACCGTGTAGCCCAAAGCAAGCTCCCGCAAGCGGTATACAGAAGCATCATACACGTTCAGGTCGCTTTGCAAGCCAAAAGAAGACCAGTACGACTGGGCATCTACCTGAATGTTGTTGGGCCGAGTAGCGGTAATGGCCCCGCTCCCATCGCGGCTAGTTACGATAACCCCGGGAATAACGCGGGGTGCCTCGCGGTTAACGCCCGTTTCGGTAAGTGCCCCCCGAGACTTGTAGAAGCCTTCGGTGAAGGAAACCAACTGGCCACCCACAACTGCATCAACCAGCGCCGATAGCGTGAAGCCTTTGTAGTTGAACGTGTTGGTGATACCGCCCTGCCACTTGGGCTGCGGGTTTGAAATAACCTGGTTGGTTGCCTCGGGCAAGAACAGGCCATTGGTAGGGTCAATCAGGTACTGGCCCGTAGCGGGGTCGCGCTGCTTGGCGTTGCCCACGATAACGCCGTAGGGCTGGCCCACTACGATGGACGGGATAGTACCCGTGAAGGCATTGCCCGCCACCGAAGCCTGGTTTACACCTTCCGAGATACGCACGATGTTGTTGCGGTTCAAGGAGTAGTTAGCCGTCACATCCCAGCGGAAAGCACTTGTGCGCACGGGCGTAATGTTCACCAGTGCCTCAAAGCCCTTATTGTCCATGCGGCCTACGTTGGCTATACGCGAGAAGTAGCCCGTGCTGGTAGGCACCGTAACTGAGAAAATCTGATTTTCGCTAACCGTCTTGTAAGCCGTCAGGTTCAGCATCAGGCGGTTGTTAAAAAAGCCCAGGTCAACGCCGGCCTCATACGACTTGGTAAATTCGGGCGTCAGGGTTGCACCGCCACCTAGGGCCGACTGTACCCCAAATCCCGAAACCCCGTTGAACGGAAAGCTCAGGCTAGCCACGTTGTTACCCAAGCCAACTACCGAGTAGTTAGTGTAAATTTGGTAAGGTGACGCATCGCGTCCAACCTGCGAGATATTCCCCCGAACCTTGCCATAGGAGAAGAAATCGTTGGATATCTTAAAGGCATCGGTGAACACAAAGCTCAACGTGGCCGCCGGGTAGAAAAAGGTGTTGTTGCCGGGCGCTAGCGTAGAAGTCTGGTCAGCACGCCCCGTTAGCTCCAAAAACAGGTAGTTATTGTAGGCTAAGCTAAGCTGTGAGTAGTACCCCACAATGCGCCGCAGGCTGGATGACTCGCCCGTACCATTGCTAAATACAGTGCCGTTGGCCGAGTTGTAGAAGCCCGGCAGCGTCAGCGCATCGGCCTGCGAAGAAATGGTTTGAGCCCGCCGGGAGTTGATATTATTCCCCAGCAACAGGTTTGCATTTAACCCTTTAACGAATATATCGTCTTTCTTCAGGTTGATAAGCAGGTCACCATTCAGCTCGCTCCGGTAAAATGATTGGTCGAGTACTTGGCCAGTAGGGAGGCGAGCCGAGGTGAGGGCATACACCTGCCGGCGACGGTCGGTGTAGGTATCATAGCCCAGGCGATACTGCACGCTCAGCCAAGGCCGGATATCATAGCCCAGATTAGCCACGCTGATAAAACGGGTCAAATCCGACGTAGTAGGGTTGTTCCGCAGGTTCCAGATGGGGTTGTCGCTGCCAGCAAAAAACTGGCTAGTACCGGCGGCCGTCTGGTACGGCGAGTTGTTCAGGTCGTAGCTGCGCGGAACGCTGACGAGCTGGCCGAAAGCACTGCTGCCATTACCGATTTGGGGGCCTACGGTGCTCGAAGAGATAAAATTGACCGAGCCACCTACCCGCAGCTTGTTCACGAGCTGGGTGTTAGCCGACAGCTGGACGCTAGTCCGGTCAAGCGAAGAGTTCTCGGTGATACCCTGCTGGTTGGAGTTATTTACGTTGAGCGACACATTGCGCGTCGCATCGCCTCCCGCAATGTTCACGCCGTTGGTCAATAGGCGACCTAGGCGGTAAAAATCCTTAATGTTGTTAGGGTAAGCTTGGTAAGGTGCTGTAGTACCATCGCTCAGCAACAACCCGTTTTGAGTAGTGGGCGTGGTGCCAAAGCGCGGGCCCCAGGAGCTAGTATTCGAGGTGCTGGCAAAAATATTGCCGGTGCCCGCAGTGGGGAAAGTGCCGCTAGTGCCGGCACCGTACTCATTTTGAAACGTAGGCAAGCCGTATACCTGCTGCAAGTTAAAGCTGGAAGTCACGTTGACTTCTAGCTTCTTGTTGCGCGCCCCACGATTACCTTTCGTAGTAATAATGATGGCTCCCGAAGCGGCCCGCGAACCGTACAGCGCCGCCGCGGTCGGGCCTTTCAGCACGTTAACGCTTTCCACGTTTTCCGGGTCAATGTCCAATGCCCGGTTAGAAGTCTGGGAAGCTCCCAGCGTTCCCAGCGACCCCCCACCAGTAGAATTCAAATCATTGCTGATTGGAATACCATCGACCACAAAAAGCGGCTGGTTGCTACCCCCAAAAGACGTGATACCCCGCAACTGCACGTTGGACGAGGCCCCAGCCAAGCCGCTCGCGCTGCTGATAGACAAGCCAGCTACCTTTCCCTGCAAGGCCTCTAGCACGTTGGGAGTGCCTTGCTGCGAAATGTCTTCTGCTTTTACTTCCTGCGTGGCGTAACCTAGCGAGCGCACGTCTTTTTCAATACCTAGGGCGGTTACTACAACCTCATTCAGCTCCTTCGCATCGGCATTCAGCGTTATGTTAACCTGGTCTTCTTTCCCAATAATTCGCTCCTGCGTTACGTAACCTATCGAGCTGAATACCAACGTACCATTAACGGCTGGGATAGTTAAACTGAACGTGCCATCTGAGTTAGTTGAAGCCCCATTGGTAGTACCTTTCAACAGCACTGTTACCCCAGGTATCCCTTCCCCCGTTTTCTGGTCCGTCACCCGCCCTGATACTGCTCGCGTTTGGGCGAGTGCTGCCTGGCACATGGTAACCATGAGCACCGAGCTCATTAGTAAGGTTCTTTTCATTGAGAAATGTAAGAAGGTTAAGAAAGTGAAAAGTTTGCTATTTGATAATAGCATGATAAAGGTTCGAGGTGCAAGATAACTTCATAAAATAAATAACCAAGAGCTTTTTTAGCAGCTACAGAACAAGTTACTACAGGAATTTTCATAATATATAATAAATAAGGATTTGTTGAATTTTACGTAAAATTCTCAATTACAATTGGTTATACAAGTGCCATATACTTAACTTTTACTACTGCCACAACTATCCGCCATAGAGTTTCATATGAAGCTCCTGTTTAGCATTCAGTATCAACTGTTTTTCAATCAACTGGCTATTCTCTGCAATGGCCCTGGTGTCTAGTATCATGTTGGCTTACTCAGCAGTTGCCTCCGAGGGGGCAGCTTAGTAGTAGCGTTCAGGTCGCGGAGGTCACCGGTGCTAGTCAGCTTGTAGCTTAGCCCTTTGGCGCTTGCAATAGGTTTTCCAACGTCTTGTTCATGAGGTGCTGGTAGCAGCAGGCCGCTTCAAAAATCTAAAGCGCACGAGCGGCTTTCGCTTTGGCCTAGGCACGTCACCTAGGATAGGTACTTAGCACAGTAGTACCAAGCGACTTTAGTGTTTGACAGAGCGCTCTGTAAGAGCACCTATTTAGGTTTGTTGCATCTAGTTCACGCTGCGCACTTCAGCCGCTGATTCTGCTATTGTTAACAGCCCTTACGGTCAGTAACACCCTGCGGCTTAGTCTTACCAGGCTGTATTTGGTTGGAGCTAACACCCACTCGTTGGTTTATTTTGCCCTTATACTATTGATTTTAAGCTTATTATCCCAGCGTCTAGCACTAGGCTCGACGCTGTGGCACCGGATAGCAGCAGAATAATTTAAAGTGCCTACCGGCTCCGACAATTAACTTTTTGTGAATATCTTGCTGACTCAATCCCTCGATTGAAAGATTACTTTTACTCATTATCCCCTTCTTCTCTCTTCACATGAGACAATTTACTCCTTTAGTTATCTTACTAACAGCGGGCCTCTCCCAGGCGGCTATGGCCCAGACCCGGAGCATATCGGGCAGGGTCGTCGACCAGAAGAGCGGCGAGGGCCTGCCCGGTGTAACAGTACTGGTGAAGGGCACCACACTCGGTACCGGCACCGGTAATGATGGCAGCTTCACACTCAGCGTGCCGGCTACCGCCACTACCCTTACCTTCAGCTTTGTAGGTTATGCTAGCGTCGAGCAGCCCATTGGCAGCAGCCCGACTATCAATGTATCGCTCGCTGCTGATACCAAGCAGCTAAATGAGGTAGTAGTTACGGCTCAGAACGTAGAGCGGACCCGCAACTCGCTCGCTTATTCTGCTACTGTGGTGGAAGGGCAGCAAGTAACGGCCGCTCGTAACCCAAACGCGATTAACGGCCTCTCGGGCAAAGTAGCCGGCGTGCAAATTCGCCAAAGTAATACCCTAGGTGGCTCGACTAACATCTTGATTCGCGGCACAAAGTCAATTACTGGTAACAACCAACCCCTTTTTGTAGTGGATGGGGTACCCATTAGTAATGCGAACACCAACGGCACCGGACAGCAGACGGGTGGCGGCGGCTACGACTATGGTAACGCGGCATCTGATATCAATCCAGATGATATTGCCACGATGACCATTTTGAAAGGGGCTGCTGCTACTGCGCTCTATGGCGAGCGGGCAGGTAACGGGGTTATTCTTATTACCACTAAAAAGGGTCGCCAGGGTTTGGGCATCACCATTAACGGTGGCATTACGGCCGGGCGGATTGACAAAAGCACTTTCATCAAGTACCAGAAGGAATACGGTGCTGGCTATGGCCCCTATTTCAATCAATCAGATATCGATGGCGATGGGGTACCCGACGACTACATCCAGTTAAGTGCCGATGCTTCAGTTGGTCCGCGCTTTGACCCTAACCTGCGAGTATACCAATGGAACGCTTTTCAACCTGGCAGCAATAATTTTGGGCAGAAGACGGCGTGGGTGGCTGCTGAGAACGACCCTACTACCTTTTTTAAAACGGCAGTAACGTTAAATAATAGCGTTACTATCGACGGTGGTAACGACAAAGGCACGTTCAAGCTTGGCTACAATAGCGTTATTGACAAAGGCATATTACCTAATAGCCAAGTTAATAAGAACGTAATCAACTTCGCTGGCTCGTTGAATATAACGCCACGACTGACGGCTAGCGCCACCGTAAACTTCTCGGCGATCACTGGCAAAGGTCGCTACGGCACCGGCTATAGCGGCGCCTATAGCGAAAACCAAATGACCAACTTCCGGCAGTGGTGGCAAACCAACGTCGACATGAAGGAATTAGAGCAGGCCTATGACTATCAAGGCCTCAACGCTACCTGGAACTTGAATGGGCTGAACACTTCTACAGGTGCGTATTGGAACAATCCTTACTGGTCGCGAGCAAAAAGCTACGAGACAGATACGCGTTACCGCACTTTTGGTAATGTTGCTCTCACGTATAAGGTGAACGACTGGTTTAACGTATTGGGCCGTGTAACCTTAGACTCCAATGATGACTTACAGGAAGAGCGCTTGGCTTTTGGTAGCGTTAACGTGTCTGGCTACAACCGGTACAACCGTACCTACCGAGAGGCAAATTTCGACTTAATTGGTAACTTCAAAGCCCGTATTGTAGAAAACGTCAGCTTCACGGGCTTGATTGGGGCCAACCTGCGTCGTCAATCGACTAGGTCTATCTATGCTGCCACGAATGGTGGCCTTGCTATCCCAGATTTCTATGCTTTGTCGAACAGCATTTCGCCGATAACCCCGCCGACTGAGGCCGATGTACAACAGGCGGTTGACGGGGTATTTGCCAACGCTACTTTCGGTTACCGTGATATGGTATTCTTGGACCTGACGGCTAGAAGAGACCAGTCTTCTACGCTTCCAAAAGGAAACAATGCCTATTTCTATCCTTCGGCTGCTTTAGGCTTCGTATTCTCGGAACTAACCAAAGAAAGCGCCCCATGGCTGTCTTACGGCAAAGTGCGAGGTAACTACGCAGAGGTTGGTCAAAGCGCTCTTCCCTACAGCGTATTCAGTGGTTTTGACAAACCTACCCCTTTTGGCAACGTTCCTTTGTTCTCAGTGCCGAGCACTCAGAATAATCCTGACCTGAAGCCCGAACGTACGAAAAGTGCCGAAATTGGGGTAGAGGCCGCTTTCTTAAATAGCCGCATCGGCTTTGAAGCAAACATCTACCAGTCGAACACTATCAACCAGATTATCACTATCACTACCTCTGGGGCCATTGGCTACACTGGCCGCGTTGTGAATGCTGGAACTGTACGTAACCGCGGCGTTGAACTCTCAGGCTACGTCAGCCCTATTCGTAACGAGAATTTTACCTGGACTATCAACGCTAACTGGACGAAAAATCAGAACCGCGTTACAGAGCTTCTCAACGGCGTTGATAACATTGTACTGGCTACCTATCAGGGTGGGGTAACGACTAATGCTACCGTCGGCCGGGCTATCAATAGCATCCGCGGCCAGAACTTTGTATATCAGAATGGCCAGCGTGTAGTTGGCACGAATGGCTACTATAGCAAATCGGCTACCTCTAATGAAGAAATTGCTAACCCAAACCCAAACTGGACGGGCGGTGTTTCAAACACCCTTTCTTACAAAGGTATTTCCCTCTATTTCCTAGTTGATGTTCGTCAGGGTGGTTCTATATTCTCACTCGACCGGGCTTACGGTCTAGACACGGGCTTACCAGTAGAAACTGCGGGCTTAAACGACCTCGGCAATCCATCGCGCGACCCAATTGTACGGAACGCCGATGGCACCTATGCTGCCAATAGCGGTGGAGTTATTTTTGCTGGTGTACGAGCTGATGGCACGCCCAACACAGTTCGTGCTGATAACAATGGTGACGCTAGCGGAGCAACTGCCTATGGCATCACGGCCAATCCGGCGGCAGCGTTTGTGTACGATGCAAGCTTCGTAAAACTGCGTGAATTATCTCTAACTTACTCGCTACCTAAGGCGTGGCTAGCTAAGTCAAAAGCTGTGAGAGGCGTTGACTTCTCCATTGTTGGGCGCAACTTGTGGATTATCCACAAAAACCTACCTGATGCTGACCCCGAAGATGCAGTAAGCTCGGGCAACTTTGGTCAAGGCTACTCTACCGGTGCCTATCCAGCAGTACGCACGGTTGGTGCCAATATCCGTCTTAGCTTCTAATTTGAATATGAAACAGTCATTTTTTCTTCTTGGGGTAGCAGCACTTGCGCTGACTACTTCTTGCGTCAGCAATCTGGGTGATGATTATAATGTCAACCCTAAGCTTGCTGCTAGTGCCTCCGCTTCCGGCTTTATTACTAATGCGGAGCGTACACTGGTTCGAACGGTTACCAGTTCTAGTGTTAACCTAAACCCACTACGCTTTTATATGCAGTATTGGGCGGCTACCGACTACCCAACCGAGTCGCGTTACGACCTCATTACCCGGAATATTCCACTCAACTACTGGAATGCGCTTTATCGGGACTGCATCACCGACTTGCGGGCTGCAAAAGCAGCCGTTGCGACTGATATCTCCGTACCTGATGCCAATAAGAATAATACGTTAGCAGTAGCAGAACTGCTGGAAATCTATGCCTGGGCTAACCTAGTGGAGGTTTTTGGTAATATTCCATATACGCAGGCTCTCGACGCAAACAACTTGCAGCCTAAGTATGATGACCAGGCAACTATCTATGCTGACCTTGTCACTAGATTAGATGCCGTCATCGGTAAGTTCGATGCATCGAAAGAAATAGGAACCGGAGAGAACGACCTAATTTTTCCTCAAACGGCAGGCTCCACCACTGCCCAGTGGCTTAAATTCGCTAACGCTATGAAGCTCCGCATGGCGCTCGTACTTGCGGATGCTGACCCAGCCAAAGCAAAGGCTATGGCGGAAGCTACCGTTGGAAGGTTGCCTGCTTCAAGTGCTGATGCGGTTGACCTTACCTTCGACCGGACTTTGCCAAATACCAACCCGCTTTACGAGGACTTGGTAAATAGCAGACGCACCGATTTTATTGGAGCCAATACTTTTATTAATCCTTTGAAGGGAATTACTGGGAACGCAACCGGAGTACCAGTAACTGGGGCAGTAGACCCGCGATTGGACGACTACTTTAATCAGGCCTTATTGCCTGCTGTAGCTACTAACCCCTACGTTGGGGGCAATGTAGGTAGAACTAATAACAAGGAAACTTTATCGCAACCTGGTGATAAGCTAAGGGCACAGACGTTGCCTGGCGTGCTCGTTTCGTATGCACAAGTAGAGTTAATGCTGGCTGAGGCCGTAGAGCGAGGCTTTGCTGTTGGTGGCACTGCTGCTTCACACTATAATGCTGGTGTTACGGCTTCTATTCTAGAATGGGGCGGCACTACTGCTGAGGCCGACACCTATTTGGCTTTACCCACTGTAGCCTACACTACGGCTGCTGGCACTTATAAGCAAAAAATTGGTTACCAGTATTGGGTAGCGCTATACAACCAGCCTACCGAATCTTGGACACAGTGGCGGCGGTTAGACTATCCGCAGTTACCGCTGGCTGCCAGCCCTTTGAATGGCATTACGGTTATTCCGCGTCGATTCACTTATCCAGCTAGTGAGCAGAGTCTTAATAATGCCAATTATACCACAGCTTCCGCAGCGCTTGGCACTACCGGCGATAATGTCGCAACCAAACTATTCTGGGATAAACTCTAATCCTTTTACAGACAATAAAAAGGGCTGCCCGATTGGGCAGCCTTTTTTATTGCACCTAGGCAGCAAGCAAAGCTCAAAGACCACCTAGCTCTGCATCAAAAAGCCTTTGATGTACTCGTCTAGGTCGCCATCCAACACGTTTTGCACGTCGGTGCGCTCGATGCCGGTGCGTAAGTCCTTCACGAGCTTGTAGGGGTGCAGCACGTAGTTGCGAATCTGCGAGCCGAAGTCGATGCGCTTCTTGCCTGCTTCTACTTTGTCGCGCTCGATGTTACGCTTGTCTATCTCCTGCTGGTAGAGGCGCGACTTTAGCATGCGCAGTGCGTGCTCCTTGTTCATGAGCTGCGAGCGCTCAATCTGCACCGCGATGATAATACCGCTGGGCGCGTGCGTGAGGCGCACGGCTGTTTCGACCTTGTTCACGTTCTGGCCACCCGCGCCGCCGGCCCGGAAGGTATCCCAGCTGATGTCAGCCGGGTTGATATCGATAACGATGGTGTCATCGACTACGGGGTAGGCAAATATGGACGCGAACGAGGTGTGCCGCCGCCCGCTGCTATCGAAGGGCGACATCCGCACCAGCCGGTGCACGCCAATTTCGCTTTTGAGGTAGCCATAGGCGAAGGGCCCGTCGATTTCGAGCGACGCCGACTTGATGCCCGCGCCCTCGCCGGGCTGGTAGCTTACCTGCCTCACGGTGAAGCCTTTGCTTTCGCCCCACATAATGTACATGCGCATTAGCATCTCAGCCCAGTCCTGGCTTTCGGTACCGCCGGCGCCGGGGTTGATATCGATGATGGCCGACAACTGGTCCTCCTCATCGGAAAGCATGCGCTTGAACTCCAGCGCCTCAACTTTCTTTTGGGTGGCGTCATATTCGGCCTGCACTTCGGCTTCGGTGGCGTCGCCTTCCTTGTAGAAGTCAAAAAGCACGTCGGTATCGGCTACGGCCTGCTGCACGGCTTCGTAGTCGTCGGTCCAGGTTTTGATACTTTTGATTTCCTTGAGCTTGGCTTCCGCCGCTTTGGAATCATCCCAGAAATTGGAAGCCAGCGTTTCGGCTTCCGCGTTGATTACCTGTTCTTTACGGGTATCGTAGTCAAAGATACCTCCTCAGAGCCTCGGCGCGGCCCCTCAAGTCCTTTATCTGGTCTTGGGTCATGTGGTGAATGAGTAAATGAGTGAATGAGCGAAGGACTTATAGTAACCCTTCGCTCAGGCGGTAACTGCAAAGGTCGAACAAAAAAAGGCAGGTCGAGATTCCGACCTGCCTTTTGGGACGATAGAAGCAGTGCTCAGCTGGTTTTACCCATCATCCGCCAACTCACTCATTCGCTCATTCACCGCTACACGGCCACCATCCAACTGTGGGGGTCGGCGGCCTGGCCCGTGCGGATGGCATCGAGCGTGGTCCCTACTCGGCGAGCAAAGGAGGTATCGGCCAGGGCTGGCAGGTCGTAGTCGTGGCCCTCGTGGCCGATGGTGGCGATGGCAGCAATGGTAGCGGCCGTGCCCACGCCAAACGCCTCGGCCAGGCGGCCTTCCTGGATGGCGGCGATTACCTCGCGGCTCGATACGCGGCGCTCCTCTACGGGCACGCCCCAATCATGGGCCAACTGCAATACCGAGCGGCGGGTGATGCCGTCGAGAATAGATGTCGAAAGCTCGGGCGTAATGAGCGTACCGTCAATGACGAACATTACGTTCATGGCACCCGACTCCTCTACGTACTGGTGCTCCGAGGCATCGGTCCACAGCAGCTGGTGGTAGCCTTCATCCTGCGCTAGCTTGCTGGGTAGCATGGCCGCGCCGTAGTTGCCCGCGTTTTTGGCGTAGCCGGCGCCGCCGGGGGCCGCGCGCACATACTTCTGCTCGAAACGCACGCGCACCGGCTTGTTAAAGAACGCGGCTACCGGGCAGGTGATGATACCAAAGTGGTAGGTTTCGGAAGGCCGCACGCCCAGAAAGCCATCGGTGGCAAACATGTAGGGCCGGATGTACAAGGAGCTACCGGCCGCATTCGGCACCCAGCCCGCATCCAGCTTCACGAGTTCGCGCAGGCCTTGCAGGAAAATTTCTTCCGGGATAGTGGGCATGGCCATGCGCTCGGCCGAAGCATTGAGGCGACGCCAGTTGTCGAGGGGCCGAAACAGCGATACGCTGCCATCGGCCTGCCGGTAGGCTTTGGCGCCCTCAAAAATCGCCTGCCCATAGTGCAGCGCCGAGTTGGCGGGGCTAATGGTGAGCGGGCCGTAGGGCATAATGCGCGGCTGCTGCCACTCGCCATTGCGGTATTCTACGGCAAGCATGTGGTCGGCAAACGACTTACCAAATTCCAGGTTGGCCAAGTCGAGCTCGGCGAGGCGGGACGAGGCAGCGGGCTGCACGTCGATAGTCAGGGTATCAAGCATGGCGGGGGAGCTGAGGGGTAAAGCAGCAAAAATGGCGACCTAGGGCGGCCACCGGGTGGGTGGGAAGGGTGAAGCAGGGACAAGCAGCCGGGCCAAATGTTGCAGCCCGGCACTCGTGATAAGGTAACAAACGGCCAGTTACAGGCGGGGTTTCCAAGTAACTTCTTCCACGCCTAGGTCGTGCGCCATGGCCCGGCTCAGCACAAAGAGGTAGTCGGAAAGCCGGTTGAAGTACATCACTACCAGGTCCTCCACGGGCGAGCTTTCGCGCAGCTCCACGGCCAGGCGCTCGGCGCGGCGGCACACGCAGCGCGCCACGTGGGCAAACGACACCGCCGGGTGCCCGCCGGGCAGCACAAAGGCGCGCAGCGGCGTCAGGATTTCGCTCATGGCGTCCATCTCGGTTTCGAGCAGGGCCACGTCGGCGGCGTGCAGGTCGGGCAGGCGCTTGTGGGCGTCCTGGTCGGGGTCGGTAGCCAGGTGCGAACCGATGGTAAACAGCCGGTCCTGAATCTCCTTTAGCAAGTCGCGGCGGGCTACGTTCACTTCCTGGTCGCGCAGCAGCCCTATGTAGGAATTTAGCTCATCCACGGTGCCGTAGCAGTCGATGCGCAGGCTCGACTTGGGCACGCGGGCGCCGCCGATGAGCGAAGTCAAGCCCTGGTCGCCGGTTTTGGTATAAATTTTCATCGCAGATTTAACGGATTTAACGGATTGCGCGGATACGCCCGCCGGTGGCGGGCTGACTGGCAGTTGGCCGACTGAATGGCGCCGCTGCGCGGGCTGGCTCCGCTTTAACTGAGGGGGCGGCAGAGTGATGCCCTAGGCACTTAGGGAATTGACGGCGGGTTGCGTCACGTTTTGGTTTACGTCATCGGTTTCGATGAGGCCGTCGCGCAGGCGCACGATGCGGTGGGCGTAGTGGGCGATGTCTTCTTCGTGCGTTACCATGATGATGGTGTTGCCCTTGGCGTAGAGCGCCTCAAACAGGCCCATTATTTCGTAGCTCGTCCGGGAGTCGAGGGCGCCGGTGGGCTCGTCGGCCAGCAGCACGCTGGGGGTGTTGACGAGGGCGCGCGCAATGGCCACGCGCTGGCGCTGGCCGCCGCTGAGCTCGTTGGGGCGGTGGCCGGCGCGGTCGGCGAGGCCAACTGAGCGCAGCGACTCCAGCGCCAGCGCGTTGCGCTCGCGCTTGCCCAGGCCCGCGTAGATGAGCGGCAGGGCCACGTTTTCGAGCGCCGACGAGCGTGGCAGCAGGTTAAACGTCTGGAAAACGAAGCCAATTTCCTTGTTGCGGACCTCCGCCAACTCGTTATCGCTCATCCGGCTCACGTCCTGGCCGTTGAGGATGTACTGGCCGCTACTCGGGGTATCGAGGCAGCCCACGATGTTCATGAGCGTACTTTTGCCCGAGCCCGACGGCCCCATAAAGGCCACGTATTCACCCCGTTTAATGTCGATACTCACCGAGCGCAGGGCGTGGATGTGCTCCGTACCCATCACGTACTCCTTGGCAATGTTGGTAGTTTGGATAACGAACGGCGAAGTGCTGGCAGCAAGCATGAGGCAGAAAAAGTTAGCGGTGAGGAGGCAGGGTGGGCGCAGCGTCGGCCGAGAAAGCGGCCATCGCCGCCGCGTGGGCCGCCCGGCGCGCGGCAAATTGCGTCAGCAAGTTAGCGTAGGCAGCGGGGTCTAGGTGCGGGCGCAGCTGGTCGAGGGCAGGCTGCGCCAATTCGGCCAGGCCGGCATCGGGCGCCGCCAGCACAAAGGCTTGCTGCAACGGCCCCGACGCCGGGTTTTCAACTAGGCCCAGGCGCAGCGCTTCGTAGGCCTCGCCGGGTTGCTTTTGGGCGGTGTAGAAGCGAGCAGCTGCCAGCACGGCCGTTTCGTTGAAGGGCGCCACCTGCAGCAATTGCTGGTAGAGTTTAGCGGCCTGCGGTGGATTTTGCTCGGCTTGCCGGGCCTTACCAAGCAGCTGGCTTCCAGCCACTACCGTTTGCTTACCTAGGGCTGATACCTTGCCATCCGTCTTCGCCAATGCGGCCAGCAGCTGCCGCCCGGTGGGCCGCTGGGCGGTGTCGGCGCCCGTGACCAGGCGCTGGGCCGCCCCGCGGGCCGAGTCGGCCTGGCCGCCTAGGGCCAGCGCCCACACGCGGGCCGGCTGGGCCAGCGGCAGTCCATGCACGGCCGCCAGCTGGAGTTGCGCAGCCGCCGTGGCATACTGCTGCTGCTGCAACTGCCAGATACCTAGCAAATACTGGTAATAAGCGGCGGAGGAGCTGTTGCCCGCCGCCAGTGGTGCTAGCGTTTGGCGAGCGGCCACTTCCTGGCCCGCCCGGTGCTGGAGCAGAGCTTGCAGAAAAATAAACTGCTCGTAGTACGCCGCGTTTTCGGGCTGGGCGGCTAGTTGCCGCAGGCGGTTCAGCCAACTACTCGTGGCGCCGCCGCGCTGCGCTATCCGCAGCGCATCGTGGTAAATCTCCGCAAATGACGCCTCGCTTAGGAGCTGCAACCCGGTAACGGCGGCGGGCGAGCGGTAGTGGGTTTTGGTCAACAGCGCTAGCAGAGCTTGGTTGCTGCGCAGGGCGGGCTCCTCAGCTGTGGGTTTCAGCTGCGCGCTGAGCTTGGTGGCCGCGGGCAGCAGGCCTTGCTGGGTTAAGAAAGCTAGCTGGTTGGTTTGGCTGGCGTAAGACTTAGGCGCGAGCTTCTCGGTCTTGTCCAGGTAAAAAGCCACCGAATCGGTGAGAGCTGACTGCGTGAACAGCTGGGCTAGGTCAGAGGCCAGGGCCGCGCTGCCCGGAAAGTCGTGGCGGCCCTTGCGCAGTACTTCCAAGCCTTCGAAGAAGTCGGTCGGCCCGGTGTACAGCGACGCCAGACGCAGGGTCAGCTTTTCATCGGGCTGCACCAGCAGGGCGCGGCGCAGGGCGTTGAGCTCGTTTTGGCGCTGGTCGCGGAAACGGTAGAGCGCGGCGCGGCCCAGCTGGGCCGTCCGGTTGAAGCGGTCGAGCACGTCGCCGCTCTCGGCGTAGTAGCGCTCGGCCAGCAGGGCCAGGGGCAGGTCGGCGGGGCGCTCCTCGCTTTGCTGGCGGGCCAGGTCGCCGAGCAGGTTGTACTGGCCCGCTTCTACCTGGTCGAGCAGCGGCCAGCTGGCCCGCAGTTGCGTCAGCAAAATGGCCGCCAGCCCCAGAATATAAACCGTGAAAAAAGGCAGCCGCCGCGGCTCAAACACCACCCGGTGCACCCGCAGCCGCTGCTGCAATAATGACCCAAAATTAATGAGCACGTACAGCAAAAAAGCCACGCCCAGCCACAGCAGGGCCAGGGTAGTGAAGGCCCGGGCCGCCGCCAGCAGCGGCGCATTTACCGTGGCCAGGGCGTAGCCAAGTGCCCCGGCGGCCCCGGCCGTGAGCAGCCAGTAGAGCGGCCGGGCAGCGGCGTAGGGCAGCCAGGCGCCGTAGCTGGGCAGGCGCTGCGGCAGCCCTAGGCCACCCGCCAGCGCGGCCGGCAGCAGCAGCACCAGCGGGTCAAAACGCAGCCCAAACAGCAGCTTTACCTCGCCGCCCGCCCAGTAGTAGAACCCCAGGGCACCTAGGTACAGCCCGCTAGCAAGTACTAGCGGTACTAGACCGTAGCGGCTCTCGGGCCGCTCGGCCTGGGTATTGAACCAGACCAGCGCCCGAATATTCTCAAACCCTACCCACAGCACCAGCGCCGCCACCAGCACCGCGCCGCCCGGTGTGGCGTAGGCCGCCAGTTGCAACAATGTCTCCTCGGTGGGCAGGCGTGTTCGGGCAAAAATCAGCCCGACCAGCCCCGCCACCAACGCCCCGAATAAGAGCAGCCGCCACCGAATGCCCACATTTCCGCCAAAGGCGTGCAGCGCGAAGGCTGTGCCACCTAACAAACTCAGGCTCAATATTAAAAAGCTCTGCCGACTGCCCGAAAAGATTTCCAACGTATCAACATTCAGCGACATCAGCAGGAAAATAACCGGCAGTGTGCCGGCCAGAAAGGCCGGGCGGCGCAGCATGCTCACCACGGCCAGCCAGCCGGCCAGGCCCGTGGCCAATAGCCCCAGCCACAGCCCAGCGGCCACGGGCTGGGTATAGGGCCCAGCAAAATCGTGAGTTAGGGTAGTGAGGTAGCCGTTGGCCGGCACCGGCAAGTAGGCCGGGCCCACCGCCACCGAATCGAACGCGAGCGGCACCGGCGCCAAGTGCGGCACCAGCACCAGCGGCAGCGTGGCCGCCTCGCCTGTGAAGTAATAGTAAATGGCCAGCCCCACGGCCAGCGCCGCTAGCAGCCCTGGCACCAGCGCCGAGCGACGCACGAAAGAGAAGTCAGCCAAAGAGATACGGAGTTAATCGAGCACCTTGGGTACGCGAAAGTAATCGGAATCCTTGCGCGGGGCATTGCGCAGGCCTTCCTGGTGGGTCACGGTGTTACGAGCTTCATCGTCGCGCAACACGTTGATTTCGTGCGACAAGTGCACCAGCGGGGCCACGCCCGTGGTATCGACCTGCGCGAGTTGGTCGACCCATTCCAGAATGCCGTTCAGGTCTTTCAGCATCTGCTCTTCGTGGGCCGGGTCAAATTCGAGGCGGGCTAGGTGCGCGAGACCGCGGAGGGTTTCGGTGTTCATGGGATATAGGTAATTGGAGTAATGGGTAATTGGCGTAATGAGTAATAAGCATAAGAGGTAACAAGCGTAATGGAGATTACTCAAATTACCCATTACGCTTGTTACTCATAAAACTCATCGCCAGGTGCTGGCCTCGGGAATGCCACGGCCTTCGGGCACAAAGTCATCGGCAATCTGGTTGGCGACCAGTGTCTTGAGGGCGGGCACATCGGCCTGCGTTAGATTTTTGGTTTCGATGGGGGCGTGAAACACGGCGCGCAGCCGGGCGTGGCGCACCCGCAGGCCTTTTACCGAGGGCATAAACTTGTGGTTCAGGGGCATACTCACCGGCACTATCGGCAGGCCCGTGGCAATGGCCAGCTGAAAAGCGCCATCTAGGAAGGGCCCTAGCTCCTCGCCCGGCTTTTCGCCAATGGTGCCTTCCGCAAATACGGCCAGCGAGCGGCCTTCGAGCAGCTCTTTTTTGGCTTGGGCAAAGGCGCGGCCCCGGCCCACGGCGCTGCCCCGGTTCACTACGATGTAGGTGCCCGCAAACAGCGGCCCCCACAGCGGCACTTTGGCCAAGGAGTCCTTGCCCATCATATTCAGGAAGCCCGGAATGGTGTGGAATAGGACCATGATATCGACGTAAGAGCCGTGGTTGGACACGTAGATGCACGGCTGGGGCGCCGGCGCGGCGCTTTCGCGCACTACTTCAAGCGGCACGCCCCACATGAAAATGGAAAACCGGGCCCAGCCGCGAAAGAGCGCGTGCAACTGCGGCCGCCAGGCCGGCCGGCGGCCCAGCAACCATTGCAGCGGGTAGGTAACGAGAAAAGGCGTCACGAACCAGAACGTCGCCCACGTGGTGTACAAACGGTGACCGATAAAACGAAGCAACGCGCGCATACGGCAAAGGTAGGAGCTACCAATAGTTGAGGCCCTAGGGCCGGCCACAGCCAGCCCTAGGGCCACTGAAGGCAACTACCTGTTTGCCAATACCTTTTCTGCTTTTAGAAGCCCGGCCACGCTGATGGCATCGGTTATTTCGTTGTTCATGGCCAGCGCCACGGCCTGGGCCAGGGGCAGTTTCCAGAGGCGCAGGTCCTCGGTTTCTTCGGGCTCCCACTCGGCTTGGGTCAGGTCTTCGGCCAGGAACACGAAGCCTTCCTCATCCGTCACCGAGTTGGAGGTGTGCAGCCGGGCAATGCATGTCCAGTGGCCCGCCAGCAGGCCGGTTTCCTCGCGCAGCTCGCGCTGGGCCGACTCCGTGATATCCACGTCGAGCAGGCCGCCGCCCATCGGGATTTCCCAGCTATACTCGTTCAGCGTGTAGCGGTACTGGCCTACCAGCCAGGTGTTTCCCTCCGCGTCGATGGGCACAATACCGATGGCTTTGTTGCGCATCGACACCACGCCGTAGATGCCCGCGCCGCCCTTGGGGTTGCGCACCTGGTCTTCGCGCACCCGTATCCAGGGGTTCTCGTACTTGGGCTCCGTGCTAAGCGTTTGCCAAGGATTATGGGTCGGGTCAAAATCGGTAGGCGGAGAAGTCGGCGTCATCAGGCAATGAAAAGTGATTGACAATACCGCAAAATTACAACACCTACGGCTATGCCAACCTCCCAGCGCCCGGCGCGTATTATCTGGTACCCGGTGGCCGCCTATTTCCCGGCCGGCCGGCGCTATCTCATGGCCCAAGACCAGAAAAAGAATCCCTCGGATACCCCCGCCGAAGACTCGCTGCTCAACCTCAAGTTTGCCCAGGCCGAGGCGGACCTGGCCGCAAAAACCGGTGGCCTAGGCCCCACCACCAATGTGTACGTATCGTCGGATGAGGACGATGAAATCACGGCCGGCGAAGGTCCTGTGGACAAGCAAGGCCAGCGCCGCGGCGTAACTGACCCCACCGACGAGGGCTCGACGGCCGGCAGCCACAGCTAATTTCTTTCCTTGCTTACTAGAGGCAGCGGCAGTAAAAAATGGACCTAGGCACACTGTTTGCCCTACCTCCGTTTTTTACTGCCGCTCTTTTTATACCCGTTTCCTATGCGTTTCTCCTCCCCTGCTCACCGCTTCCCCGCCGCCCGCCTGGTCCTAGGTATCTTGCTGGTAGCCCTGACGCTACTCGGCGCCTGCCGGGCCAGTGGGCCGGCCACGCCCGCCCGCACGGTAGCCGCTTTCTTCAACAAATACGAGAAGCGGCCCGGCTTCCACACCACCGAGTGGTCGGCGAGTCTGCTTCAGCGCTTGGCGCTGGTAAAAGCGGCCAACCTGTTTGGCGGTAGCGACCTGACCAATGCCATCACGGGCATCCGGGCGGCGCGGGCGCTCACCTTCGCCCCTACCTCCACCCGGGCGCTCGATTTATCGCAGCAAGGCCTGCTGAATGAAGCTACCGGCCTGCTGCAAGCCGAAAAATACGCGCCCCTCTCGGCGGCCAATTCGTCGGGGGGCAACTACAACTCGGTTATCCGCACCTCAGGCGACCGCGTAAGTGAGCTGGTAGCCACCGGCACGCTGCCCAACGCCGCCGATTCGTTCGTGTTGGTGCAAGTAGAAGGCAACTTTACCCGCGCCCAGGCCGAGGCCCTAGCCAAGGTGCTGCCGCAGGTGGTGCAGCAAACGGGCCAGTAAGTTAGGTTGGGCCAACTGCTTATCTTTAGCTTTCCTAATTCGCATCAGTTATGACTAAGGCCCAGGTTGTAGAATTACTTGCCACTTTTCCTGACAAGTTTGACGTCGAGGACTTGTTTGAGCGAATGCTTTTCTTGCAACAACTGGAAGACCGGCTCGCCGAGTCAGACAAAGACCAGGTGGTATCTTTTGAGGAAGCCCGCCAACGCCTAGCTCAATCCAAGCAGCGTGCGGCCTAACTTCCTTACCAGTTGCTTAGAAGACATTGAAGCTATTCGGAGCTATCACGCTGGCTTCTCGGCCGTGACCGCCCAACGCTTTGTCGATACCATATTTGCCAAGGTCGAGCAGTTGGAAAGCTTTCCAGAGCTGGGCCGGATGGTTCCCGAACTGCAAAACCCGGCAGTACCGCATCATTTATCGACTACGGGCAGGAGGTCGTATTGATGTTTTATCTGTGCAAACGAGCTTACGCCCCTTGGATTTGTCGTTGTAGGTTTCAAAGACAAGAAGGCCCTTCTAATGCATACTTCGCATTAGGAGGGCCTTCTTGAATGAGCAGGGCTCAGGTATTATATATCGAACTTAATGCCCTGCGCCAGCGGCAGTTCGGTGCCGTAATTAATGGTGTTGGTCTGGCGGCGCATGTACACGCGCCAGGCGTCGGAGCCCGATTCGCGGCCGCCGCCGGTTTCCTTCTCGCCGCCGAAAGCCCCGCCGATTTCGGCGCCGCTGGTGCCAATGTTCACGTTGGCAATGCCGCAGTCGGAGCCGGGATGCGCCAGGAAAGCTTCGGCCTCGCGCAGGTTCAGGGTGAAGATGGACGATGACAAGCCCTGGCGCACGTCGTTTTGCAGGCGAATGGCTTCTCCGACCTCGCCGCTGTATTTGATGAGGTAGAGAATGGGCGCAAAGGTCTCGGCCTGCACCGTGGGGTAGTGGTTTTCGGCGGCTACCAAGGCCGGCAGCACGTAGTGGCCGCCGTGCAGCTCGGCGCTGCTCACGACCTGGCCGCCCGTGAGGAGCGTGCCGCCTTCCTGCTGCACCTGCTCCAGGGCATTGGTGAAGTGGCCCACCGCGTCGGCGTCGATGAGCGGGCCCACCAGCGTGCCGGGCTGCAAAGGGTGGCCAAGAGGCAGCTTGGCGTAGGCGGCGAGCAAGCGCTGGCTCACTTCCTCATAAATACTGTCGTGGATAATGAGCCGGCGCGTGGTGGTGCAGCGCTGCCCCGCCGTGCCCACCGCCCCAAACACGATGGCGCGCATGGCCATGTCGAGGTCAGCTTGCGGAGTGAGAATAATGGCATTGTTGCCGCCCAGCTCCAGCAGGGCGCGCCCTAGGCGCTGGCCCACGGCGGCGCCCACGGCCCGGCCCATGCGGGTGCTGCCGGTGGCCGAAACAAGCGGCACGCGCTCATCGGCGGCCAGGGCGGCGCCCACGTCGGGGCCGCCCAGCACGAGGTTGAATACGCCCTCGGGCAGGTCGTTATCGGCCAGCACCTTGCGAATAAGGTGCTGAATAGCCACCGCCACCAGCGGCGTTTTTTCCGAAGGCTTCCAGATGCAGACGTCGCCGCACACGGCGGCCAGCATGGCGTTCCAGCTCCACACGGCCACCGGGAAGTTGAAGGCCGAGATGATGCCCACCACGCCCAGCGGGTGGTACTGCTCGTACATGCGGTGGGCGGGCCGCTCCGAGTGCATAGTGAAGCCGTGCAGCTGCCGGCTCAGGCCCACGGCGAAATCGCAGATGTCAATCATTTCCTGCACTTCGCCCAGGCCTTCCTGCAGGATTTTGCCCATCTCGTAGCTCACCAGCTTACCCAAGGCTTCTTTGTGGCGGCGCAACTCCAGCCCGATTTGGCGCACCACATCGCCGCGCTGGGGCGCCGGCACCAGCCGCCACACCAGAAAAGCCGCCTGGGCGGCCTGCACCACAGTTTCGTAGTCGGCCAGGGTAGCCACCGTGATGGCCGCAATGGGCTGGCCATCGGCGGGCGACACGATGGTTTTGGCGGGCTGGCCAAGGGGGCCCCAGTGCCGGCCGGTGCTGTAGGCGGGGCTGTGGGCGGGCACGCCCAACTGGCGCAGCACGTCTTGCATGCCGTGCGGGTCGGCGTGGGGGTGCGCCACGGTAACGTCGGGCGTGGTTGCTTCTTCGAGGGCCTGCTTCATACACAACGGAGGTAAAATATACTTGCCAAAGTTACTTCCGAAGGCTTAGCCAGCCGGGCAGCGGCGGGGCGGCTAGCGGGCCAATAAGCTCAGGCACTGACAATTGGCCCGCCCTAGGCAGGTAGGCTGCCGAGGCTTGCCGAGCGTAGCAAGCACCTAGGGAAAGCTACTTACTCGCGCGGCGATTCGCCTATCTGCTGAATGGGTGGCTCCTGGTCGGGGTGCTCCTGGTGATACAGCAGCCAGTCGCGCGCAGCAGCTTCATTGCTGAAGAAGTAGGGGTAGAACTCTACTTGGGCCGTCTGGCGCAAGGTTACGTCAGTAGCCACGCTTTCGATATCGACCCGGTGGGCCTCACCGGCCACGTAGGCTACAAAGACGGGGGCACCCACTTCGCGCACTACCTCATTGGCCAACAACTCGCTAAACCACGTGGCGAAGGCTACGGAGTGCCAGCTGCGCAGACGCATGTCCAGCAGCCAAAACCGGCAGTTGCCGTGGGCCTTGGCGGCGGTCAGCAGCCGGTAGTAATCCGGATACAAGTCGTCGTCGGCCAAGCTATGGAGCCAGCGGCCAACCAGCAAGTGGGACGCAGCTTCGTAATCGAGCGAGAAAAAAGAAGGAGGAGCCTGCATAGGGAGAGTATCGCTAAGCTTAGCAATGCGCACCAACCCAACGACAAACCAGCGCTAAGGTTGCTCGGCCAGCCAGCTCATGGCGGTGCTTTCCTGGTCGAAGTAGCAGTACGCTGCCCCGTGCAACGAACCCTGACGGATATTTTCCCACAGGGCGGGGTCGGTAGTGGCCACATCCTGGCCCACCATGGCAAAGTAAGCCACCACTACCGGCTGCCCCAGCAGCTGGGGCAGCTGCGGGCTAAAGTCCTGACCAAACCAGTGCACGGCCTCCGTATCGTTGATGCGGCGGCGGCGCACGTCGAGCAGCCAATGGCGGCAGTGGTCGTGCGCCAGCGCGGCTGCGAGCAGCTCGCGGTAGTGCACCTGCAGCTCGTGCAGCAACACCGGCCGCAGCCACCGGCCAATGAGGATGTGCTGGTCGGGCAGGTAGGCTAGGGTAAACGCGCCGGATTGCTGAGTAGGGAGTGGTTGCACAGGAGGGGTAGCAGAAAAGGGACTGCCACAAACTTACTCGCGCTACTCCCAATCTATCTAGCGGCGCGCCAAGCTATTCTACCACTAGGCGGGCCGTTTGGGGGGCTTGCTGCGGGGCGGTGGCCCGCACCAGGTATACCCCCGCGGGCAGGCCGGCTACCTCGAGTGTAGTGGTGGCGGGGCGCACTACCTGACCTAGGGCATTGTATATCTCCAGGGTAGCGCCGCTAGGCAAGCCCAACACCTGCACCGGGCCACGGGTCGGGTTGGGCACCAGCGTCAGGCTAGTGGCCGCCCCGGCTATCACTTGCGTGGGCGAGTAAGTTACCGTGCCATCCTGGTCGAGCTGGGCCAGGCGATAATAGCTGCGGCCGGTGGCCTGGGCATCGGTAAAGGCGTAAGCGTGGGCGGCCGTGCTGCTGCCCGCCCCCGCCACAAAGCCCAGGGGCACAAACGCTACGCCATCGCCCGACTTCTCTACCCGAAAGCCTAGGTTGCCGGTTTCGGAGGCAGTGGCCCAGGTGAGGGCGGCAGTACCTGGGCCAGTACGCTGCGCCTCAAAGCGCACGAGCACCACGGGTAAGGGCGCAGCCTGCGCCACTGTTTGCAGCCGCACGAGGCGGTCGAACCGGGTGGCGGTAGTGGTGGTGCCATCGCCGAGCTGGCCCGCTTCGTTGGCCCCGGTGCTCGCCAGATTCTGCGCCGAAGTCGTGCGCACCAGGGAAAAATTACCAGTGCTGCCCACCCCTAGGGTAGTCCAGCCGGTGCCCCCGGTAGCCTCCTGGCTGAAAGCGGCATTGGCGGCGGCCGAAATCGTACCTAGGCCCAGTTCGCCGCTGTCGTTGTCGCCCCAGGCGTAGAGGGTGCCCACGGGCGTCAGGGCCAAGCTATGGGCGGCGCCGGTTGCCACCCGCGTTAGCGTCGGCGCGCCTGCCACCAGCGTGGGCGCGCCCACCAGCTGCCCGGTGCTGATGCCCAACTGGCCGTAGCTGTTATCGCCCCAACTGTAAAGGGCGCCCGTGGCCGTGAGGGCCAGGCTGTGCCGCCCACCCGCCGCCAGCTGGGTCAGCGGCCCGCCCAGGCTTACCAGAGTGGGCGAACTGGCCGCAGTGGCCGTGCCGAGCTGGCCATACGTGTTGTCGCCCCAGGCATAGAGGGCCCCGGCCGCCGTGAGGGCCAGGCTGTGCTGGCTGCCCGCCGCCAGCTGCGCAAAGGTGTAGCCGCTGCCCACCGCCGTAGGCGTGGCCGCGGCGCTGGTGGTACCCAGCTGGCCGGCGCTGTTGCTGCCCCAGGCATAGAGCTTGCCCGCTCCCGTAAGGGCCAAGCTGTGCTGCGCCCCCGCCGCAATGCGCGCAAAAATGAGGCCGCCGCCCACTGCGGTAGGCGTGCTGGCCGCCGCGCCGGTGCCCAGCTGGCCCACGGTGTTACTGCCCCAGGCGTAGAGCGCGCCCGTGGCCTTTAGGGCCAGGCCGAAGTTCTGGCCGGCCGCTACCTGCACCCAGTCGTTGGCGGTGCCTACCTGCACGGGCCGGCGCTGGCTGGTGGTGGTGCCATTGCCCAGCTGGCCGTCGGCATTGCTGCCCCAGGCCCACAGCGTGCCGTCGCCCCGAATGGCCAGGCTAAAATTGCTGCCCGCGGCGGTGCTGCGCGTGGGCAAGGCCTGGCCGGTGGCCAAGGGCGCGGAGCGGTTGTCGGCAGTGCCATCGCCGAGCTGGCCGCTGTCGTTCAGGCCCCAGGCCCACAGGCTGCCGTTGGCTTTCAGGGCCTGGGTGTAGTTCTGGCCCGCCGCCAGTTGCACGTAGGTATCGCCCCCGCTCACGGCCGTGGGCACCAGCCTGTTAGCAAGGTCTCTGTTGCCAAGCTGCCCTAGGGCATTATACCCCCAAGCATCGAGCAGGCCGGTAGCCCGCCGGGCCAGGCTGTGGTAGCTGCCCGCCGCAATGGCCGTGTAGGGCACGTTGCTGTCCACGGCGGTGGGCACGAGCTTCATATCCGTAGTGCCGTTGCCCACCTGGCCATAGCTGTTGTTGCCCCACCCGTACACCGTGCCATCGGCCCGCAGGGCCAGACTGTGGTAGCTGCCCGCCGCCAGTTGCACGTAGGCCTCGTTACTGGCAATGGCCTTCGGGGCGGGTTCGGTGGTGGTAGTGCCGAGGCCAAGCTGGCCATACGAGTTGCGGCCCCAGGCCCACGCGGTGCCATCGTGCCCTAGGCCCAGGCTGTGGTAAAAGCCCGCCGCTAACTGCGTAAACACCCGGCCCCCTATCACGGCGGTGGGTACCAGCTTCATTATCAGCGTGCCGTCGCCCAGCTGGCCCTCCGCGTTTTCGCCCCAGCCATAGGCACGCCCATCGGCCTGCAGGGCCAGGCTAAAGCGATAGCCTGCCACCACTTGCGTGTACGCGGCGCCCCCTAGGGCGGTGGGGGTCGCCACGTCGGTCGTGGTGCCGAGGCCGAGCTGGCCGTAGGTATTGTCGCCCCACGCGTAGAGCTGGCCATTGGCCTTGAGGGCGAGGCTGTGGCTGTTGCCGGCCGCTACCTGTACCCAGTCGGTAGCCGTGCCCAGCTGCGTCCAACTGGTTAGGTTGGTGGCCGAGGCCGCGCCGGTACCGAGCTGGCCGTGGTCATTTTTGCCGGTAACCCACAGGGTACCATCGGCGTGGATGCTCAGGGAGTGCCCGCCGCCCGCCGCAAACGTGCCCCGCAACGCCTGCGCCTGCGTCGCCAGCGTGGCCAGCAGCCCCAACAGCAGCAGCCAAAAACCTCGTCCTATCCGCGCACCCGATGCCTGCATAGCCCTTGTTAGTTGGTGATGAAGCCTACCCAAGTAGTAGCCGATAAAAGCAAAGGTCGCCAAAACCTGGTACTATGCAAATAGCGGATTGTCCCCTAGGTGCATACGAGCCATCCCCGCCGCGCTACGGCTAGCCGATTTATGGTATTATCACTGGCCTCACTTCGATTTACGTAACCTAGGCCGCCCATTTCATATAACTGCTCCGGCAACTCAGGCAACGCAAAAAAAGCCCCTACCAGCTAGTGGCAGGGGCTTTTTTTGCGCTTAGTTAGCTACGCCAGGTTGCTTATTCGCGGCCAATGGGGTAGTAGGCCTTGCGGCCATCGGGGTACACGCCTTCTACCAGCGCGCCCGAGTTGTCTTTGGCTTGCTCCAGGAAGTTCTGGATGTCGGCCGGCTTGCGCACCGGGTTTTTGTCGATGCGCGTGATGATAAAGCCTTCGGCCATGCCGGTCTCCTTGAAGTTGCTGCCCTTCACTCCCGTTATCTGGGCGCCGCCATCGATGCCCAACTCGTTCTGGAGGCGAGCCGGTACCGGACCAAACTTCGCGCCCTCGTAGGTAACCGAGGCGCTAGCTGGCATTTCCTTCACCACCGAGGTCGTGTTCGACGCGTTGAACAAAGTAGCCGTAGCCACTTCTTTGTCGCCCCCGCGCAGGTAGCCGACCTTGATTTTATCGCCGGGGCGGAAGCGCGATACTTGCTCCTGCAGTTGCGACGACGTGTTCACGGCTATCCCGTTGATGTCGGTGATAATGTCGCCCGTCTTCAGGCCAGCGGCGGCGCCCGCGCTGCCAGCCGTGAGGCCTTGCACGTACACGCCGTTCAGCGTGTTCAGCTTCTTCTCCGAAGCCAGGCGGGCATCCACTTCCTGAATGCGCACGCCGAGCAGGGCGCGCTGCACCACTTTATACTTCAGCAAGTCGTCTACCACCTTGCTCACGATGGAGCTTGGCACGGCAAAGGCGTAGCCTTCAAACGAGCCGGTGTGCGACGAGATAGCCGAATTAATGCCAATCAAATCGCCATTAGTGTTCACCAGAGCGCCGCCCGAGTTGCCGGGGTTCACCACGGCGTCGGTCTGAATAAACGACTCGATGCCCATTTCCTGGCCGCGCGACAGGATACCGATGCTACGGCCCTTGGCCGATACGATACCCGCTGTCACGGTCGTGTTGAGGCTGAAGGGATTGCCCACGGCGAGCACCCACTGGCCCACTTTCACGTCGTCCGAGTTGCCGTACTTGATGAAAGGCAGGTTGTCGGCCTTCACTTTAATCACGGCGATGTCGGTGCTGGGGTCGGTGCCCACCAGCTCGGCTTCGTACTTGCGCTTGTCGTCGAGCACCACCGTAATCTTAGAAGCCTTATCAATCACGTGGTTGTTCGTGACGATGTAGCCGTTGGCCGCAATAATTACGCCCGAGCCGGAACCTTCGCCCCCACCCTGCGGCTGCTGCCCGTGAAACTGGTCCTCCATCTGGTCGCCAAAAAACTGGCGAAACAGCGGGTCCATCTGAATGCGCTCCATGCGGTCGGAACGCTGCCGGGGCTCGGCCTTGTATTCGGTCATTACGTGCACCACAGCGGGCGTAGTGGCGGCGGCGGCGGCCACGAAGTTGAGGCCTTCGGGCGCGGCGTAGGCGCTGCTGCGCATGGCCGACGTGTAGCGCACCTGAGGGTCAGAAGCTACCGTAGACTGAGCCACGTTGCCCGGCTCGGCTTCCAGCAGCTTATACCCCCCTACGGCCACGCCCCCGCCCAAGACGGCAGAGGTTAGCAGGCCGAGCATCATGTTTTTAGCTTGCATTGGGGTTACTTGAAAAAGAGATGAAAAAAGGTGTTGCGAAGTAACAAACGGAACCCGAAAAAGGTCAAGCCCCGCGGAAATTCTTGCGTAGTGCAGCGCCTGTGCGCTTCCCTACGAGCCTCAACGCAAAAGGGAGATTATTTCGTGCCCAAAGGTTGCGTCTTGTCTGGGTATTATGCAAGTATAGGACCAAAAAAGGCACCCTTGTAGGGTGCCTTTCAAGCTTCGCCGTGAGCCAATTAGCGCACTTCAATATGCTGTTTGGTCACCTTCTCAGTATCGAAGGGCAGCGTCACGCGCAGCAGCCCATCGGTAAGCTCGGCGCTAATGGCTTTCACGTTCACCGTTTCGGGCAGGCGGAAGGTGCGGCTGAACTCGCCAAAGCGGGTTTCCAGACGGTGGGCTTTGGGGGCCGCATCGCCTTCCGCAGTGGGCGCCGGGCGGCTGCCCGTCACTACTAGCTGGTTGTCTTGAAAATCGATGCTTACGGCATCTTTCGCTACGCCGGGCAAGGCTAGGTGCAGCTCGTAGCCGGTGGCCGTTTCGAAGATATCAGCAGCCGGTACAAACGTAGTCGAAGGCTTAGGTACTGCTGGCAGCGCATCGCGCAGCACTTCATTCAGGAGCGAGTTGAAACCGCGGGCAGGACGCAGGGCAGGCTGGTTATAAAGCAAAGTGGCCATGATAATTGATAGGGTAGAAAGGGTTTTTGTTTGCTGATAGCTGCCATTTTCTAGCAGCGACGCCTTTCTATCTATAAAATATATGCCGAATGATGAAAATAAGACAAAAAGTCTGCCCTAGCTAAATATTTGCTTTTACTCACTGCCACAAAAGCACAAAAAGGGCCTATGCATTCCGCACAGGCCCTTTTTTCAATATAAATATCCGGACAATATGTCTACCCTACACCCACCTAATGCTGCGTTGGCAACTGCTGGCGGTCAGCTTTTGCACCGGCGGGCCGGAAAGTAAAGCGCACGTCAAGCCCTAGGGTCGGGTACACGGCGTTGATTTTGCCGCCTGATACGGGCACTTGGTTTCTATCCGTGAATATCAGGTCCTGCCGATATATTGTCTGGTAAGCAAACCACGGGGTGAAGTCGATGGCGGGCGAAAGCCGCACGCCCACCTCCCCACGCCAGCTGGTGAACTGGATAGTGCGCTCCTCGGGGTCATTCGCATCTTTCTGAAAGCGCAGATGCGTGCTGGCCGCGTAGCTCAGGCGGGGCCGCAGGGCCAGGCCCGCTGCGTCGCTGCTGAGCGGAAATAGCCGTTCCACATCCATCCGCACCCGGCCCCAGAACTGGCCACTGGGCCCGGGGCCACCTAGATAGTTTCGGATGACATAAAACTGGCGCTCCAGCCCCAGGCGTTGGCCAAACGTGAGGCCCCCAAAAATGGGCGAGCGGTGCCGCAGCAGCAGTTCGGGCGCCACCATATCGCCGCCGCTGCCCGTCTCCAGCCGCGCGTTCGACTCGTAGCGCAGGGCGCCGCCCCAGCTCCATTTGTCGTTCCAGAAGTGCTCGTAGGTGGCCCCCACGCGGCGGGTGTCAAAGCCTAGGGTTCGGCTCGACTGCAAATCGGTAGTGCTGCGCTCGCCCCGCACAGTCAGTAGCAGGTAGTCACCGTTGCGCAGGGCAATCTCGCCTTGTAGCTCGGGCCACAGCTCCAGGTCCCGCAGCGAGCGGTGCGCCACGGTGGGGTCGTAGGCGGGGGCAGTAGTGGTTTGCGCCAGGGCCATCTGGCTGCCAGCCAGCAGCACGGCCAGGGCTGATAAAGAACGCGTCATAAACGGAATAAAATATTGTTAATCAGCACAATGCCTTACTGACCCAGCTCCTGCAAGGTCAGCCAAGCCATGAGCCCCGCCCCAACGCTAAGGGCCTGCTCGTCGATGTTAAAAATAGGCGTGTGCACCGAGGCGGCAAAGCGCCCATCGGTGGCCCGCGTGCCGAGGCGGTAGAAGCAGGCCGGCGCTGCCTGCGAGAAGTAGGCAAAGTCCTCGGCCGCCAGCCACTGGTCGAGCTCAATCACGTTTTCGGCGCCTAGGTAGGCTTCGGCGGCGGTGCGCACGCGGGCCGTCACAGCGGGATTGTTGTCGAGGCAGGGGTAGCCGCGCCGGATTTCGAGCTCGCACACGGCGCCCATGCTGGCGGCCAGGCCTTCGCAGAGCTGCCGCAAATGCACGTGGGCCTCGTCGCGCCAAGCCTCGTCGAGGGTGCGGAAGGTGCCCTCGATGTATACCTCGTCGGGAATGACGTTGGTGGCGCCGTTGGCGATGACCTTGCCGAAGCTCAGCACCGAGGGCATTTTGGGGTTGGCGCGGCGGCTCACTATCTGCTGCGCGGCCACGATGAGGTGGGCCGCCACCAGTACCGGGTCGAGGTTGAGCTCGGGCATGGCCCCGTGGCCGCCTTTGCCTTTAATGCGCAGGTAGAGCTCGTCGGTGCTGGCCATGTAGCGGCCGGGCCGCACGCCAATCTGGCCCACCGGCAGCCGCGGAAACACGTGCTGTCCAATTATTTCGGCCGGCGCGGGGTTTTCCAGCACGCCATCCTGTATCATGAGCGAGGCGCCGCCGGGCAGCAGTTCTTCGCCGGGCTGAAAGAGCAGCTTAACCGTACCCTTGAACTGGCCTTTGAGCTCCGTGAGCAGCTGGGCGGCCCCTAGGAGGCAGGTGGTGTGCACATCGTGGCCGCAGGCGTGCATCACGCCGGGGCGCTGCGACTTATACGGAATATCGCTCAGCTCTTGAATGGGCAGCGCGTCCATGTCGGCGCGCAGCGCCACCACCGGCCCGCCCGGCTGCCCCTCAATGAGGGCCACCACGCCGGTACCCGCCACGGTGTAGGGCTGCAAGCCCATGTCTATCAGCTTTTTGGTGACAAAAGCGGCCGTTTCAGTTTCTTTAAACGACAGCTCAGGGTTGGCATGCAGGTGGCGGCGCACCGCCAGCAGCTCAGGCGCCAGGGCGGCGGCCCGGTCGCGGATTGTCTGAACCGCGGATTGGTCGGATTGGTCGGATTTCACAGATTTTGTAAGCAATTATGTCTGAACCACGGATTGGCCGGATTCGTCGGATTTTGTATTCAGCTACTTATTAACGTCTACAAAATCAGATTAATCCGAAAAATCCGACGAATCCGTGGTTCAGACTTACGGCGTCTTATTCAGCAGTACCTGCATGGGCTCCAGCTCAGCCTTAGGCGCAAATTGCCGTACGCGGGCCAGGCCCCGGGCGGCATCAAGCTTGGTAATGTAATCGCCGATGTAGAGCCGGTACACGGGCTGCTTGAAGGTGAGGTAATCGGTTTCGTCGGGGTAGCGCCCAATAACCTGGCGCCGCACATTCATGGCCTGGTCGCGCTCAAAGCCCGAATAGGCCTTAATGCGGTAGCCACTGGTGTATTTCACGTTCTGGTTAGTGTAGGCCTGGTCGCGCAGGCGCTGCTCTAGGGGGGCATTTACGTGGTTGGTCGGCACTGGCGCCTTGGTGGTCGAGGGCAGGGCCGCCGCCGTTTTGGGAGCTAGTGCTGGCGCCGGCGCAGTCGGCGCGGCAAACGTGGGCCGGTACCGCGTCAGGTCTTCGGCGGGTATCAGGCCCACCGTTTTGCGGGTGGTATCGGTAGGCGCGGCGGCGCGCGTGGTGGGGGCGGCGGGCGCCGTAGCCGCGCAGGCGGCCAGCAAGGGCAGACCTAGGAGCAGCACCGCGTTACGAAAGCGTAGGTTCATCTTCCTGAATAATTACCAAACTGTTGGAGGTGCCTAGGCGGTCGGCGCCGGCTGCCAGCAGCGCCAAAGCCTGCTCACGGGTGCGGATACCGCCGCTGGCCTTAATGCGCACCCCGGCCGGCAGCACCCGTCGCAGCAGCTCTACATCGGATACCGAGGCGCCCCGGCTGGCAAAGCCGGTGCTGGTTTTTACGAAGTTGGCGCCAGCCTCGGCGCAGAGCCGGGCGGCGGTTTCCATCTCGGCTTCGGTCAGCAGCGCGGTTTCGATGATGACTTTGAGCAGCGCGTCGTGCACGTCGCAGAGGTCGCCAATGTCTTCTACTTCGGCCTTCACGGCTTCCAGCTGGCCCGATTTCAGGGCCGACACATTGAGCACAAGGTCGAGCTCAGTGGCCCCTTCGGCCAGGGCAATTTCCGCTTCGCGAAACTTGACCCTAGGGCCGTTGTAGCCCAGCGGAAAGCCGATGACCGTGCACACCGCCACGCCCGAGCCGCTCAGCTCGCGGGCGGCCACCGGCACGTAGCACGGCGGCACGCAGGCGCTGGCGAAGCCGTGCTGCCGGGCCTCTTGGCACAGCTGCATTATCTGGGTTTCGGTGCAATCGGGGCGCAGCAGGGTATGGTCGAGGATAGCGGCGAGGTCGGGCGTGGGCATGGGGCAAAGGTACGGCCGGGCTGCCGGGCAGTTACTCTACCACCATCTGCCGGGTCGCTATTGCTTCGCCCGTCTGCACGCGCAGGGCATACACGCCGGTCGCGAGGCCGGTGAGGTCGAGCGAGTAGGCTACGCCGGCCCGGGTCGAGGCAGTGCGGGCCACCCGGCCCAGGCCGTCGAGCAGCGTGAGGGCAACTGGGCCCGCAGCGGCGGGTATCTGCACCGTAGCTATACCATGAGCAGGATTAGGTGACAGCGTAAAGGCAGCCAGCGCCGCATCGGCTGGCCGCAGGGGCAGGCTCACCGCATCGTTCACCGTGGCCACGTAGTGCGGATACTCCGTGGGCGACAGGCTACTAAACAAGGTAGTGCGGCCGGCCACGTAGAGCGTAGGCCCGTTGCTGGCCAGCAGTTCGCCCTGCGCGGCACTATAGCCGCCGGCCCCCAGCAACCAGCTACCCGCCAGGTACGTGCCCCGGTCCACCAGGCGGGCCAATGCCACACTCTGGCTACCCGAAGCATTGGGGTTGACGAGCGTGAGCGCGCCGCAGCGAAACGAAGCGTTGTTGAAGGTAGCCAGCAGATACAGGCTGTTACCCTGGGCCAGTAGCCCGGTGGCCTTGTCCACGCCGGCCCCTCCAATGCTCAGCGCGGGGCCAAAACTGGCCGTCGAGCCAGCATCCACGAGCTTAAACAGGCCAATATCCTCGACGCCGGGCGTGTTGGCCGTTAGCTGGGTATTGTTATCGTAGGTTAGGGTACCTAGGTAATTGGCTGCTAGGTAAAGCTGATTGCCCACCGCCGCTAGCCCGGCCGCTACCACGCTTCCCGAACAAGTGAGTTGCCGGGCCCACTCAAAGCTGGCGGTCGTGCCGCCATCGGCCAGCTTGGTGACATACACATTGCCCGTGGCGTGCGCGCTGGGTACCAACGTAGTGGCGCCGAAAGTGGCTGGCAAAGCAAAGCTGCCGCTCAGGTATAAATTGCTGCCGTTCAAGGCCAGCCGGACGGCTGTGTCGTTGGTTGAGGCGCCGGTGGCCAGCTTCAGCCAGGCACAGCTGCTGCTGAGGCCAGCATCGAGTAGTTTGGCCACCAGCAGCTTGGGGCCGACGGGGGCCGCCGTTGTTACCGCGCCTAGCTGCACACTGCTACCGTTGGCCTTGCCAGCTACGAAGAGGGTATTGCCCGCTACGGCTAGCGCCTCGGCAGCTACCGAGCCCCCGCCGGTGGCTGCCTGCGCCCACGCCACGCTAGCCGTGCTGCCCATGTCCGTCAGCTTTAGCAAGAATAGATTGGTGGTGTAGACATCTACATTAGGATTAAGTAGCGTAGTAGCATCTATTGCCAGCGTAGGGCCGACAAAAGTGCCCGCTACGTATACGTTGCTGCCACTCACTGCTAAAGATGTTGCCCCCACCTGCGCGTAGGCCCCCACGGCGGCCAGGCTTTTGGCCCACACAATACTATGGCTGGCCAAGCTCCACTTGGCCACGAAGCCCATAGCTTGATATGACATCGCGGGGCCGACCAACGTGAAGCTCCCTAACTGCACGGTGCCGGTGTAATAGCCCGCCAAGTACACGTTGCCGCTGGCATCGGTGGCAATGGCGTTTTGATACAGGGTAGGGCAGCAGACCGGACTAACCGCGCCGGCAATGTTGCTAACCGATTGCCAAATCGGGGCCTGCGCCCGAGCCAATGGCCCCGTCAACAGCTCAGACAGGAGTAGTAACAGATAGCCTACTTTGTTATTCATAGATACAAGCCTTGAAGCGCAGCACCTTTTGGCCCAGCCAGGTAAAGCTAGGTAGCCTTTCTATACTCAACAAAAGCTATTTTAAAATAAAAGAAGCCCGCACGTTACCGTGCGGGCTTCTTTTATTTTAAAATAGCTTTACGCCTCCTCTACCAGCACGCAACGCTGAGCGGCAAGGTCTTCCTCCACCGACTTGTACTTCACATCGCGCTTGATGGTGCCGTCCATGTACTGCACGGTCACTTTATCATTGCGGTTGGCCACCTTCTGCGACCGCATGGGCTCTTGCTTGATGGCGGGCGCCAAGCCCAGCTCAGCGGCCTGGTCGAGGTCTTCCTGGCCGGCCCCTAGGCTCACGTCGGAGATGGCTTTTTCGGCCTTCAGTTTGGGCAGCGGCTCCGATATGTCATCCTCATAGTAAGAATTGGGCTCGGCGTAGCCGGCTTCGGCCGCCACCGGCACGTCGGCCTTGAAGAGGAAGGCGCTGGTGCCGTGGTTCACCTTGCTCAGCATGCGCTTGAACAGCTCGAAAGCCTCGAACTTATATACCAGGAGCGGGTCTTTTTGCTCGTACACGGCGTTCTGCACCACCTGCTTGAGGTCGTCCATCTGGCGCAGGTGCTGGGTCCAGGCTTCGTCGATGGTGGAGAGCACCGCGCCCTTTTCCATCTGCCGGATAATATCCAAGCCGTTGCTGGCCTGCGCTTTGCGCAAGTTGGCAATTACCTGGGTGTGCTTGTGCCCGTCGGTGAATGGGATGGCAATGTTCTCGTAGGGCGAATTCTGGCCGATGAGGTCGTTTATCATCGGCAGCGCATTCTGGCCAATGTGCTCGTTTTTGCTTTCGTAGTAGCCGGTGGCTTCTTCGTAGAGCTTTTGGGTCAGCGGCTCCGCGGCCAGGGCACTAAATTCCTGGGCCGTAATGTGTGTGTCGTAGCCGAAATCCTTGATGATGCTGAGCTTGAAGTCCTCGTAGTCGTTGCTGACCTTGTGGCCCGCCGCGATGTCTTCGCTCACGTCATAAACGAGGTTCAAGATATCCAACTCCAGGCGCTCGCCAAACAAGGCGTTGCGGCGGCGGCGATACACCACCTCGCGCTGGGCATTCATCACGTCGTCGTACTCCAGCAGGCGCTTGCGGGTGCCGAAGTTATTTTCTTCGACCTTCTTCTGGGCGCGCTCAATGCTACTCGTAATCATTGAGTGCTGAATCACTTCGCCTTCTTCCATGCCCATGCGGTCCATGAGTTTGGCAATGCGCTCCGAGCCAAACAAACGCATCAGGTTGTCTTCCAAGCTCACGAAGAACTGCGACGAACCGGGGTCACCCTGGCGGCCGGCGCGGCCCCGCAGCTGCCGGTCAACGCGGCGGCTTTCGTGGCGCTCGGTACCGATGATGGCCAGGCCACCCGACTCGCGCGAGGTTTCGCGCAGCTTGATGTCAGTACCACGACCGGCCATGTTGGTGGCAATGGTCACGGTGCCGGGGTAGCCGGCAGCGGCTACAATCTCGGCTTCGCGCTGGTTCTGCTTGGCGTTCAGCACCTGGTGCTTGATGCCGCGCAGCTTCAGCATCCGGCTCATCAACTCGCTGATTTCTACTGAAGTAGTACCCACTAGCACCGGCCGGCCGGCTTTCACCAGCACGTCGATTTCCTCGGCTACGGCGTTGTATTTCTCGCGCACTGTGCGGTACACTTTGTCGTGGTCGTCCTTGCGCGAAATCACGCGGTTGGTCGGAATCACCACCACGTCGAGCTTGTAGATTTCCCAGAGCTCGCCGGCTTCGGTTTCAGCCGTACCCGTCATGCCACCTAGCTTGTGGTACATGCGGAAGAAGTTCTGCAACGTCACCGTGGCATAGGTCTGCGTGGCGTCTTCAATGCGCACGCCTTCCTTGGCCTCGATGGCCTGGTGCAGGCCGTCGGAGTAGCGGCGGCCTTCCATTACGCGGCCGGTTTGCTCGTCCACAATCATCACCTTGCCTTCTTGGCTCAGGATGTACTGGTCGTCTTTTTCAAACAGCGTGTAGGCTTTCAGGAGCTGGTTCACGGTGTGCACGCGCTCCGATTTCTCCTGGTAGTCGCTCATCAGCTGCTCTTTCTGCGCGAGTTTTTCCTCGGCCGTCAGCGCTTCGGCGCGCTCGATATTGGCAATTTCCACCCCGATGTCGGGCATGATGAACAGGTGCGGGTCTTCGCCCTGTGCCGTAATCAGGTCGATGCCTTTTTCGGTCAGCTCAATCTGGTTGTTCTTCTCATCAATGGTGAAGAACAACGGCTTGTCGGCGTCCGGCATCTGGCGCGAATTGTCCTGCATGTAGAAATTCTCTACTTTTTGCAAGGCCGTGCGCACGCCGGTTTCGCTCAAAAACTTGATGAGCGGCTTGCTCTTGGGCAGGCCGCGGTAGGCGCGGAACAGCGCCAGGCCGCCTTCACCTTCCTTGGCACCTTCAAGGGTGCCCTCTTTCATATTACGGCGCGCTTCTACCAGGTATCTTTGCACCAGCTTTTTCTGCTCGTCTACCAGGCGCTGAATGCGCGGCTTGAGCACCAAAAACTCGTGCACGTCGCCCTTGGGCACCGGGCCCGAGATGATGAGCGGCGTCCGCGCATCGTCAATCAGCACCGAGTCCACTTCATCGACCATGGCATAGTGGTGCTTGCGCTGCACCAGCTCGGCGGGGTCGCGGGCCATGTTGTCGCGCAAGTAGTCAAAGCCAAACTCGTTGTTGGTGCCGTAGGTGATGTCGGCCAGGTAAGCATTGCGGCGCGCATCGGTGTTAGGCTGGTGCCTGTCGATGCAGTCCACCGTCAGGCCATGAAACTCAAACAGCGGCGCATTCCACTCCGAGTCACGCTTGGCGAGGTAGTCGTTCACGGTTACCAGGTGCACCCCGCGGCCCCCTAGGGCGTTGAGGAAAGCCGGCAGCGTCGACACCAGCGTTTTACCCTCACCGGTGGCCATCTCCGCGATTTTGCCCTGGTGCAGCACCACGCCGCCGATGAGCTGCACGTCGTAGTGCACCATGTCCCAGGTGATTTCGGCGCCGGCCGCCAGCCACTTATTGCTCCAGGTGGCTTTATCGCCCTGGATGGTTACGTTACCCTTGGTGCGGGCAATGTCGCGGTCAATGTCAGTGGCCGTCACCACCAGCTGGCCGTTTTGGGCGTAGCGCCGGGCAGTCTCTTTCACGATGGCGAAGGCCTGGGGCAGGGCCGCCGTGAGAGCGGTTTCGAGGTCTTTATTGCGCTGCTTTTCGAGGGCGTCAATTTGCTCAAAGATTTGCTCCTTGCGGCTCACGTCCAGGTTGGGCTGCGCCTCAATCTGGCCCTGTAAGCTGGCAATTTGCCCATCAAGGCCGGCCAGCTTGCCGTCGATTTGCTGGCGCACCTCCTGGGTACGCTGGCGCAGCTGGTCGTCGGTCAGGTCAGCCAGTTTGGCATATTCCGCATTAATGAGGGCCACGTAAGGCACCACGTCCTTGAGGTCCTTTTCTGCTTTGGAGCCAAACAGCTTGGCGACGGTTTTGCCGAGGAAATCTAACATTGGGTAAACAAATTGACTAAAAAGAACAGCGCGCTCTGGGCAAATTTACGGACTACCCGCCGAACCGGACCGACCAGCGTAAACTATAAAACCCCGCACGCTCAAAAAGAGTGCAGGGTTTTCGGAAGCGGTAATAATGGCAGTGCGCTACCTAGGGTACCGTCAGGGCCGAATAATGATGACTGGCCCCGGCTGGCGGTAGTACGGCCGCGGCCGGTAATAATTGCGCCCGCCGTAGCTGCGGTACGGCGCCCCGTGGTAGTATTGCGGCCCGTAATAGGGCCGGTAGGCCGGGGCGTGGTAGTAGCCGCGGGGCACCGGCCGGGCGTAGGGGCGGCGTGGCACTGGCCGGGCGTAGTAACCACGGCCGTGCCCCCGCTGGGCCTGCGCCGGGGCCGCCAGCCCCAGCAGCAACCCCAGCAAGAGTAGTAAGCAAACAGCTTGGTGTTTCATAAAACAGGCTCCTAGGAAAACAAAGCGCCTCCCCTAGCTGGGGAGGCGCTTTATACGAACGATAGCCCTAGGGCGATACTACTCTTTGGAAGGCTGGCGGTTCACAATCTTCTCTACCAGCGAGGTAGAGCCGGCGATAGCCGGGCGAACGGGCTTGTTAGCTTCTTCCTTATCGGTCAGTTTCTTGTACAGCGTCAGGGCCTGGGCTACTACCTGGTCCATGTTGTAGTACTTGTAGGTAGCGAGGCGGCCTACGAAGTGTACGCCAGTAGTTTCGTCGGCGAGCTTCTTGTACTTAGCATACAGCTCGGCGTTCTCGGGCATGGGCACCGGGTAGTACGGGTCGCCCTCAGCCTGCGGGTACTCATACACGATGGCCGTTTGGGGGTGCGTCTGGCCGGTGAGGGCCTTAAACTCGGTGATGCGGGTATATGCGTGCTCGTTGGGGAAGTTCACTACCGGCGCGGCCAGGTGATGCTCTTTGTTCAGGGTTTCGTGCTTGAACTCGAGCGAGCGGTAAGGCAGCTTACCGAACTGGAAGTCGAAGTACTCGTCTACCGGACCGGTAAAAATCATTTCCTTGAAAGGAATGAATTTGATAATCTCCTTATAGTCCGTGTTCAGCATGATTTTGATGTTCGGGTGGTCGAGCATCTTTTCAAACATGCGGGTGTAGCCGTGCAGTGGCATCGCCTGGAACGTGTCGGTAAAGTACCGGTCGTCGCGGTTGGTGCGGGTGGGCACGCGGCTGGTCACCGACTTATCCAGCTGCGAGGGGTCGAGGCCCCACTGCTTGTTGGTGTAGTTCTTGAAGAACTTGTTGTAGAGCTCGCGGCCTACTTTGCTCACTACCACGTCTTCCGACGTTTTAATAACGGGCACTTCTTCGGCTACCGACGCAAAAAACTCTTCTACCTCAAAGCTGGTCAGGCTCAGGCCGTACAGCTTGTTGATGGTGTCGAGGTTGATGGGCATCGGCACCAGCTGGCCGTCTACCGAGGCGAGCACGCGGTGCTCGTAGGGGCGCCAGTCGGTGAAGTTGCCTAGGTAGTCAAATACGTCTTTCGAATTGGTGTGAAAGATGTGCGGGCCGTACTTGTGAATCAGAATGCCGTCCTCGTTGTAGTGGTCAAACGCATTACCCGCAATGTGGCTACGCTTATCAATAACGAGCACTTTTTTGTTGCTTCGCGTGGCGAGCCGCTCGGCTAGAACGCTGCCAGCAAAGCCGGCTCCAACGATGAGATAGTCGAACATAATGGGGGGAATGGAGGGAGATGAGTAAATAAAACGCAGTGGAGAACTGTAAGTAAGTGATAATCAGGCAGCGGGCTTGTGCTTGGCAGCAAGGCGGCTCTGTATAAGCTGCACCATATTCTGCCAGGTGAGGTCCCAGGAGATTGTGGCTAAGTAGCTATCGGTGCGGGTGCGCCAGCTAGCATCTTTGCCTTGCTCCAGGGCGCGGGCAATGGCTTGGCCGAATTCCTGGGGGTCGTCGGCAATCTGTACGAGGTTCAAATCGCCGTAGGGGCGCACTACATCGCGGATGCTTGTGCTCACCACCGGGCGGCCGGCAGCCAGATATTCCGGCGTTTTGGTGGGCGAGATAAATTCAGTGCTCTCGTTGCGAGCAAAGAGTAAGGTAGCAACATCCCAGCCCCGCAAATAGGCGGGCAGGTCTTGGTAATCTTTACCACCTAGGTAGTGGATATTGGTGTTGTGCGGTAGCGAAGCGAAGTCGATTTTAACCACCGGCCCGATTATTACAAATTGCCACTCCGGATGGTTCGTGGCCAGCTCGCGCAGCAGCTCAATATCGAGGCGCTCGTCTACCACGCCAAAGAACCCGATGCGGGGGTGCGCGATGCCAGCTTGGTCGGCGGGCTCGGCCAGCTTGGGGTCGCGGGCCTGGCCAAAGTGCTGCTTATCAATGCTACTCGGGAAGGAATGGGCGTCGGCGTGCTGCTCGCGCTTAGATTCGTAGAGGCGCTGCCCGCCGGTGAATACTAGGTCAGCTTTCTCGAATAATTCCTGCTCGCGCTGACGCAGCTCGGGCGGCGCAAACTTAAATTGGGCTAGCTCGTCCATGCAATCATACACGGTAAGCGCTGGCGTAAAGAGCCTGGACTTGCCCAAAGCCATGGGCGTGTAGTACCAGAATACGTATTGTGTTAAGCTATTCTCAGCAAAAAACCGGCTTAGTACACCAAACTGAGCCTGGTCACTGGCGGCTTCGTCGCCGCGCAGGTGATTGGGCAAGTGCACCACCACTACTTTCACGCCGTTCTGCCGCTCCTTCACTTCCACGTGCGGCTCGATATGGTCATCGGCGTGGAAAAAGGCATCTTCAATGTAAAAAACCCGGCTGTGCTGAGCAAAGCGCGAGAGCAGATGTTGGGGCCGCTGCCATACAAAATCCCAGTGGAGGTGCGCGAAGCAGACCAGGTCGGGAAGCGAATACGTAAGGGGGGTAGAATCGGCTTGGTCCGCGGCCGGGGCGGTGGAGGCGGTACGCGCAGGTACCTCCGCCAAAGTAGAAAGCGGCATGAAAAAAGATAGGAAAGAGCTTGGGAACCGCGCCAACCGGGCAAAACATCCGGCTACAGGCAGCACTTGCTTACTTCTACGCAATACCCTACGCAAAGGATATGGCGGAGTTTAAAATAGTGGTTTCTACCCTCTAGGCCGGGCTATTTTCTAAGTATAAGTTGCATTTCTACGGCATCTAGCCAGCCGGTGGGGGTATTACTACGTAGCCACTCCTGGCGCAAGCCAACGCGTCGAAAACCGGCTTTTTCAAACAGGCTGATACTCGCTTTATTATCGTCAGCAATGGTGCAGTACAACTGGTGCAGCTGCAGGGCCTCACGGGCGTAGGGCAGCAGCTGCGCCAAGGCTACCTGGGCATGGCCACGGCGCCGCTCACTTTTGAGCACCGTGATGCCCACGCCCGCCCGCTGGTGCAGGGCCGAGTACTCGTACAGGTCTAGGGTCCCGACGGCTTGCCCACCTTCCCCCGTGATTATCAGCCGCATCTGGCCGGCCTCGGCCAGGCTGGCGGTGCTGTGGCGCAGGTATTCGCGCAGCGCATGCCGCGAAATGGGCGCGGGCAGCACATCGGAGGCGGCCCATAGGTCAGGGTCGTTTTCGAGGGCGAATAAAAATTCTAAATCGTCGGGTTCGAGAGCCCTGAAAAGTGTTTTCACCGCAGAAGGCGCAGAGGATTTCGCAGAAGAAGCGCAGAAGAACAGCCTCTGCGCTTCTTCTGCGAGGCCCTCTGCGCCTTCTGCGGTGAAAAATTACAACGAACCTTGAAAAACCCGCACGGCTGGGCCGCTGAGCCACACGTTGGTGAAGCTGCCATTGGGCTGCTGCTCGAATGAGACTTCCAGCAGCCCGCCGGGCGTGCTCAGGCGCACGGGCGAGGCGGCGCCGCGCTGCGAGGCGGCCAGTGCCACGGCCGTGACGCCGGTGCCGCAGGAGTAGGTTTCGTCTTCGACGCCGCGCTCGTAGGTGCGCACAGGCCAGGGGTGGGCGGGGTCGGCGGGCACTTCCACGAAGTTGACGTTGGTGCCGGCGGGGTCGTAGGCCTGGTCGAAGCGGATGTCGTGGCCGGCGGCGAAAACGTTGAACTCGGCCAGGCTCGGCGACTCCTCGGGGTCGAGGAAATGGATGTGGTGCGGCGAGCCGGTGTGCAGAAACACGTCCTCCTCGCCCACGTCGGCCAGTTGCGGGGCGGCCACGTCTATCATTTTCAGGCGCACGGTGCCATCGGCTTCCACGCGGGCTTCGTGGGGGCCATCCACGGCCAGGAAATTTGCGGTGGAGTCGATGACGCCTAGGTACTTAGCGAAGGCTACGAGGCAGCGTCCACCGTTGCCGCACATGCTGCTGGGCGCGCCGTCGGCGTTGAAATACACCATCTCGAAATCGTAGCCCGCGCGGTTGCGCAGCAGCATCAGGCCATCGGCCCCAATGCCGAAGCGGCGGTGGCAGAGCGCCGCAATGCGCGGCTGGTCGGTGGCGTCAAACTCTTCGGCGCGGTCGTCGATGATGACGAAGTCGTTGCCGGTGCCCTGGTATTTATGGAAGGTCAAACTCATACTAAAGCAAGTGTAAGGGGGCGAATTTCGGTATAATTAGGGCGCGGCCCAAACTAGGGGCTTTAACTTGCCGAACCATAGCGGCCGCTCGCCGGCCGCCCTAGGTACTACTTATCCCCCACGCTATGCCTTTGCCCAAACCATTAGCGGCCGCGCTGCTGCTGGCCGCCAGCCTGCCCGCCGCCGCCCAAACCCGCCAGGAAACACTGCTCACCAGCAACTGGAAATTTACGAAGGGCGACCAGCCCAACGGCGCCAAGCCCGAGCTGAACGACGCCAAATGGCAGACCGTGCGCGTGCCGCACGACTGGGCCATTTCGGGGCCGTTTGATGGCAAAAACGACCAGCAAGTAGTTAAGATTGAGCAGAATGGCGAGAAGCAGGCCTCGCTAAAATCGGGCCGCACGGGCGGACTGCCCTTCGTGGGCGTGGGTTGGTACCGGCGCCCGCTCACGGTGCCCGCGCTGGGCAAAGACGGCCGCGCCGTGCTGCTGTTTGACGGTGCCATGAGCAACGCCCGCGTGTATCTCAACGGTAAGGAGGTGATGTTCTGGCCCTACGGCTACAACTCGTTCTCAGTAGACATCACGCCCTACCTGCAAGCTAAGGGGGCAAATACGCTGGCCGTGCGCCTCGAAAACCAGCCCGAAGCCTCGCGCTGGTACCCCGGCGCGGGCCTTTACCGCAACGTGCACCTCATCACGACCCTAGGCGCGCACGTGCCGGTGTGGGGCACTTACCTCACCACGCCCGAGGTGTCGGCCACCTCAGCCACGGTGAAGCTGCGCACCAAGGTAGACGCGCCCACCGGCGCCACCGGCCTCAAGCTGCAAACCGAGTTGCGCGATGCGGCCGGCGCCGTAGTGGCCCGCGCCACCACCGACGTAGTGGCCGGCGCCGAAACCGAGCAGAGCTTCACGGTGGCGGCGCCCAAGCTGTGGTCGCCCGAGACGCCGGTGCTGTACTCGGCCGAGACTAAGATATTGAATGGCAGCACGGTGCAGGACACGTACCGCACGCCGTTTGGTATCCGCAGCTTCAAGTTTGAGAAAGACAAGGGCTTCTCGCTCAATGGCCAGCCGCGCAAGTTCAAGGGCGTGTGCAACCACCACGACCTAGGTCCGCTGGGCGCGGCCATCAACACGGCGGCGCTGCGCCATCAGCTGGCCATTCTCAAGGACATGGGCTGCGACGCCATCCGGACCTCGCACAACATGCCGGCGCCCGAGTTGATGCAGCTCTGCGACGAGATGGGCTTTATGGTGATGGTGGAGTCGTTTGACGAGTGGAAAGCGCCGAAGGTGAAGAACGGCTACAGCCAGTACTTCGACCAGTGGGTGGAGAAGGACCTCACCAACATGGTGCACCGCGACCGCAACCACCCCTCGGCCATTATGTGGAGCATCGGCAACGAGGTGCCCGACCAGAGCAGCCCCAACGGCCCGGCCATTGCAAAGCGCCTGCAAGACATCGTGCACCGCGAAGACCCCACCCGCCCCGTAACTATGGGCATGGACCGCTACGATGACGATTTTAAGTACGGCATCGCGGCCGTGCTCGACATTCCGGGCTTCAACTACAAGCCCCACCGCTACGCCGACGCCATTACCAAGCTGCCGCAGGGCTTTCTGCTAGGCTCCGAAACGGCCTCCACCGTGAGCTCGCGCGGGGTGTACAAGTTTCCGGCCGAGCTGGCCAAGGACAAGCAGTATCCTGATAACCAGTCGTCGTCGTACGACTTAGAGGCTTGCCGCTGGTCGCAGATACCCGACATCGAGTTTGCGGCCCAGGACGACCTACCGTATACCCTAGGCGAGTTTGTGTGGACGGGTTTTGACTACTTGGGCGAGCCCACGCCCTACGATGAGAAATGGCCGTCGCACAGCTCGTACTTCGGTATTATCGACCTGGCTGGCCAGCCCAAGGACCGGTACTATCTCTACCGCGCCCGCTGGAACCCCACCCAGCCCACCCTGCACCTGCTGCCGCACTGGACCTGGGCCGGCCGCGAGGGCCAGACCACGCCCGTGTTCTGCTACACCAACTACCCCTCGGCCGAGCTCTTTGTGAACGGCAAAAGCCAGGGCCGCCAAACCAAGAGTAAAACCGACAACCCCCAAACCCGCTACCGCCTCGAATGGCCCGAGGTGAAGTACCAGCCCGGCACCATTAAAGTAGTGGCCTACGACGCCCAGGGCAAAGCCGCCGCCACCGAAGAAGTACGCACGGCCGGCGCGCCCCACCACATCAAGCTCGTAACTGACCGCCCCAAGCTCACGGCCGACGGCCAGGACCTGGCCTACATCACGGCCCGCGTGGAGGATGCGCAGGGCACCCTCTGCCCCGACGCCACCAACGAGCTGCGCTTCGTGGTGAGCGGCGGGGGCAGCTTCCGCGCCATCGGCAACGGCGACGCTACCAACCTGGAGGCGTTTCAGCAGCCGCAGATGCACGCTTTCCAGGGGCAGTTGGTGGCGATAGTGCAGGCGGGCACGGCGGCCAGCACCGTGCAGGTGAAAGCCACCGCCGCGGGCCTCAAGGATGGAACCCTTGCCCTGCCAACCACCAAGTAGCCCAGGCCAGCCCTAGGCACTTCCGCCTGATGGCCTGGTGCAACTAGCCCCGGCCCACGTTAAAACTATGCTGAGAGGCGGTTTTAGCGCGGGCCGGGGCTTTCTTTTTGAGCTGTGCTCGTCCAGGTCTTAGCCGGGTTGAGATACCTTTCTGCACCGCTCCGGAGCCGTTCGCCGCGCCGCGTTGGCGCAGGTCAGCCGCAAAGCCTCCGCTTGGCCTGCCCGTGGCACTGCTTACGTTTGGGTGCGGCCACCTGGCAGATGTTGCGCTTTTCGACTGATTACTTGCACGCTAATCAGATAACTTCCCGCCAAGAATTCAGTTACCGTGATGTGAGGCCAAACTATTTAGTGTTCAGCTACCGCCGCGGCCCCGCACCCCTCTATGGAATCTTCTACTCTCCTGCCGCTGCCCGAGTCGCTGCGCCTGGAGGCCCTGCGCCCCTACCAGCTCTTCAACACCATGCACGACGAGACCTTTGCGGAGCTGGTGCGCCTAGCGGCCAAGCTCTTCAACGTGCCCGTGGGCATCATCGCGTTTGTGGAGGAAGAGGAGGTGCGGTTCGGGCTCAACTACGGCCTTGATGCGGCCCTGGACCGCGTGAACCGCGGCGAAACGCTGTGCTCGGTGGCGATGCTGCACGACGGCACCAGCGTATTCGAAAACCTTCGGGAGCAGCCCTGCGACCTCATTAACCCGGCCCTGGTGCAGCGGCTGAACCTGGGGTTTTACGCGGGCAGCGCCCTGCGCACAAAGGAAGGCTACTCCATTGGGGTGCTGTGCGTAATCGACTACAAGCCCCGCTCCTTCAGCCCCGAGGAGGCTACTTTGCTCGAGCGCCTGGCGGGCGTAGTAATGAGCCTGCTCGACCTGCGCCTGCGCCTGTTGCAGCAGCCCGCCTGGAACCAGCAGCTGTGGACCGATATCTACGCCCGCATCGAAGCATCGGTCGGGCGCCTCGAAACCCTGGCCGCCCTAGCTGCCTGGGAAGAGCCGGGCGAAACTGAGGCCGCCCTAGCCTACCGCGCCTCTACCCAAGACGAGATTCTGCGGGTGATTGCGGTGCTTAGCGAGCAAATCCGAAAGCAGCAGCCCTAGGGCTGGCTACTGCTGGGCCAGGCCAGGCCATACTGCGTGGCGTCGAGCAGCGACGCGGCGAGTGGCTCGCTGGCGGCCGCGGCTTGGTGAGCCTCGGCGCTGAGGCTGGCCCGCGTGGCCTCGGGCAGGTGGCACAGGATGAGGTGCCCGCCGTGGCGCCACAGCCGGCTGGCGCACTGCCGCAGCAGCCCCAGAACCTCGGCCGAAAGCATCGACACATGGCGGCAATCGACCCACACGCTGCACCGGGCGCTGCGCAATGCCCGGCGCAGGGCCGCCGCCAACGGATAGGCGCCCGTTTCAGTGGCGTGCAGGGTCAGCAGATAACTGCTGGAACGAGCTTCTACATAGGCGCGCATAGCCATTTTCGTAATAAGATAAATCCAAGACAAATTTACCCTAAAAACGGTCTCATTATATCTGTGAATATTACTTATTTTTCAAGAATTTCTTACCATTTCACGCTGGTTACTATGCATAGGTATATTCCCGGGCTGGCCACCGGCCGCAAGCTCTGCTTATAGCACAAGTAGCCTGACTACTACAGCCTAGCTACCCCAGCCGCGGAGCTAACTGCCAGCACCCCGCCGCTAGGCCTGCTTTGGAAGCCCTTAGGCTTCCGCGGCGGCGCTCGTGCCCGCGGCCCCACTACCCAGGCAGCATTTAGCTAAACAGTATTTTGGGAGGGTAAGCGCCGCCGTAGCCGCGCAGTCTGCGGCAGAAGTGGCGTATCTGAAGCGGTTTTGCGTTCCGCGTGCCGGCTAGCGGTAAGGGAAGGGAGTAAAAGCGCGCGGCGCTTTACACCTTTTACTTTTCATCCTTTAACTGCATCCTGACTAGTAGAAACTGCCCTAGGACTGCCCGGGAGTGGGGCTGGTGCCCTCGTTGCCATTGACCAAAAACTCGCGCATGCGGTTAACGTGGCGCTTCAGGTCGGCCAGGCGTTCTTCCTGGCGCTGGCTCCAGTGGCCGTTGTCGTGGTTAGCCATGCCCAAGAGCAGGCTTTTGCGCTCCTCCATCATGCGCAGGGCCACCCACAGGGTTTCTTCCAGCTCCTGCTGGTTGTGCTCGGCCAGGGCGGCGGCCGTGAAGGTGTGGCCGGTGTGGCAGCGGTAGCGCAGTACGTGGCCGTGGTTGGCCTGCCACAGGTTGCCGCCGCAGTCGGGGCAGGTGAGGGGCACCAGGTGCCCCAGCTGGTTGACCTGCTCCACGGTGCCCACCACGCGCTCGGCAATGGCCGCCTCGAGCTGCAGGTCGGGCGGAATCACTACTTTTTCGGGGGGCAGCGGGCGCGCCGGGTCCACTAGCTGCATCAGCAGCGGGCCCAGCTGGCTGAGGGGCGCCACGTGGTCGACGGCCACGGCGCGCAGCGCGCTCTCGGGCATACTCGGAAACTCGGCGTCGATGGGGTCTTGCACCACTGCCGTGCCCCCGCAGCGCTTCACAAACTCGAGGCCGGCGGTGCCATCGTGCAGCATACCAGTGAGCACCAGGCCCACCACGCGGGGCCCGTAGGCCACGGCCGCCGACCGAAACAGGGCATCGACGGCGGGGCGGTAGCCGTTTTCGCGCGGGCCTTTGGCTACCAGCAGGCGCTGGTCTTTCACCAGCAGGTGGTGGTCGGGCCGGGCCAGGTAGAGGTGGCCCGCTTCGAGCGGCGCCTCGTTGGTGGCCAGCTGGCAGCGCAGGCCCGTGTGCTCGCCGAGCCGCGCCGCCAACTGCTCGCCCATCGAGTCGGGCGAGAGGTGCTGCACCACTAGCACGGCGGCCGGCAGGGTGCCCGGCAGCTGGGCTACCAACCGGGTAAGCGCGGGCATACCGCCCGCCGAAGTGCCAATGACAATGAGATACGCAGGAACGACCACGAGAAGGCTTGAAAAGGGAAGGACGTACTCCCTGCAAGTGTACGAAAGCCCGCTAATAATAGCGTTCGGTAAAGTGCTTTCATTACCCTAAATTTGGCTAGATTCCCCGTTTGGCACCATGCGCTGCCCCGCAGCGCTGGGCGTGGGGCGCTACATTCTGCTCCATGAAAGACTCTTCGACTCCGGCCGGCAACCCTACTCCCACTGCCGCCGAGGCCGCTGCTGCCGACCCGGCCACGCCTGCCCCCAAGCCCAGCCGCGCGGCGCGAGCCGCGGCCCGTGGCACCTCGCCCAGCGCCGAAAAGTTTCCGGTAGTAGCCCTAGGGGGCGGGGTGGGGTCGCTGGAAGCACTCGAGCAGTTTTTTGCTCACCTGCCCACGCGCACGGGCCTGGCCTACGTGGTAGTGGTGCACCCGCTGCCCGACCAGCCCGATGCGCTGGTGCCGCTGCTCCAGGGCTTTACCAGCCTGCCCGTGCAGGAGGCCCGCGATGGCCTGCGGGTGCACCCCAACCAGGTGTACGTGGCCCCGCCTACCCACGACCTGAACCTGCTGCACGGGGTGCTGTACTTGCTCAAGCCCACCCGGCCCCGCAACCGCCGCCTGCCCATCGACTGCTTTTTGCAAAGCCTGGCCAAGGACGCGGGCGAGTGCGCCGTGTGCATCCTGCTTTCGGGCCAGGGCGCCGATGGCAGCCAGGGCCTCAAGCTCGTGATGGAAAACTTCGGGATGGTGATGGTGCAGGACCCCGACTCGGCAACCTACGCCGCCCTACCCAAGGCGGCGCTGGCCACCGAGTTTGTTGATTTTGTGCTGCCGCCCGAGCTTATGCCCGACCAGTTGCTCGACTACGTGGGCCGCCCCCTCGACCCGCGTCCCAGCCGCTCGCCGGTGGCCCCCTCGGCCAAGCAGCCCTCGCACGCGCTCCAGAAAATATTCCTGCTCATTCGGCAGCAAACGGGCCACGACTTCAGCTTCTATAAGCGCAACACGGTGTTCCGGCGCATCGAGCGGCGCATGAACTCGCACCAAATCAAAGAGTTTACCCAGTACGTGCGCTACCTCCAGGAGAACCCCTACGAGGTGGAGGTTCTGTTTCGCGAGCTGCTGATTGGCGTCACCAAGTTTTTCCGCGATACCGATGCCTTCGCCAGCCTGCAGCACCACCTCAAGGCCGTGCTGCTGCGCAAAGAGCCCGGCAGCACCGTGCGGGTGTGGGCGCCGGGCTGCTCCACGGGCGAGGAAGCCTACTCGCTGGCCATTGCGCTGCTCGAAGTTATCGAGGGCCTGGGGCCCGAGCGCCGGCTCAAGCTTCAGCTGTTTGCCACCGATATTTCGGCGGCGGGCATCGACGCGGCCCGCGCCGGCCTCTACCGCGAAAGCGTGGCCGCCGACGTGAGCCCCGAGCGCCTGGAGCGCTACTTCATCAAGGCCGACGGCCACTATCAGGTGCGCAAGGAGCTGCGCGACCTGGTGGTATTTGCCCTGCACAACATTAACAAGGACGCGCCCTTCACCAAGCTCGACCTGCTGTGCTGCCGCAACCTGCTCATTTACCTCAGTAGCGAGCTGCAGCGCAACCTGCTGCCCGTGTTTCACTACGCCATAAACCCCGGCGGGCTGCTGTTTTTGGGACCTAGCGAAAACCTAACCGGGTTTTTGGACTTGTTTCAGCCACTGGATGTGAAGTGGAAAATTTCGCGCCGCACCGAGGCCGCCTCGGCCGTGCCCCGGCTCATCAACTTCCCGTTTGGCACCACCCGGCACTCGCCGGCCGCCGCGCTCTCGCCCGCTCTTATGCTACCCGCTGCCTCTTCGCACCGCCACAGTGGCCCGTTTGCCACGCTCATCCAGAAAAACCTACTGCAGGCCTACACGCCGCCGGCCGTCGTCATCAACAGCAAGGGCGAAATCCTGTACGTGAACGGCCGCACCGGCCGCTACCTCGAGCCCGCGCCCGGCATGAGCGGCCTCAACGTGTTTGAGATGGCGCGGCGCGAGCTGAGCTTCGAAATCAGCGGGGCCGTGCACCGCGCCATCCAAACCCGCGAAGACGTGGTGGTGGAAAATATCCACGTCAAAACCGACCTAGGGCAGCAATTGCTGCGCCTCACGGTGAAGCCCCTCGCCGAGCCCGACGCCCTGCAGGGGCTGCTGCTGGTGGTGTTTGAGGACCAGCCCACCCCGCAGCGAGTGCGCCAGGGCAAGGCTAGCATGGCCAGCCCCGCCGACAGCCGCGACTCGATAGTGGCGGCCCTCGACAAGGAGCTGCAGTACACCAAGCACCGCCTCCAAACCACCATTGAGGAGATGGAAAGCAGCCTGGAAGAGCTCAAAAGCACCAACGAGGAGCTGCAAAGCGCCAACGAGGAGCTGCAAAGCACCAACGAGGAGGCCATGACCAATAAGGAGGAAATGCAGAGCCTGAACGAGGAGCTGCTGACCCTCAACATGCAGTACCTGGCCAAAACCGAGGAGCTGAGCCAGAGTGCCAATGACATGAAAAACCTGCTCGACGCCACCGAAATCGCCATTATCTTCCTCGATAATGACATGATGGTGAAGCGCTTTACGCCCCAGGTAAGCCGCATTGTTAACCTGCTGCCCGCCGACGTGGGCCGCTCGCTGGCGCACTTTGCCTCCAACCTGCGCTACGCCTACCTGCTGCGCGATGTGCAGCAGGTGCTGAGCCGCCTCACCAGCGTGGAAGTGAACATCGAAACCACCCGGGGCGACTGGTTTACGATGCGCATTCTGCCCTACCGCTCGCTCGACAACTACATCAACGGGGCCGTCATCACCTTCACCGAAATCACGGCCCTCAAGCAGCTCGAAGGCAACCTGCAAGACAAGGCCATCTTTATCGAGAGCATGCAGGAGGCCATGCGCGAGCCCGTGCTGGCCCTCGACCGGCAGCTGCGGCTGCATAGCCCCAGCCCCTCGTTTGCCCAAGCGTTTGGGCTGGTAGCGGCCGACCTAGAGGGCCAGCCGCTGGCCACCATCAGCGGCGGCGCCTGGAACCAGCCCGCCCTGCGCGAGCGGCTACAGCGCCTGCTCGACAGCGTGACGCCGCTGGCCGACGCCTTCGATGACTTTGTGCTGGAAGCCGATTTTCTGGGCATAGGCCGCCGCCGGGTGCACCTCTACGGCCGCCGCATGCTGCAACAAGGCCAGTCTACTGCCTGGGTACTGCTGGGAGTGCGCGCAATCGAAGAGATATAACAAACTAATTATCAGCTTACTACAAATGGTGAGCTTGTACGTTTTATAGTCTGGGCGTAATCTTATTGTTCTTCACCGCAGTAAGCCTATGATTTCTCCGGACCCCCACCTGGCGCTGCAAGACCTGCGCGCCCGCGCCGAGCGGCGGCGCCTGTCGGTGGAGGCCATACCAACCGCAGTGGACCCCGAATTGCAGGACCTCGTGCAGGAGCTGCAAGTGCACCAGATAGAGCTAGAAATACAGTACGAGGAGCTGCTGCTGACCCAGGCCGAGGCCGCCCGCCACCACGCCGAGTACGTGGACCTCTACGACTTTGCGCCCGTGGGCTACTGCACCCTAGGCGCCAGCGGCACCATCGAACAGCTTAACCGGGAGACGGCCAACTTGCTGGGCGCCACCCACCAGCAGCTACTGCACCGGCGGCTGGCGTTGTTTGTGGCGCCCGAGGAGCGCGCGCAGCTCGCCGATTTTCTGGACCAGCTGCTGGCCGAGCCCGGCCAGCGGCACACCTGCGAGCTAACCATGCGCCGCCACGACGAGTCGTCGCTGGTGGCCCAGCTCGACGGGGTGGCCACGGCCCCCACGCCGGACCAGCTCGCGAGCTACCGCCTAGCGCTGCTTGATGTGACGGCCCGCCGCCAGGCCCGCGACGAGCTGGCCCGCAGCGAAGCCCGCTTCCGGGCCACCTTCGAGCAAAGCCGCGATGGCATGCTGCTGCTCGACGACTTTCACATTGTGGATGTGAACGACGCCGCCCTGTGGCTGATGAGCCGCACCAACCGCCAGCAGGTGGTGGAGCACCACCTAGCCGAGTTTTGGCCCGAGTACCAGCCCGATGGCCGGCGCTCGGTGGACATGCTCAGCGACTGCCTCGCGCGCGCCCGCGCCGAGGGCTGGTGCCGCCTCGAATGGATACGCTACGACTCGGCCGGCCAGCTAGCCTGGGATGAGATAGCCTTCAGCCCCATCTTAGCGCAGGGCAAGCCACTGATACAGGGCACCTGGCGCGACATCACGGCCCTCAAGCGCGCGCAGCAAGCCCAGCTCGACCAGCAGCAGCTGCTGGCCCGAGCGGTGCTGGCCGCCGAAGAAAGCGAGAAGCGCCGCATTGCCGAAAGCCTGCACAACGGGCTAGCCCAGCTGCTGTACGCCGCCAAGCTCAGCCTAGGGCAGCTCGACGCCGGGCAGTATCAGCAAGACCCGCACGCCTTCGGCCAGGCCCAGCGCCGGGTGGCCGGCCTGCTGTCCTCGGCTATTTCGCAAACCCGCACACTGGCCCACGAGCTGGTGCCGCGCACGCTCGAAGACTTTGGCTTGGAAGCGGCCATCCAGGACATCTGTGCCGACTACAGCCTGGCGCCCCTGCGCCTCACCTGTCACCTCGCCGACCTACCTCCTGGCCTGCCCACCCACCTCGCGCTGGCAGTATACCGCATGAGCCAGGAGCTGGCCAACAACATCGTGCGGCACGCCCACGCCACCCAGGCCCGGCTCAGCCTCACCGCCACCGACCACACCCTGGAGCTACAGGTCGAGGACAACGGCGTGGGCTTTGCCCCCGAGCCGCCGCGCAAAGGCATGGGCTGGCAGGCCTTGCAGGACCGGACGCGCCTGCTCAACGGCACCCTGCACCTCGATACCCGGCCGGGCCGCACCTGCGTCACCATCTCGCTGCCGCTAGGTAGCTAGCTCGCCTTTTGGGGCGAGGATGCGCAGGGGCGGAGACGGCCCCAATCTAAAAACCGCCTTAGCCAGCCATGCCAGCCACGCTAGCTGGCTTTTTTAATGCGTGGCAAGCAGCCCTAGGAGGCATTACCCGTCTTTACCCCTGCATTACCCTTACCGCGCCAACCGCCGCGAATAATTTAACGCTGCTGCTGTAGCCCGCTCATGATTCGTCTGTTTCTGGTTGACGACCACCCCATCATGCGCGATGGCCTGCGCGCCTTGTTTTCCCGCGAGCCCACTTTACAGGTGGTGGGCGAAGCCGGCCACGGCCAGGAGCTGCTCGAGCGCCTGCCCGCCACCCCCGCCGATGTCGTACTGCTCGACCTCCACATGCCCGTGCTCGATGGGCTGGCCACGGCCCAGCGCCTGCGCATCGAGTTTCCGGAAGTTAAAATCCTCGTGCTTTCCATGCTCCTGAACGAGCGGTACGTGGGCCAGCTTTTCGATGCCGGCGTGCGGGGCTACGCCCTCAAGAACAACGAGCTGAGCGAGCTGGTGCTGGGCATCCGCACCGTGGCGGCCGGCCGGCAGTTCCTCTGCAACGAGCTGAGCCTGCGCATGCTGAACCAAGTGCTGGCCAAGACTACCGAGCAGACGGCGGAGCCCGCCAATAATCCTTATAATTTTTCGCGCCGCGAAACCGAAGTATTAGTGCTACTGTCCAAGGGCCTTACTACCAGCGAAATAGCTAAGCAACTCTTCACCAGCAAGCGCACCATCGAAACGCACCGCCAGCACATGCTCGAAAAGAGCCAGGCCCGTAATGCCGCCGCGCTCATCAAGCTGGCCATGAGCCAGGGAGTGCTGTCCTAGGGCAGCTTGGCCTGATACTGAGCAGCCTAGGGGCTGGCGCACAGACGCCCCCCAACCAGCTACAGGCCTGCCGCCAGCGGCTTTTAGCCGCCGCTGGCGGTCCGCACTGGTGGGGGTAGTACATTTGCTGAAGGCAGGCCGCCGCGGCCCTGGCCTGCTTTTTGCAACGTACCGGCCGGCTACGGCAGCTTACTGCCTCGCCCCACTGTTTTTTCCCTGGATGACCTCTCCTCACGAAGCCCCCGCGCCGCTGCAAGCCGCAGCTACCGAAGTGCTCCGCCAACGTGCCCAGGCGCGCCTGGAGCGCTTTTTCCAGCAGGCGCCGTCGCCCATCTGCATCCTCGACGGGCCCAGTTTTGTGTACGAGTTGGTGAATCCCGCCTACCAGCGGCTGTTTCCGGGCCGCCACCTGCTGGGCAAGCCCGTGCTGGCCGCCCTGCCCGAGCTGGCCGACCAGGCTATCCCCGGCATCCTGCGCCAAGTGTACGAAACCGGCGAAACCTTTGAGGGCCGCGAGCTGCTGGTGCCGCTGGCCCGCGCCGACAACGGCCAGCCCGAGGACATTTACTTCAATTTTACCTACCAAGCCCGCTACAACGAGGACGACCACATCGACGGCATTCTGGTATTTGCCAACGACGTGACCGACCAGGTGCTGGCCCGGCAGGCAGTCGAGCGCGTTAACCGCGACCTGGAGGCCCGCGTGGCCGAGCGCACCCAGGCGGTGCGGGCGGCCCAGGCCGATGCCGAAGCCCAGCGCAAGCGCCTGCACGACTTGCTGATGCAGGCCCCCGCCCTCATTTGCTATTTCGAAGGCCCCGAGCACATTTTCCGGCTCGTGAACCCGCTCTACCAGCAGCTAGTCGGCGACCGGCCCATTCAGGACCTGCCCATCAGCCAGGCCATGCCTGAGCTGGCCGGCCAGCCCATCTTTGGGCTGCTCGCCGAGGTATATCGCACGGGCAAGTCCTTCTACGCCAATGAAATGCTGGTGCAGCTCGACCACGCCAACACCGGCACACTCGGCAACAATTACTACAATTTTGTGTACCAGGCCACGCGCAATGCGGCAGGCGACATTGACGGCATTCTGGTCTTTGCGTTCGAGGTAACCACCCAGGTCGTGAGCCGCCAGAAGCTGGAAAAAAGCGAGCAGCATCTGCAATCGCTCAACCAACAGCTCCTCTCCATTAACACGGAGGTGTGGGCCGCCAACGCCGAAATTCAGCTGATGAATGAGGCGCTGGCCAAGCTTCCTGCCGCCGCAGCACCCACTACAGCCGGCAACCCTACCGCCTCGACAAACCCCGACTAGCCTGGCCGACCCCGGCTACTGCATAGTACCGGAGTCGGCTTCGCCGCTTAGTAAAGTTCTATTCTCTATCTTGTTACTCTGGTTGCCCCATCTGGGGCGGCCATCTGCTTAGCATGGCTCTCTCGACGCTGGATTTTCAACAAGCCAGAATTAAGCAAGTTCTTTTTAAATCGCGCCTGCGCTCGGTGCTCTACGGTGTGCGCGAGGCCGACGCGGCCCTGTTTTCGCTGGCCGAAAACCCTTTTGGCCAGTGGCTTGCCACGGTGGTGAAACCCCACTACAACACCCGGCCCGAGGTGCGCGCCATGGAGCAGAACCTGCAAGCCACCCTACAGGCGGGCCAGGCTCTCGTGACCCAGTACCAGCGCGGCCAGATTGAGGAAGCCCGCACCGGCCTCTCTACCGTCAATACCTACGCCGACCAAATGGAGGAGCTTCTGCAATCCTTGGAAAAAGCCGTAGTCGCCTAGGTTAGGTGAGAAGGTGAGGAGGTTATAAAGTAAGGGGTGAGAAGGTAAGCGTTTGGCCTGCCTTCTCACCCCTCACTTTATAACCTTCTCACCTAAGCGCCGCCCGCCACCACGGCCAGCATGTCGGCGGGGCTGAGGTAGGTGCGGGCCAGCGCTTGCAGGTCGGCGGCGGTGGCGGCCTGGGTCTGGCGCACTAAGTGCTCGTAGTAGTCGGGGCGCAGGCCGTGCAGCAGCAGGTGCCGGTATTTGTCGGCCTGCTCAAACACGGTGGCCGTTTCGCCCAGCAGCTTGCCTAGGGTATAGTTTTTCACGGTTTCGAGCTCGCTCTCGTCCAGCAGCTCGGTTTGGAGGCGCTCGAGCTCGTAGGCGATTTCCTGGCGGGTGGCGTCGGCGCGGTCGCCGTTGACATCGGTGCCGATGACCAGCGTTGTGGCTTGCTCGCGGGCCACCACGCTGGCGTGAATACCATAGGTGTAGCCCTTGTCTTCGCGGATATTCTTCATCAGGCGCGAACCAAAATAGCCCCCCAGCACTTTGGCTAGCAGCAGCAGCTCGGGCGTTTGGGCCTCGGCTAGCGCCGGCCAGCGCCGCCCCACCCGCACCGACGCCTGAATACTCCCCTCGACCGGCACCGTTACCAGGCCGGTAGGGTAGCGGTCGGGCACGGGCGCCACGGGTGGTACGGCGGTGGCGCCCGCGCTGGGCTGCCACTGCCCCAGCACCTCGGCCACGGTGGCGGCGTAGGCGGCCACGTCGCCGCTCAGGAAAATCTCGGCGCCCGCCGGGCTGTAGGCCGCGGCGTGGAAGGCACGCAGCTCGTCGGCCGTGAGGCTGGCAAACGACGCCTCGTCGAACGGCCGGCCGTAGGGCGAGGCCTCACCAAACAGCTGGCGGTTAAACTCTTCGCTGGCCCGGAAGCTGGTTTTCTGGCGCTCTACCCTCATGCTCTGGCTGGTGCGGGTTTTCAGCTGGAGCAGCTCAGCCTCGGGGAAGGTGGGCGCGGCCAGCACCTCTTGCACCAGCGGCAGCAGCGTGGGCACGTGCCGCGCCAGGCAGTAGAGCGTGAGCGTGGCGTGGTCGGGGCCGGCCTCGCAGTCGAGCGAGGCGCCGTAGAACGCCACCTCGTCGGCCACCTGGCGGGCGGTGCGCGTGGCGGTGCCCTCGCTGAGCATGCGCGCTGTGAGCTGCGCTAGGCCGGGCGCGGGCTCCTGGTACTTGCCGGCGGGCAGCACTACTTGCAGGCGCAGCACCGGCTGGGCGTCGTTGGCCAGCAGGTGCAGGCGGGCGCCGTTGGGCAGGTGGCGCACGGTGGGCGTGGGCAGGGTGATAGTAGTAAGCGGGTGGGTCGGCGGCGGCAGCAGGCGGTTGAGCACGGCAGGAAACGGGGAAGAACTAACGATAGGATAACAGGCTATGCCCTAAACAAAGTTGTCATTGCGGAGAGAAGCGATGGTAGCAAGCGCATCAAAACGGGTGCCGTTCGGGTGCGCTTGCTGCGTCGTTTCTCCTCGCAATGACAACGTTGCTTTTGTCAGGGCAGAACCTAAAAAAAGGCCGCTTAGTTTGCGGGCGCGCCCTGGGTGCCGCCCGAGCCGCTTTCGCTGAAGGCGTCGGACAGCTTGTTGAGGTTGAAGTGCAGCGAGATGCGGATGGTCTCGGCCAAGGGGTTGGCGGCCGCGTTGGGCACCAGGTACGTGCCATCGACCCCGAAGGCCGACAGGCGGGCACCTAGGCCAAACGACAGGTATTGGCGGTTGCCTTTGTACTGGTTTTCGTAGTAGTAACCGGCGCGGGCCGCGATTTTGTTGTCGTACCAGTACTCCAGACCGCCGCCGATGTTGATTTCCTGCATCTCCTCCTTAAAGCCCCCCACCGCGTCGGTGAAAGACCCAAAAACACCGGAAATAATACCCTTTTGCAGGCGCGCGTTGTTGGCCTGCACCACGGCGGGGTCGTTAGGTGCCTTTGTGTCGTCGTAGTACGGCGAGGGCACCAGCAGCTTGGTGGCGTCGAAGGCGAACGTAATCTTGTTGTAGGCGTCGAGCTCGCGCGTGATGGCCGTGCCCAGGCGCAGCGTGGTGGGCAGGAAGCTCGGGATGGCCGCGTCGCGGTACACCATCTTGTTGCCGATGTTGGACACCGTGGCACCGAAGGCCAGGTTGTACGCCCCCGTGCCAATGGTCACATCCTTGTTGTAGTAAGCCCCTAGGTCGGCGGCGAAGGAGTTACCGGCCTGCGCGTCGTTGCCGGCGTAGCTCCCGATAAGGTTCGAGCGCACGTAGCGCGCCGAGATGCCCACCCCAAAGTTGTCGCTCAGCTTCTGGCCGTAGGAGAACGTAAAAGCGTATTCCTTGGGGTTGAAGCTGCCCTGCGCAATGTTGCGGTCGGTGGTGTAGTCAATCGAGCCTAGGTCGAAGTACAGCAGCGAGGCCGCAAAAGCGCCGCGGTCACCCACCTTGCCGTAGCCCGAGAGGTAGCTCAGGCTCATATCGTCGGTGACCTTGCGCAGCCAGGGCGAGTACGAGGGCGAAATGGCGTATTTATAATCCACAAACCCGAGCTTGCCGGGGTTGTAAAACGCGGCGTTGGCATCGGGCGAGGTAGCCACGCCCGCTTCACCCAGGGCCGAGCCGCGGGCATCGGGCGACAAGGTCAGAATCGGCACCGCCGTCGTTATCGTGTGGATGCCACCCGAGGTAGTTTGGGCCAGGGCCGCCGTGGCCACCAGCAGAAGAGCTGGCGCAACGGCCAGCGAACGAGAAAAAGTCGAAGTCATGAGGGTATAGAGATACAGCTTGCGAATGCGTGCAATTAAGGTTAAAGAAATACTGAAAGCCAAGTAATTGCTGTATCGATAGAATAAAAATAATACGGTTAAAGCCTGGACTCGTGCTTTAGTTCAGGAGAACTAATTTCTCAAATTTACTCACCGTCTGCTGGTCAGCCGGCGACCGGACGCTAATCCGATACACATAAACACCGCGCGCGAGCTGGTCGTTGTAGTCATCGCGGCCGTCCCAGCTCACGCTCTGGTTGTGCGAGGTGCTGGCTAGTACACTGGTTTGCAAAGTTTTAACTAATCGGCCGGCCACCGTAAAAATCTGCACCTGCACATCTATCTCCTGGCCGGCTTTGTTGTGGTCAAAGTGAAACGTAGTAAGGTTGCTGAACGGATTGGGGTAGTTGAGCACGTGGTCGAGGGCCAGCTGGGCCGTTTGGGCTACGATAAACTCTACGCTGCCCTCGGCCGAATTATTGTACGTATCCCAGGCTTTGACTTTAATGGTGTGCGGGCCGGGCGCCAGGTTTTTGTAGTCGTAGCGCAGCTGCCCGCGAGTAAAATCATCGACCGCGGCCGTGTACGAATCGTTGATAACGACTAGCTTAATGGGGTCATTGTCGAGGGTGGCGGTCAGCTCGTGACCCACGCCCGCCGTGGAGGTGTTGATGCCCGAGAGGTCGAAGAGCTTACCTAGGAGCAGCGAATTGACGCCGGTGAGGCCGCCCGACACGAACGAGTCGTCGTTCATAAAGAGCTGCACGGTGGGCGGGGTGGTGTCGGTGCTGGCGTTTTTGGCGGCCCCGCCCACCGGCACCAGCTGGTAGCCCTGGGCATCGACCTGGTTGGTGAGGTCGGCGGCGTAGAGGCTGATTTTGCCCAGGCCCGCGTTGTAGTTGATGTCCTTGGGCACCACGAACTTGACGCTGAAGCGGCCGGCGCGCACGGTAGCCTGGCCGCCGTACACCACGTTTTCCTGCACCCGCACGGGCACCGGCACGCCGCCCTGGTCACCTAGGGTATTCACGGTGGTGGGCTTATCGTAAATCGTGATGTCGGCCGTGCCGTTGAAGCTGGCATTCAGCACGCTGCGGTTCTCGACGTGCCCGCTCAGCCGCACCTGCCCGAGAGCCTTCAGCGTGTCGAGGCTCACTTGCAGCGAGGCTACGCGGCGGCCGTTGATGGAGTCGATGAGCACGCGCTGGCGGGGGTAGGCCAGGCGGGTGGTGGGGTCGGCCAGCAGGGTGTAATTGCGGTTGTTGAGGTCGCCGGCGGCGGCCGCTACCTTGGCCAGGCGGCTGGCGTTGCCGAGGTAGGGCAGGTCGCCGGCCGCGCTGCGGGCCAGCACCTGGCTGTAGAAAGCCGTGACCAGCTGCGTGTTCTGATACGAGTACACCACCCGCGTGGTGGTGAACAGGCCTACCGCGCCGGCCGTGGCATTGTCCGTCAGCACGGCTTCGCCGGCCGAGGTCAGGTCGGGATTGTCGTAAGTGCTGAGGTCGCAGGTGCCGGTGACGAAGAACGTGAGCCGGTTTTGGTTGGTAAGCGCCAGCAGCGAAGCCGTGGTAATAAGGCGCTCGTCGGTGACGCCGGTGGGGCCGCCGTGGCCGGTGTAGCCAATCAGCAGCGAGCCTTGGTTGAGGGCATCGTTGATGGCCGCCTCGGCGGCCGGCGAGCGCTGCCCGGCTGCCACGGTCTGTTGTGGGAAAAGGTCGAGGTAGTCTTTGCGAATATTGTAGGCGGGCTCGGCCGCTTGCAAGGCGGGCGCAAAAATCGACTCCGACTCGGTGGTGAAGGTCATACCGATGTTCGGGTCGTTGTCGTCGGCGGTCAGGGTCAGGCGATTGCGCCACTTGCCAAAGCCGGCCGTGCCATCGTAGGCAATCAGTTTATCGACTACCTGGCGGGCCTGCTCGTCGTTGGTGGCCTGGTCGCGGCGCTGGCGCGGGGGCCGCACCGGCAGGCGCCCCACCCCGATGTCGCAGGCCTCGTAGCGCAGCCCGTCAAATTCGGTCCAGGTGCCTTCGTTGTCATCAAGCAGCCCGAAATAGTCTTCTGAAGAATAAGTAGATACGCCTTCGGCTAGCGGCCGGGAGCCGGCCACGGGCAGGAACGACTCGCGCGACTCGTAGGTCGGTACCAGGTTCTGATTGTAGAGGTCGGGGTCGAGGTTGGGGTCGCTGGCGAAGGGGCGGCGGCTGTTTTTCCACCAGGCTGGTTCCTGGCTCTGGTCATTATGGGCGGCGGCCTTGTAGTCAAACGACGCATCGCCGAACAGGAGCAGGTAGTTGCGGCGGGTGGCGGGGCTGGGGTTGCGGTCGTAGACCTGCTTCATCAAATCGCGGATGGCGGTCACGTCCTGCGCACCCGAGGCGTACTCGTTGAATACTTCCTTGGTCGTAACCACGGCCACGTTCAGGCCGCTGGCGGTGCGGCGGTGCTGGGCCAGGCGCTCGGCCTGCTTCCGGAAGGGCGGGTAAGTCACAATAACTAAATCCAGCGTGCCGTTGGCGTTGAGCGCGTGCAAGTTCTGGTTGGCCACTTTGCCGAAAAGCCTAGGAGTGCCAAACGTGCCGCCCGGCTGGAAGGCCACGTACTCGCGCACCGAGTCGGTGTAAGCCACGAAGCTGCCATTGGCAAACGCCTGGGCGAGGGGCCGGCGTGGGTTGGTGACCTCCCACACCTGGGCGCCGGTGGCGTTGTCGAGGGCGTAGGTGCCCACCGAGCCAGCGCCGCGCAAGGTCAGCGAGCGAAACTCCAGCGCCGACGCGCTCAGGCGCAGCTGGCGCTGCACCAGCAGCTCTAGGTAGTCGAGGTAGCCGTTGGTGGTGGCGCTGGGGTCGTTGGAGGAAAAGTTGAGCACCACGCGCGGGTCGGCGGCCGGGCTGGCGGGCAGCGTGGCCGTGAGGTTACCGACGTAGGTATTGGCCACGGTGGTGAAAGCCAGCGTAGAGATGGCCGCCACCGGCAGCGCGCCGGGCAGCGCCGCACCATTGAGGCTAACCTGAAAAGACGAGCTTTGCAGCGCCGAGGCCGCCACCGCCACCCGCAGGCGCGCCACGCTGCCGGGCACTAGGTCGGCCAGCGCCTGGTTGGGATAAGCGTCGCCGTTGAAGCCGAACTCCTGCGAGGCGCCCGCCGCAAACCGCTCGCCCAGCCAGTGCCGGCCCGAGTGCAGCAGGTTGGTGAGGTCATGCTCGTAGAAGCGGCGGTCGGTGAACGTGGTGATGGCCGCGCCGCTCGGCGGGCTGGCGGGCGCGGCGGCGGTGGGCACCCGGCGGCCGGCGGCGCTGCCCACGGTCACGAAATAATAGGCCGTATCGGCATACACGTTATTGACGTGGCGAAAGCCCGTGGGCACTTTATTCGTGCTGTCGATGGCCCACACGTGCGGCCCCGGCGCGTAGAACAAGAAGTACTCGCCAGCATCAAATACGGCGTCGTTGTTGTCGCCCACCAGCAGCACGTTGTTTTCCACTAGGTCGTCGGGGCGCGAGGCAGCGTTGGCCTGCGGCAGCACGCCGGTGGCGTTGCCATACACCTGAATTCGGCGCGGGTCGATGGCGGCTACCGGCAACCCTAGGCTGCTCAACGCGGCCCGGTCGAGCTTGTAGATACCGCTGGTGGGCACCCCAATTTTAAACCAGTCGCCCGCGCGCAGCACTGAGGCGGCCGCAAAAGTGTGCACCGCCGTGGTGCGCGCCGCGCTAGCGGGGTCATCGCCCAGCTGATAGGCATAAGTAAACGATACCAGGCGCTCGGGCTGGCCGGTTTGGGCATTGCGGCGCACCGGCTGCACCAGTGCGTAGCTGATGGGCTGGCGGGCCTCGGTGCCGTAGCGCAGGCGCACGGCGGGCACGGCCGGCAACGGGGCGGTGCGCAGCAAAGCCGCGTCGGCAGCCGAAAAGGGCTCGTACACGGCGTCGCGCAAGGCGCCGGTGGCTACGGTGCCGGGCAGCCGCAGCGTGAGCGTACCGGCCGCTTCGCCCGGCCCGTGGTAGGCGCCCTGGAAAGTGGGCACTTTGCGCGGACCACCGCTAGCGGTAACTAGCTCGGCGTACGTATCCCAGGTAAGGCGGACGCTGGTGGTTTGCTCGCCGCCCTGGGCCTGGGCCGGCGCCCACCAGCCCGCCACCAGCAGCAGCACCAACCCAAACAAGCGGAAAAGTCTTTGCATAAAAACCCGTTACTGAACACGTAAATATCCGCACGGCCGCGCACTTCACCAGCGCCAAGGTCGCCATTCGCACGCGCTAACCGCCAACCCGCCAAATTATTGCGGGCTGCCGCTGGGGCTAGGCTCCACGCCGTCGCGGCTGCGCACCCGGCCGGGCACCGACAGCAGCACGTAGAGCAGCACCGCTACCGGGATACCGGCCGCCCGCAGCCAAATTACCAGCCCTAGGGCGAGCGCCACAAAAATGAACCGCCGCCGATTGCCTAACCAACGAAAGTTCTTAAACTTCAGCGCAAAGAGCGGCAGTTCGGCAACTAGCAGGCCCGAGAGCAGTACGGCCATTCCCACCAGTAACCACTGATTCAGAATAATAGGGCTAAGCCCAAAAGTATCGTTTGCCAGGATGAGCGGTAGCGAGGCCACCACCAGCGTGCAGGCTGGGGTAGGCAAACCAATGAACGAGGTCGTCTGCCGGGTGTCGTTGTTGAATTTGGCCAAGCGCAGGGCCGAGAAGATACTGATAATAAACCCTAGGCAGGGCAAGAACATCATCACGCTAGGCAACTCGAAATCGCTATGCCCAGGCCCTAACCCCATCGCTTCGATGAGCAGCTTGTACACAATCGCCCCCGGCACCACCCCAAACGACACCATATCGGCCAGCGAATCCAGGTCCTTGCCGATGGGCGACGACACGCGCAGCGCCCGCGCCAGCAAGCCGTCGAAGAAGTCGGCCACGGCCGCGATGCCCACTAAGTAGGCGCCGCTTACCAAGTCGCCTCTAAAGATAAAAGTAAGCGCCAGGCAGCCGCACAGTAAGTTGATGCAGGTTAGCGTATTGGGAAGGTGCTTTTTCAAGTAAATAGCGAGAATAAGAAGATAGGCTAGTTAGTCAACATCGTGCCAAACGACTTTTGCTGCTCGAAGGCGCGGATAATTTCCTCCTCCAGCGAGGTGCGCTTCACTACGGGGTTGTCGCGCCAGAAGACGGGGTCGTAGGCCGCCTGTTTTACGGCGGCGATATCCGATTCTTTGCCGTTGGGCGCGGCGTAGGTGAGGCCGGCCGGGGGCGTGGCCTGCCAATCGTAGAAGTACGCTAGCGCCGACGCCTTCAGCTGCACATCAGGCTTGAGCAGCCGGCCCATTGCCACGGTGTGGGTGGTGGTGAGGTGGTCGAGCACCGCCCCGGTAGCCGTGGGCCGAAACACGATTTCGTACTCCATCCGGCCTTCCTTGAACTTGAAAGTTGGGTTATTGGAGCGCATTTCGCGGTCGATACCCACCTTAAAACGCAGTATTTGGTACGTGTCGGTGTCAATAATAAGCGCACCCTGCACGTGCTGGGGGTTGAAGGCCGGCTTGCCCACAAAGGCCACTTCGGCCAGGTTCTGGCCGCCGCTTTGCGTGAGGCCCACCAGCCGCAGCGTATAAAACTCCGTGGTGGTAGGACTCAGAATGGCGCCCTTGCGCGCGGTGTCGCCCTGGGTTGAGTAGATATTAAACTCCTTAGTGAAGTAGGAAAAGTTCTTATAATTGAGCAGCGCTTTTTTTTGCTCGGCGTAGCGGGCCTGCGCCAGGGCAGTGCCTTCGAGGCCGGCGTTGCCGGCCTTGGCGTGCCACAGCATTTCCTGCACTTCGGTAGGTGTGCCGTCGAGGTAAGTTACCTGGCGGTAAAACGCCTGGCCGTAGCGCTTGGTCGGGTAGCTGCGCTGCAATTCGCGGTAGGCTTTGCGCAGCAGTTCGGCGGTGTAGCTGCCCATTTCCACGGCGGGCAGCGTCACGGGGGCGGGCGCCAGCGCGATGGCACCTAGGGCCCCGGCCGCCGCCACAGCCACCGTATCGCGTCCGTAGCTGAGCTGCGACACGACCAGCTTGGCCGGCAACCCCTTCAGTGTCAGCACAAACTCACCCTCCGCATTGCTGGTGGTGCCGGCCGCGCTGCCCAGCACTGCCACGCTGGCGTAGGGCACGGGTTGGCGCGTCTGCTTATCCAGCACTTTGCCGCTCACCAGCCCTTGGCCGTAGGCGGCAGTGCCTAGGAGCATCAGTCCGGCCAGGTGTAGAAGTTTTCTCATGCGCTGGTTTACCTAAAGCCCCTAGGTGAGGAAAGGGTTGCTGCGGCGCTCGGCCCCGATGGTGGTGCTGGGGCCGTGGCCGGGGTGCACCACCGTGGCGTCGGGCAGGGTCAGCAGCTCTTCCTTAATGCTCTTGAGCAAGGTGTTGTGGTCGCCGCCCGGCAGGTCGGTGCGGCCGATGCTGCTCTTGAACAGCACGTCGCCGCCCACCAGCTGCCCGCCCGCCGCGTCGTAGAACACAACGTGGCCCGGCGCGTGGCCCGGCGCAAAGCGCACGCTCAACTCACTTTCGCCCAGCTTAATTACCTGGCCGGCCGCCAGCTCGCCGGTGGGCTCGGCGGGTTCGTAGGCCGCGAAGCCGTAGGGGCCGGCGTAGGTGGGCACCGCCCGCAGGGTGGGCAGGTCGAGGGCGTGCAGCAGGAACGGGATGCCGGGGTAGGTATTCAGCACGAACGCATTGCCAAGCACATGGTCGATATGGGCGTGGGTATTAAGCAGATACTGCACGTCGAGGTCGTGCTCGGCCACGTAGTCGCGCAGGGTATCCTGCTCGGCCCGCGAGTAGGCGCCGGGGTCTACGATGGCCGTGGCCCGGGTGGCCTCGTCGATGAGCAGGTAGGTGTTTTCGGCGAAGCCGTTGAAGGTGAAGCTGACAATGCGAAGCATAGCGGCAAAGGTATTCGGTTTAGGTGGTTAGGGGAGGTGAAGGAGTGTACCGTGGACGCTGCGGGTCCGCGCGTGGGTAGGCTACCCAGCTGACTACGCGCGCGGACCCGCAGCGTCCACGGTACACTTCCCCAACTCACTCTTCGCCGCCGCCAACCGGCTCCTCCCCGCGCCGCGCGTATCTTGCCTAACAGAATGCAGACGGATTTCGACCTCTACGATTACCTGCTCATCGGCCACGGGCTGGCGGGCGCGATGCTGGCGCGCGAGCTGCGCGGCCGCGGCCACCGCGTGCTCGTCTACGACGAGCCGCGGCCCGACTCGGCCTCGCGCGTGGCGGCCGGCCTCATGAACCCCGTAGCCGGCAAGCGGTTCGCCCTCACCTGGCGCGCCCTCGACACGCTGCCCTACGCCGTGGCCTATTACCAGGACCTAGGCCGCGAATTGGGCGCGAATTTTTTGGTTGAAGCGCCTATTCTTAAAGTATTTGGCTCGGCGCAGGAGCAGCAGCAGATGGTGGCCCGCGCCGCGGCCGAGCCCTGGGCGGGCTTCGTAGCGGCCATCGATACCGAGCCCATCGCGCAGGCGGGACTGCTGGCGCCGCACGGCGGCGCGTGGCTGCGCGGCGGCGGCTACGTGCGGGTGGCCGAGCTACTGACGGCCCTGGCCCAGCAGGGCCGCGCCGAGGGCTGGCTGCGCGAAGAAACTTTTCACTGGGAAGCCCTGGTTAGCGACGCGGCGGGCGCCAGCTACGCGCCGGGGCGCCTCGTGGCCCGGCACGTGGTCTGCTGCCAGGGCGCGGCGGCGCTCGACTGCCCGTACTTTGCCTGGCTGCCCCTCACCCCCAACCAGGGCGAGGTGCTGAACGTGGAAGTACCGGGCCTGACGGCCGCCCAGGCGCTCAATCGGGGCGCCTACGTGGTGCCCGACGGGCCGGGGCGGTTTCGGGTGGGGGCTACCTACCGGTGGCCGCCATTTGCGCCGGCCGGGTCTAGTGAGGGTGAAAGCGAACTGACCGAGCGCCTCGCCGGCCTCACGCCCCTGCCCTACCGGGTGCTGGGGCTGCGGCGCGGCACCCGACCCGCCGTGCGCGACCGCCGCCCACTGCTGGGCCGTCACCCCGCGCTGCCGTGGCTGAGCGTGTGCGGCGGCTTCGGCTCGAAGGGCGTGTCGCTGGCCCCTAGGCTGGCCGCGCTGCTGGCCGACCACCTGGGCGGCCAGGGCGAGCTGTGGCCCGAGGCCGACGTGGCGCGTTATTACAAATTATACCCTGCTGATTTACCAGAAAATAAGCCGCGCATCTCTTCGTTAGGATAGCGACTACTTGGCTTGCGACTTCTCTCCCGTTTTACCCCTGATTAATTTGCCGTGAAATTTTTCCTCAATGGCCGCCGGGCCACTTCCGGCATTTTACAGAAGGGGCCGCGCGGGTGGGCCACTGCCGCCGCGGCGGGGGCGCTGGTACTGCTGGGCGGGCCCACCGCCCAGGCGCAATTGGCACAGGAACCGTTTGGCCAGGTGCGCATTCAGTACAAGAAGCTCGACTGGCAGTTTTATTCGACCCAGAATTTTAACGTGTACTTCTACGGCGGGGGAGAGGCCAGTGCCCGCCGCGCCGCCGAGTACGCTGAGCAGGAGCTTCAGCGCATCACGGCGCTGGTGGGGTACTACCCATACAGCAAGACCACGCTGATGCTCTACAACTCGGTGAGCGACCTGCGCCAGAGCAACATCGGTCTACCCTCACCCAATACCGTGAACGGCGGCGAGGCCCAGCTGGCCCGCATGAGCAAGGTTGAAATCGCCTTCGGCGGCCGCCAAACCGATTTCAAGCGGGAGATGAGTATGCAGATAACGCAGGTGCTGCTCAACGACATGATGTACGGTGGCTCGCTGCGCGAAGTGCTGCAGAGCAACTACCTCTTGCAGCTGCCCGACTGGTTTGTGGGCGGCGCCTCGGTCTACGCGGCCGAGGGCTGGAGCGTGGAGATGGACGGCTACATGCGCGACATGGTGCAGCAGTACCCCACCGGCAACCGCACGGCACCTTTCTTTGTACGCAACCCTAAGCTGGCCGGCCAAAGCATTTGGAACTACGTGGCCGAGCGCTACGGCTACGGCGCGGTGCAGAATATTCTGAACCTCACCCGCATCACCCGCGATGTGGAGGTCGGCATCAGTTCGTCGCTGAACGTGCCGTTCAAGATATTTCTGCGCAACTGGGTCAATTATTACCGCACGCTGAACACCCAGCCAGCCATCGCGGCCCTAGGGCAGCCGGCCGACGCGGCGCGGCGCAGCTCGCGCAATCGGCGGGGCCTGGAGCTGTTTTCGCAGCCCGTGCTGAGCCCCGACGGCCAGCGCGTGGCCTACGCCGTGAACGACCAGGGCCGCTTCCGGGTGGTGGTAGCCAACCGCGACGGCTCGCACCGCCACGTGCTGCTGCACAACGGCTACAAAACGCCCGAGCAGCAAATTGAAGGTCGCCTGCCCGCCCTGGCCTGGCGCGGCAACACCCAAGTGGCGGTGGCCGAAATAAGCCGCGGCAAGATGGCTCTGCGCCTGCACGATGCCACCGGCGACGGCATTGCGGCGCGGCTGCGCGGCGCCATCCGCATCAGCCGGCCGGCCAGCATTTTTGATACCTACGACCAGGTGCTGGACCTTAATTACTCGCCCGATGGCAAGTCGTTGGTCTTCAGCGCAATTAAAAACGGGCAGAACGATATTTACCTGCTGAAAGCCGGCAGCCGGCAGCCCGAGAAGCTGACCGACGACCTCTTCGACGACCAGCAGGCGGTATTCATGCCGGGCGGGCAGGCCATCGTGTTCAGCTCCAACCGCTACCTCGACTCGACGGGCCGGGCGCGGCCCGCGTCGTTCCCCAACGTGGTGAACAACTACGACCTATTTATCCACCACCTCGACGGGCGGGCCAAGCCCACCGAAACGCTGGTGAGCACCATCTCGAACGAGTCGCGGCCCCGGCCGATTTCCAACGACGAGATTCTGTACCTAGGCGAGGAGAGCGGTATTCGCAGCATCTACCGCTACTCGCTGAGCACGGGCAAGCGCCAGCCGGTCACTAATTTCTCGTCTAATATTCAGGACTTTGACTACAACCTAGGTAGCCAGGCGCTGGCTTTTGTGCCGCAGGTGCAGGCCCGCGACCTGCTCTACGTGTACCCCAAGTTTGAGCTGCCCTCCGAGATATTCCTAGGCAAGACGGCCCGCCAGCAAACCCTGGAAGCCCGCTCGCAGCCCGCTCCGGCGCCCGCGAAGCCCGCCGCCCCGGCCCCTACGCCCGCTACCGACGCGACGCCGAGCACCGCGCCCATAGCAACGACGCCTACCCCCGCCCCCGTGCCCGCCGACCCCAACAACGGCGTGCCCCAATCGGCGGCCAAGCGCCGGGGCAGCAACGTCGTCAATACCAACAACTACCAGTTTGAGGAGGACGACGACCCGGCCATCCCGGTGCGGCCGCGGCGCGGCACCAAAACGGGCGTGGCGCCCCTGGCTACGAAAACCGCCACGTCGGCCCTGGCCGGACCCTACCGCTACGACACCCGCTTCATGGCCGACAACCTGCTGACGGGCATCGCGGTGGACCCGCTGGTGGGCTTCGGGGTGTCACTGCAAGCCAACTTGTCAGATGCGTTTGAAAACCAGCGCATTCAGGCCAACCTGTTTGGGCAGCTCGACCTGCGGACCAGCAATATCAGCTTGTCGTACACCAACGTGACGCACCGCGTCGATTGGGGCATCAGCTACCAGAAGCAGGCGTATTTCTTCAATACCCAGTACAGCAACATCGGCGTCACGCGTTACGGCCGCCACCGCGTGGCCCCCACCGTGGCCTACCCTCTCACCCACAACCTGAGCGTGCGCGGGGGTCCGCTTTTCGAAACTGTGTCGCGGACTCAGACCGGCAACACTAATGCTGAGCTAGATACCCACGCCAACTACTTCGGCTACAATGCGGAGCTGGTGTTTGATAACTCGCGCTCGACGGGCGTGAACATGCTGCTGGGTACCCGCCTGAAAGTGGGCATCTTACAGCAGCGGCAGGCGGGCAACTCGTCGGGCGATTTTGGTAAGTTCTACATCGACCTGCGCCACTACCAGAAGCTGCATCGCCAGTTGGTTTGGGCCAACCGCGCCAGCTTCGGCAGCTTCTTCGGGCCCAACCTCCAGACCTTCCGCCTAGGGGGCATGGACAACTGGCTGTTTCAGAAGTACAACGACCAGCAGCTGCTGACGCCCCTGCCCGACCCAACCTCCGTCTTCAACCAGCAGTTCGTGACCAACCTGCGCGGCTTCGACCTGAGCCGGCGCACCGGCCGCAGCTACGTATTGTTCAACAGTGAGTTGCGCTTCCCGATTGTGCAGTACCTCTCGCGGCGGCCCATCTACTCGGGTTTCTTCCGCAACCTAGAGTTCATCGGCTTCGTGGATGCGGGCACCGCCTACTCGGGCGGCAACCCGTTTAGCGAAAGCAACTCTAACAACACGGTGAATTTCAAGAACAACACCTTCTTCTCGGGCACGGTTATCAACTACCGCAACCCGCTGCTGATAGGCTACGGCGTGGGCGTGCGCACCACCATGCTGGGCTTCTACACCAAGTTTGACATCGCCTGGGGCGAAGAAAACAGCGTGCGCACCAAGCCCAAGCCTTACCTCACGCTCGGCCACGATTTTTAACGGCCGGCTACCCTAGGCTATTACCCACGCAAAAACGCCCCGGCCTGCTAGGTCGGGGCGTTTTTGCGTGGGTAAGCCCCGGCCAAAGCTCGTCGCTACCGCACCGTATACTCAGGGCCAATGTAAAGCTTTTGCAAGCAACCACTGCTAGGCAAGCCTATTCCTATGCCGCAGGGAATCCGCTTCGTAGGCCGCTACTCGTGGTGTTGGGCAGTGTTCAGAAGCTTTGGCCTAGGTAATTCGAGCAGCTTCTGGAGAATATAGTAGAAACCTGTCTTTTTTGGGTTATTTTTAGCTGACATTTTACTTGCCCCCGCTCTTCTAATGACCTATCTCTACCCAACTATCTCCTGGCGCCGCTTGGGCCTGGCGGCTTTGCTGGCCGTGAGCAGCCTCACGGCCGCCCGTGCCCAAACGTTTGCCTACCCCTCCAACGCGGCCTACAACTCGGTGGGCACTTACACCGACCTAGGCGCTACGGGCGCGGCCATCGCCACGGCTAACACCGACGATGCCAACTCGGCGGCGCAGAGCATCGGCTTCACCTTTACTTACAACGGCACGGCGTTTACCCAGTTTGTGCTAAATACCAATGGCTACCTCAAGCTGGGCGCCACGGCGCCGGTGGCGCCGTATTTCTACAGCAGCCCGCAGGCCACGACCGGCGGCCCGCTAAACTCCGCGACCGACGCCAACCTGATTCTGCCCTTTAATACGGACCTAACGGCGGGCGCCACCGCTCCTACCGAGTACCGCGTGGCCACCACCGGGGCCGCGGGCAGCCGCATCTGCACCATTCAGTGGAAAAACGTGGCTGATAAGGCTTCGACCATCACCACGCAGTATGCCAACCTCTCCTTTCAAGCTAAGCTTTACGAGGGCAGCAACCAGATAGAGTTCGTGTACGGCCCGGCCACGGCGGGCACCACCGATGCTATTCGCACCGTGGCCGTGGGCCTCAAGGGCAGCAGCTCGGCCAACGGCCAGCTCCTGACCGTGCAGAAAGCCTCGGCCAGCGCTTGGTCAACATCCATGGCTCAAAACGCCGATTACCCGGTGCCCATGACCGGCTTTTTGCCCACGGCCCACAACATTCGGTCGACGGTGCTGCCCGAGGCGGGGCGCACGTACCGCTTCACGGCGCCCACGTGCCTGTCGCCTAGCAACTTGGTGGTCAGCAATATTACCTCGACTTCGGCTACCGTCACCTTCACGGCCCCGAGCAATGGCACGGGCTACACGCTGGTGTACGGCCCGCAGCTGTTTGACCCCACCGCGGGCGGCACCGCCGTGACAACCACCACTACGAGCTATACCCTCACTGGCCTCACGCCCGGCAACGGCTACGATGTGTACGTGGCCGCCCGCTGTGGTGCCAACGACCAAAGCTTCCTGAGCAGCTACGCTGCTTTTTCGACGCCCTGCGCTGCCGCGCCGGTGGTAGTCGGCACGTTTCCTTACGTCGAAAACTTCGACGCCCTTGCGGCCGGCACCTTGCCGTGCAGCGCGCGGGTGCTGGATGCCAATTCCGACAGATATACCTGGGAAGTGACCTACGACTACGGCAAATCGCTGCCTAACTCGCTGGCATACTTCTACAACGATGCCAGCGCCACCACGGGCGCCGACGACTGGTTTTTTACGCCCGGCCTCACTCTCAAGGCGGGCTACACCTACCAGCTTCAATTTAGCTACGCGGTCGGCGACCCCGACTTTGCCGAGAGCCTGGAGGTGAAGTATGGCAATACCGCCACGCCCGCCGGCCAGACCGCCCAGCTGTTCAGCTCCAAAGCCCTCGTGAATGACACCTATGCGGCCACTACCACCAGCCAGGTAACGGCCATCACGCCCACCGCCGACGGCGTCTATTACATTGGTTTTCACGCCATCAGCGCCCCCGACCGGTTCGCGCTGTTCGTTGATGACATTCAGCTAACCGAAAACCGCGTGCTGGCCGTGCGCAATGCCGTCAACAGCGTTTTCACGGCCGAGGCCGCGCCCGTGCCCTTCGGCGACGCCCTGACCCTGACGCTGAACACGCGCCAAGCTGGCCCCATGCAGCTAACCCTACGCGATGCCCTAGGTCGGGTTTTGCGCCACACTACTACTACGGCCGCCGTGGGTACCAGCACGCGCACCGTGCCCGAGGTGGGGCAATTGCCAGCGGGCATCTACTTCCTCAACATTGAGCAGGGCGGGCAATCGCAGGTGCTGCGCGTGGCGCACCAGTAACCGGCCCTAGGTACTGCTACCCAAAGCTGCGGCCGCCTGGCCGCAGCTTTTTTGCTTTTGGCGGGGCCATCTTACGCAGTACCCTGGCCCCGCCCTAGGCCGTATCTTTGCGGCGTGTCGCTACCCGCTGAAATCTGGCATTTATTGCTAAAAGACCTGCGCTTGGAGTGGCGCCAACGCACGGCGCTGGCGGGCCTGTTGCTCTACGTGGGCGGCACCGTGTACGTGAGCTACCTCAGCTTTACGCTGCGCGGCGGCCTGCCCCCGGCCCCGGCCTGGAATGCGCTCTTCTGGATTATCCTCTTGTTTGCGGCCCTAGGGGCGGCGGGGCGCGGGCTGGGGCAGGAACCGGCTGGGCTACGCCTGTACTACTACACGGTGGCGCGGCCCGAGGCCGTTATCCTGGCCAAAATAACCTACAACGCGCTGCTGCTGCTGGCCTTGGCCGGACCGGGCTTGCTGCTGTACACCCTACTGCTCGGCAACCCGGTGCAGAGCTGGGGCCTGTTCGCGGCCAACGTGGCCGTGGGCGCCATCAGCCTGGCTTCGTCGCTCACGCTGGTTTCGGCCATTGCGGCGCGGGCGGGGCAGAGCGGCGGCGGCACGCTGCTGGCCGTGCTGGGCCTACCGGTGCTAATACCCGTGTTGCTTATTGTGGTCAAAGTCAGCAAGAACGCCCTCGACGGCTTGCCCTGGGATGTCAGCCAGGGCCCCATGCTCACGCTCGTTGCCTTGAACTTTATCGTGGGGGCGGTGTCCTATGTATTATTCCCATTCTTGTGGCGCACCTAGGTCAATTATCAGTGAGCAATTATCAATTATCAGCTTAATGACGAGTTGATAATTGGTGACTGCAACCTGCTCGTTATTAATTGCTCAATGCCAATTGTTCTATGTTAAACGAACTTCCCCCGCAAGCTTTTGCCCGCCGCGATGAAGCGCCCGACCCGGAGTTTTACCGCTTCGAGCGGCTGGTGACGCACATCGACGCCGGGGCGGTGGCGGCCGTGACGCAGCTGTACCGGCAGTTTTTGCCGGCCGGTGGGGCCGTGCTCGACCTCATGAGCAGCTGGGTGAGCCACTTGCCCGCCGAAGTGCCCTACGCCCGCGTGGCCGGCTTGGGCATGAATGCCCGCGAGCTAGCCCAAAACCCGCGCCTCACCGAGCACTTGGTGCAGGACCTGAACGCGCAGCCCCACCTCCCCTACGGCGACGCCGAGTTCGACGGGGCGGGCATCTGCGTATCGGTGCAGTACCTCACGCGCCCGGCCGATGTGTTTGCAGAGCTGGCTCGGGTGCTGCGGCCGGGCGCCCCGCTGGTCGTCACATTCTCCAACCGCTGCTTTCCCGACAAAGCCGTGTACGCCTGGCAAGTGCTGGATGACAACGGCCACGTAGCGCTAGTGCAGCAGTACTTCGCGGCGGCCAACTTTGGCCCGACCGAAGTATTTGCCCACCGCCCCAAAGGCGGCGACCCGCTCTACGGCGTGGTAGGCCGCCGCCCAACCGAATTACTAACCGATACGCAATAACTGACTATGAAGTGGTGGAAATACCTTGCCATCGCCCTGCTGCTGTACACAGTGGTCATGGGCTTTCTGGGCCACGTGCCGCGCCTGGCCATTCTCAACGAGACCGAGCGCAACCTGTACTTCCACGTACCAATGTGGTTCGGCATGACGATTATCCTGCTGGCCTCGGTCATCAACTCTATCCGCTACCTGCGCAACCCTAGCCCGCGGCTCGACATCCTGGCCCACGAATCGGCCAAGACGGGCATCCTGCTGGGGGTGCTGGGGCTGCTGACCGGCAGCCTGTGGGCGCGCTACACCTGGGGCACCTGGTGGACCACCGACGTGAAGCTCAACGGCGCGGCCGTGACCATGCTCATCTACGCTGCCTACCTCGTGCTGCGCGGCTCCGTGAATGATGAGCAGCAGCGCGCGCGCCTATCGGCCATCTATAATATTTTTGCATTCTCGGCGGCCATTCCGCTGTTGTTCATCATGCCTAGGTTGGCCGAGGCGTCGTTGCACCCCGGCATGGGTGGCAACCCCGGCTTCAGCAAATACGACCTGGACAGCGCCATGCGGCTGGTATTTTACCCGGCCGTAATTGGCTGGACGCTGCTGGGCGTGTGGATTACGGAAGTAGCTTGCCGCCTGTCGTTTGTGCAAGAGAAGATTTATGAAAAACAAGAAAAACAACTGGCTTAGCCGGGCCGTGGCCCTGCTAATGCCGCTGCTGCTTTTAGCCAGCGTGGCTTTTGCCCAGGCGCCCGCCGGGCAGCCCGAAATGGCCGACGCCCTGCGGGCCAGCGGCAAAATCTACGTGGTGGTGCTGGTACTCGTCATCATCGTGGTGGGTTTGCTGGTGTACCTGGTGCGCCTCGATGGCAAAGTAAGCCGCCTCGAAAAAGAAGTAGAAAACCGCTAAGTCCGGGCACCCCCTAGGTCGAAAATCTGTTCTTATAACCTCATGAAGAAAACGCACATTTTCGTGTTGCTCATCATCGCCGCGGCGGTGGGAGTTATCATCAGCACCATGTCGGGCGCCAGCTCCTACGTCACGTTTGCCGAGGCGCGCGAGCAAGCGGCGGCCGGCAACCCCAACAAGGTGCACGTGGTGGGCACGTTGCCCCGCGATGCCTCGAAGCAGCCCCTAGGGCTGGAATACGACGCCCGCCGTGACCCCAACTACTTCGCCTTCACGCTGGTCGATACCCTCAACGTGGCCCAGCGTGTGGTGTATCACAACCCCGCCCCGCCCGACCTCGACAAGTCGGAGCAGGTTGTGATAGTGGGCGCCATGAAGAATAATATCTTCGTCGCCGACCAAATTCTGACCAAGTGCCCGAGCAAGTACGTGGAGAAGGACCTCGGTAAAAATGCTCCGCCCGCCACGGCCATGAACACCACCAAATAGTTAAGCAATTGCCTACTTACGCCCGTCATGCGGAGCTGCTCGAAGCATCTCGCGTGGTTAAGTAAACTCTAACGCCTAGGGTTACTCTGCCACGCTAGATGCTTCGGCTGGCTCCGCATGACGGGCGCACTGTTTCAGCTGTTTTCTAGCCGGCAAGCCCCAGGTAGCCGACCAAAATAGTAGAGGCCACTACCCGCGCCAATCTTATTTAACATTCCGCCTCCCGAATCCGCAAACCGGGAACCTGCTGCGCACCATAAGCCTTACTAATCAGCCCAGCGACGCACCTAGGGGCGGCTTTACGCCCAGCCCTGGCTAGCCGCAGGCCCGCGGCAAGTGGCGGCGGGCATAACCTGCCGCCCGGCCCACGGTTCAACCTATACCCACCCGCTGCCGCCGCTTAGCACCCCGGCGCCCTAGGCGGTACCTTTGCCAAAAAATAGCATTAGCCAGTGAATTTATTTATCGGAAATCTCGGCCAGGCCAGCGTCATCGTGGCCTTCGTGGCGGCGGCGGTAGCGGCCTACGGCTACTTTCAGGCGGCGCGGGGCCGGGCGCTCGGCGAGGCCGATGCCAACTGGCTGCGGCTGGCGCGGGGGGCCTTCTTCGTGCACGGCGCGGCCGTGCTCCTAGTGGTGGGCGCGCTGTTCAACATCATCCACGCGCACCGCTACGAGTACTACTACGCCTGGGCGCACTCCTCCAACCACCTGCCGGTGCACTTCATGATTTCCTGTTTTTGGGAAGGTCAGGAAGGCAGCTTCTTGCTCTGGATATTCTGGCACGTGCTCATCGGCCTGGGTATCATGAAGTTCAACCGTCAGTGGGAAGCGCCGGTGCTCGCCGTGTTCGCGGCCGTGCAGGCGTTCCTGGTCAGCATGATTTTGGGCGTCGTGGTGGGTGGCACCAAGATTGGCTCGTCGCCTTTCATTCTGCTGCGCGACTTCCTGACCGACCTGCCGGTCTGGAAAACCCAGCCCGACTTCGTGCCCAAGGACGGTAACGGCCTCAACGCCCTGCTCCAGAACTACTGGATGGTGATTCACCCGCCCACGCTGTTCCTGGGCTTCGCGCTCACGCTGGTGCCGTTTGCCTTTGCCATTGCGGGTCTCTGGAAAAAAGAGCTAACTACTTGGGTAAAGCCGGCCTTGCCGTGGACCTCCTTCGGCGGCGCAGTGCTGGGCGTAGGCATTATGATGGGTGCCTACTGGGCCTACGAGACGCTGAACTTCGGCGGTTACTGGAACTGGGACCCCGTTGAAAACGCCATTTTCGTGCCTTGGCTGGTGCTCATCGCGGCGCTGCACGGCATGATGCTGTGGCAAAAGCGCCGCACGGGCTTGCGCACCGCCTTTGTGCTGGTGGTGGCCACGTTCGTGCTCATTCTCTACGCTACCTTCCTCACCCGCAGCGGCGTGCTGGGTGCGGCCTCAGTGCACTCGTTTACCGACCTAGGCTTGTCGGGGCAGCTGCTCATTTACCTGGGCTTCTTCACGGTGCTGGCCATTACGCTGCTGGTAAATCGCTGGAAAAGCATTCCGGTTTCGGACAAGGAGCTCGACGCTTACAGCCCCGAGATGTGGGTGTTTGTGGGCGCCACGGTGCTGTGCTTGGCTGCTTTCCAGGTGGTATTCACCACCAGCATTCCGGTTTACAAAGCTTTCTTAGGTTTCTTCGGCATCAAAGCCAACATGGCACTGCCCGCCGACCAGGTGGCGTTTTATACCCGCATCCAGCTCTGGAGCGGCGTGCTGATTGCCCTGCTCTCGGGCATCGGGCAGGTGATGTGGTGGCAGCGCAACAACAAGGAATCGGTCATCAACGCCTTTGCGCCCACCGTAATGCTGGCGCTGCTGGGCACGGCCCTAGGGGTGCTATTGCTCCGCTACTTCGACCATCCTATCACGGTGCCTTACGCCCTTTTGCTGGCAGCGGGTTTGTTCGGCGTGCTGGCCAATTTCGGTACACTGTTCGGGCTGTGGCGGCGCGGCGTCACGCTCTCGGGCGGGGCCGTGGCGCACATTGGCATTGCCCTGATGCTCCTCGGTATGCTGGGCTCGTCGGGCTACGATAACCTGCTTTCGCGCAATGTGACCGGCCAGCTCATCAACCAAAAGATGAGCGAGGAAGAAAACAGTGATAACGTCCTGCTGCTGCGCAACGAAACCATCAAGATGCAGAATTACGACGTCACCTACACCGGCCAGTACCTCGACGTGCCCGGCGTGCCCGGCTACGTGAACACGCAGCTGCTCTACCGCACCGACGATGAGTATAAGGCCGTGGCGCGCGGCGATATCAAGCGCGAGGAAAAGGTGTATTATAAGACCGGCGATACGCTTGAGATTCTTCCCGAAAACACCTATTACCGCGTCAACTACGAGGATAAAAAGACCAACGAGTCTTTCACGCTCTATCCCCGCGCCCAGGTCAATGAGGAGATGGGCGGCATCCTGGCCTCGCCGGCGTTGCAGCGCTACCTAGGGCACGATATTTACTCGCATATCACCTCCATCCCCGACCCGCGCAAAGAGCAGCCCTGGAGCCCTAGCATCCCGCACGAGCTGGCCGTGGGTGACACGATTTTTCTGAATGACTACTTCGCCGTATTCCGGGCCATCGAGCAGGCGCACGCGGTGCCGGGTGTTAAGCTTCAGCCCGGCGACATCGCCTTGCAGGCCGACATCATAGTTTCGGGCGAAAAGGGCCGGCAGTACCACGCCCACCCCATATTCTTGCTGCGCGACCGCCAGGTGGGCCGCGTGCCCGATGAGGTTGAGGACCTCGGCTTGCGCCTCACCCTCGACCAAATTGACCCGGTGAAGGGCAAATTCACCTTCGGCGTGAGCACCACCGCCAAGGACTATATCGTGCTGAAAGCCACTGCCAAGCCATTCATCAACCTGCTGTGGGGCGGCACGCTGCTCATGGGCCTGGGCCTGTGCATCAGCATTCGGCAGCGCCGCACGGCCAAGGCTGCCCCGGTGGCCAAGCCGGCCGCCGGCCGGGCGGGCGCCGCGCGCCCGCAGGCCGTGGCCTAGGGTAGTGCTCAACGGCAAAACTGACGCCGGCTGGTTTTCTGCAACGCGCAGAAGCCAGCCGGCGTTTTTGCGTGGTCACATTTATAGTCAAGAGATTGCCCCGCTCGCGCCGACCTGTGGACCCAGGCAGCGACTACGGCCACCGCTGGTCGCAACGCCACGCGCATGAGCCGTAAAAACTACGATGTGGTTACTCTTCAGCGGTTTGTGGACCGCTACCTGGACTCCCCGGCCGATGCTTTTGCGTTTCAGAAGGGCGCCGTCTAGGTATACCCGCTGTCGTTGGCCGTTGCGCGCATCAAGCTCCCAACGCCGCTTTTCAAGGCTGAATACAGCTTTTTGCTGCTTTTTCTGACGGGCGGCGGCTAGCAGCGGGTCGACAATGAAACGCTGGCACGCCAACGACGTGCTCTTCATGCGGGAAGGCCACTTCAACGCCATTAAATCCATTGCGGAAGGCACGCAGGGGGGCTACATCCATTTGGAAACGCGCTGCTGCCGCGCATTTTTACCGACAGCGCACTGCTGCACCGGCTCACGTTTATCCTAGGCATGGGGTTTCCCCGGCCGACATGGCGTGGTTGGGCCAGTGCTGCGAGCTTATCATCAGCCAGGCCGGGGACCAGGCGCACGCGGAGGAAATTCAAACCGTGCTGCTGCGGGCGATGGTACTAAAAATAGCCCAGGCCTCGGCCACTACGCTGTGCCAGCCCGACCGGCCGTCGGAAATCACGATGCGCTTCAAAGAGCTGGTGTACGAGCAAGTGGCTACGCACCGGGAAGTGGCGTTTTACGCCAGCGCCCTGGCCGTGTCGGAAAACTACCTCAACCGCTGCGTGCGCCAGCTGACCCAGAAACCGCCCAAGCAACACCTCAACGAGCTGGTAATTTTGCGGAGCAAAATACTTTTGCAGGACCGTGCGAGGACATTGCCCAAGTGGCGGCGAAGCTCAACTTTGCCGACCCCTCCTGCTTTGGCCGGCTGTTTAAGCAGGTAGCCCGCCAAACGCCCACTGACTACCGCAAGGCGTTGTCGCCCGGTTTGTCCGGCTAAGCGCACGATTTCTACCGCCGAAAAGCCCTTGGGGCGAGCCACCTTTGCGGGGCCGGTAGTAGCGTGGGCGCTACCGACGAGCCCCCGCTCGGCTTGGCCTTTATACTAAATTCCGAACTATGCAACACCGCACCCTCTGGCCGACGCTTTTGCTGCTGCTGGCCCCCTTCTTCTCGGCTAGCCCCGCGTGTGCGCAGCAGCCGGCGCTGCGCATCGAGGTGTTGAATGTGGAGCCCAACAAAGGCAAAGTAGTGCTGGCGCTCTATAAAGACAAGGCCAGCTGGCTGAAAACGCCCTACCGAAAACTAACACTGCCCACCGACAAAAGCACCCAAACGGTGGTGCTGGCCGTGCCCCCCGGCGCCTACGCCATTTCTATTTTTCAAGACACCAATGGGAACGGCGAGCTGGACCAAAACTTCGTGGGTATTCCTAAAGAGCCCATTGGGTTTGGCAACAACTACCATCCTTTCGGTAAACCCAAATTCGAGTCGGCGGTGATTAACTACGCGCCGGCCTCAAAACTGGCGGCCATCAAGCTCTTTACGATTCTTTAACTACCCCATGCGCACTAAATGGAGCCTAGCGCAAGTGCCGCCTCAGCCGGGAAGAGTGGCCGTGGTAACGGGCGCCAACAACGGCCTAGGGTACGAAACGGCCCTGGCCCTGGCCAGCAAGGACGTGGTAGTAATTCTGGCGTGCCGGGACGCGAGCAAGGCCGAAGCCGCCAAATCCCGGATAGTCCGGGCCTGTCCGTCGGCCCAGGTCAGCTGCCTGCCGTTAGACGTAAGCAGCCTGCGCAGCGTGCGGGAATTTGCGAAGCAATTCTGCCAGCAGCACGACCGGCTGGACCTGCTCCTCAACAACGCCGGCGTGATGATGCCGCCGTACCGGGTAACGGAGAACGGCTTTGAAAATCAGCTGGCTACCAACTACCTAGGTCACTTTGCCCTCACCGGCCGGTTGCTGCCGCGGCTCACCGCAACGCCCGGCTCCCGGGTGGTTTCCGTCAGCAGCTTGTCCTACAAATGGGCCGAGCTGGATTTTGATGATTTGCAGGCCCAGCGGGGCTACCGCCGACGCAAGGCCTATGGCCAAAGCAAGCGGGCCTGCCTGGTATTTGGCTACGAGCTGCAGCGCCGGCTGGCCGCCGCGGGGCACGGTACCCGGTCGGTAGCGGCGCACCCAGGGCTAGCTAAAACGAACCTGGACCAGTATTTCCCGGCGCTGATTCGGCCCCTGGGATCCCTCTTTTTACAACCCGCGGCGCAAGGCGCCCTACCCCTGCTGTACGCGGCGCTAGCGCCCGACATCCAGGGCGGCGAGTTCATCGGGCCGAATGGGTTTCAGCAGCTGCGGGGCTACCCGACTCAAGTGGCTTCCGATGATAACTCCCACGACCCCGCGGTGGCGGCCCGCTTGTGGCAGGCCAGTGAAGAGCTGACGGGCTGTCGCTACCTCAGCGCGACGGGGTAGGCTAGCCAACTATACCTCATTCCGGCTGGCTAGCCCAGTATTCGCGGCTTCCAGCTCTCTGGCGCGGCTGGGCCCACCCCTGCAACTCGAACGCTCCGTCTGTGCAGGGCCACGCGGTGGGTTAAGAAATAACGGTCCGCATAGCCAGTTGGTATACTTGCTCACCGGCTGAGCAAAGTAGCGCCCCCCCGCTCGCCAAAGGCGGCTTTTGAGCCAATCTTTCCGCTAAGGCCAACTTTCCAGGGGTGTACCGGTACTTCTATTCTCAATTCGTGGGTGGCCAGGCACCTAGCCGCCCACGCTCCTAGATTTTCTTAGGTCAGTTCGGCTTTTTTGTTTACCCGCATGCGCATTGGCTTATTTGGAACGGGGCGAGTAGCCACGGCGCTGGCGCCCGCACTCGTGGCCGCTGGTCATGAGCTAGCTTTTGTGGCGGGCCGCACCCACACCAGCGTACTAGCGCTGGCCGCGCTGGCGCCCGGCTGCGCGGCGCTCGTGCTACCCTTGACCCAGCTACCACCCGCCGACGTGTACCTACTGGCCGTGCCCGAGGCGGCCGTGCCCGAGCTGCTGGCGGCCGTGGCCTGGCCAACTGGCGCACTGGTAGCGCACCTGGCCGGCGCGCTGCCCGTGGCCGTGTTTGCGGCCGCCCCGCAGGTGCACGGCGGCGTGCTGTATCCGCTCCAAACGTTCAGCCCCGGCCGTACTATCGACTGGCCGGCCGTGCCCCTTTTTGTAGAAGCGCCCGAACTCGCGGCCGAAACCACGCTGCTCGCCCTAGCCCGCAGCCTCAGCCTGCACGTGGCGCAGCTCGACTCGGCGCAGCGGCTGCACTTGCACCTAGGCGCCGTGTTTGCCAGCAACTTCACCAACCACGTGCTGGGCATTTCGCACCAGCTGCTGGCCGAAGCGAAGCTCGACTTTAATCTCTTAGCCCCGCTGGTGCGCGAAACCGTGGACAAGGCCCTAAGTGCTCATCTAGGCCCGTTTGCGGTGCAAACGGGCCCGGCCGCCCGCCACGACGCCCCCACGCTGGCCGCGCACGCGGCGGCGCTGGCGGCCCACCCGGCCTGGCAAGCGCTTTATACCCAACTCACGCTCAGCATTCAGGCGGCGGAGGCCGCCCGTGTGGCGCGCCCAGCTAGCCCTGCCTAACTTTGTACTTTCAACCGGCTCACTGGGGCCCACTACTATTTTGCAACCCTCCACCATCATCTTTCAGTTTCAGGACGGCCAGCCTGCTCAGACGCATGTGGCCGCCAGCGGCGAGTCGGTGCTCGACGTGGCCCTCAACAACGGTATTCAGCTCCAGCACAACTGCGGGGGCGTGTGCGGCTGCAGCACCTGCCACGTCTACGTCGATAAAGGCATGGACGACCTGCCCGAGATTTCCGATAAGGAAGAAGACTTCATCGACCGGGCCATTCGGCCGCGCCTCACCTCGCGCCTGGCTTGCCAGTGCGTGCTGCCCAACGAGCAGCTCGAACTAGTCGTCACCATCCCGCCCCAGCACTTTTTGGGGCACTAATAGGGAGTTATGAGTTAAAAGTTATGAGTTACGAGTTGGCTTTTTAATGCCTACTCTGCTCGAACCAGCCAACTCATAACTTTTAACTTTTAACTCATAACTCAACCACAGTGAATCATTACGAGCCGCCCATCGAGTGGGCCGACCACGAAGACGTTGCCATCGCGCTCTACGAGAAGTATGGCGATGACTTCACGGAAGCCAAAATCTACCGCGTGCGCTTTACCGAGCTGCTGGAGTGGATACTAACGCTGCCCAACTTTGCCGGCACCCGCGAGCAATCTACCGAGGGCCACCTCGAGCAAATCCAGGCCAAGTGGGTGTACGAGTGGCGCGACCACCAGTAAGCTCAACCCCAATTCCCTAGGTCCGTATGACCCAAGCTGGCTGGCCCAGTGCTCGCTTGCCCGCAAGTTGTTGCTGAGCCAGCCAGTTATTTTTTTCCTTTTTCCCCAGGTTATGAAAACCGGAACAGTAAAATTCTTTAATGAGGCCAAAGGTTTTGGCTTCATCACCGACGACAGCACCCGTGAGGAATTCTTTGTGCACGTCACGGGCCTCAACGGCGGCCAGATTCAGCAAAATGACCGCGTAGAGTTTGAGACTCAGGAAGGTCGCAAAGGCGTAAACGCCATCAACGTGCGCCGCGTCTGAGCGGTCGCTACGTTGGGTTAATCCTAAAAAAGGCCTTTCCAGCAGTAGAAAGGCCTTTTTTAATAACTTCTATGGTGTTCTCTAGGCTATCTCGGCCAGCCGCACCACCAGCCCGTCCACGCGGGGCGTGAGGCGAATCTGGCAGCTGAGGCGACTGGTTTCGTGCAGCACGGGCAGCGTGTCGAGCATGGCCCACTCATCGTCGCTGGGCTCGGGCAGGGCCGGGCCGGCCAACACTTCCACGTGGCAGGTGGCGCACAGCGCCATGCCGCCGCAGGTAGCTTGGATGGGATATTCGTTGGCTTTCAGCAGCTCCATCAGGCTCAGGCCCATGTCGGTAGGTGCTTCTAGCTCGCGCCGCTGGCCGGGCGCTTCTTCCACATAAATGCGAACGTCGTTTTCCATTTGGTGAATGCGTGAAGAAGTGAGTGAGTGAATGAGGCTGTCGGACTGACAATTCGCTCATTTACTCACTCGCTCATTCACATGCTAGGTGCCCCGTTCACGGTCGTGTACTTGAGGGTGTATTTTTTGTCGGGGTAAATGTATTTGAACGCGCCCTGGCACATCAGCGCGGCCTCGTGGAAGCCGCAGAGGATGAGCTTGAGCTTGCCCGGGTATGTGTTGATGTCGCCGATGGCGTACACGCCGGGTAGCGAGGTGCTGTAGTCTAAGGTATTGACTACCACCGCATCGTTATCGAGCGCCAGGCCCCACTCGCCGATGGGCCCTAGCTTGGGAGTAAGGCCGAAGAGGGGCACGAACGCGTCAATCGGCACCGTCACGGCCTCGCCGTTATTGCCGGTGATGGTGACTTGCTCCAGCGTGTCGTCGCCGTGCAGGTGCGTCACGTTGGAACTCAGCACGAGCTTGATTTTGCCGGCTTCGTGCAGCTTCTGCACTTTCTCGGCCGAGTCGGCGGCGCCGCGGAAGGTGGTGCCGCGGTGCACGAGCGTGACATCAGCGGCCACGTTGGCGAGGAAGTTGGTCCAGTCGAGGGCCGAGTCGCCACCGCCCGCAATCACAATTTTTTTACCACGGAAATGCTCGGGGTCGCGCACCATGTAGTGCACGCCTTTACCGCCCTCAAAGCGCTCGAGACTCTCCACGGCCGGCTTGCGCGGCTCAAATGAACCTAGGCCGCCCGCAATGGCCACGGCCTTGCACTGAATCTCGGTGCCGTCGGTGGTGTAGAGCTGAAACGAGCCGTCGTCGAGCTTCGCAAACCGCTCGACCCGCTCCCCTAGGGTGAAGGTGGGGTGGAAGGGCTCGATTTGCTTCATCAGGTTGTCAACCAGGTCGCCCGCCAGCACCTCGGGGTAGCCCGGAATGTCGTAGATTGGCTTCTTTGGGTAAATTTCGGTGAGCTGGCCACCGGGCTGCGGCAGGGCATCTACCACGTGGCAGCGGAGCTTAAGCAGGCCGGCCTCGAACACGGCAAACAGGCCCACTGGCCCGGCCCCGATGATGCAGATATCCGTCGAAATAATCTCGGGCATTACAGGAAATTTAGGTATTTAGAATGAGTACAAAGATACGGCCGAGGGGGTGGACCATTGCACAAAACTGCGGCGTTTTAAGCGCCCGTGTATTAGCATTGGCCCGGTTTTCGTTTCGGAAGTGTTTCCCTCGACTACCCCTGCATCTTATGAACAGCAATTACCGGTCTTCCGTTGCGCGCCTTACGGCACTTTTCCTATTGGCGGCCACTGCATGCACCGCTCCCCGCTCTATCACCACATCGGGTAAGGTCACGCCCCAGGGTGAGTTCAGGGTGGCTTACAACCAAGGCTTTAATGTGGGCACCGCCCCGCTCGACAAAGCCGGCTCGGCCGTGCGCAGCGCCGCCAGCCAGCTGGGCAACCAGGCCGCCAATGGCGAAAAAGTCAACTATTCCAGCGCGGTCAGCGACGTGCAAACCGCTGCCCTAGCCTACCTGCTCGACCCTGTGCAGCCGGCCGCCGACTTCAGCATTCGCTACGGCATCGTGCCGCACCTCGATGCGGGCTACAAATACGCGTTTGGCTCGCACGTCTTCGATGCGGCCTACCAGCTGCTGGGCCCCACCGGCTCCATCGAAAACCCCGAGCGCGGAGCGGCGGGCGGCACCACTTACGCCAGCGTGGGCTTGCAGTACGCCATTCAGCGCACGGGCCTGCCCAAAATTGCCTTCCTCAACGACCTCAACAACCTGCTGGGCCTTTCGGCCACGCGCCACGATTTGCTGATTCCGCTTACCATCAGCCAGTCGTTTGGGCCTGAGGAAAGCGCAGGGGCCATCAGCTACGGCGCGGTGTACGCGCACTCGTGGGTCAACTACGGCTTCACGCCCAGCAACTTATACAACAGCGCCGGCACCGTCCGGCTGCCCGACCTGCCCACCCAGAGCCGCAATTACTCGTCCTACGGCCTGTTTCTCAACGTCAAGGTCGGCTACAAATACGTGTATTTCGTGCCTGCGCTGAGCGTGTATTACCAGAACTACGGCAGCTACACGCTGGTCGATGGCAGCACGACTTCGCTGAGCGGCGCCACGTTCATTCCGTCGCTCGGCGTACAGTTCCGCATCCCTAGCTTTCGGTAAGGGGTAGGGTTATGGACTAACACGAATGCTTCGCTTGCAGCTTGCGCGGCAAGCGAAGCATTCGTATTTACTAGCGCCAGCACCGGTGACAAATAATTTTTCGGAAATATGATTAACATATAAATATGTTTATTTTTATTTGCGTGATGAAAATCATCATCCGGGCCTAGCTTTTACCACGCCCGGAGCAGGCTTTTACTCACAGCAACATAGCAGGCTATGGCTACTTTTCTTCGTTGGTATCTCTTAGGTATCAGTTGCCTACTGCTACCCGCTGTGAGCCAGGCGCAACAAGCGCCGCGAGCGGCCACGGGCGATACTGTTTGGGTGATTATGAACCATGTAAAAGCGGATAAACGGGCGCAGTTCGAGCGCTTTTGCAGCGAGCAGTTCTGGCCAATGGCCCGCAAACTTAGTCCCGCCGACCAGCGCGCCTTTCGGCAAACGCGGGTGCTCAACGCTACGCGCCCTGACGCCGACGGGACATATACCTACCTATTCATCATGGACCCACGAATACCCAAGATGAATTACAGCATCAATGCTTTTCTGGAAAAGATGTACGGAAAAGAGCAGGCCGTTACCTACTCCAAGCAATTGGCAGACTGTCTCGCCCGCGAAGCCAACGAGTATGTCACCGTCCAATCGCGGTTCTGAGGCTAGCCGCGGAGGCCTGGGCCAGCCGGCGCTCAGGTGACTAGCCGGCTGGTAGTGCTGCCGGTTTAGCGTACTGGGTGTTCTTTTGCAGCTACCACTCAGTTCTCCTCCTCCATGACCATCTTATACGGCGTACCCGGCGAGGGCCTAGGGCACGCCACGCGCAGCAAAGTCATTATTGCCTGGCTGCTAGCCGAAGGCCACGACGTGCGGGTGGTCAGCAGCTCGCGGGCGTTTACGCTGCTAGATAAAACGTTTCCGGGCCGCGTGCTGGAGATTCAGGGCTTCCACCTGGCGTATAAGGAGCTGGCGGTGTCAAAGTTGCGCACCATCGGCCTTACGCTGCGCACGGCACCCGAGGCGCTGCGCACCAACTTTCGGCAGTACCGGCAGCTGCTGCACGGCTTCCGGGCCGAGGTTGTGGTTAGTGATTTTGAGTCGTTTAGCTACCTCTACGCCAAGCTGCTGCGCGTGCCGGTTATCAGCATCGACAACATGCAGATAATCAGCCGGGCGCAGCTCGACGTGGCGGTGCCCGAAGAGCAGGAAGAGCACTTCGACGTGGCCCGCTACCTGGTGCGCGCCAAGCTGCCCCGTGCCAAGCATTATCTTATTACTACGTTTTTTGACCTGCCGCTGCGCCCGCGCTACGCCGAGCGCACCACGCTGGTGCCCAGCATTATCCGGCCCGAAATCCAGGCGGCGCAGCCGACCAAAGGCGATTACGTGCTAGTGTACCAAACGGCCACCAACCAAACCGACCTGGTCGAGATTTTGCAGCAGTTGCCCGACCAGGAATTTCGGGTCTACGGCTTTAACAAGGATGAGGCGCACGGCAACGTGCTGTTGCGGCCCTTCTCCGAAGCTGGCTTTATTGCGGAGCTGGCGGGCTGCCGGGCGGTACTCACCAACGGCGGGTTTTCGCTGATTTCGGAGGCCGTGTACTTGCACAAGCCAGTGTGCGCGGTGCCCATTCCGGCCCAGTTTGAGCAGTGGCTAAACGCGGCCGAGATTGAGCAGCGCGGCTACGGCCGGCACTTCGAGGCCATCACGGCGGCCAATGTGCAGGCCTTCCTAGGTCAATTGCCGGCTTACGAAGTCGCCCTGGGCTATTACCAGCAAAACGGCAACGAGGAATTATTTGCGCAACTGCGAAAAATATTGGCCGGGCTGGCGACAGTGGATTAGCTAGGTGCCTGACATTACCTTTGCCCGGCTGGCTTCGCCGCTTATGGCGGCGCAGGCCAACACTCATAGGTTCTTCACCTCATCACCAGAAAAATGAGCTACATCGCAGCCATTCACGCCCGCCAGATTTTTGATTCGCGTGGCAATCCGACCATCGAAGTTGACGTAACCACCGACTCGGGTGTCGTAGGCCGCGCCGCCGTTCCCTCGGGCGCCAGCACCGGCGTGCACGAAGCCGTAGAGCTGCGCGATGGCGACAAGGCCATGTACCAGGGCAAAGGCGTGCTGAAAGCCGTTGAAAATGTGAACACGAAGATTGCCGAAGAGCTGGTAGGCTTCTCGGTATACGAGCAGGGCCTGATTGACAAAATCATGCGCGAGCTCGACGGCACCGCCAACAAAGGCAACCTAGGCGCCAACGCCATTCTGGGCGTGAGCCTGGCCGCCGCCCGCGCTGCCGCGCAGGAGCTGGGCCAGCCGCTGTACCGCTACGTAGGCGGCGTGGGCGCCAACACGCTGCCCGTGCCGATGATGAACATCCTGAACGGCGGCTCGCACGCTGACAACAAGATTGACTTCCAGGAATTCATGGTAATGCCGGTGGGCGCCAGCTCGTTTAGCGAAGCGCTGCGCTGGGGCACCGACATCTTCCACACCCTCAAGGGCGTGCTGAAGAAGAAGGGCTACAGCACCAACGTAGGCGACGAGGGCGGTTTCGCCCCCGACATTCAGTCGAATGAAGAGGCCATCCAAATCGTACTGCAAGCCATCGAGCAGGCCGGCTACCAGCCCGGCGAGCAGGTGATGATTGCCCTCGACCCCGCGGCTTCGGAGTTCTTCGAAGACGGCCACTACCACTTCAAGAAGAGCAGCGGCGACAAGCTGACGCCCGAGCAAATGGTGAGCTACTGGGTCGATTGGACCAAGAAATACCCCATCATCAGCATCGAAGACGGCCTGGCCGAGGACGACTGGGCGGGCTGGAAGAGCATCACCGACCAGGTGGGCAAGAAAATCCAACTCGTGGGCGACGACTTGTTCGTAACCAACGTAGAGCGCCTGCAACGCGGTATTGATGAGCACATTGCTAACGCCATTCTCATCAAGGTAAACCAAATTGGCACGCTCACCGAGACCATCGACGCCGTGACCCTAGGTCGCCGCAACGGCTACAAGTCCATCATGAGCCACCGCTCGGGTGAGACCGAGGACTCGACCATCGCCGACCTGGCCGTGGCCCTGAGCACCGGCCAAATCAAGACCGGCTCGGCCTCGCGCTCGGACCGGATGGCCAAGTACAACCAGCTTCTCCGCATCGAGGAAGAGCTGGGCGAAATGGCTTATTTCCCCGGTAAGAAAATGTAAGTAGCCGCTGGCTGCTACCTAGGAAGGCCCTGTTTCGCTAGCCGAAGCAGGGCCTTCTTTTTTGCTTAGCTTTGTCATCCGCTCTTCTTATTGGCTATGCGTCCTCCGGCTTTCCTCTTTCCCTTGCTGCGCGTGCTGCGCAATTTCTACTTCCTCACGGGCGTGGCCTTCGTGGTGTGGATGCTGCTCTTCGACGGCAACGACCTCGGCAAGCAGTATGACATGTACCGCAAGTGGCAAGAACTGCGCAACGAAAAGGAGTACTACGAGTCGAGCATCAAAGCCGTGCAGCACGACCGCGCCGAGCTACTGAGCTCACCGGCGCTGCTCGAAAAATTCGCCCGTGAAAAGTACCTCATGAAGCGCCCCGGTGAGGACGTCTTCGTGCTGGTGCCGAAAGAGGAAGATAAGTAAGCCCTAGGTCCGCTACCGACTGCTTTTAGGTATGACGCCCGCTATTCTTGGAATAGCGAGCGTTTTTTATTTGGTACTATTACCTTCACCCTATAGCTACTCATTTTATTGATAATTAACGGTATTGCATGAAAATTTCTACTTTTCTTTATCTTTTATTATTAACAATTCTGGTGCTGCAACCGGCCCGGCTGCGCGCGCAGAATTATCTGTTACCCGTGGCGGGCACGGCCAGCTACACCACCTGCACCGGCACACTCTACGACGATGGCGGCCCCGACGCCCTCTACGATACCGAAGCCAAGGGCAGCGTAACGCTGCGGCCGGGCACGGCGGGCGGCAAGCTCAAGCTGGCTTTTAGCTTGTTGGAGCTGGATAGCGTGCGCAGCAGCGTCACCGTATACGATGGCCTCGATACTAACGCGCCCTACATCGGCCGGTTTTACCACGGCCTGCCCACGGTGTATGCCACTGGCAGCACGGGCGCCCTCACCATCGTGCTGGCGAGCTACGGCGGGCAGGCCCGGCGGGGCATGGCGGCGGCCATCAGTTGCGTTACGGGCGTGCCGCCGACCGACCTGGCGGCGCAAAGCCTGCGCCTCTCGGCCACAGGCGTGCCGACCAACGACTCTTTCACGGCCGAGGTCCGCATCGCTAACCTAAGCGGCCCGCTCAACTCCTACCGCCTCAATTATCTGCTGTCGACCGACAACGTGGCGGGCTACGGTGATGTCCCGCTGGGCACCAGTACCTGGTCGCTGGCGCAGGGCGACTGGACGTTTAACGAGCTCAGCTTGCGGGTGCCGACGGGCACGGCGCCGGGGACGTACTACGTGCTTTGCGAAGCAATACCGGACGCCCTCAACGATATCAGCTACCTCAATAACACGGCCGCGGCGCCCCTCACGGTACTGGCCCAAACCCCGCGCGTAGACCTGGCCCTCACGGACGTGAGCGCCCCGGCGCCCCGGCCAGTGACGGTGAGCATGCCTTTCTACGTCAAAAACCGGGTTCAGAACCTGGGCCGCACGGTAGCCATTGCCTCGCAGATGGGCTACTACTTCTCGGCCGATGCCACGCTGAGCCCCGATGATGCGCTATTGGGCACGGCGCCGGCCGAAATGGCCCTCATCGATAAATACATCGTGGCGCAGACCGAGCTGACGCTGCCCCCGGGCACCGCCCTAGGTACCTACTACCTGCTGAGCGTGGCCGATTACGACGACCAGGTTATTGAGGACAATGAGCAAAACAACGTGTTTGCGCAGCGGCTAACCGTGGTGCCACCCACTACTAATGTCGGGTTTGAAAGCACGCGCACCGTGGCCCCTACCCAGCCGATGGCGGGCGGCAGCCTGTATGTGCGGTGCTCGGCGCAGAACAAGGGCAGCAGCGTGGTCGACTCGGTGGGGGTGGGCTACTACCTCTCGGCCGATGCCACGCTGAGCCCCGACGACGTGCTGCTGGACCAGCTGCCGGTGGGGCCGCTCCTCGTTTGGGCTTTCACGAACTACAGCCTCCCCATCAGCCGCACGCTCACTGTTCCGGTGGGCACGCCGCCGGGCAAGCGCTACCTACTGCTGGTGGCTGACCCGCGCAACCAGCTCGCCGAGAGCGACGAAACCGATAACCTGGTGGCAATAGCGCTCGACATTGCGGTGCCCGTTATTGACCTCACCATTAGCTCGTTGCGCTATACCAGCGCCTACCCGCCGGCCACCGGCACGCCGCTGGTGCTGCGCTACACGCTGGCTAACCTAGGCACCACGCAGGCCTACCCCGTGGGGGTAGGCTATTTTCTCTCGACTGATAACCAATTGAGCGCCGACGATGTGCCGCTGCCGCTCCGGTCGCAGCAAGGCACGCTGCTGGCGGGGGGCGCCAGCCAGGTAATGGATGTGTCGGACCTGTACAGCCCCTTTCTGCCGGCCAGCACGGCGCCAGGGGCGTACTACCTGCTGGCTGTGGCCGACCCCCTCCAGCAAATAGCCGAAACCAATGAGACGAACAACGTGGCGGCCGTGGCCCTCCAAGTCGGGGTGCCGGTGCTCGACCTGACGCTGACCTTCAAGCCCAATATGCTCCCGGCCCAGGCGTCGGCCGGCGCGGTTCTTAATCTTGGCTACTATGTAAATAACGCGGGCTCGACGCCCGCCGCTACCCCCAGTGTCGGGTTTTATCTCTCCACCGACGCGCAGCTGAGCAGCAACGATATCCTTATCGGAGGCGGGCGCCTGCGCAACACCGCTTACCCCAGCTACTATATCGATGGCTCCAGCAAGCCAGTTGTTCCGCCTACGCTTGCCCCGGGCAATTACTACTTACTGGGAGCGGTGGATGACCTGAACGACTTTGCCGAAACCAACGAAACCAACAACGTGCAGGCCGTGGCTCTAGCCATTACGGCCGCCCGCCCCGACGTGGCCTGGCAGCAAACGCCCTACCTCACGCCCCGGCAAGCAGTGGCGGGCAGCCTGGTCACCACCGAAAGCTACGTGTATAACCTTGGCGCCGGCCTGGCCGACGCCACCGCCGTGGGCTACTACCTTTCGGCCGACCCGGTTTTTAGCGCCGATGACGTGCTGATGGGTCGCACGCCCGTGGCGCCGGTGCAGCCGGGCTACTCGGCCACTGTGGAAGGCACATTTACGGTGCCCGCCGCCACGGCGAGCGGGCGCTACTACGTGCTGTTTGTGGCCGACCCGCTGCTGGCGCTCGACGACAGCAACCGTAGCAACAACGTGATTCACACGACCATCACCGTCACGCCGCTGCCCCTCGCCACCCGTGAGCAAACGGCCGGCTACGCCCTGCAAGTGAGCCCCGTACCCGTGGCCCGCGCCACGCCCCTACTCGTACAGTTCAGTGGCGCAGGCATTCGCACAGAGGCCGCTCTGATACTTTATAACAGTATGGGCCAGGAGGTATTCTCCCAGAGCCTGGCATTAGCGCCGGGCCAGCGCAATCAGGCAGCAGTTTCGACTGCTAACCTGGCAGCCGGGGTGTATATTCTGCACCTCACTGGCCCTGGTCTAAATGCGGTGCGCCGCGTAGTGGTAGAATAGCGGACCATGGCACGCACTACCGATTGCTCGGTGGCAGTTGGTAGTGCGTATCCCTGTTTTTCTGAGCTACTCATGCCTTTTCCGTTGCCACGCGTTCGCTCTTTCTCCCCGTGGCTTGGCGCCGGCGCGGCATTGCTAAGCTTGGTGAGCGCCTTCAGCTTTCAGCCGGCACCCAGGGCTACCCAGGCGCAAGTGGCGCGCCGCTTCCTTTCAGAAGTGCTGCGCGCGGACTACCCGGCCGCCTACCGCCGCCTAGCATCCGAGGTGCGCGATACGCTGCGCCCGGCAGCATTTGCAGCAGCCACGCAGCCGCTGTGGCACCTAGGGCAGCAGCGCGGGCCGGCCGTAGAGCTATACAAGCTAGGCACCTGGCTGAGCGAGGGCGGCGGGCCCGAGCCGTGGTTCTACCGCTTTTCCTTCGCCAACGACTCAGCACGGCGCCCGCCGCCGGTGCTGCTCGAAGTCACGTTTCGCGACACCACCGCGCGGCAGGTGCTGGGCTTTGGGGTGCGCAACCACTGATGGGGCA
>NZ_JBHUFD010000005.1:340481-966653 GCF_042681145.1 Hymenobacter bucti
GGGCAAGGAAATCTTACCCAGGCTGAGCGCCGGATTACCGGCCAGCGTTTCGTTGGCCAGCACGGCGAAGAGAATGGCTTCCTTGGCATCGGGGGGCACGCTGGCTTTGGCAGTGCTGAGCAGGCGGGCGGTGGGCAGGTGCCGGGCCAGCGCCGCGAGCAGCGTGGCATTGTGCGCCCCGCCGCCGCTAATGAGGATTTCGGCCGCGGGCTGCGGCCCCAGGTAGTGTTGCGCGGCCTGGGCCACGGCGGCGGCCGTGAGCTCCACGAGCGTGGCCAGTAGGTCGGGTGCGGGTAGGCTGGTAGTGGATGTTTTGGCCTGGCTGGACTTTAGGTACGTGGGTGAAAACAGCTCGGGGCCGGTAGTTTTTGGGAAGCCTTGGGCAAAAAACGGGTGGCTGAGCAGCGCCGCCAGCAGGCCCGCGTGCACGTGGCCCTGGGCCGCTAAGTAGCCGCCCGCGTCGTAGCTTTTATCGGGGTAGTGCTGGCGCACCACGTGGTCGAGCAGCGTGTTAGCGGGGCCGGTATCGGTGGCCTGGGCGGGGCCACCATCGGCGGGCAAGAAGGTGAAATTGGCAATGCCGCCTAGGTTGAGCAGCAGCCGATTAATACCCGGCTGGCGAAACAGCAACTCGTCGGCAAACGGGGCCAGCGGGGCGCCTTCGCCCCCGTCGGCCACGTGCTTCTGCCGGAAATCGGAGAGCGTAACGATGCCCGTGAGGTGGGCCAGGTGGTCACCATCGCCGATTTGCAGGGTGGCGTGGTGCCCAAACTCAGCCCGCCGGTGCTGGTGGCGCGGCGCGTGCCAGATGGTTTGGCCGTGGCTGGCCAGCACGTCCACCTCGGCGGGCGCTACGCCCCACTGCGCCAGACAGGCCAGCACCGTGGCAGCATTGCGGCGGGCTACTTCGGCGTGCAGCAGCACCACCTCTTGCAGCTGCACGGTGGGCTGACTGATGGCCCGCAGCCGCTGCTGAAACTCGGCCTCGTAGGGCACGGTGGCAAAGTGCTCAAGCACCACATCGAGGGTGGCGCCGTGGCCCGTGCAGCGGCACAGCGCCACGTCGAGGCCATCGAGCGAGGTGCCCGACATCAGGCCGACGATGCGGCGGCTGGGCTGCTCGGCCAGCGCGAATAGCTTGCGAAGGGCAGGGTTCATTGGTCGGAGGCGGTGGGGCCGCCCGTTAGCTTGGGGTTGTCGCGGTGGCGGGTGGCGTCGCGCTGGGTTTTCTTGGCGAGGTTACGGGCCACGGCTTCGGTGAGGTTCACGCCGGTTTGATTGGCCAGGCAAATGACGACGAAGAGCACGTCGGCCAGTTCGTCGCCCAGCTCGCGGCCCTTGTCCGACTCCTTAAACGACTGCTCGCCGTACTGCCGGGCAATGAGGCGGGCTACCTCCCCCACTTCCTCAGTGAGGATGGCCATGTTGGTGAGCTCGCTAAAATAGCGCACGCCGGTGGTCGTAATCCACTCATCTACGGTGGCTTGGGCTTGGTCGAGGGTCATGAGGAAGCGGTTGGGGAATCTAGGATAATCGTGACGGGGCCTTCGTTGAGCAGGCGCACTTGCATATCGGCCCCAAAAATGCCGGTGGGCACGGGCTGGCCCAGCTCCTGCGCCACCAGCGACACGAAGCGTTGGTAGAGCGGCTCGGCCACGGCGGGCGGCGCGGCGCCCACGTAGCTGGGTCGGTTGCCCTTGCGGGCATCGGCCAGCAGCGTAAACTGGCTCACTACCAGCACTTGGCCGCCCACGTCGCGCACGCTACGGTTCATCTGGCCGTTTTCGTCATTGAAGATGCGTAGATTGAGCAGCTTGCGCACCATCCAGTTGAGCACTGCTTCGTCGTCGGTGGGCGCGCAGCCGGCCAGCACCAGCAAGCCGGGCCCGATTTGGCCGGTGATGGTGCCCTCGACGGTAACGGAGGCTTCGCGCACGCGTTGAATAACAAGACGCATTATTTCAATTAGCAATGAGCAATTAGCAATGAACAGCCTTGTTGTCCTTGCGAGGGAAAACGACGAAGCAATCGCACCTACGCGGCTCGTCCTGATGCGATTGCTTCGTCGTTCCTCCTCGCAAGGACAATATTATTAGGGCGATTCTCATTCCATCACTTGCTTATTTAAGCACTTTCAAACTATCCAGCCGGTGCTGGTAGCGGCGGGCGTTAAGCTTGTGCTGCGCGAAGGTTTCGGCGAAGTCGGAGTAGCCGCTGCCATCGGGGCGGGCGCAGAAAAACACGTACTTGTGCTGGGCGGGGCGCAATACGGCGTCGAGCGCCTGCGGGAAGGGCGTGGTGATGGGGCCGGGCGGCAAGCCCTTGTGGCGGTAGGTGTTGTAGGGCGAATCGACTTTCTTATCCACGTTGAGCACGCGCTTGCGGGTGCCCAGGCCGTGTAGGGGCCACAGCAGCGTGGGGTCGGCTTGCAAGGGCTGGCCCTGGCGCAGGCGGTTGAGGTACACCCCCGCAATCAGGGGTTTGTCGGTGGGCTGGGCCGTTTCGCGCTGCACGATGCTGGCCAGCACAGCCACTTGCACGGGACTCATTTTCAAGAAATTAGCCTGCCGCCGGCGAGCCACCGTCCAGAAGCGGCGGTGGCGGGCGGCTACCGAATCAAGGAACGCCGCCGCGGGCGTAGGCCAAAACAAGCGCAGCTTGCCCGGAATAAAGAGCGTGCGCACGGTGGCCGTGTCGAGGCCGTAGCGACCGACTAAGTAGGCATTATCAGCCAGTAACTTATGCAGCTGCGTAGTGTCGAGGTAGAGCTGGCGGCCGGCCTGGCGCGGCAGCTGCGGCAGGTAGTGAAAGGGCTTGAGCGTGAACGCGACCGTATCCTGGCGGCCGCTTTCGAGCAGGCGCAGCAGGTCGAGGTTGCCCAGGCCCGCGGGCAGCGTGTAGCGGCCGGGGTGCGTCGGATTGTCCTTGGCACCAAGGTCTCGCAGGTGGGCCAGCACCCCAAACTCGACCGGGCGCGCCAGCAGCCCCGGCTGGCGCAGCGAGTCGAACACCTCATCCAGGTCGGCCCCCGGCCGGATGTAGAGGTAGGCGGGCCCGTCCACGGCGGCCGTTATATTGGGCTGGTACAGGAGGCGGTAGACCGCAGTGCCGGCCAGCGCCAGCAGCGCCATCATCACCCAAAACGCCACCTGCCGCCAAAACGCCCAGCCCGATACCGGCTCGCGGGGCGGCTCAGGCGCGGCAGATGGCAGCAAAGGTTCGGTCATGAGGAATATGCAACCCAGCGTAGAGCACTGGGCGCAGTCAAAATTAACGCCTTAGGTGGGTTTGGCCCGGCGCTACTTCCCGAGGCGATACAGCAGGCCCACGCTCAGCCACCACCGGCCCAGCTGCCAGGGCGCCGCGGTGGCGGGCTGGCCGCCCACGGTCAGCTGCACTTCGCTGGCGGGCAGATTGAGGGCGCTTTCGTTATCGGAATGAAAAAAACCACCTTGCTCCGTAGCCAGCAGCTGCGTGCGGGTGCGCAGCGGCCACAGGTAGCCTAGGTCGGCCACGGCCTGCCACTGGCGGCTGAGCTCCACGCCCAGGCCGATTTTGGGTTGCAGGCCTTCCGTCACGCGTTGTAGGTTGAGGGCCAAGCGGTCGGTGGCCAGGCTGGTGCCGGCCAGGCGCAGGCTTTCATCGGGATTGTCGAAGGTACCTAGGGCGCGGCCCAGGCTTTGGCGCAGGTAGGCCAGCCCCAGGCGGCCCAGCACGGGACGGCCGCGGGGATTTAGGTTGTGCTCCCAGCCCAGGCCCGCTTCCCAGCCATAACCCGCCAACTGGCCCAGCCCCGACCGCGTGAGGCCGTAAATGGCCAAGTGACGCGGCAAGTCGACCTGCACGCCCAGCTGATAGCTGGCGGCCACGCGCCGCCGCCCCACCGCCGTAGCCGCCACCGCCCGAAACGTAGAGCCCGGCGGCGCCACCTCAGCGCCTAGGGTAGCGCCGGCCGCCGCCACGGGCAGCAGCCCCAGGCCGTAGCTGTAGCGCAGCCGGCCCTGCCACCAGCGCCGGGCGGACGCGGGCGAGGTCGTCGCTTCAACCGCGCTTTGCGCGGGTGGCGCGGGCGTGGCAAGCAATTGCTCGGCGCGCTGCTGACGCTCTTGGTCGAGCAAATCGAGGCGCAGCTGGCCGGCGGGCAGCAGGGTGGTGTAGTTTTTCCAGAAAGCCGAATCGTAGGGCGTGGGCGCTCGCAGAAAAATATCGTTGTACTGCGCCCGCGCGGGGTATGGGATGGGCGCGGCCCGCGCCGTGTCGATGGCCGTGGTCAGAAACTCGGCCAGGTGCCGACGCGGGTGCCCGGCCACGGGCGCCCCTAGGGTATTGTACCAGATGCTTTTGAGGTGCCAGCGCCCGGCGTAGCGCTGGTAGGCCACGCGGTAGGCGCGCTCGGTGGCCTCAAAGCTCAGCACGTGCTCGCGCCGGATGCCGCTGGGCGTGCGGTGCCACGCGGCCCCCAGGAAGGCGTAGCTCTGCTCATCAATGTACAGCTCGCCGGCAAAGTTGGCGCGGTCGGTGCCCGGCCGCGGGCCGAAGGCAATCACGTACACCGGCCGACCCTCAAACGTGGTTTGGGGCGTGAGGCGATACTGGTAGTTTTTGAACTGCGAGGGCCGGATAAACTCAGCCCGATTGTGCACAAAATCAAACCGATGCGGAACAAACGGGCCCGCTGACCACTCTATATTAAGTAAGCTTGGCGTAGCGTGCAGCGTGTCACGTAGGTCCACCTTGCGGGCTTCCAAAATCTGCACCTGCCCATCGTCGTTCGGGTACTGATACGAGGCTTTATCGACCAGCAACACGCCCTCACTCAAGTAGTAATAGTCGCGCCCCGCCCCATCATCGTCCGACTCGCGGAAGAAGCCCGTGAGGCGCGTGGCCCGCGCGGGGTAGTTGCGCGGAATGCGCACCACGGCCTCCCGAATGATACCCGTGACCGACGACGACACAGCCACCGTACCTAGGGCAGCCGGACTGCGCGCCAGCTCGATGCGCAGCTCAGGCGCGGGCAACGGCGGCAGGGGCCGGGTGTAGCGCCGGTAGCCCAGCAGCGCCACCTCCAGCTCGGTGGTGGTGTAGGCGGCCGGCACCCGCAGCGCGAAGCGGCCTTCCTGGTTGGTGCTGGTGCCCAGCTTATTACCCGCGATGCCGACCTGCGCAAAAGGCAGCGGCTGGTGCGTTTCAGCATCCAGCACTAGGCCGCGCAGCACCTGCGCCTCCTGCGCCAGGGCCGGGCTGGCTAGTAGCCACAGCAGCAGGTAGAGCAGCTTCATTGGGCCTAAGTTGGGCGAAAAAGTAGCTTGGACTCTGCGAGTCCGAGCGCGAGCGCGAGCGCAACTCGCATCTTGCGCCTAGGTACGCTAACATAGGCTGTACTGACGTGGATGCGAGCTGCGCTCGCGCTCGGACTCGCAGAGTCCAAGATATTACTAGCCCAGCGGCTCGTCGAGGTCAGCCATTGGCAGGCCGTGCTGGCTGGCGGTTTCGCCCAGCAGCTGGCGCTGCCAGGGGCGCAGGGCGGCCAAGCTACCCTGCTCCACCACGTCGCCGATGAGGCGGTTGCTGAGCACGGTGTTGGCCAGCACGGGGCTGTAGTCGGCGGCCAGATGGTTTTTGAGCGTTTGGAGCAGGGTTTCGCGAGCTTCTGCGCGGGCGGCCACGGGGCCGTTGAAGCGGCGGCGGAAGGGCTGCGGCCGGCGCTGGTCGGCGGGCAGCGGCCCGTCGGGAGCCAGGTCGGCGCTGGCCAGGGCCACCAGCTCATCGGCGTAGGGCGCGCGCTTGAGGTCGGGGTGCAGGCCGCCGGCCCCGCGGAGCGCGCCGTGCGAGGCAATGGGCAGGCGCGTGAGCTCGGCCAGGCGGTCGTTGCTGAGCACCATGTAGCTGGGGCGGTCGAGCTGGCGCGCCACGCGGTCGCGCAGGGCAAAGAGCTCCCGAAACAGCGGCAGCTCGCCGGGTGCAATGCGGTACTTGCCGGCCAGGCGCAGGTGGGGGCGCAGTTCGTCGCGGCCGTAGCGCACGGCTTCCAGGGCGTGGTTTTCTTCCTGGGCCCACTGGGCGCGGCCCTGCTCCTGCAGGCGCACGGCGAGGCGGTCGGTGAGCTCGAAGAGGTAGAGCACGTCGTTGGCGGCGTACTCTTTTTGGGCTTCGGTAAGCGGGCGCTTGAGCCAGTTCGACTTCTGCTCGCCCTTGTCCACCTCCAGGCCCAACTCGCTCTGAATGAGCCGACCTAGGGAAATATTATTATCCTCCAACGCCAGCAGCGTGAACTGCACGCTGGTGTCCACGATGTTGCGGCAATGCACGCCAAACAGCTCGTCGAGAAGCAGGATATCCGACTTGCAGGAGTGAAATACCTTGGCCACGGCGGGGTCGCGGCACACGGCAAACAGTGGTTCGAGGCCGGCGGCCATCTCGGGCTCCAGGGGCAGCGGGTCGATGAGGTACACCGTTTCGCCATCGAACACCTGAATCAGGGCCAGGTGGCGGCCGTAGCGATAGCGGTTGTCATCAAACTCGAGGTCGATGCCGATGCGCGGCAGCGTAGCTAGGTGGGAGGCTACGTCGGCCACCTGGGCGGCCGTAGTGAGGTACTGAATGGTAGGCTTCATGCGTGCGCGCAAAGGTAGGGCTTGGGCTGCTGCCAGCGTGCGCACCACTCAGCAGGTTTTGACGAGGAATAAACGGCGTGCATGTAAATGCATGCTTCTCGGTTGGCACTTATATTTTTAGCACTTAAAACCCGAAAATATAAAAAGTAAGCTGGCTCCTACCCTCACTATTTAGGTCAAAAATCACATTTATACTAATAATAGCCTTATTACCCCTTTTATTTGCAGCCTGTGCTTTTTGTTTAACGATAGCTACGCATTCTCTTAACACCTTTCCCCCATCTACTCTATGAGAAAGTTTATTACCCCTTTATTAGTCGTGGCTGCCCTGCCAGCGCTGGCCCAGAGCCAGGCGCTGAGCGGCCGCATCATGGGCACCGACGGCGGCCCGGTACCGGGCGTAACGGTAGTAGAGCGCGGCACTACCAACGGGGTCAGCAGCGATGCCGACGGCGTGTTTCGGCTGGCAGTGCAGCCCAACTCTACGCTGGTTATCAGCGCAGTAGGCTACACCACGCAGACCGTGGCGATCGGCGGCCGCAGCTCGCTGAGCGTGACGCTGGCCACTACTACAACTGACCTCAACGAGGCTGTAGTAGTAGGCTACGGCACCCAGACCAAGGCCGACCTTACGGGCTCGGTGACCCAGCTCACGAACAAGGACGTGGGCAACCAGCCGGTACAGTCGTTTGAGCAGTCGATTCAGGGCAAGGCGGCGGGCGTGTTTATCGAAACGGGCAGCGGCAAGCTGGGGCAGGGCATCCGGGTGCGGGTGCGCGGGGTGTCGAGCATCAGCGGGGGCACGCAGCCGCTGTACGTAGTGGATGGGGTGCCAGTAGTAGCCGATAACCTCTCCTCGACCACGGCCGCCACCAATCCCATCGCCGACATCAACCCGACCGATATTGAGAGTATTACCATTCTAAAAGATGCTTCCGCGTCGGCCATCTACGGCTCGCGGGCTACCAATGGCGTGGTGCTCATTACTACCAAGCGCGGCAAGGCCGGGGCTACGCGCTTCAATGTGGGCGTACAGGCCGGCTGGAGCGAGCCGACGCACAAGCGCGAGTTTTTGAACAGCCAGGAGTACGTGACGCTCATCACGGAAGCGCTGAAAAACAATCCGAACCCGCTCATTAACTCCGACGCGGCTATCGCTACGCGCCTTAGGGGCTACGCGGGCGGCGTAGACCCACTGACCTACGACACCAACTGGCAGGACCAAGTACTGCAAAAGGCGGGCTTTCAGCAGTATGACCTGAATGCCAGCGGCGGCAACGATAAAACGCGCTTCTACCTTTCGGGGCAGTACAGCAACCAGAAGGGCATCATTGTCAGCAACCAGTACGAGCGCATGGCGGCGCGCTTCAACCTCGACCACCAGGCTACCGAGCGGCTCTCGTTTGGCATCAACCTGACGGCCACGCGCTCGGTCAACGACCGGGTGCCGAACGACAACGCCTTCAGCACGCCCATGCAGATTGTGGCGCTGTCGCCCATTACCCCGCTCATCGACCCGCGCTCGAACCAGGTGAGTGGCGCCCTCGACCCCGCCACGGGCCTGCCCAATACGGGCTTTCCGTTTTACTACAACCCGCTACTCAGCATTCAGGGCGGCTCCTACGTGGCGACGGTGTACCGCCTACTGGGTAACGTGTACGCACAGTTGAACCTAGGGAAGGGCCTGCTGTTTCGCTCTGAGCTGGGCACCGACGTGCTCAACCAAAACGAGGAGCAGTACCTGAGCCGCGTCACGTCGCGCAACACGGGCAACACCAACGGCTTTGGCCAGAACACCAACCAGACCAACGCCAAGGTAGTCGTCAACAACTACTTGTCTTATAAGAATGTCTTCGCCGACAACCACTCGCTGGAGCTAACCCTAGGCACGAGCTACGAAAACGCCCGCATCAGCGGCAATAGCGTCACGGGCACGCAGTTCCCGTCCGATTCGTACCGCACACTCGACGCGTCGGCCCAAATCACGGCCGGCTCGTCGTTCACGACCAGCAATGCGCTCGTCTCGTATTTTGCTCGTGGGTCCTATGCTTTTGCCGGCAAGTACCTAGTGGGCGCCAGTGCCCGCCTCGATGGCTCGTCGCGCTTCGGCGCTGGGCGGCGCTACGGTATTTTTCCGGCCGGCTCGGTGGGATGGCTCCTTTCGGAGGAAGACTTCTTGAAAGGCAACAAGACCCTGAGCCTGCTAAAAATACGCGCCAGCGTGGGCAAAACGGGCAACCAGAACTTCGGCAACTTTGCCTCGCGCAGCCTCTTTGCGGGCACCGGCTACGTGGGCACGCCGGGCCAGCGCCCTTCGCAGCTCGGCAACGAGCAGCTCAGCTGGGAATCGACGGTGCAGTACGATGCGGGCCTGGAATACGGCTTGTTTGATAACCGCGTCAGCGGCGAAGTGGACATCTACCGCAAAAACACCACCGGCCTGCTGCTGTCGCAGCCGGTGCCGGGCCTCTCGGGCTTCTCCACGTACAATAACAACGTGGGCAGCCTGCGCAACCAGGGTATTGAGCTGACGCTGACCACGCGCAATTTCGTGGGCGATTTTACCTGGACGACCAGCGTGAACGCCTCGGTGAACCGCAACAAGATACTAGACCTGGCAGGCCCCGACATTCTGGGTAGCTACCTCAACCGGGCGCAGGCCGGCCAGCCGCTGGGCACGTTTATCGGTCCCGAGTATGCGGGCGTGGACCCTGCCAACGGCAACGCACTCTACTACCTGAACCGCACTAACACTGACGGCACCCTCGACCGCGGCACCACGACCAACATCAACCAGGCGACCAATGTGCCCATTGGCAACCCCAACCCCACCTGGACGGGCGGTATCACCAACACCTTTTCGTACAAAGGCTTTGACCTGAACGCCACCCTCGTAGGCGTGTTTGGCAACCAGATTTACGACGGCGGCGCGCCCTTCTTCTCCGTGGGCTTCAACAACGGCTTCGACAACCAGACCCGCGACCAGCTCAACCGCTGGCAGCGGCCCGGCGACATCACCAACGTGCCCAAAGCCATCTATAACGGGGGCAACGGCACGGGCGCCTCATCGCGCTTTGTGCAGAACGGTGACTACGGCCGCCTGCGCTCGGTAGTGTTGGGCTACAACCTACCCAGTAGCCTGGCCAAGCGCGGCCACCTACAGTCGGCCCGCATCTTTGTTCAGGGCTATAACCTGCTGACCTTCACTAAGTACACTGGCTGGGACCCCGAGGTAAGCACGGACTTTGTGACTGGCACTGCTAATGCTTCGGCCAACAACATCAGCCAGGGCATCAGCTTCTACACCGCGCCGCAGGCCCGCACTTATACCCTAGGTATCAACCTAGGCTTTTAAGCGCCGCCGGCCACCGCCCCTCACGTCTAGCCTTTTATTTTATGAAGAAAATAGTACTCGGGCTGCTCACGGCAGTCCTGCTCCTAGGTAGCCTGGAGAGCTGCAATAACAAGCTCAACGTCCAGCCCGTCAGCTCCATCGATGCAGCCACGGCCTTTGCCAATTCCAGCGACGTGCTCGCGGGCCTCGTGGGCTGCTACGCGGGCCTGCAAAGCACCAACCTCTACGGCGGCTACGTTCAGTTCCTGACCGATATATTGGCCGACAATGGCGACGAGAGCTTTGTGGGCACCTTCACCCAGCCCCAGGAGGCCCAGCGCAAAACCCTGCTCATCACCAACACCCAGGTGAGCGCCACCTGGCTGAGCGCCTACGACGTTATCAACCGCACCAACAACGTGCTGGCCAACCTGGGCAAGCTCGACACGCCGGCCCAGCAGGCCAGCGCCGAGGGCGAGGCCAAGTTCATTCGCTCGCTGGTGTATTTTGACCTAGTGCGCGCCCACGGCCGGGCCTGGAACGATGGCACGCCCGCCAGCAACCTAGGGGTGCCCCTGGTACTGACGCCTACCCTGACGGTGGCCGACGCCCAACCGGTGCCCCGCAATACCGTGGCCGAAGTCTACGCCCAGGTTATCACCGACCTCACCACGGCCGAAGCCCGATTGACCACCGGCGGCCCTCTTACCGCCTTTTCGGCTACGCGCTACGCTTGCGCCGGGCTACTGGCCCGCGTGTACTTGCAGCAAGGAAATTTTACGGCCGCCGCTGCGGCCGCCAACCGGGCACTCGGTTTGCCGGCTTCTGGCCTGAATGCGTTTTACGGGACAAACTTCGGCTACAGCACGGGCAACGTAGCTACCGCCACCATTCCGATAGCAACCAGCGCGAACACCATCGAGGATATTTTTACTATCCAAATCACGGCGCAAAGCGGTACCAACCAGCTGAATACATTTTACGCCCGCAACCGTCGGGCCGACGTTAACGTGCTGCCGCAGTTCACGGGGCTACTCGAAACCGGCGACTCGCGCGCGGCGCTCCTCACTACGCCCACCGCTACCGCGCCGGCGGTGTACACCCGCAAGTACGATGCGCAGTACGGCAACATCAAGCTCATGCGCGTGAGCGAAATGCTGCTGACCCGCGCCGAGGCCAATTTCCGGGCAGGCACTACCACGGGCGCCACTCCACTGGCCGATGTCAACGCCATCCGCACGCGGGCCGGGCTCCCGGCGCTCACCAGCGTCACGCTAGCCCAGATTCTGAAGGAGCGCCGCATCGAGTTGGCCTTCGAAGGCTTCCGCCTTGGCGACCTCAAGCGCAACCAAGAATCGACGGCGGACCCGCTCAGCGGCGCTGTCATTCCCTGGAATTCGCCCCGGCTGGTGCTCCCCATTCCTTTCCGCGAGCTCAACGTTAACCCGAACCTAGTGCAGAACGCCGGATATTAAGGCACTCCCTACTCACCACCAAAAAAGGGCCCGCAACCATTGTTGCGGGCCCTTTTTTGGTTATTTGCATTTGGCAACAAGCGCCGAGCGCCAGACCACCTAGGTCAATCTATTTCACTCCGTTAGCAGCAGCTCCATTTGAATATTACAGCGCTCGTAGGGCGAGGGCTGGCCGGCCACCGTTTTGCGAAAACCCAGCTTGTGGTACAGGCTAAGGGCGGGCTTGAGCTTGGTATTGCTTTCGAGGTAGAGGCGGCGCGCCCCCAGCGCCCGGGCCTGGGCAATGGCCGCCTGCCCCAGCTGAAAGCCAATACCCAGGCCCTGCGCCGTGGGCGACACAGCCATTTTGGCCAGTTCGTACGAAGCCTCGTCCATCTTTAGGAGCGCGCAGGCGCCCACCACCTGGCCCCGGTACTGAGCCAATAGAATATGGCCGCCGCGCTGCAAAATGTACTCGTCGGGATGGTCGAGGGCCTTTAGGTCGGCGGCTTCTACCCGGAAGTAGCGCTCTATCCACTCCACGTTAAGGCGCTTAAAATCTGACTGATAGGCCGGCGCGTAGTCGAGTAAATGCACCTCGTCGGTCACGCGCTCGTCGCGCAAGGCCTTCACCCGGCTCCCTAGGCTCTGGCGCGACAGCGCATATTCCATCTCGCCGATGGCCAGCCAGAGATTATGGCGGGTTTCGGCCAGCAGGGCTTCGGTGGCCTGCCGCACATCGGCGGTTTGCTGCTGCAAGGCCGGCCACAGGGCAGCCCCCTTCTCACTGAGGGTTAACACGCTGCGCCGCAGGTCGGCTTCGCCGCGCTGTACTACTACCAGGTCGTGCTTAGCTAGGTCCTTCACCACCTGGCTAACAGCGGCGTGCGTTTGACCAATACGCTCGGCAATGTCGCCGATGTGGCGGCCGGGCTCCAGCGCCACGGTGCAGAAAACCGGAAACCAGCGGGGCTCAAACGGCAGATGGTAGAGGTCGTACACCTCGGCCGCCTGGCTGGTCATGGTGTCGGTGAGGCGCCGCAAGCGGCTACCTAGGGCCGCGGGTCCTACTTCATCAAAGAAATCCATTCGGCAAATATAAACCACTTATGTAAGTACTTACAAATATGTGTCGGGCTACGGTCTATGCTCACTTGCCCATGTCTTATTCATTTTTCTTTCAATCTCAGCCAGCCTACTGGCTCGTAGTGTGGCGCTACAACAAGCCTATTTCGGCCGGCGCTGCGTACTTTGTTAACCTGGGCGACGGCTGAATCGTCGGCTGCATATTTAGCGCACGCTTTGCCTTTACCTCTATCTGTTTCTCCTCTTTTTTTGTCGCGCACTAGCAAGCTGATAGGTTGCTGGCTACTGGCCGCGCTGCCGCTACGGGCCCCGGCCCAGGTAGCGGCAGCCAAGCTGGCGCCCGGCGTAGCCGCCGCCGCTCGGCGCCCGGCATCTGCGGCGGCCGTGCGCGTGCAAGTGCGCGATGCGGCCGCTTTCCGCAGCTGGGCCGCGCAGCAAACGCCCGCCCTGCGCGTGCGGCCAGCTACCGCGGCCAGCCGAATACTTACCCTAGAGCACCTATCGGCGCCGCAGATAGTCGCCCTGGCTGCCTCGCCGCTGGTCGAGTTTATAGACGTGCCCGACCGCCGTGCCCACGACGAGCGCTTGCTCAATGGCGCCGACCTGACCGTGAACAGCCTCGTGGCCGCGCAGCAGCGCTACCCCACCCTAGGGGGCCAGGGCCTGACTGTTTCCATTAAGGAAAATACGCTCGACCCGACTGACCTCGACTTTCGGGGCCGGCTCCTGAACACACCGGCTGGCACCGTTATTCAGTCGGCCCACGCGAGTATTATGGCCACGCTCATTGCGGGCGGCGGCAACTCGGGGCCCGCGGGCCGCGGGGCCGCACCGCAGGCGCGGATAGCCTCATCCTCCTACGACAACCTGCTGCCCGATGCCAATATTGAGCTGACGAGGCTGGGCGTGAGCGTGCAAAACCACTCCTACGGCACGGGCATCGAGAATTACTACGGCCTCGAAGCCCTGGGCTACGACCAGCAGGCGCGGCAGCTGCCCACGCTGCTACACGTGTTTTCGGCCGGTAACTCGGGCACGGGCACTAGCCCCGATGGGCCTTACAAAGGCCTGGCGGGCGTGGCCAACCTCACCGGCCAGTTTAAAATGAGCAAGAACTCGCTGAGCGTGGGCGCCGCCGATGCCCTGGGGCAAGTGGCGCCGCTCAGCTCGCGCGGGCCCGCCTACGACGGCCGCGTGAAGCCCGAACTGGTGGCTTTTGGCGACGCTGGCTCGTCGGATGCGGCGGCGCTGGTGTCGGGTGCGGCGCTGCTGGTGCAGCAGGCCTACCGTGACCAGGGCGGCGCGGGCAGCCTGCCACCGTCGGCCCTGGTGCGAGCCGCCCTGCTCAACAGCGCCACCGATGTGGGCCGGCCCGAGGTTGATTTCGTGTCCGGTTTCGGCCAGCTCGATGCCCTAGGCGCGGTGCGCACCGTGCGCGAGGGCCACTACCAGCAAGGCAGCGTAGGGCCGGGCGGCGAGCAGATTTTTCAGCTCACGGTGCCGCCCGGCGCGCCTCGGCTGAAGGTAACCTTGGCCTGGACTGACCCCGAAGCTGCCGCCAACGCCGCCCAGGCGCTGGTCAACGACCTCGACCTAGCCGTGCTAGGGCCGGGCGGCGCCGGGCCGTGGCTGCCGTGGACGCTCAGCCCCCACCCCGACTCGCTAACCCAACCCGCCCGCCGCCGCGCCGACCACCTCAACTCCGTGGAGCAAGTGACGCTGGCGCTGCCCGCCGCCGGCACCTACCAGCTGCGGGTGCGCGGCTACCGCGTGCCGAGCGCCCCCCAGGCTTTCAGCTTGGCTTATGAAGTGGCGCCGCCGGGCCTGGAGTGGCTCACGCCCAGCACGGTGCGCAACGTGCGGCCCGCCCAAACCACGCTGCTGCGCTGGGCTTGGGCCGGGCCGGCCACCCTAGGGCGCCTCGAATATCGCCCGGTGGGCCGGGCGGCTTGGCGCACGGTGGCCGCGCAAGTAGACCTAAGCCAGCGCACCTACGCCTGGAACGCGCCCGATACCACCACCCTGGCCCAGCTGCGCTACGTGGTGGGCAGCCAGGCTTACACCTCCGACACTTTCGCGCTGGCCCGGCCGCTGGCCGTGCGCGTGGGCTACGTGTGCCCCGACGAAACCCTACTGAGCTGGCCCGCCGCGCCCGGCGCCACCCAGTACCAGGTGTATCGCCTCGGCGCCACGGCCCCAGAGCCCTTCCGACTCACGGCCGATACGCTGTTGCTGCTGGCAGCTAGCCAGCAGGCGGGGCCCTATTTTGCGGTAGCGCCGGTGCTACGCGGCCGCGAGGCCGAACGCGGCCCCACCATCAACCTAGCCGAGGCGGGCGTGGGCTGCTACATTCAGTCGTTTTTGCCGCAGCAGCCGGTGGCCGATACGGCGCGGCTGGTGCTGGCCCTGGGTAGCCTCTCCGGCCTGCGGGCCGTGCAGCTCCAGCGCCTGGGGCCAGGCGGGTTTGTTACGATTCAGACTATCAGCCCCGTCACGCAGGCGCGCCTCGTTTTTACCGACCTAGGGGCCGCACCGGGCCTCAACCAATACCGCGTGCTGGGCCAGGACGCGGCCGGCCGCACCTTCTACAGCGCCACGGAGGCCGTGCAAGTGGTGCGCCGCAACGAGCTATTGGTGTTTCCGGTGCCCGCCACCAGCGGCCAGGACCTGCAAGTGGCCGGCGAGCCCGGCGTGCCGCTGCGCCTGCGCCTTTACGATACCCTAGGGCGCTTGCTCCGCGAAACCGAGGCCAATGGCGCGCTTAATCTCTTCCCCACCAGTGGCTTGCGCCCCGGCGTGTACCTGCTGCGCGCCACCCCAGAAGCTGGCAGCGGCGCTATTCTCACCCGCCGCATCGTGCTGGCCGAGTAGCGCTGGCCCTAGGGCAGCGTGGGAAACAGGAGCGAGTTGGCGCTGGCCCCCGCCTCCGCGAGGCCGCCCAACAACGGGCGGGAGCATGCCCCTACCACAACGCTACGTACGTCACAGAACCGACAAGCGGGTGTTCCCACAGTTTATCAGAAGGTTATCCTAAGCCAAGCGCTGCGAAACCCGGCGCAAAAGAACCTCTAGCGCATTAGCCCCAAGCACACAAAAAACCCCCGGCCTAGATGCAGACCGGGGGTTTTTAGCTTCTAAGCCGTGCTAGCAGACCTAGTAGAGGTAGTTGAGGGCCGTTACGTCGTTGGTGTTGAATGGGCGGTTTACGCCGTTGCCCACGCAAGCCAGCATCCAGGAGTTGGGGTCGGCGGCCGATGGCGTGCCTGGAATCAGGACGGCGCCCACGGTGCTGGCGCCTTCGTTGGACGTGCTGCCGCCGCAGCTATACGCGCGGTTGTAGTAGTCGGTGTGGCGGAAGCCGATGCAGTGGCCCATCTCGTGGGCCATGATGGTGGCGATGTAGTTGGTATTCGAGCTGTTAATTACGTTGGGAACCAGCGTGAAGCCGGGCGCCGGGTTGCCGCCGCTGGGGAAGCCGCCCGACTGGCCCAGCACGCCCGAGCCCAGGTTAGAAGAATACTTCACGGGCAGGTCGGCGGTGCCCGACGTGATGCGGCGGAAGGTCAACCGCAGGCCAGCCGCGTTATAGCGGCGGATGGCCTCGTCGATGGCCGTGACGTAGGCGGCCGAAAACTGGCTGGAGATGCTAACGGTGAGCACGCGCGGCAGGCCGGTCACCAGGTTGGTGGTGCGGTACTGCTCCTCGGCACCCACGCGCAGCGTTGAGGGGCCGGTTTGGCTGGCCAGCAGCTCGGGCGTGAGCAAAATGTCGCCTTCTACCCGGTAGCCGCCTTCCACGGCCTGTATGTCTTGGGTACCGAAGCCTAGGGCTTTAACCTGCGCCTTCACATCGCTCGAAATAGCGGTGGGCTGCGCAACTTCTTCGGCGGTTTTCTGGCAGCCCGTTAGGGCCAGGGCTGCACTGGTGCCAAGCGCCAGCAAGAGGGAAAACTTAGACATACTAGAAATTGGTTTGGAAAAGGAAAAGAGTGAGGTTCAAGGAGTAACTACTGCCCGGTGGCCGCATCTGGCAGCCGGTAGCAGCTCTTTCTTATCCTCAAAGCACGGGCCTTTTCCAACCTGTCAAAAGGACAAACCACGCAATTTTGCGACATGCCGATTTACCTATCTTTGCCCACTTTACAAAACTTATTTCCTGGATAAGTGCAACATTTTCAACAACTCAGCCCATGACTTTCCTATGAGTTTTTGATTAACAATACGTTAATTAAAAGCCATCAATTACTCAACAGCACCGTTTTGAGACGATGAACTTCCTAAAGCTCGTCATTTAGCGACCCAAATCAGCCATCGAAAGCGCCCGTAGCGTACCACTGCCAACGAGCGATACCAGCCTTAGTCACTGACTATCCGACTACTATCGCCATTTTTGGGCAATACTGATGGCCGTTTCCAGCATGTAGGGCTCCCACTGCTCTACCTGCCAGGCCGAGTGGGCCAGCGCCGAGGCACCGAGCCGCTGCTGCGCCTCCGGGAGCGAAACCGCCGTTTCCAGAATGTGCGAGAGCTGCCGCTGCTGCTCGTGCAGCAGCTCATCTTGCGCGGCCGGCCCCAGCGGCAACAGCGGCGGCGGCAAAAACTGCTCGGCCGCCCGCCTAGGTGGGCCGCCGGGCTGCTGCACCAGCGCGGCCATCTGGGCAAAGTCGCGGCGAAACTGCGCGCGGCTGGGCTCCGTCTTGAGGCTGTTGCCGAGCTGCTCCAGCACCACATACTTTAGGTTGGGGCAGCGCGGCAGGGTGCGCGCCAGCAGCGCAAACACTTCGGCGGGCACGGCCTCGTCGTGGGTGTCGCGCCGGATTTTGCGGGTCGGCAGCAGCTGCGAGTCTTCCCAGCTGCCGCCCGAGAGGTGGATTTCGCGCACCCGGTCCAGGTCGTAGAGCTTCAGCAGGTCTTCGTAGTCAATGGCAAAGTTGTGGAGCTGGCAGTACAGGTTGTGCAGGTCCAGTATCAGGAAGCCGTTGACCGGCGCCAGCAGCTGGCTTAGAAACTCGCCCTGGCGCTTCACCTCGTCGAGCGAGTAAGCGAAGGCCAGGTTTTCCAGCCCCACCGGGCACCGGCCCGCTTCCGCCAGGCGGGCCAGCCGGTCGTGCCCGATGCGCAGCGCCACCGCCGAATACGGCACCGAGAGCGGCGCGCCCGCGTGAAAGTTCTGGCCCGTAAACGCGCCAAAGTGCTCGGTGATGTGCGCAAAGGAATACCGCTGCGCCAGCTCGCGCAGCTGGCGCAGCCACTGCTGCTGCTCGCTCGTCCAGCGGCCCGATAGCAGCGAGAAGTATACGCCGTGCCCCAGCAGCCGCTGCTGGCTGCCATAGCTGTGCAGCAGCTCGGTGAACCACTCGGGCACTTCGGTGGCCCAGTATAAGGTATCAAACGACCACTCTAGTGCCTCTACCTGCCCGGCTTCCAGCAGCGGGAGGGCCGCCCCTAGGATGTCGGCGTCTAGGTTGCAGGCGAGGGCGGCCAGTACGGCCGGGGGGGCGGGTGCGGCGGGCATTTGCATGGCTTAGCCCATGCCGCAGGCCGGGCAGTTGGCGAGCTCTTTCGGCGGGGTGGTTTGCGTTACGCCTTCTTTGGGGGCGGGCGCGTCTTTTTTGCCGCAGCTGGTGGTGGCTTGGGCGGCCACGCCGACCAGGATGGCGCTGAGTAAAGCTTTCGAGAGTTTCATAGTAGCCGGGCTGGTTTTGGGTTGGTATAAGTGGCAGAGCCTCCGGCGGCGCCAATGGTTGCACCTAGCGGCCACGCGCCCCTTATAAAAAGCTCTTACCCCGCCGTGGGCACCCGCCCCGCAGCAGCAAGCTACCGGGCCGCCTAGGTAGCAAAAGCACTGCTGCCTTACCGATAACCTCCATCGTAAGTCCTACTCGGCACTGAGCTAAGTCAGCAGAACGAGTTTTTACTCATTCTGCTACCGCTACCTAAATAAGGTTAGCACCAGTAAGATTTTCGTATCATTCTCAGCCATTATGCCCAATGCATTCACCTGGCAGCGGCAATTTTCATCTATTTTTTAGATGATGCTGCTTTTCTTTGTAATCGGCCCTTTACTTTTTTTTATCATTCCCCAGCAACTGGCCTTCTTCCAACTGTCTCATTTTTACTCCTCATTCTCTTCTTTATGAGAAACCTGTTCACCCCGCTGTTGGTGGTGGCTGCTCTGCCCGCGTTTGCCCAATCGTCGGCAATCAGCGGGCGCGTTGTAGGCTCGGATAGCGGCCCGCTACCGGGGGTTACGATTCTGGAGCAAGGCACTACCAACGGCACCGCTACCTCGGCCGATGGCACGTTTAACCTGAGCATAAATCCCAGCGCTACGCTGGTTATCAGCTCCATTGGCTACGCAACCCAAACGGTGGCCGTGGGCAACCGGACCACGCTCAACGTAACGCTGCAAGCCGCCGCCAGCACCCTCGATGAGGCCGTGGTAGTGGGCTACGGCACCCAAAGCAAGGCCGACCTCACGGGCGCCGTAACGCAGCTTTCGGGCAGCGTAATCGAAAACCAGCCGGTTACGAGCTTCGAGCAGGCCATTCAGGGCCGCACGCCGGGCGTGGTCATCAACCAGGGCAGCGGCAAGCTGGGCCAGGGCATCAACATTCAGGTGCGCGGCACATCGTCGGTCACGGCTTCCAACCGGCCGCTTTATGTCATTGATGGCGTGCCGATTACCTTCCAGGACCAGTCGCAGGCCGGCGACGAGCCCCTGAACCCGCTGGCTGACCTCAACCCCAACGACATTGAGAGCATCAGCATCCTGAAAGATGCCTCGGCGTCGGCCATCTACGGCTCGCGGGCCTCCAATGGCGTGGTGCTCATCAATACCAAGAAGGGCCGCCAGGGCCAGACGAAGGTCAGCGTAGGCTACTACTACGGCACCAGCGCGCCCACGCGCTTCCGGCAGTTCCTAAATGCCGAGCAGTACAAAACCCTGCTGTCGGAGTCGTTTGTTAATTCTGGCTTTATTGACCCCAACGACCCCACCGCCTACCCCGACCTAGCCGCGGGTTTTGATGGGGAAGGCGCGATTGACTACAATTCGGCGGCCGATACCAGGTGGGACCGGCTGGCCTTCCGCAACAATGGCAAGTACAAGCTCTTCGGAGGCGGTGCCAACCTGGCGCAGTACGACTTCAGCGCGGCCGGCGGCGACGCCAAGACGCGCTTTTACCTAAGCGGCACGTTCAACGACCAGAAGGGCATCATCATCGGCAACCGGTTTCGGCGGGGCAGTCTGCGCCTGAACCTCGACCACAGCATTTTCGAGAACCTGAAGGTGGGCCTGAACGTGTCGCTGGCGCGCACCGTCAACGACCGGGTATCGGGCGACAACGCCTTCTCGAACCCGCTGCAATTGAACGCCTTGTCGCCGATGCAGTACGCCTACGACCCCATTACGGGGGTGCTGAATGCGAACACGATTTACTACAACAACCTGATTGACCAGGCGCTGGGCTCGAATCGGGCGGGCACGTACCGCTCATTCAGCACGGCCTACCTCAACTGGACCATCGTGAAGGGCCTAGTGCTGCGCACCGAAATCGGAGGCGACTTCCTGAACCTAAACGAGGACCTGGTGCGCGGGGCGGGCACCCAGGACGGCGGCGCCACCGGCTACGCCTACAACGCGCAGACCCAAACCGTTAACTACACCAATACCAACACCCTAACCTACAACTTCAACCTCGGCGAAGACCACCACTTCGATGTGCTACTGGGCGAGTCGTACCAGCGGGCTGACCAAAAGGTAACGGCCGCCGAGGGCAGGGGCTTCCCCACGCCCGAGTTTACGCGGGTGGCCAGCGCAGCCGTTAAAACGGGCGGCAACACGTCGTTTGGCACGGGCTACGCCTTTCTATCCTACTTTGCCCGCGCCAACTACAATTTTCGCGGCAAGTACTTGCTGAGCGGTAGCGTGCGCCGCGATGGCTCGTCGCGCTTCGGCGCCAACAACCGCTACGGCACCTTCGGGGCGGGCTCGGTGGGCTATTTGCTCAGCGAGGAAAGCTTCTTGAAGGGCAACGAAGTGGTTAGCTTCCTGAAGGTGCGCGCCAGCTACGGCATCACCGGCAACGGCGAAATCGGCAACTTCAGCTCGCGCCGCTTGGTTTCGGCCCTACCCTACGCCGACCAGTCGGGCATTGCCCCCGATGCTGCCCTCGGCAACCCTAACCTGAGCTGGGAAACCACCAAGCAAGTGGACCTAGGGCTCGAATTCGGCTTCCTCGACAACCGCATTACCGGCGAGGTGGACCTGTACCAGAAGAACACGACCGGGCTGCTGCTCAACCGCCAGCTGCAGCTGGTGAGCGGCTACACCACCATCACCGAAAACGTGGGCGCGCTGCGCAACCGCGGCCTGGAGCTTTCGCTGAACGGGCGCATCCTCGACGGCGACTTCAAGTGGAGCGTGGGCGGCAACATGTCGTTCAACCGCAACCTGATTACCAACCTACCGACGCCCATCATCCCGACCGGCAACACCCTGAGCCGCGTGCAGCAGGGCGAGCCGCTGGGCGTGTTCTACGGCCGGCAGTACGCGGGCGTGGACCCGGCCAACGGCGACGCGCTGTACACGCAGGCCGACGGCACCTCGTCGAACAGCTACGCCTCCGCGCCCATCGTGAAGCTCGGCAACCCGAACCCCAAGTTTACGGGCGGCGTCACGACCAATGCCAGCTTCAAAGGCTTTGATTTGAGCGCCCTAGGTCAGTTTACCTACGGCAACGACATTTACAACGCGGCGGGCGTGTACCAGTCGGCCAACGCGGTGTACCTCGACAACCAAACCGTGGACCAGCTCAACCGCTGGCAGAAGCCGGGCGATATCACGGATGTGCCCCAGGCCCGCCTCTACGGCAACAACGGCGGCGGCGGCCAAACGGCTACCTCGCGCTGGATTCAGGACGGCTCGTTCTTCCGCATCAAAAACGTGACCCTGGGCTACAACCTGCCCGCCGACATAGTGAAGCGTGGCCACATCCAGACGGTGCGCGTGTATATCACGGGCCAAAACCTGGCCACGTTCACCAAGTACACCGGCTACGACCCCGAGGTGAACACCTACGGCCTGGGCACGGCCAGCTACTTGCTGGGCCACGACTTCTACACGCCGCCGCTGGCCAAGACGTATTTGCTGGGCGTGAACATTGGCTTTTAATTGATTAGCTCCTTCTTCTATATGAAAAATATACTTAGCTGGTCAGCCGTGGCTTTGGGCCTGAGCCTGGGCCTAGGTGGCTGCAAGGACGCGCTCAACATTGAGCCGCAGCAGAGCATCGACGCGAGTGCGTCGTACAACACATCGCAGAAAGTAGCCGCCGCCGTAGTGGGCGCCTACGCCCGCCTCGACGACGCGAGCCTGTACGGCACCGACCTGATACTGGTGCCCGAACTACTGGGCTCTAACAGCCCCCGCAATACGTACCTGAGCTGGAACGGCTCGTTTCAGAACTACGGCCAGCTGGTGAGCCACACCCAAACGGCGACGCTCACCAACGCCCAAAACATCTGGACGGCCGCCTACGCGGCTATCAACCAGTGCAACCTGGTGCTGGACAACCTGGCCGTCGTCACCGACGCGGGCCAGAGCGCGCAGTACGAAGGCGAAGTACGCTTCATTCGGGGCCTGATGTATTTTGAGCTGGTGCGGCTATATGCCCAGCAGTACCAGGCCGGCGGCGCCAACGCGCAGCCGGGGGTGCCGCTCAACCTCACGCCCGTGACCACCGCCGAGCAGGCCGACGTTAAGCTCAGCCGCGCCACCGTGGCTCAGGTGTATACGCAGGTAATCAGCGACCTGCAGGCCGCCGCCCAGAAGCTGCCGGCCCAGAACGTAGCCCGCGCCTCAAAGTACTCGGCCGAAGCTATGCTGGCCCGCGTGTACTTGCAGCAGGGCAACTACACGGCGGCGGCAGCCCAGGCCAACGACGTGATTCGCAACAGCGGCGCCGCCCTCACGGGCTCGGTAGGCGCCGTGTTTGGCAACCGCAACTCGGCCGAGAGCCTGTTTGAGATTCAGCAAAACGACCAGAACAACGCCGGCACCAGCAACGCGGGCCTAGCCACTTTCTACGCCGGCTACAGCCCCACCGGCGCGCAAGACGTGGTGTACGGCCGCGCCGACATTAGCATCGCGGCCACTTTCGTGGGCTTGTACGAAGCCAGCGACGTGCGCGGCACCGATGGCCAGCCGGCCATCAAAACCAAAACCCTCATCTACGTGGGCGATGGCAACGTGCGCCCCGACCGCTACCGCACCCTGAAGTGGCGCACCTACGGCCAGAATATTCCGGTAGCCCGCCTGGCCGAGATGTACCTCATCCGGGCCGAAGCCGCCGTGCGCGCCGGCCAAACAGCTGCCGCCACGGCCGACGTTAACCTACTGCGGGCCCGCTCGGGCGCCAGCACCAAGGCGGCCGTCACGCTCAGCGACGTGCTGCTGGAGCGCCGGCTGGAGCTCGCCTTCGAGGGCTTCCGGCTCTACGACCAGAAGCGGAATGGGGAAGTAATCCGGCCCTTCATCGCGGCCACCGCGACCTCGCCTGCTTACCCCATCATCAACGCCAACGACGCTAACACGATTCTGCCCATCCCGCAGCGCGAAATCAACAACAACTCGCTGCTCACACAGAACGCTGGCTACTAAGGCCCGCGCGTACCCTAGGTAGCAAAAAAGGGCCGCTCCGATACTCGGAGCGGCCCTTTTTTTAGGCCCTTCTGGTTCTACTCGTCTTCATTCCTCGCTTCAAAGTCCAGCTCGCGGGCCAAGTCTACGGCTTCGTCGTTCACCTGGGCCAGTAGGTCGGGCGCGTCGGCGTCGAGGGTACGGGCAAAGAGGTCGAGCAGCGCCTCGCCCTCGTCGTTGACGTAGAGGTTGGTATAAATCTGGTCGAAGAGCTTGCTTTCCTTGTGAATCTGCTTGTCGATGTCCTCGGGCGAGCGGGCGGTGCTCAGGGCGTGGTGCAGCACCTCGGCGGCGCGGCGGGCCTCCTCGTGGTCGCCTAGGTCGGCCAGCAGGCGCAGCAGGCTGGTAGCCACTCCTAGGCGCCACTGCTCAAAGCGGAAGCTTTGCTCACGCGGGGTGGCTTGCTCGAAGCCCGCGCGGGCGCCCAGCACGGCGGGCGTCAGGTATTTTTCTTGGTCGGCGGGCTCACGGAAAGCGAGGCGCAGCAGGATTTCGTAGGAAGTCATCGCAGATTTAACAGATTTAACGGATTGCGCGGATACGCCTGCCTGTGGCAGGCTGACTAGCTGGGCGCACTGGCGCGTACTGGCTCTAGATAGTGGGGCTCGGGCAGTGGGCTGAATTGCTGGCCCGAGCTAACTAAATACTTGCCAGACTAGTAGCGAGGCGGCGTAGGCCAGGCCGGTCATGTACACGAGCTGCCCTAGGGGCCAGCGCCAGCTTTTGGTTTCGCGGTACGTGACGGCCAGCGTGCTCATGCACTGCATGGCAAATACGTAGAACACCAGCAGCGAAAGCGCCCGCACCGGCGTGAAAAACGGCTGGCCGTTCAGGTCTTTCTCGTTGGCCAGCTTCTGCTGCACGGTACCTAGGTCGGCGTCCTGGCCCACGCTGTAGATAGTGCTCATGGTGCCCACAAATACCTCGCGCGCCGCAAACGATGTGAGCAGCGCAATGCCCACCTTCCAGTCGAAGCCCAGCGGCCGAATGACGGGCTCGATGACATGGCCGAAAGTGCCGGCGTAGGAAGTTTCGAGGCGGGCGGAGGCTACCTGGCGCTCGGTTTCGGCGGCAGGCCAGCGCTGGGCGGCGGCCTGCTGCTGCACTTGCTTCTCAGCCTCATCCTGGCGGTTGCCAGGCCCGTAGCTGGCCAGCACCCACAGCAGCACCGAGATGGCTACGATGACCTTACCAGCCTGGAAGATAAAGGCTTTGACCTTCTCTATAATGGTGAGGCCTACGTTTTTCCAGCGCGGCCAGCGGTACACCGGAAACTCCATAATGAAGTAGCTGCGCTCGCGGGCCTTCAGGATTTTCTTCAAGGCAAAGGCCGAAACCAACGCCGAAACCAGCCCTAGGAGGTACAAACCCATCAGTACCAGCCCACGCATGTTGAAGATGCCCAGCCACGCCTCGTCGGGCACCACCAGCGCCACCAGCACCGTGTACACCGGTATGCGCGCCGAGCACGACATGAGCGGGGTCACGAAAATGGTCAGCATTCGGTCCTTCCAGCTCTCGATGGTGCGCGCGCCCATGATGGCCGGCACGGCGCAGGCCAACCCCGAAATAAGCGGCACCACGCTCTTACCGCTCAGTCCGAAGGGCCGCATCAGCTTGTCCATGAGGAAGGTAACGCGGGCCATGTAGCCGGTTTCTTCCAGCACAGCCAGAAAGGCGAAGAGCAGCGCAATCTGGGGAATAAAAATCAGCACGCCCCCCAGGCCGGCTATCACGCCCTCGGTGAGCAGCCGCACCAGCGGCCCGCTGAAGTTGCGCTGCAACAGCTCGTTGAGGCTGGCAATGCCCTGGTCGATGAGGTCCATCGGGTACTGGGCCCAGGCGAAGATGGCCTGAAACAGCAAAAACAGGATACCTAGGAAAATTAGGTAGCCAAACACGCGGTGCGTCAGCACCTTATCAATTCTATTAGAGGCCGGCTCGCGCTGCTCGGTGCGCGTCACGGTCACTACTTCCAGCAGCAGCTCGTTGATGCGGGCGTAGCGGGCGATGGTTTCTTCAGCCTGCCGCGCCGTCGACTGAAAGCCCTGCTGCTCGGTTAGTTGCTGCAAGTAAGCGCGGTCGGCTTCACTTAGGAAGTGCAGCTGCCGAAACTGGTGCGCGTAGTGCAGCGCCAGGTAGTCACTGTGAAGGTCGAAGTGGGTCCGAATCGCGCGCACCAGCGTCAGCACCTCGCCCTGGGGCTCCCAGAAGCGCAGGGCGGGCGGCGCGGCCAAGCGCTCGGCCATCACGATGCGCAGCGCGGCCACGCCCACGCCCTTGCGGGCGTTCATGGGCACCACGGGCACGCCCAGCTCGCGCTCCAGGGCGGGCAGGTCGATTTGGATGCCGCGCTCGGCCGCCACGTCGGTCATGTTCAGGGCCAGGATGGCGGGCAGCCCTAGGTCGGCCAACTGGCTGAAGAGCAGCAGGCTGCGGCGCAGGTTGCTGGCGTCCACCGTCACCACCACGAAGTCGGGGTAGTCGGCCGAGTCGGGGTTGTAGAGCAGGTCGGCGATTACCTGCTCATCGAGGCTCTTGGGGTAGAGCGAGTAGGTGCCGGGCAGGTCAATAATCTCGGCCCGGCGCTGGCCGCCGAGCTGGGCAATGCCCGTTTTGCGGTCGACGGTGACGCCCGGAAAATTGCCCACCTTCTGGTTGAGGCCCGTGAGCTGGTTGAAGAGCGAGGTTTTGCCCGAGTTGGGGTTGCCGATGAGGGCTAGGCGGGGGAGGTGCGGGTCGGCAGCCGGCCGGTTGGAAGGCGGCAGCGTAGTCGGCCGGGGCGCAGTTGGAGTTTCCTGCATCGGCGGGTAAGGTCAGAAGAGAGTTAAGCTTTCAGTTGGATGGTCGTGGCTTCGCTCACGCGCAGCGACAGCGTGTATTCCTCATCGCCCAGCACCAGCATTAGCGGGTCGCCGAGGGGCGCGCGGCCAGCTAGGCGCACCTGCGTGCCGGGGATGCAGCCCATTTCGAGTAGCTTGAGGGCCATTTCGGGGTCTTTGAGGCAGCACACGGTGGCCGTTTCGCCCACGCGCAAGTCATTGGCAGTGCGGCGCGTCGAGGTAGAAACAGGCGCAACGGTACGGGGAGAGCGACGAAGAAAGGCCAAGGTGACTGCTGCTATTTAGACGGGATTTAAACAAAGATACGCTCGTTTGGCGCTCGAAGGTTCCGGCCCGGCCCAGAGAAACCGGGCCGCCCTAGGTTGGCCTCGCCTTGGTACTGGCCAATGGGTGCGCAACAGCTAGGCGCCGACTTTTCTTACCCGGCGACCAGTATTTTTTAGGTCCTTAGTGAAGGGCTAATCCACATTGGTTTATAGATTTGCACTACCGCAATCCAAAACCTATTATATATGTACAGAAGCCTACTTTATTTTGCATTATTCCTTTTTTGCCTGCCAAATCTAGCTCAGGCCCAAACCGCAGCACCCGTGCTGCTCGGGGGTAAGATTATTGATAAAGACACAAAAGAGCCGCTGCCCTTTACTTCGGTGAGCCTGCGCGACGAGCAAACCGGCGCCCTCAGCAACGAGTTTGGAATGTTTCAGCTGCCCGCGCCTTCCAAAAATGAGCAAGACTCGCTGATAGTAATGGCCCTCGGCTACAAGCATATGGCCGTACTCGTGAAGCGTGGCCAGGCGCAGGGCTCGATGGTGATTGAGGTGCCGCGCATGGCCATTGCCTTGGCCAACGTGGTGGTGAAGGGTGGCAAGGTCAAAAACCTGGGCCTGGGTGCTACCTCCAACCGGCCCGGCGAGGGCTTGCTGCAAGGCCAGCCCGGCAGCCAGTGCGCCTTTTTTATTAAGAATGAAAAAAATCATCGCTTAGGTAGCATTCGCTCGGTGTCGTTCTACATCGGCGAAAATGGCTTTCCGCGCGAGCCGTTTCGGGTGCGCATATATAAGGCCGATGGCAACTACAACGCGCCCAATACCGACATTCTGACCCAGAACGTGGTGGTGTCGTCGCCGGCCGGTGGCCAGTGGTACACCGTGGACCTGACGACCTACAACATCACGGCCCCGGAGGAAGGCTTTTTTGTGGCGATGGAGTGGATTGTGAGCGGCGATAAGTTCTTCAAAACCGACTTCATGGACGAGAACTACACGCCGTTTGGCCAGATTATGCGCCCCACGTTCGAGTTTAAGGAAAGCCGCACCTGGAACTACACCATCGCCCGCGGCTGGAACCAGCTCACGCTGGCCAACGGCCAGGGCCAGCGCTACAACGCCATGATTAAGGCCGAAGTAGATATGATTAAGTAAGAATGGGTAATTTGAGTAATGGGAGTAATGCTGTTCAGTATTACTCCCATTACCCATTACCCATTACTCAAATTACCCATTTACTTTGCCGGCTCATCTGCTGCTGGCGCTTTGTTTATTTCTACTACCTGGTACCGGCTGCTGGGCGTGCGCCCCGAAGAGGCGCGAACGGTCTGGCTGTTTTTTCTGCACAATTTCTTGCTCGGCATCGGCACCATTCTGGTGTACGTGGCGGCCAACGTGATTCTGCTCGAAAACAACCCCGAGCGCAACCTGCCCCTGGCCTACGGCACCGCCGCGCTCGCCATGATGGCGGCCGGCCGGGTGTACACGCACTTCGAGCACCACATGCTGCTGCAAAAGCTGGCCGGGCGCGTGCTGCTGGCGGTGGTGGCGCTGGCGGGCGTGCTGGGCGTGCTGGTGCTGGTGGGCCACTCGGTGGCGGCGGCCGTGGCCATCATGGCGGGCTACCGGGTTATCTACCTGCTTACTAATCTGGAGTTTTGGGGCGTGTCGGCGGTGGTGTTCGATGTGCGGCAGAGCAAGCGGCTGTTTGGCCTCATTAGCGCGGGCGACATGCCGGCCAAGGCCCTAGGGGCCGGCTTGGCCATCATCATTCACGCGCACACCGACCTGCTGTACTTGCTGCTCACCGCTTTTGCGGCCTACGGCGCGGCGCTGCTGGTGGTGCGAGCCACGCTGCGCTCGCACACGGTGGAGGCGCGGCCGGTGGGCCGGCGGCAGCGGGTGGCGGGCACCAGCGTGTGGCAGCGCTGGTTTGGCAACAACCAGCTGGTACTGAGTATCTGCCTGAGTATGACAGCCATTGCGGCCGTGACAACGGGCGTGGAGTACTCGTTTTTCGTCAACGTCAAGCACAAGTTCCACGACCAGGCCCTGGTGATGCAGTACGTGGGCGGCGTGCTGGCCCTCACGTACTTGCTGGCGATGCTCTTCAAGGTGGGGCTGGCGCAAGTGACCCTCGACCGCCTGGGCATCCGGCGGATGCTGCTGGCGCTGCCGGGCGTGGTACTGGTGGGGCTGCTACTATTTGGCGGGCTGAGCTGGGCGGGGGCGGGCGAATCAACGCTGCTCATCTATTTCTGCGGGCTGTACCTAGGGCTGGAAGTGCTGCGCCGGGCCGTGTTTGACCCCGTTTTTCTGGTGCTGTTTCAGCCCTTGGCCCCGCCCGAGCGCTTGCAGGCCCACACCCTGGCCAAGGGATATTACGAGCCCCTAGGGATGGGCTTGGCCGGCCTGCTGCTCTACGCGGCGGCCAGCCACGAGGCCATCGCCAACTGGCTGCCCTTCGTGTGGATGACTCTGTTTATGGCCGGCGCGCTGTTCTTTTTGGCGCGCACCTACGGGCACTACCTCGCCGAGCTACAGCACGCCCTGAGCCAGCGCTTTTCGCTGGCCGATGAGCTGCGCACCGAGCTCCCCACCGAGCCCACGGACGCCGCGCCAACGCCCGCCGCTGCGGCCACCGACCTGGCCGAAGCGCAGCAGCTCACGGCACTGCTCACCGACAAGAAGCAGCGCCCCGCGGCCACGGCTCGCCTTTTGAACCTAGGGCCCGCGGCGGTGCCCGCTCTGGCGGCGGCCCTGCGGCCGGGTACCAGTGAGGCGCTGGCCCGGCGCGCGGCCTCCGTAGCGGGGCAGCTGCGGCTGCCCGAAAGCCGCCGGGCCCTGGTGGCGCTGGCCCAGCAGCCGCACCCCGCCCGGCGCGAAGTAGCGTTGCGCGCGCTGCGCGGCTTTGCCCCGGTAGCGGCCGATGCCCCCGTTTTTCAGGGGTTGGTAGAAGAAGAGCTGCGGCTAGCCCAGCGGCTGGTCAACGGCTTGGTGCACCTCAGCGCGACCAGCGAGCTGGGCCGGGCCCTAGGGTATGAGCTGGCCCGCATCGAGCAGCGCATCTTTAGCTTGTTGCAGCAACTCTACCCGCCCCAGCTGATAGTGGATGCGCAGCGCGGCGTGGCCCACGCCGCCCGCGAGCGCCAGGCCAACGCCCTGGAGATTCTCGACAACCTCATTCCGCGCCCCTGGTACCAGGGCCTGCAAGCGCTGCTCGACCTCAGCCCGGCCGCCGACAAAGCCCAGGTATTTGGGCAGCTGTTCGGTCCGCCCGCCACTACGGTGGCGCTGCCCGCCTACATCATTCAGCAGGGCGAAACTACGTTTAACGACTGGACGGTGGCCGTGGCCCTGCGCCAGCACGTGCCCACCCTCGGGCAGCTGCCCGACTGGCTGCCGTATTTCAACAGCCCCAACGCGCTGCTGCAAGAGGGCGCCCTCACGGCCATCAACCACCTGGCTACCAGCCAACACATCATTTACGACGAGGCGCTGCGGCTGCTGCCGGCCCTCCCCCACTTGCTTATGAGCCACCACGCCGCCGCTGCCCACTTACCGGCTCAGGCCCGCGTGGGCCTGCTTCGCCACACCGCGCTGTTTGCCGAAACGCCCGAAAACGTGCTCAGCAGCATCGTGCCCATCATGCAGGAAGTGACCTTCCCGGCGGGGCACCAAATCTTTGCCAAAGGCGACCTAGGCGCCTCGCTCTACATCGTGTACGAGGGCGAGGTTGGCATCTTCAACGGCCCGCAGCTGCTGACCACCTTCCGGCAGGGCGACTTTTTTGGCGAGTTGGCCTTGCTCGATGCCGAGCCGCGCTCGGCCACGGCCGTGGCCCAGAGCGCCGTGCGCGCTTTCCGCCTGGACCAGGACGATTTCTACGACGTGATGGAGGAACGCGGCGAGGTGCTGCGCAACATCCTGCGCGTACTCTGCCAGCGCCTGCGGCGTCAGAATGAGAGTAATGGGAGTAATAAGTAATGGGTAATAAAAGGCTCGTCTCAGCAAATCAGACAAGTCTTTTATTACCCATTACCTATTACTCCCATTACCCATAACCTAGGCTAACACCTCATACGTCATCACGGGCTGCTCCTTGTTCTTAAGCTTCATCTCACCCACCGGCTGGCACTGAAATGACTCTTTTATGCGCTGGTAAGCGGCGGCGCTCACGATAATCTGGCCGGGCTTGGCGCTGCCTTGCAGGCGCTGGCTCACGTTCACGGTGTCGCCGATTACGGTGTAATCCAGGCGCTTGAGCGAGGCCGAGCCGATGTTGCCCGATACCATTTCGCCGGTGTTGATGCCGATGCTGACGGCGGGGCGGTACTCGGTGCCGGGGATAGTTTGGTCGGCCTCGGCCAGGAGGCGGGCGCGCACGGCCAGGGCTGCGTCCACGGCCCTATCGAGGTGATATTCACCCCGGAAAACAGCCATCACGGCGTCGCCCATAAACTTATCGACGTAGCCGCCCTGCGCGATTACCTCCTTCACCATCAAGTCGAAGTAGCGGTTGAGCAGGTTCACGACCGTGGCGGCGGGCAGCTTTTCGGAGAGCGACGTGAAGCCACAAATATCGATGAACACCACCGTGCCCTCGATGGTCTCGGAGGCCAGCAGCTGGCTCTCAAAATCGGGCCGCGACATAAAGTTGATGACCGTCTCATCGACGTACATCTTCAGAATGTTGTTTTCCTGCAGGGCGCGCAGCGTGTCGCGCAGCTGCTGCACCTGCACGATAGTTTTCTCGATGGTGACTTCTAGGTCGGTAAAATCGACCGGCTTGCACACGAAGTCAAAGGCGCCGCGGTTCATGGCGGCGCGCAGGTTGGCCATGTCGCCGTAGGCCGAGACGATGACGGTTTTAATAATCGGGTTCGTCTCGTGCAGCTCCGTGAGCAGCGTCAGGCCGTCCATCACGGGCATGTTGATGTCGGAGAGCACGATGGCCGTGTCGGGGTGCTCGGCCACGCGCACCAGGGCTTCCTGGCCGTTGGCGGCGAACACAAACTCGTACTCGCCTTCCCGGATTTTGCGGCGAAACTTCTGCTTCACAAGCAGTTCCAGGTCGGCTTCATCGTCTACAACCAGTATTTTTGTTTTCATGCGGAGGGTAGGGCAAGGAGCTTTTCTTTGAGGGCGGCGAAGTCGACGGGCTTGGTCAGGAAGTCGTCGGCGCCGAGGGCCAGGGCTTGGTTGCGGCTGGTTTCGTCGCCGTAGGCGGTTATCATCATCACGCGGGGCGGGGGCGGCGGGGCGGGCTCGGTGCGCACGCGGCGCAGCAGTTCCAGCCCGCTCATACCGGGCATGTTAATGTCGGAGAGGATGAGCACGACCTCCGAATGGTGGTCGTGCAGGTAGCCCAGCGCTTCCTCGCCCGAGTAGGCAAAGGAAAAAGCCAGCGCCCCGCTGCGAATCTCGCGCCGAAAGCGCTGCTCGAATAGCGTCCGCACATCGGGCTCGTCGTCAACAACCAGGATTTTCATCATAGTAAAGGTAGGAATAGTGCAGCGCCCTAGGTAGCATCAGACGGGCAAGCGCAGCGTAAACGTAGTGCCCGCGCCGGGTTGCGAAGCTACTTCCAGGGTGCCGCCGTGGCCCTTGGTCACGATGTCGTGGCTCAATGACAGCCCCAAACCGGTGCCCTCGCCCGCGGGCTTAGTGGTGAAAAAAGGCTGGAAAATCTGCTGCTGCACCTCGGCCGCGATGCCCGTGCCGTTATCCTGCACCTGCACCATTACCTCGTCGCCCGCGTGCTTGGTGCGCACGCGCACGGTGGGCGCGTAGCCCGGCTCGCCGGCTTGCTGGCGCTGGCGCACGGCGTAGAACGCATTGGTGAACAGGTTGAGCAGCACCCGCCCTAGGTCCTGGCTCACGGCCTCTACCAAGGGCAGCTCGGGGGCCAGGTCAGTGTTTAGCGTGGCGTTAAAAGTCTTGTCTTTGGCGCGCAGGCCGTGGTAGGCCAGGCGCAGGTACTCGTCGCAGAGCGCGTTGAGGTCGGTGAGTGTGCGCTCGCCCGTGCTCTGGCGGCTGTGCTCGAGCATGCCCCGCACGATGCTGGCCGCCCGCTGCCCGTGGTGCGTTATCTTCTGGATGTTCTGCTGCAAATCGGCCAGTAGTTCCGCTTCCAGCCCTAGGTCGCGGGTGGGGCGGGCGCGCTCCTCAGCCAGCTCTTCGAGCAGCTCGGTGCTGACCTCGGCAAAGTTGTTGACGAAGTTGAGCGGGTTTTGAATCTCGTGGGCCACGCCCGCCGTCAGCTCGCCCAGGCTCGCCATCTTCTCGGCCTGTATCAACTGGCTCTGCGTGGTTTGCAGCTCCTGCAAGGTGGTGCGCAACGCGTTAGTTTGCTGGGCCAGGGCAGCGGTGCGCTGGTTTACCTCGTATTCGAGGGTGTGGTTCTGGCTTTCAATGCGGCGCTGCTCTTGCTCGGCGGTGAGGCGGCGCTGGGCTTCGGCGGCCAGGGTTTTGTGTTGGCTGCGGGCCAGGAAAAATAAGCTGCCCGTCCAGAAAACCAGCACGCCTTCAAGGTTGCCGCCCCCGTCAAAATCGCGCACGGGATTGCTGCCCGTCAGCCGTAGCAGCACCCCCAGCAGCATGTAGGCGGCGTAGGGCGCCAGGGCCACACCTACCCAAAAGGCCGGCCGGTAGGCGCGCAGCTGCCAGCCCACGGCCGCCCCCACGGCCAGCACGGCCGCCATAAACAGGTCATCGAACCAGCCTACTACCGGCCCGCCCACCACGATGCCCAGCACGATGATAACGGCCGCGGGCTGCCACGCCCGCACCAGCCAGCGGTCCCAGGTGGGTAGCCGGGTGGGCAGGTCCAGGGCCTTGCGCCCCCAGTACACTAGTCCCAGGCCCAGCACCGTGTCCATAAATTCATTGCCGCTGGCCATTACGCTTGGTGCTTAGTTGGTAGTGCCTAGTGCTTAGTTATTAGCTGATAATAGTTAGCAGATTAAACTGAGCACTACCAACTAAGCACTGATAACTAATAATTAAATAAGGGTAGCCGCATCACAAATTCAGTGTGGTTGCCTTCCTGGCTTTCAACTTCCAGGGTGCCGTCGTGGCCCTGCACCACGATATCGTAGCTCAATGATAGGCCCAGGCCGGTGCCCTCGCCCGCGGGCTTGGTGGTGAAAAAAGGCTGGAAAATTTTCTGCTGCACCGCCTCCGCGATGCCCGTGCCATTGTCGCGCACGCACACCACTACTTCGTCACCCTCGCGCTTGGTGCACACACGCACGGTGGGCGCGTAGCCCGGCTCGCCGGCTTGCTGGCGCTGGCGCACGGCGTAGAACGCATTGGTGAACAAGTTCAGCAGCACCCGCCCTAGGTCTTGGCTCACGGCTTCCACCAAGGGCAGCACCGGCGCAAAATCGGTTTGCAGGGTAGCGTTGAAGGTCTTGTCTTTGGCGCGCAGGCCGTGGTAGGCCAGGCGCAGGTACTCGTCGCAGAGCGCGTTGAGGTCGGTGAGCGTGCGCTCGCCCGTGCTCTGGCGGCTGTGCTCGAGCATGCCCCGCACGATGCTGGCCGCCCGCTGCCCGTGGTGCGTTATCTTCTGGATGTTCTGCTGCAAATCGGCCAGCAGCTCCGCTTCCAGCCCTAGGTCAGGGGCCGGCTTCGTTTGCTCGCTGGCCAGCTCATCGAGCAGCTCAGTGCTGACCTCGGCGAAGTTGTTGACGAAGTTGAGCGGGTTCTGAATCTCGTGGGCCACGCCCGCCGTCAACTCGCCCAGGCTCGCCATCTTTTCGGCCTGTATCAGCTGGCTTTGCGTAGTCTGGAGGTCGTCCAGGGCCTTGCGCAGCTCTTCCGACTGCTGGGTGAGGGCGGCGGTGCGCTCGGCTACCAGGCGCTCTAGCTCGGCATTTTGGGCGGCCACGAGCGCCCGGGCCTGGGCTTCTTCCTCGCGCTGCTTTTGCTCTTTCAGCAGAGTCTTCTTCTGCGCGCGGGCGGTCACGAGCAGCCCTATTACCAGCAGGGTCGTGAGCTGGCTCCCCGTGTTATAATAGCTGGCGTAGGGTGGCAGCAGCCGGTAGCTGCCCAATAGCAGCCCCACTTTAATCACCCATTTCAGCCAGACTAGCGCCACCCCAACCAGCAGCGTGCGGGCCGGGCGGTAGCTACGCAGCCGCAGCAGCGTACCGAGTATTACCGTGAAAACGAACAGCATGTACGCCTCGCCCAGCGCGCTGTTGTGGCGCAGGTACACCACCGAGTAGGCAAAGGCCAGCAGGGCCGGTAGCCACAGCCACGACAGCCAGCGGTTCCAGCGGGGCAGGCGCTCGGGCAGGTCGAATAGCCGCCGCAGCACCAGCACCAGCAGCATGGCGGCCGGCCCCAATACCAGTAAATCGGTGTCGTACTTAAAATTCATGCGCGCCTAGCTTGTCGTCTGAATAGCCGGTAGCCACCGGGCCAAAGCGGGCCGCCGCCCCTCGGCGCTACCCCGCCCGGCCAGCGGCCGACAATAATAGCGCGGGCGCGGGCTTCTACCTCAGCAGTCTGGCCGGCCGGCACTCATTTGCGGCAAAATTATTTCTTGGCCTGGGTGGTCAGCCACTGCTTCAGCGCCTCCAGCAGCGCGGGCGCCACGATGGGCCGGGGCTCGCCATCGAGCACTATCCACTGGGTGGGCGGGGGCTGCAGCAGGTGGTTGACGCCCGCCAGCCGCTGGCTGGTGATGGCGCGGTTGCCGTTGGCGTGCAGCTCCTTTTCCAGGGCCGCCAGATGCTCGGCGGGCGGGGCTTGCTCGTCGGCCAGGCCGCTCAGCAACAACACGGGCACTTGCACTGCTTCCAGGCCGGCCAGCGGGTCGAAGGCTAAAAAGGCCCGGCGCCAGGGCGTGAGCTGCGCGGCGGCGCGCTGCTGCGCGGCTTCGGGCAGCAGGCCAGGCTCGTCCTGGCTGAGGAGGTTGGCCACCATGGCCTGCGTCTGGCCTAGGTTAGTAGAGTAGCGCACCAGCTCGGCCAGCGCCGCCTGGCGGCGCAGGCGGAGGTCGAGCTCGGCGGGCGGCAGCTTTTGGGCGCGCAGGGCCGCGGCCTGCTGCGCCAGCAGCGTGGCCAGCCCCGGCTGCCCGTAGCCCGCCAGGCTCACCACAAAGGCCGGGGGCAACGGCTGAGCCGCGGCCAGCAGCGCCACGTTGGCACCCTCGCCGTGCCCCACGAGACCTAGGTGCAGCAAATCGACTTCGGGCCGCGTGCGCAGGTAGTTGAGCGCCGCCTGGGCATCGCCCACGCGCTGCGCGGTAGTGGTGGCGGCCGTGCTGCCCTCCGACTGGTCCACGCCCCGGTCGTCGAAGCGCAGCACGGCAAGGCCGTGGCGGGTGAGGTAGTCGGCCAGTAAACTCAGCAGCGGGTAGGTGCTCGGGCGCGGCCCGGCGCCGGGCTGCTCGGCCGGACGGCCATCGCGGTCCTGGGCGCCTAGGTCCGACAGCAGCACCACCGCTGGGAAAGGCCCCGGGCCGGCCGGCACCGTGAGCGAGCCTCCCAGCCGCAGCCGTGCGGTGAAGTTAGAAAATGTCACTTTTTCTTCCCGGTACGGCCGGCTCAGCGACGCTACGGCGCTGGTGGCGGCGGGCAGCGGAGCGCGGCGCAGCACCAGCGGCGCGCGCAAGCCCGGCTGCGTCCAGGTGCCGCGCAGCAGCAGCCCGCCCGAGTCGGGCCGGGCCAGCAACCGGCTGCCCAGCTGCGGCAGCAGCAGCAGCACCGAATCGGTGCCGGGCACTAGCTGTAGCTCGGCCGGCACCCGGCTCAGCTTCTGCATGGGCACGTCGAGCGCCGCAAAGTACTGCCCACCGGTCAGGGCTATTATACTTACTGTCATCTCTATGCGGCCGCCTGGCAGCGCTAGTGGGCCGCGCCATAGCCCCTCGAGAGGAGCCGCGTTTTTTGCTGCCGGCAGGGCCGCAAGCGGCACCGGTGCGGCTGGTACTACGGCCGGGCTTTGGGCCTGGCTGCCGGGTACTATGCCGCACCACCATAAGAGGATGGTAAATAGACAGCTATTTTTCACTTAGCGTAGATATTCGACTCTTCTGCAATTCATCCGAAAGGTACTTGTTTTTTGCATATTAGCAGGCCGAACAAATGATTTTCGTCATTTTTGAATTTATCAATAGCATTATCCTGAGTTCAAAGATAAATAATTTTACTCACTTGGGCCCTTTACGGTTATTTTTATTCGAAGTCGAGGAACTTCACAATACCTGATGCTAAATTTGTGGACTAAGCCTTTTTTTTAGCTTTTACCAATATGCTAAAGCGACTACTATTTATACTATCCGTTATCGGGCTATCGCCATTTATCAGCCGCGCCCAGGAGGGCCGCATTACGGGCCGCGTGGTCGATGCCGCCACCCAAAGCCCCATTCCCTTTGCTTCGATTAACCTGCGCGAAGAGCAAACCGGCGCGCTCACCAACGAATATGGCTATTTCCAGATGGCCATGCCCACTAAGGTGACCGAAGATTCCATCATCGTGATGGCGCTGGGCTACAAGCGCACGGCGCTCTTTGTGAAGCGCGGCACCAACATGGAGGAGGTTATTTTGCAGATTCCGAAGCAGCCCATTCAGCTAGCCAACATCGTGGTGGAAGCCAGCAAGGTGCGGCCGCTGATGCTGGGGGCACACAACAGCTCGCCCGGCGCGGGCATGATACAGGGGATGCCCGGCAGCCAGTACGCCTTTTTGTGCAAGAATGAGAAGGCCAAAAAGCTGGGCTTTATCCGCTCGGTGGCCTTTTACATCGGCGAAAACGGCTTTCCGCGCGAGCCGTTTCGGGTGCGCCTCTACAAGGCTGATGGCAACTACAACGCGCCCAACTCGGACATGCTCGGCGAGAGCGTTATCGTGTCGGCAGCCCGCGGCGGCGAGTGGTTTACGGTCGACCTGACGAGCTACAACATCCCGGCGCCCGAGGAGGGCTTTTACGTGGCCATGGAGTGGATTGTGAGCGGTGACAAGTTCTACACCACCAACTTCATGGACAACTACACGCCCTACGGCCAGATTCTGCGCCCCACCTTCGAGTTTAAAGACAGCCGCACCTGGAGCTACGCCATCGGCCGCGGCTGGAACCTGGTGACGCTCGCCAACGGCGGCTCGCGCTTCAACGCCATGATGCGCGCGGAAGTAGACGAATATAAATAAATCGCAGATTCAACTAATTTAACGGATTGCGCAGATACGCCCGCCTGCGGCGGGCTGACGATGCGAACGCAGGAGTGGCTTCGCCAGCTCTTTTTACAAGCTAGCCGAAGGCTACTCTGCGTTCGCATCGTCAGCCCGCCGCAGGCGGGCGTATCTGCGCAATCCGTTAAATCAGTTGAATCTGCGATTTATTTGACCTTCACAGCGATTTCTACGCGGCGGTTTTCCTTGCGGCCAGCGGCGGTGGCGTTGCTGGCTGCGGGCTGCTCCTCACCAAAGGCTTCGGTGCTAACGCGGTCGGCGGGCATTTTATCGGTGGTTACCAAGAAGTTTTTCACGGCCTCGGCGCGCTGCTTGCTTAGGTCGCGGTTGTAGCTCTTGTCGCCGCGCGAGTCGGCAAAGCCCAGAACGCGCACGTCTTTACCCGCGTAGCGCTGATTGATGGAGGCCGTAATCTGCTTCAGCGCCTCAGCGGCGGTCGGCTTCACTGTCGCCTTATCGGTATCGAAAAGCACTTTCTCATCGACGCCGTACACCTGGTAATCGTCGTTGCCCCGCACGGTGATGCCCGTCAGGTTCACCTCCGGAAATTTAACATCGGCCAGCTTGGCCTTGGTAAGGTCAAACGCATTGCCGATGGCCGAGCCGGCCTTGCTGGCGGCGCTGTCCACAGCATCAGCAGCGTTAGTGGCTACGTCGGCGGCGGTCTGGCCGGTGCGAGCCACTACGGCCGTGTCCTGGGTGGCGTCAGAAAGCGTGCTTTTATCGTCGGTTTTCTTGAGGTCGTTGCAGCTGGTGGCCAAGGAGAGGGAGGCAGCAGCCAGCAGCGTAAGGGTGAGCTTATTCATTGAAATGTCAGTAAACTGTGAAAGAATGAGAAGATACTTACGCGCAGATGCGCCCCAGCGTTGGACACCAAGCCCCGGCCGGCCCTAGGTAGCTACTGGCCGAGGCAGCGTTAAGCACCAGCGTTCGCTACCCCTTACTCACTCACAAACACGCGCTTCACGCGCTCGCTCACGTTGGTGAGTATTTCGTAGGGAATTGTGCCGATACGCTCGGCCAGCTCATTGATAGTCAAGCCTTCGCCAAAAATAATAGCCACATCACCGGGCTGCGTTTCGGGAATGTCGGTGACATCGACCATTACCATGTCCATGCACACCGAGCCCACCACGGGCGCGCGGCGGCCGTGCAGCAGCACCAGCCCCGCCCCGGCGCTGAAACGTCGGTCGTAGCCGTCGGCGTAGCCAATGGCCAAGGTGGCCAGGCGGCGCTCGTGGGCCGTGGCCGCGCCGCGGCGGCCATAGCCCACGGTGGTGTCGGCGGGCAGGGTCTTGACCTGCGACACGGTGGTGCGCAGCGTGCTCACGGGCAGCAGGTTATGGCTACCCTCGTCACCCGCCTCCACGCCGTACAGCCCCACGCCGAGGCGCACCATATCAAACTGCGCCTCGGGAAAGCGCCGGATGCCGGCCGAGTTGAGCGCGTGCTTCAGCACCGGGCGCCCCAGCACGGCCTCAACGGCGGCGGCCATGCGCTGGAACGTGCTGAGCTGCTGCCGGGTAAAGTCGTCATGCGCGGGGTCGTCGGCGGCGGCGAGGTGCGTCATGAGGCTGGCCACGGGCAGCTGGGCGCGGTGCGCAGCTAGTAATTCGAGCAATGCCCCTAGGTCGTTTTCATCGAAGCCCAGGCGGCGCATGCCGGTATCGAGTTTGAGGTGCAGCGGTGGCAGCGGCGCGGTGCCGGTGGGGGCTTCCTGGGCGGCTTGCAGGTAGTCGTGTAGGCGCTCTAGGGAGTAGATTTCGGGCTCCAGGCGGTAGCGGCGCAGCTGCTCGAAGCTATCGGGCCCGGGGTTTAGCACCATGATGGGCAGGCTGATGCCGTTTTCGCGCAGCTGCTGGCCCTCGTCGGGGTAGGCCACGGCCAGGTAGTCGGCCCGCTGAAACTGGAGCAGGCTGGCCACTTCATACGAGCCGCTACCGTAGGCAAATGCCTTCACCATCACCATGAGCTTGGTGCCGGGGCGCAGCCGCTGGCGGTAGTACTGCAGGTTGTGGGTCAGCGCGTCGAGGTTGACTTCCAGCACCGTGCCGTGCTGCAGCTGCTGCAAGGCCGCCACCACGCGCTCAAACCCAAACCGCCGCGCACCCTTAATAAGGATGGTTTCGTTCTGAAAATCAGTGGGCCGTAAGTCGGCCAACAGCGCCTCGGTGGTGGGGTATGTTTGAGTTAAGAGTTGACTTTGCTGGTCTTTGGCAGTTTCACTGACTCCAATTCGTAACTCTTCACTCTTAACTCTCAACTCATAACTCAACTCTTCCCCCACCCCAATCAGCCGCGTGATGCCGTGGGCCCGCACCAGGGCCAGCACGCGGGCGTACAGGGCGGGGCCGCTGAGGCCCGACTCCAGCACGTCGCTGAGAATGAGGGTGCGACCGCCGGGCCGGGCCTGCCGGCTCAGGGCGTCGAGGGCCAGCGCGAGGCCAGCTAGGTCGTTGTTATAGGTATCGTCGAGCAGGTAGCAGCCGTGGCGGCCCTGCTTCCTTTCGAGGCGCATGGCCACGGGCTGCAGGCGCAGCAGCCGGCGCTGAATTTCGGCCGGCGCGAGGGCCGTGGCGGGGTCGAGCTGGCGCCACAACAGCACGGCCAGGCAGTGCAACGCGTTCTCCACGGAGGGCTCGTCGGCAAACGGCAGCGTGAAGCGCGTGGCCGCTAGCAGCGCCGGCTGGCCCGCGGGCAGCGACTGCGCCAGGCCGGCCTCACCCAGCCGCACGCGCACCGTGGTGCCCGCGCCGGTGGGCTTAAGGCGGAAGCGCAACGCCGCGCCGGGCACCGCGTGGCGCGTCCAGGCCAGGGCGGGCAGGGCGCGGGCCTGCACGGCGGCGTGCACAGCGGGCTGGTCGGCGCAGTACACCAGCAGCTCGAAGCCGGGCCGCTCAAACAGCGTCAGCTTTTCGGCCAGCTTCTCGCCTTCGGAGGCAAAACCGGCGTCGTGGGCCGTGCCTAGGGTCGTGAAAATGCCATGCGTGGGCGCAATGATGCGCGCCAATCGGGCCATCTCGCCCCGTTCCGAAATACCGGCTTCGAAGATGCCCAGGGTGTGCCGGCCGGGTGCTAACTCCCACACGCTCAGCGGTACGCCTATTTGCGAGTTGTAGCTCTTGGGCGAGCGGCAGATGTCTTCGTCGGGGGCCAGCAGCTGGGCCAGCCACTCCTTCACGATGGTCTTGCCATTGGAGCCCGTGATGGCCCACACCGGCCGCTGAAAAGTGCCTCGGTGCGCGGCGGCCAGCGTTTGCAGCGCCGCCAGCGCCGCGGGCACCAGCACAAAGCCCGCCCCGGCAAACGGCTCCAGGCTGGCCAGCGCGTGGCTCACCACAAACAGCCGCACGCCCTTGGCATACAGCGCGGCCAGGTGGTGGTGGCCATCGTGGTGGGGCCCGCGCAGGGCAAAGAACAAGGCGCCCTCGGTGAGGCCCACGCGGCGGCTATCGAGCAGCAGCGTGGCAATGGTAGCGTCAGTGGCGGGGGCTTGGAGCAGGGTACCGCCGAGCAACGCGGGCAGGTTAGAAAAGCGGATGGGCATAACGGCCGCAAAGGTCGGGCGCCCGCTTGGTACGGGCGTGGCACCTAGGGCCGACCTAGGGGCACTCGGGCAGGCTGGCTATAACTTGCCCCGGAATAGGGGGCCGCTTTTGCCGGCGACCCACCCCACAAAAACCATTTTATGCGTTTGATAATCTGCTTATTGCTAAGCTGCCTTGGTTTCGCCCAAGTAGCCGCTGGCAAGGCCCCAGTGCCGCTCCGCATTGCCACCTACAACCTGCGCTACAACAACCCCGGCGATGGGACCGACGCCTGGCCCAATCGTAAAGAAATGGTAAAGAACCTGGTTCGCTACCACGATTTTGACGTTTTCGGGACGCAGGAGGGCTTCCGCGAGCAGCTTAAAGGCGTGGCCGAACTGCCTGGCTACACTTTCGTGGGCCGCGGGCGCGACGATGGCAAGGAAGCCGGCGAGCACTCGGCCATTTTCTACAAGAAGGCTCGCTTGCAGCTCCTCCAAACCGGCGACTTCTGGCTGAGCCAGACGCCCGACCGCCCCGGCAAGGGCTGGGATGCCACCTGCTGCAACCGCATCTGCACCTGGGCGCAGTTCAAGGACGTGCAGACCGGGCAGGTATTCTACTTTTTTAGCGTGCACTTCGACCACGAGGGCGTGGAAGCGCGCCGCCAATCGGGCCACCTGATGGTGCAGAAAATCAAGGAAATCGCTAAAAACGCGCCCGTAATCTGCGTGGGCGACCTCAACTCGACACCCGACACCGAGCAGGTCAAAACCCTGCAAATGCTGCTCGGCGACGCTCACGAGCTCACGCAGCAGCCCGCCTACGGTCCCGTCGGCACCTTCCAAGGCTTTAAGCTCGACGCACCGCTGGCTGACCGCATCGACTACATCTTTGTGAGCCGCGGCAGCATCGTGCTCAGCTACGCAGTGCTCACGGATTCCATGCGCGGCCATTACCCTTCCGACCACTTCCCGGTGCTGGCCGAGGTGCTGCTGAAGTAGAGCTGAGCAATTACCAGTTCGCGCAGTGTTTCGCAGTGTCCTAATAAAAAGAGTACTGTGAAACCCTGCGCTTTAACACCCCGAAACACTGCGCGAACTATAAGAATCGATGCTAAAAATCTGTCGGCTCGCCTAGGTAGGCGAAGTCGTCGAGTTCCTTGAGGGTGTCTTGCAGCTTTTGGCGCACTAGCTGGTAGGCGAAGGCGCCGAGCAGCAGGTGCTGCGGCGGATTGGGCAGGCGCACCAGTTGGTACATGGCCTCGGCGGCCTTGGCGGGGTCGCCTTTTTGATTGCCATCGCGGCCCAGCGAAGCTTTGAGACCCTCGCCCACCGTGAGGGCGTAGTCGGCAATTTTTGCCTTGGTATAGGTAGCCGATTCGCCCGCCCACTTGGTACGGAACGGCCCCGGCTCCACGTTGGTGACGTGGATGCCGAGCGGCTTGAGTTGCGCGACCAGCGACTCGCCCAAGCCTTCCAGCGCGAACTTGGAGCCGTTGTAAATGCCCGCGTGCGCCATCCCTATCATGCCGCCCACCGAAGTAATATTGAGAATATTACCCGACTTGCGCTCGCGCAGGTGCGGCAGCGCCGCCCGCACCACGCGCAGCGGCCCAAACACGTTTACGTCGAACTGCCGCTGGGTTTCTTCCTCCGAGATTTCCTCGATGCTGCCCAGCGAGCCGTAGCCCGCGTTGTTCACCACCACATCGAGGTGGCCAAAGGTGCTGATGGCGTGCTGCACGGCACCTTGTATCTGCTCGGCATCAGTCACATCGACCAACACACCTAGGCTGTGACCGGGCTTTCTTTTCGTGAATTCTTCGACCTGCCCAGACTTGCGGAAGGTGGCGGCCACCTTCTCGCCTTTGTCAAGCAGCAGGGTAGCCAGGGCCTCGCCGAGGCCGGTGGAGGCGCCGGTGATAAACCAGTTTTTTGGGGTTTCAGGCATGAGACAGCTAGTAAAGGGGAGCTGCTAAGACGCCCAAAGAGGATACATTGTTCAGCTACAGGCTTCCTGCTGCTACGCGGGCGCCTCCCCCGCAAACTCTTGGTCGCGTTCTCACGTTTGCCTAGTACATTTGCTACACCACAAAATAAGGGGCCAAGCGCCCGGCCCAGCCCCTTATTCTAGTTACTCAAGCAGATGAGTAAGTAGCAAGAAGCCAATGGCTTTTGCCGCTCCGCTCACCAGGCCTAGCAAAATTGCTTTGCCGACTGCTTGTAGCAACTGTAGCGCACGTTCCCTTTTCATTGGTTAAGATGGGGGTGTTGCATCACCCACTTCTTGAACCCTCGGTTGTCTCACCAGCCGGGGGTTCGCCGTTTATAGGCGACCGTATTGGTGGGGTGTTTACCGTACGTTGGGCTGAAGGCAGATTAGTGATTGATAAGAAAGGAAGACAGCTAATATTACTAGTATGAGAGTCTCAGCAGCTTTATAGCTGACCAGCAATATCTTAAAATCAAAGCAAGTAAGTTGTCCACAGGTTTGGTAACCGCCGAATGTGGAAAACTTTTGATTTTAACCGATTTAGCATCATCGCACAAAATAGCTCTTCACTTTTACAACTTCGGCGGACCGCACCACCCCTTCCCCGCCCCGGCGCTACCTTCGGGCCTCATTTGCCCCATTGCTAAAAGCCGCCCGATGGCCGTTTCTCCTTCGTATTCTCCTACGCCTGCGCCGCTGTGGCAGCGGGCTTGGCCGCACGTGCTGGCCGTGTTATTCTTCGTGGTGCTGGCCGTGGCCTACTTCGCGCCCATCGTATTTAACCACCAAACGCTGGCGCAGCACGACATCACCCAGTTTCAGGGCGGGGCGCACGAGACGCAGCAGTGGGCTGCCGAGCACGGCCACGAGCCGCTGTGGACCAATTCCATGTTCAGCGGGATGCCGACGTACCTAATTTCGGTGCACTTCCCCGGCGACCTGTTCGTGTACGTGCAGAAGGCCGTGGCCCTGGGGCTGCCGGGGGTAGTCAGCAACCTATTTGTGGCTTTGCTGTGCGGCTACGTGCTGCTGGTGGCTCTGGGGGTACGCCCGCTGGTGGCGGTGGCCGGTGCGGTGGCGCTGGGCTTTTCGAGTTACAACCTCGCCATTCTGGCCGCCGGACACAATACCAAGTCGTGGGCGCTAGCCTACGCGCCGCTGGTGTTGGGCGGGCTGATGCTGGCCTTTCGGCAGAATAAGTGGCTGGGCGCGGCACTGTTCACGCTGGGCCTCACCCTGAATGTGCGCGCCAACCACCCGCAGATTACCTACTACCTCGGGCTGCTGGTCATCATTTACGGCATTATTGAGTTGGTGGCAGCCGTGCGGGCCGGGCGCCTGAGCGACTACCTAGGGCGCACCGTGCTGCTGGGCATCGGCGCTGCGCTGGCCATTGGCGTGAGCTTCGGCCGCCTCTACACCACCTACGAATACAGCAAATACAGCAACCGCTCGCCTTCCGAGCTCAAAGCCCTGCCGCCCGCACCCGGCCAGCCCGCCGCGCCCAGCGCCCGGCAGCAGGACCGCGACTACGCCTTTGCCTACAGCTACGGCATCGGCGAAACCATGACGCTGCTGGTGCCCAATTTCTACGGCGGCAGCAGCGCCATGCCCCTGGGCAACGACTCGAACATGGCCCGCGAGCTCAACACCATGGGCGCCGGCGCCGACGCCCTGGCCAGCATGCCCACCTACTGGGGCGACCAGAGCTACGTGGCCGGCCCCGTGTACGTGGGCGTGGTGGTGTGCTTTCTGTTTGTGCTGGGCTTGTTTGTGGTGGATAAGCGCACGCGCTATTGGCTGCTGGCGGGCACCCTAGTCTCGTTTGTGCTGGCCTGGGGCAAGAACTTCGAAACGATTAACAACTTGATATTCGACTACCTGCCGGGCTACCGCAGCTTCCGCGCCGTGAGCATGGGCCTGGTAATCGCGCAGCTGGCCATGCCACTGCTGGCCGCGCTGGCGCTCTCGCGCATCCTGCGCCCCCGCGAAGCCGCTGAGCCCCTAGGTGCCGCCCCCGCACCTACCGAGCCCCTGCACCCGGCCCTGGCCAAGGCCGCCCGCGCGGCGGCTGGCGCCCCCACGGTAGTGGTCGATTCAGCTGATAACCAGTACCGCACCCGACAGCTGCTCTACGCGGGCGCTATCACGGCGGGCTTCTTGCTGCTGACTTGGCTGGTGAGCTTCAGCTTCGATTTTGCCTCGCCGCAAGATGCCAACCTCACGCAGGCCGGCTTCACGCCGCAGCTGCTGAGCGCCTTGCGCGCCGACCGGGCCGACTTGCTGCGCGGCGACGTGTGGCGCGGGCTGCTCTTCGTGGGCCTCACCCTGGGTGCCCTTTATTTCTATTTGAAGGGTAAAATTCAGGCCGGCGTGGCCGCGGGCTTGGTAGTGGCGCTGGTGCTGCTCGACCTCTGGACGGTGGATAAACGCTACCTAGGCGAGAAAAACTACCAGACCGAAACTATCGTGGAGAGCTTCCAGCCCTCGCCTGCCGACCAGCAGATTCTCCAGGATAAAGACCTGAGCTACCGCGTACTCAACGTGGGCAACCCTTTCAACGAGGCCCGCACCTCATACTTCCACAAGAGCATCGGCGGCTACCACGGCGCCAAGCTGCGCCGCTACCAGGACCTGGTGGAGCGCCAGATTTCGACCAACAACACCGGCGTGCTCAACATGCTGAACACGCGCTACGTCATCGTGCCCGGCCAGCAGCAGGGCCAGCCCGAACAGGTGCAGCGCAACCCCAGCGCCAACGGCAACGCCTGGTTTGTGCGCGAGCTGCGCGCCGTCCAAAATCCCGACCAGGAGATGGCCGCCCTCACCAGCCTCGATACCAAGCACGTAGCCGTGGTAGACGTCTCGAAGTTTCCAAGCGTGAAGCCGACCACCTACGCCGATTCGTCGGGCACCATCGCCCTCACCAACTACGCCCCCGACGCCCTCACCTACCGCTACACGGCGGCCCAGCCCAGCACGGTCGTGTTCTCCGAAATCTACTACGCCGACGGCTGGCAGGCCTTTCTCGATGGCAAGGAGGTGCCGCACTTCCGCGCCGACTTCGTGCTGCGCGCCCTGCAAGTGCCGGCCGGCTCGCACGAAATCAAGTTCGTGTTTGAGCCCAAGGAATACAAAATTGGCAACACCGTATCGTTGGTTTCGAGCCTAGGCGTGTTGCTGGCCGTGGTAGCGGCCAGTGTATTCGGCACGCGCCGCCGCAAAGAGCCACTAGCCTAGCTTCTCTCCTACTATCTGTCATCCTGAGCTTGCGAAGGACTTTTTATACCTAGTTAAGCTCTAGGCATAAAAGGTCCTTCGCAAGCTCAGGATGACATTTTTAGTTTAAATGGTAATGCCTGACCAGCTTCTTCAACTCATCCCGCACCCCCTCGCCGCCAGCTACGGCGTGCGCCTGCTGCTCTGGCGCGACGACCTGCTGAACCCCGACCTGCCCGGCAACAAGGCCCGCAAGCTCAAATACAACCTACTGGCGGCGCGCACGCAAGGCCACACCCACCTACTCACCTTCGGCGGCGCCTATTCCAACCATCTGGCCGCCGTGGCTACGGCGGGCCGGCTCTATGGCTTCGATACCATTGGCCTAGTGCGGGGCGAAGAGCACACGCCGCTCAACCCGACCCTGGCCCGCTGCGTGACCGATGGCATGCAGCTGCACTACCTCGACCGCACTACTTACCGGCGGCGCACTGAGCCGGAGTTTCTGGCAGACTTACAAAAAACCTACGGTCCCGCCTACCTGCTACCAGAAGGCGGCACCAACGCCCTAGCCCTGCGCGGCGTGGCCGAACTCATCGGCGAGCTGCGCCAGCAAACCGATTTCGACGCCGTGGCCGTGGCTGCCGGCACGGGTGGCACGCTAGCAGGCCTGGCGCTGGGTCTGGCCGAAGCGCACTACCCTGCCCGCGTCCTAGGATTAGTGGCACTGAAAGGTGCTGGCTTCTTGCGAGATGAAGTAGACGCGCTGACCCAAGCCGCCACCGGCCAGCCGCTCACCAACTATGAGCTGCACCTCAACTATCACTTCGGTGGCTACGCCAAACTGCCGCCTGAGCTGCGCGCTTTCATTGAGCACTTCGAGGCCGATTTTGGCGTGCTGCTCGACCCGATTTATACTGGCAAGCTGTTATCTGGCGTGTTAGACCTCATCAGCCGCAGGCATTTTGCGCGGGGTAGCACGGTGGTGGCGGTGCACACGGGCGGCCTGCAGGCTTGGGCGGGGTTTGGCCAGTAGCGCAACTTACAAGTGCTAAGGCCGCGCTTACCCCAACGGCTAGCGCCGAGAGCCGTATTCAGGGGTCTATGCCGCTCACCCGTTTGCTTCGTCGCCTGCTTCCACTGGTTTTGCTCGTTGCCCTAGGGGTATTTTTGTGGCGCAAAATAGGCTCGACGCTCGCCAGCCTCAACCCGCTGGCCGCCCGCGAGCCGCAGGTGACGGTGACCCACAACACGGTGCTGACCCAAGTGGAGGCTCTAGGTCGGCTGGAGCTAGTGCGCTACCGCTTCAAGGACGTGGTGGAGTACAAGAAATCATCGAAATACCCTTTCCTGCCCGATGCCAAAGCCGCCCTCATCGTGGGTGGCGAGGCCGTGGGCTGCCTCGACCTGCGCAAAATCAAGCCGCAGGACGTTTCCTTCGAGGGCGACTCGGTGGTGCGCGTGCTGCTGCCTGCGCCCGAGCTGTGCTCCTTCCAAGTCAACCACGACCAAAGCCGCGTTTTCAGCACTGAGAATGGCTTTTTCCAGGATGCCGCGCTCGTTGATGAGGCCTACCGCTACGCCGAGGCGCAGGTGCGGCGCTCGGCCCTGCAATCGGGCATTCTGGCCGAAACCCAGCGCAACGCCGAGCAAATACTGGTGCCCATGCTACGCACGCTCACGGGACGGCGCGTCATCATTGGGCAGCGACTGGTAGTGCCCACGCCAGCCCGTAAAATGTAGCAACTCGTGCCAACAGAAAAGGCAGCCCCTAGGTAGGGGCTGCCTTTTCTGTTAATTATTCATTTTACTTACGCGGCGCGGAAGCCCGTGGCCTGGCGCACGCTGCGCTCATTGCCGCTGGCAGGGTCGGTATAGCTGTGGTCGCTTACTTCTACCGACAGGTGCTTGCCGATTAGCTCCTTGGTGTCGAGGTCTTTGCCATCGTGCGGCTTGATGCCCACGGCCGAGTACAGCGACAGGATAATGGGATGACCAGCCGGCGAGTTATAAAATCGCTGCGTCACGAAGCCATCTTCGCTTTCCATGCGAGCCGCAAAAAACGGCACGTTCTGGTGCTCGCTGGTGCCTTCCTCAATGCTAGTGATGGTGACGGTGTGGCGGCCATCGGGCAGGAAGCCTTTTTCCTCGCCCTTTTCAACGGAAATTTTCATAATCTCAGAAAGTTACTGCTAGTATAGTTAGTACTAACGTATTTGACAGCCCTAGGTTGCCCGCGCTGCCAAATTGCTTGTCGATTCTACGCAAGTACTCCGTTATTCTTCCGCCGCTAACTCGCCCAGCGCCTCCTGAATCAGGTCCGATTCGTAGCCCTTTTGAATGAGGTAGGCCGTGAGCTTGAGCTTGCGCTTCATGGGGTGGCTTTCCTTTTCGCGGGCGTCGCGCTGCTCCAGCAGCTGCTTGAGCTTGGCGTAGTATTCGTCGCCGTCAAGCTCCTTCAGGCCGCTCTTGATGCAGTACTCGCTCAGGCCTTTGGCCTTCATTTCCATTTTGATGCGGCGGCGGCCCCAGCCGTTGCTACGGTGCTTGCCGCGGGCGTAGGCCTGGGCATAGCGCTCCTCATCGAGTAGCTTTTCGCGGCTCAAGCGAATAATGATTTCGCCGGCTTCGTCTTCGTCGAGGCCGTAGCTTTTCAGCTTTTCGGCCACTTCTTTCTGAGTGCGCTCCTGGTAGGCGCAGAAGGCAGCTATTTTGGGTAGGGCCTCCAGGGGCGTGTAGCTTTTGGGGGCTTTGTCGGGGTTCTTAAACATAAGCAGGGAGAGGAGCGGCCACGAAGTACGGGAACGAAGCGGGGCCGGGGCCGTTGTAGGGGCAAGCCACAAGTTATTCTGCTTTAATAACGGCTGGCGGGGGCCAAATGTGCCACTGCGCGGGGAATCCTCCCGTCTTTGTGCCCTATGCGCGTTTCGCCCGGAATTTTTTACATGCTGGCCTCCACGGCGCTGCTGGCCTGCGTCAACGTGGCCGTGAAGAAGCTGCCGGATATCCCCACCGCCGAAATTATCTTCGCCCGCTGCCTTATCTCGCTCAGCCTCACGGTTTGGCAGTTGCGCCGCACCAACGTGTCGGTGTGGGGCCCGCCCGAAGCTCGGCGCAACCTGCTGGGGCGCGGCGTGTTTGGGGCGGGCTCACTCATCTTGGGCTTCTTGGCTCTCAAAGTGCTGCCCCTAGGTACCGCCGCCACCCTCAGCTACCTGGCGCCGGTGGTGACGGCGGTGGCCGCCATCTGGCTGATTGGTGAGCCGCTCAAACCCTGGCAATGGCTGTTTTACGCGCTGGCGGTGGCCGGCGTGTTGGTGGCCAAGGGCACGGTGGGGCTGCTGTCGGCGGGCGTGCTGCTGGGCGTGGGGGCGGCGGTGTCATCGGGCGTGAGCAGCGTATTCTTGCGCCGAGCGGGCGACAAAATCGCGCCGCTGGTACCGGTTTTTTATTTCAATATGGTGCCCCTGGCCATTGCCAGCGTGTGGATGCTTTTTGACCTGAAGCTGCCGCACGGCACAGATTGGGCGTGGCTGCTGCTGGCGGGCCTGTTTACGCACGTGGCGCTGTGGTGCGTCACGCACGCCTTCCAGAAGCAGCAGGCCAACTTCGTGGCGGCGCTCGACTACCTAGGGCTGCTCTACGCTATTGCGCTGGGCTACTTCGTGTTTGGCGATGAGGTTAAGTTCAGCGTGTACCCCGGCATTGCGCTGCTCCTGCTGGGGGTCGGGCTCAATGCCTGGTACACCTCGCGGCCAACTCAAAGGGCTGAGGAATAAGCTTTATTAGGCTTTACGGCCGCCTATTGGGCAGCCTCGCTGGGTATATATTTGTGAAACTCTTATTCACAATCTTACCATATACCAGGCTTTTATGGCTTTTCATTTACTGAGTAGCACTATTGAGGAAAATACTGTTAGTGGGCCTTCCCGGCGCTCTTTTCTTCGCTATACCGGCGCCAGTGCGGTAGCCGGCAGCTTGTGGCTCGCTAGCTGCACCAAGAAGGACGACCCTGCCGTAGTAACCCCGCCGCCTACCATCGCCAGCTTCACGCCCGCCAGTGGCATGCCGGGCGCTACCGTCACGGTCACGGGCACCAACCTAGGCGGCACTACTAGCCTCCTGCTGGGCACCGTTGCCACCACGTTCACGGTGGTCAATGCTACTACCGTCACGTTCACGGTACCCGCCGCGGCCCAAACGGGCGCGCTGGTGCTGACTGCGCCGGGCGGCACCGCCACGTCGGGCGGCTCGTTTACCGTACTGCCTGCGGCTTCTACGGCTCCGGCCATCACTGGCTTTTCGCCCACCAGCGCGCTGCCTGAGGCTTCGGTCACCCTCACCGGCACTAACCTGGCCAGCGTTACCTCCTTAACGGTGAATGGCATCGCCACTACAACCCTTATTAAGCTGACCGTTAACGGGGTTACTACCATCAGCTTCACGGTGCCGCCTGCGGCTACGGCCGGCGCGGCTACCGTCGTCGTAACCGGGCCGGGCGGCACGGGCACCAGCATGGGCCTCACGGTGCTGCCCAGCACGGTGAGCGTGGGCACCGGCGACGCCGGCGTGCTCAACTACGCCTACGCCCTGGAGCAGCTCGAAGCCGCTTTCTACACGCAGCTGCGCACCGGCTCATACTACACCGGCCTGGGCAGCAATAGCGCCGAGAAGCTGGCGCTCAATGACCTCTACTACCACGAGGTCATTCACCGCGACTTCCTCAAAGCCGCCATCGCGGCGGCGGGGGCGACTCCACTCAAAGACCTGACGGTAGATTTCACCAGTATCGATTTTTCGTCGCGGTCGTCGGTACTCGGCGCCGCCAGGGCGTTTGAGGACCTAGGCGTAGCCGCCTACGCCGGGGCGGGGCAGTTCATCAGCTCGCCGGCCTACCTACTCATCGCGGGCAAAATAGCGTCGGTAGAAGCCCGCCACGCCGCCCTCATCCGCGATATGCTGACTGAAAACAGCTTTGTGGGTAGCGACATCGTGGATAGCAACAGCCTCGAAATGGCCAAGGTGCCTTCGGTGGTAGTGGCCGTGGCCAACACCTTCCTGGCCATTGGCTCGAAACTCGATGTTTCGGGCTTGGTATAACGGGTTATCTTACTGATTCTTCACGTATTCAATTCGCTATATACATGGATTTTTTTACTATCCTTTCCCAGCTAGAAGAGGTTGACCCTGAGGTATACGGCCGCCTCGATTCGCGCCGCGCGGTGTTTAAGCACCTGGGCGGCCTGGGCCAAAAGCTAACGGCCGCGGCCCTACCGCTGGCCGTGGGCGCGGTATTCAACAAAGCCTACGCCCAAACGCCAGTCGGCGCTTCCGTGGCCGACGTGCTCAACTTTGCCCTCAAGCTGGAGTACCTGGAAATGTACTTTTACCAGCAGCGCACTTCGGTGGCGGCCACCGCCTACAACCAACTGAGTGCCACCAACCGCGCCGCCCTCGACCTGATTGCGACGGATGAAGCCAACCACGTCAGGTTTTTGCGCTCCACGATAGCCGCCTTGGGCGCTACGGCCATCCCTGACCCCACCGCTCTCACGTTCGATTTCAGTGCCGGCAAAGGCAGCGCGACTGGGCCGCTGGCCGATTACCGCACCAACCCCGCCACGTACCTGGCGCTGGCCCAGTCGTTTGAGGACCTAGGCGTGCGGGCCTACAAGGGCGCCGCGCCGCTCGTCGCCACCAACCGCGCGGTGCTCACGGCCGCGCTCAGCATCCACGCCGTGGAGGCCCGCCACTCCTCGCACCTGCGGGCCATGCGCCGGGCCTACGGCACCAATGCTACCCCCGCGCAGGGTATTCCGGTAGCCCCCTACTCGGCGGCACCCAAGAGCTGGGTTTCGGGCACCGATGGCGGCGGGCCTATCCCGGCCGGCGGGGCTGGCATCAGCACCCTACCCATTTACTCGGGCGGCAACAATAATAACGCCCCTAGCAACATCACCTTCCCCGCCGAAGACAACGTGACGCAGGGCGGCATTTCGCTCTCGACCTCCACCAGCCCCAATTTCAGCGGCTTCCCGGCTTCGGCATTTAGCGAGGCGTTCGACGAAGGGCTGGACGTAGGTACCGTATCGACCATTGCCCGGCTGTTTGTGATAACTAACAGCACGTTGTTTAGCTAGCCAGCCACGCGCTAGCTATTCCCAAAGGGCGGCCTGTTTTGGCCGCCCTTTTTGCTGTTTGTCAAGTAAGGCCGCCTCGGAGACAGTACCGGCTCTAACTTGCCAGCTGTTTAGGAGTCTATTTCAAGTATTATGGGTTTTTATAGAATGGGGCAATGGGTATGGCTGCTGCTGCTGGGCCTGCTAGCTGCTACCGAGGTCCAGGCGGGCGTCATCAAAGGCAAGGTGAGCGGGGCGGGCGGCGAGGGCTTGGCCTTTGCCAACGTGGCGGTGCGCGGCTCGGCCGCCAGCACCGGCTCCAACGACCAGGGCCAGTACCAGCTGCGGCTGGAGGCGGGCAGCTACCAGCTTGTCTTTCAATACGTAGGCTACCGCCCCCGCACCGAAACCGTGCGCGTGCCGGCCGGCGACTCCACGGTGGTGCTCAACGTGGCACTGGCCCCTGAGTCGTACAACCTGGCCGAGGTGGCGGTGCGCGGCTCCGACCGCGACCCCGCCTACGCCATCATTCAGCAGGCGCAGCAGTGGCGCGGCTACCACCAGCGCGAGGTGGCCACGTTTCAGGCGCGGCTCTATATCAAGAGCTTAATTCGACTCAGCGAGACGCCTAGCAAGGTGTTCGGCTTGTTTAAAATGGGGCCCGACATCAAGCCTGGCATTCTGTATCTATCAGAAAGCCTATCCGATATCCGCTTCACGCAGCCCAATACCATTAAGGAGCGCATGATTTCGAGCCGGGTGAGCGGCGATTCGCGCGGCATCAGCTTCAACCGAGCGCAGGGCGGGCTCAATTTTTATGACAACGTATTGAAGCCCAGCTTTTCGCAGCGCGGCTTCGTGTCGCCCATTGCCGGCAATTCGTTTCTGTTTTACCAGTACGAGCTGGTGGGCACCACGCAGCAGGGCGGCGAGCTGGTGCACAAGATTAAGCTCATTCCGCGCCGCCGCACCGACCCCGTTTTCACCGGCTTCATCTATATCGTGGATGGCTCGTGGCGCATTCATTCCGTCGATTTGCGGCTGACCAAAGACGCCCAGCTCGACTACGTCGATGACCTGCGCATCGAGCAGTTGTTTGCGCCCGCGCCGGGCGTGCCGCACGTGTGGGCGCTGCAATCACAGAAGTTAAGCGTCACGTTCTCGGCCTTTGGCTTCAAAGGCTCGGGCTATGCCACGGCCGTTTTCTCGAACTACAATCACGTAGTCGCCACCTACCCCGCCCCGCCCGAGGTCAAGAAAACGCCGGCTACGGCGGGTGCGCCCGCGGTGGCCGCCGCGCCGCCCGTAGTGGCGCCCGTCACGACCAAGGAGCTGACCCGCCAGCTCAAGCGCCAGAAGCCCGACCTCTCGGGCTTGGGTAAGCAGGTGCGCCGCCAGGTGAAGCAGGCGCAGCGCGACTCCATTCGTAACGACCCGTTTGCCCCCATGAAATCGGGCGAAGTGATGCTGGTAGAAAAGGGGGTGAACGAGCGCGACAGCTCGTACTGGAGCCAGCTGCGGCCGGTGCCGCTCACCGACGAGGAGAAGCTCGACTACCACAAAAAGGACAGTTCGGAAGTTATCCGCAACTCGCGGCCCTACCAGGATTCGCTTGACCGCAAGCGCAATGAGTTTACGCCGGCCAAGCTGCTGCTCAGCGGCTACACCTACCGCAATACGTTTGCCAAGCGCAGCATCGCGGTGCAGCCCATCTTTAACGAGCTGCAATACAACACGGTAGAGGGATACGTGCTGAACGCCGAGGCCACCTACACCCGCCGCACCGACGACCGCCGCTTCGTGACCCTGACGCCGACCCTGCGCTACGGCTTCAGCAACCACCAGCTGCAACCCAGCCTCACCATCAACTGGCAGCTCGACCCGGTGAAGCTGCGCCAGGTGGGCCTGATTGCGGGCCGCACCATCGAGAATTTTGACCGCAACTCGCAGCTTACGCCCTTCATCAACTCGGTGTATTCACTGCTCGCCAACCGCAACTACGCCAAGCTCTACCGCCGCGACGGCGCCGAGCTCAGCTACCTCTGGGAGCCCGTGAACGGCCTCACCGTGCGCGGCGCGGCCAGCTACTTCGACCGCCGCGAGCTCGAAAACACCAGCACCTACCTCTGGCACGATGTGGCAGGCCGCGCCTTTACCCCCAACCAGCCCGTGGCCGAGGAGGCGCCCGAAGGCACCGGCTTCGGCCGCAGTAAGGCGGCCACGCTCACCCTGAGCGTGAGCTACCGGCCGGGCACCACCTACATCACCCGGCCCGACGGCAAGTACAACCTAGGGTCGAAATATCCGCTCTTCAACGCCCAGCTGCGGCAGGGCGTGGGCGGCGTGCTCGGGGCCAACGTACGCTACACGCTGCTGCAAGGTTCAGTGCGCCAGACTATTGCGCTAGGACTGTTCGGCACCTCGGCCTACGAGGCCGTCATAGGTGGCTTCGTGGGCAGCCAGGCCAACCTGACGTTTGCCGATTTCCGCCACTTCTCAGGCAACCGCACGCTGCTAACGGGCAATTTCAGCCAGTTTCAGCTGCTCGATTACTACCAGTACAGCACGCGCAACAGCTATTTCGAAGGCCATTTCAACCACCATTTCAACGGGTTTATCTTCAATAAAATCCCGCTACTCAAAGCCTTGAAGTGGCAGGAAGTGCTTTCACTCAACTACCTGCAAACGTCGCAATCGGGCCCCTATCTGGAACTGGGCGCGGGCATTGAGCACATTTTCAAGCTGGGGCGCGTCGACTTCTTCACTTCGTTGCAACGAGGTCAGCACGTGGGTTCGGGTATTCGCCTGGGGCTCGGTATTTAAGTCCGCTGTTCGAGCTACCGAAAAGCGTTTGTCCTTGCGAGCGCAGTGAAGCAATCTTTCCTGCACGCATTGCTGACGTTTGCTTACGCAAAAGGAAAGATTGCTTCGCTGCGCTCGCAAGGACAAACGCTTTTTATGGCTTCTCAAGCCCCCTAGGTCAATACGTGAACACCTTACCGCCCACCATTACCTCCTGCGTTTTCTCATCAAACGTGGCCTTGAGGCCCGTGTGGGCGGCGGCCGTGGTCATGATATTGGCAATGGAGTGGCTGTAGCCGGCCTCCACGGGGGCGTGGGGCTGCTGGCGGCTGCGCACGCACTCCATCCAGTTTCGGACGTGGTTGGAGGTGAGTAGGTCGCCGCCGGTGTTGGCCGAGGCGGCCACGGCGGCCGTTTGGGCCAGGCTGAACTCGGGCAATAGGTTGGGCGGCAGGTGCATGGCGTCGGCCGACTGCTTGGTAAGGCCGCCGGTGGGCGATACCCGGTTGGTAATCAGGTTGAGCTCACCGCCGTTGGAGTAGTAGATTTCGGCGGGGCGCTCGTCGCCGTTGTGCATCCGCGAGGCAAACGTGACCTGAAAACCGGACCCCAGGTCGTTGGCGGGGCCGTAGTCGAAGGCCGCTGTGATGGTGTCCCAGTTGCGGCGGCCGTCCTTCCACATGTAGATGCCGCCGTTGGCCACCACGCTGCGCGGGTGCGCCAGGCCCGTAAACCAGTGCACGGTATCAATCTGGTGGCTCATCCACTGACCCGGCAGGCCTGAAGAATAGGGCCAGAACAAGCGGTATTCGAGGTACTTGCGCGGGTCGTAGGCTTCGGCGGGGCGGTTCATTAGGTAGCGTTTCCAGTCTACGTCGGCTTCGCGCAGCTGCGCCACCAGCTCGGGGCGGCGCCAGCGGCCAGGCTGGTTCACGTTCCAGCTTAGCTCCACCATCGTGATGGGGCCGAATTTACCGGACTTAATGAACTGCTCGGCGGCCATGTAATTGGCCCCGCTGCGGCGCTGCGAGCCAATCTGCACGATTTGCTTCGACGCTTTCACGGCCTTGAGGGCAGCCCGGTTGTCGGCCATCGTCTCGGCAAAGGGTTTCTCCACGTAAGCATCGCAGCCGGCCTGCACGGCCTCAATGGCGTGCAGCGCGTGCTGAAAATCAGCAGTGCCGATGAACACCGCATCCACGCTTTTGCTGGCGTACAGCTCGTCGTTGTTGCGGTAGGCGGCCACCGAGTGGCCTAGCTTCTCCTTCCACAAGGCCGCGCCTTCTTCCCGGCGCCGGCTCCAGATGTCGGATACGCCCACCACATCAAAGTTCAGCTCCTTATAATGATTTAAGAAACTCGGCATGTGCGAGTTGCGGTGGCGGTCCGAGAACCCAATCACGCCCACGCGCACCCGGTCATTGGCCCCAATGATACGCTTATAACTACTGGCCGACCACGTGACGCGGGGCAGCAGGGCCGCGGCGCCCCCTAGGGCCATTTGCTGAAGAAAAAGACGACGCGGCTGCGACATAACTGAGAGGGTTGGGGTGGGAAAAGGGTATAGCGCGGACTTTCAGTCCGCGTGTGAATTGCTTATTAGGCGGTTGGCTCGCGGACTGAAAGTCCGCGTTACTTCAGCTCTTTTAACTTGATGCTGCGGAACGATACGCGGTTACCGTGGTCTTGGAGCAGCAAATGGCCAATCGGCGCCTCGCCGAAATTGGGCCAGATGTGATACTTGCTCTGGGCCACCAGCTCGCGGAAAGCGGGCGAACCACGCTCATATTCCAGCACTTTGGCGCCGTTGAGATAGTGCTCGACGTGGTTGTTGGGGTACACGACCACGCGGCCCACGTTCCACTCGCCGATAGGGTGCACGAAGCGCACGGGCTTGTCAGCCGTTTTCAGGTCGTAGAGCGAGGCGAGCGTGCGGTTGCCGTCGCGGCCGAGCTTGGCGTCGGGGTGCAGGGCATCGTCGAGCACCTGGTACTCGAGGCCGATGGCCGACATATCCGTTTTTTCGGCCAGCGTTACGAAGTATTTCACGCCGCTGTTAGCGCCCGGCGTCAGCTTAAACTCAAACGATAGGTCGAAAGCGCGGTACTCGGCGTTAGTCACGATATCGCCCCCATTGGCCGCTTCCTTGCCTTCAGAGGGCAGCACGGTCATGGTGCCGTCGGTCACCTGCCAGCCTTGCGCCGGAAAGGCGGGCGCTTTGGCGCTGCGCCAGCCTTGGCTGGTTTTGCCATCGAAGAGCAGCTTCCAGCCATGCTGCTTCTCGTAAGCAGTCAGGTAGTTGGGCACAAAGTTGACCACGTAAATGTCCGCCGGAAAGGCGCTGGGCTTCAGGTCCGTCGTCTTGATGCGGATATTCTTGAAATACACTTTCTGGCCGGCCTGCGACGCTTCGGCCACGCTGTGCACCTGCAAGCCGATGAAGCCCCTAGGGTCCACGGGGTCCACCACGTAGGCCACGGGCACGTTGTTGACCCATGTCTTCATTTCGTTACCTAGGCACTCTACTTTGAGGTGATTGTACTCGCCTACTTTGAAGGCGGTTTTGGCCTGCGGGTGCAGGTCGAGGGGGTAAAGCCACTGGCGGCGGGCCTCGTCGTAGATGCCGCCCGACCAGCTCCGCGCCGAGGGGTCAATCTCGACCTGCCGGCCGAATACCTTGCCCGGCTGCTCGGCCGAGTCGAAGTGGCTGCGCGTTTGCACGCCCGAGTTGCTGAGCGGGCTATCAATCTTAATGTCCAGCTCCAGCACGTAGTCGCCGTATTCCTTTTCGGTGACCAGGAAGGTGTTGCCCGAATTTGGGACGCTCGTGCCCACGATGGCGCCGTTTTCGACCCGGTAGTCGGCGGTACCGGCGAGGCGCTTCCAGCCGGTGAGCGTTTTGCCGTCGAACAGATTTTGCCAGGCGTCGGCCCTAGGTGCCTGCGGGCGGGGGCGAGAAGACGTTGTGGTGAGCAGCGTGGCGGCCGCGCAGGCGGCCAGCACCAGCGTTTGGCGGAGGATAGTCATGGGTGGGGAAAGTAAGCAGCTCGCTAGTGAAGTCGGGGCTTTAAAAGTAGTAGCCAGGCAGCTAGCAAGAAAATAATTGCACCTTTGGGCCATCGCGGCAACCCGGCCAGAGGGGCCGCGGTCTCTTGTCACCTCACCCTTCCCACCCGCCCCGATGCCTAGGTTGCTACTCGCCGCTGTTGCGCTGCTCATGCTGTTAATTGGCCGCCTGGCCAACGCCCAAACCCCGCCTCCCCTGCGGGTGGGCGTGGCCGGCCTCACGCACACCCACGTGCACGGGCTGCTGGGCCGCTCCAAGCGCGGCGACCTCGTAATTGTGGGCATCGCGGAGCCCAACCGCGAGCTGGCGCGGCGCTACGTGCAGCAGTACGGCCTGAGCATGGACCTGGTGTATCCATCACTGGCTGAGATGCTTGCCAAGACCAAGCCGCAGGCGGTCACGGCGTTTGGCTCCATCTACGAGCACCTAGGGGTGGTGCAGGCCTGCGCGCCCAAGGGCATCCACGTGATGGTGGAAAAGCCGCTAGCCGTGAACATGGACCACGCCCGCCAAATGGCGGCCCTGGCCCAAAAGCACCACATCCACCTGCTCACCAACTACGAAACCACCTGGTACGGCTCGAACCGCCAGGCCTACCAACTGGTGCAAGACAAGGCCCTAGGTGACATTCGGCGTATGGTGGCCCACGACGGCCACCAGGGCCCCAAGGAAATCGGGGTGAACAAGGAGTTTCTGGACTGGCTCACCGACCCGGTGCAGAACGGCGGCGGGGCGCTGATTGACTTTGGCTGCTACGGCGCCGACCTCATGACGTGGCTCATGCACGGCGAGCGCCCGCTGTCGGTGACGGCCAGCGCCTTGCACATCAAGCCCGATGTGTATCCCAAAGTAGAGGACGACGTGACCATCCTGGTCAATTATGCCAAGGCGCAGGGCGTTATCCAGGCGTCGTGGAACTGGCCCTACGCCCGCAAAGACCTGGAAGTGTACGGCCAGACCGGCTCGGTCGTGGCCCTCGACCGCGACCATGTGCGCGTACGCCGCAGCGAAAAAGACGCGCCCCAGGACCAAACCGTGCCTGCCCCGCCCGCGCCCTACGATGAGCCCTTTGCCTACCTAGCAGCCGTGGTGCGCGGCACCGCCCCCGAAGACGTGCTCTCGTCGCTGGCCACTAATATGCTGGTGGTTGAAATACTGGACGCGGCCCGGCAGTCAATTAAGGAGAACAAAACGGTGTATTTGCCGCGGCAGTAGGCTGCGCTGCAGCCGGCTGCTTTTTGCGTCACGGCCAACCAAAGCGGCGTTTTAGGCTAGCCGTCGGCTCTATTTGCTTTTTCCAGACTACTGATTAACTGATTATTTAGTAGTGCGCTTTGTGGGTGGGGCAAACACCAACCGCAAAGCCTGGAGGGCGGCTGGATGGTAGATAGTGGCGTGCGTTTCCTGCGGCATGGCGTTGTAGTACCAGCGTAAGCTGGGCGGGGCCGCCGCCTTCAGTGCGGGCTCCAGGCGGCGCGACTCCGGAATTTTGAGGTCATCGCTGCTCGAAGCCACATACAGGGTTTTGGCCGGGCCGTTGTAGGCTCGCAGCCGCGTTGCGGCCTGGCCCACCAGCCCGCCGTTGTTCCACCACAGGCTGGGGTCAAAGGCCACGTAGGTATCGAACAGGTCGGGCTCTTGCAAGAAGGTTTCCAGCACAAATAGGCCGGCCAGCGACTCGCCCATGATGGCGGTTTCGGTGCTGGTATGGTAGCGCTGCCGCACGAGGGGCATGAGCTCGGTGCGCAGAAACTGGCGAAAGGCCGCCGAGCCGCCTACCTGCGGGGCAATTTTCTGGTCCGCCGCGCTGGTGGTGGGGCCAGTGAGGTCGCGGCGGCGCGCGGTGTTTTCGATGCCCACCAGGATAAACGGGCGCATGGTGCCATTGCTCGTGAGCACTTGTACGAGGCCCGCTACGTGTAGAAAATCCTCGCCTAGGCCGCCATCGGGCATGTACAGCACGGGCAGCCGTACCGCGGCCGAATCGACGTAGCCCGGCGGCACATACACGTTGATGCGGCGGGTTTCGCGCAGCGCCCCCGATGGCAGCGTGAACGTTTGCCCAATAGCCAGGGGCACCGGCGCGGTTTGGGCCAAGGCAGGCAAGTGGTATATAATACTGAAAATCAGAACTATATTGCTAAAAAATGAAGAAGTCGAAGCCAAATGCAGAAGTATAACAAGGCCGATTAAAGCTGGAGAAATGTGCGGCGAAGGTAGCCCGGCTCAGCTCCTAGGTGGCCCCCTGGCCGGAGCTGCTGGGGGGCCTGGGTAGCCTGCCACCACCAAGACCCGGCGGCGCGAATTACCGGAACGAGACTTTACGCACCACGCAACTTGCGGCATAAAGTTTGGTTCGGCTTAGCCCCCACCTTTTCTCACCAATATGAAAACTACCCTCGCCGCCCTCCTGCTTTCCGCCGCCGCGCTCAGTGCCAATGCCCAGAAGGTTGCCGTCAAAAAGGACCTCATCACCGTGGATGGGCAGCCCTACGCGCGCTTCGAAAAGGGCGAAACCGAGGAATACTACGTCAGCTCACCCCAGAACGAGCGGCTCTTTGTTGTGCGGCAGTTGGTACTGCAAGACCCTCCCGGTTGGGCATCCTACCTGCAATTCGTTTTTACTGATTCCCACAAAGTGGTGGAAATGCCGCGGCCGAACACGACGTTTGGCAACCTGCCACCTAGCAAGCTGGCCCTTTTGCTATACAGCGCACGGCTGCTCAAAAACGGGGCCCTCGACCCCAAGGCCGTGGCAGATTTTGAGATTAATTACGGCACGCCGTATTCGGCCCGCCGGCTGGCCCTCAACCAGCCCTTGGTGCAGCCCCCGCTGGTGGTACCAGTGGTGCAGCCGGCCGCCCACTAGACCCCACGGCTACTTCACTTCTTCGTAGTCCACGTATTCCCCGCCCCGAAATTCGTGCTTGCGCTCGGTGCCAGCGGCTTGGGGTGGCACGTAGTCTACGCGCACCTGGCCGGGCGTGGCGGCGGGCGGCGGGGCCTGAAACCCGCCGTTGGACGCGTAAAAACCTCCTTGCTGGGCCTTGTGCACCTGCTGCCGCACGAAGCCACCGAGCGCGGCCCGTAGTACCACGGGCAAGATGTAGCGTACAACCAGGAAAAATAGCAGGAGTGAAATCCAGAAGCTCATGGATGGGAAGCAAAGACAGAGCCGGGTGTACGGCCGATTAGGGTTCAAGTTTAACAACCGCGGGGCGCTTTTTGTGCTACTAAGCCTGCTCGGCAGCGCTGGGGCCGCAGCCCAGACGCCGGAGCAGCGCCCCGATTTTGCGCGCTTCTACCAGCCCAGCACCAGCCGGCTACTGGTCGAAACCCGCCGCGAGGGCGATAGCCTGCGGCTACTGCTCAACCGCCCCGCCGGCCCGGCTGGGCAGCCGTTGCCCACCCTGCGCCTCACGGTGTGGCCGAGCTACGATACTCAGCGGCCGCTGTGGCAGGCCACCCAACGCCTGCGCCTGTACCCCGGCGCCGACCCAGCCAGCGCAGTGCTGGTACTCACGGTGGCGCTGCCAGCGGCGCAGGCCCCGGCCGGGGCGGTGCTGCAAGTGCGCCTCGACCAGCCAGTACTGAATAATCAGCTCACCGGCTCCGACCAAAATCCGGCTACCGCCGCCTGGCTGCGCCTCACGCCCGAGCGCCTAGCCCGGCCCTTTGTGCTGCTCGACTCGATGGGCCTTGTGCTCACGCGGCCCTACGTGCGCAGCGGCGAGGCGGTGGCCATCGCGGGCTTTGGGCTGGGGCAGCCGGTGCGGTGGCGCCGCTACGCCACAAGCGCGGCGGCCCTGCCCCCCTTTGCCGACCCGCGCCGCCAGCCCGCCGCGCCGCGCACCCTAGGGGTGCTCGACTCGTCGGCCGCGGCGCTGCCAGCTGGCCAGTTGCTGCGCCTGCCGCAGCAGGGCTTGTACGCGCTGCGCGTAGGCGGCGCGGGCGGCGAGCCCGTGCGCACGGTGCCGCTACTGGTGGTGGAAACCAGCTTTCCGGGCCAAAGCACGGCGCCCGAGCTCATCGAGCCGCTGCTGTACCTGACCACTGCCGCCGAGCGCCAGCAGCTACGCCAAGCCGCCGACCCCAAGCGGGCGGTCGACCAGTTTTGGCTGGCCTCGGCAGGGGGCGACCAAGCGCGGGGCCGCGACTACATTCGGCGCTACTATGGCTTGGTAACGCTAGCTAACGAGCTGTTTACGGGCCACAAAGCCGGCTGGCTCACCGACCGGGGCCTGCTATACGTGGTGCTGGGTGCGCCAGCCAGCGTGCGGCGCCTAGGTACGGGTGAAGAACGCTGGACGTATGATGCCTTGGACCGCACCGGGCGCGCGACTATCTTCACCTTCCGGCCGCGCCCTAGTACCTTAGCACCTGATAACTACGAACTGGTGCGCCGCCCCGAGTACCAAACGCTCTGGTATGCCGCCGTAGAACGATGGAGAAAGACACTGACCGCCCGGTAAACGGCGGATTCGAAGACGATTATGTGCCGCGCCGCTTCCGCGAAGGCGCCGGCGACAGCCGGCCCGAGCGCCGCCCCGCCCGCGACGCGCCCCGCAACGACCGCCCCGGCGGCAGCGATGCGGGCGCCAATCGTGCGCGCCCCCAGCGCCCGTTTTACGACGAGCAGGGCCGCCAGGTGCAGCGTAGTAAGCCCGCCGATGCGCCCCATAAACAGCACAATACCCGCCCGGCGGCCGACCGCAGCATCGACATGCTGTTTGGCCTGCGCCCTATTCTGGAAGCGCTGAACGCGGGCCGCACGCTGGACAAGATTTTCCTGCTGCGCGGCACCAAAAACAGCATGACCCAGGACATTTCGGACCTAGCCCGCGCGGCCAACGTGCCGGTGTCGATGGTACCGCTGGAGAAACTGGAGGGCATGACCCGCAAAAATCACCAAGGCGCGGTGGCCTACGTGTCGCCCATCGACTTTGCCCCGCTCGATACGCTGCTGGCTGGCTTGTTTGAGAATGGCAAAGTGCCCTTTCTGCTGCTGCTCGACCGCGTAACCGACGTGCGCAACTTCGGCGCCATCGCCCGCACCGCCGAGTGCATGGGCGTGCAGGCGCTGGTAGTGCCCGCACGCGGCGCCGCCCAAATCAACGGCGACGCCGTGAAAACCTCGGCCGGCGCCCTCAACCTGCTGCCCGTGTGCCGCGAGCCCGACCTGCACCAGACCATCCAGTTCCTCAAAAACAGCGGCCTCACCGTGGTAGCCTGTACCGAGAAGGCTGATGCCGACCTAGGGCACACCGCGCCCGCCAGCCTCAGCGGCCCCATCGCCGTAGTCATGGGCTCGGAAGAGGACGGCATTTCGCCCGACCTACTGCGCCTCTGCGACCAGCGCCTGCGCATCCCGATGAGCGGCCAGATTCAAAGCTTGAACGTAGGCGTGGCGGCCGGTATTATGCTGTTTGAAGTAGCGAAAGCCAGAGAATAATGCTGCGTAAGTAGTAGAACTGGTTGTAAAACATCCTAAATTAAAAGGGGGCGCGACAAGTGTAGTTGTCACGCCCCCTTTTAATTTAGGCTTGGGCACCTGTTTAAAGTACTGTAAATAGCTTACTTATGTCTTTTCGCCCAGCTGACCGCTTAGCTTCGTTGCTAGCTGAAATTATCACCGTTTTAGACCGTCACACTATTCAACTTCAGCGGCTCAATACCATCATTAGTGAGTTGGTAATTAGTGAAACACAAAAGCTTATTCGCCTCAACGAGTTACACCAGCAATGCGCTAGATATGCTTCTACAAGCAGACGGGTAGCACAACCAGGAACTGAGTTGTTCGAACGACAACAGGCGCAGGATAAGATAAAACAGCGGCTTGAATTACTTCTGCGGCAGCTCTCATAACTGACGCAGAAGCAATTCTTCTAATGGAAGCCGTTGCCCTTTTTAGCTTTCACATCGGCTACGAACTCTTTCACGCGCTGCTCTTCCGTACGCTGGCAGATGAGTAGTACGTTGTCGTACTCGGCCACGATGTAGCCTTCAAGACCCTGCACTACCACCAAGCGCTCCGAAGGCGTCTTGATGATGCAGTCCTGGGTATCGTAGAGCATCACGTCGCCGTCGATAACGTTGTTTTGGGGGTCGCGCTGGCCCACGCGGTAGAGCGAATCCCAGGTGCCTAGGTCGCTCCAGCCAATGTCGGCGGGCAGGACGTACACGTTGTCCGCCTTTTCCATGATGCCGTAGTCGATGCTGATGTTGCGGCAGCGGGCGTAGGCCTCGTCGATAAAGGCAGCTTCATCGGGGGTACCTAGCTGGGCCGCGCCCTCGTCAAATACTTCCGAGATGTCGCTGAGCAGGTGGCGGAAGGCCTGCAGAATGGCGCTAGCCTGCCAGATGAAGAGGCCCGCATTCCAAAGAAAGTCGCCGCTCTCCAGGAAGGCCCGCGCCAGCTCGCCGTTGGGTTTCTCGGTGAAGGTCTTAACTTTGTGCAAGTCGTTACCTTCCAGGCGGTTCTCGGGGCCATCCATGTACTGAATGTAGCCGTAGCCGGTGTCGGGGCGCGAGGGCTGAATGCCAAGCGTGATGAGCACGTCGTGCTGGCGCGCCGCCGTTACGGCCTCGCGGATGAGGCGGCGAAACTCTTCTTCGCGCAGCACGGCATGGTCGGCGGGCGATACAATGATGGTCGCATTGGGGTCGCGCTGCGCAATGCGGTAGCTGGCGTAGGCAATGCAGGGCGCCGTGTTACGGCCGATGGGCTCGCCCAGAATCTGGTCGACTGGCAGGTCGGGCAAGTGGCTCTGCACCAAGCTTACATAGTCGCGGTTGGTTACGACAAATACGTTTTCGGGCGGGCAAATGCCGCGGAAGCGGTCCACGGTGAGTTGCAGCATCGAGCGGCCTACGCCGAGCACGTCGTGAAACTGCTTAGGGTGCTGGGTACGGCTAAAGGGCCAAAAACGGCTGCCAATGCCGCCCGCCATCACAACGAGATAGGTATTATTCATTCTAATATAAGCTAGTGTAATTACAAATGTAGGTACCTGGGCGGCTACTCTGGCATTACTATATAGATACGCCTGGTATAGCTGCCTGACTGGCAGCCAGCTGGCGGGTGCGGGCCAGGGCGGCGGCGTAGCAGCCGCGCCGGCTATACTGGCGCAGGGCCCACAGCTCCCGAAACCCGTGCAAGCCACTGAGCATGCCTACTTTACTACCCGCCGCATCGTTCCAGCGCACGGGTTGCTCGCGCAGGCGCAGGCCGGCCTGGTGGGCCAGAAAGAGCAGCTCTACGTCGAAGCCGAAGCGGTCGAGGAGCGCGCTCTCGACCAGCGGCGTGCACACGTCGAGCCGAAAGGCCTTGAAGCCGCACTGCGTGTCGGCGTAGGGCAGGTCGGTGGCCAGGCGCACCATACGGTTGAAAAACCGGCCGCTCTGCTCGCGCAGCCAGGGCTGGTGCTGCCCAATGAGCTGGTCATCAAGGGCCCGCGAGCCAAATATCACGTCGCACTCGCCCGCCAGGATGGGCTCCAGCAGGGCGGGCACCTCGGCGATGGGTGTTGAGAGGTCGGCGTCGGAGAAGAGGGCCACGGTGCCGCGGGCAGCCAGCAGGCCCTGCCGCACGGCGTAGCCCTTGCCCCGGTTGGGGGTATAGCCCAGCACGCGGGTAGCCACGCGCCCGGTGTGCGAGGCAAAGTACTCCTCGGCTACCGCCACGGTGTCGTCGGTCGAGCCATCGTCCACCACAATCAGCTCGCTGGCGTAGGGCTGGGCGTGCAGGTAGGCCAGCACCTGGCCCAGCGTAGCACCCAGCCGAGCTGCCTCATTATAGGCCGGAATCAAAAGCGAAAGAACCGGAGCGGACAAAGCAGCGAGCAGCGACGTAGGTAATTAGGGACGGGTGAAGTTAGCGGGTTTTATTTATACCAATCCTTCGCGCAGCACATCGTGCAGGTGAATAAAGCCCGCAAACCGCCCGTTATCCAGCACAATGAGCTGGGTAATATTGCGCTCTTGCATGCGGCGCAGCGCCTCGGCCGCAAAGTCCTCCTGCCCGATGGTGGCGGGCTGCGGCGTCAGAATATCCTGAGCCGTCAGCGACTCTAGGTCGGCCAGATGGCCGCGGCCCAGCATGCGGCGCAGGTCGCCGTCGGTGATAATGCCGGCCAGCTGGCCCGCCGCATCAAGCACGGCCGTGGCCCCAAGGCGCTTGCCCGATATCTCAAGCAGCACTTCGCGCAGCGAGGCGCCCAGGCCCACCTGCGGGCGCTGGTTTTGGCGGCTGAGGTCGCCCACGGTCAGGTATAATTTCTTACCTAGGGTGCCGCCGGGGTGCAGGCGGGCAAAATCCTGGGCCGAGAACTGCCTGCACTCAAGCAGGCACACGGCCAGGGCATCGCCCAGGGCCATGGCGGCGGTGGTGCTGGTGGTGGGGGCCAGGTCGTGGGGGCAGGCCTCGCGGCGCACGGGGGCGTGCAGCACGTAGGCGGCCTGCTGGGCCAGGTACGAGTCGGCGTTGCTGACCAGCGCGGCCAGCGGCACGCCCTTGCGGCGCAGCAGCGGCACCAGCACTTTTATTTCGGGTGTGTCGCCGCTCTTGCTGATGGCAATCACGAAGTCCTCCGCCTGAATCATGCCTAGGTCGCCGTGGATGGCATCGGCGGCGTGCATAAACAGGGCGGGCGTGCCGGTGCTGTTAAAGGTGGCCACCAGCTTGCCCGCAATGTGGGCGCTTTTGCCCACGCCCGTGACCACCACGCGGCCCCGCAGGGCGAGCAGCGCGGCCACGCAACGCGCAAAATCGGGAGTGGCGGCCACGGCCTGGGCCACGTCGCGCAGGGCGTCGGCTTCTTCCAGCAGCACTTGGCGGGCCACGGCCAGCACATCGACGGGGGCCGGCAACACGGGGAATTCGGAATTCGGATGCACGGCCAAAACTACGGCCGGGCGGCTAAGCACTGATTACTTCGCTACATTAGAAGAGCATAATGTATTGATATAAAAGCCACCAGCCCCGTTCGAAAAAAGTTGCGCTTAAACGCTAATAATTCGCAAAAAATTCACTTTGTGCTTATCTTCGTTTGGCACCTTCACACTTCTTTAACACCTCGCTACTACTCTATGCCTTTGCTTGCTACTGCGGAGCCACTCGCGCCGACCGCCCATTTAAAGACCAAACTCAAGGAAGTGTTCGGTTTTGGGCAATTCAGGGGAACGCAAGAGGCTGTTATTCAGAATATTCTAGCCGGTCATAATACCTTCGTTATCATGCCCACGGGCGCGGGCAAAAGCCTGTGCTACCAGCTGCCGGCGCTGGTGCTGCCGGGCACGGCCATTGTTATTTCGCCGCTCATCGCGCTCATGAAAAACCAGGTCGACCAGCTGTCGGCCTTCGGGGTGAACGCGCAGGTGTACAATTCGACGCTGACCAAGACGGAGATGAACCGCGTCAAAAAAGACGTAATAGCGGGCGAGGTGCGGCTTTTGTACGTGGCACCCGAGAGCCTGACCAAAGAGGACACTATTGCCTTTCTCCAAAAAGCCAACATTTCGTTTGTGGCCATCGACGAGGCCCACTGCATTTCGGAGTGGGGCCACGACTTCCGGCCCGAGTACCGCAAGATTCGCGGCATTATCGACAACCTAGGGGGCAAGATTCCGCTCATCGCACTCACGGCCACGGCCACGCCCAAGGTGCAGCTCGACATCCAGAAAAACCTGCACATGGACGATGCGAGTGTCTTCAAGACCTCGTTTAACCGCACTAATCTCTACTACGAGGTGCGCGCCAAGCGCAACACTAAGAAGCAGCTCATTCAGTACGTGCAGTCGCACAAGGGCAAGGCGGGCATTATTTACTGCCTGAGCCGCAAGAAAGTGGAGGAAGTGGCCGAGCTGCTGCGCGTGAACGACGTGCGCGCCCTACCCTACCACGCCGGGCTGGACCCGCACACGCGGATGAATAACCAGGATGCGTTTCTGAGCGAGGACTGCGACGTGATTGTGGCCACCATCGCCTTCGGCATGGGCATTGACAAGCCCGACGTGCGCTTCGTCATTCACTACGACGCGCCGAAGAGCATCGAAGGCTACTACCAGGAAACCGGCCGCGGCGGCCGCGATGGCCTGGAGGGTAACTGCCTGATGTTTTACAGCTACGACGACATTCTGAAGCTCGAAAAATTCAGCAAGGACAAGCCCGTAACCGAGCGCGACAACGCCCGGCAGCTCCTGCTGGAAATGACGAACTACTCGGAGTCATCGGTGTGCCGCCGCCGGCAGCTGCTACACTACTTCGGCGAGCACCTGGATACGGACTGCGGCTTTTGCGACAACTGCCGCCACCCCAAGGAGAAATTTGACGGTACCGAGCACGTAGGGCTAGCTCTGCGGGCGGTGGTGCAGACCGAGGCGCGCTTCGGCCTCGACCACATTGCGCAGGTGCTCCTAGGGCTGCGCAACCCGCACATCGACAGCTATGGCCACGACGGGCTGCCCGTGTACGGCCAGGGCAAGGCCCTGAGTGGCGACATGCAAGTGTGGCTGTCAGTGCTGCGCCAGTGCTTACTCAATGGCCTGCTGGAGAAGGACATCGACTCGATTGGCCTCATCCACATCACCGACAAGGGTATCGATTTTATCGAGAACCCGCAGCGCATGACGCTGACCAAGGACCACGACTTTGAGGCCGAAAAGCAGGAGGAAGAAGACGGCGAGAAGATTCAGCAGGCGGCCGGCCACGACGAGGCGCTGTTTACCCAGCTCAAGGAGCTGCGCAAGCAGGTAGCCAAGCAGAAAAACCTGCCGCCCTACGTGCTCTTCCAGGACCCCAGCCTGAAGGAGATGGCCACCACCTACCCCCAGACCCTGCACGAGCTAACGCACATCTCGGGCGTGGGCCAGGGCAAGGCCCAGAAATTCGGGGCGCCCTTCGTGGCGGCGATTAAGAAGCACGTGGAGGACAATGAGATTGAGACGGCGGCCGACGTGATTATCAAGTCGACGGTGAACCGCTCGAAGCTCAAAATCTACATCATCCAGCAGATTGACAAGAAGATGGACCTGGTCGGCATTGCCCGGAGCCAGGGCATCACGATGGCCGATTTGATTGAGGAAATCGAGCACATCTGCTTCTCGGGCACCAAGCTGAACCTGAACTACTACCTCCGCGACGCAGTGGACGAGGACAAGCAGGAGGAGATTTACGACTACTTCATGACGGCCGCCACCGACAACATCGACGTGGCCATGCAGGAGCTCGGCGTTGATGACTTCACGGAGGAGGAAGTGCGGCTGGTGCGCGTCAAGTTCCTGAGCGAAGTGGCCAACTAAGCATCGCCACGTTTTATTTAATTGCTAAAAGGCACCGCACGCTCGTGCGGGGCCTTTTTGTGCTATCCCGCGGCTGGTTGGGGCTGCCACCCCACTGCTCCGAATGCGCTTGGTACTTTGCGCGGGCCAAGCAGCGCGCTCCCAAAATGAGACTTAAAAAATAAATAACTAGCCTTTTCGAAGCCATTGATAATGTACTATATTCGTCCGATTATCCAAACCTCCTTTCCGTGAGAAGTTCCGCACCTGGCTCTTCTTCGCTCTTCGGCTATGAACCTACCCTTACGCGGACTATTGGCGGCTGCGCTGCTCCTAGGGAGCCTGCGCCCCGCCCTGGCTCAGTCGGCCCCCGATAGCCTGGCCCAGGCAGCCAGCTCTGACACCCTGCGCCTGGCCCAGCGGCTGACGGAAGACGAGGAGGAGCCCGCCACCGCCAGTACCCTGCCAGTCGCTCCCGCCCCCATGCCCGTGGCCGTCACGGAAGTAACGCTGCACGGCACCGTGCTGGACGTGGCCAGCGGCAAGCCCGTGCCCGCCAGCATCGAGGTGCTTGATAACGAAACGGGCGCGCTCGTTACTACCCTGCGCTGCACGCCGGAGGGCAGCTATTCCATCAACCTGCCGGCGGGCACCAACTACGGCTTGGTGCTGCACAGCGGCGCCTACCCCTTCCACTCCGAAAACGTGAACCTGGCCGCGCGGATGGGCTTTCCGGAAACGGTGCGCAACTTCCGGCTGCAAAAGCTGGAGCCCGGCACTAACATCTTGCTCAATAATGTATTCTTCGAGTCGGGCACGGCGAAGCTGAGCCCCGCCAGTACGGCCGAGCTCGAGCGCCTGGTAAAGCTGCTGGCCGACAAGCCCAAGCTGAAGCTCAAAATCAGCAGCCACACCGATGGCACCGACGATTACGAAGCCGGCGTGGTCCTGACCAAGCAACGGGCCCAGGTAATTGCCGCCTACCTCACCGAGCACAAAATAAAGACTGACCGGTTGACCATAATGGGCTACGGGGCCAGCATTCCGCTACGCGCCAGTGCCCTCAATGGCGACCTACAGCGCAACCAGCGCATCGAGTTTAGGGTGATGGCCAACTAGCTTTTGTTAGGCCCTGGTAAAAACCAGCCCCAAGTAGTAAGCACGAAAAAGGGCCGCCAAATTGGCGGCCCTTTTTACGTTGCAGTGCCCCGCGCCCACCTAGGGCACGGAGGCGTAGCCAACTAGCAGTACTCTTCAAAAGCGCCTTGCAGGTTGTTGACAATGCGCATCATGTCGGAGCCTTCGATGTGGTAGCGCTCAATCATGTGCACCAGCTCGCCGTCCTTGAACAGGCCGATGCAGGGCGAGGAGGGCGGGTAGGGCAGCATGTGCTCGCGCATCTTGGCCACAGCGTCGGTTTCCATGCCGGCAAAAACGGTCACCAGCTTGGTGGGCTTTTTATCGGCGCTGGCCAGGGCCAGTTTGAGGGCCGGGCGGGCCTTACCGGCCGCACAGCCGCACACCGAGTTCACGGCTACCAGCACGGTGCCTGCGGTGGGGGCCAGGGCCGCGTCTACTTCCTGCGGCGACATCAGTTGTTCGAAGCCCGCCTCCACCAGGTCCTGGCGGATGGGAGCGACCATGTATTCGGGATAAACAGCCATAATGAGGTAATTTAATGGGCTCGGCCGGCGGGTAAAGCGCCGGCGCCTTCGCAAAAGTACGGCGCGCGTTGCGCCGCCCTCCATAAGCAGGCAGACCCTCAAAAGGTTCGGCCGCAATAGGCTCATCTATTACCTACCGTTTTTCGTGTACATTGCTAGTAAATGCCTGCGGCACCGGCTAAGTCGCCTTATTCGACCTCCTCACTTACCTTTTTACCGTTTTGATTATCAAAAACTTTACGCACTCTAGGCGCCTGCTGCTGGGCCTGGTAGCCTGGGCTGGCCTAGGGTACCAGGCCAGCGCCCAATCGCGGCCGGGCACCATCCAACCCGGTCCCACCCGCCCTTCGGCCGAGCTGCTGCGCGCCCGCGCCCGGCCTACCCCGGCCGCCAGCCAGCGCACCTTTCTGGCCAACCCCAATCCGCACCTAGATGCTGACTTGCAGCGCCTTTACCAGGAGAGCGTAGCGCTGAAAAGCGGCGGCGCGGCCGCGCAGCAAAGCTTGCGCACCACCCACCCAGAGCTCACGTTTGGCAAGGGCGCGGCGCCCACGGTGCTGGTGCGCATTACGGCGCAGGATGTGAACGCGCTGCTACCCAGCTTGCAGCAGCGGGGCTTCGTGGTGTCGGCGTCGTATCCCAAGCTGCACTTCGTGGAGGGCCTGCTGCCCGTGAGCCAGCTCAGCGGCAATGGCCAGGGCGTGGAGGCCCTAGCTACCCAGGGGCTGCTGGGGGTAGTGAGCGCGTACCAGCCCGAGCACAACGCCGGCGCGGTCAACAGCCAGGCCGACTACGTGCTGGAGGCGGCCCGCACCCGCAACTCCCGCCCCCGAAACGTGGCTGGCAGCGGCGTCAAAATCGGGGTACTGAGCGATTCGTTTAACTTCCTAGGGGGCGCGGCCACCGACGTGGCCTCGGGCGACCTGCCCGCCGCGGGGGTGCAGGTGCTCAACGAAGGCAGCAGCACCGACGAAGGCCGGGCCATGTGCCAGCTCATCTATGACCTAGCCCCAGGCTCGGCCCTGGCTTTTAGCACGGCCAATGGCGGCGAGGGCGTTTTTGCGCAGCATATCAAGGACCTCGCCGACCCTACCAAAGGCAACTGCCAGGTGATAGTGGACGATGTGCGCTACCTGACCGAGCCCTTCTTCCAGGACGGGCCAGTAGCGCAGGCCGTCAACCAGGTAGTGGCGCAAAACGGCGTCAGCTACTTCTCCTCGGCCGGCAATTACGCCGATGCCAGCTACGAGAACAACGCGCCGCAGTTTGTGACGCCCACGGGCGGCACCAAGCGGCTGCTCAATTTTGACGGCTCTGCTGCCACTACCGACGTTACGCAGCGTGTTACTCTGACCGCCACGGGCTCTTTCCGGCCTTTTTTGCAGTGGTCGGACCCTTTTTATACCACGGCCGGGGTCAGAACCAACCTCGACATGTACCTGATTGCCGTGAGCAGCACCGGCGTGGCGGGCGATACCGTGGCGCGCGGCAGCAACAACAACATTGCCCTGCAATACCCGGTCGAAACCTTCAACTTTACGAATAGCGCCGCCACGGGCACCACCACCTTCGACCTGATAATAGTGGTGCGGGGTGGCGTGGCGCCGACCCGCGTAAAGTACATCGACTACGGCTCGGGCGCGACCCTCACTGAGTGGCGCACGGGCAGCAGCACCATCTCGGGGCACGCGGCGGCCGCTTCGGCCTTTGCCGTGGCGGCCGTGCCGTACTTCGACCAGCAAACGCCAGAAACCTTTACCTCGAAGGGGGGCGCGCTACCCTTCTTGTTTAGCCCCACGGGCACGGCCCTCACGGCGGTAGAAACCCGCCAGAAGCCCAACATCACTTCGGTAGATGGCACGGATAACACGTTCTTCGGGTCGGACCGCGAAGGCAACGGCTTGCCCAATTTCTCGGGCACTTCGGCCGCGGCGCCCCACGCAGCGGCGGTGGCGGCGCTGTTGCGCTCCTCCGAACCAACCCTGACGCCCACCCAGGTGTACGCTCGCCTCACGGCCTCGGCGCGGCTGCTGGGCACCACGGCCACCGACCCGCTCACGGGCCCCGGCCTACTCAATGCCTACACAGCCGTGTATGGGCCCGCGGTGGCCACCCCGACGCCCTACAGCGAGGACCTAGAGAAAACGGCTCTGCCTCTCAATTGGGTTCTGAATACCTACCGCGCCGGCCGCGCGCAGGTAGTGAATGGCTTCGACCCGGCCTCCGGCCGGTACCAGCTGCTGCTAGATGCGGCCGTGACCTTCAACGCCGCCACGGCCGTGCAGAGCACAAACGAAGCCATCTGCTACATCGCCCCGGCGGCGGGCGCCGACGTGCAGCTCTCATTCCGGCACCGCCGGAACACGGCCGAAACCAACGAGGTAATGCCGGTTTCGTACGTGGGCAACGGCACCAGCCGCACCGATGGCGTGGCGCTGAGCGTGGACGGCGGCACCACTTGGTACCGCATCTACGACCTGGCCACCAACTCTACCACCACCTACCAGACCAGCGTGGTCAACCTCACGCAGTTTGCGGCGGCCAACAGCCTGACCCTAGGTACCGATGTGCGCATCAAGTTTCAGCAGTACGGCGGCGGCGCGGGCACGGGCGCTACCGTGGCCACGCGGCGCGGGCGCTCGTTCGATGATATTGCCGTGACATCCAGCACCCCCAGCCTGGTAGCGCTCTTCAATTCCAACCAGCCCACCACCGGCTGCCCCGGCCTGCAGGTGCAGTACGCCGATACGTCGCTGTTTAAAACGGCGGCCACGGCCTACGCCTGGACGTTCCCGGGCGGCACGCCGGCCACCTCTACCCTGCGCAACCCGCTGGTGACCTACAGCACGCCGGGCCACTACGGCGTGACGCTGAGCGTGAGCAACGCCACCAGCACGGCCGCCCGCACCGACACGGGCTACGTCTTCATTTATGGCCGGGCCCCGCAGGTGCGGGCTACGGCTACGTCTACCAGCGTGTGCCGCGGCGGCACCGTCACGTTTAGCAGCACGGCGCAGTACTGCCCCACCGCCTACGCCTGGAGCTTTCCGGGCGGCACGCCGGCCACCTCTACCGACCCCAATCCGGGGGCCGTTACCTACGCCACCCCCGGCACCTACACAGCCACCCTCACCGTCACCAACCCCTACGGCACGGCCACCAGCAGCTTCGTGGTGGATGTGGATGGCCGCGCCCTCCCCTTCGCCGAAAACTTCGACAGTTCGCCGACCTTGCCGCGCGGCTGGACGCTGGTGCGACCCAGCACCTACGCCTGGGCCCTGGTCGATGGCATCATTGGGCGCTCGGGCGTGGCCAGTCGCGCCATCCGGGCCCCGTTTGCCGACGACCGGACCAAGGGTGAGCGACCGGCCGTGTACACGCCGGCCATTAACCTCACCGGCGTAGCCAGCCCCACACTACTGTTTGACTTGGCCTACGGGCCCTTCGCCGACCCAGCGGGCAGTACGCCCACCGACATCGACTCGCTGCGCATTCAGGTGGTCGATGCCTGCTCGGGCGCGGTGCTGGGCAACCCCTATAGCAAGGGCGCCCTCAACGGCCTCCCCACCAGCGCCAGCACCCCCAACTACTTTATCCCGGCCTCGGGCGCCGACTGGCGCCAGGAAACGGTAGACCTGACGCCCTACGCGGGCAAAGTCGTTATCATTCGCTTCATCGGGTACAACGACTTTGGCAATCACCTATACCTGGACAACATTCAGGTTGGCAACGCCTTGCTGAGCCTGACTTCGGCGGCCAGCGCCGTGGGGCTTGAGGTGTGGCCCGTGCCCACTCCGCGCGGCACCGGCCTCAACCTGCGCCTGCCCGCCCGCTCGGGCAGCGTCGACCTGCGCCTGGTCGATAACCTAGGGCGCGTGGTGTGGCAGCAGCAGCTTACCCAGAACGGCGCGGCCCTCGAGCGCACGCTCGCGCTGCCGTTTGCCCCGGGCCTGTACAATCTCTTGTACAGCCCGGCGGGCGGCACGCCCGCTGCCCGCCGCGTAGTGCTGGAATAAACCAGCACCACCTAGGTTCCTTCCTTTTAAAATGGCCAGGCAAGAAATTGTCTGGCCATTTTGCATTTTTTATGCTTTATCTTTAGGCTGACTATGAGCTACTACGTTATTTAAATCTTCTTATTATCCTAAAAATTAAAAAAGCAAACTTAGCTGCGTAAGCCTGAGCGGCGCCGCTACCAAGCGGCAGCAACCGCGAGAATCGGGCTCCGCTACCTGGTTTGCTTACTTTTTCCTGATGCATTCTATGGCTTGGCTAACTCGCTCTATCATCTTATCCTGTGGGCTTTTAGGATTTACTATCACGCTAGCGCAGGCGCAAAGCATTCTCTTTACCAAAGAGCAGTTTACCATTGACAAGGACGGGCTCAAACTGGCGCAGCACGAGCTAGAGCTCGGCGACCACGAATTTGGCGCCGACCCGGCGCGGTTTGGAGCGGCGCTGCCGCACTACCTGCGGGCGCAAAAATTCAATCCAAAGAACGCCCTACTCAATGCGAAAATAGGGGAGTGCTACTTGCACTCTGCCACGAAACAAGAAGCCCTAGGGTACTTGCAGCGGGCCCAGCAGCTCGATGCCAAGGCCGAGCCCCGCATGCACTACCTGCTGGCCCGCGCCTTGCACCTCAACGGGCAGTGGGAAGCCGCCATCAAGGAGTATGAGCAGGCCCGGCCGGTATCGGCCGAGGCCACCAGCGACGACGTGGCCGTGACCACCGACGACCTGGCGCGCTGCGTGCGCGAGTGCCACCGCGGCCTGCAAATGCAGGCCCACCCGGTGCGCGTGAAGCTGGAAAACGCCGGCCCCGCCGTCAATTCGGCTATGTCGGACTACGCCCCGCTCATCTCGGCCGATGAGTCGGTGCTGCTGCTGACCTCGCGCCGGGCGGGCTCGACGGGCGGCCAGCTCGATACTGAAGGCGACGGCATGCTGGAAGACATTTACCAAAGCGACTGGACGGGCTCGGCCTGGGGCCCCGCCCGCAACCTAGGGGCGCCCGTGAACACGGCTCGCCACGATGCCACCGTGGGCCTTTCGGCCGATGGCCAGCACCTGCTGGTGTACATGGAGGATAATGAGGGCGATATCTACGAATCGGACCTAGTGGGCAACGCCTGGAGCAAGCCCCGCAACCTGGGCGCCCGCCTCAACACCCGGTTTCACGAGTCGGCGGCCTGCTACTCGCCCGATGGCAAGTACCTCTACTTTGTGAGCGACCGGCCCGAGGGCAACCGCGGAGGCCGCGACATTTACCGCCTGGAGCTGGATGCCCGCACGCCAGCCGAAAACCTGGGCCCGGTCGTCAACTCGCCCTACGATGAGGAGGGCGTGTTCATGCACCCCGATGGCAAGACGCTCTATTTCTCGTCCAAGGGCCACGACTCGATGGGCGGCTACGACATCTTCAAGTCGACCCTGAGCGCGCAGGGCCAGTGGAGCGAACCTGAAAACCTGGGCTGGCCCATTAATACGCCCGACGACGACGTGTACTTTGTGCTCTCGGCCTCGGGCCAGCACGGCTATTACTCCTCCGACCAGCCGGGCGGCCTGGGCGGCAAGGACATCTACCGCGTCACGTTCCTAGGTCCCGAGCCGGCCTCGGTAGCGGCAGCCAGCAAGGCTAAGCCCACGGGCTCCGCCGCGGCTGCCAAAAGCGCTTCGCCCGCCGCCAAGCCCGCCGCAACGGCCGCCGCGCTGGCGCACGTCACCATTCTGAAAGGCAGCATCACGGACGCCGCGAGCAAGAAGCCTTTGGCGGCTACTATTGAAGTTATTGACAACCAGAAAGGTGAAGTAGTGGCCACCTACCAGTCGAATGCCGCCACGGGGCGCTACCTGCTCAGCCTGCCATCGGGCCGCAACTACGGGATAGCGGTGCGCCAGCCCGGCTATCTGCTGTATTCGCACAACGTAGACCTGCCGGCCGGCGCGCCCTACGCCGAGCAGCAGCAGGACGTGGCGCTGAGCCGGCCCGCCCCCGGCGCCATCGTGGAGCTGCGCAATATTTTCTTCGACCCGGCCCAGGCCGAGCTGCGCCCCGAAAGCGCCGCCGAGCTGGCTCGCCTTCAGCAACTCCTCACCGAGCAGCCCGCCCTGCGCCTGGAGCTCTGCGGCCAGAGCGATGCCGCCAGCGCCAGCCTGCGCCAGCAGCGGGCCGAAGTAATTCTGGCTTATCTCATCGGCCACGGCATTGCCAGCAGCCGCCTCAGCACGGCGGCCACCGAGCAGCCGGTTGCCTCGCTGGCGAGCACGCCCCAGCCCACCAGCGGCCCCACCACCTTCCGGGTAGTAGCCGCGGGCCACTAGCTCTCGGCGAGCTCTTTCCCCGCGAATAAGCCCGGCTGAGCGGGCAAACCAGCCCACGCGGCTGGCCCGCCCGTCCGCACCCAAACCCCTTGCTAACTTGCGGGCCAAATACACTATAACTGGTAATAAGCCAGCGCTTATTTCGTGCGCTCTTTATCTTTATTCACAGTATTTAGCATCCATCTTCGTTGGTTGGCAGCGGGGCTTTGCCTGCTCCTGGCTGGCGGGGCAGGGCGCGCCGCCCCCCTGCCAGCGCCGCGCGCCTTTGTGCGCCAGTTTGGGCCGGCCGATGGGCTGAGCCAGCCCTTTATTTATTGCCTGCTCCAAGACCAGCAGGGCTACCTGTGGCTAGGCACCGCCGAGGGCCTGGTGCGCTACGATGGCGCCCGCTTCGTCACGCTCACCACCCAGGATGGCCTGGCCGAAAACTTCGTAACCGGCCTGTGGGAAGAGCCCGGCACCGGCCGCCTATGGGTGGCCCACTACCAGGGCGGGCGCTCGGTGCGGCCCGCCCTAGGTACCGCTTTTCGGGCCGTGGCCGCCGTGCCCAAGGGCTGGCGGGCGCCCGCCCCCGGCCCCCCGGCCCCCGATACGGCTCGCCTGCGGGCCTACCTGCGGCACCACCCCCTACCCCTACCCGCCGATGTGGCGCCCAGCTGCCTGCTTGAAGACCGAGATGGCAATGCCTGGTTGGGCACCGCCGGCCAGGGCCTGTGGCAGCACAGCGACCGTTTTGCTACCCTGGTGCCCCTGCCCGCCCGCTACGCGGCCAACGGGGTTGCCCTAGGGGCCGCCCCGGCCGGGGCGGCTACGGCCATCTGGGGGGCGGCGGGCGCTCGTTCTTTTTGGGTTGACAACCTGGTGCACGCGCTGGCTAGCGCCGGCAGCAGTAGCACATTGGCGGCGCCAGCGCGCACGCTTTTGCCCCGGCCCGCGGCCCTGGGGGGCGGCACCTGGCAGGGCGGGCGCGGCGGCGTGTGGGTGGCAGCGGCCCCCGGCGCCCCGGCCACTCGCGTGCCGGGCTTGCCGCCGGGGCTCGATGTAGCCGCCCTGGCTTACTCGCCGGCATCGGGGCTGTGGGTGGGCACGGTGGCCGATGGCGTGTACCATCTGCCGCGGCCGGCGACTGGCACGGCCGCGCGGCCGGCCGTGCATTTCACTACGGCCAATGGCTTGCTGCACAATCAGATTTACAGCTTGCTGGCCGACCACACCGGCCGCATTTGGGTAGGCATGCACGGCACCGGGCTCTCGGCCTGGGAGCCGGCTGGCCGGCGTTTTCGCCACTATCGGGTGCACCCGAGCGGCCTGGCTACCAACGCGCTGGCCGAAGATGCGCAGGGCACCATCTGGGTGGGCACCGAGGGCCAGGGGCTGTATTACCTAGCAGCCGGCGCGCGCCAATACCAGCCCCTGGCGGCGGGGCCGGCCGGCTTGCCCGACGACTACACGCTGGCCCTGGTGCCCCTAGGTAAGCAGCTGCTGCTGGTGCACCCGCAGGCGCTTTCGCTGCTCGATACCCGGCGGCACGTAGCGCGGCCCATCCGCCTGCTGGCGCGCAATTTTTTGCCGGCCGCGGCGGCCCTAGGGGGCGCGCACCCCACCGCCTGGGTGGCCACGCAGGCCGGCCTGCTTCGCCTCGATATTTCCGCGCTCCTAACCTGGGCGGTGCGGGCCGCAGCCTCGCCCAGCCTGGCCCTAACGGGCGCCGAAGTAGACGGCGAAAGCCATTTGCCAGCGGCCATCGGAGAGCTTTCGGCGCAGCAGCACCGCGTCAGCTTCGCTTTTCAGGGCCTGAGCCTGGCGGCCGGCGATGCGCCGCTGCTCTACCAGTACCGGCTGCATGGCCTCTCCAAAGAATGGAGCCGGCCTAGCCCGGCGGGCGAGGCGCAGTTTGTGGGGCTGAGCGCGGGCCACTATACCCTCGATGTGCGGACTCGCTACGCGGGGTCGGCCGCGGCCACCTGGAGCCCAGTGGCGAGCACCCGTTTCAGCATTGCCGCGCCTTGGTGGCAGCGAGGCTGGGTGCTAGCCCTAGGTGCTCTAGCTTTGGTAAGCAGCATTGTACTGGTAGTGCGGGGCCGCGAGCGCCTGCTGCGTCACCAGCGCGCGCAGCTAGAGCGCACGGTGCGCCAGCGCACCAGCGAGCTGCGCCAGAAGAATACCCACATCGAGCAAATGAACGGGGAGCTGCTCGTGGCCCGCGATGCGGCAGAAGCCTCGCGCCGGGCCAAGGCGCAGTTTCTGGCCAACATGAGTCACGAAATTCGCACCCCGATGAACGCCGTCATCGGCCTCACCAACCTGCTCCAGCACACGCAGCCTACCCGCGAGCAGGCCGAGTACCTCACGGCCATCGGCTCGTCGTCGCAGAATTTGCTGGTCATCCTAAACGACATCCTGGACTCCTCCAAGATGGAGGCGGGCAAGCTGACGCTTGAGCAGATTCCCTTCCGCCTGCCCGATGCCGTGCGCCGGCTCAGCACCCTGTTCCGCTACGCCGCCGATAGCAAAGGCTTGCAGCTACGGGTGGAGGTAGCGCCGGCCGTGCCCGCCGCCGTGCTCGGCGACCCCACCCGCTTGCAGCAGGTGCTGGTGAACCTAGTGAGCAATGCGCTGAAATTTACGCGCCAGGGCAGCGTCACGGTCCGCGTGGACTTGGCCGCGCCGCCGGCCCCCGATGCCTTGCACGTGGCGCTGCGCTTCGCGGTGCAGGACACGGGCATCGGCATTGCCGCCAATAAGCTCAGTGCCATTTTCGAGGATTTTTCGCAGGCCAACGCCAGCACGACCCGGGAGTTTGGGGGCACCGGCCTGGGGCTGAGCATTGCCCGCAACCTGGTGCAGCTGCACGGCGGCCAGCTCGGCGTGCGCAGCGAAGAGGGGCTAGGCTCGGAGTTCTTTTTTGAGCTGACTTTTCCCGTGGCCGACCCTACCCTGGCGCAGCCCGAGGTGTACGCGGGGCCACTGCCCGCCTTCGAACCGGCCCTGCGGGTGCTGGTGGCCGAAGACAACGAGCTCAACCAGTTAGTAGCCCGCAAAACACTGGAGAACTGGAATGTACGCGTCGTCATTGCCGCCAATGGCCGCCTAGCCTTGGAGCAGGCTACCCAAGCCGCCGAGCCCTTCGACGCGGTGCTGATGGATGTGCAGATGCCCGAGCTGGACGGCTACGCCGCCACCCGGGCCCTGCGCGAGTTCTTCCCCGACGCGCGGCAGCTGCCCATCATCGGCCTCACGGCTTCGGTGCTGCCCGAAGACCGCGGCCTGGCCCTGGCGGCGGGCATGAACGATACCCTAGCCAAGCCCTTCGACCCCGCCCTACTTCACGCTCGCTTATCCTATTTCACTGGTCGTCAGCCGACTATCCCTACCACGGCCTCTGCGCTGCCAGCCACCCCAAGCGAACTCCCGGCGACGCCCGCCACTACCGTGCGCCCCGATTGGCAGCTCCTCGAAGGCCTCGCCTGCGGTAATGAGGCCTTCATCAAGCAGATTATCAACACCTTCTTGAGCGAAGCACCGGCGCTGGAAGAGGTACTAAGTGCCGCCTTCCCCCACGATGCCGACAAGCTGGCCCAAGTGGCGCACAAGCTTAAAGGTCAGGTAGCTTACTTTGGGGTGCCCGTGCTGCATACCCAGCTAGATGAGCTGGAGCGCAGCGCCCGCCGCCGCGACTGCCAGCACTGTGAGCCCTTGCTACTCGCCATCCGGCAGCAGCTGGGGCAGCTCTACCCCCACTTGGAAGCCCGCACTTAACAAAGCAGCTTCGCGCGGCAGCTTACCATACGTTCATTTTGTACATCAGAAAGCTCTTTTCCTTACCTGTAAGATTTCGCTACGTTGATTTATTTACGGCGAGCCGCATTAATTTTATACAATTTATCAAGCTTGGATAATAGCCCTTCTTCATTCTCTTTTTTCCCATGACTACTACCCTGCCAGACGCCGCTGCTACCCTCCCGCCCTTGCGCTGCTTAGTAGTAGACGATGACCCACTATCGGTACAGATAGTGCTGAATTGCATTGCCAACACGCCTTTTTTGCAGGCCGTTGGCTCGTGCGCCAGCGGGATGGAGGCCACTGAGGTCCTGCGCACCCAAACGCAGCCCTTGGATGTGCTGTTTCTGGACATAGAAATGCCCCTGATGTCGGGGCTCGATTTGCTGCGCCTGCAAGTAGAATTGCCCCAAGTAGTGCTCATTACGAGCAGCGAGCACTACGCCGTGCAGGCGTTTGAGTTCGCCGTTTCTGACTACCTACTCAAGCCATTATCCTATCCGCGCTTTTTGCAGGCGGCCCAAAAAGTGCTCGAGAACATTACGGCCGAGCGGGCAGCCGAGGTCGATGCCGTCGGCCCCGCGCCTGCCCTGGCCACGGAGCCGGACTTCACCTTCGTGAAGATGGATACCAAGTTGGTGCGGGTCGATTTTCGGGAAGTGCAGTACGTGGAAGCCCTTGGCGACTACGTGCACATCGTTACGAGCCACAGCAAGCTGATAGTGTACAGCACGATGCGCGCCATCGAAGAGAAGTTCCCGCCTTCGCAGTTCGTGCGGGTGCACCGCTCCTTCATTGCCAATATCAACTGCATTCAGGCCCTGGAAGACAACTCACTGCTAATCAAGGATAAATACATTCCGGTGGGCCAAACTTATCTGCGCAACGTGCTGCAGCGGCTCAATCGGCTGTAGCGGTGCTTGTTTCTATGGTTTTATTTCATTATCCGTCGGCCTAGGGGGCTGCCTGGCGGGCCAACTCTTTTTAATTTAGGTATGCAGTGGTTTCGTATTTTGGTAGGGGCGCTGGCTTTGGTGGGGGGCGCGTGGCATACTGCCCAGGCCCAGTCGGCGGCGGCCGACTGTGGCCCCCCGCTGCTGCCACAACTGTGCGTCGATTTTGACGCGCACCGCTCGGTCGATGCCGCCGCCGGCGACCTGGTGTACCGCTGGCGCATGGGCGACAGCACCACGCTCACGGGCCTCACCATCAGCCACTGCTATAAGCGCCGGGCCCGCTACCAGGTGGTGCTGGATGTGCTGGTACCCGCCACCGGAGAAATCCGCCAAGCCGAGAAAACCTTTGAGGTAGACCTGGTTACGCAGCCCGTTATCAACTTCAGCTTTCCTACTACTACAGTTCACGTGGGCCAGGCCGTGGCCTTCGATGCCCTAGACTCGGGCCTTCCAACGTGCCAGAATATTGCCTATATCTGGGATTTTCGCGATGGCACCACTCAGCAAGGGCACCGCATCGAGCACACGTTTCGCCGGGCCGGCCGCTACGCGGTGCGCCTGAGCCTGCGCGGCTACGGGCCAGGCGATTGCGCCGCCAGCCACTGCGCCACCCAGGAGGTAGTAGTAGTACCCTAGGGCTACTCGGGCGCGCCATTACGCAAAATATCCAGCACAAGCGTCCAGACCTGCTCATACGGAATTATTTCGATTTCGGCATCTGCTTCGCCCACCATGGGGGCCTGACTGAGTTGCGCCAACAGATTCTGGCCCCGTTTAGCCAGCGCCGTTGCATTAAACTCGCCTTCTGGCAGTAGCAGCAGCAAGCGTAGCAGCAGCCGGCTGCGCAATGTGGCGACATCGCGCAAGTGGCGCTGCTGGTACTTGCGGAGGCGCTCGAGACGCGACAGCACTGGTTCTAGCGACCGCTGCCGCAGGTAGTGCAGCAACTGAAAAACCAGAATAGCCACGTTGTAGCCCTGCTTGTCGCGCGTGTACTCGGGCACCGTTAGCGCGGCAAATATGGCCAGTTGGTTACGGCGGCGCAGGGGTATTCTATCGGCTGGCTGCACGAACTCTACGTAGGCTTGTAGCAAGCCCCACCGCTCCTGCGCAGCCGGCCGCTGCTTCGAGAGGGACGGATTTTTTTGCACCGTGTGAAACAAGAGCAACGCTTTGTCATATTCACCGGCGTGCAGGGCAAGCAGAATATAGTGTTCGTAGTAGTAGAACCAGTTGTTTGAGGTAGGATGCAGATTAGCAGCATATTCCTCGGCCAGCTTTAGCCCCGCCGCGTACTGGCGCCCACGCAAGTGCGCATAAACGCTCATAAACTGGTTGAAGCGCTGGTCGAAGCGGCGCTCATTCAGTTTGCCTTTGCGCAGCAGCTGCGTAGCAGCCGTAGTAGAGCGGATGATTTCCTTGTAGTCACCAACCAGGCCCGCTTGAATTAATTGTAGCCGGTAGAGCGCCAAAAAAGTGGTGAAAGTTTTAGCTTTTTGGTGCAATTGCTGCGCTCTTTCCAAATGAGCTGCCATTTTGGGCAGCAGCACCTGCCGCACGGCCACCGTCCGCCGCATTGTCAAGCTGACTTGCATGGCCAGTTCCTCCGACTCGTGCTCATAAGCCAAAATCTGACGCAGCTTATGAAGCTTCTTAGTGGCTTCTGAGTACTTGTGCTGCTGCCGCTGCCCAGCGTACAGCGTGCACAGGCGGTGGCAGGCCTGCTCGGCGTAGTTGGTAAATTCTCCTTTTTCGGCTGCCCGCAAGCAGCGCCTCAGCAGTCGCTCGCTGAGCACGTATTCGCCTTCTAGGTACAGAATCGTTACTTTATGCAGCAGGTCCAGGCATTCTAGCTCGTAGCGGCGCGCTACGAATAGGCGCGTATCGGAATGGTCAAGAAAGAAAAGATGGTTGAGCAGTTTATCTTGTACCCTGACGCGTAGTCGCAAAAAAGCGGTTTGGTTCGCGCTCGTGTGCTTGCCATACAGTTGCTTCACGACCCCTAGGGCCGTTACATTTACATCTGCCGCTAACAACGTGGCCAGTTGTACTTCTTTGCCTGGCTGCCGGTCATTCAAATCGAGCAAAGGCTCATTTTTGAGGCGGCGCAATGTCACAATTCGGGCCAGATTTGCGATTTCCTTCATCGGAAAAGCGTATTAGTAGGCTAAGAACGCCTTGTTGCGTGCTTGACAGCCTTAAAAGTAGCACGTAAAAAAAGAAGTAAAATGTCCTTGCCCTGCTTGGGCGTAAACAGGAATTTTGTAACATGGCATGGTCTTTTTTCTTTGACCAAGCGATGTCACAATTTTCGCTTTTTCTTGCAAAAAATCAATCTTATGGTAGCGCTTTTATAGCTGTGTAGCACATACATTTGTGGCACTTCCTATAATGAATTATAAAAAATCTTATTAAAAACATTGTCTTATTTTCAATAAGACTGTCCTTTAATAAGGCTTATGGGTAGCGGAACTTTGTCCCAGTTAATCATCAAAGCAAATCCAAAACCCTCTCAGCGCCTTTACCATGCTTGACCTCTTCATCATCGCCCTGCTTCAGTTCACCACTTTGACGGGTGACGCATCTGCTAACAAAATCGGTGCTGCCGGCTGGGAAAACGACTATGCTCCGACTACCAACAAAATCGGTGCTGCCGGCTGGGAAAACGACTATGCTCCGACTACCAACAAAATCGGTGCTGCCGGCTGGGAAAACGACTAAGCTAGCAACTGCTTGATAGTTGCCTAACTTGCTGGTGTTGCTATCTCACCTCGCAGTTGAATGAAATATTTTTGGTTTGGATGTTTGTTAGCCATCAGCGTAAGCGGATGCTCTCCACAGCCTGAGCAGCAAGCAAATACTATTGTACATATTCGCTGGAATCGCGACCCAGAGAGTTTGTCCCCGCTAGTACTGCCCAACCAATATGCAGTTGATGCAGCCACTCTGCTTCAGTGCAGTCTACTACAAATTGACTCTTCCACAGGAGCCTATTCCCCGGCTTTGGCCAGCTCGCTTCCGCAGACGCGGCTCCTGGGTGATTCGCTTATGCACCTGGGGTACCAGTTGCGCCGCGCCGCGGCTTGGGATAGTGGCCAACCGATACTAGCTACCGATGTTGCTTTCACGTTGAAGCTCATTTTTTGCCCGGGTTTGCCCAACGAGAAAGTACGGACATCGCTTCAGTTTATTCGGGATATCAAGCTCGATTCGGCTAATCCTCGCCGCTTCACCTTTGTGTGCCGTGGGCAAGCTCCTGAGTTTAGCTACGAGTCAGGAGACTTTCCGATACTATCGGAAGACGCGCTGGACCCAACGCATAGCTTGCGCCAGCTTTCATTAGTAAGCATAGCCAATGCTACCGACGCTACGTCTACTCCAGCATTAGCAGCCTTGGCAAAACGCTACCAGGAGGCTGACCTAGGGCAACACCCCGAGCGCCTGCCCGGCTGCGGCCCCTACCAGCTGGAAGAGTGGAAGACTAAACAGTCGCTGACTTTTAAACGCAAGGCGCACTGGTGGGCCGACAGCTTGCGGCCGGCACCGTTAGTGCTGCAGGCCAAGCCGCTTAAGCTTCGCTTTAGTATTATTCCGGATGATGCGGCGGCGGCCATGGCGCTGCGGCGCCATGAGATAGACGTGCTGCCCCAGGTGAGCGCGCGCACGTTCAAGCGCCTTCAAGAGTCTGCGGACGCGCAGAAAAACTTCGCGTTTTATTCTACCCTCTCCTATGAGGTAGTGACGGCGGGCTTTAATACGCGCCGTCCCATGCTGCACGATTCGCTGACGCGCCAGGCGCTGAGCAAATTATTTGACCCCGTCCGCCTACTACAGGCTACCCAATTGGGCCAGGGCGAGCGCACGGTGGGCCTAGTGCACCCGCACGACCGCCGCTACTACGACAGCAGCCTGCCGCTGCCCGCGTATGACTTGCCCCGGGCCCAAGCCCTCCTGCAACGAGCAGGCTGGCGCCGCCAAGCCACCGGCTGGGCGCGCCCAGCCGGTAGCCAGCCCCAGCGGCTAGCCCTGCTGCTACGCTACCGAAGTGAAGACCCCACTTTCAAACTGATTGCCCTCCAGTTTAAGGCCGCGGCGGCTTTGCTTAACATCCCCGTAGTGCTGCGGCCCACCGAAGGCTCGACGATGACAACTGCCCTCCATGAGGGTGACTTTGACATGTATATACGCACGCAGAAAGGCAATCCTTTTGCCTTTGACTACACGTCTATGCTGCACTCGCGCACGGTTAACGAAGGCAACTTCACCAAGTTTGGCACGCCGGCTTCCGACCGCCTCATTGAGGCCGTGGCTACGGCCAAGACACCCGAGCAGAAACGCCAGCTGCTCCACCGCTTTCAGGTAATGCTACAAAACCAGGCCCCGATGGTGCCGCTGTTCTTTTTATCTTATCGCCTGGCAACCGACCGGCGCATTCAGAACTTGTATCCGTCGGCCATCAAACCTGGCTACAGCGCTCCTACCATCACTTGGGCGAGCAACGCCTTGTTAGGGCTGGCGCAGCAATGACACCCCTAGGGCGCTGGCTGCTGGGCCAGGTAGGCCGCGCGGGCTTGGCAGCCTGGGCCATTGCTTCGCTGGTGTTCTTGTTTAGCCGGCTGGATGCGACGCGGGCCATCGACCTGTTGCTGGACGAGCCCGATAGCTTGCACAGCATCGCGCAGGCTACTGATGCAATGGCCGCGCCAGGCCGGGCTCGCCAAGCCATCGAGCAGCGCTTAGGGTTAGCGGAGCCCCTCTTTTACGTCACGCGCACCCGGCAAGACGGGGCGGTGAACTGGCAGTGGCACGGCCTGCACAATCAGTATCACCACTGGCTCGCGGGGCTACTAAGCGGTCAGCTAGGTCTTTCCTTTCGTGATGGCCAGCCCATTGGGCCGCGCTTGCGGGCCGCGCTGGCTTGCACGCTACCCCTAACGGCGCTGGCTACCCTGGGGGCGATTGTGGGGTCTCTACTTTTGGGCTTGGCGCTGGCGGGTGGGCCGCAGCCTACCTCACCTAGCGGCTGGCGGGCGGGCCTGCATCTGCTGCTGACGGGGCTGCAGGGCTTGCCATTGTTCGCCTTAGCCCTAGGGCTGCTTTTTGCTTTCGCCAACCCCGACGCGCTCAACATCTTACCGGCCTACGGCAATGCCAGCACTGCCGATGAGCCGTGGCCGCAACAAGCGCTACGCCTGGTATTGCCGGTGCTGGCGCTGGTGCTGGCCGTTTTGCCCGAGCTGGCGCTTTTGCTGGCGAATGCCCTCAGCTACGAGCTAGGGGCTGACTACGCTACCACCGCTCGCGCGAAAGGCCTGACCAACAGGCAGCTACTCATTCGGCACGCCTTACCTAACTCGCTTTTACCGCTGTTCACTGCTTTTGCGAGCTTGCTACCAACCCTGGTGGCGGGGGCGGTAGTAGTCGAAACTATTTTTACCCTCCCTGGTATGGGCCGCCTGCTGACCGAGGCCGTGACCATGCACGACTACCCCGTAGTAGTGGCCGGCGTGCTTCTCACCGCATTAGCCCGGCTGCTGGCCCTGGCAATAGCCGACGCACTCTACGCATGGGCCGACCCCCGCATTCGCCTAGTGTCATGAGCCAGCCTGCCCGCCGTACTGCCACTACTGGTCGCTGGCTCGGGGTGGGCTGGCTGCTGCTGATACTGAGTAGCGGCCTGCTGGCGCCGTGGTTACCGCTCCCATTTCCACCGGCGGTGCCCGACCTGGCCCACGTGGCCGAAGCCCCCGCGTGGGCGGCCAGCCCCGCGCACTGGCTGGGCACCGACCCCCAGGGCCGCGATGTATTGACGGAGCTCGTGTACGGTGCTCAGCAAATCATCAGCATAAGCTTGCCCGCCGCTGCCCTGGCCACGCTGGTGGGGGCGCTGGCCGGGGGGGCAGCAGGTTTTTGGGGTAATACCGGCTTGCGCCTCCCATGGGCAGGCTGGCTCGGGGGCGCGGCGGCCGCGTGGTGGGGGCTGGCCCTACCTGGCCGATGGGCCGTGTCGGCGAGCCTTGTAGGGCTGGCGGGGTTAGCCTGGTGGGTGGGCCGGCGCTCGCCGGGCGCCCGGCCGCGCGGGTGGGCCGTGCCGCTCGATAGTCTCTTTCAGAGTACCCTCACGCTGCTGGGCGCCGTGCCCCGGCTGGTGTTGGTTCTCTTTTTTGCGGCCGGCCCGGCGCTGGCGGCACCGCAGGTAGTGGCGCTGCTGGTGCTGGTGGCCTGGCCTGAGCCCGCCCGCCAAGTGCGGGCCCAGATGCTGCGCGTGCGCGAATTACCATTCGTGGATGCGGCGCGGGCGGCGGGCATTCCACCGGCGCGGGTGTGGTACCGGCACGCTCTGCCCCACGCCTGCCGGCCGCTGCTAGCTACCGCGCCCCTTAGCTTGGCGGGGCTTATCGGCTTAGAAAGCACGCTGGCTTTTCTGGGCGTTGGCCGCCCGCCCGATGTGCCTAGCTGGGGCAATTTGCTCGGCGCCCTGCAGCAGGAACCGGGTGCGTGGTGGATACTCGCCAGCGCCGGCGGCGCGCTGATGCTGACGCTAGTTGCCTTGCAGCAGCTGGCGCGGCAAGTAGCCAAACGCGATTAAGCCGTCTTTTTGTATGCCCTGGCAAGGACAAAAGACCTGCTAGCCGAGCTATCAGATGTCGTGTTTCGATACTTTTTTACGCAAAGCTACCTACCCTCAATTAGTGACAAAGCCTTTACAGCGTGCTACCAAATGGCTCATATACTTATCTTTATTTAAGCTGACTAATGCAACGGCTAACAATATTTTGGTCTTTTTTATAATTTTCACCCCCATAAATCAGGCATCTTCGATGTCGTAGAAAAAGCTAGTTTGTCCTTTAAGCAGCGTGCACAACGCTTTAAAATTGTAGTAGAATTTGAGTCCCTACCTACGGGCTACCTACAGCTACTACCTTATTTCTGCCACTGCCATGAGCACCTCTTTCTGTTTCAACCAAGCATTATCGCCGGCCGGCGGACTAGTAGAAGATTTTTCTTACCTATCGGCTGAGCGCGATTTCATGACGCCCGACGGCCGATTGGTACCCCGCGAACTTGGCGAGGCGGCCCTGCGCCAGCGCACGGCGCTGCTGGTAGGCGGCCTGCTCGTCGGCTTTTGGCCCTCACAAATCTAGATTATCAAGGCGCCGTTCTAGCTAGTATAGCGCGGTGCCCATTACAGTGGTGTATTCTTACGTCCAGTATAGCGTGTCCTTTTATTAAAAAGCGGAAGGTTTATAGCTGAAAAACCCGTTAGCGCTGCTAACGGGTTTTTTTCGTACCTAGGTAGGGTTAGCTACTTTGCTGGGCCAGCAGCGCAATGCCCTCCACAAAAGAGCGAGGCTGATACCCCAGCTCGCGTTGGGCCTTTTCGATGAGAAATCCCGTGCGGGGCGGGCGCTTGGCCGGCTGCGTAAACGTCGACGCATCGACTTGCTCCAGCAGGGTGGCGTCCAGCTCAAAAAACGCCGCCACTTGCTGCGCCATCTGGTAGGGCGTCAGCAGTTCGCGCCCGCTGAGGTGATAGATGCCCTGGGCACTGTGCTGGGCTATTAGCCAGCAACCTAGAGCGAGGTCTTCGGCCAGGGTAGGGGTGCGCCACTGGTCAGATACTACTTTGATTTGCTGACCTTTGCGCAGCGAATCGCGCACCCAAAGCACAATATTACTGCGCCCGCCGCCGTGCACGGTGCCGTAGACCAGCACCGTGCGCGCAATGGCCCAGCGCAGGCCGGGCGTGGCTTGCACTAGGCGCTCGGCCGCCAGCTTGCTCGCGCCGTAGTGGCTGATGGGGTCAGGTACGGCGTCCTCGGCCAGTGGCCCGGCCTGACCATTGAAAATAAAATCGGTACTCAGGTGGGTAAGGTGAATGCCTAGGTCGGCGCAAGTACCCGCCAGGTACTCCACGGCCGTCACGTTCTGGGTCCAGCAGGCGGCTTGGTTGAGCTCGCACTCGTCCACTTGGGTCATGGCGGCCGTGTGGATGAGGTGCGTGGGCTGCTCCGCGGCCAGTACCTGGCGCACTTGCGCAGCATCAGTCACGTCAAGGGGCACAAAGCGTAGGTCCGGGTAGAGGTCGGCCAGCCGGTTAGTACCGCGCGCCGTGGCTACTAGGGCCACTTCGGGCTGCTGGCGCAGCAGGGCCACCAGCTTTTGGCCCAGCAAGCCGTTGGAGCCGGTTAGGAGGATTTTCATATCGGAACGGCTGGTTTTGGGGCGCTAGTAGGCGTAGCCGTACAGCTGCGTGATTTTCTTTTTCCGGAGTCGCTCTATTTTCAGCGTCATTCTCAGGTCGGTGAGGGGGCGGTCGCGGCCATCTTTGGGCAGGGCCGCAATTTTATCGATAATCTCTTGCCCCTGAATAACCTGGCCGAACACCGTGTACTGGCCATCCAGAAAATGAGTACCCTGGTGGTTTTCAACCAAATAGAACTGGCTGCTGCTGCTGGCACGCTGCGGGTTCACGAAGTCGCCCTGGCGGGCGGCGGCCACGGCGCCGTAATCGTGCTTGTGGCCCGCCGCCAGCTCGGCCGGAATGGTGGGCTCGTTGGCCGGGCCCTGGCCGTCGTTGTTGGGGTCGTTGTCTTTCGAGTTGGGGTCGCCGCCCTGCACCATAAACTGCGGAATGACCCGGTGAAACGTGGTGCCGTTGTAAAAACCAGCTTTGGCTTTGCGCAGAAAATTGGCCCGGTGCAGAGGCGTATCGCTGAATAAAATCAGCCGGATAGCCCCTAGGCTGGTCGTAATGGTCACTACCTCGTCTCGCTTGCTTTTAGCCGCAGGCTTGGCGGCCCAGGTAGGCAGGCTGAGCAGCCAACAGACCGCGAGTACGAAACGGAACGAGTAGACATTCATAGTTGAACCGGATGAGCTTAACCTTTCATAAAGCTAACCCAGGGGTTTACAAATCGCCCCGCTGCTCGCGGATGCTGGCCAGGATGGCCGTGCCGCCGTGCCCCAGCACCCGCTCGGCCACGGCCATGCCGAGGCCCTCGGCCTGCGCGCTGGGCGCGGTCTGGATAAAGTCGATGTATTCTTCTCCGCTCAGGCTGATGAGGCCGCCGTGCAGGGTGATGTCGCCCGCCTCACTAAGCGTAGCCAAGGCGAAGGAAGGAATGCTACAGCCGCCCTCCATGGTGCGCAAAAAGGCGCGCTCGGCCAGCAAGCAGCGGTGCGTAGCGGTATGGTCGAGCGCTTGTCTTACTCTTTCTTTCAAGCTATTATCCAGGAAGCGGGAGCTTTCGACCGCGATGCTGCCCTGGCCCACGGGCGGCACAAACTGGTCGGTGGGCAGCACGTGCCGGATGAGGTCGTCGTAGCCCATGCGGTGCACCCCAGCGTAGGCGAGCACGAGGGCGTCATACTGACCTTCTTCAAGCTTGCGGAGGCGGGTTTGGAGGTTGCCGCGGGCTTCGGCGGTGCTGGCCAGCGGGTAGAAGCGGCGCAGCAGCGCCCGCCGTCGCGTGCTGCTGGTACCTAGGACGATGCCGGGCTTCGTAATATCAAATTTTTCTTGAAAGCTGACCACCACGTCGTTGACTTGCTCGCGCTCCAGAAAAGCCAGCAACTCCAGGTCGGGGGGAATGGTGCTTTGCACATCCTTGGCCGAGTGGATGGCCAGGTGCGTATCGCCGCGGCGCAGGCTTTCTTCCAGCTCTTCGGTGAAGACGCCCTTGGCCCCGATTTTAGCGAGCGAACGGTCGAGTACCTGGTCGCCGGTGGTTTGCATGGGCACGATTTCGGTGGCCAGGCCGGCTTGGTTGAGCAGGCTGGCCACGTGCTCGGTTTGCCAGAGGGCGAGGCGGGAAGCGCGGGTGGCGAGGCGGATGGGAGTTTCGGACATTATTCTTTAACGCAAAGTTTTGCAGAGTTAGCAGAGTTTAACAAGGTTTTCTCGCCTAAAGCTTTGCAAAACTCTGCGGAACTCTGCCAACCCTGCGCTCAGTCTTTAGGCAATAACAAGGAGTGAACGCGCAGCCCGTGCACCGGATTATATTCCAGCGACGGCGCGGGGATTTTGAAGAATTGGCCGGCGCTTACCAGTGGCTGGGCGCCGCTGCTGCGAATGCCCGGCAGCTGCGCCAGCGTGATATCGGGCGCGAGGTAAAACTGCCGGTAGCGCTTGAATTTCACCTCTTTGCCGGTCGCGTCGAAATAAGGCGGGTTGGCGTGGCCGCCGGTCATGCCGCTGGCGCTGTAGCCGAGGTCCAGGTTGAGCCAGCGCGGAAACGACGGCCCCACCGGCAGCACCGAAGCCACATTGAACGACAGCCAATACTGCTGGCCGTTGTAGTCTTTCAGCATCTGGTTGCCGGCGCTGTGGCCCAGCAGGTTGGGCCGGTAGGCGGGGTAGATGCTCTGGCGCCAGCCGTAGCGCAGGCTGGCTTTTTGCTCGCCAAAGCCATACTGCTGGCCCATGAAGAGCGCCACGCCGGTAAGGTTGGCCGCCATGTCGCCCTTCGAAAAGCCCCAACCTTCGGAGCGCCCGTCAAACACCTCAATAGTAGTCTGATAGAGCAGTGCGATAAGCCCGCCCGTGAGCACCGAGGCCCGCTCGTTGACCCCGCTCCAGCGAAACAGCTCGTACTCACCGCGGCTGATGGCGTAGGACGTAGTGGCGTGGCCCACCTTGTCCATTTGCAGCCACTCGCCATTGTCGTTGAAGCTGTGAAACGGCACGCGCTTAGTATACCACGTCTTACCTAAGAATATGGTAGTCAGGGCATAAACTATCGCGGTGCCCGCCACCACGCCAATAAAGCGGCCTTGGTGAATACCCGTATCGGTGGGCAACCTAGGGTCGGGCGGGCCAACTACCTGCGCCCGCACAGTGCCTAGGGTCAGGCTGGCGGCTAGCAGAAGGCAAAGGGGGAGGCGCATGGTGCAAAAGTACCGTGGACTCTGCGAGTCCGCACGTGGGTAGCTTAACCCGCTAGCCTCGACCTAGGCGTGTAAAAGAAGTTGTCCACGCGCAGACCCGCAGGGTCCACGGTACCGTTATGCCCGGCGCAGCTGCTGGCCCATGCGCAGCGAGGCATCCACGAACACCATGCGCGGGTTGGCATTGCGCTCGATGTGGTAGTGGGCCGTGTTCAGCTCCTCGGTGAGCTGGTCGGCGTTGCGCGGCGTCACAAACTTGCTGAAGCCTTGCACAAACTGCTGCTCGCCGCTGGCTAGGTGGGGCACCAGCTGCGGGTCGAGGCCAAAGAGCAGCACCCGGCGCAGCAGCCCCAGCGAGAAGCTAAGCTGCTCTTTCTGGTTTTCGCGGCCCATCTTTTGAAACTCATCGGCCAGGGCCATCACGTCCGTCATTTTCAGGCCGTAGCACTTGCGCATCCACTTGATGAAAAAGTCGGCGTAGTCGTGGTCGGCGCTTTTCTCGCGGCTCGCAATGGCGGCCCCTAGGTTGCCTTCGGCGAGCTGGGCCACCTGGCGGGCTTTCACCTCGGGCACGTGGTAGTGCGCGGCTACGTAGGCCGCGATATCATCTTCCGAAAACGGGCGCACTACCACCGGCTGCACCCGGCTCAGGATGGTGGGCAGCAGCCGCTCGGGCTCGTGGCTAACGAGCAGGAAGATGGTGGCGGGCGGCGGCTCTTCCAGCAGCTTGAGCACGGCGTTGGCCGCGGCGGGGTGCATCAGCTCGGGCAGCCAGATGATGACGATTTTAAACTTAGCCTCGAAGGCTTTGAGCGAGACTAGCTTGAGTAACGAGCCCGCCTCTTCCTTCGAAATGCTGCCCTGCTTGTTCTCAGCCCCGATGTGCTGCATCCAGTCGTTGAAGCCCTGAAAAGGGTTCTCGCCCAAAAAGGTGCGCCATTCGGCCGCGAACTTGGCACTCGTGGCATCCTTGGGTACTGACTTGGTAGTGGTGGTAGGCAGGATGAAGTTCAGGTCGGGGTGCGCGAGCTTGCCCATTTTCAGGCAGGCCGGGCAGTGGCCGCAGCTATCGACCGCGTCGGCGGCGCGGTCCTCACAGTTGAGGTACTGCGCGTAGGCCAAGGCCAGGGCCAGCGCCGCCGAGCCTTCGCTGCCGCGAAATAGCTGGGCGTGCGCCACGTGCCCGCGCTGCACCGACTGGCGCAGGACTTCCTTGAGGGCGAGCTGATTGGGGATATCGTGAAACTGCATCTTGTCTGAACCGCGGATTCGTCGGATTTTTCGGATTACCCGGATTTTGAGGCCGACTATTTTTTGTTTTTTGCCGGGTACGGCGGTTGGCTGAACAACTTATAGGGTAACTATGGGCCCTGAGTATTAGCAGCTTTGGCTACGCTGGTTTTACTCCTGAGAGCGCTGGCTTTTGATGAAGCGCTTGAAACGCAGACTACGCTCCCCAAAGTTTATCAGTAAGCCTACTTCCAGGTGATAGGCTTCTAGGTAATTAATGATTTGTGAGAAATGCGTCGGGGTAAGTTCATGCAATGCTTTTAATTCTACCAGCACCGCCTCCCCAACCAAAAAATCGACGCGGCGGGAGCCAACGTCTACTCCTTTATAGAACAGCGGCATCTCAATTTCGCGCCCGAAAACAAGCCCGGCCTTTTCCATTTCCACCGCCAAGCTACGCTGATAAATAACCTCTTGAAAACCGGACCCTAGCGTCCGGTGCACTTCCATTGCGCAGCCAATGATACTTCGCGTCAACGCACTGTGGCGATTATCTAATAGCATACATCTTCAAGCATAGAATAGGATAAAAAGCAATCGTCTTCAAAATCCGACCCATCCGAAAAATCCGACGAATCCGCGGTTCAGACTTTTCTGTCCCACACCCGGTCCACTTCCGTTTGCTTAAACACTTCCGTCATTACTGCCTCCTCCACCGCATCGTAGCCTAGGCCGCGGCGCGAAAGTACCCGCTCAGCTACCTCCCCAAACTTGGGCAGGCGGAAAGTTTCGAAGCCCGACGCGCCGCCCCAGCTAAAGGATGGAATGAACTGGCGCGGAAAGCCCGCCCCAAAAATATTAGCCCCCACGCCCACCACCGTGCCGGTGTTGAACATGGTGTTGATGCCGGCCTTGCTGTGGTCGCCCATCATCAGGCCGCAGAAGGTTTGGCCGGTGTCCACGAAGCGGTGGGCGGTGTGGCTCCACACCTTCACGGGGGCGTAGTTGTTTTTGAGGTTGCTGGTGTTAGTGTCGGCGCCTAGGTTGCACCACTCGCCGATGACCGAGTTGCCGAGGTAGCCTTCGTGGCCCTTGTTGCTGAAGCCCATCAGGATGCTGTTGCTGACTTCGCCGCCCACTTTGCAGAACGGGCCTATTGTGTTGTCGCCGCGCAGCTTAGCGCCCACGTTCACGTGGCTGCCTTCGCCCACGGCCAGCGGGCCCTTCAGGATGGCGCCTTCGTGTACCTGCGCGTTTTTGCCGAGGTATATCGGGCCGTTTTCGGCGTTGAGGATGGCCGCGCGAATCTTCACGCCTTCCTCGATGAAGATATTCTCGGGGGCGTATACGATGGTGTGCGCGTCGCCGACCGGCTGCGAGGTACGTCCTTGCGTGAGGAGCACAAAATCGCGCCGAATCTCGGCCCCGTTGCGCAGGAACAAATGCCAGGGCCGGCTGATAACCGTCACGGGCTCGGCTACTTGCTTGTGCTCGTGCAGGCCGTCCTGGATGAGCTCGGCTATCTGGCTGGCGTCGGCCAGGTGCGCGGCTACCAGCACTTCATCGCAATACAGGCCCTGGCCGGGACCTAGGGCCCGCACCTGCCGCACCAGCAAATCGTCGGGACACACGGCGCCGTTGATGACCAGCGCGGGACCGGCCACTTCGCCGGCCGGAAACTTGGCCTGTAAGTAGGGCTGGGTGAGATAGCCCACGGCCGGCACCCCTAGGCGCAGCTGCCACTTTTCGGCCAGCGTGAGGATGCCGCAGCGCAGCGCTGCCACGGGCCGCGTAAAAGTAAAGGGTAATAGATGCGGCCGAATGGCCGGGTCGTCGAATAACAGAACGTGCATATTTTTAAGCTATTAGCTTTTGGTTGCTAGCTAGTGGCTCTTTCGGAGGCGCGAAAGTACAACTCGGCCAGCGGGGTCAAATACCAAGGGCTCCTTTCAGCTAAACCGAAAGGAGCCCTTGGCAAAAACTAACAGCTACTAGCCAGCAGCTAACAGCCCGAGAATAAGCTATTCTTTGTTGGCGCTGCTCTGCGACTTGTTCGCGTAGCGGCTGCGGAATTTCTCCACGCGGCCGGCGGTGTCAATGAACATGTTCTTGCCGGTGTAGAAGGGGTGCGAAGCACTGCTCACTTCGATTTTAATCACCGGGTAGGTGTTGCCGTCTTCCCACTGAATCGTCTCGGCCGAGTTCATCGTGGAGCGGGTGATAAACTTGAAGTCCGACGAGGTGTCTTGGAAAACTACCTGGCGGTACTCGGGGTGCGTGTCCTTTTTCATATCGGGAAGGCCTATTTACCTGTTAAACCCTGCCGGTTTTGCGGAAGGGACTGCAAAAGTACGCATTAACCATCGAATAGCCAACGCTTCCCGCCGCTTTGGCCGTCTTTGGCCCAGGTGCCCGCGTAGCAACTGGCTACCAGTGCCCCGCGGGCGGCCAGCGGCCCCGCGGGCCGACTTATATTTGATTATCGGCCGTTCCAGCGGTTGGTCCTCCCTGTGCACTATTACTATGTACTTCGTAGGCTGGCGGGCTGGCGGTTTGGGCCCCGGCGCAAGGGGCCGCTCGCCCTAGGTAGCGCCGGGGTCCTGCTGACCACCTCGCTGCTCTGGAGCACGACTACCCTTAGTGGCCCGGCCCGGCACCTAGCCGGACATATCCCTACGGCTGACCACCCGGTTCCTAGGCATCCGGCAGTACTTAAGAAGGAAATCAGAGCCTCCGCCCGCTTTCATACCGATGCATCTAAGCCTGGCCTTATAACCAAGCATGCCACTTATGCTGAGCTATCTACTTCCTTAGCCAGCGGCTTAGCTCCTCAGCGTAAGCCCCCGCTAAGCCAAGGTGATTCAACTGCGTGGGGCGAATTAAAAAATGGCTTGGCTCGCTGTTGGCGCCTGGTTAAGCTCAGCTTTCGCTAACTGGCAGCTCGCCAAAACGGCCAGACTTTCTCTTGTTTCGTAGCACTTTTGTTTTGTGACCGCGCCAGGCTAGCGCGGTTTTTACTTTTGCGCCCCTCGCCTACTCTTTTACTTTATGCGCCTTTGCTTCGCGTCCAACAACTCCCACAAGCTCGATGAGATTCGCCTGCTGCTGCCCGCCTCGGTGCAGCTGCTGAGCCTGGCCGATATCGGCTGCCACGAAGAGCTGCCCGAAACCCAGCCCACCCTGGAGGGCAACGCGCGCCAAAAGGCGCAGTACGTATTTGATAACTACGGTGTGGCGTGCTTTGCCGACGACACGGGCCTCGAAGTAGCGGCCCTAGGTGGCGCGCCGGGCGTGTACTCGGCCCGCTACGCCGGCCCCGAGCGCGAGGCCGCCGCCAACGTGGCCAAGCTGCTGCGCGAGCTGGCCACCCAGCCCGACCGCCGGGCCTGCTTCCGCACGGTCATTGCGCTGGTGCAGGCCGACGGCCGCGTGCACGAGTTCAGCGGGGCCGTTGATGGGGTGATTGCGACCCTCCCGATGGGGCAAAGCGGCTTCGGCTACGACCCGGTTTTTGTACCCACGGAGGGCGATGGCCGCACCTTCGCCGAGGTGACGCTGGCCGAGAAAAACCTGCTCAGCCACCGGGCGCGGGCCACCGAGGGCCTGGTGCGCTTTCTGCAAGCAGCGGCTATCGAGTAACCTAGGCGTATTACTAAAAAAAAGCCCGGCGCATGCGCCGGGCTTTTTTGCGTTTTGCACTACCTAGGGGCTACTTCGACTGGTTGAGCAGCTGGCTGAGGGTGGTTTGCAGCTTCTCGCCGCGCAGGTTCACGGCCACGATTTTACCGCTCGGGTCGAGCAGGAAATTCTGCGGGATGGACTGCACGCCGTACTCCTTGGCCACGTCGTTTTGCCAGAACTTCAGGTCCGATACCTGGTGCCAAGCCAAGCCGTCTTTCTCGATGGCTTTGAGCCAGGCTTCGCGGCCGGTTTCGCGGTCGAGCGACACGCCGAGCACGGTAAAGCCCTTGTCCTTGTAGGCCGTGTAAGCCTTTACCACGTTGGGGTTTTCCTGGCGGCAGGGGCCGCACCAGCTCGCCCAAAAATCAATGAGCACATACTGCCCGCGCAGCGACGACAGCGTGAGCGGCTTGCCGTCGGGCGTGTTCTGCGTGAAATTGGGCGCCGTGGCCCCGACCGCCACGCGCTCCAACTGCTTGATTTTATCGGCAATGCGCTGGCCCTGCGGCGTAGCCCGCAGCCGGGGCGAGAGCGTGGCAAAGCGTGCGGCGTAGTTCTTCGCATCGGGCACGTAACCCACGGCCTGCGGCAGCAGGAACAAGCTGTACGGGTCGTCGGGGTGGGCGCCTAGGTAGGCGTATTTGATTTCGCGCTGCGCCTCCTCATTGGCATCGGCGCGGGCTTCTATCTTGTCCATCGCGGCCACGTCGAGCTTGGCATTGCGGCCGGCCATGTACTCGCGCATCAAGGCCTTGTATTCTTTATCCAGCGGCTTGAGCTGCGCTTGCAGCTGCGCAGCCGAGGTATTGAGGGCCGACCCTTTAATGGTGGCTTTGCTGGCCGAGTCGGGTGTCGTGAGCTTGAGCGTGCCCGGCTCCAGGTACAGGGGCGCCATGTCGCGCGACTTGTCCAGCGGCGCCCCGCCGTGGCTCAGCGTGAGGTAGGCGGCCACTGGCGTGGCCAGCGAGCCCTGAAACTGAAAGGCACCGCGCTTCACCACGGCCGAGTCGACCACCCGGCGCTCATCAAGGGTGTAGCGCAAATACGCCTTGGTCACCGTGGGGCTGGCCACTTTTCCTTGCAGCACAAATTTTCCGGCCGGGGCCTGCGCCTGCGCCAGCAGCGGCAGCACTGCTAAAGCCGTAAAGAGTAGGTTTTTCATGGAGAGGGGATTACTTACTATGCAAGTATAGAGATTAGCAGCTTAGCTACCGCTTGGGGCCAACTGGTTGCGCTATATGAACTCGGCATTACTCGGCGCCCGTACCTTTGGCTCCCGTTATGCAACATCCCTTCCTCGTCGGCATCACGGGCGGCAGCGCCTCCGGCAAAACTACGTTTCTACGGCGCCTGCTGGCCGCGTTTCCCGAGCGCGACATCTGCCTGATTTCGCAAGACAACTACTACCACCCGCGCGAGCAGCAGCTGCGCGATGCCCAGGGCATCGAAAATTTCGACCTGCCTGGCAGCATCGACTCGGCCGCCTACGCCGCCGACGTGCGCCAGCTGCGCAACGGCCAGGAGGTACGCCGCCAGGAATACACCTTCAACAACTCCAACGTGGTGCCCGCGGAGCTGGTGTTCCGGCCCGCGCCCATTGTGGTAGTCGAAGGCATTTTTGTGTTCTATTTCGAGGAAATCGCGAAGCTGCTCGACCTCAAGGTGTACATCGATGCCCAGGAACACGTGAAGCTGCACCGCCGCATCGTGCGCGACCGCGACGAGCGCGGCTACGGCCTCGACGACGTGCTGTACCGCTACACCCACCACGTGGCCCCGACCTACGAGAAGTACATCCAACCCTTTAAGGATGATGCCGATATCATCATTCCTAACAACCGGCATTTCGAGAATGGGCTGGCCGTACTCACGGGCTTTTTGAAGCATAAGGTGGCCGAGCAGGCCTAGGCAGCGGCGGCGGGCAGCCGTACCCTAACCGGTAACTTTAGCAGTTGATGACTATACCAGGAGCTGAGCGGCAAGCCGGTGCTGCCGGGCTTCCGCTTCGACTTGCGCCCCCTGCGGCGGGCGGCGTAATGGGCTGTAGCGCGCCGTAGCGCGAACTTTGCAGTGCGCGTTTTTACGCCGTTCGAATCAGTAAAAACGCGCATTACAAAGTTCGCGCTACTATTATATGTACAGCAAAGCTGAAACCGCCCAGCTCCGCCAGGCCTTCTGGACCACCTTTGGGCAGTACATGGCCCCGGTGCCCTCGGCCGATGGCTGGCCCACCAACTGGATTAACTACAAAACCGGCCTCAAGCACGTGTATTTTCGGATGCAGGCCGACAACCGCCGCGCCAGCATCGGCATCGAGCTTACGCACTCCGATGCCGGCGTGCGCGAGCTCTTCTTCGAGCAATTTCAGGAATTGAAAACCCTGCTGCACGAGACCCTCGGCGAGCCCTGGCGCTGGGAGCTGCACGCCACCGACGCCAACGACCTGCCCCTGAGCCGCATCTACACCGAGATGCAGCCCATTAACCTCTTCAATCGGGACGACTGGCCCGCGCTGATTTCGTTTTTTAAGCCGCGCCTGGTGGCACTCGATGAGTTTTGGAGCGGCGCGCAGTACGCGTTTGAAGGGCTGCGCGATAGCTAGGCGCCCCGCTGCTTGGCAAGTGCCACTTGAAATAAGTATATTTGTAGCCCCGTCCTGGCTATGTACAATTCAATTTATCCCTTCAAGCACATTCTGCGAGTAGCCCTGGTGGCACTGCCGCTACTGCTGCTGCTGGGCCTGAATGGCCGGACGGTGAGCCTGTTGCGCCCCGTGAACACCCCCGCGCAGTCGCGGCTGAGTGCCGCGCCCCGCGCTACGGTTATCCGGCAGAAAGTGGTGCTTGAAGCGGCCTCGCCGCTGGGCGCTTACATGGCGCCCGCCCTGGCCCTAGGGTGGCTGCCGGGCACGCTACCCACAACTTGGCTGCCGCGCCTGGTACGCCGGGCGGTAGCCGCCGCGCCACTTGCGGAGGCGGGGGCTTTCGTGGCTTTGCTATGCCGCCAGCGGCTACTGAGCGCGGCGTTGTCACCGCAGGCACCCTAGAAGAGAGTTATGAGTTATAAAGTAGAAGTTTTGAGTTGGCGGCTAGGTGTACTTTACTCATAGCCCAGCTCCTACTCCTGGCTTATAACTCGCTCGCCTCCAGTCAACTCATAATTTTTACTTCATAACTCATACTTCTACGCAATGCGTAATAAAGGAATAATTATCGCGCTCACCGTTGTAGTTTCGGTGCTCTGCGCGTACTTCCTGTTTTTCACCTACGTCTCGCGCGGGGTGCAGCAGAAAGCGGTGGCCTACGCCACGCAAGGCGGCCAGCTCAACGAAATCAAGCGCCAGCACTACCTCGACTCGGTGTGGCGCGCCCCGGTATTCAGCTTTCTGGGCGCCGATTACACCTACCGCGACGTGCGCCAAAACGAGCTGGGCCTGGGCCTCGACTTGAAAGGCGGCATGCACGTGACCCTGGAGGTTTCGCCCGTAGAGATTGTGCGCGCCATGGCGGCCAACTCGAAGGAGCCTGGCTTCAACAAAGCCCTGGCCCTGGCGCAGGAGCGCCAGAAAACTAACTCGGGCACGCCCTTCACCAGCCTGTTTTACCAGGCTTACCAAGAAGTAGCGCCCGGCAAGCAGTTGGCGCCGCTATTTGCCAACTCGGTAAACAAGGACCGCAAAATCGACCGCTCGACTTCCGATGCCAAGGTACTGGCCGCCATCAACAAGGAAGAGGAAGAAGCCATCGACCGCTCGTTCGACATTCTGCGCAAGCGCGTCGATAAGTTCGGCGTGAACCAGCCCAACATCCAGCGCGTGAAGGGCACCGGCCGCATTCAGGTAGAGCTGCCCGGCGTGGACAACCCCGACCGCGTGCGCAAGCTGCTGCAAGGCCAGGCCAAGCTGGAGTTCTACGAAGTATGGAGCCCGCAGGAATTCTTTCCGTACGTAGGCCAGCTCGATAAAATCCTTACTGATAAGGAGAAAGCAGCTGCAACTACTGCTACCACTACGCCGGCTACCGCGGCCACTGCCGCCGCGGGCGACTCTTCTTCGCTGGCCGCTCAGCTAGCCAAGAAGCCCGCCGTGGGCTCCAAAACCGACTCGGCCAAGGCTCCGCAGGGTGGTGCCCTCACCCGCCTACTGACCCAGCTGCCCGGTGGCGCGCTCGGCGTGAACCTGCGCGATACGGCCCGCCTCAACCAGCTGCTGCGCTCGGACGAGGCCCGCGCTACCCTGCCCCCCAACCTGGCGCTGCTCTACGACGCCAAGCCTAAGGACCTAGGTAACCAGTCCATCATTCAGCTGGTGGCCGTGAAGAAAGACCGCACCGGCGCCACCCCCGCGCCCCTCACCGGTGAGGTAGTGAGCGATGCCCGCATGGACTACGACCAGACCGGCCGCCCCGAAGTGAGCATGAGCATGAACCCCAGCGGCTCCAAGAAGTGGCAGCGCATGACGGCCGCCAACATCGGCAAGCAGGTGGCCGTGGTGCTCGACGACGTGGTGTACTCCGACCCCGTGGTGCAGAGCGAAATCTCGGGCGGCAACACCCAGATTTCGGGTAGCTTCACCATCGAAGAAGCCCAGGACCTAGCCCAGACGCTGAAGGCCGGCAAGCTGCCCGCCCCCACGCGCATCGTAGAAGAAGCCGTAGTTGGCCCATCGCTCGGCCAGGAAGCCATCAACCAGGGCCTGTACTCGTCGCTGGCTGGCTTGCTGATTATCATGGTCTTCATGACCGTGTACTACGGCCGCGCCGGCCTTGTGGCCGATGCCGCGCTGCTCTTCAACATGTTCCTGATTCTGGGTGTGCTGGCGCAGTTTGGCACCGCCCTCACGCTGCCCGGCATCGCCGGCCTGATTCTGGTAATCGCCTCGTCGGTGGATGCGAACGTGTTGATTTTCGAGCGGATTCGGGAAGAACTGGACCACGGCTTGTCGCTGCACGATGCCGTGAACGCGGGCTACAACCGGGCATTTTCGGCCATCTTCGACTCGAACGTGACCACGATGCTCATTGCCATCATCCTGGGCTTCTTCGGCACGGGCCCCGTGCAAAGCTTCGCCGTGACCCTAGGTATCGGCGTGCTCACCTCGTTCCTGTCGGCGGTGTACGTGTCGCGCCTCATCATTGAGGCCCTCATCAAGGGCAAGACCACGAGCAGCATCAGCTTCTCGACCTTCCTCTCGCGCAACCTGTTCCAGAATGTCAACTTTGACATCGTGGGTAAGCGCAAAATCGCCTACGCCGCTTCAACGGCTATTATCGTGGTGGGCTTCGTGCTGATGTACCTGCAAGGCGGCCCCAACCTAGGAGTGGACTTCAAAGGCGGCCGCGCCTACGTAGTCGATTTCAACAAGCCGATGGTTTCTTCGGAAGTGGCCGACCAGCTGCGCCCGGCTTTTAAAGGTGCTGGCCTGGAAGTAAAGCAATATGGTAACCCCAACCGCCTGCGCATCACCACCGGCTACCTGGCCGAAGATGAGAGCGCAACGGCTGACAAGCAGGTACGCCAGGCGCTCGATGCCGGCTTGCAGAAATTTGCCTCGGCCAACCCCAAGGTACCGTCGGCTTCCAAAGTGGGCGCCACTATCGCCGACGATATTAAGCGTACGTCGGTGCTGAGCCTGGCGCTCACGCTGCTCGGCATCTTCGTCTACGTGCTGTTCCGCTTTGAAAAGTGGCAGTATTCGATGGCCGCCGTTATCGCGCTTTTCCACGATGCGCTGCTGGTTATTGCTGCCTACCCCATCGCCCGCGCCTTCGGCCTGAACTACGAGATGGACCAGATTTTCGTGGCCGCCGTGCTCAGTATCATTGGCTTCTCGATGAACGACACGGTCGTTATCTACGACCGTATCCGCGAGTACCTGCGCAACGACCCCAAGCTGACCTTCGCTCAGGTGGTGAACCCGGCCCTGAACTCGACCTTCTCGCGCACCATGATTACGTTCACCACGGTATTCTTGGTGGTGCTGGTGCTCTACATCTTCGGTGGCGAAACGTTGCGCTCGTTCTCGTTTGCCATGATGATTGGTATCATCTTCGGCACGTACTCGTCGCTGTTCATTGCCACGCCCATCATCCTGGACACCTACGGCAAGAAAGAGGAGCGTGAGCGCCTCGCCGCCGGTGAAAACATCACGGCTGCCCCCGGCGATGCGCCCCGCCTGCGCCCGACTACGGTGTAATAGTCCAGAAGGTATTTTTAGAAAGCCCGGCCACTTGGCCGGGCTTTTTTTGTGGCCGGCCGACTCGGCCAAGCCTGCCCTAGGTAGGGCTACGGGCTATGGCTTACTGCCAGCCAGCTTTGCTGATGACCTCGCTCAGTGAGCTAGGCGCATCAGCAAAAAGCAGAAATTTTAGGTTGGACTAATCCTGATTCTGATGCGCTACGTAGCTTGGCGACTTCTTACAAACAAGCTGAACATTTGTTACCTAAAATACTATTTTACGCGTCGTAGCACGTTCTAATATAAATATGATGAATCAATAGTAAATTTAAGAAAAAATACACTTTTATTCGCTATTTTTGTGTTTTAAAGGTCTTTATAAATTCTCTAAAATTGTCTTATTAGACGAATTTCTTTTCTCTATAAATTATCTCTGTTATCTAACTTCTTGCTTTTGTGAAATTACTTACTATTTCCTGGCTCCGCCGGAGCGGGGCCGTTTTAGCGGCTGTGGCGCTCAGCAGTTGCTTCTCGGCTTGCTCCTACACCAACAGTGCCGATAACCCTACCCCCTGCAACTTGCCCACCACGGTAAGCTACCAGGTCGACGTGCTGCCCATTCTCAAGCAGCAGTGCTACCGCTGCCACAGCGCCGACAAGTACAAAGTACTGACCTCCAGCACGCTGAACATGGAGGATTTTGGGAGCTTGAAGTACTACGCCACGCCGGCCAACGGGCGCAACAACGTCAGCTACCTGGTCGGCAACATTCGCCATGATGAGGGCTTCATTCCGATGCCCTACGATGGCGGCAAGCTATCGGCCTGTGAGATTGCCACCATCAAAGCCTGGGTAGATGCAGGCGCGCTTAGCAACTAAGTGGCTCAGCACCCAGCCACTCGCTTTTCTCCCCTCTTTTCTGCTCCATGACTGGTTTTCTACGAAGCGCCGGCCGGCGGCAGCTGTGGCTGCTCGGGCTTTTGCTGTGGCTGGGGGGCCTGGCCGGGCCGCTGGCGGCGCGCGGCCAGACTAGGTACCTGACCAAAACGGGCGTAATCTCGTTTTTCTCGGCTTCCATTATGGAAGACATTGAGGCGCGTAACAACAAAGTGGCCGCCGTAGTCGACCTCACTACTGGCCAACTGGCTTTTGCGGTGCCCGTGCGGGAGTTTCAGTTCAAGCGCACCCTTATGCAGGAGCACTTCAACGAGAACTACATGGAATCGGAGAAGTACCCTAAAGCCACCTTCACGGGCCAGATAGTGAACGCCGCGCAGGTAGCCAAGCTGCTGCCCACGGCTGTGCAAAACGTGGAAGTAGAAGGCCAAATGACCATGCACGGCGTGTCACGCAAGGTAGCCGTGTCGGGCACGCTGCAGCAGCGCGATGGCCAGCTGGTGGTGTTCGCCTACTTCAATATCGCGCCGGCCGACTACGCCATCGACATTCCGCTGCTCGTGCGCGAGCACATCGCCAAGTCGGTGAGCGTGCGCGTGAACCTGACTTGCGACGCCGTGGCTCCCGCCGCCGTCGCTCAACCCTAGGCACTTTATTTTTTATTATCTATGAATCAATTAGCTACGTTTATCAGCCGGACCGCGGCCCTAGGTCTACTATTGGCGGGGTTGACCGCGCCCGCCGCCCACGCCCAGGCCGACCTCCTAGGTCAGCTGGAAACCGAAACCAAGAAGGACGCGCCGGCCACCGAGCTGGTCGATGCCACCTTCAAGAGCACGCGCCTCATCAACGGCCACACCGTGGAAACGCCCGGCGAGGGCACGCTGGTTTTTCTATTCTCGCACAACTTCGGCACCATCAACGAAGGCTTTTCTTCGCTCTTCGGGTTCGATAACGCCTCCGTGCGCATCGCGCTCGAGTACGGCCTGACCGACCGCCTGGAGGTGGGCCTAGGGCGCTCGTCGCTGGATAAAACGGTGGATGGCTTTCTGAAGTACCGGGCCCTACGCCAGAGCACCGGGCTGCACGCCATGCCGGTGTCGGTCACGTTGTTTACCTCAGCCGCCGTGGTTACGCAGTCTTATTTTGATAGTTTTGACCGCACGCTGGGTTTGCGCACGGCCTACACCTACCAGGCGCTGATAGCCCGCAAGTTCAGCCCCGAGCTATCGCTGCAACTCATGCCCACGTTGATTCATCGCAACCTGGTGCAGCGTGCCGGCGAGAACAACGACGTGTATGCCCTAGGGGCCGGGGGCCGCTACAAATTCACCAAGCGGTTTTCGGTCAATGCCGAATACCACTACCTGCTGAGCCGGTTCACGGCCGACCACCAGTCCAACTCGGCCGGGTTGGGGGTAGATATCGAGACCGGCGGCCACATTTTTCAGCTCCACGTCAGCAACTCGCCGGGCATGATAGAGAAGCAGTTTATTGCCGAAACCGACAAGACGTTCTTCAGCGGCAACCTGTACTACGGCTTCATCGTGAGCCGCAACTTCACGGTGAAGCAGCGGCACCGCAAGTAGTATTACGGGCACGCTCCAAGCCAAAGGGCCGGTTACTCAGAGGAGTAACCGGCCCTTTTCTTATAAGCTGTTGGGGTTAAATTAAAGCAGTGCAAGAACGGTTGTCATTGCAAGCGCGCACCCACACAGCACTAGTACGACGGCAATACTTGCTCCCTAGGTATGTCATCGCCCGCCTCAGGACCAGGCAGGGGCACGGGGGGCAGCGTGCGCTGCATCCACCAGGCAACGCTACCGAGCGTCGCGGCGGCCACCACCAGCAAGCCCACGTAGTAGCCTGGGCTGAAAAAATCGAGCATGTCTTGCGAGCCGGCGAGCTTAGGATGGCGCATACTACTGAAGGCAAGCAAATTATTGAGCATGTGCAGCCCGATGCACAGCCCCACCGAGCGCGTGCGGTAGTATAGCCAGCCCAATACGATACCCATCAGGGCAGTGGCGATGCTTTGCGCGGGGCTCATGTGCATCACACCAAAGAGCAGCGCCGACTGCCCAATGGCTACCGCCGGCCGGTAGTTGCGCAGCAGGCCTTTCAGGAGAATACCCCGAAAAAATAACTCCTCCAGCACCGGCGCGGCAAAGCAGCCAAACCCCAGCAGCAGGGCGGGGTATCGCGCGATTTCATGGTAAATTTTATCGTTGGGGCTTGGCAAGTGCAGCAGCGCCACCACCGATAGCAGGGTGGCCTGCGCCAGCACTATGGCGGGCAGCAGGGCGTATAGCTGCCACCGCTCCTGCGGCCCCCACAGGGCAAGACCCGACCAGCGCCGGGGCCCGGCCCGCCGCCGCACCCACCAGATAGTCACCACAATGCTAAGCTCGCTCGCCAGGGTTAACCCCGCTAATCGGCCTAGGCCATACGTACCAGTTCGCCAGCCGACCAGCGCCAGTGCTACTAAGCCGAGCAGCAGCGAAATGAGCAGCAGCCAGCCCAGGGCGCCCCAGCTTTCTTTCAGGGTGGGGTAAGCGACGGAGGCCGCCAAGGGCTTGGCGGGCAAAAGTATAGGTTCTTCCAAAGGAGGGGGAGGGCTTACTGGCCAGTAAATAAAGACCAAAAAAAGGCCGGGCAATGCCCGGCCTTCTTATCGCGTGGTGCACGCTGGCATTACACCAGAATGCCTTCGGCAACTACCTCTTTTACTTCGGGTACCATGCGCTTGAGCAGGTTTTCGATGCCCGATTTCAGCGTGACGGTGGCCGAGGGGCAACCCGAGCACGAACCCTGTAGGTTCACGGTCACGATGCCATCGTGGAAGCTTTTGAAGGTGATGTTGCCACCATCTTGCTCCACAGCGGGGCGCACGTAATTGTCGAGCAGGTCGATGATTTTCTGGCTCGTGAAGCCGTCTTGCTGCGTGGGGTCGCCGGCGCTGGCGGCCTGGGCAGCCTTTTGCTCAGCGGCGGGGTCCACGGTGAACAGCGTGCCGCCGGCCTCTACGTAGCTCTTAATGAACTGGCGCAGCTCGGGGATGATGCTCGTCCAGCCCAGCTCGGGCTGGGTTTTGGTGATGGTCACGAAGTTTTGGGCGATGAACACCCGGCCCACGTAGTCGAAGCCGAACAACTCCTGCGCGATGGGCGAGTTGGCTGCCGTCTCCAGCGTGGGGTAGTCCACGCTCACGCCATCGGGCAGCAAGGTGGAGTTGAGCACGAATTTCATGCTCTCGGGGTTGGGCGACGCCTCGGCGTATATGGAAATAGCAGACATGATTTCTAGGTATTTAAGGCTGAAAAAGGCGTCGGCGAGCTGGTAAAACCAGCTGCGCCCGCCTAGCGGTCAAGCAATTTAAACAGTAACAAGGACTAGCCGCGATAGGTTGCGCACAATCGGAATGGCCACCTAGGCGGCCTGCTTGCCTACAGCTGATTGGCCCGCGCGCGCAGCAGCAAGTCGGCCAGCACGAGCTGGGTCATGGCCTCCACGATGGGCACGGCGCGGGGCAGCACGCAGGCATCGTGGCGGCCACGGCCCACCAGCTCGATGCTTTCGCCCTGGTCATTAATGGTATTCTGGCGCTGCAAGAGCGTAGCCACCGGCTTGAACGCGACCCGGAAGTACACGTCCTGGCCGTTGCTGATGCCGCCCTGGCTGCCGCCGCTGTGGTTGGTGCGAGTGCGCACGCGGCCCGCCTCGTCGGTGTAAAACTCGTCGTTGTGCTCCGAGCCGGGCAGCTTGGTGCCCTCGAAGCCCGAGCCGAACTCGAAGCCCTTCACGGCATTAATGCTCAGCAACGCATGACCTAGGACGGCCGGCAGCTTGTCGAACACGGGCTCGCCCAGGCCGGGCGGCAGGCTGGTGGCCACGCCGGTTATCACGCCGCCCACGGTGTCGTGGGCGGCCTGCGCGGCCCGGATGCGCTCCTCCATAAGCGCGGCAGCGGTGGGCTCGGGGCAGCGCACGGCGTTGCTGTCGATGAGGCTGAGGTCGAGGTTCTCGTAGCTTTCGATGAGCTCGACCTCGCCCACGGCCGACACGTAGGCCTTGACCTCGACGCCAAAGTGCGCGAGCAGCCGGGCGGCCACGGCGCCGGCGGCCACGCGGGCGGCCGTTTCGCGGGCCGAGCTGCGGCCGCCGCCGCGGTAGTCGCGGCGGCCGTATTTCACGTCGTAGGTGTAGTCGGCGTGGCTGGGACGGTAGGCGTGCGCAATGTGCGAGTAGTCGTCCGAGCGCTGGTCGGCATTGGCAATAAACAGGCTGATGGGCGTGCCCGTGGTGTAGCCCTCAAACGTGCCCGACTGCACCAGCACGGTATCGGCCTCCTTGCGCGGGGTCGTCAAGTCCGACTGCCCCGGCCGGCGCCTATCCAGCGCGGCCTGAATCTCGGCCACGTCGAGGGGCACGCCCGCCGGGCAGCCATCAATGATTACCCCAATGCCCACCCCGTGCGACTCGCCGAAAGTGGTTATGCGAAAAAGCGTTCCGAAAGAATTCATTTTAAGTAATGAGCGATGAACAATGAGCAATGAACAGCTAGGGGCAATGAGCAGTTGACAATGAGCAATGAACAGGCTAGCTATTCGCTCTGCTCATTGCTCATTGTTAATTGCTCATTGACCTAGCTGCTGCGCCACCAGCCCACGGCGGCCACTACCAGCAGCGCGCCTACCAGCCAGCCGGCGTAGCGGCGCACATCCTGGTACACGTCCAGGGGTTGGAGGCGGCTGTCTGCGCGGGCCAGGGCAGGGCCATAAAACGGGTCTTCGGCGGGGTTGGCGGCCGCGATGGGGCGGGCCACGCCGCGCACCTCGGGCCGCAACTCGGGGCGCAAGGTATCGTAGCGGGCGGTAATGGGGTCGAAAAACGCCAGATGAAACAAGCTATCGAGGGGCAGCACGCCGGGCTGGTGGGGCACCAGCCGGTACCGGAAATTCTTGCGCGGCGTGCCGTCGGGCAGCTTCTCCTCCCGGATGTCGGGGCCGTACACCTCCAGCTGGTCGGTCGAGCGGGGCGTGGGCAGCACCAGGGCCGAGGCGTTGCCGGCGCCATCCACGGCGAAGGTGTACACGAAAGCCTCGCCCGTGCGAAACCGCAGGCCGCTCACGCCCTCGTGCAGCGCGTAGTGGCCCACGGGCACGGCCCCGGCCGGGGCACCGGGCCGGGCCGGCAGCGGGCGCACCGCCACCCGCACGGCCGGCGCGGTGTAGGTTTTGTAGATGGCCAGCTTTTCCTCATCGCCCGGCTGCGGCTTTTTCAGCAGCTTAAACTTGGTCATGATGAGCGCCAGCGGCGGAAAGCGCAGCTCCTGCGCCGTGAGCGGGTAGTAGGTGTTTTCGGCCAGCCGAAAGCGCAGGTACACGGCGCCGCCCCGGCGCACGGTATCGGGCACGATGGCGGCTTCGGCGGCGGGCACCTCCCAGGCGGTGGGCTGCCGCAGCTGCTGCACCAGCTCGGGCAGCTGCTCGGCAAAGTTGTAGAAGTTGAGTACCGCCTGGTCGGCGGGCTGCAAGTACAGGTAGAGCGCTACCCGCACGCCTTCGCCCACGAAAACCTTGGTCTGGTTGGCTTCCAGAGATAGGGAGGCGTGGTCGGGCGGCTCATAGAAATACTTGGGCTTAGGCTTACCTAGGAGCTGGTCGAGCGAGCCAATGGCCTGCCCGGTGCCCACGGTGGCATCGGTGAGCGGCGCCGTGGCGGGCGCGGCGGCCACCCGCACCCGGCCGCCGGGGCTATGCAGCACCTGGCCATTAACGGTAAGGTCAAAAGCCGGAATCTGGTACGTGCCCTCAGCGTAGGGCGCGTAGCGCTGGGTCAGCGTGAGCTCGGCCACGCTGCCGCGGCCCGCCACCAGCCGGGTAGCGGTGGTTTTGGTGAGGCCCGCCTTGCGAAACCCCTCGAGCTCCGGAAACTCGGAGTGGCTGCTGAGGGCCGTCCCGCGCACGCGCACCCCCAGCGAGTAGGTAGCCGTGAGAGGCACCACGGCGGGGCCCGGCACCAGCTCTACCTCGGGAACCGGGGCAGGCTGCTGGGCCCGCGCGGGCCGCCCGCTGCCGCACAGCAGCAGCAGGCTCAGTAGCCAGCCTAGGCCCCGCGGGCCAAAAAGAGCGCACCTAGTCAAGAGTTTCGAGCACCAAAATCGATGGGGAAGTGCAAAGTTCGACAGTTTGGGCGGCCGGTACCAGCCATGGCCGCTTTTGCGGCCGGTTTTTTCTGCCGGGCCCCTGGGTAATAGACTACTACGGGGCCGCTTCCGGGCGGGGTTTACGGATGGCCAAAGCCGCTGAAAATCTACGTAGTTAGCCCTAGCGAAATACTTATTTTTTACCTGCGCCCGGCCGGTGCCCGCCGGGCTTTCAAGGCTGCCTACCTCTTCCGTAGGTATTCCTAGGTTTCACGCCCTGAGTTTTTTGGTCTAACTAAAACATTCTTTTTATATATCCAACTCATTGTTTAACAAAGTATTGCTGAGGCATCCCACTTCCCAGGCCCCCGTAGAAACACCACTACGCTGCACACTACCTAGGGCTTTGCTCAGGGAGTTGCGCCCGGCTAGCCCTCACTCATTTTTTCCTTGTCCCATGTCCCACAACGTTTCCCCTGGCCCGCAGCCACCCGAACCTGGCCTCGACCGGCCGCTGTACTCGCCCATCAAGCGGCGCTCGTTCTTTATGTATGCCGGGGCCACGGCCGGGGCTACGGCGCTGGTGCTGGCCGGCTGCAAAGACGATGAAAATACTGACCCCTCCGTTATCGACGTAGGGTCGGGCGATGCGGGTATTCTCAACTACGCCTATGCCCTAGAGCAGCTCGAAGCGGCTTTCTACACGCAAGTCCGCTCGACCCCCAGTGGCTACTACACCACGGCCAACGCCGTGGAAAAGCAGATTTTTGACGACCTAGCGGGCCACGAAGCCATCCACCGCGACTTCCTGAAGACGGCCATCACAGCCAACGGGTTTACCCCGCTGCAAAACCTGACGCCCGACTTTTCGAGCATCACCTTCACCGACCGTAGCAGCGTGCTCGCCGCCGCCCAAACGTTTGAGGACACCGGCGTGGCCGCCTACAACGGCGCGGGCCGTTTTATCACCAATAATACCTTCCTGGGCCTGGCCGGCAAAATCGTGTCGGTGGAGGCACGCCACGCGGCCCTCATCCGCGACCTGGTAAAGTATAACAGCTTCGTGGACAATACGGTAGTTAATCTCTTTACCCAAACGGCAGGGGCCGCCCCCGGCACAGGCACCGCCAGCTCTACCCAAAACACGCAGGGCAACGGCAACCCCGGCCCCGGCCAGGAGCGCTCGAAGCGCCCGCCCCAAATTCTGCAGGCGGTCAATACGTTTCTGGCGGCCGGCTCCAAGCTGTCGGCCAACAGCTTTGCTTAGTCGGCCCGGTTGTTTTTCATCCTCTAGAGTTAGCATCGCATTATGGATTTCTTCCAACTTCTCTCCGAACTCGACAAAGCCGACCCGGAGTTTATGGACCGCCTTAACCCGCGCCGCCGGGTATTTCAGTACCTAGGTAGCACGGGCAAGAAACTAACCGCCGCGGCGGCCCCGGCCATCCTGGCCTCGTTTTTCAACCGCGCCTACGGCCAAACCACCACGCTGCCCCAGGCCGTGGTAGACGTGCTGAACCTGGCCCTGGGCCTAGAGTACCTCGAATATTACTTCTACGACACGGCCCTAGGTATCAGCGGCCTCGTGCCGGCAGCCGAAACGGCGGCCATCCAGGTCATTCGCAACGATGAGGCGGGGCACATCAACACGCTCCGGGCCGCCCTAGGTGCCTCGGCCATCGCTGACCCTACCCGGGCCGCGTTCGACTACTCGGGGGGCAGCGGCTCCATGGCGGGCCCCATGGCCGCCGCCCTCGTGCCCGGCGGCGTCAACGCCAACGGGGCCATATTCTTCGGGGCCGCCCAGGCCTTTTCCGATACCGGCCAGCGCGCCTACAAAGGCGGCGCGCCCGTGCTGAACACAGCAGCTACGAAAGACATTCTGGAAGCGGCGCTCAACATCCACTCGGTAGAGGCGCGCCACAACTCGCACTTTCGCACGGTGCGCCGCGCCATTGCGGCCAACGCCCTAGGCTCGGCCACGGCTGTGGCAGTTTCGCCCTTCGATGCGGCGCCCAAGAGCTGGATTTCGGGCATTGACAACAACGGCCCCACGGCGCCCAATGGCAGCAAGCCCGCCGCGGCCGTGTATGGCGTCGGCGCTGACCCCACCGCCTACCCCATCGAGAGCAACACCACGCAGGCGGGGGTAAACCTGCTCACCGGCATCGGCACCACGGTGTATACCGCGGCGCAGGCTTCGGAAGCGTTTGACGAGCCCCTCGACCCGGCTACCGTGAAGATCATCGCGCGCATGTTTGTCACGCCGGCCGCCATCACCAACGGCCTGTTTAGGTAGGCGCCCGGCGCTGGTTTGCACCTAGTATTTCGTTGCGCAGAGCCGCTTCCTTCCCGGGAAGCGGCTCTTTTTTTATGCCTTGTGGGGTGCGCAGCCCACTGCCTGCCAAGGCCAGCGGCGCAGCAAAAGCCCAAATCTGCCAGAATAATCCTATGCCCTAAAATCCGACTGGCTTCCAGGCTACGTAGGTCGCTCACAAGCCCGGCACTGTGGTGGCCCGCAAGCTTAGCCAGCCGCGCTGCTTTTGAATTAGTTTTTTCTACTCTAAGCCGCTGACCACTAAGCTCAACATCATTAATTACCGCGCTATTCTACCTGAAGTGTATCTGCCTTTAGTCACTTAGCGTACAAAGCGCTGCCTACGGTTCACACGTAATTCATAGAGTAGCTAACGCCCGTTTTCAGTTTCCTCTTCTTTACCTTTTTCTTTTTCCCATGTCTGATAAAATCCTTTCTGGTCCTCAAGCTCCCGAGGCCAACCTGGACCAGCCGCTGTACTCGCCCATCAAGCGGCGCTCGTTCTTCATGTATGCTGGCGCCACGGCTGGTGCCACGGCACTGGTGTTAGCCGGATGCAAAGACGACAACAACAACAGCCCCGGCATGGTGAATGTGGGCTCGGGAGACGCGGGCGTGCTGAACTACGCATATGCGCTGGAGCAGCTCGAAGCTGACTTCTACACGCAGGTGCGCACCGGCTCATACTACACCGGCTCGACCATTACGGCAGCCGAAAAATCTATCCTGGACGACCTATACTACCACGAGGTTATTCACCGCGACTTTCTGCGCGCCGCCATCACCGGGGCCAACGCTACGCCTATCAAGCCGCTGACCACCGTTTACCCAGCTGGCACTTTCAGCAGCCGGGCTTCGGTACTGGGCACGGCCAAGGCTTTTGAGGACCTAGGCGTAGCTGCTTACAACGGCGCTGGCCAGTACATCACCACGCCGCTGTACCTCTACATCGCTGGCAAAATTGTATCGGTTGAAGCCCGCCACGCCGCCATCATCCGCGACTTGGTTTCGGAAGGCACTTTCGTAGGTAACGACGTTATCACCCTCACCTCGGCAAACAAGGCTACCGGCGACACCAACTACGCCCCGGCCAATTCGAGCCTGGAGCGTTCGATGACGCCCTCGGAAGTAGTAGCCATCGCGAATACTTTCCTGGCCGACGGTTCCAAGCTTGACGTTTCGGGCCTTCGCTAATCTAGCCTATCTCGGCTTTTCCTAACTTCTTATTTGCCAGTATCATGAATTTCTTTCAAATTATCTCCGAGATAGAGAAGGTTGACCCCGAGGTGTATGACCGCCTCGATTCGCGTCGCTCTATCTTCAAAAATATGGCTGGCCTAGGCCAGAAGCTAACCGCCGCGGCCATTCCGCTGGCTGTCGGCGCCATCTTCAACAAAGCATACGCCCAAACGCCCGTTGGCGCTGGTGTAAACGACGTCCTGAACTTCGCCCTGAAGCTTGAGTACCTGGAGTCGTACTTCTACAACGCTCGCACGGCCGTAACCGGCCTGAGCGCAGCTAATAGGTCGGCCTTGGACCTGATTGCTACTGACGAAGCTAACCACGTTACCTTCCTGCGGGCGGTACTGGGTTCGGCCGCCATCGCGGCGCCCGCTACTACCGGCGTGTTTGACTTTACTGGCGGCGGCCGCTTCAATCCTACTGACCCAACTACCTATCTTGCTCTAGCCCAGTCGCTGGAAGATACAGGCGTGCGTGCTTACAAAGGCGCTGCTCCTTTGATAATGGCTAATAAAACGGTGCTCACGGCAGCCCTCAACATTCACTCGGTAGAAGCTCGCCACGCTTCGCAGTTGCGGGCTATGCGCCGGGCTGGTATCAACAGCAGCACACCTTCGCAGGGTGTCGCTGTGTCACCATATAGCGGCCTCACGGGCGCTCCCAAAAGCTGGATTTCGGGCACTGATGGCGGCGGCGTAATACCCACTGCGAATGCTATTCGGGGCTTCTCTACGGCCGCTATCTATGGTGCTGGCAACAATACAAACGCCCTCGCCACCATCACTTATGCAGCCGAAGATAACGTTAGCCAAGGTGGCGTAACATTGTCGGCTACCACGCTCACGGCCACGGCTGGCTTCCCCGCTACTGCTTACTCGGAAGCCTTCGACGAAGGTTTGGATGTGGGCACGGTAGCTGCCATCGCCAACAACTTCTCGGTTAGCGGCACCTACTTCAACTAGGTTCCCAGATGTAACTGCGCTAGCCCCGAAAGCTAGTGCTACTCAAAGGCCGGCTTCTAAGAAGCCGGCCTTTTTTGGCTTCGCTACGGTCGAGTTTACGAGGTGAGTTGCCTGAAAAATTATTTACCTCCTTTTTAGCAGATTACAAATCCCTTAAGAAGTAGGCTTTAACTAATTTTCTTCACTGCCACTCCCCGCCCTACGCGATAAAGCCATTCAATTTGAAGCAATTACTTAATGGAGCAAGTGGGTCAAACAAAAAATTTCTTGAATATATTTGAGTAGCAATTAGCCATTGTTAGCGGCCTAAATGTGCAAAAAAAGCGGCCTAGCTTGCTTTTTGCGCGTATAAAGTAGCCGCAGTTAGCATCCGCCATATTCTCTCTCATTCCTCTCTCCCACCCGCTATGTTAGACTACGTGAAAACAATCTTGCTCAAGGTTAGCTTCAGCAAAATCCTGTTTGAAAAAGAGCTGCGCAAAGCACTCCGCCACGTGTTACCCGCCGAGCTACCCGACTTTCGCACGTGGTGCTACGAGCAGTTTTCCCGCCTCTACTGGGCGGTCATGAATCGCATTTTTGCTCAGCACACTATCGCTGGCACTCCCTTAGTTTCCTAGGTCTGGCTGGCTTTGGCCAGTCACAAACTTGATATTTCGCTTCAGGCCCTCATAGCCCGTGCGCTTGAGGGCCGACTGCCGAAACAGCGCCTGAAATACTTCGTGGGTAATGTCCTGCCAGTCGCTGGCCGACAGGTTTTTCAGGTCCGGGTGCGGCGCAAATTGCGGCTCCTGTGTAGGCTTCGAAAAACGGTTCCAAGGACATACATCCTGGCAGATATCGCAGCCAAATACCCAGTTGCCGAACTGCCCGGCCACATCCTGCGGAATAAACTGGTCTTTGAGCTCAATGGTGAAGTAGCTGATGCATTTGCTGCCATCGACCACGTATGGCTCGGTAATAGCCTGCGTGGGGCACGCATCGACGCACTTGGTACAGGTGCCGCAGTAGTCCCGGATGGCCCCATCGTACTCCAGCTCCACATCCACAATCAGCTCGGCAATGAAGTAGAACGAGCCCGCGCCCGGCGTAATGAGGTTGGAATTCTTACCAACCCACCCTAGGCCGCCTTTTTTGGCCCACGCCTTATCCAGCACCGGCGCCGAGTCCACAAAGCAGCGCCCGCCTACCTCTCCAATATTAGCCTGCATGTCGGCCAGCAGGGTTTTAAGCTTGTCCTTGATGACAAAGTGGTAATCGCGCCCGTAGGCATACTTACTGATTTTCAGCGTGTCGTCGGGCTGCTGGTCTTCGGCGGGCGGGTAGTAGTTGAGCAGCAGCGAAATGACGGACTTGGCCCCATCCACGAGCAGGCGCGGGTCGAGGCGCTTGTCGAAGTGGTTTTCCATGTAGGCCATCTTGCCATTCATGCCGCGCTTGAGCCAGTTTTCGAGCCTAGGGGCCTCTTCTTCCAGAAACTCGGCCTTGGAAATACCGCAGGCCATAAACCCTAGCTCCGCCGCGCGGCGCTTGATGTAGGGCGTCCATTCGGCGTGCAGGAGCATTAGGTAGTAGTCAATTGAACCTCAAAGAAACGAAGAACGCGCCGCTGGGGGCGGCGCGTTCCGTTGGATGTACCGTGGACTCTGTGAGTCCGCGTGTGGGTGTGGTAACGCGCAGACTAAAAGTCCGCGCTACAGCCTACGACGTAATCTCGCCAAACAAGTCGCCGTTATTACCGCGCAAGTGGTTGGGCAGCAAGCGTCCTAGGTGCTGGTAAGCCGCCTCGGTGGCCTCGCGGCCGCGGGCCGTGCGCTTGATGTAGCCTTCCTGAATGAGAAAGGGCTCGTACACTTCCTCGATGGTTTCGCCTTCCTCACCGCAAGCCGTGGCGATGGTGCTGATACCCACCGGGCCACCTTTGAACTTGTCGATGATGGTGGTGAGAATGCGCTTGTCCATGTCGTCGAGGCCGCGGGCGTCTACGTCGAGCGCGTTTAGGGCAAACTGCGCGATTTCGACCGTGATGGTACCGTTGCCTTTGATTTGGGCAAAGTCGCGGGTGCGGCGCAGCAGGTTGTTAGCAATGCGGGGCGTGCCGCGCGAGCGGCGGGCAATCTCAAACGCCGCGTCTTCGTGGATGGGCGTTTGCAGAATCTCGGCCGAACGCAGCACGATAGTGGTCAGCAGCTTGGAGTCATAATACTCTAAGCGGGCCGCGATGCCGAAGCGGGCGCGCAGCGGCGCCGTGAGCATGCCCGAGCGCGTAGTAGCCCCGATGAGCGTGAAGGGCGAGAGCGAAATCTGCACCGAGCGGGCATTGGGGCCCGAGTCGAGCATGATGTCGATGCGGTAGTCCTCCATCGCCGAGTACAAGTACTCTTCCACTACCGGGTTGAGGCGGTGAATCTCGTCAATAAAAAGCACGTCGTGCGGCTCGAGGTTGGTGAGCAGGCCGGCGAGGTCGCTGGGCTTATCGAGCACCGGGCCGCTGGTCATCTTGATACCCGCGCCCAGCTCGTTGGCAATGATGTGCGAGAGCGTGGTTTTGCCCAGGCCGGGGGGGCCGTGCAGCAGCACGTGGTCGAGGGCATCGCCGCGCTGCTTAGCCGCCGCTACGAATACCTTCAGGTTTTCCAGGATTTTATCCTGGCCCGTGAAGTCATCGAAACTGAGCGGGCGCAGGGCCTTGTCGATGTCCTTGTCGGTGGCGTCGAAACTTTCGTTGCCGCCGGTGAGATAGGCTTCGCGCATGGTTGGTAGTGATTAGTTGCTCGTGGTAAATTGGCCGTTGGGAACGGACTATTGGCTAACCAAATTAGTTAGCAAAAAGCTCCCTAGGTAGCCGCAAAACCAATCTTATTCGCGCGGTAGCAACACTTCGATTTCGAGGTGCAGCCAGTCGTCTTCCCAGGCCTTGTGCGCTAGGCGAGCGGCCAGCGGATAGCCGGCATCGAGCAGGCGCGCCACCGTCTCGTTGCGGGTTTCGGGCAGGTAGCCGAGCCAATAGCTAGCCTTGTCGCCGGCCGCACCCGAGTGCACTTTCACGGCCCAGTCGTCGTACTTGCTATCGGCCTCGCGCTCGAGGCGCAGCGCCTGGCCTACTTTGAGCTTCTTTTCCTGCGCGGGTAGTTCGGGGCGGTGGGAAGTGCCCGCAACAAGGCATTCCAGCAAAACGAGGGGGGAAGAATCAGCCATAGCGTGAGAAAGAATAAGCGGCGCCGACCCTTTCGCAAACGGCCGGCAGCCCAGGCACGGGCTAAAAGTAAGGCTTTTTTACGCTAGTAGCCCATTTTATAAGCCGTTAGCCCTTGGCTGCTAGCCACTAGCCTCCCACCGAAGAGGGAGCTAACGGCTAACAGCCAAGGGCTAATGGCTCAGAAATAGGAAGTTAGTCTTTCAAATCGCCGCCATCCACGTTGTGCTGGTCGAGGCGGTCGGGGGCTTTGTTACTGTTTTGCTCGGTGTCGTGGCCGCGCTTGCTGGCGCCCTGGCCGCTGCTGCCGATGTGGGCCGCCACGCCATCGCTGGTCTGGTCATCGGCTGGCACGTTGGGGTCAAAGTTGCCATCGCCCGATCGGGTGCGCAAGCGGTGGGCTAGGTCAGGGTCGGGGCCACCCTGGCGCATGTCATCGGCTTGCTCCAGGTAAGCTTCTTTGTCGTGCTCGCGGCGCTCCTGGCGGCGGGTTTCGGCATTCTCGTGGGGCTGATATTCTTCTTTTTCAGTAGACATAAGGAACAGCAGGAATGAGCGTGTTTTTAATTATACGACGGGTAATCGCAAGGTGTTGACCGGGTGATTTTTAAAGAAAGCTGGGGTATCCACCCTACTCTGCTACGCGTGAGTACCTTTCCCATTCCATCTTCATTTTTATTTCATGAAAAAGATTTTGCTTCTCGTGGTGCTTGGGTTAACTGCGGCTGGCTCGTGGGCCTTCTACCCCAAGGCCGCCGCGCCCACCGGCTACCTCATGGTGGTGGGCAGCGGCCGGCCGGGCACTACCTCATCGGTCCCCGAAATCACGACCATCCAGCCCGATGGCACGCGCCAAGTGCAGCGGCTACCCGAAATCAAAATTGGTACGGAGCGCAACAGCACTGCCGCCGCCGTGGAGATGCACCGGGTAGAACTACTGAAAATCAATGCGCTAGTGGCGCAGGGCTGGCGCGTGGCGCACGTTACGCAGAGCACGGTGGGCGTGGGCGCCACCACCGAAACGGTGTACCTGCTGGAGCGACCCTAGGGATGCCGCCGGCCGTATATTAGCCTTATGCTACGCACCGACCTCATCACCATCGACCCGGAAATTACGGGCGGCACGCCGGTTTTTACGGGCACCCGGGTGCCTATCAGCCGCTTGTTTAGCTACCTGCGCGCTGGGCATCCGCTGGCGGAGTTTCTACTAGATTACCCAACAGTGGAGCAAGAGCAAGCCCAACGTGTACTCGATGCGGCAGTAGCGGCCCTGTTACCAGCGCACCTACGAGTCGAGCCGGCTCAAATTGATTTCTCCTATACGGAGCAGCCCCATGAAACTGCTGCTTGATGAAGACCTACCGAGCAAGCTCCGCTACCGCCTCCGGCCCGAGCACGATGCTGTATCGGTGCAGGATATGGGCTGGCACGGCAAGAAAAATGGCGAACTGCTGCGCCTGATGGAAACCGTCGGGATTCAGGCCCTACTTACCGGCGACAAGCAGATGCAGCAGCAGCAGAACTGGCGCAGTTATCCATTACCAGTGCTGGTATTTGATACTGTCGGCGACCAGTACGACGATTACAATGCGTTGATTCCGCAGGTGAAGGAGTTGTTAGCCCGGCCGGGGCTAGCGGGCGGCGTGCACGTGGTGCAAGCCTGAGCTTACTCACTTAGTCGATTCCCAAATCATACACAAAGCGACTGTCGGGCTTAATCTCGCTTACTTCTACCCCACTGGAGTCGCTTGTTATGCCAATAATGGCCTGCAACACCTCGTATTGATTTTGCCAGGGCTTGGTTAGCAAAAACTCATAATTACACGCTAGTGTCCAATCGATTAAGTCCGCAAAGTAGCAAGAATTTGGGTCCGGTGGCGTGATGGCCGTCGCCCACTTGAATAACTGATTAAGCCAGCCGCGCGCTCGTGGCGGCCGCAACCAGCCGATTTCTGGCAACTGCCAGCTTATCTGGTCAGCTAACCACTGAGCGTACCGCGCCCAAACTTTACCACTGGGCAGCAAGTCGGCCAACTTAGTGTTCGCAACTGGCGCATGTTCAGCGAACAGCGTTTGTAATTGTCGCTCAACAACCTCTCGGCTAGGTGAAATAGCCTCTACGGGAACGCTCAAATATTGACTTACCCAAGCGGCAACGTCAACTGGGGTAGACAATGTTTCTGCTACCGCATCGGGCACTTCTACTTCGAAATATTTTTCGAAGCGCACCAATAGTTCTACCGAATCGAGCCCCATAAATAAGCCAACCAACATAAAAACGGCCATTTCCGGAAAGAAACAGCCGTTTTTATGTTAGGATAAAACTCTACTTAAACGCCTGAATACCCGTGATATCAGCGCCCGTAATGAGCAAGTGAATATCGTGCGTGCCCTCGTAAGTCACCACCGATTCCAGGTTCATCATGTGGCGCATGATGGGGTACTCGCCCGTGATGCCCATGCCGCCGTGAATCTGGCGCGCCTCGCGGGCTACGTGCAAGGCCATTTCAACCGAGTTGCGCTTGGCCATCGAGATTTGGGCGCTCGTGGCTTTGCCCTCGTTTTTGAGCACACCTAGGCGCCAGGCCAGCAGCTGGGCCTTGGTGATTTCAGTAATCATTTCGGCTAGCTTCTTTTGCTGGAGCTGGAAGCTAGCGATGGGCTTGCCGAACTGCTCGCGCTGCAACGAGTATTTCAGGGCCGACTCGTAGCAGTCGATGGCCGCGCCGATGGCGCCCCAGGCGATGCCGAAGCGGGCCGAATCGAGGCAGCTCAGCGGGCCTTTTAGACCTTCCACGTTGGGCAGGATATTCTCCCTAGGTATGCGCACGTTGTCGAATACCAGCTCGCCGGTGATGCTGGCGCGCAGGCTCCATTTGTTGTGGATTTCGGGGGTAGTGAAGCCTTCCATGCCGCGCTCCACAATGACGCCCTTAATGCGGCCCTGCTCGTTTTTGGCCCACACCACGGCCACCTGGCACTCGGGCGAGTTCGATATCCAGAGCTTGGCACCGTTCAGGATAAAGTCATCGCCGTCGGCTTTGATGTTGGTGGTCATGCCGCCGGGGTTCGAGCCGTGGTCGGGCTCGGTGAGGCCAAAGCAGCCCAGCCACTCGCCGCTGGCTAGCTTAGGCAAGAACTTGCGGCGCTGCGCTTCCGAGCCGTATTGGTAGATGGGAAACATCACCAGCGAGCCCTGCACCGAGGCCGTGGAGCGCATGCCCGAGTCGCCGCGCTCAATCTCCTGCATGATAAGGCCGTAGCTGATGTAATCCATACCGCCGCCGCCGTACTCCTGCGGGATGGTGGGCCCAAAGGCGCCCACATTGCCAAACTTGCGCACGATTTCCGAAGGGAAGTGCGCCTGCTGCGCCCACTGCTCGATGCTGGGCGAAATCTCCTTTTTGACGAAGTCGCGGATACTCTGGCGCACCAGGATATTTTCCTCGGTAAGCAGGCCATCGAGGTCAAAATAATCGGTGAAGCCGTTGGAATTGGTGCTGCCTTTTTGGGCAGTGTGGGCTTTGGCTTCGGGCGAGAGTATGTCGGCGATGGAGGACATGGGCGGGGCGGGCTAAGGTTGAGGCAAATGTAGCGCGGCTAGATGTACCGTGGACCCTGCGGGTCCGCGTGCGAGTGGCTACTTGGTGGGCTACCTACTCGCGGACCCGCAGGGTCCACGGTACACCTAGCCGCGCTATTGGTAAACCACCGTCAGCGCAATTTCCTCCCCTACCCCGGCGGTGCCGCTTACTTCGACCTCGGCGCCGCCCGGCAATTGCACCCGCAGCCGCCCGACGGGCAGCACGGCCAGCACCCGGCCCACCACCGTAGCCGGCGCGGCCACGGCCGCGGGCGGCCCCACGCGCAGCACCTGGCCCAGGTCCAGCTCCACCACGCGAGTGGCGAGGCGGGCTATCTCGGCGGGGTCGTGGCTGATGAGCACAGTGGTGAGCCCAAACTGCCGGTGCACCTCGCCCAGGGCGGCTTGCAGGCGCAGGCGGGTGGGCAGGTCGAGGGCCGACAGCGGCTCGTCGAGCAGCAGCAGGCGCGGGCGGCGGGCCAGGGCGCGGGCCAGCGCCACGCGCTGCTGCTGGCCGCCCGAGAGCGCCGCCGGCCGGCGCGTGGCTAATTCCGTAAGCTCCAGCAGTTCCAACAGCTCGCTCACAATCTGCCTGGCAGCGGGCTGGCCACTGGCGGCAAAGGCCAGGTTTTCGCGCACCGTCATGTTGGGAAATAGGGCGTAGTCCTGAAACACGAACCCTAGGGGGCGGCGCTGCGGCGGCAGCCACTGGCGGCTGGCTTGATCGTACCACGGCTGGCCTTCGACGCGCAAAAAGCCGCCGTCGGGCCGGGTGAGGCCGGCCAGCATCCGCAGCAGCGTGGTTTTGCCGGCGCCCGAGGGGCCGCTGAGGGCCAGCAGCTCGCCGGGCGCCAGCGTGAGGGCCACGTCGAGGGTGCGCGGGCCGGCGGCGGTGTGCAGGGCTTTGGTGAGGTGAAACTCAATCACGGGGTAAGGTTCGCTTTCGTCTGGTTCGGCCGGCTGCCTGCTTACAAACGCGAACTACAACTGAAAGTCAGCGTAGCTAAAGTTCGCGCTACGGCACCGCCGACGCTAGGAGAGATGGGCGGCGTTTTTCTTAGAAAACCAGTACAGCGCCACCAAAATACTGAAGGCCACGGCCAGCAGCGTGCCCGCGTAGGCATTGGCCTGGTCGTATTGCAGGCTCTGCACCTCGTCGTAGATGGCAATGGACGCCACCCGCGTGCGGCCGGGCAGGTTGCCGCCTATCATCAGCACCACCCCAAACTCGCCCAGGGTGTGGGCGAAGGTGAGCACGGCGCCATTGAGCAGCGCGGGCTTCATATTGGGCAGCAGCACCCGCCAGAGCGTGGTAAGCCGCGACTTGCCCAGCGTGTACGCCGCCTCGGTGAGCGAGCGCGGCAGCTGCCGAAACCCCGCCTGCAACGGCTGCATCATAAACGGCAGGCTGTACACCAACGACCCCACCAGGATGCCGGGGAAGGTAAAATTCAGACTCAACCCCAGTTTCTCAATCAGGAAGCGCCCTAGGGCAGTGCTGTCGCTGAAGGCCAGCAGCAGGTAAAAGCCAATCACGGTGGGCGGCAGCACCAGCGGCAGGCTCACGACGGCCTCGGCCAGCGGGCGCAGGCGGCTGCGGCTGTGCGCCAGCGCATAGGCCAGCGGCAGGCACAGCACCAGCAGCAGCACGGCAGTGCACAGCGCCAGGGCCAAGGTTAGGCGCAGGGTTTGCCAGTAATCAGGAGGCATTAATTAGAAGTAGTTGTCATGCAGAGCGCAGCGAAGCATCTCGCGTGGTGCAGTAAATAATTGCGTTGAGATTACTGCGCCACGCGAGATGCTTCGCTGCGCTCTGCATGACGACTATTTTGCTATAGGTTGAACCCATACTTTTTCAGTGCCTGCCGGGCCGTCGGGCTGGCCATGAAGGCGGCGAAGGTGGTGGCCGTAGCGTTGCCGCTGGCGCGCTTCAGCACTACGTAGCTCTGCTGCAATGGCGTGTGGGCCGTGGCCGGAATGAGGTAGAACTTACCCGCCCGGCGCAGCGCGGGGCTGAGCGCCAGCGAGTAGGCCACCAGGCCCGCATCGGCCGCACCGGTGGCGGCGTACTGGGCGGTTTGGCCGATGTTTTCGCCCAGCACCAGCTTGGGTTTTACCTGGTCATAAAGCTTGTAGTAGCGCAACGTTTCCTCGGCCCGCTTGCCGTAGGGGGCGTGGGCGGGGTTGGCAATGGCCACGCGCTTCACCTGAGGGTCGAGCAGCGTATTTAGTCCCTTTGCATTGGGGTCCAGCTTCTTACTCCAGAGCACCAGGCGCCCCAGGGCGTAGGGCTGCGGCGCGCCAGCCGTGAGGCCCGCCTGCTGCAACCGCCGCGGGTAGTCGCTATCGGCCGAGAAAAATAAATCGAACGGGGCGCCGTGGCTGAGCTGCTCGTAGAACCGGCCCGACGAGCCGTAAACCACCGTGGCCCGCGCCTGCGGGTGCTGGCTATTATAAATCGTGACCAGCGAATCAAGCACGTACTTCAAATCGGCGGCGGCGGCAATGGTGATGGGCGCGGCCTTCGGCTGCGCCGCAGCGGGCCAGCCAACACCTAGGGCCACCAAAACCAGTAGAAACAAGCGGAACATAAGAGCGGGGAAGAGCCGCGGCGCCCTTGAGCCACCGCTATATACCCGAAGATACAGCCCTACCCCGCCCCAGGTTTCGGTTAGTGAAAAGCCCGGACGCCAAACCCCACCCCCGACCCCTCCCCTCCGGGAGAGGGGAGCCGACCGCAAGCTTACGCCATTCAGTCGTCAGGCTACCCTCTCCCGGAGGGGAGGGGCCGGGGGTGGGGTTTGGCGCCCAGAGACTTAAAACCGCAGATTCACCGAACCTAGGAAGTTGCGCGTAGCCTGCGGGAAGTACCAGTTGAATGTTTCCTGGTTGCCGCTGGCGCCCACGTAGCCGTAGGTGTAGCCGTTGGCCACGTACTCGCGGTTGAGCAGGTTATTGACGAGCAGCGCCAGCTCGATTTCCTTCATAAACGAGGGGTGCAGGGTGTAGCGCACCCGCAGGTCGAGCACCTGGTAGGCGGCGATGCTGCGGCCGTCGCTGGCCGAGTTATCGAGGTACTGGCGGCTCACCGTTTTGTAGAGCAATGCCAGGCGCAGGCCGGGCAGCGGCTGGCCCTCCAGGGTGTGGGCCGACACGGCCGCCGGCGAATACGAGATGGTAGTGGTGCGGCCCTCGGCCGAAATCACGGGGCTGAAATTCGCGTCGTACGTGATGTCGCGGTAGTCCTGAATGCGGTTCTGGCTGAGGGTGAGCGTACTGCTGAGGCTGATTTTGTCATTGGCCGACACGAAGCCCGTGAGCTCGACGCCGCGGCGGTAGCTGCGGGCCACGTTGGTGCGCAGCGCGGTGCCCACGTCGTTGAGCTGGCCGGTGTTCACGAGCTGGTTGCGGTAGTTCATGTAAAAGCCGTTGGCCTCGACGCGCGCGGCCGTGTTTGGGCCCAGGAAGCTGAGGTCGGCGCGAGTGAAGCGGTAGCCGCCTTCCCAGTCGTTCATGCGCTCGGCCTGAGCGGGCGCGTAGCCGGCCTGACGGTCGGTAAAGTCGGCGCGCACCGGCTCACGTTGCCCTACCGCGAAGCTGGCGTAGAGCTGCTGCCCGTGCCCTAGGTTGGCCGTGAGGCCGGCCTTGGGATTGAAGAAGGTGTAGTTGGCGCGGGTGGTCACGTCATTTTGCTCGTCCTCCACGCCATCAATTTTATAGACGATGCGGCGCACCTGCGCGTCGCCGTACACACCCAGCCAGGGCAGCGCCTGGTAGGTAGCGCGGGCGTAGGCGTTGAAGTCGGTTTTGCGGGCCGTGTTGTCGTAGTAGCGCTGGCCCGGAAAGCTAGTGCTAGCGTACTGCGCCCAGATTATCTCGCCGTAGTGGTCGTTGTCGAACTGGTTCCAGCCGCCGCCTAGGGTGGCTTGCAGCTTCTCGTTGTTCTTGGGCTGGTAATTCAGGGCGAAGGTGCCGCCGTAGAAGTAGTTATCGAGCCACTTGCGGTCGATGAGGTTGGTGCGCATGAGCGTGTCGCCGCCCAGCACCACGTTTTGCAGGCCGTAGTCGGTAAAGCGGCGGTTAGCGCGGTAGCTTTCGTAGTAGCCAAAGCCGCGCGTGAGGTGCAGCGCGGCGCCTAGGTTCCAGTCCGAGCCCAGGCCCTGCGAGAGGTGCAGCTGGTAGTGGTTTTGCTGGTAGTTGTCGGTCTGGTTATCGTAGGTATAGTAGCTGTAGCGGCGGCCCTCCTGGCGCACGCGGGCGGCGTCGGCGGGGCTTAGCTCGCCGTTGTCCACGTAGGTTTGGAGCAGCGCCTGGTTGCCAGTGAGGGCCGGCTCGGGCACGCCATTCCAAGCCTGATAAGTTTTTTCGCGGCCTGAAAAGGTGATGAATTTGAGCAGCGTATTCTTCCGCTGATAACCGGCCGCAAAGTAATACGACTTCAAATCCGACGCCGCCCGGTTCATGTAGCCGTCGCTCTTGATGCGCGACAAGCGCGCGTCAAACGTGAAGTACTTGCCCACCAGCCCAGTGCCAAACGACACGTTGTTCTTCCAGGTGTTGAAGGAGCCGTAGCTGTTCTGCGTCTCGGCGTAGGCCTCGCGGCGCACATCAAGGGTCGAGATATTAAGGCTGGCGCCGAAGGCCGCGCTGCCGTTTTGGCTCGTGCCCACGCCCCGCTGCACCTGAATGCTGTTGATGGACGACGCCAAATCGGGCAGATTCACCAGGAACGAGCCGTGGCTCTCGGGGTCGTTCAGCGGCACGCCATTCACGGTGGTGTTGATGCCCGTGCTGCTCGTGCCCCGGATGCGGATGTCGGTATAGCCCACGCCGCCCCCGGCGTCGGAGGTCACGACCACCGAGGGCGTTTGGTCGAGCAGGTAGGGCAAGTCTTGGCCGAAGTTGCGCTTGTTGAGGTCCTGCTTGCTCAGGTTGGTGTAGACCGTGGCGGTGCGGTCGCTGGCGCGCGAGGCCGTCACGAGCGCCTCGCCCGTGAGCACGCCGCCCGGCTGGAGCTGCGCGCTGAGCTGCTGCGCCTCGGCGCGGCCCTGCACCACCCGCACCAGCGGCTCGTACCCCAGGAACGTGATGCGCAACTCGTGCGCCCCAGCCGGCACCGCCGCCAGGCTAAAAGCTCCGGCTGGATTGGTGGTGCCGATGGCCGCGCCATCGAGCAAAATGGTGGCGCCGGGCAGCGCCTCGCCCGTGCGGGCATCGGTGATGGTGCCCGCCACGGGGCCTTGCGCCCAGGCTGGCGCCGAAGCCAACCCGAGGAGGGCGGCACCGGCCAGTAGTACAGTTTTTGGCAACTTAAACTAAGAAAAGCAACACGCACCCGCGCCCCAGGGGTCGGCGCACAGGCAGAAACGTTCGCGGATTGGTTGTTCCCGACGCCGGCATTACCCGGTTCCGGTTCAATGGGTGTAATCTCAGCCGACCGGGTTATTCCCGGCTAGCACCCCTAAACACAGCGCAAAGGTACGTCACCGCACCGCCCAAGCCCGAATTTTTTAGTCCTAGGTAGCCCGTTGGGGTGGCCTTTTGCTTTTCCGTTTGCTGAGCATCAGTTAATTTAGCTTGTAGCTAAGAGGCGGGGCAACGCGGGCCGGCGCGTTTACGTTGCCAAAGTCGGCTCCGCTCGTTCCTGGCCCCTCGTTTCTACCGCTTGTTGGTTCTTCTACCGTTCCGCTTTATGCATCAGCTACTCTTCGCCTTGGTTATGCTCGCGGTATTTACCCTGTTTATGGTACTACCGCGGCGGCGGCGGGTGCCGCCGCCCCCCCCGCCTTCCGACGGCGACGATGGCGGCGGCGAGCCCCACGAGCCCGGCCTGCCCGACCTCGACCTGCCGCCCGGCATCTCGCGCCCCATCAACGACTGGGAGCCTGACTACAACCGCCGGCGCCCGGTGGAGGTGTAGCAGGTGAAGAAGTAAATACGCTTGTCATTGCGAGGAGGAACGACGAAGCAATCGCACCTAGGCAGAACCCGAACGGCTCGTCCTGATGCGATTGCTTCGTCGTTCCTCCTCGCAATGACAAATTTCTTTTATATAGTTAGCTCAGCCAATCTCAATCGTGTAGCTGCAATCAAACATCTGGCTTGGCGCCAGGGTCATGATACCTTCTTTGTCGCTCAGTTCTTGCGGCGGGCCCACAGGGCTAGCCACACCCTGCCAGGGCTCGATGCACACGAAGTTGGCGCCGGGCCCCTTGGTCCACAGCCCTAGGTAGGGAAAGCCGTCGAACTGCATCCGCACGAAGGGGCCGGTTTTATTGGCTCTCTGCAGCGTGATGCGGGTAAAATCGAAGTGGTCGAACACCAGCGCATCGTCGGCAAACAGCTCGTAGCTGAGCGGCAGGGTAGCTTGTTGGTCGAGCACCGGGGCCATTTCACCGTTGCGCAGGCCGCTGCGTAGCAGGTGGCGTTGCAAGGTCACGGGGTGGTCGAAGTGAAAGGCGTAGTCGGCAAACTGGCCCGCCTCAGGCCCTAGGGGGCAATTGAACGCTGGGTGCGCCCCGATGCTGAACAGCAAGTCCTGCTCGGCCGCGGCGGGGTTGCGCACGTGCCAGCCCACCGTGAGCGCCGAGCCGCGCAGCGTGTAGCTCACCCGCAGCTCAAACTCAAACGGATACAACGCCTTGGTGGCCTCGCTGTGCATCAGCTGAAAGGTCAGGTTGCCCGCCTCTTCGTGGATGAGCTGAAACTCCTGGTCGCGGGCAAAGCCGTGCTGCGAGAGGTTATACGCTTGGCCATTATGCAGATACGTATCCTCGGGCAGCTTGCCCACGATGGGGAACAGTAGCGGCGAGTGGCGCGCCCACTGCGCGGGGTCGGCGGGCCACACGTAGTCGAGGCCGGTGGCCAGGTTCACGAAGCTGGTAAGCTCGGCGCCGTGCGCGGCTATGTGCACGCGGGCAGTGGCAGAGGAGAGAGTAGGCATCGGTGAAAAGCAAAAAGGGGTTAAAACAAACCGTCGATGGCCGCCCGGGCCAGCGCGATGCGCTGGGCGGGCGCGCCGCTGATTTCGGCAAAAGGCCACCCTCGGCTTACTAGCTCGGCGCGGTATAGGTTGTAAAAATGCCAGCGCTGGGCCGGGTCGGGGTGCTCGCGCAGCGGGTCGGGCGACCACGGTAAGTCGGGCGCCAGCAGCAGCGTAAGCGCGTAGCGCGGGTGCGCCAGCTCGGCCTCGACCCACGCCGGGCAGGTGCCAAAGGCATTCTCCGCCCAGATTTTAATAACCAATAAATCGGTGTCGCAGAAGAGCAGCTTAGTGGCTTGCTGCGCCGCCGCATCCTCGGCCGCGAGCTGACCGCGGGCAATGGCTTCGAGGTCGGCGGGCGCGTACCCAGGGCCGTGGGCTTCGAGGTAGGTGCGGGCGTATTCGGGCACGAACACCGTGCCGTAGTGCGCCGCCAGCTCGGCGGCCAGGGTGGACTTGCCCGCCGACTCGGGCCCGGTGATGGAGATGCGAATTGGAGGAGAACCCATTGCTTACACACTAACCTTACTTGTCCGTGCTTCGCGCAGCCATTGCCAGTAGCCGTAGGCGGCTAGGCCTAAGTACACGGCGTACAGCAGGCTAGTAAGAGCCAGCCCGCGGTGCCAATAGATGCCTACGTACACGACATCAACGCCTATCCAGAGCAGCCAGTTTTCGATTTTGCGGCGCGAGAGCTGGTACTGCGCCACGAGGCTGATGGCCGTAGTGGCGCTGTCGTAGTAGGGCAGCGCGGCGTCGGTGTGCGTGGCGAAGAGGTAGCCGGCCCCTAGGGCATACGCCGCCCCGGCGCTCAGCAGCAGCGCCCACAGTCCGGCCGCGGTGCGCGTGATGGGCAGCGCCACCGCCGTGGCCTCGGGGTGCGGGCCGGGCGGGCTGCCCTGGCGCTGCCGCCGCAGCCAGGCCCACCAGCCGTAAATCGCCAGCCCGATGAAGGCCAGTTGCAACCCAGCATCGGAGTACAGCCGGGCCCGCGTGAACACGAACAGATAAAACCCGCAGCTGACGATGGCCACCGGGAAGTTCCAGATGTGGCTGCGGGCCGCCAGCCACACGCAGACGATGCCGGTGACCACGCCGGCTACTTCGAGCGGGTCGGTGCCGCGCACGGCGGCCAGGATGTCGGCGGGTAGCGTAGTAAAGTCAACGAGCAGCATGGCGGGGCGGGCAGAAAAGCCGCGCAAGGTAGCCCGGCAGGGTACTTTTGCGCCATGCTACCCGACCTTACTCCCGCCGCCCTGCATGCCCGCCTGGCGGCCGGCGAAGACATTCAGCTCGTGGACGTGCGCGAGGAAATGGAATTCGACTACTGCCGCATCGCGGGCAGCGTGCTCATTCCGCTGGGCGAGGTGCCGCGCCGGGCCGCCGAAATCCGCCCCGATGGGCCGGTAGTGCTCATCTGCCACCACGGCGTGCGCTCGGCGCAGGCGCTGGGCTACTTGCAGCACCGCCTAGGTCGCCAAAACCTGCTTAACTTGAAGGGTGGCATCGACGCCTGGAGCCGCGACGTGGACCCAACGGTGGCGATGTATTAATAGTAAGGCAGTGTACTACTGGTAAACTGCTGCGTAGTAGAATCAGTTGTCAGTGCGAGGAGGAACGACGAAGCAACCTTTCCTTCCCGCTGGCTCCGTAAAGCGCTCGTAAAAGGAAAGGTTGCTTCGTCGTTCCTCCTCGCACTGACCACCGGCTCCTAGCTACTATGCCCCACTCGCCTCTCTCCCCCACCCTCCCCGACCGCCTGGCTCAGCGCGAGCGCCCCGCCAGCCGGCCCCTCATGTACCAGGAATGGGGCGATTTGCTATTCATGCACTGGCCGGTGCCGGCCGAAGTTATTCAGCCCCACCTACCGCCGCGCCTGCAGGTCGATACCCACGACGGCATGGCGTGGCTGGCCATCGTGCCGTTTCGGATGTGGGACGTGCGCAGCCGCGTGACGCCCCCCGTGCCCGGCGTGCGCGAGTTTCTGGAGCTGAACGTGCGCACCTACGTGCACCTCGACGGCGTGCCCGGCGTGTGGTTTTTCTCGCTCGATGCCACCAACGCGCTGGCTGTGTGGGCGGCGCGCACGTTCTTCCACCTGCCCTACTTTCGGGCACAGCTAGCCCTGGAGCGGCCGGCGCCGGAACAGCTGCGCTACACCGGCCACCGCGTGCACAATGGCGCACCGCACGCGCACTTCAGCGCTACCTGGCAGCTCGGCGACGCGCTGCCGCCCGCCGAGCCGGGCTCGCTAGCTTTTTTTCTCACCGAGCGCTACTGCCTCTACGCCGCCTGCGAGCAGGGCCAGCGGCTGTACCGCGGGCGCATCTCGCACGACCCGTGGCCGCTGCGCAGCGTCGAGCTGCTGAGCTTCGACTCTACTTTGATAGAAGGCCACGGCCTGCCGCCAGTGGCAGGCCCGCCCGTGTTGCACGCGGGCGGGCCGTTGCACGTCAGCCTCTGGGCTTTGCAGCGGGTGTAAGCTGCTGTTTTAAAATGTAATTGGAATTAAGGCAAAACGGTTGTCGTGCTTCGGCTTCGCTCAGCACGACAACCGTTTTAGATGCGCCGCCCTAGGTAGTGGCCGTGGGCGCGGGCACCGCAAAAGTGTTGAGCAACCCGCTGATGGTCATGTACTGGCCGGCCAGCACTATCAGGTCCACGACGCCCTTATCGCCGAAGGTCACCACGGCCTGCTCGTATAGCGAGGCATCTATTTGGTGCGTAGTGGTTAGGCGGTGCGTAAAGTCGTAGGCCACGGCTTCATCGGCCGAGAGCGTGGCGGGCTTTTGGCCGGCTACCAGCTGCTGAAGCGTAGTATCGTCGAAGCCCGCTTGGCGGCCCACGATGGTGTGAGCGTACAGCTCGTACGCGGCCTGCCAGGCGGCGCCCACGGTCAGGATAACGACCTGCCGCACTTTCTCATTGAGGGAAGTATGCTCGCCCTCGGCGGCCGTCACGCCCATCAGGGCTTTAGCGATGAGCGGGCTGCGCAGCATGGCGTTGAACGGGCCCACCAGGCGGTCGTCGAAGGTCGTGGCCTGGAAGCCCGACTTCTTGGCCCAGGGCACCATGGTGTCTTGCAGCTGGTTGTAGAGCTTTTTTTGGTCCGATTTCAGGTCGTCGGGGTTGAGCAGGGCCAGCCGCCCGCCTAGGTTGTCTTCAAAGGTTGCCATCGCTTGAGGGTGCGCGGAGCGCGGAAATAGTTGGGCTACGCATACGGGTAACGGCTCGCCGCGGCTACCTCGGGGCCCGGCGGCTGGCCCCGCCACGGGCGCCGGCACGGCCTCGGGCCAGCGCTTCGGCCGCTTACCGCAAGCGGCACTTCCCGCTAGGCTGGTACTTTCGCTGCTGCCTCTTACCTAGTTTAGTCCATTATGCTCGTTTCGCATCCTACCCGGTTAGCCAGTTTAGTGGCCGCTAGCCTACTAGCTAGCCTGCCCGCACTAGCTCAGCAGCCCGCCCAGCGCCTAGGTCTCATTCCGCTGCCCCGCGAGGTGAGCACCTCAGCCGGCACCTACGCGCTGCCCCAGAAAATCAGCATCTACGCCCCCGGCAAAGACGCCCAGAACGTGGCTGGCCTGCTCCAGGAAATGCTGGCCCCGCTGGGCAAAACGGTGACCATTACCAGCAGTGCGGCCACCGCCCAAATTAAGCTCCTCACGGCCAGTACTGTGCCCAGCGCCGAGGGCTACCGGCTGGTAGTCGATAAGGCGGGCGTGGTGCTCACGGCGGCCAGCGGGCCGGGGCTCTTTTACGCCAGCCAGACGCTGCTGCAACTGTTGCCGCCGCGGCCCAATGCTACCGCCAGCCTGCCCTACGTGCGCATCGCCGACGAGCCGGCTTTCCAATGGCGCGGCCTGCACCTCGACGTGAGCCGGCACTTCTTCTCGGTCGATTTTGTGAAGAAATATATCGACTTTCTGGCCAGCTACAAACTCAATACCTTTCACTGGCACCTCACCGATGACCAGGGCTGGCGCATCGAAATCAAGAAGTACCCCAAGCTGACCCAGGCCGGTGCCGTCCGCAAGGAAACGCTGATTGGCGCGCAGCAAACGTTTAAGAAACCGACTGACTTCAAGTACGACGGCCAGGCCTACGGCGGCTTCTATACTCAAGACCAGATTCGGGACGTAGTGGCCTACGCCCAGCGCCGCTACGTCACCATCGTGCCCGAAATCGAGATGCCGGGCCACTCGGTATCGGTACTGGCCGCCTACCCCGAGCTGGCCTGCCGGCCCGGCACCTACACCCCCTGGACGATGTGGGGCGTGAACGAGGACATCGTGTGCCCCACCGAGCCCACGTTTCGCTTCTTCGAAGACGTGCTGACCGAGGTTGCGGCTCTGTTTCCGGGCAAGTACGTGCACATTGGCGGCGACGAAGCGCCCAAAACCCGCTGGAAGGAAAGCGCCGCCGTGCAGGAAATCATGAAGCGCGAGGGCTTCACCGACGTCGAGCAGGTGCAGGGCTGGTTCAACCGCCGCATCGAGAAATTCTTGGCCACGAAGGGCAAAAAGCTCATCGGCTGGGACGAGATTTTGGAAGGTGGCATCGACGCCAGCGCCACCGTCATGAGCTGGCGCGGCGAAAAAGCGGGCATCGAAGCCGCCAAGCACGGCAACGACGTGGTAATGTCGCCGGCCGGCTACCTCTACATCGACGCCGGCCAAAACCCCGTGCCCCACAGCCCCAACGAGCCGCTGCATATTTCGGGCTACCTGCCGCTGGATAAGATTTACAACTACAACCCGCTGCCCGCCGAGCTCACGCCCGCGCAGCAAAAGCACATCCTGGGCCCGCAGGCCAACCTCTGGACCGAGTACGTCACGACCCCCAACAAGGTGGAGTACATGCTGTTCCCGCGCCTGCTAGCCGTATCGGAAGTGGCCTGGACGCCGGCGGCCCGCAAGAGCTACCCCGAGTTTGTGCCGCGCATGAGCCAGCACTTCGCCCGCCTCGACGCTAAGAAAATCAATTACCGCGTGCCCGAGCCCCTGGGCCTCGACAGCCTGAGCCTAGTGAAGCAAGGCGACAAAGCCGTATTCACGCTGCGCTCGCTGGTGCCCGGCGCCCAAATCCGCTACACTCTCGACGGCCTCATACCCGACGAAACCACCGCGCTCTACACCAAACCCTTGTCTGTACCACTGGGCCGGCAGCTGCTGGTGCGGGCCGTCACCATCGCGCCCAACGGCCGCAAAAGTCCGCCCGCCGAGCTGTTGGTGAAGTAGCAGTTCGTGCAGTGTACAACCTCTGCGTAAAAGCCTCCTGTCATGCTGAGCGAAGTCGAAGCATCTCTACCGCACCGTTGGACGGTGCGGTAGAGATGCTTCGACTTCGCTCAGCATGACAGTTTAAACAAGTAGTAAGGTCGTTAAAAACGCACTAATTCTTAATACCCCGCAGCATCCCGACCAGCGCCGGCGCCGAATACACCTTGCCTCGCGATACCACGGCGGCGATTTTGCGGGCGTTGGCTACGTTAGTCAATGGGTTAGCCGTCAGCAGCAATAAGTCGGCGTCCTTGCCCACGGCAATGGTGCCCGTGCGGTCGGCCACGCCCATAAACCGGGCGCCGTTGAGGGTGGCGGCCCGCAGGGCCTGGGCGGGCGTGAGGCCGGCCAGGACCAGCTCGCGCAGCTCGTCGTGCAGCGAGGCGCCGGGGTAGGTGTAGGAGTTGAACGCCCCGCTGTCGGAGCCCGCCAGGATGGTGACGTCCGCGGCCTGCATCTGCGGCACCAGGGTCATAAACTTGGCTTCCAGCTTCTGCGTGAAGGCGCGCGCGGTGGCCGACTGCTGCCGGGCGCCGGCCTGCCGGCGGGCGTAGGTACGCTGAATTTTGGGGTCGATATAGGCCAGCAGCGTATCGTGGGCGTGGTCGGTGGTGCCGAGCTCGGCCAGCGTTTTGCCGATGGCCAGCGTGGGCACGGCGGCCGTGTGGTGCGCGGCCATGAGCCGGAAAATGCGGGCCGCGGCGGCCGGGCTATACGTGTCGTACACGGCGGGCAGCATGGCAAACAGACCCAGGGGCTTGGGCGTGGCCATGCTGGCGCGCACCAGCGCGGTGAGGCTGTCCTCCTTGCCCGAGCAGGCTTTGAAGACGTAGTACAGGTGCTCGGTAGCGTCGAGGCCACGGTTCACGGCCTCGCCTAGGGTCACCGAATAGGGCATGTGGCCGGTGGTTTTCATACCCCGCGCCTCGGCCTGGGCGATGGTGCTGAGGTAGGCCTCGCCCGAAATCTTGCTGTCGTAAATTTTAACGTAATCGACCTTGAGCCGTTGCAGCGAGTCGAGCGCCCGGCCGACTTGGGCGGGCGTGGTCACCTCCAGCGAGCCGGGCCAGGTGGCGCCCGGCCCGTCAATCTTGGGGCCCGAGGTGAAGAGGCGCGGGCCGGCCAGGGTACCCGCCGCTTCTTCGCGCCGCCACTGGAAGATGCTGGGCGTGAGGTCGCCGCCCGCGTCGCGCACCGTCGTGATGCCGTGGGCCAGGTACAGCGTCAGGCTCTTTTTATTAGCGGCCACCAGGCTGTCGCCGCCCCGGAAATGCACGTGCATATCCCACAAGCCCGGCATGAGGTAGCGGCCGGTGCCATCGAGCTGCTGACGGGCGGCGTAGCTGGCCTTGCCAGCCGGCTCGACGCGCACGATTTTGCCCTGCGCCACGGCCACCAGTTGGTTGGGGCGCAGGCGGCCGGTTTCCACATCTACCACCGTTACATGGTTGATAACCAAGTCGTAGGCTTGGGGCGGCGCAGCGCGGCGCTTGGAGGCAGTAAGCAGCGCGGCAGTGCTCAAGCCCAGGAGTAAGTAAGACAGCTTCATAGGCAGCGAGCGAAAACCAAGTGCGGCAAATGTAGGCGGCATGATGGCGCCGAACTACGCCACCGATAGCCAGCTAGTCGAACAGGTACTGGTCGCGGCGCGCCAGGGTGGGCGGCAGGGGCTCGCCGGCCATTTCCAGCAAGGTCGATTCTATCATGTGGCTCATGGTGTTCAAGGCCAGGTCATTGGCACCTAGGCCAAAAGGCTCCTCGATGTCGCGCATGATGGCATCGAGCGCCATAAAGGTGTAGCCCACGAAGGCCACAATCAGCGGCGTAGCCCAGCCCGTGCTATCCACCAGCCCAAACGGCAGTAGGAAGCAATACATGTACACCGTGCGGTGCAGCACCACGCTGTAGGTAAACGGAATGGGCGTGCCCGCCAGCCGCTCGCAGCCGCCCACAATGTCGGCGAGCTGGTTGAGGTTGTGGTCGAAGGCCAGCTGCGCGCCCAGGCCGGCCGCCGAGCCACCGTGGCGCTGCTGCACCCAGCGGCCCAACTCGAGCAGCAGCAACATGGGCTTGAAGGTGGCTTGCTGCACGGTGTGGGCCAGCGGAGCGGGCAGCAGGCGACCTAGGTCGGGCGCGGCATCGGTGCGGCGCAACTGGTGCTTGAGGGCGTGCACAAAGGCGATGAGCAGCCGCACAAAATGCGCCGCTTCGGGTGTGCCGCCTGGGCTGGGCTCCAGGGTGAGCGCCTGCCGCGTGAGCGAGCGGGTGGTGTTCAGCAGGGCGCCCCACAGCTTGCGACCTTCCCAAAAACGGTCGTAGCTGGCATTGTTGTAAAAGCCCAGAAAAATGGCCAGCGTGACCCCAAACAAGGTAAACGGCGCCGCCGTGAGGGGAATTTTGTAGGCAAACAGCCGGCCGTGCGCCAGCACCACGGCCACCGATAGCGCCAGCAGCACCCCCAGCCGCGGCAGTATCTGCGGTAGCACCGAGCCGCGCCACACGAAGAGTAGCCGCAGCCAATTGTCTTTGGGCCGAATAATCATCGTTGCCTTCCCAACGACCGAAGCCCCCGGCGGGTTTTCGGAGCCAGCTGCTGACCGCGAAAATCCGCCGGGGGCTTCTCAAACTCTCGCCGCCGCTGCCAAGGCAGTGGCGGCGGCGGAAGCAGGAGCAGTCTGGCTTTGCAGAAGCCCTAGGTACCAGCACCTAGGGCCGCCGCTTAGCGGCTCCCTACTTGAGGTCGTCGTAGCCGCCGCCGTTCACCACGTGGCGGAAGCCTTGCTGATACATGATGTCGGCCGCCTTGCTACTGCGCTTGCCCGAGCGGCAGTACAGCACATAGCTTTTGCTGGTGTCGAGCTTGGCCACTTGCTGGGCGAAGTCGTCGTCCTTCACGTTCAGGTTGCGCGCCTGGGCTAGGTGGCCCGTCGTGAACTCGGCGGGCGTGCGCACATCAAGCACCTCGGTGGTGGGCTTAGTCAGCAGCTGCTTGGCCGCGGGCGTGTTGATGGCGGCCGTGGGGGCGGTAGCTGCCGGGGTGGTGGCTGCCGGGGCAGCCGCGGGGGCAGTGGTAGCGGTTGGTTGCGAGGGCTGCTGGTTGCAGGCGGCGGCCAGCCCGGCCAGTAGCAGCAAAGAAATACGTTTCATGAGTGTGGAAGGGGCAAGATGAGCTTACCAGGGTAAGAACACTGCGTAAAGCTACTCGGTGCGACCACGCCTTGGGATTATCCCGGTGGCCGCTAGTGGGCTACCCTAGGTCCCTATTTGCTAGGTAGCGCGGTCAGTACCGGTGTTCTTTTACTTTAAGACTTACGCAAAACCGCCTGTCACTGTGAACCTAGGCTCGCAGTGACAGGCGGTTTTAACAGTTGCTTCCAGGTGGCGCTTACCCTAGGTAGGCCATGTCCTCGGCGCTCAACTCAATGTCGGCGGCGGCCAGGTTTTCGCGCAGATGGGCTACCGACGTGGTGCCGGGGATGGGCAGCAGCAGCGGCGACTTGTGCAGCAGCCAGGCAATGTTGAGCTGGGCTTCGGTCACGCCTTTTTGCTTGGCCAGCTCGGCCAGCTTATTGCCAGCGTTGGACAGGCCGTGCACCAGCGAGAAGAAGGGCACCAGCGGAATACCGTGCTGCTCGCACAGCGGCAGTACTTCGCCGCCGCGGGTTTCGCCGTGGCCATCATTCATGGTGGTGCGCTGGGCGTAGCTGTACATGTTTTCCACGCTGGCTACCTGGCCCAGGGCCAGGGCGGCGGTTAGCTCCTCGGGGGTAACATTGCTCACGCCCACGTGCTGGATTTTGCCTTCGCGCTGCATATCGTACATGGCACCCATCGACTCCTCAAACGGCACCTCGGCGCCCGGCATCACCCGGAAGTGCACCAGTTGCACGGCCTCTTGCTTCAGGGTGCGCAGGTTGCGCTCGATGCTGGTGCGCAGCTGCTCGGGCCGGTTGAAGGGCGGCCAGCTTTTATCGGCGGGGTTGCGGGTGGCGCCCACCTTGGTGCAGATTACCAAGTCTTTGGCGTAGGGATAGAGCGCCTCGGCAATCAGCCGGTTGGTGATGTCGTCGCCGTAGTAGTCGGCAGTATCAATGAAGTTGACGCCGTTGGCCACGGCCGTTTTCAACACTTCGAGGGCCTGCGGCCGGTCGGCGGGCTCGCCCCAAATGCCGGGGCCGGTGAGGCGCATGGTGCCGTAGCCGATGCGGTTGACGGTGAGCGGCTGGGCCGAATTAGGAGCGATGATGAGAGTACTGGACATAAACGAAAATTTACTTTGGGGAAGGCCCCGCTGGTGGTAGCGGGTGGCGATGGCGTGGTAGCGCCTAGGCTACGCAAAGGTCCGCCACGCCATCGCCAGATAACTGGTGAATATTTCACTTTTTGCCGGCACGCCGCCGGCTGGCTACCAGGGGCTGATACCGGTTTCGGGCGCGTTATCGTCGCTGAAAAACTGGCTGGTGGGGCCGTCGGGGCCCAGCACGGCGGCTTTTACCACGCGGGCGGCGGCGTCTTGCACGGTGCCGGGGCCGCTGTGGTGGTTGAAGTCGGTGGCGGTGTAGCCGGGGTCTACGGCGTTTACTTTGAACGGCGTATCGCGCAGCTCGTAGGCTAGCATGATGGTGTAGGCGTTCAGGGCCGCTTTGGAGGGCTGGTAGGCGGCGCCTTTCACTGGGTAATACTTCCAGCTAGGGTCGTTGTGCAGCGTGAGCGAGCCCAGGCCCGAGGTGACGTTGACGATGCGCGGCGCGGGCGACTGCCGCAGCAGGTCGATAAAAGCCTGCGTGACTTCGATAACGCCGAACACGTTGGTGTCGAACACCTCCTTAATCATGCCGATGCTGCTGGTAAGCGCGGGCTGCGACATGCTGCCCAGGATGCCGGCGTTGTTGATGAGCACGTCGAGCACGTCGGTTTTCTGACCTAGGGCCGCGCGGGCGGCGGCGATGGAGGCGCTGTCCGTGACGTCGATAACGAGCGGCTCGACTTGGGTGAGGCCTTCGGCTTTTAGTTGGTCCACGGCCTGCTGGCCTTTGTGGGCGTCGCGGCTACCTAGGTACACGTAGTAGCCTTGCTGGAGGAGCTGGCGGGCAGCTTCGAAGCCAATGCTTTTGTTGGCACCGGTGATGAGGGCAGTTTTCATGGGGACTGTTAGTCAGTGGAATTAACAGCACAAAATTACCGGGCCTCATGGGTGCGCCTGGCACCCATTTCGCGGTACTACTGGTACATTTTACGGATGCTGGCGCGGTACTCGGCCGGGGTCACGCCGGTTTCGCGCTTGAAGAAGCGGTTGAAGTACGAAGCATCTGAAAATCCTAGGTCGAAGGCCATTTCTTTGAGCGACTGCGGGGTGTAGCAGAGCAGGCGCTTGGCTTCCAGCACCAGGCGCTCGTGCAGGTGCTTGATGGCCGAGCGGCCGCTCTGGGCTTTCACCACTTCGCTCAGGTGCCCCGCCGAAATGTGCAGCAGCTCGGCGTACGCGCCCACCTCGTGCCGCTCGCGGAAGTGCTCCTCGATGCTGGCCCGGTAGGTGCGCAGCAGGCGCTGGTCGGCCGAGGGCTCGCCACCCGGAAACTGCTCGGTATAGAGCCGGCTGAGGTAGGTGAGCAGCACCGTGAGGTAGGCGCTCAGCAGGGGGTGCTGCCACTCGCCGGGGCGGTGGTGCTCGGCCTCGAGCTGGGCCAGCAGGTCGTCTACCACGGCTTCGTCGGCCGGCGCGAGGGCCAGCTCGTGGCCGTTTTGCGGGTTTTGAATGAGCGGCAGGTGGCGCAACGCCGCGTTTTGCTGCAAGGCCAGAAACTCGTTGGTAAACATGATGCGGGCGCCCCAAAAGGGCGTAGGCTCCTCCTTCACCAGCAGCTGGCTGGGGCTCGAAAAGTAGAGTGCGTGGTTTTGGCGCACGTAGGGCACGGCATCGACCCAGTGGCGGCCGGTGGCCTGCTTCGTAAAAACCAGCATGTAGTACGCCTTGCGGTGCGGCAGCAGCACGTCGGGCTCGTAGGGCAGCTCGCCCGCCGAGCGCACGATGGAGAACGAGCTGCCCCCGGTCATTTCGTCTCGCTCTAATGGGTATATCGGTATCGGCGGCCGGGTGGTGAGCGTGTGCATATTCCAAATTTACGACCGGGGCGGGGCAGCTGCCTGCCCTACTAACACGGCCGCCGCTACCGGCACGGCGAATACCGGTCGCTACCGGCCTTGGCTAGCCAGCGTGGGCGCAACTACTGGCCCCCGGCGCAACGTACCTAGCCCGTGGCCGCCCGTGGCCCACAAATTTTTTGCTTTCATGGCTCTTCTTGCTACTGCGTTGCTGCGCCGGCCCCAGGTTATTTTCTTCGACGTCAACGAAACGCTGCTGGATATGACGCCGCTGAAGCTGGCGGTTAACACGGCTTTCGGCAACCAGGCCGCGTTCAGCCAGTGGTTTGGCTTGCTGCTGCAACACTCGCTCGTGGCTACCGTCACAGACCAGTACTTCGCCTTCGCCACCATCGCCGATGCGGCCCTCGACATGGCGGCCCACATGCTGCAAGCAAAACCGCTGTCTCACGCCGAAAAGCACGCGCTTACGGCCCTGCTCACCCAACTGCCACCCCACCCCGATGTGCCCGCTGGCCTACGCCAGCTGCGCGCCGCGGGCTACCGCCTCATGGCCTTCACCAACTCTGCAGTTCCCGCCCTAGCCGAGCAGTTGCGCTACGCCGAGCTCACCGACTACTTTGAGCAGCAATTGAGCGTTGACGCGGTGCAGCGCTACAAGCCTCACCTCGCCACCTACCGCTACGCTACTGAGCAAGCCGGCGTAGCGCCTGCCCACGCGCTGCTGGTGGCCGCCCACGGCTGGGACGTAGCCGGCGCCCTAGCCGCGGGCCTCGACGCGGCGTTCATCGCCCGCCCCGGCCAAACGCTGTACCCGCTCGCCCCGCCGCCCACCTACCAAGCCCCTACCCTTCTCGCCCTGGCCGAGCAGCTAGCGTAAGGGCGGTGGCCCCGCGCAACGGCCGCCTCACTACCTCCTAAAAAGCACTCCAGCCGCTACCTAGGCGGCTGGGGTGTTTGGTATCTCGGCCATCTTCACTACCTCACTGCCTGCGGTCAAAGCGGCCATCAGTTACCCTGACCGTTTTAGTAGGGTCCAGATTACTCACTGCGGTGAACTCGAATGTACCGGCGGCCACGGTCGGCCGGCTAACCCGGCTCATGGTTATGCGGCCAGTGTGCTTGGCATCAGTGCTGTATAGCTCGCCATTGCTAGTTTGAAAGCTCAGGGTTGCGTGGTCAAAAACCACACTATCCGCCGCTGTTGGCGGGAAGTTGACAGCACGATTAAGCACGAACTCTCCCACCGCCGGATTGCGCAAAAACAACGTGACCGTAACGTGCCGCTTTGCCTGCTCACTGTTGATGCGCAATTCATATTCGGGCTTTATTGGGTACCCAGGAATACTAAAGGCATAGCCTCCTCCTAGCGCACTAGTGGACCCCCACGTACTGAGAAAAGGGCCCGACCAACCGGTAGCTGGGTAAGCTACCCCATCAGCCAGGAAGCCCCCCGTATCTAACCCTTCCTGGCTGATACGAGGCAAACTGGCCTGTGGCGCGTCTTTTTTGCAAGCCCCCACGAGCAGGCAAACACTCAAAAGCACTAAATAAAAATTACGCATGGCGCCGGACCGAATAGTGGGTTTGCATTAGCACCAAACTTACCTGTTCATAGCACGAGCAGAAAATGAAATGTCTTGGCTTCGAGACTTCATTTATCCCAACGCACACGCATTATTGCAAACTATCTAGCTGATTTTTAGCTGCGTCCTGCGCACTTAATCAGACTTTACATCTTTGCCCTAGAAGCTATACCGAGGCCTTTTCCACTGGCACAGAGTAAAGCCCTGTGCCATCAGCTTTGCCAGCCCCTCAGCTATCCGATGTGCCCCGCCAACTCCAAAAACACGCCAGCAGCTACCTAGGCGGCAGCGGCTGGCGGCAATAAGTATGTCCCTAGGTAGTGTTAGCACACGGCCGTAGCTTCCACCTCCACTTTCAGGCCCTCGAAGGCCAAAAAATTCACTTCGACCATCGTGGCGGCGGCCTGGATGCCGTGCCGGGTTACCCAGTCGGTAAACACGTCGAAGCAGCCGCCTTCGCCGAATAGCGCGGCCGTGTCGGTGGTGTACAGGCGCAGGTGCACGATGTCGCGGCACTGGTAGCCGGCGGTGGTCACGACCTGCTCCACATTGCCGAGCACTTGCCCAAGCTGGGCGCGCATATCGGCGGTACTGGGGTTGCCGTCGGCGTCGATGGCGGCCTGCCCGGCGCAGTAGAGCGTGGCTGAGGGCTGGGTTACTTCTACGGCCTGCTGGTAGGCACTGGGCGCTTGCCACTGCCAGGGGTTGATTGCGCGCTTTTCCATTGCTAAGTTGGGTTGAGTGCGCCGGCCACCTAGGGCGGCGCGGGGTGAGGTTGCGGGGGCAAAGGTCCCGGCTGGCCCTGCCCGCCACCTGTGACCTAGCGCACTATTTTCGGGGGCCGCTCTTGGTCGGCGAGCCGGCTCAGGGTCTCGCGCGATACGCCTAGGTAGGCCGCCAGCAGCGTTTTAGACACCCGCTGCGGCAGCGTGGGATACTGGCGCAGCAGCTGCTCGTAGCGCTCGCGGGCGGGCAGGGCCAGCAGCGACAAGATGCGTTGCTGCGCAGCTACCCCGCCCCGCGCAAACTTGACCAGGAAGAAGCGCGCCATTGGGGGCAGGTGCTGGCAGAGGTACTCGTAGCCGGCCAGCGGCAGGCACCACACAGTGGTGTCTTCCAGGCATTGTAGCGAGAGCGTGGCCGGCGTCTGGGCCAGGTAGGCCGCGAAGTCGCCTTCCCACCAGTCTTCCATGGCCAGCGACACGATGTGGGCCTTGCCGGCCGCATCGGTGTGCACCAGCTTCAGCAGGCCCTGCACCACGAAGTACAGCTCGCGCACCCGCTCGCCTTCCCGAATCAAAAACTCGTGCTTGCGAACCTGCCGGCTCGTGAACTGCGCCAGCACCAGCGCAAACTCCTCGTTGGTCAGCGCCACTATGCGCTCTAGGTGCTCTCGTAACTGCTGCTGCATAGCCCCTACCTACGCAGCCGCTACTAGCCAGAGTTGTCGGGGTGCGCTAGTGCCCTAGGCGCACCCGCAGGTATTGCTGAAGCCAAATGGGATACAGGTTGTACCCCACATTGAGCAGCGCTAGACCAAGCGCCCATCCTAGCTGCCCCGCTGCCCCGACATAGAGGCTTATCGCCAGAAAGAACACCAACCCAGCCCAGTGGAATCGCTCTTGCTGGTAGGTAGTGCTCAGCAAGCGGGCCACGGCCCGCCGCCCCACCAGCGCCCGGTAGCCAGGGTAGCGCCGCCGCAACAGCTTGTTTACCAACGCACCTTGCTGCGTCACGTAGCCGACTCTAGGCACTCCGAGCCGTTGATACACCTGCACCCTGCGGGCCAACTGTAAGCGCCGCAGCCAAGCCGCCGGCCACGCATACGCTGATAAGCTCAGCGCCACCAACCCCCACTCTACGTAGCGGTAGCAGCACACCACCAGCGGCCCCAGCGCTAGCCCCGACCACAGCACGCTGGGCACTGCGTTGTAGCAGGCTACCACCGCCGCCGAAGGCACCCCGCGCTTGAAATTGGAAGCTGGCATCAAGCGTTAAAAATAAACGCTCGCCCGCTAGCCCCCAAAAACACGGCAGCCGCTACCGGGGGCGGCAGCGGCTGGGGCTAGTAGCTTACCTTAGCACTATGGAAGCGCTCCTGTCTCGCATCACCACCAACCCGCGCCAGTGCGGCGGCCGGCCCTGCATTCGGGGCATGCGTATCCGCGTGGCCGATGTGCTGCAACTCTTCGCCGCGGGGCTGTCGGCCGAACAGGTGCTAGCCGAAATGCCTGACCTAGAAGCGGCCGACCTGCAAGCCGCCCTACAGTACGCCGCCCGCCAAATCGACTACCCCCGGCTGGCCGCATGACCATCTGGCTCGATGCCCAATTATCGCCCTTACTAGCTGCTTGGCTCAATTGGAAGTTCGACGTGCAGGCTATCCCCGTCCGCGACCTAGGCCTGCGCGATGCCGATGACGAGGAAATCTTTCAGGCCGCCAAGCAGGCTGGCGTAGTAGTCCTGACCAAAGACGCCGACTTTCCGCGCCTGCTCGACCGCTTCGGCCCACCGCCGCAAGTGCTCTGGCTCACGTCGGGCAATACTACCAACGAGCGCCTGCAACAAGTGCTGCTGCCGGTGCTACCCGCCGCGCTAGAGCTACTGGCAGCCGGTGAGCCGCTGGTAGAAATCGGGAATACGCTGACCTAGGCGGCAGCCGCGTAGGCCTGGCAGGCGCGCAGGTCTTCGGCTTCCAGGTCTTCATAGTCGGCCAATATTTCGGCCTCTGTCATACCCGAGGCCAGGTATTCGAGCACATTTTGCACCGGGTAGCGCAGGCCGCGCACCGTAGGCTGCCCGTGGCAGATGTTGGGGTCAAGGGTGATGCGCGGGTGCGCCGCCGAAGCCGGAGTTTCCATGCGGCTAAGGTACAAAGTGCGCCCCGCCCGCTAGCCCCTAAAATACGTCAGCCGCTACCGGGGGCGGCAGCGGCTGGGGAAACAGTAGAAGTCACTTTTTACTTGATTACTAATATATCTTTTATGGAAGTCTCCCATCGCTCTATTACAACAGGATTACTTGCAGGATGACGCGTGAAGGAATATACTAGCTTATCAAATTCGTCTTTGCCAAGACATTTAGCTATGTAAGCCTCATGAACAAAATTTAGATAGCCAACTATAGCCTGCATACAGGCATGAAACTCAACAAAATCAATTTCGGCGTCAATAAACGTTTGAATATCCTGGTAATTGGCTTTCAATCTCATGCGGTATAGAAAATGAAATAGTGTTGTTGCCTCACTTGGCTTCATTACTTGAGCCCACTGGGCATCGGTAAATTTTTGACACGGCTTTCCACTTCTATTTAGAATGGCGTTTTTGCTACTCTGCCTCTCAATTTTAGCATGCTTTGCAACACCCTCGCGAGTTGATTTGAGGAGCATTCCTATTTGAGAATGAGCGTCTGCTAATGGATTCACCCTAGCCAATGGCTCCTTAGTACTCTTATGGGGTAAACCATACAAACTAAGAGAGCTATAATCACCTTCGCAATAGAAACTAATGCACTCGGGATATTTACGGGTTTTTATTCCTTCCGCAAACTTTTTGATAGCACCGTTGTGCGAGGTGGATACAGCCCCAATAGTTAAAAAGAACGCATGCATAGCTAGATAAGCGCTATAATATGCTTGAGGAATAGCCCAATGCATAGCAAACCCTAAAAAGTCGCTGCTATCTTGGTTCCCTGTCAACCGTAAAGCATACTCTGTACTCCATGCGTTAAACAATACCTTTCTCAACTCCTCTTCCCTACACTTTGCAGATTTAGGCTTCTGCTGTTGGAAATACAGGATACGATTTAGGTCTTTCGCCTCAGCATCATTTTCTATCTGAAAACGTAACGCAGAAACGTGGCGCAGAAAGACCTGTGCTGGTATAGAACGTTTACCCTTCTCTTCCGCCTCTGCAATTCTTGCAGATAAATCGGCGAACGACATCAATCCAGTTGGAAGTAATAGTGCCATGACGGTAAAAAGTAGTGGTAATAAAAAAGGGGGCTAATGCCCCCTTTTCTTTATTTTTAATTACGACCCGCAGGCCTCACAGGCGTCCGGGTTATCGAGCGAGCAACTCATGTCGCTTTGGTTCTGGGCGTACATGGGCTCTAGGGTTTCGGCGGCTTGCTTTTCCACCGTGAACTTGATGGCGTCGGCGGCGGCTTTGGTGCGCAGGTAGTACATGCCGGTTTTGAGGCCGCGCTTCCAGCTGTGGAAGTGCATGCTGGTGAGCTTGCCGAAGTTGGGGTTCTGCACGTGCAGGTTCAGGCTCTGGCTCTGGCAGATGTAGGCGCCCCGGTCGGCGGCCATGTCGATGATGGTGCGCTGCGAAATCTCCCACACCGTCTTGTACAGGTCCTTGATGTGCTGCGGCACGCGGGCAATGCCCTGCACCGAGCCATTGGCCGCGATGATGTCCTGCTTCATCTGCTCGTTCCAGAGGCCCAGCTTCACCAGGTCCTTCAGCAGGTGCTTGTTCACCACCATAAACTCGCCGCTGAGCACGCGCCGCACATAAATGTTGCTCGTGTAGGGCTCAAACGACTCGTTGTTGCCCAGAATCTGGGCGGTGCTGGCGGTGGGCATGGGGGCCACCAACAGCGAATTGCGCACGCCGTGCTCAATTACCTCGCCGCGCAGCGTGTCCCAATCCCAGCGGCCCGACTGCGGCGTCACGCCCCAGAGGTCAAACTGAAACTTGCCCTCGCTCAGGGGTGAGCCGGGGAAGGTTTCGTAGGCACCTTCCTTGATGGCGAGGTCCTTCGAAGCCGTCATGGCGGCGAAGTAAATCGTCTCGAAAATGTCGGTATTCAGGCCCTTGGCCTCGTCGCTCTCGAAAGGCATCCGCAGCGCGATAAACGTATCGGCTAGTCCCTGCACGCCCAACCCGATAGGGCGGTGGCGGAAGTTAGAACGCTCGGTTTCGGGCACCGGGTAGTAGTTCACGTCGATTACCTTGTTGAGGTTCAAGGTAGTCTGGTACGTCATGTCGTACAGCGTCTGATGGTCGAAGGTCAGGTTGCCCTGGGCGTCTTCCACGAGGTAGCGGGGCAGCGCCAGCGAGGCGAGGTTGCACACCGCAATCTCGTCCTTGTCGGTGTACTCCATAATCTCGGTGCAGAGGTTGCTGCTCTTGATGGTGCCGAGGTTCTGCTGGTTGCTCTTGCCGTTGGCGGCGTCCTTGAAGAGCATGTAGGGCGTGCCCGTCTCGGTCTGGCTTTCCAGGATGTGGAACCACAGCTCCTGCGCCTTGATGGTCTTGCGGCCGCGGCCCTCGCGCTCGTACTTGGTGTAGAGCTTCTCAAACTCGGGGCCCCAGGTAGTGTCGAGGCCGGGGCACTCGTGGGGGCACATCAGCGTCCAGTCGCCGTTGGCTTCCACGCGCTTCATAAACAAGTCGGGTGTCCAGAGGGCGTAAAACAAGTCGCGGGCGCGCATTTCTTCCTTGCCGTGGTTCTTCTTCAGGTCCAGGAATTCGAAAATATCGGCGTGCCAGGGCTCCAGGTAAATGGCGAACGCACCCTTGCGCTTGCCGCCGCCCTGGTCCACGTAGCGGGCCGTGTCGTTGAATACCTTCAGCATCGGCACCAAGCCGTTCGAGTTGCCGTTGGTGCCCTTGATGTAGGAGCCCGTGGCGCGCACGTTGTGCACGGCCAGCCCGATGCCGCCCGCGCTCTGCGAAATCAGCGCGCAGTCCTTCAGCGTCTCGTAAATACCCTCAATCGAGTCGTCCTTCACCGTCAGCAGGAAGCACGACGACATCTGCGGCTTGGGCGTGCCGGCGTTGAACAAGGTCGGCGTGGCGTGGGTCATCCAGCGCTCGCTCATCATGTTGTAGGTCTTGATGGCCGAGTCGATGTCCTCCTTGTGGATGCCCACCGACACGCGCATCAGCATGTGCTGGGGCCGCTCCACCACCTTGCCATCGAGGCGCAGCAAGTATGAGCGCTCCAGAGTCTTAAAGCCGAAGAAGTCGTAGTTGTAGTCGCGGTCATAAATAATGGCCGAGTCCAGGGTGTGCGCGTGCTTGTGAATCACCTCCCACACGTCCTTGGCGAGCAGCGAAGCATTATCGCCATTCTTGGGGTCCTCGTAGGTGTAGAGCCGCTTCATGGTGCTCGAAAACGACTTCGAGGTCACCTTATGCAGGTTGCTCACCGCGATGCGCGCCGCCAGAATAGCGTAGTCCGGGTGCCGCGTCGTGAGCGAGGCCGCCGTCTCGGCCGCCAGGTTGTCGAGTTCCACGGTGGTCACGCCATCGTAGATGCCATCGATGACCTTTTTGGCCACTTCGATAGGCGACACAAAATTTTGGTTAAGCCCGTAGCAAAGTTTTTCGATGCGGGCGGTGACTTTGTCAAATTTGACCGACTCACGGCGGCCATCACGTTTGATTACAAGCATGTTATAAGGAGAGCTAGGGTTAGCGGGGATACTAATCTGACTGGCTTCGCAAGTGAAGCCGCGGTGCTTTAAAGTCGGAAATTAGTTCCCTTGTTCGGGAGTGCCAAAGGAAATATTTAGAATCTATCCGCATAGCCTGAAAATGAGGCCGCAGGGCCTGTTTTTAGTAAAAACTCCCGGCGTGTTCCCTCGCTATATCACTTTTATTGCCTACATTCTTACGGCCGCTCCGGCTCCGGCCGCTTAGCTAGCCGCCGCGCGGGAGCTTGGCTATTGGAGCTCGTGGCTGGTGCGACAGCCTGCTCCGAAGGCTCCTGAGTAGACGGCAGGCAGTGAGCCACATAAAATATTTCGGTGTCTCTCTTTCAGCGCGTTAATTGTGTTTTGCCCAGCTGTGCAGCACTAGGTTAGGCTAAGCCGTGCCCGGTGCTATCTGCCTTATCTGCGGCAGTTATCGTAAAATAATAAGCTGGCCCTTAATATTTTATGTAATACTGTACTCTTATGCTAGCGCTTAGTTACCTAGCGCTGGGCTTAGTATGGTTTTTTCAGTATTTAATATGATTTTTTAAATTCAGACTTCGACCTTAGAGTGAGCATTTCGCTTTCCTCTCACTTCGCAGTCTGTGTATGCGCATCTTATTCATAGGTTACTGGGGCTTCGCCGACCCGCTGACGGTGGCCACCATCATGCCCAATTTAGAGCTGCTGCACCAGCTCGACCACGTCGAGCATATCACGCTGGCCACCATTGAGCGCGAGCCCACTGCGGATGATAGTAGCTGGGAAGCCACGTTTCCCGCGCCTAGGCTCAGCTTGCGGCCGCTGTACTCGCGGGAGGGCGCCTCGCTGCTGCTCACCAAAGCCGACGACTTCTGGCGCTTTCCGCGCGAGCTGGCGGCCATCATGGAGGCCGAGCAGCTCGATACCATTATCGGCCACGGCGCGCCGGGGGCGGCCCTGGCCTACCTCGTGTCGCGGCGCACGGGCCACCCCTTCTACGCCACCATGTACGAGCCCCACGCCAATTACATGCTCGATGCCAAAATCTGGCGGCGGTTCGACCCTCGCTACCTCGTGCAGCGCCTGCTCGAAACCCAGGTGAAGCGCTGGGCGGCCGGCATCATCCCGGCGGCCGATGCTTATAACGAACAGCTTACGCAGGAAGGCGTGCCGGCCGAGCGCCTGCGCACGGGACCGTGCATGGTCAGCCTGCGCACCTTTGGCTTCAATGCCGAGGCGCGGCGCCAGACCCGGCAGCGCCTGGGGTTTGGCGCCACGGCGCCCGTGGGCGTGTACCTAGGCAAGTTTGGGGGCCTGTACTACGATGAGGAGGCGTTTGACGTATTCAAAGAAGCCGCCGACCAGTTCGGCCCCGATTTCTGCCTCATCATCCTCACGCCGGGCGGCGTGGAGGAGGCGCAGGCCCGGCTGCTGGCCATCGGCATTCCGGCCGCGCGCAGCTACGTGGCCAAGGTAGCCCACCACGAGGTGCCCGCCTTTCTATCGGCCGCCGATTTCGCCTTTGCTACCGTCAAGTTTGCCCCCAGCAACCGCTACCGCTCGCTGGTGAAGGTTGCTGAGTACTGGGCAAGCGGCCTGCCGGTGCTGCTCACCGAAGGGGTGGGCGACGAAAGCGCCATCCTGGCGCACGAAGAAGGCGGCGCCACCTTCAACCTGGCCCGGCCGGCAAGCATCGGCCACGCCCTGCGGCGCATTCAGGCCCAGCTGCTGGTGCCCGGCTACCGGGGGCGCATCCGCCAGCTGGCCGAACATTACCGTTCGCCCGCGCGCAACTTACTGGCATTTGAGCAGTTGCTTTTCCCATCGGTGGCGGCCATCGCGTAGGCAAGCGCTGGGTTTTGGGCGGCTCGACCACCTAGGCGGCCCACCTCAGTGAGGCTCATATTATATCGGTAAGCAGGGGCCGCCAAACCTAGAGAAGCCGCTGGCTGTAGCTACGGCATTCCGCCACTGCTTTACCTGCCTTCGAATGCCCGACGCGCGCCCGCCCCTACCCCCGTTCACCTTTGAAACCGCCACCCAAAAGGCCCGTCTCGCCGAAGACGCCTGGAACTCGCGCGACCCCGCTCGCGTGGCCCTGGCCTACACCGAAGCCAGCCAGTGGCGCAACCGCAGCGAGTTCTTTAGCGGCCGCGCCGCCATCGCTGCCTTTCTCACCCGCAAGTGGGAGCACGAGCACGAGTACCGCCTCATAAAGGAGCTCTGGGGCTTCCACGAGAACCGCATCGCCGTGCGCTTCCAGTACGAATACCACGACGCCGCCGGCCAGTGGTACCGCGCCTACGGCAACGAGCAGTGGGAATTCGACGCCCTAGGTCTCATGCAGCGCCGCGAAGCCAGCATCAACGACGTAGCTATCGCCGAGGCGGAGCGCAAGTTTCACTGGCCGCTAGGGTCACGCCCGGCCGACCACCCGGGCCTGACGGAGTTGGGTATGTAGCCCGGCTAGCCTTACTTCATATCAGCAAAAAGCCCTGCCTTTCGTTTGAAAGGCAGGGCTTTTTTTAGGTTCAACAACCTAGCAATGCTTAGAAGTCCTCATCGAGCGAGAAAGCGTTGTCAGCGCGCTCGGTCATGACGCCGGCTTTCTGATACTCGGCCACGCGCTTCTCGAAGAAGTTTGTTTTGCCCTGCACCGAAATCATTTCCATGAAGTCGAAGGGGTTAGTCGAGTTGTAAATCTTGCCGCAGCCGAGCGACACCAGCAGGCGGTCGGCCACAAACTCGATGTACTGGCTCATGGTGCGCGAGTTCATACCAATGAGGCTCACCGGCAGCGCCTCGGTCACAAACTCTTGCTCGATAGTCACCGCGTCGCGGATGATGTCCTGCACGCGGCTTTCGGGCAGCTTGTTTTCGAGGTAGCTGTAAAGCAGGCACGCGAAGTCACAGTGCAGCCCTTCATCGCGCGAAATCAGCTCGTTCGAGAACGTCAGGCCGGGCATCAGACCGCGCTTTTTGAGCCAGAAAATTGAGCAGAACGAGCCCGAGAAGAAAATGCCTTCCACGGCGGCGAAGGCGATGAGGCGCTCAGCGAAGTTCTCCGAGTTAATCCACGTCAGGGCCCACTGGCCCTTGCGCTGCACGGCAGGCACCGTTTCGAGGGCGTTGAAGAGATAGTCTTTCTCCTTCACGTCCTTGATATAGGTATCAATCAGCAGCGAATACGTTTCGCTGTGAATGTTTTCCATCATAATCTGGAAGCCGTAGAAGCAGCGCGCCTCGGGCATCTGCACTTCCTGCATGAAGTTGATGGCCAGGTTCTCATTCACGATGCCATCGCTGGCCGCGAAGAAAGCCAGCACGTGCTTGATGAAGTGGCGCTCGTTGTCGTTCAGGCCATTCCAGTCTTTCTGGTCCTGCGAAAGGTCGATTTCTTCGGCCGTCCAGAAAGAAGCTTCCGCTTTCTTATAAAACTCCCACACCTCGGGGTTTTGGATAGGGAAAAGCACAAACCGGTTGGGGTTTTCGGCGAGTAAGGGCTCCATAGACTGAAAAATTAGTAGGATTCGCGAAGGCGAAATGAATGCGAAACTGGCCCGGCGATACCAGCAAGGGGGTTGCTGAAGCGCTCAGTATTTCAAAGATAGGCCAGCAATTCGGTAGCTAAGCAGCAATTTTCTCACTTGCTATTGTACCCAGGAAATAGCCAGTAGCCAGAGTATTGCGTGAAGTGAAGCCAGCAAAATGGCCGATTTTTAACGACTTATCCACAATTTATCTGTGGATAAAGTGAGTTTTCCACAAACCAGAATAGTAGTAAGCGAGCAATTAGTGCTCAGTAACTTAGCAAATAGGCAAAAAAAAGCGCGCAAAGACAGGCATTTGCCCAGCGACCAAATGATGATTAACCACTTAGGTTTGGTTTTACCGAAAAGCTGCCGTACTTTTGCGTTCCCTTTTGAGAAACCTCCAGCGGAAATAAAATGTACGCCATTGTTAACATCGCCGGCCAACAGACTAAGGTTGAGGCTAATAGATTTGTATACGCCCAACGTCTAGCCGGCAATGTCGGTGATTCGGTAGAACTGGGCAACGCCCTGATGACCGATGACAACGGCACCCTCAGCATCGGTACCCCCGAGCTGAACATCGCCGTAAAAGGCACCATTATCGCCCACGTTCAGGGTGATAAAGTATTGGTGTTCAAGAAAAAGCGTCGTAAAGGTTACAAGAAACTGAATGGCCACCGCCAGCAGTTTACCAAAGTAATGATTGACAGCATCGGTTAGTTAGTTGAGAGTTAAAAGGTGAGAGGTAAGAGTTGGCTTCGGTCATTCTTACTCCAGCTTTGCAACTCCTGAACTTATAACTTTTAACTCTTAACTTCAGAAATGGCACACAAAAAAGGCGTAGGCTCGTCAAACAACGGCCGTGAATCGCATTCGAAGCGCCTCGGCGTGAAAATCTTCGGTGGTCAGGCGCTTATCGCCGGCAACATCATCGTGCGTCAGCGCGGCACCAAGCACCACGCTGGTACCAACGTGGGCATGGGCAAAGACCACACGCTGTTTGCGTTGGTTGATGGCACCGTGCAGTTCCGCAAGGGCCGCGACGAGCGCTCGTTCGTGTCGGTAGTACCGGGCGAGGTAGTAGCCACCGCTTAGCTTTACCCCGGCTACTCAGCCTAGGTTATAAAAGGGCTGCTCTTTATAGAGCAGCCCTTTTGGCGTTTAAGCTCATTTAGCGCGCGTAGAAACCGTGGCTCCAGTACAGGCGCAAATTTACTTGCGCAGCTAGGTTGTAGTGAGCCGGGGCTATGCTTTCAAAGTTGTAGTAGGTGGGCGCTTGCAGCCCCAGGCCCGCGCTCACATCGTAGAGCAGCGCGCGGCGCAGCCGGTGCTGCGTGCCCCAATAGGCGTACAGGCCCGGGGTGAGGCCGGCGGCCGTTTGGCGGCGCGACTGGGTCACGAATCTACCCACCACGGCATTGCGCTCGAGGTTGCCTTCCAGCGCTAGGTAGCTGCCGTAGAGGTTGGCATTGCGCAGCGGCTCGCCGCGCCGGGGCTGGTTGTAGTAGTAGCGCAGCCCTACCCCTAGGGCGGCGCTGGGCACGGCCACCGCCTGCGGGCTACGCCGCCGGGCCGCCGTGGCCGTGCGGCTGGTTTGCAGGTCGGCTTCGAGCTGGCCGTAGAAGCCGAAGCGCGGCGCCAGCCGGTACTCGGCCCCAAGTGAGAGGGGCACGACGAGGCTCCAGGCCTGGCCACTGCCCGAGTAGCTGACGTGCGTGGCGCGCAGCCCCACTTTGAGCAGCACGGCGGGCGGCACGGGCCCGCGCACCGAGTCGGGGGCGGGGTAGGTGGATTGCGCCTGCGCCGTTAGCGCCGCGGCCAGCGCGAGCGCGGTACCTAGCAAGCCACGTTTGAGAGGGTAGAGATGAACCAAGGGCTAGTAGCAGTATAGGTGAAATTTGCTACTAATATACTGATTACTACCTAAAGTATAACTTTGAGAACTTTGATGCTCAAGTACTAGTTGGGCGGGCCAGCTCGCCCAGCAGGCGGCTCAACGTGGCAGCGTGGCTCACTATCATAAAGTGGCCGGCGCCGGGCAAGGCGTAGTCGATGGGGCTGCGGCCGGGCGGTAGCAGCCGGTCGTGGGTGCCGTGCAGGCGCACGGCACGGGGCACGCCGGTGCTGTCCCAGTGCAGCAGCTGGCGGGTGGCCCAGCGGGCAAATACCGGGTCAGTGTCGCGCAGGATGCGGGCAAGCAGCCGATACTCGCGACCATTGCGCGCGCCAAAAAACCACTGCGCCAACCTAGGTAGCCGCGGCAATAGCCCGAACGGCACTAAGCGGTAGAGCTGGGTGGCGCGGCCCATCTTTAGCAACGGGGGCAGTTGGTTGGCATCGGCCAAGCTGGAAATCAGTACCACGCGCGCCAGAGACCTCAGGCGGCCGACTTCCAGCGCCAGCAACCCGCCAAACGACACGCCCACGAGCCAGCAGGCCTGGTCTAGGGGCACTGCCTCGGCCAAGCGGGCAGCATATTGCCGCAGGGGCTCGGTGGGCGACTGGGGCGCTAGCCAGTGCAATACCACGGCTGGGCCTGGTAGGCTTAGGCCCCGAAACACGCGCTCATCGGCTCCCAGGCCCGGAATGAGGTACCAGGTAGCTAGCATGCGGCGTGCCCTAAGTAGTTAACCATGCACCGGCCAGAACGCCGCTTTCGACAGCCCGCGGGGCGAATACCTAGTCATTCAGCCGGGCGTAAATTCCTTCCAGGTAGAAAATATTGTGCGGCTGCGGGTCGTCGTCTTCCTGCTCCTCGTCGATGGGGAAGGTGACGGCGAGTTTGAGGGCCACGCCGGGCAGCGGGATAGGCGGCGCGTCATCCGAAGTGTACTCGAGCAGGCAGGGCCACTGCTCGGTGGTGGCCAGGGCATCGGCTACTTCTTCAGCCAGCGCTTCGGCGCGGTCGCCGGCCATGCGCAGCAGCGTGTCGAGGTCGTGAAAAGGCAAGCCTAAGTGAAAAAAGTGCGCCTCCTCGTACCGAAACGTTGTGGCCCAAACCGTTACGTCATCGGTATTGTCGAAGACGATGGCTGTGAGGTGGACTTGCTCCACAAAAAAATCGTCGTTATTGACCAGGGCATCACTCAGTAGCTTCACGGGCCGAAAGGGGGTAAAGTTTACCGCAAATTGGTAAAAACGGGAGGAATGAACGGGGGCGCCAGCCGGCACCCGGGCGCAAGCTACGCGCTAACCGCAGTTGGCCCGTCGGCAAATAGCTCCAGCGTAATGTGGTCGGCCAGCAGCTTGCCGGCATCGGTCAGGCGCAGGGTATCGTCGTCGAGCGTGGCCATGCCCTGCGCCAGCAGGCTACCTAGGTACGCGGCGCGGTCGGCTAAGAGATTGAGGCCAAGCGCGTCGCGCAGGTAGCGCAGGTCGCAGCCGCGGCTGGTGCGCAGGGTCGTGAGCAGGTACTCGTTGGCCTGGTCGAGCGGGCTGAGGTGCTCGGTAGTGGTGGGCACCTCGCCGCGCTCGAGCACGGCGGCCACGTACTGCGGGTTGTTGGCCACGGCGTATTGGCGGCTGCGCCCGTCGAAGGAATGGGCGCTCGGGCCCAGCCCTAGGTAGGGCACGCCGCGCCAATAGTTGGCGTTGTGGCGGCTCTCGCGGCCGGGCTGGCAGAAATTGCTGATTTCGTACTGCTCGTAGCCGTGGGCCCGCAGCTGCGCCAGCAATATCTCAAACTGCTGGGCCACAAACTCTTCGGGCGGCGCCACAAAGGTGCCTTTCTTCAGGCGCCGCCCGAAGGCCGTATCGGGCTCGATGGTGAGCGCGTAGGCTGACACGTGCGGCACGTGCAACTCAAACAGGCGGGCCAGGTCCTCTTCCCAAATAGCGTGGCCAGCGGCGGGCACCCCGTAGATTAAATCGACGGAGATATTTTCGAAGCCCGCCGCCTGGGCCCGGCGCACGGCCTCGCCCGACTCCTGGGCCGAGTGGGCACGGTTCATCATCCGCAAATGCGGCTCGTGGAAGCTTTGCAGCCCGATGCTGAGGCGGTTGACGGGCGAGGCGGCCAGCATCGCCAGCTTCTCGGCGGTGAGGTCGTCGGGGTTGGCTTCGAGGGTGATTTCGGCCCGGGGCGCTACTTGAAAATTGGCCCGAATGGCATCGAAAATCCGACTTAGCTCTTCTCCCGTCAGCAGCGAGGGCGTGCCGCCGCCGAAGTAAATGGTTTCGAGCGGCGCGGCGGGGTCGGGCAGGTAGGCCCGGCGCAAAGCCATTTCCTGCACCAGCGCCTCCACAAATTGCTCCTTCAGACCCATTGAGGTGCTGAAGTGAAAATCGCAGTAGTGGCAGGCTTGCTTGCAGAACGGAATATGGAGGTACAGACCAGGCATAACTGTAAATTACGGCAGCAAGTAGCGCGAACTTTGTAATCCGCGTTGGATTCGGATGCCCGCCGACAGACGCGAACGACAAAAGTCTCGCTACTTGCCGCGTCGGCTGGGCTCGACGGTTTAACTGTTCTGCCAGGGCAGAAGCCTAAAAAACAGCAGCGTCGAAATTAAAAATCCCCTTTTGCGTTTGCCACCCCGAATGTCCGTCCGTCTACTCGTCTTGTGGGGCTACTGGCTGGGGCTGCTAGGTGGCCTGGCCCGGCCGGCGAGCGCCCAGGTACCCGATGCCGGGCCGGGCGTGGCCGTGCCCACGGCGCCGGGGCTGGCCTCGCCGCCGCTGCCGCCCGCGGCGGCCCGCACCAGTCCCCAAGTAGCCACGGCCAAGCGCGTAGTGCATAGCCGGGTGCTGCTGGTAGAGGCCGACCCCGCGGGCCGGGCGCGGGTGCGCCGCTACCACCTGCCGGCCACGGTGGCCGACTCGCTCACGGCGCTGCGCACGGTGCGCGACCTGGTGCTGGCTTTGCAGGCCGATGCCTACTTGCTGGCCTCGGCCGACCGCCTGCGCTGGGGCCGCGACACGGTGCGGGCGCAGCTCTACGTGGGCGAGCAGTTTCACTGGGCCTACCTGCGCAATGGCAACCTAGGCGATGGCCTGCTGACGCGGGCCGGCTACCGCGAAAAGTTCTTCCGGCACGCCGCCTGGCGCCCGGCCGATTGGGCGGCCTTGCAGGAGCGCATTCTCACGGAGGCCGAAAACCAGGGCTACCCGTTCGCCACGGTGGGCCTCGACTCGGTGCGGCTCGCGGGCCAGGACATTGCGGGCCGGGTGGTGCTGAAGCGCGGCCCGGCCATCATCTTCGACTCCATCCAGATTATCGGCTCCAGCAAGACCAAAAAGCGCTTTCTGACCAAGTACTTACAGATTTTTCCGGGTACTCCCTACAATCAGCAGCGCGTCGATGCGGCGGCCGTGCTGCTGCGCCAGCTGCCCTACGTGCGCCTGCGGGCCGAGCCCGAGGTACGCTTTGCCCGGGGCCGGGCGCGGGTGTACCTGCTGCTCGACGAGCGCTCCTCCAACCAGTTCGACGCCATTGTGGGCCTGCTGCCCAACACGGGCACCACGGGCGGCTTGCAGTTTACGGGCGATGTCAACATCAACCTGCGCAACCTGCGCGGCGGCGGCAAGCAAATCGGCTTGCAGTGGCGTAAGGTTGATGCCCTAACGCAGTCGCTGGATGGCAACTACCTGCATCCCAACTTTTTCGGGTCGCCGCTGGAGGTGGGCGCCACTTTCAACCTCTACCGGCAAACGGGCGCTTTCCTCACCATCCGGCCCCGCGTGCAGGTCACCTACCCCATGGCGCGGGCGGGGCGGCTCACGTTTTTTGCCGAGCAGCGCAGTTCGCGGCTACTGCTCGATAGCATGGGCTACGTGGGCATAAAGGACCAGAACGCCCTGCCGCCCTACCTCGACTCGGAGGCCAACTCCTACGGGCTGGCCTACGCCCGCACCAACCTCGACGACTTGTACTTTCCGCACCGTGGCAGCTTCGTGACGGTGCAGGGCGGCGCCGGCACCAAAACCATCCGCCAGAACGCCAACATCGGGGAGGCGCTGTACGGCGGGGTGGCGCTGCGCACCACGCAGTACACGTTTAGTGCGCGCGCCGAGCGCTACTGGGCCCTCGGGCGCCAGAGCGTGGTACTGGCCCGGCTGCGCGGCGAGGGCTTGTTCAACCAGCAGCTTTTCCTGAATGACTTGTTTCGGCTGGGCGGGCTGAACTCGCTGCGGGGCTTCAGCGAAAACCAATTCTACACCAATGCCTACGGCGTGGGCACGGTTGAATTTCGGCAGTTTACGGGGTCCGAAGGGTACGTTTTTGTGTTTGCCGACCAGGCGGTGCTCCAAGCCTACCAGAGCAATCTGGCCCTAGGTCGCTCCCTGGACCAGCCTACCGGCCTGGGCGCGGGCATCAGCTTTCGCACGGCGGCGGGGCTGTTTCAGTTTGTGTATTCGGTGGGCCGGTCGTCGTTTGCCGGGCAGCAGTTGGGGCTAAGCTCGTCCAAGATTCACTTCGGTCTGACGAGCCGGTTTTAGGAATTACGAGTTAAAACCTGCCACATCGGCGGCTATTCCGCCAAGCTGTCATTTAGTCGGCATGCCGACTAAATGACAAAAGACATTTTGTCGCTTAATTAATTGAATGAGCGTTAGTTATAAATTGGTACGGGGTTTGATTTACAACATGCGAAGCCAGCTAAAACGGCTCTATATCATGAAATTTATTAGCCGCGAATTTATCCGTTCTATTGCTCCTCAGCTTGATTTGCTGAACACTATCGGCGGCGGCGTAGCGCAGCCCACCCTGCACGTAAACCAGCGCCCCCAGGGCGTGGTGCTGCACGTGGCCATGCCCAGCGTATCGGCCGACCACTTCCACGTAGTGCTCAATAACAACGACCTGACCGTGTACGGCGAGTATCGACACGAGCCCGATGCCCAGCTAGCCGCCCCGCTGTTCGTGCAGAAAATGAACCTGCCCGGCAACCTCGACCTGGCCAGCATCAATGCTAGCCACGAGAATGGCGAGCTGCGCGTAGCTATTCCGTTTAAAGACGCCGCTGACATCCTGCCTAACTAAGCGCTGGGCCCAGCAATACGGCCGGGACCGACCGGCCACCTAGTTACCTACGATATGGCCGGGACCGACCGGCCGCCTGGTTTCACCCTCTTGAAAGCCACCGTGATGAACGGTGGCTTTGTTATTTTCGGGCCCCTAGACTACGAAAAAAGCGGTATCAGCAGGATGAAGCTCATGAGCAGGCTGCAATAGAACCAGCCCATCAGCTGCCCGCGGTAGCGGCGCGGCAGGCGGTTGCTGAGCATGAGCACCGCCCCAATTACCAGCGCCAAATGCAGGACCAGGAAGGCCATCGTCTTGACCCAGTTGCTGACGATGGTGGTGTGGTCGGTTTGGAGCTGGTCGCTCTCGCCCAGGCCCGAGGTAAGGTAGCGCAGCACGTAGTACACCACCACCTCAAACGCCACAAACCCTGCGAAGCCGGCTAGCAAGGCTAATGGGCCCGATTTTTCACGAATATCTGCCATCGGCCAGCGTAGGTTAGGGCACGAATATAGGGCGCTGGGGCCACCTAGGGCCGGGGGCGGCCGAGGATTTCGGCCGTGCGCAGGCGCACGTACATGTCCTCGACTTTGGCCCGCGCCCAGGGCGTGCGGCGCAGAAAGGTGAGGCTGGATTTCACGCTCGGATTTACGGCAAAGCAATTGAGCTTCAGCCGTTCATCGAGGCCGGCAAAGCTGTAGTGCGCGACGAGGTACTCCAGGATACTGGCCAGCGTCACGCCGTGCAGCTCACGGATGAGGTGGCCAGATTCGTCGCGGGCATCGGTGGGCATGGTAGCGAATGGTAATGCGGGAGAAAGAACAAAATAACGACCTAGGCGCGTTGCCAGGTGCCGCGGCGGCATACACTACCGCCGCGGCGTGCGTTATTTTTGGCCGCCTCCCCCGCCTATGCCCCCCGTTATCGTGCCGCCGCCTTCGTCTGCCCCGCCGCCGCGCCCGCGGCGGCCGTGGCAGCGCTGGGTGCTGGCGGGGCTGCTGCTGGCGCTGCTGGGGGCAGGCACCACGTACTACCGCCACCAGCGCCAGCTCAACCGCTACGTGCGCCACACCTGGGCCACCCTCACCAGCCGCTACCTCACGGGCCGCGAAAAAACCCCACTGCTGGCCGGCTACTCGGTGCACGGCATCGATGTATCGGCCTACCAAGGCAGCATCGACTGGCGCGAGGTGGCGCGCCACCGGGTGCGCTTTGCCTTCATCAAGGCCAGCGAAGGCGCCACGCTGCGCGACGCCCGTTTTGCCCGCAACTGGCAGCAGGCCCGGGCCGCGGGCATCCTCAGCGGCGCCTACCACTACTTCCAGCCCAACCGCGACGGGGCCGTGCAGGCGGCCTTGTTTATCAAGCTGGTGCCGCTGGCCACCGGCGACTTGCCGCCCGTACTCGACGTGGAGGCTACCCGCTTTCACGACGTGGCCGAGCTACGCCGCGAGGTGCGGCAATGGCTCGAGTTGGTGCAGGCCCACTACGGCGTGCGCCCCATTCTGTATTCCAACTACGGATTTTACCGCCACTACCTGGCTGGCCACTTCGATGACTTTCCGCTGTGGCTGGCCCACTACGAGGTGGCCCGCCCCGCCCTGCCCGCCACCCGCTGGATAATCTGGCAGCACTCCGACGAATCGTACGTGCCGGGCATTAAGGGCACCGTCGATTTCAACGTTTTTCAGGGTAGCTACGAGGCTTTGCAGGCGCTGCGGGTGGGCCCGCGGCCCCGCGCGCCGCGCCCTACCCCTCAGCCCACGCCCGCGCCACGCCCCAAAAAAACCGCCCGGCCCGGCAGCTCACGCAAGCCATCGGTCCGGGCGGTTGAGATGGCTTAGGGACCAAAAGACTATGTTTTAAACTCCATCTTGTCGCGTGAGGTAAAGGCTTCGGCAGCTAGGTGCGCTTTTATTCTGTTAAGGCCCATGAAAACCAGTGAATAACCAACTTATGCATTTTAGCTTCACGCGTTTCAAGCTTAGCATCTTCGTAAGCAGCTTCTTAGCCCTAGGGCTTGCGGCTTGCGGCACCGGCAAGTCGGCTTTCACCCAAACCGGCCAAGGCTCCTACTACGCCGATAAGTTTCGGGGCCGGCCCACGGCCAGCGGCACGCCCTACCGCCCCAGCAAGCTCACGGCGGCGCACAACACGCTGCCCTTCGGCACCAAAATCCGGGTTACCAACACCCGCACCGGCCGCTCGGTCAAGGTCACCGTCAACGACCGCGGCCCGCACGTAAAAGGCCGCATCGTGGACCTCTCGAAGCGCGCCGCCCGCAAAATCGGCCTCGTCGATGCTGGCGTAGCGCCGGTGCAGCTCAAAGTGGTGCGCGCCGCGGGCCGCTGACAGCCTGCCCTCGCTTTTCACCCACCTTTTCTTTCTACTTAAGTAATGGCCAAGCAGTTAAATATCCGTAAAAAGCTCATTTGGTCGGCCCCGGCGGGCGGGCGCTTCGTGGCGCTAGACAGCTTCGTAAAAGCCGCCGAAGACCAGGACTGGAGCGACGACGAAATTCAGTTTGTGATGGACGAAGTAGTAGAGGCCGCCGACGATGCCGAGGGCCTCGCCATTTTGGCCGACTACACCGTCCGCTAACGAAAAAGCCCGCCATAAGCTACCCTAAGGCGGCTTACGGCGGGCTTCTCGCTGAAGAAGTGCAGCGGGGGCTACTTATTTTTTGGCGGCTTTGGCCTTGGCTTTCTCCTTTTCCTTGTCGGCCTTCTCCTTGGCCTTTTCGGCTTTTTCGCGGGCTTTTTCCATCTCCTTGCGCTTGCCGGGGTGCTTCAAGTCGTAGGCTTGCAGCTTCTGGATGCTGTCCTGCGCGGCCATTTCGGCCCGGGTTTCTACGCGGCCACTCAGCGACACGTAATCGCCTTCGCGCAGTTGGGTAGTGGTGCCGTCTTTGCCGGTTACCGCGCCGCTGGTGGTGATGGTGGTACCGTTGAGCAGCTTTTTATCGGCCGTAACGGGGTTGGTCATGCCCATTTCGGTGGCTACCAGTTTGCCATCCTTCATCATCACGCCGTCTTTTACCATGCCGGCGCCGGCTTTGGCGCGGGCTTTGGGAGCTACGGGGCGACGCGGCGCGGGCCGCGACTGGGCTTGCACGCCCTGCACCATCAGCAACATGCTAACAGACAGCAGGATACGAGTTATATTTTTCATCAGATAATAAACGAGTTAGGGTAGGGTAAAATAACTAAATAAAAAATCGTGCCAAGCAAATTATATCGATGGGGGTAATCTTGCCGCAGTGCAAATCTACTAATAAGCTCGGGAGTTGCCGCAGCCAACGTTTACCCACGCTTGTGCGTTCAATTAATTCTACGTTTTTCACCACCTTTTATTGTCTTTCTATGAGCACTGCCCACGCCTCCTCCGATATTCAGGCCGACTTTAAGCGCGACGTTAATATGACGGCTAGTGAGCTGGAACGCTGGCTAAAAACCGACGAATCGAAGTCAGTGGGCCAGGACAGTGGCAGCGGTGAGAGCATTGGCCACCAGTCGGGCAAACACATTATCCGCATCCTAGGCAAGAAAAAGGCCGATATCACCCCCGACGACGAGGCCCACATGCACAAGGTGCACGCCTATGTGAGCCGCCACTCGGCCCAGCGGCCCCACGGCGATGTGGAACATTCGCGCTGGCGCTACTCGCTCCTGAACTGGGGCCACGACCCACTGAAGTAATTATGGATTAAAGATTATGAATTAGGAATCACTCATTCTTGACCCTCCTTTTCAATTCCTAATTTCTAGCTCATAATTCCTAATTAACTGCCATGGACTACAAGGATTATTACAAAATACTCGGCATCGAGAAAACGGCCACTACCGAGCAAATCAAGAAGGCGTATCGCAAGCTGGCCCGGCAGTATCACCCCGATGTGAACCCGAATGATGCGACATCCGAGCAAAAATTTAAGGAGATAAACGAGGCCAACGAGGTGCTGTCGGACCCGGATAAGCGCCAGAAATACGACCAGTTTGGGGCCGACTACCAGCGCTACGAGCAGACGGGCGCCGGCGGCGCGGGCCGGGGCCCCGGCGGTTTCGACTGGAGCCAGTACGCCCAGGGGGGTGGGCAGGGCGGCTTTGGCGGGGGCGGCAGCCCGTTTGGGGGCGAAGGCAGCGACGACTTTTCAGACTTTTTCAGCTCTATGTTTGGCGGCATGGGCGGCGGTGCGGGCGGCCGCAGCACGCGCCCTGGCGCCGGCCAGGACTACCAGGCCGATCTAGAGCTGACGCTCGAGGAAGCCTACCACGGCGGCCCGCGCACCATTACGGTACAGGGCAAAAACCTGCGCCTCACCATTCAGCCGGGCGTGGCTGATGGCCAGACCATCCGGCTGCGCGACCAGGGTGGCCCCGGCCGCAACGGCGGCCCCAGTGGCTCGCTGCTCATCACGTTGCGCATTTTGCCCGATGCACGCTACGTACGCACGGGCGACGACCTCACCCAGGATGTGCCCGTGAGCCTCTACCGCGCGCTGCTCGGCGGCTCGCAAACTGTGGAAACCCTGAGCGGCAGCGTCAAAATCACCATCAAGCCCGAAAGCGTCAATGGCACCCGGCTGCGGCTACGCGGCAAGGGCTTCCCGGTGTACCGCCAGGAAGGCAAGTTTGGTGACCTCTACCTGCGCCTGAATGTGCAGCTGCCGCAGCACCTAACCGACCAGGAGAAAGACCTTATCAAGCAGCTGGCCCAGCTCCGGGGCGAAGAAATCTAATTCATAGTGTTTAGTGGGTAGCGCTTAGTGCTTAACGCTTTCTCATTAAGCTTTAAGCACTAACCGTTAACTGCTAAACACTAACAGCTAATCACTATTATCTATGGAAACTCACGTATTAGTGCTCACTTTCCAAGAGGTTGATACTCGCTACGGCCTGGGCCGGGCCGAGCTGCGCCAATTTCTCGAGCTCGGGCTGTTGCGGCCCGCGCCCACGCCCGATGCCATCGAGGTGGAAGAGCCCGACGAGCTGCTGCCGCGCCTGGCGCGCCTGCACCACGGCCTAGGGCTGGCCCCGGAGGCTGTTGACGTGGTGATGTTTATGCGGCAGCGTCTGCTGAGCTTGCAAGCCGCCCTGGCCCGCGAAACGGCCCGGTCGCGGCAGCTAGAGCGGTTTTTGCTAGGCGGCGGGCCGCTGCTCGACGAATAGCAAACCTCGCCCTTCGCGACTTGCCGGCCGCCCTAGCGCAGCAGCTAAGGCTGCGGTTTTTTTGATACGTACAGGACGCCGTTTTGCTCGCCGCAGAAGGCGAAATTCTCGCGTTTGCCGCACAGCGCAGCGGAGGCGGTCACGTAAAGCCGCGACTGTTTGTCGAAGGTAATACTCGTGATGGTGTGGTCGAGCGGTAACAGCAGGCGCGCACCCACCGCGTTCTTCACCCCGATTGTCTCCACATAGTTGGTGCTAGAGCCGGGCTGCGTGGGGGTCAGGCGAAACTCCATTTCGTAGCCAATGCCGGCTGGAGAAGCCGTTCGATTGAGCGCGGTTTTTGGCTCCTGATTATACCGCCCGCGCCAGGTATACTTCTGCCACGTTGCCCCTTGGTTGAGGCTGAAATAGGTAGGGCTGATAGCGTAAGCGATACTGGTAGGCGTTGCGGCGCCGGTTGTTGCTGTCATGGCCAGCAGTGTATCAGCGCGTTGCAAAAATCCTTCTACCCCGAGCCTGTCCTTGTAATCAGACGTCAGCCAGGTTCTGCCCCGGTCTTTGGTTTGATAAATAGCAAAGCGGGTCGAAATAACCAGCGTGCTGTCGATGTTGCCGGCAACCGCCTGAATGGCCCGGCCCTCCGGCGCCCGCAGCGCGTACCAGTCGGCATAGTCGGGTTGGCTTGGCTCTGCCTGGTCTTTGCGGCAGGCACCTAGGGAGAGCACTCCCATTCCGAACAGGAGGATAGACTTCGTAGCTGACGGGCGCATGGGGCCAAATGAAGAGGAAAAGATAGCCGAAGATAGAGACCGCGCCGCCACTTCAGCCGCAACCAGACCCACGCCTAGCTTCCCACCCCCAGCGCCAGCAGCAGCCCCCCTAGGGTGGCCCCCAGCTTGGGCCAGTTGAGGCGGTGCTCGGGGCTGGTTTCGAAGAGGATAGTCGTAGAAACGTGCAGAAACGTGCCAGCCACGAAGCCCAGCAGCGCCGCGTAGGCATCGGTGCTCAGCAGCTGTTGCAGCACCACGTAGTTGCTGAAGAGCAGCCCCGCCGGCGAGGCCAGCGCGAACAGCAGCAGCCACGGCCACACCCGCCCGAACGAGCCCAGCCGCAGGCGCAGCAGCGTAACCAGCGCCACGGCCGCAGGAATGTGGTGCAGCGCCACGCCCAGCACCACGGCGTAGAAGTTGCGGCCAACCTCGCTACTGCCGCCGCTTTTTACCAGGATGCTGCCCTCGAGCAGCGAGTGCACCAGCAGCGCACCTAGGAGCAGCAGCGGCACACGGCCCCGCTCCTGGGCGTCGGGCGCGTGCACGTGGCCGTGTTCAATGCCTTCGGAGAACACCTCCAGTAGCAGCTGCCCAAAGAACCCGGCCAGCACCCAGTAGCCCACCCGGTGCGGGTGCGCCGGCAGCAGCGCAAGCGCCTCGGGCAACAAATGCGTGATGGTAAGCGCAAACAAATAAGCCCCGCTAAAGGCCAACATTGGCTTGAGCCACTGCGTAGTACGAGCAGCGGGCACTACACCTACCAGTGCGCCCGCCCCCAGCACCGTAGCGGCCAAGAGTAATATAGCAACCCACATAACTAGCTGAACACACAGAAGTGCAACAATGTTGTGAATACTTTTTCAACATTGTTGCACTTCCAATAAAGGCTTTTCGGCCGTGGCCTACCGGCGTAGCCAGTGGATTGCCGATGGCTCGGGCTAGGCTACTCGCCGTGCTTAACGTTGCTCTCGGTCTGCGACGATGTGCCGCTCTTCACGCTCTTTTCGGCGTTTTCGGGCTTAGTGTCAGCGCTCATTACGGCGCCGGCGGTGGGAGCTGCGCGGCGCGTCAGATTGCCTTGCAGCACTTTGCTGGCGGGCTCGCCGATGGCGTCGTGCTTGTCGCCGGGTGCGGCGTCGTCAGTTTTGTCAAAATTTTCGCTGATGCGGGTGCCGGGGGGTACCGTGTCGAGCGATACCTTTTGCTCGGGGCGCCAGTCGGAGGGCTCGCTGCTGCAAGAAGCGAAGAAAAGCAAGGCGGCGGGGGCCAGCAGGAGAAGCGGCTTTTTCATAAAGCAGGAAGTAAACTTGAAAATCTAATCTAGGTCGGGAAATACACTACGCAGCCGGCGCGCCGTCGACCAACAGGCTTTTGCGGCGCAGCAGGGCATCGAACAGCTTGCGGTCGTTGTCGTTGTTGAACAAGCGCAGGGGCAAATGTAAAAACACGGGCACATCGAACGTGCGCGCCAGCCACTGCCGCCAGGGCGCCATGTCGGCGGGCGGCACGCCGGGCTTGAGGTACAGCAGGTAGGCATCGGGCTCGCGGCGCACCCGCGCTATCTGGTCCCAGGGCAGGGCCATGGCGCGCTGCTCGGTCTGGCGCATGATGAGCTGGCGCTGGTCCATCTCGTAGTTCATCCGCTCAAACAGGGGCTTGCTCTGCTCCATCTGCGTCACGCCCGTAATTTGGGCCGAGCGCAGCAGCACGTATGCTACCGTGAGCACCACGCTCAGGGCCAGCCACCACCACGAGTGCCAAATAATGGCCGGCAGCAGCCCCACGGCAAACGGAATGGTAGCGTACCACCACTCCTTGCGCCACACCTCGGCCATCGCGATGCGGGTGTAGGTGTTGGTGTCGAACTGGTATTTCTTGGTTTTGATGGTGCCGGGCGCCGATTGCTGCGCCTGCTGCTGGCGGTAGCCGCCGCCACCGCCGCGTTGGTTGGGTTGGTTCATTTTTTATAGTTATTAATTATCAGTTGTGAGTTGTTGGTCGAGCTGACAGTAAAAAGTGCGGTAACTGAGCACTAACAACTGATAACTAGCAACTAACAGCTACTTAATACGCTTTCAAACTTAAATCGAGGCTGCCGGCCGAGTGCGTGAGCGCCCCTACCGAAATAAAATCGACGCCCGTGGCGGCCACGTCGGCAATGGTTTGCTCGGTAATGCCGCCGCTGGCTTCGAGGGGCAGGCGGCCGGCCACCAGGGCCACGGCTTCGCGCAGCTGCTCGGGGCTCATATTATCAAGCATAATGCGGTCGATGCCGCCCGCGTCGAGGGCCTGCTGCACTTCAGCTAGGGTGCGGGTTTCGACTTCGATGGGCAGCTGGCGGCCCGTGGCTTTTAGATAATCGTGCGTGGCTTGCACGGCCTGGGCGATGCCGCCCGCGTAGTCGACGTGGTTATCCTTGAGGATAATCATGTCGAAAAGTCCGTAGCGGTGGTTGACGCCGCCGCCGATGAGCACGGCCCATTTTTCGCAGATGCGAAAGTTGGGCGTCGTTTTGCGGGTGTCGAGCAGGCGGGCTCTGGTGCCGGCCAGCAGGCCCGCGAGGTGGGCTGTGTAGGTGGCGATGCCGCTCATGCGCTGCATGCAGTTGAGCACCAAGCGCTCGGCCGTGAGAATGCTGCGGGCAGGGCCTTCTACAGTAAGGGCTACGTCGCCGTGGCGCACGCGGGCCCCGTCTTCGAGTAAGACACTGACTTGCAGAGCCGCGTCTACTTCATTGAAAATCAGCTGCGCCAGGGCTACGCCGGCCAGCACGCCTTCATCCTTCACGAGGAGGTGCGCCCGGTTGTGGGCAGTGGCCGGAATGGCAGCTAGGGCCGAATGGTCGCCATCGCCCACATCTTCGGCCAGCGCCGTGCGAATGAAGGTGGTGAGCGCCTCGGGCGTGAGATACGGAGCGGAAAAGAGCGTTTGCACGCCGCAAAGGTACGCCGGCCCTGGGGTGCAATACGCTACGCAGCCCGGCGTCTTTGAGCGGCGGCTAAAGCCCCCGGGCCAACGGGCGGCGACCTAGGGAATCCAGGCTATTCCTTCGTGAAATCTATCTTGTCGATAGTGGGGGTGCTCTTATTGGCCTTGAGGCCGATGAACACCCGGTAGGTGCCGTTGCGGCCCGCGAAGCGGCCTACGGCGTAGGGCGTGCCGTCGGGGCCGGCGCCCTGGTGCACAATATCAAACTTGCCGGGCGCGTTTTTGGCGAAGAAATTTTTCAGGACCAGCTCGGTCTGGGTGGTATTCATATTTTGGCTGTCGCCATCAAAACCCACCTCCACCGAAGGAGCCAGATACTGGGCTAGGTCGTGCGAAGAACCGCTGGCAATGGCCGAGCGCACGGCCGTAAGTTGGTCGCCGCCCTGCGCCTGGATAGTTGCCGTACTAGCTAGTAAAAGCCAGCCACACACCAATAATTTCGTAAAAGTTAATCTCATAGTAACAAGCTCTGCTAAGGGGGACAAACGCTTGCATCTTGGCTCAAAGCCAAAACTATGCCAGCAAGCGGGTTTCTGTAGCATTTCTGAATAGAGCTGGGGCCTCGTACGTAGCGTAGGGGCTTCGGGGTGCGCCGCGTACTTTTGCGCCATGAACAAGCAGGTCTTATTAGTTATTCTAGACGGGTGGGGCATCGCCCCGAATACCAAGGCTTCGGCCGTTGACCAGGCGCAGACTCCTTACTACCACGGGCTCCTACAGCGCTTTCCGCACAGCACCCTACAAGCCTCGGGCGAGGCCGTGGGGCTGCCCGAAGGCCAGATGGGCAACTCGGAGGTGGGCCACATGAACATCGGGGCCGGCCGGGTGGTGTACCAGGAGCTGGTGCGCATTGGCAAAACCATCCAGGAGCGCAAGCTGGGCCAGATTCCGGCCCTGAAAAATGCCCTGGACTACGCCCGCGAAAACAATAAGCCCTTCCACCTCATTGGCCTGCTCTCGGATGGCGGGGTGCACTCGCACATCGAGCACGTGAAGGCCCTGTGCACCATCGCCCACGAGGCGGGCGTGCACAAGACCTTCGTGCACGCCTTCACCGATGGCCGCGACACCGACCCCAAGGGCGGCGTACACTACGTGAATGAGCTGGAGCAGCACGCCGAGCGCACGGGCGCCAAAATTGCCTCCATCGTGGGCCGCTACTACGCCATGGACCGCGACCAGCGCTGGGAGCGCGTGAAAGTGGCCTATGACCTGCTGGTAAACGGCGTGGGCTCGCCCTCGCAAAACCTGATTCAAAGCATTCAGGAGCAGTATAAAGAAGGTGTTACTGACGAGTTTTTAAAGCCCATTGTGAAGACTGGGGCCGACGGCCTGCCGCTGGCTACCATCCAAGACGGCGACGTGGTGCTATGCTTCAACTTCCGCACCGACCGGGGCCGCGAAATCACAGAGGCGCTCACGCAGCAGGACTTTAATGCCTACCAGATGCACCGCCTCAACCTGCGCTACCTCACCATGACGACGTATGACGCGACGTTTCAGGGCGTAACGCCGATTTTTGAGAAAGACAACCTGGATAACACCCTAGGGCAGGTGCTGGCCGCGCACGGCAAGACGCAGATTCGGATGGCCGAAACCGAGAAGTATCCGCACGTCACGTTCTTCTTTTCGGGCGGGCGCGAGCTGGAGTTTGAGGGTGAAAAGCGCATCATGCGGGCCTCGCCCAAAGTGGCGACCTACGACCTCGCCCCCGAGATGAGCGCCTACGAGCTGCGCGACGCGCTGGTGCCAGAATTAAAAAATAATGCGGCCGATTTCGTGGTAGTCAACTTCGCTAACCCCGACATGGTAGGCCACACCGGCGTGTTTGAGGCGGTAATAAAGGCCGTGGAAACCACCGACGCTTGCGCCCGCGACGTGGTCGAGACGGGCCTGGCCGCCGGCTACGCCTGCATCGTTATTGCCGACCACGGCAATGCCGAATATATGCGCAATGAAGACGGCTCGCCCAATACGGCGCACACTACTAACCTGGTACCCTGCATCTTGGCTGCCGATGGCTACATCGGCACGCTGGCCAACGGCAAGCTCGGCGACATTGCCCCCACGGTATTGCAGCTGATGGGCGTGCCCCAGCCCGCCGACATGACCGGCCAGAGCCTACTGCGCCCTACCAACGCCTAGGCCGAACAAAAAGCCCCTTGTTTTTCTTTTCTCGTAGGGCCCCGCCGGGCAGCAGCGCAGTGGCCGACGACCGTCGGCCCGCGGCTCGCCCGGCGGGGCTCTTCTTTACTCATGAGCTGTAGTAGTTATTTTTTCCTAGGTGGAGCGCTGCTGGCGCTCGGCGGCTGCGACGGCGGCAGCCGGCCGGCCGACCCATCCGCGCCCGGCATCTCAGCCCCCACCGGCCCTTATTACGATGTACGCCGCTTTTTGGATGGTCAGGTTGGGTTGCTCAACGCGCGCCACATGGGGGCAACCAAGCAAACTAGCTTGCGCGATAATGCCTATGAGCAAGCGACTGTGCCCGAGATAAAATGGGCCGACGAATTACAAATTTTTTATCAGGCTGACATTAATAAAGCGGCCCTACGCGGAGCTTACATCCTTGATTCACTCGTAGTGCCCGGCCAGGGGCTGCGCCGCACTTATACCCTGCGCCCCGGCTTTCCACACGCTTCAGTGCTGCGCTTGGCCGTGAGCGGGCCCCTCGTCGGCTTCCCACAACGTATTGAGGCCCAGATACGCCAGAATAATACCCTGTTTTATTCAGCTAAAAGCTTGGACATGCACTTTGAGGGCGGGCAACTCCGGACCTACCAGGTGCGAGGCGTGCAAAAGCTGGTGCTGTTCGACTCGCTCCGATTTAACATGTCGGCGCGGGTGCTCTGAAAAGCGGCTGGCGCTCTTACGGGTTGACCAGCAACCCGCCTAGGTAGTTAAAAGCACTATTCCCCCATCAAAGTAGCCACCACCCAGCGGCGGCCGCCGTGGCGGCGGTGCTCGCCCAGGCACAGGCCCTGCCAGGTACCTAGGAGCAGGCGGCCGTTGGCAATGGGCACCGTCACGGAGTTGCCGAGCAGGGCCGCTTTGAGGTGGGCCGTCATGTCATCGGGGCCTTCCAGGGTATGCTGAAAGTAGGGCGCATTGTCGGGCGCCAGGCGGCGGAAATACTCCTGAAAATCGCGCCGCACGGTGGGGTCCGCGTTTTCGGTGATGAAGAGGCTGGCCGAAGTGTGCTGGATGAAGAAATTGGCCGTACCCGTGCGCAGGCTTTCCAGTTCGGGCAGTTCGGCCAGCAGCAGGTCAGTGATGAGGTGAAAGCCCTCGGTCACGGCGGGCAAACGCAGGCGTTTTTGGATGTAGCGCATGTTATTAATGGGTAATGGGGTAATTAGCGTAATGGGTAATGAGCTTAGCCAATGAAATACTAAGCTCATTACCCATTACGCTAATTACCCCATTACCCATTACTTAGTGGTGTGGTAGGCCCCCAGGGCCGGGCGGTTGGCGTCGCGGGGCAGGTTCAGCAAGTCGCGTAGCAGCAGCGGTGCTGCTTTCTGCGTGGCTCGGTCGAGGCCGGGCGAGTCCGCCTTCAAGCGGTAGTCGCTACTCGGGCCGGTACTGATGCTTTTGAATGATGGGTAGTTGTAGCTATACGTGCCAATGAGGTTATTGAGGCTCGGTTGCGCCAGGCCGGGCGTGCCGGGCGCGTTGGCCGTAGCGGCGTAGCGCTCGGTAGCGAGCATCGTGTTTTGGATGCTGACCCCGGCGCTGTAGTCGTCGTAATTATCAAGGAACAGTTCGTCGCGAATAGAACCCCAGACGATGGAGTTTTTCAGACTCAGCGTCAGCCCAGCGTTCTTGGTCTTGCCATCGGCGGCCACGTTGGTAAAGGTCAGCGAGGCCGTGCTGCGCACGCTGGTGGTGGCGGGGTAGTTGGCAATGGTGCAGTAATTGAGCGCGTACTCGCCGCCCCCGATACCCAGCACCGCGTACTCGTAGCAGTCGCTGAACAGCGTATTCTCCATCGTGGCTTTGCCGGCCACGCTCAGCACGCCGGCCCCTAGGTCAAGGGTACTCTTAGAACCGGCGAAGCTCACGGCATAGCCCGAGATGTAGCGGATAACTGCGTTTTGCAGCAGCACATCGGGCCGCGGACTCAGGTTATCGGGGTTATAAAGCAGCACGCCCACCGTGGCATTCTGAATCTGGGCGTAGCGAATAATATTGCCGCGGCTGCTCGCATGCAGCACGATACCCGTCCACTGCCCCGGCGCGGTGGCGTACTGCGCCTCGCCGCTGCGGTCGCCGCTAAAGCGCACGATGTCGGTGTTGGTCGCCTTCACCGTATCGGTGGCCGCCGTGCCGGGCGCGTAGTCGGCGGGGCTGTTTACCAACAAAGTACCCCGCACGATGAGCGCCGCCCCGGCGTGGGCGTACACGCGGGTACCGGGCTTAATCCGCAATGTGCAGCCCACCGGCACCACTACCGAGTTGTAGAGCACATGCGGCCGGTCATTGGTCCACACCGCGTTGCAGGCCAATGGCACGTCATCATGCAGGTAAATATTCTGCCCAAACGAGCGCAGCAGCACGTGCTGGTCCTGGCCATTGGTGCGGAAGTTTAGCTTTTCCTCCAGCACGTAGTCCTTGGGCGCGCCATTCTGGCCGTTGTCGGGTAGCTTGGCCCGCACCAGCACCAGCAGACTGTCCTCGCCCCGAATAAACAAGTTGGTCGCCGTCTGCTTCAGGTCGCCGTTGATGAGCAGCGTGTAGGCCGAGGTGGCGGGCCGGTCAAGGCCGATGAGGTCGACATTGACGCCCCTAGGGTTGCGGTTGTACACCCACAGTCGCTTCGTAACGGTGCGCAGGTTCGTGAAAACCGTGTCGAACTTCACCGTGTCGGCCGAAAACGCCAGCGCGCCGCTCGTTTGCAATTCCTCCTCCCGCGGCTTACAACCGGGCAGAAAGAGGCTGAAACCAGCGCTCAGCAGCAGAACAACGGGAAACAGTAACTTCCTAAACATAAAATAAGCTCAAACACAGCCCATCAAACGACCACTATTACCTACTAGTATGCCTATAAAAATGTCATGCTGGACTTACGAAGCGCCTTGCTCACCAGTTCTCTAAAGCAATGGTAACAAGGCGTTTCGCAAGCCCAGCATGACAATCATCACAAGGCAGTTCTCAGGACAGCCAGCCGCGCCAGCGGCGTATCCGCGCAATCAGTTAAATCCGTTAAATCTGCGGTCTATTCAGTGCCTACTTTCAGGCGGTCGGCGCTCTCAACCAAGCGCAGCTGCTCCACAAAGTCGTCGATGTTGCCATCCATCACGCTGGGCAGGTTGTACACGGTGTAGCCGATGCGGTGGTCGGTCACGCGGCCCTGCGGGTAGTTGTAAGTCCGGATTTTATCGGAGCGGTCGCCGCCGCCAATCATGCCCTTGCGGATGGCGCCTTCGGCCTCGTTCTTCTTGGCCAACTCAATCTCAAAAATGCGCGAGCGCAACACGCCCAGCGCCTTATCAAAGTTCTTGAGTTGCGACTTCTGGTCCTGGCACTGGGCCACGATGCCGGTCGGGATGTGGGTGAGACGCACGGCCGAGTAGGTCGTGTTTACCGACTGCCCGCCGGGGCCGGAGGACATAAACAAGTCCTTACGGATATCATTCATGTCCAGGTCGATATCAAACTCCTCCGCTTCGGGCATCACTACGATAGAAGCCACCGAGGTGTGGATGCGGCCCTGAGTTTCGGTGGCCGGCACGCGCTGCACGCGGTGTACGCCGCTCTCAAACTTGAGCTTGCCATACACGTCCTCGCCTTTCACAGAAACCACGATTTCTTTGTAGCCGCCGGCGGTGCCGTCCATAGCGTCCACGAGCTCCATTTTCCAGCCCTGCTTTTCGGCGAAACGCAGGTACATACGTTGCAAGTCACCAGCAAATAGCGAAGCTTCGTCGCCGCCCGCGCCGGCCCGAATTTCCATAATCACGTCCTTGGAGTCGTTCGGGTCTTTCGGAATTAATAATTCTTTGATGGCCACTTCCATGCGGTCGGCTTCGGGCACCAGCTCGTCGAGCTCGGCCTTGGCCATCTCGCGGAAGTCCTCGTCTTTTTCGGTCGAAACGACCTGGCGCGCGCCCTCTATATTACTGAGCACCTGCTGATAAGCGCGGTAGGCAGTTACGATTCTACCCAGCTCCTTAAATTCTTTATTCAGGCTCTTGAAGCGCTTCATGTCGCCCATCACCTCGGGCTGCATGAGCTCGTGGTTCACGTTGTCGTAGCGCTCGCGGATGGCTTCGAGTTTATCCAGCATTTTGTAGTCGGAAAAAATAGTCAGTAGTTTGCAAAGATACGGCTTGGTAACAACGTCCTTTGCGGTCGGCGTTCCGCGCCAATTGTTTACGCTGGTTTGGCCTCGTGCTGAGCCTCTAGTGCGCGACGGGCTACGGCCAATCGGGCGTTCGATTTTATGCAAGTTCTGAAGTTCGGCGGCACGTCGGTTGCCTCGGCCGAGAATATCGAAAAGGTAATCGCCATCGTGACGCGCGCGCTGGCCCAGGGGCCAGTAGCACTGGTCGTATCGGCCCTGGGGGGCACCACCGACGCGCTCATTAACGCGGGCCGCGCCGCCGCCAGCCACGACGAAAGCTTCCGCCAAGCCCTGCGCCAGCTCGAAGCGCGCCACTTCACCGCCGCCGAGCACCTGCTGCCCTCCTTCGAGGCGCAGGCCGAAATTCAACCCTGGCTCACGGCCCAGTTTACGGAGCTAGTGCTACTGGCCGACGGCATTTTTGCCCTAGGCGAGCTCTCGCCCCGCACCTTGGACCGGCTGATGAGCTACGGCGAACTGCTGTCATCGCGCTTAGTAGTGGCGGCGCTGCAAGCCCGCGGCGTGGCCGCCGCCTGGGCCGACAGCCGGCTGCTCATCCGCACCAACTCGCGCTTTGGCACGGCCCAGGTCGATGAGACCGCCACCGAGCAGCTAGTAGCTGATTTCCAAGCCAAAACCACCGAAAACCTGTGGGTGGCGCCCGGCTTCATTGCCGCCGATGCCGAGGGACATACGACTACCCTAGGGCGGGGCGGCTCCGACTACACGGCCGCCATCTTGGCGGCGGCCCTAGGTGCCGAAAAGCTTGAAATCTGGACTGATGTGAGCGGTATGCTCACCGCCGACCCGCGCCTGGTGCGCTCGGCGCGGCCCATCGCGCGCATCAGCTACGAGGAGGCCATGGAGCTTTCGCACTTTGGGGCCAAAGTGCTGTACGCGCCCACGGTGCAACCGGTGCGCCAGCGCGGCATCCCGATGTGGATTAAAAATACCTTCGCGCCCGCCGACTACGGCACGCTGGTAGAGGTGGCCCCGCCGCCGAGCATCGGCGTGGTGCGCGGCCTATCGAGCATCGGCAACTTGGCGTTGCTGAACCTAGAGGGCAGCGGCATGGTGGGCGTGCCGGGCTTCTCAGCGCGGCTATTCGCGGCGCTGGCGCGGGCTCGTATCAACGTGGTGCTTATCACCCAAAGCTCGTCGGAGCACTCCATTTGCGTGGGCGTGAACGAGGCCGATGTGCCCGCCGCCCAGTCGGTAGTAAACGAAGAATTTGCCGCTGAAATCGCGGCCGGCCGACTAGAGCCGCTGCGGCCCGAAACCGGCCTGGCCATCGTGGCGCTGGTGGGCGATATGATGCGCAACCACCCCGGCATCAGCGGGCGCCTGTTTAGCGCCCTAGGGCACAATGGCGTGAACATCCGGGCCATTGCGCAGGGCGCGAGCGAGCGCAACATCTCGACCGTCATTCGGGCCGCCGACGTGCGCAAGGCCATCAACGTACTGCACGAGGAGTTCTTCGAGGCCACGTATAAACAGGTCAACCTTTTCATCCTGGGTCCCGGCAACGTAGGCGGCAAGCTGCTGAGCCAGTTGGCCCAGCAGCAGGAGTACCTGCGCGACAAGCTGGCGCTCGACCTGCGCGTGGTGGCCATCGCCAACAGCCGCCACTGCCTAGTGAGCGACGAGGCGGGCCTCGACCTCGCCACCTGGCCCGAGGCGCTGGACAAAGCCCCGGCCCTGTCGCTGCCCGATTTTACGCAGCTCATCATCGATAAGAATCTGCGCAACAGCGTGTTCGTGGACGTGACGGCCAACCCGGCCTCCGCCGACCAGTACGCGCCGCTGCTGGCCAAGAGCATCGCCGTGGTGGCCTGTAATAAGGTAGCGGCCTCGGCGGCCTACGCCTCGTACCGGCAGCTCAAGCAGCTGGCCCTCGATTTCAACACCAAGTACCTGTTCGAAACCAACGTGGGCGCCGGGCTGCCGGTTATCGGCACGCTGGCCGACCTCACGCGCAGCGGCGACGTGGTGCGCCGCATGCAGGCGGTGCTCTCGGGCACGCTTAACTTCGTGTTTAATAACTACGACGGCTCGCGGCCCTTTGCCGAGGTGGTGGCCCAGGCCCAGGCCGAAGGCTATACCGAACCCGACCCGCGCCTCGACCTCAACGGCTCGGACGTGGCCCGCAAAATCCTCATTCTGGCCCGCGAAGCCGGCCAGCAGCTGGAAATGAGCGACGTAGCCAACGAAAGCTTCCTGCCCGCCTCCTGCCTCGACGGCGACGTAGCCGCCTTTTACAAAGAACTGGCCGTGCATGAGTCGCACTTCCGGGCGCTCTACGAGGCAGCCGCGACAGAGGGCAAGCGCCTCAAGTTCGTGGCCCAGTACGCCGATGGTCAGGCCTCGGTGGGCTTGCAGCAGATAGCGCCCGGCCACGACCTCTACGAGCTGCGCGGCAAAGACAACGTGGTGCTCTTTTACACCGACCGCTACCCCGAGCAGCCGCTGGTGGTGAAGGGCGCCGGCGCGGGCGCCGAGGTCACGGCCAGTGGCGTGTTTGCCGACATCATCCGGGCCGCTAGGTTGTAGTTTAATTATGAATTAAAAATTATGAATTATGAATGACTGAAGGTTGAGTTTAGGACGGTGCAAAACCGCTTTTCCTGCATTCATAATTCATAATTTTTAATTCATAATTCAATGACATGCCCCTCCCCTCTTCCGTCACGGTGCACGCGCCCGCTACGATTGCTAATGTCGGCTGCGGCTTCGACGTGCTCGGGCTGTGCCTGACCGCGCCATACGACACGGTGCGCCTCACGCGGCGCGACCAGCCGGGCCTCATCATCCGGCACCTCGACGATTACGACCTACCTACCGACCCCAACCGCAACGTGGCCGGCGCCGCTCTGCTGGCGCTGTTGCGCGAGGTAGACGAGCCCCTGGGGTTTGAGGTGGAGATTACGAAGGGCATTCGGCCGGGCAGCGGCATTGGCAGCAGCGCGGCCAGCGCAGCGGGCGCCGTGGTGGCGGCTAACGCGCTCCTAGGTAATCCGTTCGATAACAAAAAGCTGGTGGACCTGGCCATGTATGGCGAGGCCGTAGCCTCGGGCGTGCGCCACGCCGACAATATCGCGCCCGCTATTTGCGGCGGCTTCACGCTGGTACGGGCGGTGCTGCCGGTACTCGACGTGGTGGCCCTGCCCGCCCCGCCGCTGTGGGTGGCCGTGGTGCACCCGCAGTTTGAAGTGAAGACCCGCGAGGCCCGTGCTGTGCTACCGACCCAGGTGCCGCTAGCGCTGGCCGTGCGCCAGTGGGCCAACGTGGGCGGCCTGGTCGCCGGCTTCTTAACCCATGACAACGAGCTTATTAGCCGCGCCCTGGAAGACTACATTGTGGAGCCGGCGCGGGCGGCCCTCCTCCCCGGCCTGGGCGATGCGCGGAAGCGGGCGCTGGCGGCCGGTGCCCTAGGCGGCGGTATTTCGGGCTCGGGCCCATCGATTTTTATGCTGAACCACGACGAAGCAACGGCCCACGCCGCCGCCGAGGCCATGGGCAGCGTGTACCGCAAGATGGGCATTGCTTTTCACCTGCACGTGGGGCCGATTGCAAGCGAAGGCGCGCGAGTGGTAGCCACGGAATAACACGTATCAATGGTCGTCATGCAGAGCGCAGCAAAGCATCTCGCGTGGCGCAGTAATCAACGCAAAAAGGTTAGTCGTCCACGCGAGATGCTTCGCTGCGCTCTGCATGACGACCGTATTCAGCATCATACTATGCAGTACTACAGTCTCAATCGCCAGTCGCCGCCCGTTGATTTTCGGGCCGCCACCATTGCCGGGCAGGCGCCGGATGGCGGCTTGTACTTCCCCGCAAGCATCCCACAGTTCTCGGCTGATTTTCTGAAGAACCTGCCCAATCTCTCGCAGGCCGACATTGCTTACACCGTGATGCAGCCCTACGTGGGCGACACTATTCCGGAGGCCGACTTGCGCCGCATCTGCGCGGAGACGGTCGATTTCCCGTTTCCGCTGGTGCCGGTGACCGAGCACATCGGGTCGCTGGAGCTGTTTCACGGGCCCACGCTGGCGTTTAAGGACGTGGGCGCCCGGTTTATGAGCCGCTGCCTAGGGTACTTTTCGCGGGGCGAAACCGCCCCGGTGACGGTGCTGGTAGCGACCTCCGGCGATACCGGCGGGGCAGTGGCGCACGGCTTTTTGGGCGTACCAGGCGTGGAGGTCGTCATCCTCTACCCCACCGGCAAGGTGAGCCCGCTGCAAGAGTTGCAGCTCACGACCCTAGGGCAAAATATCACGGCGCTGGAGGTTGAAGGCAACTTTGACGACTGCCAGCGGCTGGTGAAGCAAGCATTTCTGGACGAAGGCCTAACCAGCCGCCGTACGCTCACCTCGGCCAACTCCATCAACGTAGCGCGCTGGCTACCGCAGCAGCTCTACTACCTGTTTGCCCTGCAACAATGGGCGCCGGCCGCGCCGCCGGTAGTGGCTGTGCCGAGCGGCAACTTCGGCAACCTGTGCGCCGGGCTGCTGGCCCACGTGTCGGGGCTGCCGGTGGGCCACTTCATCGCCGCCTGCAACGCCAATGACGCGGGCGCTGAGTACCTGCGCACGGCCATTTTCGCGCCCAAAACGGCCGTAGCTACCATTTCTAACGCCATGGACGTGGGCCACCCCAGCAACTTCGTCCGCATCCTGGAGCTGTTCAAGCACGAGCACACCACCATCAGCCAGCTGCTGAGCGGCTACACCGTGACCGACGCCGACACTGGCGCTACCATTCGGCGCGTGCAGGCCGAGCACGATTACCTGCTCGACCCGCACGGCGCGGTGGCGTTTTTTGCCCTCGAAGACTACCTGAAAAAGTACCCCGCCGCCGCGGGTTTCGTGCTGGCCACGGCCCACCCGGTGAAGTTTCCGGAGGTGGTCGAGCCGCTCATCGGCCGCAAAATTGAGCTGCCCGCCGCGCTGCATTACCTCCTGGCCAAGCCCAAGCATAGCGTGCCGCTGGCCCCGAGCTACGAGGCGCTGCGCGAGTGGCTGCTACAATAGGTGAAGTAGCTCGAACTCTGCGAATCTGAGCGCGAGCGCAGCTCGCATCTGCGTAAGCGAACGTTTACTAACCGCGGACGCGAGCTGCGCTCGCGCTCGGACTCACAGAGTCCAAGCTACATTCTATTACCTCGCAACCTTCGGGCGGCCTAAGCGGTTGGCAGCAGTATGATTTTAGCAAAAATCAAGTCTACGCATGCCCTAGGGCTGCTGCTGGCGCTGGCTGCTTGCCGGCCCGACCAAGTAAAGCACTTGCCTGGCACCAAACAGATAGCCGAAGAAACCGCCAACTGGGAAGTCAAGCGCATCATGCCTAATGACTTGCTGCACGCCACCCGCTGGGCCGGCGACTCGATTACGGCCTACGCCGACACGCTGCTGCGCCGCACCCTGGCCCGCGAGCTGGCGGCGGGCGGCGTGGCCCGGGCCGCGGCTTTTTGCCGGCCCCAGGCCTACCACGCCGTCGACTCGATGGCCCGCAAGTGGCACGCCCGCCCGCGCCGCGTGGAGTGGCAGCCCACCGCTGCCAATGCCACCCCGGCCGCCGTAGCGGCGGCGGGCTTGCTGCCCGATACCCTGCGCCTCATTGGCCGGCCGGCGGCCGATACGTTCTACTATCAGCGGCCCATTGTGCTGCGCAGCAACCTGTGCCTGCGCTGCCACGGCCAGCCGGGCCACGACCTCAGCGCCGCCGAGGCCAAGCTGCTCCAAACCCAACACCCCGGCCTGCGCGCCGTGGGCCGGCAGCGGGGCCAGGTGCTGGGCGCGTGGCAGCTCACGCTGGAGCGCGACGGCGTGGCCGAGTTCTACACCATGAAAACGCGCAAGAAGTGGAAGGAGCACAAGATGCCGAAGCTCTTCTAAGGTTAGCTCAGTTGCCCCCAGTAAGCGCCGGCGCCAGTTGCCCGCGGGCAAGGCGGCAAGCTGGCCGGGCTAGGTGCCGCACTTTGTGCCCTAGGCAAATAACCTGAGCTTTACCACAAGGCGTTTTGGCTTAATCATTCTTTCACCCCAACCAGCGCTTTTTGCGTAAGCGGGCCATCGGCACCCGCGGCCGGCCGCCAACCGGTGAAGGTAATTGTTGGCGAAGCTCCTTAAGGTAATGACTGAAGAATACCCTGTTATCATCATTGGCGCCGGAATGGCGGGCTTGGCCTGCGCCAACTGGCTGCACCGCGCCGGCCGCCCGGTGGTGGTGCTCGAAGCCGCCGATGCCGTGGGCGGACGCGTGCGCACCGACGTAACGCCGGACGGCTTTCGGCTCGACCGAGGCTTCCAGATTCTGCTGACTGACTACCCCGAGGCGCGGCGCATCTTCGACTACGGCGCGCTGGAGCTGAAAACCTACCAGTCGGGCGCAGTAGTGCGGCTGGCCAACGGCGAGGAAACGACCATCGAGAACCCTTTGCAAGTGCCACTGGCGGCTTTTGCCGCCCTGGCTTCACCCATTGGTACGTTTACCGACAAGCTGCTCATTGCCAAGTTTGTGGCCGAGCTGCAGGGCCGCTCGCCCGAGCAGCTGCTGGCCCGCCCCACCGAAACTACGCTGAGCTTTTTGCGGCGCTACGGCTGGAGCGAGCAGATTATCAACAATTTCTTCCGGCCCTTCTTCGGCGGGGTGTATCTCGACCGGGAGTTGGGCACGGCCAGCAATTTCTTCGCCTTTGTGTTCCAGCAGTTTGTGCGGGGCAATGCGGCCATGCCGGCCCTAGGTATGCAGCAGCTGCCCGAGCAGCTGGCCGCCCGCCTGCCGGCGGGCACCGTGCGCCTGCTCACGCCCGTGGCAGCGGTGCTGGATGCCGGTCGCACCGTGCGCTTGGCCAGCGGCGAAACCCTGCAAGCAGCCACCACCGTCCTAGCTACCGATGGGCCGGCCGCGGCGCGGCTACTCGCCACCGACCAGCCCGCGCTGGCCTTGCCCGCGGCGCGGCCCACCACCTGCACCTATTTCACCACGGCCGGCGCCACGCCGGGCTACGGCCGCTTGCTGCATCTCAACGCTGCCCCGCAGGCACTGGTACACAACGTGGCCTTCCCAACCGCGATTAGCACGGCCGTAGCGCCCAGCGGCCAAGGGTTGGTATCGGTAAGCACGCACGGCGAGCACGGCCTCAGCGACGAAGACCTGACCGCTCGGCTGCGCACCGAGCTGGCCGCGTGGTTTGGGCCCACCGCCGCGCTGTGGCAGCACTTGCGCACGTATCGTATTCCGCAGGCGCTGCCCGTGTATGGGCCGGGCCAACCGGTGCAGCAGCAGCTGCGCCTCACCGACACGCTGCTGCGCTGTGGCGACTGGGTTTCCTACCCCTCGCTCAATGCCGCGCTAGGCACGGGCCGGCAAGCCGCCGAAATGCTGTTAAATTAGGCATAGGTACACAGCCCAATTCCCGATGCTGGTGGACACCGGGAAGTAGGCTGCGTATTTGAGCCTGGGTTTAGGTTACCTAGGTTGGCACGGCTACTCCGCTTTTTTACGGGCTTTTTTGGCGGCGGCCGTGTTGGCTACCACGTGCTCGCCCACTTTGGTGCCGGCTTTTTTCTTGTCATTCGTTGCCTTTTTTTCCGCATCACTTAGTTCATCCCAGGCTTTTTTGGGTAGGTAGCGGGTGGTGGTGCCCGCGCGGCGGGCGGGCTTGCCGTCGGCCGTTTTCCATTCCTGCTTGGTCCACTCCTTCAGGTCTTTCTGCTTGGAATTGGGGTGGCGGTTTATGTAGCCGCCACCAGTTTTTTGGTAAGCCAAGGTAAGGAGCTGCGACTTGCGCGCGCTCCACGTGCCGGGCTCGCCGCCCTTGGCGGCGGCGCGGATTTCATCCTTCAAACGCTCGCGCAGGGCGGGGTCAGAATAGGTATTTTCGAGGGTACGCCGGCGGGCTGCGGGTCGAGTTTTGGTACGTTTGCGGGCCGGAGTGCTACTGGCGTCATCGGCAGGGGCTGGAGTCTTCATCAGGGAGGCCATTATAGTAGAACGTCTAAGGAACGCAGCTTTAGTTGAGGGGTTGCTTCAAAAAAATACTTTTAATTCAGTGTTGAACTCTCGCTGTCAATTTATTAAACAAATACTTGCTCTATCAACCACCAATGGTCGAGGCAGCCGGCAACGCCTCTCTGGGCGCTAGCTTCGGGCGCCAAAGACCCTAAACCATTTACTATTCAATATATGTTAAAATTAATACGCTTTATTACTTTAGTATTTATATTAATCCTGCACGGCGCGCCCCAGCTTCGGGCGCAGCGGGTGGGGCTGGTACTGAGCGGTGGCGGCGCTAAGGGGCTCGCGCACATCGGCGTGCTCAAGCAGCTCGAGGCGAACGGCATTCCCATCGACTACATCATCGGCACGAGCATGGGGGCGGTGGTGGGGGCCATGTATTCGGCCGGCTACTCGCCGCGCGAGATAGAGCAGATTGTGCTTTCGCCCGAGTTTCAGTACTGGGTATCGGGCAAGCAGCTTCAGGATAAAACCTTCAATTACCTCACCGCCGAGCCCGACCCGTCGGCCCTGCGCCTGGGCGTGGCGCTCGACTCGGCGCTGCGCGCCCGTGTGGTGCCCAATCTGGTCAATGACCTCAATCTTAACCTAGCCCTGGCCAAACTGCTGGCGCCGGCCGGAGCCACCAGCGGCTACGATTTCGACCGGCTCTTCGTGCCCTACCGCTGCCTGGCGGCCGAGATTTTTACCCGCACCCAGGTAGTGCAGAAGTCGGGCAACCTAGCCGATGCCGTGCGCAACTCGATGGCCGTGCCGCTGGCCTTCCGGCCCATCCGCAACCCCGACGGGCGCTACCTCTTCGACGGCGGCATCTACAACAACTTCCCCACCGACGTGATGCGGCGCGAGTTTCAGCCCGACATCATTATTGGGGTGAACGTGGGCGATGTCTCGTTTAAGAAATACCCCTTTCAGCAGGATGACAAGCTGCTGACCAATGCGTTGGTGTTCCTGGGGGCCAACGTGGCTGACACCACCAGCGTGGGCAAGAACGGCATTTTCATCCAGCCGGCGCTGGAGGACATTGGCTCCACTGAATTCGACCGCGTGCGCACCCTCATTGGGCGGGGCGACACGGCCACCCAGCGCAAGCTAGCCCTGATTCGCCAGCGCATCGGCCGCCGCGTCGATACGGTGGAGCTGCAGCGCCGCCGCCTGGCTTTTCAGCAGGCGGCGCCCGCGCCGCGCTTTGTGCAGGTGCGGGTGCAGGGCCTGCGGCCCGACCAGAACAGCTACGCCGAAAAGTTTTTTCGGCGCCAGGGCTCGCGGTATAGCCTCGATGACCTGGAAGAGGGCTACTACCGCCTGGCGGCCGACGACTACTTCCGCAACATTTATCCGCGCATTCGCTACGACCCGGCGCAGCAGGGCTACGTGTTTTCGGTCGATGCCCAGCAGAACAACAACGTGGCGGCCGAGGTGGGCTTTGCGCTCAGCACGCGGCCCATTGATAATCTATACTTTGGGATAGAATTTAAGTACCTGCGCAGCCTACTCTATTCGGTGGGCGCCAACGTGAGCCTAGGGCGCTTTTACAACGGGGCGCAGGGCAATTTCCGCGTCAACGTGCCGGGGCGGGTGCCCTTCTTCGTGCAGCCCCAAATTACCTACAATCAGTGGGATTACCAGAACACGGGCGGCCTGCTGGGGCGCGATGCGCTGAGCACCCCCGTGCGGCAGCAAGACACCAAAGTAGGTGGCCAAATCGGGATTTCGCCCCGCTACCGCGCCCGCGTGGTGCTCGACCTAGGGGCCTTCTACAACGTGGACAACTACTCGAACACCACCGATGTCAGCTCGACCGACGTACTGGCGCGCACCTCGCTCCGGGGCGGCACGGCGGCCATCCGCTTTGCCCGCAACTCGCTCAATCGCAAGCAGTACGCCGTGGCGGGCCGGCGCTACGTGGTGACCCTGCGCGGCGTCACGGGCACCGAGTCCTTCACGCCCGGCACTGCCTCACTGCTGCAAACCGAGGCCAGCCGCCGCCACGACTGGCTACAGCTGCGCGCCACCTACGAGCGCTACGTATCGCTGCGGGGTGAGAAGCAGGCCTGGGGCTACTTTGGCGAGCTGATGGCCAGCAGCCAGGGCCGTTTTCTCAACTACCGCTCGTCCTTGACCAACGCGCCGGTGTTTGCGCCGCTGGTCGATTCGCGCACGCTGTTTCTGGATAACTACCGCTCGGCGCACTACGCGGCCGCGGGTTTGCGCTACAACCAACCGGTGTTCGGCAGCCTCGAATGGCGCTCCGAGCTGTACGCCCACGTCAACTTTAACCAGCTAACGGAGGTAAACCAGTTGGCCGAGCTGCGCCGCGGCTTCAGCCGCCCCCACCTCACGGGCTCGACGGGCCTGCTCTTCACCACGCCCGTGGGCCCGCTGGCCGTGCACGCCGTGTACTACGACGACCCCAACCACCGCTTCGCCGTGTACGGGCACCTAGGGTACATTTTGTTCCGCAGCCGCTCGCTGGAGTAGTTCATGGGTAATTGGCGTAATGGGTAATGAGCGTAATAGCTGCTCATTATCCACTACGCCAATTACCCATTACTCAAATTACCCCTGCACAACAGGCCAGCCGTCTTCGGTGTAGTCAACTTTGCTCAGCAGCATAACGCGGCGCGAGTAGCCTTGCTCATCGTTGAGGGCGTCGAAGGTAGGCTGCTGGCGGTCGATGGCGTGGTAGAGCAGCCAGTCCTGGCCGTGGTCGTCGGTGATGAGCGAGTTGTGGCCAGGTGCCTGCCAGCGAGCGTTTTCAGTGAGGATGGTGCCGGCCGTGCCCGTGGCCTGGGTTTGGTAGGGGCCGGTGGCGTGGCGGGCGCGGGCCACCAGCACGGCGTAGCGAGCATCGGGGCCGCAGCAGTTGTCGCCCGAGTAAAAGAGGTAGTACCAGCCGGCGCGGTAGTGCACCCAACTGCCCTCGATGAGGTGGCCGTAGGGCGTGGGGTCGTCGGGGGCGCGGGTTTCGACTAACACCTCGGCCACCGAGCCTGCGGCAAAGCCTAGGCCATCGGCGGCCAGCTCACGCACCCGCAGTGGCCCAAAGCCCGAGCCCCAAAACAGCCACTGCCGCCCGTCAGCCGGGTCCACGAAGCGCATGGGGTCGATGTTCTCGAAGCCCGCGCCGCCCGCCAGCAGCGGCTGGCCGCTGTCGATAAAAGGGCCCTCGGGCCGCTCGGCCACGGCGATACCCAGGCAGTGGCCGGCGCTAGGGTCGTTGGGCTGCGCCGAATAATACATGAGGTAGCGGCCATCGGGGTGGCGGCTCACGTCGGGCGCCCAGAAGCGCTGGCTGGTGGCGGCCCAGGCGGGCTTGGTGGGCAGCGCCTCGCCTAGGTGCTCCCAGGTGGCGAGGTCGAGCGAGCGCGCCACCTGGAAGTTCAGCACCTGGCCAGCGCGCTTAGTTTGGGTGGCATAGGCATAGTAGTAGCCATCGGGCGCCCGCAGCACGCTGGGGTCGGGGAAGTCGGCGTCGAATACCGGATTTTGGTAGGTCATTGCGCAGCAAGCTTTTGCAACGCTTTCCACACATCCTCTGGTGCCTCTAGCGGCAGCAAGTGGCCAGCCTCCGGCACCACTACTAGCGGCGTGCCGACGGGCAGCAGCGGCAGCGTTTGCTGCTGCTGCGCGGCGAGCGGAATGGCGTGGTCCGCATCACCGACCAGCAAACTACACGGCACTTGAACAGCGGGCATCAGAGCCGAAATATCTTCCTTCGAGCCGTGCTCCAGCCAGGCATCCCAGGCGGCTTGGCTGGTGCGCAGGTTGTCAGCAATTACTTGCGCGCGCACTTCCTTAGCCACCGGACGAATAACGATTTTGGTCGCCGTCTTTTCGGCTTCCAGGTGCTGGCCGTAGGCCGCCAGGCTGGCCGCCCGGTCTTCGTCGCCGATGGGCTCGGGCGTGGGCGGCGAGGGCGACAGCAGGAGCAGGCCGCGCAGCCCCGCGGGCTGGCGGGCGGCCAAGGCCAGCGCAATTTTGCCGCCCATGCTGTGGCCGATTAGCACGTACTCCGCCAGCTTTTGCGCCGCCGCGTACTCCGCCACCCAATCGGCATAGGCCCCTACCGAGTAGTCGAAGCCCGCGGGCGCGGGCTGCGCGCCAAAGCCCGGTAAATCGGGCGCCAGCAAGGAAGTGCCCGCCGGCAGCAGGCCCCGCAAGTGGTTGTATTCGTGGCCGGCACCGGCCCAGTAATGAAGCGCGAGATAAGTAAGCACAGCTAGCTAGGCTCCTAGGGCCCCGCACTGCCGGGGCCGTGGGCCGCGGCGTATACGCGCGGCTCAGCGGCGTGGCCACTAAGCCAGACATTGGATGGTAGAATTAGCGGCCGAATGCTTATCTTGCACTAGCTCTGCCCGGCTACCTAGGTAATGTTTTAGCCTTACAGCTACCTTTTACCTGGCAAACTGGCGAGGCGTAGCCGCTCCTAGGTCGATTGAACTCCGGTTTTAACCGATGATTGGGGTAGCTTCGCCGCCACTGCGGGTTTTAGAAAGAATATTTTTTGCTTATCTGATAGCGTCCTTGCATTACTCGCAACGGGGCCGCTACATTTGGCCCGATTATCGCGGGCTTCATCTGCTGCTCACTCTTACCTTTTCTACTCTTAGCTGCACTCTATCGACTAAAGCACTACATTCTCCTAATTAGTAGTCCTTTATGGAACCCCTGCAGCCGAGCGATTCTGCGCTCATCGCCCTTTACCTGGCTGGCCACGAGTCGGCCTTTGCCCAGCTGCTCCAGCGCCACCAGGCGCGGGTCTTCACGACTATCCACCTCGTGGTGCGTGACCCCGATGTGGCCGACGACCTCACCCAGGATACCTTCATAAAGGCCATCCACACCCTTAAGAGCGGGCGCTACCAGGACGAAGGCAAATTTGCCTCGTGGCTGTGCCGCATTGCCCACAATTTGGCCATCGACGCGTTTCGGCGCGCAAAAAGAGCGCCCCAAACGAGCCTCGATGACAACATCGGGCTTGCTAACTCGTTACACCTTTCGGAAGAACCGACCGACGAAGTACTCGGCCGTGAAGAGAGCCACGCGCAACTGCGTCAGCTTATTCAGGAGCTGCCAGCGGCGCAAAAGGAAGTACTGCTCATGCGCCATTACGGCGATATGAGCTTTCAGGAAATTGCCGACGCAACCGGTGTCAGCATCAATACGGCCCTGGGCCGGATGCGCTATGCGCTTATCAATTTGCGGAAGAAAATGGCCGCGCACGCCCTTCTATATGATACAAACCTTACCCCATCCAACGCTGCTTCGCTACGTCTACAACGAATTGCCAGCTGATGAGCAGCATGAGGTCGAAGACGCCCTCCTGCACGACCCCGAACTAGCCGCCGCCTGTGCCGACCTGCTGCTCGCGCAGCGGGCGCTCAGCAGCCTGGCCAGCGAACCAAAATTATCTACCACCGCTAACATCCTACGCTATTCGCAAACATTTCTACGCTAGTTAACTTACGGGAAGTGCGCTGATTACGGCTTCGCAACGACGAGGGCCTACCTGCTTGGCAGCGTAGGTGCCGCACCTTTGCGTTTGCGTAGTTCGCGCACTTTTTGCATTGCCTAGGTTATGACCCGCCCCGAACGGTTTCGCCGGTTTCTCGATTACTTCACCACGCACTATCCCGAGCCGCGCACCGAGCTGGCCTACGGCAGCCCCTACGAGCTCATCGTGGCCGTGGTGCTGAGTGCGCAGTGCACTGACAAGCGCGTGAACCAGGTGATGCCCGCGCTGCTGGAGCAGTTTCCGACCGCCGCCGAGCTGGGCGCGGCCTCGGCCGAGGATATTTTCCCCTTTATCCGCAGCGTATCGTACCCCAACAACAAGGCCAAGCACCTGGCCGGCCTAGGTCGGCTGCTGATGGCGGAGTTTGGGGGCGAGGTGCCGAGCACCATTGAGGAGCTGCAGCGCCTGCCGGGCGTGGGCCGCAAAACGGCCAACGTGGTGGTATCGGTTATCTACAACCAGCCCGCGATGGCCGTGGACACGCACGTATTCCGAGTATCGCACCGGCTGGGGCTGGTGCCCAAAACGGCCACCACGCCGCTCGCTGTGGAGAAAGGTCTGGTGAAATACATTCCGCAGGAAGTGATTCCGAAGGCCCACCACTGGCTGATTTTGCACGGCCGCTACGTGTGCGTGGCGCGCACGCCCAAGTGCAGCGTGTGCCCGCTCACCGATTTTTGCGCTTATTATCAGAAGCTTGCCAAGGCGCAAGCCACGTAGCACGGCCCGATTAAAGCTAAAGCTTGCAACCCGGCACCCGATGATTATCAAGACAATCATCAACCAAATTTTTGCAAAGGCGCTCCTTGTGGGCTACCGTGGTTGGCGCGGGCACCTAGGGTCGACCGAAGGCTAGGCACTGGCTATAAGCTTTCTATAAATATATTGCGCAGTCAGTTTTAGGAGGCCGCCCCTAGTTAGGCAAAGCTAAAGCGTGGCAACCCCGCCTTTTTCGCTTTTGCATGATGCACCGATTACTGTACGCGGGCGCTTGCTGCCTGGCTTTGGCCATGCCTTACCGCGCGTGCGCGCAAGCCCCTGCAGCCGACTCGGTGGCCCTGGCCGCCGCCGTAGAGGCCGCTACCCAGCACTACACCAGGGTTACCCAGACCGAGTCGGTCTTGTTCAGCGGCCCCGAATACGTAGACCACACCCTGCCGGGCACCATTGGCCACCAGTTCCTTATGAGCGCGGAGCCGCAGCTGGGCACAGTCACGTATCGCAATGCCTACTTTCAGCAGGTGCCGCTGCGCTACGACCTAGCCCTCGACCGGGTGGTGCTGACTTACCCCAACCAGGTTGCCAATATTGTGCTGGTGCCGGAAGCGCTCACTGATTTTTCGCTGCAAAACCGCCACTTCATCCACGTGCTGGGCGACACCTCGGCCAGTGCCCAGCTCCCCGCGGGCTTCTACGAGCTGCTGCAAGCGGGGCCGGTGAGCCTGCTGGCCCGCCACAGCAAGTTTCTGCTGCAAACGACTGTGCACCAGAGTCTGGTGTTTAAGTTCAAGCAAGTTGACAAGCTCTTTGCCCGCTCGGGTAGCACCGTAGCAGAGGTCGGCCGCCTCAAAGACCTGTTGGCGCTGCTACCGGCCCACAAATCTGAGGTGCAGCGCTATGCCCGCCAGCAAAAGCTACGCTTTTCGCCAGCGCGGCGCGAAGCGTCTGCCACGAAAGCCCTGCGCTACTACTATACGCTGCCGCAGTAGCCGGCACCTGGCCCGCCTAGGTTTGGGCCACGGCCAGGTGCTGGCTACTGCGGCGTACTGTCCTTCCTAGCTATTTGCTATGCCCCGTTTCTACCTTATTATATTGCTGGCTGGGCTACTGGCTGGCGGCTACCCCACCTTCGCTCAGCAAGCTTCGCCACCCATCAGCGGCGATTTTCGCAACCTGCGCTTCGAGCAGTTTGCGCAGCGCGTGGAGGCCCAGACGCCCTATCGCTTTTACTTTGACCCGGCGGTGCTGGATAGCGTAACGGTGCAGGTGCAGCCCAACGGCTTGCCGCTGGTGGCCGTGCTGCGGCAGATTTTTGAGCACTCTTCGCTGCGCTTCGCCATCGACGAAGCTACCAACCGGGTGTTCATCACCCCCGATTACCCACTGCAAACGCGCTTGCCGGACGATTTTTTTCCGGCGGCCCCGGCCAGTGGCAGCCCGCCAGCCATTGCTAATACGGCGCCCGCCCCGGCGCGCACCAGCCGGCCCGCGGAGGTGGGCACCTCCGAGTTCAAAGTGTATGAGATTGGGCCGCGCCAGGCCGCGCCCCCCAGCGGGCGGGCGACGCTGACAGGTGTGGTGCGCACCAGCAAAGAGCCCGTGCCAGGCATAGCCGTGTTCGTGGATGCGCCCAATATCGGCACAGCTACCGACAAGCTGGGCGCGTATTCGCTCACGCTGCCGGTGGGCCGCTATAACCTCAATATTCGCGGCCTAGGCATTCGGCCCACGCGGCGGCAAATTTGGGTGCACGCCAACGGTCGCCTCGATTTGGAGGTGCTGTCCGATGCGACGTCGCTGCGCGAAGTGGTGGTGCGGGGCCAGAAAGAGGGCAACGTGCGCGGCATGCAAATGGGCGTGCAGAAGCTTGACATCAAGATTATCAGGCAGGTGCCCACGGTGTTTGGGGAGGCCGATATCCTGCGGGTAATAACGGCGCTGCCCGGCGTAAAAACCATTGGAGAAGGCAGCACGGGCTTTAGCGTGCGCGGCGGCGGCACCGACCAAAATCTGGTGCTCTTCAATGGCGCCACCATCTACAACCCGGCCCACTTGTTCGGCTTCTTTTCGGCCTTTAACCCCGACGCGGTGCAGTCGGCCGAGCTCTACAAAAGTGCCATTCCGGTGCGCTACGGCGGGCGGCTGGCCTCGGTGCTGGAGATTGAGGGGCGCGAGGGCAACCGCAAGAAGCTGGGCGGGGCGGGCGGCATCGGGCTGCTCACCAGCCGCCTGGAGCTGGAAGGCCCCATTGGCCCAGACAGCTTGGTGGGCACGGAGGCCAAAGGCTCTTTCCTGGTGAGTGGGCGCACCTCGTATTCCGACTGGCTGCTGCACCAGGTGCCCAGCCCTACCCTAAAAAATAGCGCGGCGTCGTTCTATGACCTAAGCGCCTACCTAACCTACGACCTGGACGACAAAAACACAGTTTCGGCCACTGGCTATTTCAGCCACGACCAGTTTCGGCTGGCCAGCGATACTATTTATGAGTACCGCAACACGGCGGCCGCGCTCAAGTGGAAGCACACCTTCAGCCCGCAACTGGCCGGCACGCTCACGGGCACCTACAGCCGCTACGGCTTCAACCTGAAGACGACGCGCAACGAATACGCGGCGTCTACCTTCGATTACAACATCAACCAGGCCGCGGTGCAGGCCGATGCCAGCTACCTGTGGCACGCCAAGCACACCCTGGACTTCGGGGCCAGCACGCTGCTCTACAACACGGCCCCTGGCAATCAGCAGCCGCTGGGCGAGCAGTCGCTGCTGCTGCCCACCGTCATTCAGCACGAGCGGGCCCTGGAAAGTGCCGTGTACGCCGCCGACCGCTTCGAGATTAGCCCCCGCTTTGCGGTGGTGCTGGGGCTGCGCTACTCGTTTTTTCAGGCCCTAGGTCCGCGCCAGGTGCGCGAATACGTGCCGGGCCTTTCGCGCGGCGAAAGCACCGTGACCGGCACCACCGACTACAGCGGCGGCCAGGTGCTGGCCAACTACGGCGGCCCCGAGTGGCGGTTCTCGGCCAAGTACGAGCTCACGGCCAACTCGTCGGTGAAGGCCAGCTACAACCGCACCCGCCAGTACATTCACCAGCTCACCAACACCACCGTGGTCTCGCCCACCGATAGCTGGAAGTTGAGCGACGGCTACATCCGGCCGCAGGTGGGCGACCAGGTGGCCCTAGGGTACTACCACAACTTCAAGCGCAACACCGTCGAGTTTTCGGTGGAGGGCTACTACAAGCACATCCAGGATTTTCTGGACTACAAGAGCGGCGCCGTGCTGCTGTTGAACCCCCACCTCGAAACCGACGTGGTGAACGCCAACGGCCGCGCCTACGGCGTGGAGGTGCTGCTGCGCAAAAACGTGGGCAAGATAAATGGCTGGCTTAGCTACACCTACGCCCGCTCTTTGGTGCAGGTGAGCACGCCAACCGACGTGGTGAACAACGGCAACTGGTACCCGAGCAACTACGACAAGCCGCACGATGTGACGCTGGTGGGCAATTACCGCTTTTCGCGGCGCTTCAACACCTCGCTCAATTTCAACTACAGCACGGGGCGGCCCATTACGCTACCGCTGGCCAAGTACTACATTGACAACGCCTACCGGGTGTACTACTCGGACCGCAACGCCTACCGGGTGCCCGACTACTACCGCGTCGATTTTGCCGTCAACTTCGAGGGCAACCACCGCATCAAGAAGCTGGCGCACAGCTCCTGGACCGTTTCCATCTACAACCTGACGGGCCGGCGCAACCCGTACTCGGTCTACTTCCAGTCCACGGGCGGCCAGATTAAGGGCTACCAGCTCTCCATTTTTGGGCAACCCATCCCCACGCTCACTTATAACTTCCGCTTCTGATGCGTACTGCGCCCACCCTCACGCCCCTCGCCTGCTGTGGCCTGCTCGCGCTAGCCCTAGGTGGCTGCGTCGATGCCTACACGCCCGATGTCATCAGCGCGCCCGCCAGCTACTTGGTGGTCGATGGCTTCATCAATGGCAACGGGGCCACCCGCATCAAGCTCTCGCGCACCCAGAATATTGCCTCGGCCGCCGCCCCCACGCCCGAAGCCCGGGCCACGGTCTACGTGCAGAGCGCGGCGGGCGCCCGCTACTCGCTGCGCGAGCGCAGCCCCGGCTTTTATCAGTCTGATAGCTTGATGCTTAGTCCGGGCCAGTATCAGGTGCGCATCAGCACGGCCGGCGCTAGCCCGGCCACCTACGAGTCGGCCCTGGTGCCCCTCAAGGCCACGCCGCCCATCGACAAGCTAGGCTGGCAGCGCGAGGGCAACGAGCTGCGGGTGGTGCTGAGCACGCACGACGCCACCCAGCAGACCCGCTACTACCGCTGGAAGGTGCTCGAAACCTGGGAGTTTAATGCCGCCTACCGGTCTTCGCTGGAATACTACCCCAACCTCAAACAAGTGGGGGGCCGCATCACGCCCATCTACACGTGCTGGCGCACCGAGCAGCTCACTACCATCAGGCAAGCCACCTCGGTGCAGCTTAGCCAGGATGCGCTGGTCAACCACATTTTGCTCAGCTTCTCGGACCGGGCCGAGCGCATTAAAATTCGCTACAGCGCGCTGGTTACGCAGTACGCCGAGACCGCCGAGGAATTTGCCTACTACGAGCAGCTGCGCAAGAACACCGAGGCCATCGGCACCGTCAACGACCCCTTACCGGTACAGCTCACCGGCAACGTGCACCGCACCGGCACCGCTACCACCGAGCCCGTGTTAGGATACGTGGGCGCCCACACCGTGCAGCAACAGCGGCTTTTTGTTAATCGGGCCGAACTGCCTTTGCCCAGCGACTGGGCGTTCGACTCGCCCTACTCCGGCTGCAAGCTCGAACCGGAAATTCTGAGCAATTACAGGCCGCCTCTTTCGTATCCGCAGACCTTGACTTTTGCTAGTCCCGACTACGTTCCTCTTTATCCTTATGCCAACCCAGACACGGGAAAGCTTGATGGGTACTACGGCTCTACGCGCGAGTGCGTAGACTGCCGCGCGCGCGGCAGCATCACGAAGCCGAGCTTTTGGTAATCACTCGCCTAGGCTGGCTGCTTCCTCCACCTTCTTTCCTTGCGAACTCGTGCGCTTTCCTTCTACCTCGCGATTATGCAGCGTGGGCAGCCTAGCCCTGGGGCTGCACCTGGCAGCTAGCACGCTCGGCCACGCCCAGCTCGCCGACCCGCTAACGACCCTAAGCCAGAGCCTCGAGCAGTACAGCCGGCAAACCCTGACCGAGCAGCTGTTTCTGCACCTCGACCGCCCCGCCTACGTGGCCGGCGAAACGCTGTGGTTTAAGGCCTACGCCGTGGATGGCACCTACCACCGGCCGCTGGCCCTGAGCAAGGTAGCCTACGTGGAAGTACTGGATGCCGCTCAGCGCCCCGTGCTGCAAGCCAAAATCGGGCTGGTGCGGGCCATGGGCCAGGGCGCGCTGGAGCTGCCGGCCGAGCTGGCCACGGGGCGCTACGTAGTGCGCGCCTACACCAGCTGGATGAAGAACGCCGGGCCCGACTTTTACTTTCAGTGCCCCATCACGGTCGTGAATACCCAGGAAGCACGGCCGGTGGCCGCACCCACGGCGGGCCCGGCCTACGACGTGCAGTTCTTCCCCGAGGGCGGGCAGCTGGTGCAGGACTTGCAGGGGCGGGTGGCGTTCAAAATCACCGACCGGCAGGGCCACAGCGTGGCGGCTACCGGCACCGTAGCCGCGGCCAACGGGGCCACGGCCGCCACTTTTCAAACGCTGCGCAACGGCCTAGGTAGCTTTTTGCTCACACCCACCGCCGCGGGCGGAGCCTACACGGCCACGGTGCGCCTGCCGGGCGGGGCCACCCTCACCAGCAAGCTGCCGGCCGTGGCCGAGCAGGGCTACGCGCTGCGCGTGACCGATGCAAGCCCCACCGAGCTGACCGTGGCGGTGCAGGCCCGGCTAGCGCGGCCCGCCGAGCCGCTGCGGCTGCTGGCCCACACGGGCCAGCAGGTAGTAACGGCCGCCGAAGCGACTTTGCTGAATGGCCGAACGAGCTTTAAAATCGACAAGCGGCTGCTGCGGCCGGGCATCACGCACCTCACGTTGTTCAGCGGGTCGCGGCCGGTAGCCGAGCGGCTGTATTTCCGGCGGCCCACGCCGGCCCAACTGCTGGCGGTGCGGGGCAGCGCCACCGCCCAGACCGTGGGCTTGCGCAGCCAGGTGCAGCTGCAAGTGGGCACCGCTCGGCCCGCCGCGCTCTCGCTGGCCGTTTACCGGCTCGATTCTCTAGCCACCAGCGCCCCCGCCGACATCAGCAGCTACCTGCTGCTGGCGGCTGACCTCAGAGGATATATCGAAGATGCCGGCTACTACCTGCGCGATTCGAGCGCCGTGGCCGCCCAAGCAGCCGATAATTTGATGCTTACGCAGGGCTGGCGGCGCTTTCGCTGGGACGATGTGCTGGCCGGCAAGCCCCCCACCCCAGCCTACCCGCCCGAGGTAAACGGGTACTTGCTGCAAGGGCGGGTGCGCCAGCGCACGGGTGCCCCTGCGCCGGGGGTGCTCGCTTACCTCTCGCTGCCCGGCCAGTCGTTTTGGTTTGGCAGCTCTACCAGCCACGCCGATGGGCTGGTGCAGTTCGAGGTACCCCAAACTTATGGGCTGCGCAAGCTGGTGCTGCAAACCAATACTACCCTCGACAGCATCGTTCGCGTCGAGCTGCTGAGCCCCTTCACCGCGGGCGGTGGCCCGGCCGCACCCGGCCTGCCGCCACTCGCGCGCCGCTGGGCCAGCACCTTCAGCGAGCGGCTTGTGCAGGCGCAAGTGCAGCAGGCTTTTCCGGCGCGGCCGCGCTACTCGGCCACTCCCCTGGATACCGTGGCCTTTTACGGCCGCGCCACCGAACACTACCGCCTCGACGACTACACTCGCTTTCCTACCCTTGAGGATGTCATGCGCGAGTACGTGCCGGGGGTGCTGGTGCGCAAGCGCAAAGACGGCTTCCACTTCCTTGTAACGGACCGCATGCGCCACGCCATCCTTCAGGAAAACCCGCTGACGCTGCTCGACGGCCTACCGGTTTTCGACCTCAACCAGCTACTGGCCTTTGACCCGCTAAAATTAAAAACCCTCGACGTAGTGGATAGCCGCTACCTCAGCGGGCAGCAGATGTACGAGGGCGTGGTTAGCTTCCAAACGTATAAAGGCGACCTGGCCGGCTACCCGCTCAACCCGCACGCGCTGCTCGAAGAGTATGAGCTGCTGCAAGTGCCCCGCGAATTTTACGCCCCGCGCTACGACAGCGAGGCGCAGCAGCGCAGCCGCCCACCCGATTTGCGCAACCTGCTCTACTGGAACCCCACCATCGACCTCGCGGCCAACAAGCCGCAAATGCTGAATTTCTTCACCTCCGACCAAGCCGGCCGCTACCTGGTGGTCGTGCAAGGCCTCACGCCCGATGGCCACCTAGGTAGCACCAGCTTCTCGTTCGAGGTAAAGCCCGCTTTATAGGCCGACTATTGACGCAGCAAAACGGCAGCCCCTAGGGTAGGCCTGAGTGTTTATTAGCCCTCAGGCCTACTCTAGGGGCCGCCGTTTTTGACTTTCTTCAAGCAGCCGCCAGCACCTCCGCATCATTGTGCGCGGGCGAGTTTACGCGCGTAGTGATGGCATATTCTTTCATCAGCGCCGTATCGTAGGGCATTAGTAGCTGCTGATGTTGCGCGGCACTCAGGTCGTCGGCCAGCCAGGCGCGCTCGGCGTCGGGGCCGGGTAAGATGACGGGCATCCGGTTGTGGAGCTTGGCCATCAGCTCGTTGGGCTCGGTCGTGATGATGGTAAACGTGGGGTGCACCTCGCCCGAGGCACGGTCAACCCACTCATCCCAGAGCCCGGCAAAGGCAAATGGCTCCTCGCTTTGCAGCAAAATGCGGTGCGGAATCTTGCCTCGCTCCGTAGCCTGCCACTCGTAAAAGGAATCGGCCAGCACCAGGCAGCGCCGCCGCGCCAGCAGCTGCCGGAAGCTGGGCTTCTCGCCTAGGGTCTCGGCGCGGGCATTGATGGGCTTAGGACCAGCGGCCGGGTCACGGCTCCACGAAGGCACTAGGCCCCAGCTCACGAGCTGAATTTGGCCGGGCGCGGCATTGGTGACAATGGGCAGCGCCTGCGAGGGCGCGGCGTTAAAGTTAGGCGCGGGAGCCGCGGCTTCCTTGGCATTGAAGCGCTTGGCAAGAGCCGGCGCAGGAGAAATCACAGTATATCGACCACACATATCGCAGATTTAACTGATTTAACGGATTGCGCAGATACGCCTGCTACCGCAGGCTGACTAAGCTAGTGCCAGCTTTTGAGATACTGTGCGAAAGCTGCTATACGAGAAAAAGCCGCCTGTAGGCGGCTTTTTCAAGACAGGATACCTAGGCACTAGCTTAGTCAGCCCGCCGCAGGCGGGCGTATCTGCGCAATCCGTTAAATCAGTTAAATCAGTTAAATCTGCGATTATTACTTGTACAGCTGCTCGTAATACTCTTTGGCCATGCGGCCGCTCTCGAACGCGGGCTCCACGTCCTTCATGGCCGCTTTGCGGATTTTGGTGAATTGCTCAGGCTTATCGTAGTATAGGCTCACGGCTTTTTCGAGCACGTGGTAAAGCGTATTGGCCTCGATGGTGTCCTTCTCGTGGTCGGGCAGTTTCTCGTCGGCGTGCTCGATGATAAAGCAGTTTTCGCCGTCCTTGGCAAATTCGGGAATCCAGCCGTCGGCGATGCTCACGCTCACGCAGGCGTTCATGGCGGCGGTCATGCCGCTGGTGCCGCTGGCCTCGCGGGGGTAGCGCGGGGTGTTCAGCCACAGGTCGGAGCCTTTTTTGAGCTCGGCGCTCAGCGCCAGTTCGTAGCCCACCAGCACGGCGCAGCGTTTGAGGTCCTTGGTGGCTTTGATGATGTTGTTGAACGTATCAATCGCACCAAAATCCTTGGGGTAGGGCTTGCCGGCCCAGATGATTTGCACGGGGCGCTGGTCGTTGGTCACGAGCCGCTCAAACTTCTCCCAATCGCGCAGGATGAGGTCAGCGCGCTTGTAGCTGGCGAAGCGGCGGGCCCACACGATGGTCAGCACCTCGGGGTCGAGCACGGTGCCGGTCTGGTCGGCCACGGTTTTGAACAGCTCCTTTTTCAGCTCCTTTTTGCGGGCCAGCAGGGCCGCGTCGTCCTTGCCTTTGGCGGCAGCGGCTAATTGCGGGTCGCGCCAGTAGGTGCCGTTTTGGGCGTTGGTGATGGAGATGATGGGGCAAATGCCTTCGTAGTGGCCCCACATTTCGCGGGCTACCCCGCCGTGCACCTTGCTCACGCCGTTGGCTTTTTTAGCAAAGCGCAGGGCGGTTAGGGTGTAGTTGAGCGAGTCGCCGGCCACGCGGGCGGCCTCGCGAACTTCCTGCTCGGGCACGCCACAGAAGAACGACATCTTCTGGAGCAGCGCCATCGGGTGCTCCTCGTTGCCGGCCAGCTCGGGCGTGTGGGTCGTGAAAACCAGTCGCTTCTGCACCTCGGCCAGGTTGCGGCCGTGCTTCTCGAAGAGGTAGAAGGCCAGCGGCAGGCCGTGGCCCTCGTTGAGGTGGTAGAGGTCGGTTTGGCGACCCAGCACGTCGAGCAGCTTGCCGCCACCGATGCCCAGCAGCATGCTTTGGGCTACGCGGGCAGCCGTGTCTGGGTCGTATAGGTGGTGCGAAATGGTGCGCGAAATGAAGTCATTCTCCTCAATATCCGTGGTGAGGAAGAACATGGGCGCGGTGCCAAACGTCTCGGGCGCCAGGTAAAAGGCCTTCACGTGCACCTCCGAATCGTGGATGATGATGGGGAACACGATGCCCGTGTCTTGCAGAAACGAGTAGTTCTTCTCGATGAAAGCCGGTTTCATGCTCTGGTCGGCGTCGCGCACTTGGTCGTAGTAGCCGTAGCTCCACAAAATGCCGATGCCGATGAGGTTTTGCTTGAGCTCGTAGGCCGAGCGCATGTGCGAGCCGGCCAAAAAGCCCAGGCCGCCCGAGTACGATTTGAGGGCCTGGTCGAGGGCAAACTCCATCGAGAAGTAGGCCACGGGGGTCTTGTATTTGGCGGCGGGGGTGGGTGCTTTGAATTGGAATGCCATGTGAAGAAAAAAGCCAAGTAGCTACTTGCCGCTAAGGTAGTTTGGAAGTGCAAAGGAAGAACCTAGGCCCCGCACCGAAAACGATTTCGGAACAGCGCTTCGTACCTTGCTACGCGGCTGGTTACCGGCCGGTTTTCTTCTCTCCTCTTCTATTCCCCACTCTTATGCGTTTTTCTTACGCACTGCGTGCCGCCACGGTAGCCGCCTGCCTGCTACCCGCTCTAGCCCAGGCTAGCGCGCCGCTCGGCGGCCCCCGCGCGGCGGCCCGGCCCGCCGCCAAAACCGCCCCCATCACCCGCATCGACCCCACCAATTGGTTTGTGGGCATGAAAAACCCCAAATTGCAGCTGCTGGTAAATGCGCCCGGCATCGCCGGTAGCCAGGTGAGTTTGGCCGCCTACCCCGGCGTCACGCTCGATGGGTTTCAGAAGCTCGAAAGCCCCAATTACCTGCTGGTGAACCTCACCATCAGCCCGCAGGCGCAGCCTGGGCAGCTCAAGCTTCAGTTTAAGGGTAACAAAAGCTTTACCTACAACTACGAGCTGCGCCCGCGCAACCAGGACCCGGCGCGTGTGCAGGGCCTCACACAAGCCGATTTTATCTACTTCCTGATGCCTGACCGTTTCTCGAACGGCGACCCCAAAAACGACGTGGTGAAGGGCACCCGCGCCCCGCGCATGAGCCGCGACTCGATGTACGCCCGCCACGGCGGCGACCTCAAGGGCATCGAAAACCACTTTGCGTATCTCAAGCAGCTAGGCGTCACGGCCATCTGGCCCACGCCCATCGTGGAAAACGATATGCCCAAGGCCAGCTACCACGGCTACGCCGTGACCGACTGCTACAAGGTGGACCCGCGCTATGGCACAAATGCCGAGTACGTGCAGTTTGTGAAAAACTCACATAAACAGGGCTTTAAGGTAATCCAGGACATCGTGCTCAATCACTGGGGCAGCTACCACCACTTGTTCCTGGACAAGCCGGCGGCCGACTGGTTCCACGCCTTCCCCACCTTCACGCGGAGCAACTACAACGCCTTCCCCCTCAACGACCCCTACGGCTCGCAGCGCGACCGGATGCTCGAAAACGACGGCTGGTTTGACACCTCCATGCCCGACGTAAACCAGAGTAACCCCGCGGTTTCGACGTACCTGATTCAGAATTTTTTGTGGTGGGTCGAGACGACCGGCCTCGATGGCTACCGCATCGACACCTACCCCTATTCGGAGCCTAAGTTCTTGATGGACTGGGGCAAGGCCATCGAAGACGAGTACCCCAAGCTGGCGCTTTTTGGCGAGGCCTGGGAGGGCACGGAGGCCGAACAGGCGTTTTTTGCCCAGAACATTTTCCCACCCGTCAACGGCTTCAAGTCGAACCTGCCGGGCGTGCTCGATTTCCAAATCTGCTTCGGCATCAGCGACGTGCTGAAGGGCGACGGCGGCGATTTGAATAAATTGTACCGCGCCTTGCAGGGCGACTGGATGTACACCGACGCCACGCGCAACGTGCCGTTTTTGGACAACCACGACATGAGCCGCTTCTACTCGGTCATCGGTGAGGACTTTGCTAAGTTCAAGATGGGCATTGCCTGGCTACTAACCCTGCGCGGCACGCCGCAGCTCTACTACGGTACCGAGGTGCTGATGAAGAACTTTTCGGACCCCGATGGTAAGGTGCGCGAGGACTTCCCCGGCGGGTTTGCGGGCGATAAAAAGAACTACTTCGTGTCGCGGCCGGGCCAGGCGGGCGAGGCGTTCGACTACGTAAGCAAGCTGGGCACTTACCGCAAATCGCACCCCGTGCTGAGTTCGGGCAAGCTCATGCAATTCATCCCGCAGGATGGCGTGTACACCTATTTCCGGTACAACGACGGCGAGTGCGTGATGGTAATTGCCAACAATACCAAGGACGAAAAAACCGTGGACGGCACGCGCTACGCGGAGCGGACCAACGGATTTTCGACTGGCACTGAGGTAGTGAGCGGGGCTGTTATTTCAGATTTGAAGACCTTGAAAGTGCCGGCGCACACGGCTTGGGTGGTAGAATTGCGTAAGTAGACCCTACTTATGAAACTTTTCACCCTAGCGGCCAGCCTCCTACTCGCCGCCCTAGCCTCTCCCCTCGTGGCCCAAACCCCCAACGACCCGAACACCACCGACGAAACCCCGGCAGATAACAAACTCATTATCTACCAAATGCTCCCGCGCCTGTTCGGCAACAAGGTAGCCCTGAACAAAACCTACGGCACCATCCAGGAAAACGGCTGCGGCAAGTTCAACGATATCAACGACTTGGCCCTGACCAAACTCAAGGACCTAGGCATCTCGCACGTGTGGTACACCGGCGTGCTTGAGCACGCCACCATGACGCCCTACCCCGGCCTGCCCGCCGACGATGCCGACGTAGTAAAAGGCCGCGCCGGCTCGCCCTACGCCATCCGCGATTACTACAACGTGGACCCCGACCTAGCCACCACGCCCCAAACCCGCCTCGCCGAGTTTGAGGCCCTCGTGAAGCGCACCCACGCCCACGGCCTGAAGGTCATTATCGACTTCATCCCCAACCACGTAGCGCGCTCCTACAAGTCCACTTCCAAGCCCGCCGGCGTGGTAGACCTAGGCGCCAAAGACGACCAAACCAAGGCTTTCGCGCCCAACAACAACTACTACTACGTACCCGGCAAGCGCTTCGTAGTACCGGCCGGCTACAACCCGCTCGGCCCGCTGCAAGGCCCCCGCGAGGACGACAAGTACAACGAGTTTCCGGCCAGAGCCACTGGCAACGACGTGTTTTCGGAAGCGCCCAGCGTCGATGACTGGTTCGAAACTATCAAGCTCAACTACGGCGTCGATTACCAGAATGGCCACAAAACCTACTTCGAGCCCACACCGGATACCTGGCTGAAGATGCGGGATATCCTGATTTTCTGGGCTAAGAAAAACGTCGATGGCTTCCGCTGCGACATGGCCGAGATGGTGCCCGTCGAGTTTTGGGCCTGGGTTATTCCGCAGATAAAGCAGGTGAAGCCCGGCATCGTTTTCATCGGCGAGGCCTACAACCCCAAGGAATACGGCACCTATTTCACCAAGGGCCACTTCGATTTCTTGTATGACAAAGTAGGCCTCTACGACGGCCTGCGCCGCCTGATGCGCCAGGAGGGTACCACCGACGACATCACCCACGTCTGGAAAACCGAGAGCCGCGGCTACGGCTCGCACATGCTGCGATTTCTGGAAAACCATGACGAGCAGCGCATTGCCTCCAAGGAATTTGCTACCGACCCGCGCCGCGCCATCCCGGCCATGACCGTGTCGGCCACCCTAGGCTCAGGCCCGGTCATGCTCTACATGGGCCAGGACGTGGCCGAGCCTGCCCACGGCGTGGCCGGCTTCAACACCGGCGACGGCCGCACCACGCTCTTCGACTACTGGAGCATGCCCGAGCACCAGAAATGGATGAACCAGGGCAAGTTCGACGGCGCCAAGCTCAGCCCCGCCCAAAAGCAGCTGCACGACTTCTACAAGCGCCTGCTCACGCTAACCGGCAGCAGCGAGGCCATCCGTAAAGGCCAGTTCTACGAGTTGCAGGATGCCAACAACCTCAGCAAAGAGTACGACCAGCACAAGCTCTATGCCTTTGTGCGCTACACAGCGGGCCAAAAAGTGCTGGTAGTCGTCAATTTCAGCGACACCCAGACCTACCACCCCACCCTGCTCCTACCCGACGAGGTGCAGAAGCGCATGGGCCTCGACCCACAACGCCCGCACACCTACCGCGACCTATTGAACGGCGGCGAGGCCAAAACTGACCTTAAGCTAACGCTGGCCCCGCTAGCAGCGCTGGTGCTGGAAATCAAGTAGTAGCGCGAAGCTTCTGCTTCACGCACAAGCACAGCGAGTATCCACGTTCGCTTTCGGCCAGACGTGATTTACCCGCTGCGCAAGTGCGCGAAACAGAGGCTTCGCATTACTTCCTGAATCGATTTCGGTGCTTACCTTTCTAGACTAAACATCCCACCCCACTCCCCCGTTTTCTTCCAATGGCAGGCTCCGGCATCACCATCGATAACCCCAATATGCGGGCCAAGCCGCGCCTCAGCTTCTGGCAAATCTGGAACATGAGCTTCGGCTTCCTAGGTATCCAGTTTGGCTTCGCGCTGCAAAACGGCAACATGAGCCGCATTTTCGAAACGATGGGTGCCCAAGAAGATAAGCTGGCGTTTCTCTGGATTGCGGCCCCCACCACCGGTCTGCTGGTGCAGCCCATCATTGGCTACCTTTCCGACCGCACCTGGAGCCCGCGCTGGGGCCGGCGCCGGCCATTTTTCCTGATTGGGGCCATTTTCGCCTCGCTGGCGCTCATGGCGATGCCCCACGTATCGGCCCTCTGGATGGCGGCCGGCATGCTCTGGATTATGGACTCCAGCATCAACATTTCGATGGAGCCTTTCCGGGCACTAGTGGGCGATTTATTACCTAGTAATCAGCGCACGGCGGGCTTTGGCTTCCAAACGTTTTTCATCGGTATCGGGGCCGTGGTGGGGTCGTTGCTACCCTACATCTACACCAATTATTTCCACTTCTCCAACGTAGCCCCGGCCGGCCAAATCGCGCCTTCGCTGAAGTATGCTTTTTACACGGGCGGCATCGTGTACTTCATCGCCGTGGCCTGGACGGTCTTTACCACTAAGGAATACCCGCCGGTAGACCTAGCCGAATTTGAAGCCGAAAAGCGCCGCACCTCCGGCTTCTGGAACGGCGTAAAAGAGTCGTTCGCGGGCATCGCCGACATGCCGCGCACCATGCGCCAACTCGCTTTGGTGCAGTTCTTCAGCTGGCTAGCGCTGTTCTCGATGTGGATTTATGCCACGCCCGCCATCACCAGCCACATCTACCACACTAGCGACACGACTTCAAAGCTTTATAACGAGGGCGCCGACTGGGTAAACGTTTGCTTCTCGGTCTACAATGGCGTATCGGCGCTAGCCGCTCTGGCGCTGCCCGTGGTGGCCCGCGCCACCAGCCGCCGCATCACGCACCTGCTTTGCCTCACGGCGGGCGGCCTGGGGTTGATTTCCATCTACTTCATCCAGAACCCGCAGCTGCTGCTCGTCTCGATGATTGGCGTAGGCATTGCCTGGGCGTCCATTCTCTCGATTCCCTACGCCATGCTGGCCGGCGCGTTGCCCTCCAACAAGATGGGCTACTACATGGGCGTATTCAACTTCTTCATCGTGCTGCCCCAAATGCTGGCTAGCGTGACCTTGGGCTTCTTTACCAAGCACGTTTTCGGCGGCGATTCAGCCCTCACGCTGGTGTTTGGTGGCTGCGCCATGATACTCTCGGGCCTGCTTACCCTGCGCGTGCACGACGCCGACGACATCCGCTTGCCCAACAATCTAACGCCCGCCGAGAACCTCGCCTACGAAGCTTCGCTAGCCGACGCCAACCCGAACGTGTAGTTGCAAAACGGAGTGGCACTCCGTTTTACAGCATAGCAAAACTGAAAGCGCCGGCCTACCAGCCGGTGCTTTTTTATTCATCATGCCCCGGTATAGCGACCGCTGGCGCAGCCGCCGCAGCTTTGCGCTCTTGGTCTATCGCCAGTTGCTCCGCCTCCGAGGGTTGCTGCTCCATCTCCGTCAGGTCGGGCTGGCCGGCATCGACCCAGCACGTGTACCAGAAGGCGCCGATGAGCCGCGCTGCGTAGCGCAACTGCCGCTCGACCTGGCCATTGAGCCGCTGATGATATGCCTGGCTGAACTCGCGCGAATAGGTGCGAATGGTCTGCCGGCCGCGCTGCTCGTAGCCGTACTTACGGTCTTCGGTAAGCTCGGCCGTGAGTTGGCGCTCGATAGTAAATACTGAATCGAGGGCGGCGTGGGCCCGCTCCACGGCCAGCCAGGCGGCTTCGGTGGGGTTGTCGAGGTAGGGCGCCTGGCCAGTCAGCAGGTCGTAGTTTATACCATTCAGCTCCGGCAACCGCGACTCCCAGAGTGCGTGGATGCCGCGCTGATTGGTGAGCTGGCCGTTGTAGTTGCGGGTGGTGTGCAGCGGCACGCAGGCATCGGCCACATAGTGCCCTAGGTCGGCCGCGAGGTGCAAAATCTGGTCAGTATCACGCTCCTTGAAGGCGGCCGTGAGCTGGCCTTTCATACGGGCTACCTGCCAGGGCACGATGCCGTGGCGCAGCAGCGAGTCTTCGCCACCCACCAGCGCCACCGCGTCGGCATAGGCGCGGGGCAGGCCCCGGCCGTGGCGCGTGAGGGCGCTGTCGCCGTAGGCATCCACGTCGAGGAAATGGCGCGGGGCCTCGGTGGGCACCACTGTGCGCCGCGAGTCGGGCCGCGTAGCGTTGGTGGTAAGGTAATCGATATTGGCCTTGAAAAACGGCAGCATCTCGGGCGGCAGCGTGTACACGGCCAGCCGATTCAGCAGCCGGTGGCCGTAGAAACCCCAGGCGCGGGCCGAGTTAATCGAGCCCAAAAGCAACGGCAGTAATAGCAGCCAACGGTAGCGGTTTTTCACATTGGCAAATTACGCGCAGCGCGCAGGCCCCCAAGCGTTTCCAAGATTTTATTCCCGGTAGCCTCGCAGGAGCTAAGGCTTGATAGGCCAATAGAACGCAAAAAAACTGGCATATCCCGTGGGATATGCCAGTTTTGCTGTCCTATCGATTTGCAAGCGCCTACCGCCGCCCGCTGGCCGGGAATTTCATACGGTAGTCGTGCTTCACGTCGCCCTTGCTGATGCGCGAAAGCTTACCCTTCAGCAACTGCTTTTTGAAGGCGGAGAGCTTGTCGGTGAATAAGATACCCTCCAGGTGGTCGTACTCGTGCTGGATAATACGGGCCGCCATGCCGCTGAATGCCTCCTCGTGCACCTGGCGGTTTTCGTCTTCGTAGCGCAGCACGATATTGGGGCAGCGCAGCACGTTTTCGCGGATGCCGGGGATGCTAAGGCAGCCTTCCTCGAAGCCCCACTGCTCACCGGTTTCGCTCAGCATTTGGGGGTTGATGAAGGCGCGCTTGATGGGCAGCTCGGCCGGGCCGGCCTGGGTGGCAGCGTCGAGCGGCTCGGTGGTTTCTTCGTCGTCTTCGTCGGGCTCCACCATGGGGCCCGAGTCCATCACGAACAGGCGGATGCCCTTGCCAATCTGGGGGGCGGCCAGGCCCACGCCGTGGGCCGAGTACATAGTTTCCAGCATGTCCTGCACCAGCTGGCTCAGCTCGGCGGCGGGCAGGTCGGGGGCAATTTCTTTGGCGCGACTCTTTAATACTTGGTCGCCAACGGCAACAATCGGATAAATCATTAGCTAAAAGGTGATTCTAAGAAGGACTGCAAAATAAGGGTGGCGCTTACCTTATCGACGGTGGCCTTGTCTTGGCGGGCTTTGCGCCCGAGGCCACCCGCCAGCATGGCCTGCTTGGCGATGCGCGAGGTAAAGCGCTCGTCGATTTCGTGCACTGGCACGTCGGGCAGTTCGCGGCGCAGGCGGCGCAGCAGGCCCACCACGGCACTGGTCGAGTCGGTGGGCTCGTTGAGCAGCGTGCGCGGCATGCCCACCACAATGGCCTTGAGCTGCTCGCGCTGGTGGTAGGCCAGCACAAACGCTACGAGGTCTTTGCTGTGAATGGTATCGAGCGGCGTGGCAATGATGCCGAGCGGGTCCGTGACGGCAAGGCCCACGCGCTTGTTACCGTAGTCGATGGCGAGGGTGCGGGCCATGCCGAAAGAGCAATAATGAAAAGTAATGGCTACTGCTAGCCTCCCACAAAGATACGGCCGCCGGCTGCCCTAGGTACCAGCCGGCGGCGGTATACTACCGCTAACGGGCACTGCTAATAGCTGCTCTACCTGGTAGAAAAACGGCGGCTTTATCGGCTCGCCACTGGCTTTCTGTTGTCAATTTCTTATAATTTAAATTATATCTCATTGACTACTAAAAGTCGTTTTTCACGCGAATAACAATTGAATTTTACTTAAAAATAACAACTTTAATTGCCATTAACTTAGAAAACCGTATCACTAATTTTATAAACATATCTACTAGCAAATACTCCTATAGCAGCGCCCCAAAAATTGCATTAGCTTTGATAGTAAGCTTGTTCCTTACCCTTGCGCTAACGCTACTTTTTTACCTTTTCTTATGGCTGCTTTGCCGCCAGTTTTGCCTTCTTCTCAGCACTCGGCGACCGCGCCACGCCCGCGCCCTTTTGGCGCGCGCTGGCGCTGGTCCTTGCTGCTGGTGCTGGCATTTGGCAGCGGCCTGCTGGTAGCCAGCAACCCGTTTCGGCCGTCGTCGGAGAACCCAGCGGGCACGGCCCGGGCTTACCTGCGCTTCAAGGAAATCCTGAGCTACGTGGACCGCGACTACGTGGACTCGACCGATACGGAGGGCCTGACGGACTACGCCGTGGCGCGCATGCTCGAAAAGCTCGACCCGCACTCGGTGTACCTGCCCGCCAACGAGCGGGAGAAGGCCGACGCTTTTTTACGCAGCAGCTTCGAGGGCGTGGGCCTGGACTTTTACTTTTTTCGGGATACGGCCACCGTTTCGGTGACGCTGCGCGGCGGCCCAGCCGAGGAGGCGGGCGTGCGCCTAGGTGACCAATTGTTGCGCGTGGGCCCCAAAGCGGTGGCGGGCGCGCACCTCACCAACAGCCAGCTTACGGCGCTGCTGCGCGGCGCCCGCAGCAGCGCCGTGGTGCTCACGGTGAGCCGCCCCGGCCAGCCCGAGCCGCTGAGCTTCACGGTAATGCGCCGCCGCCTGCCCAACCCTTCGGTGGAGCCGGGCGCCGTGCTGGCCGACCAGCAAACGGGCTACTTGAAAATCAACCGGTTTGCGAGCAGCACCTACGACGAGTTTAAGGCCGAGCTGGATGGGCTGCGCCGCCAGGGCATGACGCGCCTGGTACTGGACCTGCGCGGCAACCCCGGCGGCTACCTCGACCGGGCCACGCGCATGGCCGACGAGTTCGTTGCTGGCTCGCGCAAGCTGGTGTATACTGATGGCAAAGGCGAGCAGTATGACACCCAAACCTACGCCCACGTGCCCGGCGACTGGGAGCAGGGCCCGCTGGTAGTGCTGGTAGATGAAAACAGCGCCTCGGCCGCCGAGGTACTGGCCGGCGCGCTGCAAGACCACGACCGCGCCCTATTAGTGGGCCGCCGCACCTTCGGCAAGGGCCTGGTGCAGCAGCCCATTGCGCTGCAGGACGGTGGCGAGCTGCGCCTCACCATCGCCCGCTACTACACGCCGGCGGGCCGCTGCATCCAGAAGCCCTACGGTGCCGATGCCGCTTCGTACCAGCACGAACTGGCCGAGCGCCAGCGGCGCGGCGAGCTCTCGTCGGCCGATAGCATGCCGGTGGCCAAGGACCTGCGGTTTCTCACTGACCACGGCCGGGCGGTGTACGGCGGCGGCGGCATCGTGCCCGACGTGTTCGTGGCCCGCGACACGGTGCTGAACTCGTCTTACTTTACACACCTCTGCCGCCGCAGCGTACTGCGCGCCTACGCCCTAGCTTACTACCAGCACCACAAGGCCACCTTGGCCGCCCTGGCCCCCGAGCAGTATCAAGCCACGTTTCGGCTCTCCGACGCTGAGCTGGTAGCCGTGGGGCGCCTGGGGCAGCTGGCGGGCTTGCCGCCGGGCTCGACCGCCCTGCGCCGCTGCGCGCCGCTGGTGCAGCACTACATTAAGGTATATATCGCCCAGAGTGCCTACGGCCCGGAAGCCGCCCGCCTCGTGCTGCGCGAAGACGATGCCGAGTTGCAGCAAGCTATGCAAGCCGTGAAGGACAACACGGCGCTGGTCGCCTTGCTCCACCAGTCCTAGGGTTGTCGACTCAGGCCCGAAATGCGAACTACAAGGTTCGCGCTATTGCCTTCACAATTGTCCTAGGTCGCTTGTTACTCCTGCACCACCGCAATGCGGTTGTAGTAGTCGAGCAGCCGAGCCACGTCGTCTGTTTGCTCAAAATGCAGGTTGTAGAGCATGGCGTACGCCTGCACCTGCCGGGCGCGCTCGCCGCACAGGCGCAGCACGGCTACCTGGGTCAGCTCGAGCGGGCGGAGCGGCACGATTTGGTCGTAGCCGGGGCCGGCCAGCACCTGGGCCGGAGTAGTGGCCGTGGCGGGCAGTCGCGCCAGCACCAGCGGGCCGGCATCGGTGCAGGTCAGGCTTTCCACCGCCTCGCGGCTGGTGCTCCAGCGGCCGGTACGCACTAGGCGCGTGCGGAAGCGGCGTTTGCCCAGCGGGGCGGCGGGCCGGCGCAGCGTCAGGGCCAGGTCGGCGGGCAAGGCAGCCGTTTCGGGGTACAGCTCCCGGATTTCGACTATCGAAGCCGCCTTGGCACTATCCAGCTCTGCCAGGCGCTGCGTATCTATTGCGTCCTGGTCAGGTTGGTCACCCTGGTTTTGCACGGCTAGCTTGTAGTCTCCTACCAAGCGCAAGCTACCCATCTCCACTACGCGCAGCGTGATGGCTGCCTGCGGCTTGCTAGCCGGCGCTTTGGCCCGGCGAGCGGGCACTGCACCATTTTTCTTAGCACTACGGGCAGCCTTGGCTTGGGCCGGATGCTCACTGTGGGCTTCCGCCCGCAGGCCTACCCCTAGGGTCAGCAAACAAGCAAGTAGAAATCGAAACATCAGGCCAGTAAGGTGAAGCACAGCGTAGTAGGGTGCTTCAAAATTAGGCGCTTAATAGTAGTTTTTTACGATAATAAATAAAGATTACCATAGAATCATATCCCAGGCCAACTGCATCAAAGCCAGCACACCAGCTTAATACCTTGATTGACCAGCTATTGGCCCTAGGCAGCAAGAGAAGCCCGCCGCTATTTAATAGCAGATTAATACTATGTACTATTCTTTGCCGGCGCATAACGAATTGGCGCTGACTGAACCTCGCTACCCAAGCGGCCCTGGGTACCGGCCTAGCGGTTGCGCCCGTACTGCTCGTGGCTGCTCACCCAGTCGCTGCTCGAAATGGCGGACCCTAGGCTGAGCTCGCCGGCCAGCACCACGCCGGCCACTATTTCGGCGAACTTGTTTACCGTGCCCGGGCCCACGCAGCCCAGCATGCGCAGGCACTCGTTTTGGGTGGCCAGGCCCGTGCCGCCGCCGTAGGTGGCCACGATGAGCGACGGAATGGTGATGTTCAGGTACAGGTCGCCCTCCTGGGTCACTTCCGAATACAGCACCCCGGCCGACGACTCGCTGACGTTGGCCACGTCTTGGCCCGTGGCAATGAATAGCGCGGTGATGCCATTGGCCGAATGTGCCCCGTTGTTGTTAGCCCCTGACAGAAAGGCGCCTACGTTGCTCACCTGCCCGTGGTAAGCCAGCTGCTCGGGCGTCACGCGCAGGCGCTGCTGCAAGATGTCGCGCTTCACCACGGCCTCGGCCACCACGCGCTTGCCGCGGGTGCGCATCACGTTTATTTGCGAGGCTTTTTTATCGGTCGCGAAGTTCGATTCGAGGTAAAAGTGCCGGATGGGCGCGCCCTTGTAGTTTTCCAAAATCCAGGAGCAGGCGGCGAAGGTGGCGCGCCCCACCATGTTTTGGCCCGCCGCATCGCCGGTCGAGAAGTTGAAGCGCAGGTAAGCAAACTTGGTGCTCAGGTACGTATCTATATACTGTAGCTTGGCAATGCGCGACGTGCTTTCGGCCTCGGGCCGGATTTGCTCGAGGCTCTCGGCCACCCAGCGCCCAAAGTCACGCGCCCCGCGGGCATCGTCGAACACGAACACGGGCGCCCGCTGCATGGCATCGCCAATGACGGTGCACTTCACGCCGCCGCACAGGTTCAGGGTTTGGATGCCGCGGTTGTAGCTCGCCACCAGTGTGCCCTCGGTGGTGGCCAGCGGAATCAGGAACTCGCCCTGCGCGTGCTCGCCGTTTACCAGCAGCGGGCCGGCCAGGCCCACCGGCACCTGGGCCACGCCCACGAAGCTCTCGCAGTTGCCCCGCAGCTCGTGCGGGTCAAACGAATACTGCTTTAAGTGCTTGTATTCCTGCTTCGTAAAGTCCTCGGCAAACTGCTGCCGGGCCTGAATAGCGGCCACGGCGTAGTCGTCGTCTTCGGCCCGCGGAATGCGCACGCGGCCGTCGCGGCTCGCAATGGCGTCTTCTACTTCCACGCTCAGCTCACCCAGCGTATCGGTGCCGAACTGCACGCGCAGCCGGTGCATACCCGCCGCCAAGGGAGGCGTATCGAGCAAAAACGTGAACGCCTGCCCAACGGGCAGGTCGAGGCCACCGTCGGCCCCTAGGGTGGCGGCCGGGCGCACGTCGCCGCCGCCTAGGTCAAGCCGAATGCTGGTGGGGGGCACCACCACCTCGTCCAGCTGCACCTGCTGCACGCTCAGTAGGCGCACGGTATCGAGGCGATTTTTGATGCTGAAGGCCACGCCGGCCCCCTCGGGCTGGTTGTGCAGGCTGCCGCGGGTATACAGCAGCTTAAGGAGCATGGGGCTAGGCGTGAACAGCATGGGCACTGGAAAGCGAGTGAGACACCGCAAAGAAACGGGCGAAATACCCCCCTAGGGGCCGGACCTACCTAGCGGGGGTGGTCAACTACGCATTTTTGGGCCCTACAGACCAGGTAAAACTGGATAACCATTAAAAGAAAGCAGTTTTTACTCGAAATAAGGCCTCATTGACGTAACTCTGGGGGCACCTACCGGTTATAGGCATCTTATCATAGCACTTCACGGCATCTGCTTCACCAGCTACCCATCGCTCGGGCTGTATCTTTGCTTTTTCAATTGACTTTTTCGGCGGCGAATTACTCGCTGGCGGCTTGTCCCAATATGGCGTCCTTATCCGATTATCCCCGCTTTACCCTTGGTGCCGAATTAACGCAGGAGCAACGGGCTTTTTTTGCTAAACACGGGTTTTTACACTTTCGCCCGTTTGCTTCACCCGACCAGGTGCAGGCATATTTGAAAGCTACTCAAGAAGTACAGCACGACTGGCTGACTAACAAGGTAGAGAAGGTAAATGGCGTGCCCATCAAATACGGTAAAGACGTGGATGGCACCCCCATTGTGCAGCGCTTTGCCTTCGCCTCGCAGCACAGCCCTATACTGCACGACCTGCTGCAAGACAAGCGATTCGAAGCCCTGTTTCCGCTGCTCGAAACCCCCGGCGGCCGGGTGGGTGAAAATGAGCGCGACGGGCTGGTAGTCAACCACTACGTAAACGTCGAAGGCTCCGAGTTTTCGCAGATGGGCTGGCACACCGACTCGCTACGCGACGTGTTTTATGGCAAGCGCATTCAGCCCATGCTCAACGTGGGCCTGCACCTTGATGGCACCAAAGCCACCAACGGGGGCCTGCGCGTGATTCCGGGCACGCACCGCCAAGGCATCGGCAAGATGCTTTTCCGCAAGAAGTACTACAAGGACGTGTACTACGACCCCAACGAGGTGGCCGTGGAAACCGAGCCCGGCGACCTCACCGTGCACGATGGCCGCATGTGGCACCGCGTGGCCCAGTCACCGCTGGTTGGGGCCGAATCGCGCCGCCGCGTTATGTACGTGCCCATCATCGGGGGCAAGTACCAGCCCAAAAGCGAGGAAAGCCCCACGCCGTTCTACCTGCGTTTCCTGCACCTTGTTAAATAGGTAATTGGCGTAATAGGTAATGGGAGTAATGAGTTTACCGCTGTAGCGTGTTAGGCTTATTACTCCCATTACCTATTACACCAATTACCAATTACCCCCATTACCCTATGCCTACTGCCCTCATCACTGGCGCATCGCGTGGCATTGGCCGGGCGCTGGCCCTAGGCCTGGCCCAGCGCGGCTACGACTTATTAGTAGTAGCGCGCTCCGAAAGCCAGCTGCAAGCCCTCGCCCAGGAGGTGCAGGCCACCCACCAGCGGCAAGCCCACGTGCTGGCCCTCGACCTCACCCGGCCCGATGCTGCGAGCCAGGTAGCTACCTGGGTCGGCCAGCACGCGCCCGCCGGGCTAGCGGTGCTGGTAAATAATGCCGGCTACGGCCTGTGGGGCCGCTTCGAGCAGCTAGATTTGGGCGAGCAGCTCAACATGCTGCAACTCAACCTCACGCTGCCGGTGCAGCTTACCTACGCGCTGCTGCCGCAGCTGCGGCAGGCACCTAGGGCGTACGTCCTCAACGTGGCCAGCACGGCGGCCTACCAGTCGGTGCCGTCGCTCACGGTGTACGCGGCCAGCAAGGCGTTCGTGCTCAGCTTCAGCCGGGGCCTGCGCTACGAGCTGAAGGACACTAGTATTTCCGTAACGTGCCTCAGCCCGGGCGCCACCACTACTGATTTTACGAGCCGCGCCGGCATGGGCTCCGAGCTGCAAGCCGTGGCCAACAAAGTATCGATGACGCCGGCCGCCGTGGCCGCGGCCGGGCTGCAAGCCCTCTTCGCGGGTGAGGCCGAGCTGATTCCGGGCGTCCTCAACAAGGTATCAGCGGGCCTGACCAGCGTAGTGCCGAAAAGCATTGTGGAGAAGATAGCGGCGGGCATCTACGAAAAGTATTTGTAATCGTCCGGTCACTAATACCAAAGCCCGGCGTGCTATTTATAGAATAGCGCGCCGGGCTTTGGTGTAGCATTATCTTTCTTTTGGAATATGCCAAAATTTTATACGTGAAATTTATGCATTGATTTACAAGTGTTTATAATCAAAATTGATTAGTGAGTATCCACTTACTAAAAAATAGTAAGCTAACACTTACTCAGACTCGATTTTCTGTCGTAATATTGTCCCACTCAAACGGCACAGGTCTCCCACCCAGCTAGCCGTTACGTTCTCTGCACACTCTTCTGTACTGACTATCTGGTCGTTGCTCCCACCCCGCCCAGATGAACATCCTCTGCCTTGGCGCGCTCTATCGCGCAGCCGCCGCGGACACTGAAAGTTGCTCAACCGGCCGATTTGGTTTTTCCAAATCGGCCGGTTTCCGTTTAAGCCTAGGCCATTCGTTATGCTGCGTGCAGCCCATTTGGGCGCATCTACGTATTCTTGCCGAACTTGCACCCGAATTACTAAGCTTTGGGGGTTGCTGCTTTGCTAGCCCCTTTCTACCATCATCTCCATGATTACCCGCCGCCAACATATTGCCAACGTGGCGTTGCAACTATTTGGGGAGAAGGGTTTTGACAATACCTCGACCCAGGCCGTTGCAAAAGCAGCCGGCGTATCGGAAGCCCTGATTTTCAAACATTTCGGCTCCAAAGACCAGCTCCTCGACTTCATCATCAAAAGCGGCTACCAGCGCATTATCGAGCACAACCGGGGTGGAATGCTCGAAGCTGACCCGCTCGCGTTCATCCACAGCGTCATCGACCTGCCCTACAAAATGGTGCAGGAAGAACCCTACTTCTGGAAGCTTCAGTACCGCCTGGCCGACTACGAAACGGCCCGCCAGCAGCACGAGCGCTTCATGCGGCCCGTGCCGGCTCGCCTGCAGCAGGCCTTCGAGCAACTCGGCTACCCCGAGGCGGAAAACGAAACGCAACTGCTACTACTGCTGATTGAGGCCCTCTGGAAGATTGAAGCCAACAAAACGGACGAGCACGTGCGCGACATGCTGGAGTTTATCAAGCGCAAGTACCAGACCCAGGGCCCCGCTAACAAGTAGCCCCCGGGCTGCGACCCGCCTACCTAGGCGGACCGATTTTTTACCGACTGGCTGCTTATGGCCCATCTGCTCCTTATTCAGTGCCCCGACGAGCGCGGGCTGATATATAAGATTACGGGCGTGCTTTATACGCACGGGCTCAACATCCTGCGCAACAGCGAGTTTGTGGAGCGCGACGGTAACGTGTTCTTCATGCGCACCGAGTTTGAGCTGCCCGCCGAGGCGGCGGCCACAGCGCTGCTGACCGAGTTGCAAGCGGCGCTACCGGCCGCGGCCGACATCCGGCTGACTGACAACCGCCGCAAGAACATTGTGCTGCTCGTGACCAAGGAGCACCATTGCCTGAGCGAGCTGCTGGTGCGCCACGCCTTTGGCGAGCTCAACGCGAACATCCTAGGGGTCATTAGCAACCACGAGGTGCTGGGCGAGCTTACGCGCAAGTTTGATTTGCCCTTCCACTACCTGCCGCACGAAGGGCGCAGCCGTGAGGCGCACGAGGCCGAAGTGCTGGCCCTGCTGGCCAGCTACGCCCCCGACTACGTGGTGCTGGCCAAGTACATGCGCATCTTGTCGCCCGCGTTCGTGGCACCGTACGCCAACCGGCTCATCAATATTCATCACTCGTTTTTGCCGGCTTTTGTGGGGGCCAGCCCTTATGCGCAGGCCTACGCGCGGGGCGTTAAAATTATCGGGGCAACGGCGCATTTCGTGAATGAGCAGCTCGACCAGGGGCCCATTATTGCCCAGAGCGTGATACCGATTGACCACACGCAGAGCGCCCGCGAGCTAACCCAGGCGGGCCGCGACGTCGAAAAAATTGTGCTCGCCCGTGCGCTTAAGCTGGTGCTTGATGAGCAAGTGTTTGTGCACCGCAACAAGACGGTAATTTTTGACTAGCCGCCGGCGCAAATTGACTTTAACTTAGCTTTTTGGTGGATTATAGCGTAGACCATAGGATTCACCATCCTAGCTTGGCCTATGCCCCGCACGCTAATTGTCTCCAACCGCCTCCCCACCAAAGTTCAGCGCACCGATGACGGGCTCACGTTTCAGCCCAGCGAAGGCGGGCTGGCCACGGGCCTGGGCTCCATCTACCGCCAGGGCGACAACCTGTGGATAGGCTGGCCGGGACTCTTCGTGCACGACGAGCCCGAGGAGGAGCACATCCGCACTCAGTTGAAGGCCGACAACATGGCCCCGGTCTTCCTGACCGAAAACGAAATTCGGGACTACTACGAGGGCTTCAGCAACTCGACGCTGTGGCCTACCTTCCACTATTTCAGCGAGCTAGCCACCTACGAGCAGAGCCACTGGGAAGCCTACGTGGCCGTAAATGAGAAATTTTGCGCGGCCGTACTGGCCCAGGCCGGGCCCGAAGACACCATTTGGGTGCACGACTACCAGTTGCTGCTGCTGCCCGAAATGCTGCGCAAGGCGCGGCCCGAGGCGGCCATCGGCTTCTTTCTGCACATCCCGTTTCCATCGCAGGAATTGATACGGGTGCTGCCCTGGCGCAACGAGCTGCTGCGCGGCATGCTGGGGGCCGACCTTATTGGTTTTCATACCTTTGGCTACCTGCGGCACTTCCTCAGCGCGGTGTCGCACCTCCTAGGTTTATCGGCCCAGAACGGGCAGATTGATACGCCCACCCGCTCGGTGCGCGTCGATGCGTTCCCGATGGGTATCGACTACGAGCGCTACGCCCAGGCGGCGGCCTCAGCGGCGACCCGCGCGCACATGGACGAGTACAAAGAAGCGTTGCGCGACACGCGCATTATCCTGTCCATTGACCGGCTCGACTACACCAAGGGTATTGCGCAGCGGCTGCGGGCGTTTGATTCGCTATTGCAACGCTACCCCGAGTGGCGCGGTCAGGTGAGCCTCGTGATGCTGGTAGTGCCCTCGCGCGACCAGGTAGCGCAGTACGCCACGCTGAAAGAGGAAATCGACAACCTAGTGGGCCGCATCAATTCGCAGTACCGCACCATTGGCTGGAACCCGATTCTGTACTTCTACCGCTCCTTGCCGCTGGAAGAGCTGGCGGCCCTGTATCGGCTGGCCGAGGTGGCCCTGGTGACGCCCATGCGTGATGGCATGAACTTGGTAGCCAAGGAGTTTATTGCTAGCAAGCTCGACCAACGCGGGGTTCTCATCCTGAGTGAGCGGGCCGGCGCCGCCCGCGAGTTGTCGGATGCCCTCCTCATCAATCCTACCGACATCAACCAGTTGGTAGAGGCCATGCACGAGGCGTTGGTGATGCCGGAGGACGAGCAGATAGCCCGCATGACCGCTATGCAGGCCCTGGTGAAGCGCTACAACGTATTCTCCTGGACTAAGCTCTTTATGAACCAGTTGGCTTACACCAAGATAAAGCAACACACCCTCGCCACCGAAATGCTGACGCCCGACGCCACCACCCAATTGCTGGTCGATTTTAAGGCCGCCGAGGGCCAGCCGCGGCTGCTGCTGCTCGACTACGATGGCACGCTCGTGCCCTTCCACCCCAACCCGCAAATGGCTCGCCCCGGCGAGGAGCTACGCCTGCTGCTGCGCGCACTCAGCGAGCTACCCAACACGCGGGTGGTCATCATCAGCGGGCGTGACCGCACCACGCTGCAAAACTGGCTGGGCGACCTGCCGCTCGACTTTATCGCCGAGCACGGCGTGTGGCTGCGGGCGGCTGGCGAAGACTGGCAGCTCTTTCAGCCCCTGCGCAATGAATGGAAGCGCGAGATGCGCCCCATTCTGGAGCTGTACGTGGCTCGCACGGCCGGCTCGTTCGTGGAGGAAAAGGACTACTCGCTGGTCTGGCACTACCGCCGCGCCGACACCGACCTAGGCGAGGTGCGCGCCCGCGAAATGCTGAGCCACCTCTCCTTTATGACGGCCAATACCGACCTGCAAGTGCTGGAAGGCAATAAAGTAGTTGAAATCAAGAACGCCGGCCTCAACAAGGGCACGGCCGCCGCCCGCTGGCTCGAGCGCTACCAGCCCGCCTTCGCCCTAGCCCTCGGCGACGACCGCACCGACGAGGACACCTTCCGGGCCATGCCCGAATCGGCTTACACTATCCGCGTGGGCACCGGCGCCCGCTCGCTGGCCCGCTACAACCTGGCCTCGCCCATTGAGGTGCGGCAGCTGCTGCGCAAGCTGCTGGGGTAGCGACAACTAAAAGCGGAAGGTGCACGTTATATTTGCTCAACAAACAAGGGGCTGACCCTTCCGGACCAGCCCCTTGCCAACCTTACAAGTAGTGCACGGCCGCCGAAAGGGCGCCGCCACTAATTGCCAGCCCAACGAGCCACTTCAGTAGCTCATTGGACATTCGGAGCTTGAATATCAATTCAAATTCCGTTTTCGCACGTTCGTTTCTCATTTCGAGTCGAGATGTAGGTGCTTAATCACCTGCTTCTCTGAAACCCTGGCTGTTCCACGAGCCGGGGTTTCGTCTTTTTAGGGACAACCCGTGTGGTGAGGCGAAGTAACCGTGCGATGGGAGTAAAGATACAAGCGTGATTTTCACTGCAGAAGGCGCAGAAGGTTTCGCAGAAGAAACGCAGAAGTTGTTCCTCTGCGTTTCTTCTGCGCCTTCTGCGGTGAAAACACCGTTAGCTACGACACAAAGTTTGGCTTATCTAGCTTCTTAGCGATGCGGTAGGCGGCGTTTACGAGGCCCACGTGGCTGTAGGCCTGTGGGAAGTTGCCCCACTGCGAGCCGGTTTTGGCGTCCACATCTTCGCTCAGCAGTCCTAGGTGGTTGGTGTAGGTGATGAGCTGCTCAAACTCGGCGATGGCCTCGTCAAGGCGGCCGACGCAGGCCAGGGCCTCCACGTACCAGAAGGAGCAGATGAGGAAGGTGGTTTCGGGCGTGCCGAAGTCGTCTTCGTGGCGGTAGCGGTAGAAGAGGCCTTCGGGGGTTTTCAGCTCCTTTTCTAGCTCCACGAGGTGGTGCTTGGTGCGCTCGGAGTTGGGGTCGAGGTAGCCCATCGTGATGAGCTGAATGGTGCTCGCGTCCAGGTCCTTCGAGCCAATGGCGTTGGAATACGAGCCGCGCTCGGCGTCGAAACACTGCTCGATGTGGTCTTCCGACACCTTCAATAGACGCCGGGCCTTGGCTTCCAGCTCCTGGTTGCCTAGGGACTTGGCGACCTGGATGGCGGCGTGGCTGCCGGCCCAGTGAAACAGGTAGGTGTAGCAGTGGCGCTGGGCAATGTGCCGGAACTCCCACAGGCCCGCGTCGGGCTGGTCCATGGTCTGCTCTATCAGGCGCAGGCACTCCTCTACCAGCGTAAGCGGGGTGGCGCGCTTGTTGTCGCGGAAGCGGCTGTCGACGTAGAGCGGCAGCAGGGCCACCAGCACCTGGCCGTACACGTCGTTTTGGATGTGGGTGTAGGCGTCGTTGCCGATGCGCACGGGCTGGTTGCCGAGGTAGCCGGCCAGCGGCAGCTCAGTTTCGGTCAGGTCCGACTGCCCGCCGATGCCGTAGAGCGGCTGGAATTTCTCCTTCACCTTGCCCGAGATGTTGGCAATGAAGTTGAAATACTGCTCCAGCTCCTCGGAGTGGCCGATGTTATTGAAGGCCGTGAGGATGTAGTACGTGTCGCGCATCCAGCAGAAGCGGTAGTCCCAGTTGCGGGTGCTGCCGGGCGCCTCGGGCAGGCTGGTGGTGCTGGCCGCGATGATGGCGCCCGTGTCCTCGTACTGGTGGATTTTGAGGGCCAGCGCCGAGCGAATCACCTGCTCCTGGTAGAAGTTGCCGATGCTGGTGCTCTTCACCCACTGCCGCCAGTAGGCCACGGTGGCGGTGAGAAAGCGCTCGGCGGTGCTCTCTAGGGCCGCTTCCAGGGGCGCGCCGTATGTGAGCACGAGGTACTTGGTTTCGTTAAGCACGAAGTCCTCCTCATCGAGCACGTAGGTGAGCGGGATGTTGGTGGTGAGGCGAATTTCCTCTTCCAGGCCCAGAAACGCGATGTGGTTCGAGCTGCGGCGGCGCGTCAGGCTTTGCTCGCCGTACTGGCCCACCGGGCGGCAGGCCACCCGCACGCGGGGCGCGCCGCTCAGCACTTCCACCTTGCGGATGAACATCAGCGGCTTGTAGTACCGCTCGTACTGCATAAAGCGCGGCGCAAAGTCCGTGACGCGGTAGCTACCCTCGGGCGTGGTTATCTCGGTGCACAGCACGTTGGTGTTGGGCACGTAGTACTGGTGCGAGGTAAACTCGCCCGCCGGCCGGATGCTGTACTCGCCGCCCTTCTGCTCGTCGAGCAGGGGGCCGAATACGAAGCTGCTGTCGAAGCGCGGCCAGCAGAGCCAGCGCACGGCCGTATCGGTGCCGATGAGGGCCAGGAAGGCGCAGTTGCCGACCACGCCCATGTCATAAGTGTGCTTTATCATAAGAGAAGAACACCGGCCGGGGCCGGGTTGGTACTAGCAGGGTGTACCTTATTCGGGCGGCTGGGGTTATGCGCAGGGGGGCGGCACCTCGCCGGTGGTAGCCGCCGCCACCACCGGCGAAAGGCTGTGCCAGGCACTCAGCTGGTCGATGATGGGCAGCAGGGCCAGCCCGTAGTGGGTCAGCGAATACTCGACCCTAGGCGGCAGCTCGGCAAAGGCTTCGCGGCGCACGATACCGTCTTCCTCCAGCTCGCGCAGCTGCTCGGTGAGCACCTTGCGCGAAATGAGCGACAGGCGCTGCGCCAACTGCCCAAAGCGGCGCGGCTGGGTCAGATACGAGATAATGATGAGCTTCCACTTACCGCCCAGCACGCCCATCGTGCGGGTTACGGTGCAGGAGGAGGTGCAAAAAGCGGCGTCGCGCATGGGGAGGGGGATAGGAAGTTAGGAGAGGATAACGGTCAGGCAGCGCGGCACGTCCGTCATGCTTCGACATCGCTGCGCTGCGCTTAGCATGACGGACGTGGCGCGCTGCCTGACAATCTTGGCCGTTAGTTACGAGCAGGTAACCAGTTTGTGAAGCGAAATGATTGACATTAGTAACCTGAGGTGACTATTGATAGTTCCTTGCCGAAACCAACCCAATTCTCTTCAAGCAACATCATGGAAACCTCGCAAAAACTTGCCGGTAAAGTAGCCCTCATCACCGGCGGCAACTCGGGCATCGGCCTGGCCACGGCCCAGCGCTTCGTGGCTGAAGGCGCGTATGTATTCATCACCGGGCGGCGGCAGGCCGAGCTCGATGCCGCCTTGCAAACACTGGGCGGCCAGGCTTTCGCCATTCAGGGCGACGTGAGCAACCTAGGCGACCTCGACCGGGTCATCGCCACCATTAGGGAGCAAAAGGGCACGCTCGACGTGCTGTTTGCCAATGCCGGCATCGCCGAGTTTGCACCTCTAGAGGGCGTGACGGAGGCGCAGTACGACCGGCAGTTTGACATCAACGTGAAGGGCACCTTTTTCACGGTGCAAAAGGCGCTGCCGCTGCTGCCCGACGGCGCGGCCATCGTGCTGATGGCGTCCATTGTAGGCTCGAAGGGCTACGAGGCCAACAGCGTGTACAGCGCCACCAAGGCCGCCATTCGCTCGCTGGCCCGCACGTTCACCACCGACCTCAAGGCCCGCCGCATCCGGGTCAATACCATCAGCCCCGGCCCCATCGAAACGCCGGCCTTCAACGCCGTGCTCGACACGCCCGAGAAGATGGCGGCGTTCAAAGCCCAGATGGTGAGCGGGGTGCCCCTAGGGCGCATGGGCGACGCCGACGAGATTGCCAAAGCCGTGGTCTTCCTGGCCTCGGACGACAGTAGCTACGTCGCTGGCGTCGAGCTGTTCGTGGACGGCGGCACGGCCCAGGTGTAGCACCGCCGGCCCCACAACGCAAAAAGACGCCGCTCCGGGTTCGGGGCGGCGTCTTTTTGCGTAGCGAAGGCACCTAGTTCCTAGGTCAGACCTTCGGCCATGGTGCGCATTTGAATCTCGATGATGCGCGAGCCCGGCGACTGCGTGCAGGCCAGCAGCACGGCGCCGGCCACGTCTTCGGGCTCCAGCATGTCCGACTCGGCCACGCTAGCTTCGGTGCGGCCGCGGCCCAGGGCAAACTCCGTCTTGACGCCGCCGGGGCAAATGGCACCCACCTTGATGCCGTGCGGGCGCAGCTCCTTATCGAGGGCTTGGGCAAAGCCGACCTGGGCAAACTTGGTGGCGCAGTACACGGCCTCGCCCGCGAAGCCGTAGATGCCGGCCATGGACGAGAGCAGCAGGATGGTGCCCGAACCCTGCTTGATGAGCACCGGCACGGCGTGGCGGGTGAATAGAAACGTCGAGCGCATGTTGGTGTCCATCATGTCGTCGTAGTCTTCGGCGCTGGTGTCTACCAGGTTCTTGTAGTTGCCGGTGCCGGCGTTGTTGAGCAGGATGTCGAGGCGGCCGGGGCCATCTAGGGCGGCCTGCACGGCCTGCTGGGCAGTGGCTTCGTCGCGGGCGTCGCCCACCACGATGATAGGCCTAGGGGCGTGCGCGGCCAGCTCGTCGGCCAGGGCCTCGAGCCGCTCGGCGCGCCGGGCGGTAAGGATAAGCTGCGCGCCTTCGGCGGCCAGGGCGCGGGCGCACGCCTGGCCGATGCCGGCGCTGGCGCCGGTGATGAGGGCTACTTTGCCCGTGAGTTTGCCTGCCATAAAGAAGAGGGGGAGAGAAGAGCGAGCCAGGTCGCCTAGGTTTAGGTAGGGGTATACGTAAGGTAGCGCCACGTGCCTGCCTCCGGCCGCGGGCGGCGGGCTTTTAGGGGCGGCGGGCGGGGCCGACGGCCCCCCGCTTGTCCAGGCACCGGCGCTTTTTCGTAGGGGGAGCCGGGCGGGCCGCTGGGCCTGCCATTGGCTTACCATTGCTTATGCCCCCTACCCCCGCCGCCCGCCCCAACCTTACCCAAGGTCCCATCCTGCAATCCCTGCTCAAGCTGGCCTGGCCCATCGTGTTTGGCAACGTGTTGCAGACGGGCTACCAGCTGGTCGATGCCTTTTGGGTGGGGCGGCTGGGCGCGAAAGCCGTGGCGGCGGTGGCCGTGAGCTTCCCGGTAAACTTCCTGCTCATTGCCCTGGGCTCGGGGTTTTCGGTGGCGGGTTCGGTGCTGGTGGCCCAGAACTTTGGGGCGCGGCACCAGAAGATGGTCAACCACGTGGCCAGCCAGGCGCTGGTACTCGAAACCGTGCTGGCGCTGCTGCTCACGGTGGGCGCGCACTTCGCCTCGCCCTACATTCTGCACCTGATGGGCGCCGGGCCCGACATCTTCGAGCCGGCCAACCAGTTTCAGCGGGTGCTGTTCTGGGGGCTCACATTCAATTTCGGCTTCCTCATGTTTCAGGCCCTCATGCGGGGCGTGGGCGAGGTCAAAATTCCGCTGTACATCAACCTCGTGACCCTAGGGCTCAACTTCGTGCTCGACCCGCTCTTCATCTACGGGTGGGGGCCGGTGCCGGGGCTGGGCGTGGCGGGCTCGGCCATGGCCACCATCATCACGCAGGCGCTGAGCGTGGTGGCGGGACTGGCGGTACTGCTGCGGGGCCGGTCGGGCATTCAGCTCAGCTTCGCGGGCTTCCGGCCCGACTGGGCACTCATGGGGCGCGTGTTTCGGCTGGGGGCACCCTCGTCGGTCGATTTGTCGGCGCGGGCGCTGGGGCTGTCGGTACTCACGACGCTAGCGGCGGGCTTCGGCACGTCGGTGCTGGCTACCTATGGCATTGGGTCGCGCATCATTGCGCTGGCGATTATCCCGGCCCTGGGTATCTCGCTGGCCTGCTCTACGCTGGTGGCCCAGAATGTGGGCGCCCGCAACCTACCTAGGGCGTTGCAAACGGCCAACTACGCGCTGGGCGTGAGCTTTACCACGCTGCTGGTGCTGAGCGGTATTATCTGGCTGGCGGCCCGGCCGCTGGTGGGCTTCTTCCTCAAGGGCGACCCGCTGGTGAGCGAGCAGTCGGTGGAGTTTGTGCGCATTGCCTCGCTGAGTTTGTGCTTCACGGGAGTGCAGCAAACGGTGTCGGGCGCGTTTCGAGGGGTGGGCAATACGCTCTCGGCCATGGTGCTCACCATCACCGGCATCTGGGTGTTTCAGTTTCCGGTGGCCTGGTACTTGTCGCACCACACCGACCTGGGTTTCCGGGGCATCTGGTGGTCGTTTGTGGTGGCCAACGTGGGCATCTCGCTCATTGCGGGCCTCTGGTACTGGAAGGGCAACTGGCACGGCCAGCACCAGGCCGACCCCCTAGGGCCGCAGGTGGCCGCCGCCGCGCCCCAGGAGGAAAAAGCCGCCTAGCCGTTGCGCGGACCTGTGGCCCGCAAGTCGGACGCCCCGCCCGGCCCCTAGGTGTACCGTGGACCCTGTGGGTCCGCACGTAGGTAAGTAACCCCTTGTACAACCGTCTTCACACGCGGACCCGCAGGGTCCACGGTACATCTTGCACCTCTGAGTAGCTACACTTCTACCTGGCCCAACTCGCTCTCAGCCGTGGTGGACCAAATAAAGCCCGCCGCCCAGTACGCCAACCACGCAAACAGCGGCGCGGCCAGCACATCGTAGGTGTAGTGCACGCGCTGCACCAGCACCAGCACCCCAATGGCCGTGGCCGCCACGGCCAGCGTGCCCTGCCACCAGCGCCCGCGCACGGCCAGCGCCAGCAACGCCACCGTGGAGGTGTGCCCCGAAAAGAACAAGTCCTTGGTAATGGCCTGGCTGGCATCGGTGTGGAAGAGCAGCGCCAAAAATGGGTCGGGCATGTCCACAATGTCGAGCGGCGGCACCAGCGGCACCAGCCAGATGGCAGCCAGCCGCAGCGCCACCAGGATAAAGTAGCCCCACAGGCCCCGCAGAAAGAGGTGGGGCCAGCGCGTGAGCCAGCCCACCGCCGCCACCACGCTGCCATACATGAGCCCGAAGATGGGCCACGCCACCTCGTGGCGGGGCAACAGCTGCAGCAAGGGGTCGAAGGCCACCGCCCCCGGCCGCTGCTGAATGTAGTGGAAGTAGCCCGGCACCACCGGCACTAGCACCCCAAACAGCAAGGCCAGCAGCAGCGCCCAGCGCCAGCAAAACGCAGGCTGGGCCAGCGCCCGCGCCCAGGCTTCGGCCCCGGCGGCCGGGACAGCGGCCACAGGCCGCGCCAGCGAGCGGGAAGAAACGGGCGGAAGAACGCGCATGATGCCTTTGGACTAAAAAACCAACTTCTACGAGCCTGCAAAAGTAATGCCCGCCTAGGTCTCGGCGATAACCTAGGCGTAACAAACGGGCCGCCAGGCAACATTCCGGGCGGGTAGTGCCTGGGGAACGGCAGCGGGCGCCGCCACCTGGGCGCCCGCCGCCGGCACCGCTGGCGCGGGGCGGCCCTAGGCCGCCGGCCGTACCTTGGGGGCCATGAAACACGCGCTACCTACCTTACTGGCCGGCCTGGGGCTGACCCTAGGCGCCCCCGCCGCCCGCGCCCAGGCGCCGGCCGCCCTGCACGCCCGCATTGCGCAGCTCGCCACGGCCGGGCAAGCCAAAGTGGTGGCCTGCCGCCGCGACCTGCACGCCCACCCCGAGCTCGGCAACGAAGAAACCCGCACCGCCCAAATCATCGCCACTCAGCTAAAGGCCCTAGGTATCGAGGTGCAAACGGGCGTGGGCCGCACCGGCGTGGTGGGCATTCTGAAGGGCGGCAAGCCCGGCCCGGTGGTGGCCCTGCGCGCCGACATGGACGGCCTGCCCATCACCGAGAGCACCGACCTGCCCTTCGCCAGCACCGTGAAAAGCACCTACCTAGGCCAGCCCGTGGGCGTGATGCACGCCTGCGGCCACGACACCCACGTGGCTATGCTGCTGGGCGCCGCCGAGGTCTTGAGCAAGCTGCAGAAAGACCTGCCCGGCACGGTCAAGTTCATCTTCCAGCCCGCCGAAGAAGGCTCGCTGCCCGGCACCGTGGGCGGCGCCAAGCTGATGGTGCAGGAAGGCGTCTTGGAAAACCCTAAGGTGGACGCCATCTTCGGGCTGCACATCTGGGCGTCGGCGCCGGTGGGGCAGCTCCAGTATAGACCTAGGGGCGAGATGGCGAGCTCCGACCGCTTCACGGTAAAGGTCATTGGCAAGGGCAGCCACGGGGCCAAGCCCTGGAGCAGCATCGACCCGGTGGTGACGATGGCCGAGATTATTACCGCGTTGCAAACCATCGTGAGCCGGCAGGTGGACCTGACCCAGGACGCGGCCGTGGTAACCGTGGGCACCGTGCAGGCCGGCGTGCGCTACAACATCATTCCGCCCGATGCCACGCTCAGCGGCACCATCCGGGCCTTTAGCCCCGACACGCAAAAGCGCATCTGGGCCGCCATCAAGCGCACCGCCGAGGGTATCGCGGCCGCCAACGGCGCCACCGCTGAGGTCGGCATCGAGCCCTACGTGCCCGTTACCTTCAACGACCCCGCCCTCACCGCCCGCATGCTGCCCACCATGCAAGCCGTGGCCGGCCCCAAGAACGTGGTGGAGATAAAAGCCGTAACCGGCGCCGAGGACTTCGCCTGCTACCAGGAGAAGATTCCGGGCCTGTTCGTATTCCTAGGGGGCACCGCGCCCGGCACCGACCCCTCGACCGTAGCCGACCACCACACCGCCGGCTTCCAGGTCGACGAGAGCGCCTTCCCGCTAGGTGTGAAGACGTTGGCCACGCTGGCCGTGGACTATTTGAGTAAATGAGCAATTAACAATGAGCAATGAGCAGCCTGATTTACGCAGACTGCTCATTGCTCATTGTTAATTGCTCACTACTAATCGAAATGCACCAGCGGCTTGGCGCTCTTCTTGTAAAACGCGTACTCGATTTTGAGTGTCGCGGTCATGAAACTATCGTTCGATTTGGGGTTGCCGCGCTGGCTGATGCCGTCGAGCAAATCGGTGCTGGTGAAGTAGTACAGGCCCTCCAGGGTGAAGTAGAGCGAGCGGCTGGCGCGCAGCGTAACGCCAGCGCCCACGGGCAGCACCGCCGCCACGCCCGAGAAAGAGGCCGTGTTGTTGCCCTCGGCGGGCAGCAGCACATTGCCAAAAGGCGTGGCCTGGGCCACGGATGGGTTGTACACCATTCCTCCTACTCCGGCCTGCAAAAACGGCTGCCAGGTGGTAGGGCGGTTGTTGAGCCCAATGTACATACTCTTGTCGGCCAAGATATTGTAGCGCAGGTAAGTCGTCAGCACCGCATCGGTGCCCCCAAAGCGGTAGGCGCGGTCGGGAAACTGGTCCACGGCCCTCAGGCGCACAAAGCCTAGGTCGGCCCCGAAGGTGAGGTGCGGGCTAAGCGTGCGCACCAGCCCGAGGCTGAGCCCGAGGCGCAGAGTATTATCGCGCAGCCGGCCGGTGAGGTCGCCGTTGTAGCTGGCCAGGTTGAAGCCCAGCGCCAGGCGCGTGGGCAGGCGGCGGTAGGGCTGGTGACCGGGCGTGTAGAAGTGGCGGGGCGGGTGGTAGTCGGCGGGGGCGGCCAGCGTGGGGGCCGACAGGCCGGCGGCCAGGCTGCCGCTCAGCAGCGCGGTAAGTACAAAGCGCATTATGTCAAAAAATAAGAGAATAGACCTCGCAGCCAGCGACTACGTAGGCGACTTGCTGCCCCATACGGTGCGCCCGCTCTAGTAGTTGGGCCGCGGGCCGGGGCAGTATCTTGCGCTCCTTATCCTGGTTTGCCCTAATGACTGTTCATTTCTCTCTCCCCTACCGCACTGCCTACGGCCAGCGCCTGGTATTGTGCGGCTCGCTACCTACGCTGGGCCACTGGCAGTTGGCCGAGGCCCTGCCCCTGCACTACGACGAAGCCACTACCCGCTGGAGCGCCCAGGTAGAGGTGCCCGCCGCTGCGGCCGCGGCGCCCATTACGTATAAGTACGTGCTGCTATTTGAGGGCGGCGGCGCGGTGTGGGAGTGGGGCGACAACCGCACCCTGGCCCTGCCTCCCGCGGGCTACGAGCACCTGGAGGTGCGCGACTACTGGCGCGCCCCGGCCCAGGACGACAACGAGTTGTTTACGGCCGCGTTTACCGAGGCGCTGTTTCGGCGCCCCGCCCCGGCCGCTGCCCCCGCCGCCAAAGTGGCCACGGCCAAGGTAGCCAAGGGCAAAAAGAAAGCCGACGCCGCCCCGGCCGCCGACACCCCTGCCGCCCCGGCCCCTACCCTACGCCTGCGCCTGGCCGCCCCCCGCGTGGCCACCGGGCACCAAGTGTGCGTGCTAGGCTCCGACCCCGCCCTAGGGGCCTGGGACCAGGGTCCCGCCGTGGTGCTCTCCGATGCCGACTATCCCTACTGGCAGGCCGACATCACGCTGGCTAATCCCGAGGCCGAGCTGCACTACAAGTATGGCCTCTGGGACGCCGCCACCCACACCGTGGTGCAGCTCGAAACCGGCGACAACCGCGTGCTGCCCGGCGCCGCCCTAGGTACCCTGCGCGTGGCCGACGACGAGGGCTTCCGCTATGCGGCTGGGCCGTGGCGCGGGGCCGGCGTGGCGCTGCCCGTGTTCTCGCTGCGCAGCGAAAACGGCCTGGGCGTGGGCGAGTTCAACGACCTGAAGCTGCTCATGGACTGGGCCGCCAAAACCGGCTTGAGCGTGGTGCAGGTGCTGCCCATCAACGACACCACGGCCACCCACACCTGGGTCGACTCGTACCCCTACGCCGCCATTTCGGTGTTTGCGCTGCACCCGCAGTATCTCAACCTAGAGAGCATTGCCAAGCTCAAGGACAAAAAAGCGGCCGCTGAGCTGGCCAGCTTGCGCGAGGAGTTCAACGCCAAGGACTTTGTGGACTACGAGCCGGTAATGAACGCCAAGTGGAAGTTTTTGAAGCTGCTCTATCAGCAGGAGAAAGCCAAGTTTTTGGCCGACCCGGCCTTTCATCAGTTCAAAGCTGAGCAGGGCGCGTGGCTCATCCCCTACGCCGCCTTTTCGGCCCTGCGCGACCGGTTTGGCACCGCCGACTTCCACGAGTGGCCCAAGGAGTTTCGGGCGCCCCACGGGCTGGCCGAATTGGTAGACGAGCACGGCGCCGACTTCGACGAGTTTGGGCTGCACTTCTTCACCCAGTTTCACCTCGACAAGCAGCTGACCGCCGCCGTCAATTACGGCCGCGAGCGCCACGTGGTGCTCAAGGGCGACCTGCCCATTGGCATCTACCGCCACTCGGTGGACGCCTGGACCCAGCCCGAGCTCTACCACATGGACCAGCAGGCGGGCGCCCCGCCCGACGACTTCTCCACCACCGGCCAGAACTGGCGCTTCCCCACCTACAACTGGGAGCGCATGGCCGAGGACAACTACGCTTGGTGGAAGCAGCGCCTAGGTCACCTTTCGCGCTATTTCGACATGCTTCGCATCGACCACATCCTGGGTTTTTTCCGCATCTGGGAAATGCCCGGCAACTCGGTGGAGGGCTTGCTGGGGCACTTTTCGCCCGCGCTGCCCCTGCACCGCGACGAGATACAGCGCCGCCTAGGGTGGTTCAACTATGGCCGTTTGTGCGCGCCCTACATCCGCTGGCACCTGCTGGAGCGCACCTTCGGCGCCGATGCCCAGGCCGTGTTCGATGAGTTTATGGTGGCCGATGAGTACGGCGCCATTCAGCTGCGGCCGCCCGTGGCCAACCAGCGCCAGATTGAGGCCTACACCAACCAGGAAATCGAGCAGCACCCCGAGCGTGCCGAGTTCTTGTTGCGGGTGCGGCCGGGCCTCTACCACTTTGTGAGCGAGGTGCTATTCTTGCCCGCTGGCAACGACTTCTACCACCCCCGCATCACGCTCAACAAGTCGGACAGCTTTAAGGAACTAGATGGCGACGACACCAAGCGCCGCCTCTACGACGACATCTACGTTGATTATTTCTTCCGCCGCCACGAGGAGTTTTGGCGCGAGCAGGGGCTAGTGAAGCTGCCGCCCGTGCGCTACGCCACCAACATGCTCATCGCGGGCGAGGACCTCGGCATGGTGCCCGCCTCGGTGCCCGGCGTAATGAAGCAGCTCGGCATGCTGAGCCTGCACATTCAGCGCATGCCCAGCAACCCCGCCACCGAGTTTGGCAACCCCGCCACCGCGCCCTACCTCTCGGTGGTAAGCCCCGGCAGCCACGACATGAGCACGCTGCGCGGCTGGTGGGAGGAGGACCACGTGCGCACCCAGCGCTTCTTCGAAACGGCCCTCGGGCACTGGCGCCAGCTGGCACCCTACTACGCCGAGCCCTGGGTGATTCGCGAAATGATTTTGCAGCACCTGGCCTCGCCAGCCATGTGGGCCATCTTCCCGCTGCAAGATTTGCTAGCCATAGACACTCACTTGCGCCGCGCAAACCCCCACGACGAGCAAATCAACGTGCCCAGCAACCCGCAGAACTTCTGGAAATACCGCCTGCACGTGCCGCTCGAAGAGCTCAACGACGCCGCCGGCCTCAACGAGCCCCTGCGGGCGCTGGTGGCGGAGAGCGGCCGGGACCGCGTGTATTAGCCCGCCCAGTTACCCATTGCAAGTTCAGAAAGGCTACCCTAGCGGGTAGCCTTTTTTTTGGCCCTTTCGGCAGCCCGGCGCCCGGCGCCTGCTGGCACCTGGCTAGGCCCGGACCGACCAAGGCTGGCGACGAGTAGCAGCCTCCTCAACTTTTGGGCCCGAAACTACCCGCTTTGCGTTCGCAGCCGGCGTGGCAATTACCTAGGGCCGCTGCAAACTCAACCAGTGGCATTTTCACTTAAAAAGCAGCGAAAAGAATAGAGTTTTTTATTCTTAAAATACAATTTATGACTAGGCTAGCATTTCCTATAAATTTATATATTTAGACCACATTTTTCTTATTATTTATTTAACTATTCTAATAAAATAGCTTACGCCATAGAATGACACTCTAAAAAATAGACTCGAAAGTGTAATATTATTTGTTATCTGTTTTTCAGATATTTATGATTATTATATTCGTCTATTTTTTTGATGAATTTTGCATTCAGCTAATAAACGGCGCTCATTTCAGGACTCTTTTTTTGTGTTGTTTTGAGATACATCTTGTTAATTTTGTCGTACATAATTCGCTGTAACAGCTGAGTTTTCAGAAAGACATCAATTTATTTTATCCTTTTTTTCCTTCTCTAGTTTACTCTATGCGACCATCCTTACGACTAGGCATGCTGTTGCTAGGCTGGGCAGCCTTCCGGCCGCCCACGGTCCAAGCCCAAGTATGTGCTACTGCACCGGTCAATTTGGACTATCGGGTGTCCAACACTACTAACCCCTACGTGGCGGGCGACTGGCGGAACCGGGCGAGCGCACCCGCGCCCGATGCCAGTTCCTTCACGCAGGTGGGCACCACCTACACCTCGGCTGATGCGAACAGCACGCTGGCTACAGGGACGCTGAATGGCCAGACGCTGAGCTGGAGCGCTACCTATTCCTCGAAAACTAATGCGACTACCGGCTCGACGGTAACCTATACTTTTTCGCGGCCCGTGAGCAACCTCGCCGTGCGCGTACAGGACATCGACGCGATTTTTAATGCGGGGGGCTTACTCACAGCCAGCAGCGGCTTCACCGACGAGGTAACGTTCTCGGGGTCGCTTACTACAACGGGGCCAACCCCTACGACGAGCCCCGTAACGCCAACGTTAGCCAAGGCCAATGCGAGCACTCGCTACGTGACTATTGTGGGTACCACCGCCACGGGTGTTGTGGCTGATGGTAACAACGCCACCACCGACGATGCTACGGTAATTGCTACTTATCCCAGCGCGGTTACGTCCATCACGCTGCGGTATCGCAACTTAACGACGGCCACCACCGTCGCCAATCAGTCCGTTGGCATTGACAACATCAGCTGGTGCCGCATTGCGCCCACCGCCACCGCCGTTACTACGACTCCGGTGGCTAGCTCGGCTACGCAAGCTGGCATCCGGAGTCTGAGCGGCACGGCCGACGGTATTCTGAGCTACACGGTGACCTCGCTGCCCGGCAACGGCACGCTGCTCTACAACACTACGGGCACCACCTACGCCCCCGTGGCCCTGAACCAGAGCCTGACGGCGGCGCAGGCGGCTTCGCTGCGCTACACGCCCAACGCTGGCTTTACGGGCACCAGCACCACTTTCAACTACCGGGCTAAGGATGATAGCGGCCTGACCTCGGGCACGGTTGCGTACACCATTCCGCTGCAATACGTGGTGGCCTGCGGCACCACAACCACTACCCTAGACTTCGCCCCCCGCCCCGCGGGCGAAGACTGGAAAACCCACGCCGCGCTGGCCGTGCCCACCGGCGCTACCACCACCATCAGCTCGGGCAACTACACCACCAGCACCGCCACTACCTCGGTGCTGCAAATTGGTACGGCCAACTCTAACACGCTGCTCTGGAACAACGACTTTTCAGGCGCGGGCCGCACCTCGTCGGTGACCTTTACGTTCTCGCGCCCGGTGTCCAACTTCACCACCCAGGTGCAGGACATCGACGGAGCCGCGGGCAACTTCATCGATGTGGTAACCTTCGGTGGCGCCAACGCCGGCACCGCCGTGACGCCCTTTCTGACCGTGGCCAACCCCAACGCGGGCGTGGTGACCGTGAGCGGCGCCACCGCCACCGGCCAGACTGCTACCACCAGCCCCGTTGATGGCACTGTGACGGCTTACTTCCCGAGCCCCATCACGACGCTGACCATCACCTACGCCAACGGCGTACCCGTCGCCACCTTGGCAGACCCGGGTAATCAGCTTATCGGCATCGATAACATGAGCTGGTGCCGCCTGGCCCCGGTGGCCAACAACGTGACCACCGCCCCGCTGCCGAGCACCGCCACCCAGGCCAGTATCAGCAGCCTCAGCGGCTCGAACCCGGACGGCGGCACCATTGCCTCGTACCTCATCACGAGCCTGCCGGCCAACGGCACCGGCACGCTGCTCTATAGCACGGCGGGCGGCACCTACGCCCCCGTAGCCCTTAACCAGAGCCTGACGCCGGCCCAGGCTTCTTCGCTGCGCTACACGGCCAATCCAGCCTACGCAGGCGCCAACACCACTTTCACCTACCAGGTAGTTGACGAGGTAGGGGCTACGTCGACCAGCCCGGCCACGTACACCATTCCGCTGCAATACGTGGTGCCCTGCGGCACAGCCACCAACACGTTTGCCTTCGGCTCGCGCCCGGCCAACGAAGACTGGAAAGCCCGCCCCGCGCTGGCCGTGCCCGCCGGCTCCACCACCACCATTAGCTCGGGCGGCTACTCCGCCAGCCCAACTAACCCAGCCGCAACGCTCCGGATTGGTACGGTGAATACCGTTGCTAGCCTAGGGTGGACCAACGACTACTCGGGCGCGGGCCGCACCTCGTCCATCACCTTCACTTTCTCGCGCGCCATTTCCAACTTCACCACGCGCGTGGTGGATATTGACGGAGCCGCGGGCAGCTTCATCGACGTGGTGACCTTTGCCGGTGCCAACGCCGGCACCGCTGTTACGCCCCTGCTGACGGCGGCCAACCCCAACGCGGGCGTGGTAACCGTGAGCGGCGCCACGGCCACCGGCCAAATCGCCACCGACAGCCCCATCGACGGCACCGTGACGGCTTCGTTTCCGAGCCCCATTACGACGCTGACCATCACCTACGCCAACGGCGTGCCCGCCGCCACTTTAGCGGACCCGGCCACCCAGACTATCGGCATCGATAACATGAGCTGGTGCCGCCTGGCCCCGGTGGCCAACAACGTGACCACCGCCGACATCTCGAATGCCTCGGGCCAGGTGCCCATCAGCAGCCTGAGCGGCACGGCCCCCGACGGCACCGTGAAGTCGTACACCATCGCGGCGCTGCCCCCGTCCAGCCAGGGCGTACTATACCTGAACGGCATGGTGCTGAACAAGCTGACGCTGACGCCGGCGGAGGCAGCCCAGCTCGCGTTTGCCCCGAACAGCGGCTACGCTGGCCCCGTCGTCTTCAACTACTTGACTACTGACGATGCCAACGTGACGTCTAACACGGCTACGTACACCATTCCGGTGGTGGCTACTGCCCCTCCTCTGGCCTGCGTTAACCCCAGCAAAGACGGCTCGCCTACCACGCTATCGACCAACCCGAACACCTACTTCCCAGCCACGGCTTCGGCCGCCAAGGGGGCTACCAGCATCACAATAGGCATGGGCATCCAAGGTGGGACGGCGGCAGCCAACACCATCTCGCAGGGCGACCTGCTACTGGTTATCCAGATGCAGGGCGCGGACATCGACTACACAAACACAGCCAGCTACGGCGATGGCGTGAGCGGCGGCGGAGCCAACGGCAATTCGGCAGCCAACTTTCAGGCTGGCACCTATGAGTACGTGGTGGCGGCTAACACTACGCCCCTTGGCCTAGGGGGCGGCAGCCTAGCCATTTCGCCCCTGGCAAACAGCTACGTAAGTTCGGCAGCTTCGGCCACGGCCGGCCCACGCCGCTTTCAGGTAGTGCGCATTCCGCAATACGGCAACGTAACGCTAACCGGCACGCTCAAGGCAACCGCCTGGAATGGCAGCATCGGCGGCATTATAGCCCTCGATGTGGCCGGCCAAATTAACCTCAACGGCAACTCCATCGACGCTTCGGGCCGCGGCTTCCGCGGCGGCGGGGGCCGCACGCAGGCTACGGCGGCAGGCAACAACAACGACTATGTGAACCTAACGACCGCCAACGCCAACGCGCAGAAGGGCGAAGGCACCGCCGGCACCCCACGCTACGTAACCGTGCCAACCTCTGCTGATGATGTAACTACTAATGCCATCAGCGACACGGGCATCGACGGCTACGCGGGTGGCACTAGCGGCCGCGGCGCCCCCGGCAATGCCGGCGGTGGTGGTAACAACAACATCAATAACAGCGGCGGCGGCGGCGGCGCCAATGGTGGCACCGGCGGCCGCGGAGGCGATAACTTTGGCGACAAATTAGCCATCGGCGGCGAGCCGGGCGCTAGCTTCAGCGCGGTCACAAGCTCGCGCCTGGTACTGGGCGGCGGCGGCGGCGCCGGCACCACCAACAACTCGACCGGCACGCCCGGCAATGGCCTGGCTAGCAGCGGGGCAACGGGCGGCGGTATTGTGCTGCTGCGCACGGGCACCATCACGGGTGCGGGCGCCATCCTGGCCAATGGCGGCAACGCCAACAACAGCACGGTCGACGACGGCGCGGGCGGAGGCGGCGCCGGTGGGGCCATCCTCATCACGGCCCGCAGCACCAGCGCCCTAACACTAAATGCTAATGGCGGCACGGGCGGCAATACCAACCCGGCCACCAACTCGGGCCCCCACGGACCGGGCGGCGGCGGCGGCGGCGGTGTCGTTTTCACCACCAGCGGCGTAACAGCCACGATAAGCGCTGCCGGCGGAGTCAATGGCACCACGGTAGAAACGAACGGCAGCCGGGTGGCCTTTGGCGCGGCTACTGGCCTAGGCGGCGTAACTAACACGGGCATCAATAACAGCATTGCGGGCAGCACGGCGGGCGCCAACTGCGTGGCCGACGTAGCCACGACCATCACGGGCCCAGCGTCGATAAGCGCTGGCCAGCCCACCGACAACTTCACGGTTACGTTCTCCAACGTGGGCACGGGCACCGCCACGGCCGTGGCGCAGCAGGTAATGCTGCCCGCGGGGTCGGGCCTGACGCCGGCCCAGCGCGCCGCCATCGTGGCGGCGTACCCGGGCACCACGTTTACCCCCGCCGCCACCGGCACCAGCGCGCCCATCACCATCGACTTTGGCACGCTGGCCCAACTGCCGAGCGGCGCCTCGTTCTCCTACGCCTTTGCCTACACGGCGCCCACGGTCCTAGGTACGGTAGCCACGAAAAGCACCACCACCACGAGCACCCCAGAGCTGGGCCTGGTGGCCAACAACATGGCCTCCTTCAGCTCGACGGTGACCGCCGCCGCCGACGTAACCGTGGCCCTGAGCGGCCCCACCACGCTCAACGCGGGCCAGCCCACCGGCATCTTCACGGCCACCTTCACCAATGAAGGCCCCAGTGCCGCCGCTAACGTGAGCCGCATCGTGACGCTGCCCAGCGGCGCCACGGTTTCGATGCAGCAGCAGGACGCCATCCGGGCAATTTATCCAGATGCTTCGTTCGCCACCGCCGGCACCATCGACTTCGGCCCCGTTGCCTCCCTGGCCAGCGATGCCCGCAGCGTAGTGATGTTCAGCTTTACGGCGCCGCTTGCCACAGGCGCCTCTACGCTCACGGGTACTACCAGCACGACCTCGGCCGAGGGCAGCAACGCCGCCCCGAACACGAGCCCACTAGCCCTGAACACGGTAGCCACGGCCGATGTGGTAGTCACCATCACGGCGAGCGCAACGCCCACAACCGGCACCTTCACCGTGACGTTCGACAACAAAGGCCCGCAAACGGCCAATGGCGTGATGGGCAACGTGCAGCTGCCCGCCGGCCTCACGGGCTCGGCTACGCCCAGCACCAACCCCGATGGCAGCAGCGACAACGGCGTGACCGTAACCAACGGCTACTACAATGCCACGACCGGCCTGGTGACTTACAATAATATGTCGCCCGCGAGCCTTGCCCCCAACAGCCCGTTCACCTCGACCATCAGCTACAACCTCACCAGCAGCCAGACGCCCGTAGCGGCTACGGCCAGCATGAGCACCACGACCAACGAGGCCGGCCTGACGGCCAACAACACGGCGACGGCCGTAACGCCCGCCCAGTTTGACCTGGCCACGACCCTCACGGGCCCGGCCACGACCATTGCGGGCTCGCCCATGGTGCTGTACGTGACCACGACCAACAACGGCCCCAACGGTGCGCCGGTGGCTTCGCAGACGGTTATCATTCCGTCTGATTTGCCCCTGACCAACGTGTACATCACCAACGGCGGCATCTACGTGTACAACGCAAACATGAAAACGGGCACGGTTACCTTCCCGGCGCTGGCCAACCTGCCCAGCGGCGAAACGGTGACCAACAGCGTCAGCTTCAGTGCGCCCGCTACCGCCTTCGCCCCCTCGGCCGTGGTAGCCCCCACGAGCGGCGACACGAACGCGGCCAACAATACGGCTTACCTCAACGGCAGCCCGACCAGCACGCAAGTAGCCATCACGAACGCCACGCTGGCCAAAACCAACGAGGCCACGACCATCACGGCCGATGCCACGATAGTGAGCGCGGGCTCGGTGGTTACCTACACGGTGCAGTCGTTCAACAACGGCTTCCTGAACACCACCTCGGTCAACAACGTGGTCGAGCGCGTGCAACTGCTGCCGGGCCTCACGTCCTCCGCCATCAACCCGGGCAGCTCAACGCTGACCGTGGGCGGGGTGAGCGGCACCCAGACGGGGACCATCATCTCGTTCGTAACGGCGGCGGGCACCACTACCTATGATACGGTAACGGGCTTGCTCACCTACCCGACCCTCCTTTCGCAGGCCAGCGGCAGCTCGTTTACCTACGACAAGCTGGCGGTAACGGTGCCGGCCAACGTCGGCAACAACGGCCAGTTGCTGGCCACGGCCTCGGTCAGCACCGACAACAGCGACCCCGTACCGGCCGACAACACGTCGTCGGTAGCGGTGAAAGTGGTTACGCCCGTCGACTTAACGGCACGCCTCACCGGCCCCAGCGCGGCCGCGGCCGGCCAGACGGTGAGCTACACGGCCACCTTCACCAACCAGGGCACCGGCTCGGCTACCTCGGTGGTCGAAACGGCCCAGCTGCCCGCCGGCCTCGCCAGCGTGCTCGTGCAGGATGCCACTGGCAACGTTATCACCAACGCGTATAACCCCGCCACTGGCCTGGTTTCGTTCCCCGCCGTGGCCAACGCCCCGGCCGGTAGCAGCCAGGTGTACAGCCTCTCGTTTGCCGCCCCGGCCCAAAGCTTCGCGGCGAGCAGCTTCGTCAGCAGCGGCACTACCGATGTGGCCACGACCAACAACACGTCGGCCCTGCGCACCACGGTGAGCCCCGCCGCCGACGTAGCCGTGTACCTGAGTGGCCCGGCCACCGCCGTAGCCGGCAACGCCGTGACCTACGCCGTAACCACGGCCAACAACGGACCTAGCACCGCCAGCGCCGTGCAAGCCACGCTGCAATTGCCGGCCGGCCTCACCGGCACGAGCGCAGTAGTAACCAATGCCGATGGCAGCAGCAACAATGGCGTGACCCTCACCGGCGGCGGCACCTACAATGCCACCACGGGCCTGGTTACTTTCCCGAGCCTCACGCTGGCTACCGGCGACAGCCGCGTGGGCCTGGTCACCTTCACTATGCCCAGCAGCTCGGCCAATGGCCAGCTCAGCGGCACGGCCACGGTTTCGACTACCAGCACCGACCTAGTGGCCGGCAACAACACCTCCGGCATCACGACGGCGGTGGCCCCGGCTACCCCCGACGTGGCTGACCTGGTCACGAGCATCACGACGCCGCCCTCGCCCGCAGTAGCTGGCGTCACGGTTGAGTACACCCTGAACTTCCGCAACACCAGCGGCACCACGGCGGCCATCAAGGTGATGCCCACTGCCTACCTGCCCGCCGGGCTAACCAACGTGGTGGTGCGCGACGCTGGCGGCGTGGTAGTACCCAATGCTTACAACAGCGTTACCGGCCAAATCACGCTGCCTACCATCGACAGCCAGGGCCCTGGCAACCTGACTAGGTATACCGTCAGCCTCACGGCTCCCGCCAATGCGGTCGCCATCTCGGCTTCGTCGGTGTCGTCCAACACGTCGGACCCCAACCCGGCCAACAACGTAGCGGGCAGCCAGCTCAACATCACGCCGGCTTACGATGTGGTGACCAGCCTGGCCGGCCCGGCCTCGGCCCAGCCCGGCAGCGTGAACACCTACTCAGTAACCACGACCAACAACGGCCCCTCAACCTCGTCGGCCACCGCCAACAGCACCACCCAGATGGTGACCGTACCAGCCGGCTCGACCGTGGGCGGCCTGCCCACGGGAGCTTCCTACGATAGCGGCACGGGCTTGATTACCTTCCCGGCCATCAGTGGCCAGGCGGCCGGTGCCAGCGGCGCTGTCACCAACTCGTTCACCGTTGTCATGCCTGCTACGGGCAGCCTGCCCCTCACGGCCACGGTAACCGCTACCGGCGAGAGCAACCCCGATAACAACGGCGCTACCCTGACCACTGCCCAGGCCAACCAGGCCCCGGTGGCGCAGAACCTGTGGAACACGCTGCAAAACGCCCGTGGCAACACAGCCAACCAGCAAGCGCCCACTGGCCTGCTCATCTCGCCGCTCAACGCGACCGATGCCGACGGCACCGTCAGCAAGTACGCCCTGGTGAGCCTGCCCGACCCCACGCAGGGCATCCTGTACCTCAGCAACGGCACCCGGGCCTCCGTGGGCGACGTGCCAGCGGCGGGCCTGTACTTTGCGCCTACCCTCGGCTACGTGGGCAACGCCACCTTCACGTTCCAGGCCATCGACAATGGGCTGACCGTGAGCAACACGGCGCTGTACACCATTCCGGTGGCGCAGGACCAGAACTCGGCCTACACCACGTACAACTCGGGCAAGAGCATCTACGCGACCAACGAGGTACTGGCCCAGGCTGTTGACCCCAACGCGGCCATCTACAACAGCACCGGCACCATCTACAACCCCGATGGTGCGCTGCAAGGCGGCGCCAGCAATGGCCTGGCCAACGCCGTGCTTGCCTCGGGCACGCTGCCCACTGGCGTAAGCCTCGACCCAGCCACCGGCCGCATCTACGTGAGCGACGCCAGCCTGCTGCCCAAGCTGACGCAGACGACCAGCTACTCGCTGCAGGTAACCACGACCGACGCCAACGGCGGCACCAGCACCGTACCCGTTACGTTTGCCCTCGGGGCTACCCCACTGCCGGTGGTACTGGTTGAGTTCACGGCCCAGGCCGTGGCCAACCGCGACGCCCTGCTCAACTGGCGCACCGCCTCGGAGAAGAACAACGACTACTTCGAAGTCGAGCGCAGCTTCGACGGCACCAGCTTCACGGCCATTGCCAAAGTAGCCGGCCACGGCACCACCGCCGCCGCCTCGACCTACACGCTCACCGATGCCGGCGTAGCGGCCAAGGCCACCGGCCTCGTCTACTACCGCCTGCGCCAAGTGGACCGCGACGGCACCAGCTCCTACTCGCCCCAGCGCACCCTCAGCTTCCCCAAAGTGGCGGCCGTGAGCCTGGGCCTGTACCCTAACCCCGTGGCCACCACCACCAGCCTCGACCTGAGCCAGCTGCCCGCCGCCCGCACCTACCAGGTGCTGCTGCTCGACGCCACCGGCCGCCAGGTGCGCACCTGGACCCTGGCCGGCGGCCGGCCCCAGCCCCTGGAGCTGACCGGCCTGGCCAGCGGCTCCTACGTGCTCGTCGTGGCGGGCCAGCAGCCCGACGGCTCGCCCCTGCGCCAGGCCCTGCGCCTGACCAAGGAATAAGCCAACCGGCCCCCTAGGCACCAAAAAGGCCCTTCCCATTCGGGAAGGGCCTTTTTTTTGGCCCCCGCGCTGGCTCGGGCTGGCAAGCCCTAGGCCACCGCCAAAGTGGCACCGGTGCGCCCGGTTGATGGGCTGGCAAGCCGGGCGAAACCCAGGCCGCCGTGCCCCAGGAAGGGGACGAACAGACGAGTTAAATTTATTCTCGCTTTAATACCAATTTATAAAATGAATACAAAATAAATTATTGTAAGTTTTTATTCATAAAGTACAATATACAAAAACCTTCAATATGTCTAAAATATGATTTCAAAGAGAAAAAAGCTCATTTTACGCCATTTTTATAGCTATTCGAAGAAACTTCGTTTTTCGAACTACAATTCCAACGCTACATTTGCATAAGTGACAAGAGTTAGTTTCTATCTTTTTAATACAATTTTGCTTTATGCCAATAGCTTTACAAGGCCGACGCTGGGCACTCTGGCTACTAGCCACAGCATGGGGCACGCCCGCTACGGGGTGGGCTCAACAGTACATCGGGGGTAACCTGGTGACAAACGGAACTTTCAGCTCGCAGCCCGGTGGCACCAACATCGCGGCGGGCAACGACCTAGGGGGCTGGCGGAGCAACCACGTGTACGCGGGCTCGGGCGTGTACCCCACCGAAGGGCTACTGGCCGGCCAAACGGGCACGGAGACGCGAGCCGCCCAGAACATTTCGCAGGTTCCCTTTCCGGGCGACCCTAGCCAGGGCGTGGCGGGCAGCAACACGTGGCTGCACTACAACGGCCAGTCCACCAACCAGTTTTTGTGGATTCAGACTATCAACCTGGTCAACGGGGCCACTTACGCCTTCAGCACCTACGCGTCCAACGCCCTGGCCCCTACGGCTACCGCGGCCAACAAGCCGGTTTTGGGGTTTGCGGTGTCGTATAACAACGGCACTAGCTACGCCGGCATAGGGGCCACCAGCATGGTGGAAGAAGACGTGCTGGCAACCGGGCACAACGGGCAAGACCTGTGGGACCGGTACCAGCGCCCGCTTACGGTGCCGGGCACCTCGGGCACGACCAGTACGATACTCGTGCTCTACGATGGCAGCGGCAACAGCAATGCGCCGGGGGGCGAGCTCGCCCTCACGGCGATTGCGGTGCGCCGCATCAACCAGCTGCCCCGCGGCCAGCAAACGGCCCCCACGGTGTTTGGCCGCCAGGGCATTGTGGCGCTGCCTACCCTGCGCGCCGACGACCCCGACCCCGACGGCTCGGTGGTAGCCTACAAAATCAAGGTCTTGCCCCCGGCTTCGCAAGGGGTGCTGCTGCTGAATGGCTCGCCGGTGCGCGCCAACCAGGTGCTGACGACCACGGAGGCGGCCGCGCTGAGCTTCAACCCCAACCAGAATTTCTCGGGCAACGCGCTGTTTACGTACACCGCTACCGACAACGTGGGCGACGAGAGCCTCGACCTGAACTACGGCATTCCGATGGATGCCAACTCCTGCAACACGCAGTCGGTATTCAGCTTTGCCAGCCGCGCGCTAATCGAAGACTGGACCACGGCGCGCACCGCCACAATTGATGGCATCACCATCACCAGCGCTTACACGGCCCCGACCCTCACGACCTCCACGGCCTCGCTGCTCGTATCAGACGAAACCGGCAACGACCCGGGTACCGCCCAGCCCGGCAAAGGCTTGGTGTGGACGGCCGACTACGGCCTGGACGCAACCCAGGCGGCGGCCAACCGCCAATCGAGCATCCGGTTCAGCTTTACCGATGCGGCGAGCGGCGCAACGCGCTTGCTCAACAACTTTACGCTCGTGGTGGGCGACATTGACCGGGGCTCGGCACCCGGCGCCACGCCGACTAATTTCATCGACCGCGTGACCTTTACGGGCACTCAGGCTAACGGTACTACCGTGACCCTGACAGCGGCCGACGTGGCCCTGGCCCCCACCAACTCGTTTGCCAACAATGCCGTGACGGGTACCAGCCTCTCGGGCAGCCCGGCCGGCAACGTGGTGCTGGCCTTCCCGGTGCCGGTGCGCGACGTGACGGCCACCTACAGCTCGGCGCAAGCCGTGAATGACCCGGACGAGCAGAAGGTGACCATCCTGAACCTGTCGTGGTGCGGCGAGGCCGACCTGGCCACCACCATCAGCGGCCCGGCTACGGCCGCCGCCGGCCAAACGGTGTTTTACTACGCCACTACTACCAACACCGGCCCGCGCACGACCAGCAGCGCCAGCACCACCATTACGCTGCCCGGCAAGCCGGCCGCTAACACGGTGAACGTGCCCAACGGCACCTACGACGCCAGCACCGGCATCGTCACCTTCAACACCACGACCCTGGCCCCTGGCAACGCGTCGGTCAACTACGTGAGCTTCGTGATGCCCGCGGGCGCTACGTCCTTCACGGGCCAGGCCAAGAGCAGCGCCCTCGAAATCGACAACACGGCCGCCAACAACAACGGCACGGCCACGGCGGCCAACGTAACGACCACTGTGGGCGCCACCGGCGCGGCGGGCACGGTGCTCAGTTGCCCACCTACACCAGGCAAAGACGGCACGGTAGCCTCGCTCACGGCTGCCCCCAACACGTACTTCCTGCCCGCGGCCAATGCCGCCGCCGGCCAGCGCGCCATCAGCCTCAGCGCTACTGCCCTCAGCGGCACGGGCGCGGCCAATGCCGGCACGGCGCTGGCCCCCGGCGACCTCGTGCTCATCGTGCAGATGCAGGGCGCGGCCATCACCACGGCCAACGATGATACGTACGGCGACGGCGTGGCCGGCCCTTCGGCCAACGGTAACCTGACGACCAGCTTCACGGCGGGCCGCTACGAGTACGGCGTGGTAGCCACTACCAGCGCTACCATCACGCCCGGCGCGGCCGGCACGCTTACCCTGCGCGACAACCTGACCTACGCCTACACCCAGGCCAACGCCTCGGGTACCCAAGGGCAGCAGCGCTACCAGGTCATCCGCATTCCGCAGTACACGGCCCTCACCCTAGGTGGCACCATTGCGCCCCCGGCCTGGAACGGTCAGCTGGGCGGCGTGCTGGCCCTCGACGTGGCGGGTCCTCTCAACTTCAACGGCCAGCGCCTCGACGCCTCGGGCGCGGGCTTCCGGGGCGGCGCGGGCCGCACACTAGCCGGCACCGCTGGCTTTAACAACACTGATTACCGCACCGCCAACACCTCGAACGGGGGCAAGGGCGAAGGCACGGCTGGCACGCCTCAGTTTGTGGCCACCTACCCGGCCAGCGGCACGGCCGGCACGCTCGTGAACACGGGCAGCAGCTACCCGGCCGGCGACAACGGCCGCGGCGCACCCGGCACGGCCGGCGGCGGCGGCACCGATGCCGCCACCGACAACTCGCAGAACACCGGCGGTGGCGGCGGCGCCAACGGCGGCCGCGGCGGCCGCGGCGGCAACTCCTGGGCTACTAACCTGGCCGTGGGCGGCGAGCCCGGCGCGGCGTTTCCGCTGGCGAGCAGTTCGCGCCTGGTACTGGGCGGCGGCGGCGGCGCGGGCGTTACCAACAACGGCAGCGGCAACGACGGCACGGGCAACGCGTTTGCTGGCCTGGCCAGCAGCGGCGCCCCCGGCGGCGGCATCGTGCTGGTGCGCACCGGCTCGGTAACGGGCGCGGGCAGCATCGTAGCCAACGGCTACAACGCCGACAACAGCGTCGACAACGACGGCAGCGGCGGCGGCGGCGCGGGCGGCAGCATCTTGCTGACGGCCCAAAACCCGAACACCCTAGGTAGCATCGGCCTGGCCGCCACGGGCGGCACGGGCGGCACCAATACCGGCGGCGGCGTAGCCCACGGCCCCGGCGGCGGCGGCGGCGGCGGCTTCATCGTTAGCAATGGCCCCACGGCCAGCGCTAACGCCACGGCCGGCACCAGCGGCCTCACGGTAGGCGGCGTAGCCTTCGGCGCTGAGGCCGGCACGCTGGGCGTGGGCAACCCCGCCATCAGCAACAGCATCGCCGCCTCGGCGGCCAACGCTAGCTGCGTGGCCGATTTGGTTAGCGTAATCACTGGCCCCGCTGCCACTACAGCGGGCGGCACGGTTAACCTAGTGGTTAATTTCTCGAACTACGGTGCCCTTCCAGCTGCGGGCCTTTCGGCACGGGTATCGTTACCAGCCTCCCTGCTACTAGCCAATATCTCCGCGCCGGGCGCTACCATTACGGGTGGGGTCACGCAGCCCTACATTCTTACTTACTCCTCCGCGTCGTTCAGCTCGCTGGCGGCGGGCGCTAGTCAGTCGTTCAGCCTTTCGTACACGGCCCCCCTTACGGGCACGGCCAACGTGCGGGCTGATGCGGCCATCTCAACCACGACGGCTGAGCCTTACACCGTCAATAACCCATCTTTTATCATCACCAACATCGGTAACTATGCCGATGTGACAACAACCATCACGGGGCCGGCCTCGGTAAACCCTGGCCTGCCCACGGGCGACTTCACGGTGAACTTCACCAACAACGGCCCGGCCACGGCCCTAGGTATCACGCAGTCGGTAACGCTGCCCACGGGCGCCAGCATTTCGCCGGCCCAGCTGGCGGCGCTACAGGCTAAGTACCCTGCTTCGACCGTGACGATAGCTTACAACACGAACACGCGGGTGCTCTCGTTTACGCCCACCACGGGCAACAACACCCTGCCTTCGGGCATTAGCAACACGTACAGCTTCCCCATCACGGCCTCGGCTACGCCGGGCAGTGTGGTTCTCACGAGCAACATTGGTACTTCTTCAACAGAGAACGCCAGCGGCGGCGCCGGGACCGGAGTGCAGCCTAATACTGCTACCACCAACTTAACGGTGGCTCCGCTGGCCGACCTGGTGGCCAGCATCACGAACAACAATGTGGCGACGGTAGCCGCCGGCGGCACGGGCAACTTCGTGGCCACCTTCACCAACAACGGCCCGAGCGCCGCCGACAACGTGACCCCGACCGTGCAGCTGCCCACCGGCCTCACGAACGTGACGTTCCTCAACGGCCTCGTTGGCACCTACAACGCTACGACCGGCCTGGTAACCTTCCCGGCCACCGCTACCCTGGCCTCGGGCGGCAGCCTGAGCTCGACCATTCGCTTTACCATGCCAAGCAGCCAGGTAGTGGCCGCCGCTTCGGTGAACACTACTACCAACGAAGGCGCCAACACGGCCAACAACACGGCCATCGCCACGATTGCCAACTCGTCGAACTTCGACGTGACGACTACCATCACCGGGCCTCCTTTTGCCGCGCCCGGCACGTCGGTAACGCTGAGCGTGCTGACGCAGAACCTAGGGCCCGGCGTGGCGCCCAGCACCACCCAGACGGTGCTGATACCGGGCGTGTACACGAGCCTTTACGTGAGCAACGGCGGCACGTTCTCGAACAACGGCACCAACACGACCGTGACCTTCCCGGCCGTGCTGGGCCTGGCCAGCGGCGCCAACGTGAACAACACCATCACGCTGACCATGCCAGCCGTGCCTGTCAATGACATTACCGCGACCGTGGTGGCCGCAGGCGAAACCAACAACATCACGAACAGCAACGCGGCGAGCATCGGCTCGACGGCCGGCACGGCGGGCAACGTAAACCTGTACGCCACCATCTCGGCGGCTAACTACGAAACGCCTACCACGCCCCTGACCGGGCCAGTAGTGCCGGGCACCACGCTGCAACTCAACATCACGACCGGCAACTACGGCCCGACCGCGGCGGCCAACTCGGTGACGCGGGTAGACCTGCCCGCCGGCCTGAGCGGCGTAGTACTCAGCAACGATGGCACGTACAACGCCACTACGGGCGTTGCCACGTTCCCGGCCGTATCCAGCCGGGCGCAGGGCACTTCGCTGAACTACACCATCGTACTACCCGCGCCTACCACTGGCCCACTGGTGCCGGTCGTGAGCATCACGTCGGCCTCGGCCGAAACTGTGGTAGCCGACAACGTGGCTTCGACCAAGGTTGACATCCTGACTCTGACCGACGTGACGACTTCGCTCAGCGGCCCCACCGCCCCCACGGTGGGCCAGCCAGCCACCTACGCCGTAACGACCACCAACAACGGCCCGGCGCCAGCCGCCGGCGTGGTGCAAACGGTGCAGCTGCCCGCCGGCCTCGCCTCGGTAGCCCTGGCTAATGCCAACGGCACGGCCATCGCGCTGCCCGCCGGCGCCTACAATGCGGCTACCGGGCTGCTCACGCTGCCTACGGCCGCCGTGGCTGCTACTCAGGTGGCGGGGGCTTCGGTACTCAACTACGTGACCTTCACGGTGCCCGCCAGCACGGGCTACCCGGTAACGGCCGCCGTGGCCACTACCTCGCAGGAAACGAACGCGACCAATAACACGGCTACCCTCACCACTACCCCGGCCCCCACGGCCGACGTAAGCGTGACCCTGAGCGGCCCCGGCACCGTGGCGCAGGGCAGCCTAGTAACCTACATCGTAGCCACTACCAACGCCGGCCCTTCGGTGAACCCCAGCTCGGCCACGACCGTGCAGCTGCCCACCGGCCTGAACAACGTGCAGGTGAGCGGCGGCGGCTCGTACAACAGCAGCACGGGCCTAGTAACCTTCCCGGCGCTCAGCGACCAGGCGCCCGGCGCGGCGGGCGCGGTAGGCAACACCATCTCGTTTGTGGCGCCTACCACTACGCCCCTCACCGTGACGGCCCAGGTGGCCGTGACCCCGGCCGGCAACGACCCGAACCTGAACAACAACTCGGCCACCGTGAACACCACCGTGACCCCGTCGAACACCAACCTGCTGGATGAGTCGACGACTATCGCGGCCACCGTGGGCGGCGCGGCCGTGAGCACCACCAACCCCGTGGTAGCCGGTGGCTCGGTCACCTACAACCTGACGGCGACTAATACGAACCTACCAAACGCCAATCCAAGCGTTGCGGCCAGCAACGTAGTGCTGCGCCTGCAACTGCCCGCCGGCCTCAACGCAGCCGACGTAGTGCTCAGCAGCGGCAGCTACGACCCGGCCACCGGGGTGGCCACGTTCAGCACCCTAGGTACCCAAAACTCGGGCGTGAGCAACAACTTCTCGGCCACCATCAACAACGTGCCGGGTGGCACTACCTCGCTGCTGGCCACGGCCTACGTGAGCACTACCAACAGCGACTCGAACCCGAACAACAACGTGGCCCCGCTGACGCTGCCCCTGGCGCCGCGGGCCGATGTTACCACGACCATCAGCGGCCCCAGCACTATCGCGCCCAACTCGTCGGCCACGTACTTCGTGACCACCCGCAACGTGGGCCCCTCAGCCGCCTCGGCCGTGAACACCACCGTGCAGCTGCCCACCGGCCTAGGTGGCGTGGTAGTGAGCGGCGGCGGCAGCTACGATGCCAACTCCGGCCTCGTCACCTTCCCCACCGTGGCTACCCTGCCCGGCTACTCGGGCACCGCGGCGGCCAACACCGCCGCCCCGGCCCTGGAATACACCATCACGCTCACGGCCCCGAGCACCATCACGACCTCGGCGGGCTACACCCTCACGAGCACCGTGAGCACCACCACCACCGAGCTCGCTACCCAGGCCCCCAACACGGCCAGCCTCACTACCACGGCCGCCAACCAGCCGCCGGTGGCCAGCAACGTAGTGAACTCGCTGCAAGCGCCCCAGGGCAACACCGGCCAGCAGCTGCCCCTCTCGCCGCTACTGGCTACCGACCCCGATGGCAGCGTGAACAGCTATACGCTCAGCACGCTACCCACCACCGGCACGCTGTTTTACAACAACGGCGGCACCTACACGGCCATTACCAGCGCTAACCTGCTGGGCGCGGCCTCGCCGCTGAACCTGACGCCGACCCAGGCCCAAACGCTGCGCTACACGCCGGCCACGGGCTTTGCGGGCAATGCCTTCTTCAGCTACGTGGCTACCGACAACGCCAGCCCGGCCCTGACCAGTGCTTCGGCCCTCTACACCATTCCGGTGGGTGCCGACAACGCCTCGACGTATGCCAATACGCCGGTGAAGGCTTCGGCCGCCGCCTACGTTGCCAACGATGTCATCGCCTTCGTGACCGACAACAACGGCGCCGTGTACAACACCAGCGCGCTCGTGTACAATGCCACCAGCGGCACCCTGCAAAGCGGGGCCGCCAACGGGGTAGCCGTGGCTACTTCGACGGGCACTTTCACCAGCTCGCAGTATGGCAACGTCACCAACCTGTCGCAGCTGGGTCTGGTGCTCAACGCCGCCACCGGCCAGATTCAGGTGCAAACGCCCGGTAGCCTGCGCGCCGGCACGTACACGCTCAACATCACGACCACCGACCAGTACGGCGGCATCACCACGCAGCCGGTTACGTTCGTCATCGGCGGCACCCCGCTGCCAGTAGTGCTGGTTGAGTTCACGGCCCAGGCCGTGGCCAACCGCGACGCCCTACTCAACTGGGCCACCGCCTCGGAGAAGAACAACGACTACTTCGAGGTCGAGCGCAGCTTCGACGGCACTAGCTTCACGGCCATTGCCAAAGTAGCCGGCCACGGCACCACCGCCGCCGCCTCGGCCTACACGCTCACCGATGCCGGCGTAGCGGCCAAGGCCACCGGCCTCGTCTACTACCGCCTGCGCCAAGTGGACCGCGACGGCACCAGCTCCTACTCGCCCCAGCGCACTCTCAGCTTCCCCAAAGTGGCGGCCGTGAGCCTGGGCTTGTACCCTAACCCCGTGGCCACCACCACCAGCCTCGACCTGAGCCAGCTGCCCGCCGCCCGCACCTACCAGGTGCTGCTGCTCGACGCTACCGGCCGTCAGGTGCGCGCCTGGACCCTGGCCGGCGGCCAGCCCCAGCCCCTGGAGCTGACCGGCCTGGCCAGCGGCTCCTATGTGCTCGTGGTGGCGGGCCAGCAGCCCGACGGCTCGCCCCTGCGCCAGGCCCTGCGCCTGACCAAGGAATAAGCCAACCGGCCCCCTAGGTACCGAAAAGGCCCTTCCCATTCGGGAAGGGCCTTTTTTAATGGGCATTGCCGAAGCTCAGCGGCTGGCTACTCCGCCTCATCGAGGCGCTGCGCTACCATCTCCGAATTGCGGCGCTGGCGTTGCTTGCCTTTGGCCAGGTTGTCGGAGGCGGCGGGCAGCAGGGCCATGCTCTGCAAGTACGCCTGGGCCTGGGGCGTTTGCGCCAGCTTGCGGAAGTCGCGCAGCTGGGCCGGCGACAGCAGCTTCGCCAGCACCTGGTCGAGCTGCTGGGCTTCGGTGGCGGTCAGGCTGGGCGTATCGGCCGCGATACCGTTCACGGCCAATACGTTCAGGTAATTCACCTCCTGGTCGAGGTAGGTATGCAGCGACGTGGCTTGCTCGGGGGCGAGCTTCAGCTTGGCCTGGCACAGCTCCGCAAAATGGCCGGCGCTGGCTTGCGCGTTGGGGGCCGGCACCGCCCCCCGGCCAGCCTGCGCCAGGGCCGGGGTAGCCCACGCCGACGCACTTACTACCAAAGCCGCCAGCAACCGGCGGCACAGAACACTGCTCATATCTTTTAGGATTTTAGAGTGGGAATTAGGCTTGAACTAGCCGTGCGCGCAATAAGTTGCCCGCGCCCCACCCCTCCTCCAATAAGTACTACCGCAGCCCTTTCCACCGGGTAAAGCGGCCCGGCTACCGCTGGCGGGCCAGCACGCTGATACCGGGCTGCCAGCGGTTTTTTTAACCCACCCTGTAACCTCTGATTAGTGGTTTCCTGTTTAACGGGTCAACTACCTGTTTAGCCCGAATATTTATACCGCTCATTATGACTACCGAGTACGACGTGCTCATCATCGGCGCCGGCAGTGCCGGGCTGAGCGCGGCCCTTATCCTGGGGCGCTGCTGCCGCCGCGTGCTGCTGGCCGATGGCGGCCCCACCCGCAATGCCCCGTCGGGGGCCGTGCACAGTTTTTTCTCCCGCGATGGCATTCGGCCGGCCGCCCTGCTGCACCTAGGGCGCGAGCAGTTGGCCCCCTACCCCAGTGTGGAGGTGAAGGAGCTCAAGATAACGGCCCTTACCAAGCTAGCGCACGGCTTCCAGGCCACTGGCCAAACTGGCCAGGGCCACCCCGCCACCATCGTGGCGCGGCGGGTGCTGCTGGCCACGGGCGTCACCGACATCTTGCCGCCCTTGCCGGGCTTTCGCGAGCTGTGGGGTAGCAGCGTGCTGCACTGCCCCTACTGCCACGGCTACGAAGTGCGCGACCAGCCGCTGGCCGTGTACGGCCAGGGCAAGCCCGTGGTGGGCCTGGCCTTACTCATGAGCCGCTGGAGCGCCGACGTAGTCGTCGTTACCGATGGCCCCGGCCACCTCACCGATTACGCCCGGCAGCGGCTGCGCCGCCAGGGCATCGCGGTGCACGAAAACCCCATTGCGCGGCTGGTGGGCACGGTGCGCGGCGGCCTGCGCTGCGTCGAGTTTGCGGATGGCACCTACCTCGAGCGCAAGGCCCTGTTTCTGCACCCGCCGCAAGAGCAGCGCAGCTCCTTTGCCGCCGACCTAGGGGCGCACCTCACCAGCAAGGGCGCCGTGTGGGTCGATAAGCAGGGCCAAACCACGGTGCCCGGCCTCTACGCCGCCGGCGATATGGTGCCCGGTCAGCAGCAGGCGCTGCTGGCCGCAGCCAGCGGCAGCAAAGCCGCCATCTGCCTCAACGAAGCCTTAACCCGCACCGAAGTAACCTAGGCCGCGCGCCTAGTCGCGCACCAGCTTTTCGGTCATCACGAAGTTCTCGCCCTTCACCAGCACTAGGTACAGGCCTTTGGGCAGCTGGCTGATATCGAGGCGGCTAACCGACGTGTGCGCCGTAGTTTTCAGCGCCACGCGGCCACTCACGTCCTGGATGCACACGTCGTAGGTAGCGGCGTTGGCCTCAATCACCAGGTAGTTGGTAGCCGGGTTGGGGTAGAGCCGCACGGCGGGGCCGGCCTTGCCCGGCGTAGCGCTCAGCACGGTGCAGCGCTGGCTGAAAGCCCCGTCGAGGTAGGCGAGCCGCTTGGTGAGCCAGTTGCTCACGTAGGTCAGTTGCGTATTGTCGTAGCTGAAGCTGGGCCAAACGGCCTGCTCGCGCTGGTAGGCGCTGTTGGCTTGCAGGTACGCATTATTGGCCACGAACTTGGCCATGATGTGGTCGGGCGTGAGCAGGGTGGTCCGCAATTCGGCCCACCGACGCGCTAGCACGCCGCGAAAGCCCGCGGCCGAGCAGTCCTGGTTCAGGCGCTTATAAAAGCCGTTCGTCACGATGTCATCGGTCGTGTTGTCGTTCCGGCCCATCCAGTCGTTGCCAAATACGCCGTCCAAATCCCACGGCACGTAGAAGTACGGCTCACCCGCGTTGTACTTGGCAATGTACAAATTTTTACCATAATTATCAGTTGCCCGCAGCACATTCATAAAAATGTAGTAGTCAACGGCATTCTTCAAATTGAACTTGCTCGGGTACTGCTTCAAGAATTCAGCATCGGAGCTGGTTTCAACGAAGCTGACAAAGTCATATAAATTCGTCCAGTCCGTATATTCTTCCGGATGCTTGTATTCAAAACCGCCCCAAATCAGGCTCGTATTATCGATGGGTGGCAATGCCGTAAAAGTCACCGCCCCACCCCAATCGCTACCCTTATATAATTCTCCCTTAATTGAAGTAGTATACTTTTTTAATTTCAGTTGCTTTTTATCAATTCGTTCAGTCAAGGAATAAATTCCCTTGTATTCTTTATTCACGAACAGCTCTACATAAGACATGGCTATGCCATTCTTAGCATCCGGCTCCTTGTCTTTGTAGTACAGCTGGCTCATTTCCTGCCATAGCTCATTGGCTACTTTACTATTGGCCCGCAACGGCTCGTTATATAAAGCTTGCAGGTTCCACTTATTGTCATTGCGCATCCCTAGCAGCTTGACATCGCGGTTGCTGGCCCCGAGCGTATCGGCCCAGAAACTCAGTTCGTACGATTTCTTCGGGTAGTTCTGCGAATTGCCGCCCCGCACCTCGATACCTAGGTTAGCGGTAATAGTAGCCCCATTCGTTTCAGACATGGTGAACGTTGCATAAACGCTCGGGGCATCCACAATCGCGTGCTTCGTATTGATATGGATAATGGGTAGCTTCGAAAAATATACCGTATAAGTAGTATTCGCGTGCGCTACCGTACACGATTGCGCGGTACCTAGCGCCGGGCTACCCTCTACAAAGCTGTATTCTTTATCCAAGACAATTGCATTGGCATTTTTATCGCTGGCCGCCGCAATTTCCGCTACCGATTTATTGATTATTATTAAGTGATGCTGCTCATCTACGTGGTAGAAATTAGCAGCAATTACTAATGGGTTACCAGTATATGCATTGGCTAATTTTGCTACGGCATCAAGCTTGGGCCCGAGTAGAAAAAACAGGGAAACTATAGTACATTTGACAGTAAACAGGTGTTTCATATGTAGTAGTAGAAGTAATGAAGTACTGAGTATCGAAGGACTTTTATAAATTGGATAATTATTAAAACAAATGGCACTCTTAAACATTTAAAGAATACTGCAGTATCTTACACGACTTCAAAATTCGGTTCTAGGCAGGACTCTTACTAATGTATTTTACTGACATTGCTTAGTTTTCCGCATTTCATACACAAAGCGTAATGCATTATAGCTTTTATCCTATTTTAAGACAATTATTTTTAGCGCTTTGCCTAGTTGTATTGGCCGCGCCGAGCTACGGGCAGCGCTTCGCGGCCATTGGCGACTATGGCTTGGCGGGGCCGGCCGAGCGCGACGTGGCCGACCTGGTGAAGAGCTGGAACCCGGAGTTTATTATCACGCTGGGCGACAACAACTATGACTTTGGCGACTCGACCACCATCGACCGCAACATTGGCCAGTACTACCACGCCTACATCCACAAGTACCGGGGCCGCTACGGGCCAAGCGCCTCCACCAACCGCTTCTTTCCGTCGCTCGGCAACCACGACTACTACACGCGCAACGGCGAGGCCTACCGCGACTACTTTACGCTGCCCGGCAATGGGCGCTACTACGACTTTGTGCGGGGCGACGTGCACTTTTTTGCCCTCGACAGCGACCCCAACGAGCCCGATGGCATCAGCGCTGCATCAGTGCAGGCGAAGTGGCTGCGCACCGAGCTAGCCGCCTCCACCGCGCGCTGGAAAGTGGTGTATTTTCACCACGCGCCCTACTCGTCGGGGCCGCACGGCAGCACGGTGGCGTTGCAGTGGCCGTTCCGCGCCTGGGGCGCCTCGGTGGTGCTCACGGGCCACGACCACATCTACGAGCGTCTGCTGGTCGATGGCTTTCCGTACCTTATTAATGGCCTAGGGGGCCGCAGCATTCACCAGCGCAACCCCAAACTGCTGCCCGAAAGCCAGAAGCTGTTCAATGGCGACTACGGCGCCATGCTGCTCACGGCCACGGCCGATAGCCTGGCCATGCAGTTTTTTACCCGCAAGCAGGTGCTCGTCGATACCTACGTGCTGCACCGCACGCTCGACGCCGCGCCAAAGCTTTACCCCGCCAGCCCCAACCCGTTTCTGGACGTTACCACGCTGGAGTACTCGCTGCCCCGCCCCGCCGCGGTGCAGCTGCGGGTGCTCAATACCCTAGGGCAGGAAGTGGTGCGCTTGCAGCAGGGCCCCATGCCGGCGGGCTGGCACCGGCTGGCGTGGCAGCGCAATGGGCTGGCACCGGGCCTGTACTATGTGCAGCTGCTGGGGCCCGATTTTTCGCAGGTGACGCGGGTAGTAGCGTTGTAAAGCCCGACCGCCGCCACCCTAGGTAGCCAAAGGGCGCTAGCTGGCCAACCACTCGTAGGCGGCGGCCTCGTCCATAAAAGTGGCCAGCTGGCAATCGGCGTCGGCGGCCGAGACCATGGCCGCAACGGGCTGCTGCGCCCGCAGCGGCGACACCAAAAAGGCGAGGCGCGCCGCCCGCTCGTAGCGCCCGCGCAGCGCGGGCGCAAACTCGCGGCCGAACCAGGTATTCACCGCGGGCTCGATAACATCTTCGCGGCGGCGCAGGTCAAGCAGCCACTGGCCGCAGCGGGCCTCGTCGGCCGCGGCCCGGATGGCGAGGTAGCCGCTTTGCAGCTCGGCGGGCGTGACTTCGCGCTGCCAGCGGGCAATGACCAGCCCTAGGTCGGGGCGATACGCGAGGGTGAGGCCAGGAGCAAACATAGGCTGAACAATGGCGGGCAACGCGGCGCCTAGCTCGCAAGATAAGTCGCTGGCCGGCTTGGCAGGTCCTTACTTTTGCCTAGGTAGGCGGTTTATATTTTTTGCCTTCTGCTTTGTTGCCCATGAGCCCGACCACGCCGGACCCTACCCCGCACGACCCTTACGCGGCCCTGCGCATCCCCGATTTTCGCCGTTACATCACCGCCCGCGCCCTATTTTCGGTGGCCACCCAGATTCAGGGCGTCGTCGTGAGCTGGCAGATTTTTAAGCTCACCAACGACCCGTTGGCCCTCGGGCTCATTGGGTTAGCCGAAGCCATCCCGAGCATTACCGTCTCGCTCTACGCCGGGCACGTGGCCGACTCGGTGCGGCGCAAGCGCATAGTGGTGCCGGCGGTAATGGTGCTCTTTTTGTGCGCCGTCACGCTGTGGTGGCTCGCCCACCCGGCCCTGGCGGGTGTGCTGGCGGGCGGCCGCCTGCACCTCGATGCCCTGCACGCCACGGTGGTGTGGCCGCTGTACCTGGTCATTTTTGTGAGCGGCATTGCGCGGGGCTTCATGGGGCCGGCGCTGTTTTCGTTTATGCCGCAGCTGTTGCCCAACCGCGGCGTTTTGCCCAATGCCGTGACCTGGAGCTCGACCACCTGGCAGGCGTCGGCGGTGCTGGGGCCGGCCATCGGGGGGCTGCTGCTGCACCGCAGCGTCGAGTTTGCCTACGGCGTGGATATGGTAATGGAGGGCCTGGCGCTGCTGTTTTTTATCAGTATTGCCAGCCGCGAGCTGCCGCCCATCGAGGGCGAGCGCCTCACCCTGAGTGAGAGTATTCTGAGCGGTATCAAGTTCATTTTCAGCAATCAGCTGGTGCTAGCGGCGCTGTCGCTGGATATGTTTGCGGTGCTCTTTGGCGGCGCGGTGGCGCTGCTGCCCTTCTTCGCCGAGAACATCCTGCACGGCGGCCCCGACGCCTTTGGCTACCTGCGCGCCGCGCCGGCCGTGGGCTCGGTGCTGATGGCGGTGTTCCTCACCTTCTCGCCCCTCAAAAAAGGCGCGGGCCGCAAGATGCTGTGGGCCGTGGCGGGCTTCGGCGCCGCCACCGTGGCCTTCGCGCTCTCCACCAACTTTTACCTCTCGATGTTCCTGCTGTTCTTGACCGGCGTATTTGATTCCGTGTCCGTTATCGTGCGCCAAACGCTGGTGCACACCTACACGCCCGAGTACATGAAGGGCCGCGTGTCGGCCGTGAACAGCATCTTCATCGGCTCCAGCAACGAAATTGGGGCCTTCGAGAGCGGCACGGCGGCCAAGCTTATCGGCACGGTGCCGAGCGTCGTATTCGGCGGCCTCATGACCATGCTGGTCGTGGCCATCACGAGCTGGAAAGCCGACCAGCTACGCAAATTAGAAATGGGCGCGGGCAAGAAGTAGATTTTCAATGAGCAATTAACAAGTAGTAATGAGCAGCCCGAACAACTGGGCTGCTCATTACTACTTGTTAATTGCTCATTCTTTTCGACGACTCGCGCACCAGCAGCTTGGGCTTGAGCACCACGCTGCTGGCGGTGGCCGGGCGCCTAGGTTCGCGCTGAATCATTTGGAGCAGCAGGCGCACGGCGGTTTGGCCCATTTGGCCGCAGCACTGGTCCACGGTACTGAGTTGGGGCTCGGTGAGCTCGGTAAAAGCCTCGTTGCTAAAGCCCACCAGAGCCACGTCTTCGGGCACGCGGCGCTTGTGCTTTTTCAGCACTTGCAGGGCGCCCACCACGGCCAGGTCATTAGAGGAAAAAATGGCGTCGAAGGGCACGCCTAGCTTGAGGAGCTGGCGCGTGGCCTGGGTGCCGCCGCGCTGGTTCATATCGCAAAATACCGTCAGGGCCTCGTCGGGCACCAGGCCGTGTGCTTGCAGGGCGTCGAGGTAGCCCTGGTGGCGGTTCTTGTGGATGCCTAGGTGCTGCGGGCCGGCCAGGTGCGCGATGCGGCGGCAGCCCTGCGCCACGAGGTGCGTCACGGCCTGGTAGGCGCCCTGGTAGTCGTCGAGCACTACGGCCCGCACCTGCTCACCTTCGAAGCCCTCCACGGCCCGGTCGAAAAACACCAGCGGCACCTGCTGCGCCCGCACCTGCTCGAAGTGGCCAAAGTCTTGGGTAGTAGAGGCCACCGACACCAGCATACCTTCGACCTGCGCATTCATGAAGAGGTCGAGGTGCTGGCGCTCTTGGGCCACGTCTTCGTTCGACTGGCAGATGAGCACCTGGTAGCCCGCCTTGCTGGCCGCCACCGTGATGCCGTGCACCACCTCCGGAAAAAAATGCCCCTGGATGTGCGGCACCAGCACGCCCAGCATTTTGCTGCGGCCCCGGCGCAGCGCAGCGGCCAGCTGGTTGGGCTGGTAGTGCAGCTCGGCCGCCAGGGCGCGCACGCGCTCTTTGGTGGCTTCGCTTACGTCTTTATGGTTGGATAGTGCCCGCGAAATAGTAGATGGCGACAGCTGCAGCGTAGCCGCTAAGTCGGTGATAGATGCCCGGCGGTTAGCCATAAGATAGTAATAATAAGCAGAACAGCCACGTGCTCAGTCGATAATAAAGGGGGCGCCCGGGCCCGCCCGGGCCCGCCCGGGCCCGGCTGGCTAGCTATACGCAAGCTACTGGCAAGGATGGCAACTTGGCGCCCACGGCCGGCGCGCCAGCGTTTTTTTGGCGACCGGGTCAGTACCTTTCGAGTACTTTTTGGTTAAGAAAAGTAGTCTTCCTGGTATTTCCAAACCCCTCTGGTGGAACTAGCGCGCGATTTTGCTGAGTCAGACTATCTGCGCCGTCTCAAGCAAGACGACGAGCGGGCGTTTGACGCGCTTTTCCGGCACTACAGCGCCCTGGTTTACCGCTTTGCCTATAGCTACCTCAAGTCGCGCCCCGCGGCCGAAGAGATTGTGCAGGAGTGCTTTATCAAAATCTGGGAAAAGCGCGCTCAGCTCCGCGACGACGTGCCCTTGAAAGGCTACCTCTTCACCACCGCCCACCACGCCGTGCTGAATGAGCTGCGCCGCGACCAGCACCACCTGCGCCTGCATGGCCAAGTGGCCGCGGCCGCTGGCACGGCCAGCGTGGCCAACGAGGTCGAGTATCAGGAGATGGAGGCCCTCTACCAGGCCGCCCTCGAACATCTGCCGCCCAAGCAGCGCGAGGCCTTTTTACTGAGCCGGCAGCAGGGCCTCTCCTACCCCGAAATAGCCGAGCGCCAGGGCGTATCGGTCAAGACCGTGGAAGCCCACATGATGCAAGCGCTCAAAACGATGCGCTCGTATTTCCGGCTGCACGGCGGCGGTATCCTGGGCGTGCTGCTAACGCTCGCCGTGGGCAGCCGCTAGCATTCAGCGTAGCTTGGGCGCTGTGTGTCCGAGCTACTTTACCTGCCGAGCATTTTACTTCCTTATGACACGGAAACTTCTGCTGCTCCTTTCGCTAGCCCTAGGTGCCCAAACCGGCCGCGCCCAGACGCCAGCCCCAGCCACCACACTAGCGCCCAGTGACTTGAAGATAGTGTACTTCGGCTCGTCGGTGCCGTTTGGGCAGGGCGCCACCGGCAAGTATGGCTATACTGCCCGCTACAGCGCGCTGCTAACCCAGCGGGCCGCCGCGGGCCGCGGCGCGCCCTGGACCACGGCCAATATCAGCATTCCCGGCGACAACACGCTCAAAGTGCTGGAACGCTGGGAGCGCGACCTGCCGCCGCAGCAAGGCCGCTACGTGGTGTACGCCCTGGCCCTCGGCAACGAGGGCATCCACGGCGGCGGCCAGCCCAAGTTCGACCAGTTTAAGGCCAATATGCAGGTGCTTATCGAGAAAGCACGGGCGGCGGGGCTGGTGCCAGTGGTCACGAACAGCTACACCCGCAACGACTACACGGCCGAGGACTACGCCTTCATTCAGCAGATGAATCTGCTGCTGCACAGCTGGGCCGTGCCCACCGTAAACCTGCTCGGGGCCGTGGACGATGGCCACGGCCGCTGGGCCGCCGGCTACTTCGACGATGCGCTGCACCCCAACGACCGTGGCCACGCCGAACTCTTTCACGCCTGGGTGCCCTCACTCTTCGACGCCCTGCGGGCCGGCAAACCGCTACCACGGCATCAGGCCACGGCCGGCGTGCCGCTGCCGGGGGCCGCGCTGCGCTTCGTGCCCGAGGCGCTAGTGCACCCGTTCACGCAGGTCATCAGCTTCCGCGCCAAGGCCGCGGGCACCTTGCTGACCCTGCAAGACAGCACCAGCACGGGCCAGCTCAGCCTAGGTGCCCAGGGCCAACTCACCTACACCTCGGCCAAAACGGGACAGCTCACCAGCCCCGCCCGCGTGGCCGACAACCAGTGGCACCAGGCGACCCTAACCCACTACTTTGCCCGAGCCGAAACCCTGCTCTACCTCGATGGCAAGCTGGTGGGCAGCCTTCCCGAGCAGCTGCGCACGCGCCAACTCACCCTAGGGGGCCGCCAAGCCCCGGCCGGCGCGCAGTACCGCAACTGGCTCTTTTACCGCGCGGGCATGACCGCCGCCGAGGTGCGCGCCCTGGCCGCCGATTCGCTACTCAAGTCGAGCCTGGAGCTATACGCTCCCCTTGATGGCCGCCAAGTTGCCCCTAATATGTTTGCCAACCTGGCTCAGAGCACCAACGTGCTTTTGCGAATACCTAGCCCGGCCTTTGGCCCAGCACGCCGCACCGGGGCCCAGCGCTTGGCACCAGCCAAGGCTAGCAAATAGCGGAGACCGGGACTACGACGCAAATAAGACGAATTTTCAATTCGCTGTTGCTAAAACGATTAAGAAATTTTTAACTTTTTTCTGGGTTCCGACTAAGGGTGCGGGGCAGGTGGCAGTGTAGTACTGCAAACGATTGTGGTGCTAGGGCGCGGCCCTAGGTGAGCAAAAGGTCTGGCTGCATCGTGCAGCGCTACTTACTAGCTCACTCACTGCTTCATCGACCTGCCTATGAGCCCAGCTATTACCCAAGAGTTATTCACGGCCTATGTGCAGGGCACGGCTTCGGCCGCGGAGGCGGCTACCGTGCGCGCCTGGCTGGCCCAGCCCGCCAACCAGCTGCTGGCGCAGTACTGGATGGGCCTGCACTGGGAAGAGCTAGCGGCCCAGCCCGCCGCCCCTAGTGCCGACGCCCCCGACTACGAAGCCCTGCTAACCCGCCTGCACCGGCAGCTGGACCTAGGCCAGGCACCCCGCCTGCCTGTGGCCACGGCGGCCCCGACCTGGCGGCGCTGGGCCGCCGCCGCCGCGGTGGCCGGCACCGTGCTGGGCGGCGGTAGCTGGTGGCTATACAGCCAGCGCCCGGCTCCGGCCCAGCAAGTGGCCACGGCCTACGGCCAAACCCGCACCGTGCAGCTGCCCGACGGCTCCAGCGTGATGCTGAATGGCCACTCGACGCTACGCTACCCGGCGGCCTGGGCCACGGGCAAGCCCCGCGAGGTGTGGCTCGATGGCGAAGGCTATTTCTCGGTGCAGCACCAAGCCGACAACCAGCGCTTTGTAGTGCACACTACGGCGGGCTTCAACGTGGAAGTCCTGGGTACCAAATTCACCGTGTCGCGCCGCCGCGACCAGGGGCGGGTGGTGCTGCTCTCGGGCAAGGTGCGGGTAAGCTTTGACGACCGCCAGCACCCCGACGTGCTGCTGAAGCCCGGCGAGCTGGTCGAAACTCGCGAAATCAAGCCCGCCCAGCCCGTCGTGACGGCCTACCGCACGGTGCACACGGCCCCCTACGCCAGCTGGAAAGATGCCCAGCTGGTACTCGACGAAACGACCATCGCGGAGCTAGCCGCTCGCCTGCAAGACACCTACGGCCTCGAAGTAGTAGTGGCCACGCCCGAGCTGAACCGGCGCCGCGTGACGGGCACCGTGCCCGTGCGCGACCTCGCCGTGCTGCTGCAATCCTTAGAAGAAACCTTCCACCTGCAAGCGCTCAGGCAAGGCAACCGCCTGACCCTGACCGAGCAGCCTACTAAATAATTCTCTTTTACCCACCCTCTTATGAACAAACCCCTTACCTACCTGGGGTGGCCAGTGGCGCGCCCCGCGTGCCTGGCTGCTAGCGTAGCGGTGCTTCAGCTGCTGAACACCCCCGCCCACGCCCAATTTATGGCCGTGAACTCGGTGCGCCAGAGCGAGCCCAGCGCCCTACCCGCCGACGCGAAGTCGGTGCCCCTCAAGTCGCTGCTCAAGCAGTGGGAGAGCGAGTACAACGCCACTATTTTCTACGAAAGCAACGTAGTGGACAACAAGCGCGTGGTGCCGCAACCCAGCGCCGGCTCGCTAGCCGAGAAGCTGGCCGCCGTGCTGCCGCAGGTATCGCTCCAGTTTAAGGAGCTGCGCGACAACTACTTCGTGGTAACCAGCCGGCCCGAAACGGCCCCTAGGGCCGCCACCCAGGCCCCGCAAAACGTGCCCGTGTCGGGCCGCGTGACCGACCCCAAGGGCGAGCCCCTGCCCGGCGTGACGGTGCTGGTGAAAGGCACCACCAACGGCACCTCGACCGGCGCCGATGGCAGCTTCTCGCTGAGCGTGCCGGAGAACAGTACACTGACCTTTAGTTCGGTAGGTTTTAAAACCCAGGAATTGGCCGTAACGGGCGAAACGAGCACCATCGTTATCCGCCTCAGCGACGACCAGCAGGCGCTGAACGAGGTGGTGGTAGTGGGCTACGGCACCCAGACCCGTCAGGACCTGTCGACTTCGGTGGCCTCGGTGGGCAGCCAGGCGCTGGCGCGGCAGCCGGTGTCGGGCTTCGACCAGGCTTTGCAGGGCCAGGCGGCCGGCGTGCAGGTGACGCCGCCCTCGGGCGCGCCGGGCGCGGGCATCGAGATTCGGGTGCGCGGCGCGGCCACGCTTAGCCTCAACGCCTCGCCGCTGTACGTGGTGGACGGCGTGCCGATTATTCCGGAGTACCAGCAGGAGCTGACCAACAACAACCAGCGTCTCAACCCACTCAACTCTATCAACCCCAACGACATCGAGAGCATCGACGTGCTCAAGGACGGGGCCGCCGCCGCCATCTACGGCGTGCGCGCCGCCAACGGGGTGGTGGTGATTACGACCAAGCACGGTAAGGCGGGCCAGGCCCAAATTGGCCTCACTGCCTACGTGGGTCGCCAGTACTTGCGCAAGAAGCTCGACGTGCTCAACGCCAGCCAGTTTGCGCAGCAGTACAACGACGTGCTGGCGGGCGGGGGCCTAGCTCCGGCCTTCGGCGATGTTGCTAATCCTGTCAACGTTAACCCGAACTACCCCAACGACCGCGGCCCTTACAACACCGACTGGCAGGACGAGCTGTACCGCCCGGCCACCTTGCAGAACTATCAGCTCAATGCCAGCGGCGGCACCGATAAAACCCGCTACTACGTGGGCGGCGGCTACTTCAAGCAGGATGGCATCAGCCTGAACTCGGGCTTCGACCGCTACAACTTCAAGATTAACCTCGACCAAACCATCAGCCAGCGGCTGCGGGTGGGCCTGAACCTAAACCTGAGCCGCACCCACACCAACGGCAGCACGCGCTCAGAGTCGGGCATCGGCAACTCGGGCACGGTGCTGGGGGCGCTCACCCAGATTCCGACCATTCCGGTGCGCTTTGCCGATGGTTCGTACGGCACCAACCCGTTCCAGAACTATGACAACCCGATTGGTAACATCCTGGAAAGCACCAACCAAGCGGTAGTGTACCAGACGGTGGGCAACGTGTACGCCGAGTTTGATATTCTGAAAAACCTGAAGCTGCGCTCGTCCCTAGGTATCGATTTCCGCAGCCAGAACGAGAACCAGTTCACCAGCCGCAACTACCCCGGCACCGGCACTTCTGACCCCACTACGCGCGGCAGCGCCCGGTCGGCCAGCAACTTCCAGGTTATCTGGCTCAATGAAAACACGCTGACCTGGAACCCCACCCTCAGCGACAAGCACCACCTGACGGTGCTGGCCGGCGAGTCGCAGCAGGCCAGCAACCGCAATACCAACGGGGCCGAAGTGCGCGGCTTCCCGACCAACGCCGTGCCCTACCTGAGCGCGGGCACCTCGGTGGTCGGCATTCCGTTTAGCTACGCCGATTCGTGGGCGCTGATGAGCTTCTTTGGGCGGGCCAACTACGATTACGACGGCCGCTACCTGCTGCAAGTGAGCTTGCGGGCCGACGGCACCAGCCGCTTTATCGATAAGTATCAGTTTGGTTACTTCCCGGCCGTGAGCGCGGCGTGGCGCGTGTCGAAGGAAAGCTTCTTTCCGCAGACCGGCGTCATCTCGGACCTGAAAGTTCGTGCCAGCTTCGGCGCCAACGGCAACCAGGAGATTTACACCTACCAGCGCTTTTCGCAGTACGGCGTGGGCTCGAACTACCAGGGCACCGGCAACTCCATTTCGGGCGGCATCACGCAGACCCAGATTGGCAACAACGACCTGCGCTGGGAACGCACCTACCAGTACAACGGGGGCCTGGATTTGAGCTTGCTCAACAACCGCCTCAACTTCACGTTTGACATTTACAGCAAGCAAACCCGCGACCTGCTGTTGAGCGTGCCGCTGCCCACCAGCGCGGGCATCGACGCGCTGAACGTGACGCAAAACGTGGGCAGCATCGAGAACCGAGGCATTGAAATCGGCTTGACCACGACCAACGTGGTGGCCAAGGACAATGGCTTTGGCTGGTCGACGAACTTCAACATCTCGGGCAACCGCAACAAGATTCTGGACCTAGGCCAGCAAGTGGGCAACGGGGGTGAGAGCGAGTCGCGCTTTATCATCAACGGCAGCAGCATTTCGCAGGTGGGCTCGCCGCTGGGCGCGTTCTACGGCTGGGTGTATCAAGGCATTGTGCAGAGCGATGCCATTGGGGCCACCCTGCCCAAGCAAAACGGCCAAACCGTGCGGGGCGGCGATGTGCAGTTTGCGGATATCAGTGGCCCTAACGGGTTGCCCGATGGCGTTATCAACGACAACGACCGCCGGGTAATCGGCAACCCCAACCCCAAAGCCTTTGCGGGCGTGACCAACAACTTCTCGTACAAAGGCCTGGACCTGAGTGTGTTCTTCCAGGGCGTATTTGGCAACCAGATTTACAACGGCACCCGCCAGGCGCTGGAGTCGCAGTCGGACCCGCTGAACCAGAGCGTGAGCGTGCTCAACCACTGGACGCCCACCAACACTGACACCAACATCCCGCGCCCGGTGCGCTTCGACCCCACCGGCAACAACCGCTTCTCGGCCCGCTGGCTCGAAGATGGCTCCTACGTGCGCCTCAAAAACGTGACGCTGGCCTACAACTTCCCCACCACCCTGAGCAAGCGCGCTGCCATCCAAACCCTGCGCCTCTACGTGACGGCCCAGAACCTGATAACCTGGACCGACTACAAGGGCTACGACCCCGATGTGAGCGCCAACTTCAACTCGACCACTGGCCTCGGCAACGACTTTGGCGTGTATCCGCAAACCCGCACCTACACGGTCGGCATCAACGCTACTTTCTAGTAACCAGCTAGTTCTTGAATTCCCATGAAAAAGATACTTATCCCGGCGCTCGGTGCGCTGACGCTGCTGGCTGGTTGCAAAGACTTCCTGGACCGCCAGCCCCTAGGTACCATTGCGCCCGCCAACTTCTTCCAAAGCGCCGATGATGCCGAGGCCAGCCTCACTTCGTGCTACGACGCCCTACAGGGCAGCGGCGCCTACGGCCAGGACCTGATAACGATGGGCGAGATGCCCAGCGACAACTGCACCACGGCCAACGGCGACGTGAACGCGCTCGAAAAAATCATCTGGACGCCCAACACCAGCCAGGTCTACAACGTGTACCGCCAGGCCTACACCGGCGTAAACCGGGCCAACGTAGTGCTGAAATACGTGCCCACCATTACGATGGACACGGTCCGCCGCAGCCAGATTTTGGGTGAAGCCCGCTTCGTGCGTGCCCTCAACTATTTTAACCTAGTGCGGGCCTACGGCGGCGTGCCGCTGCGCCTGCAACCCAGCGAAAGCGGCGCCTCGGCCGACATCAACCTGGCCCGCGCCACGGCCGACCAGATATACGACCAAGTAATAGCCGACTTGCAGAGCGCGACCCAGCGGATGCCCGCCAGCAACACCAACCGGGCCGGCCGCAACGCCGCCTACGCCCTGCTGGCCCGCGTGCAGCTCACGCGCCGCAACTGGGCCGCGGCCCAAGCGGCCGCCCAAGCCGTGACGGGTGCCGCGCTGAGCGCTTCTTTCAAAGGGCTGTATCCGGCCGAGAATAAGGGTAGCGAGTCGCTGTTCGAGATTCAATTTGCCGGCAACCCCGACGGGGGCAACGGTATTCCGGACCTGATTTTGCCCTCGCCGCCGGCTTCCTATTCGTTTCCGAAGTACAACATTCCGACGGCCGAGCTTATCAGCTACGCCGACACCGTGAACGACCGACGCTGGGCCTACATCGGCCGCACCAACGCGGGCCGCGACCACGCTAGCTACGTCGATGGCGGCCGCGGCAACGGCAACGACCGCGGGCCGTTCGTGTACAAGTGGACCAGCAGCGGCAACTTCTTCAACTCGGTAGATAACACCTACGTGCTGCGCTACGCCGAGGTGCTGCTGACCCAGGCCGAAGCCATTAATGAGCAAACCGGCCCCAGCGCCACCGCCCTGGCCCCGCTGAACCTGGTGCGCCAGCGCGCCGGCCTAGCGGCCCTCACCCTAGCCTCGACCCAGGCCCTGACCAAGCAGGCCCTGCGCAACGAAATTGACCGCCAGCGCCGCCTAGAGTTGGCCTTCGAAGGCGAGCGCTGGTTTGACTTGCTGCGCTACGCCCGCCACACCCAGGCCGATGCCTCGGCTACGCACAGCGTGACGGCCCTGACCCTCATTCAGCAAATGACGGGGGCGGCCAATACCAACTACCTTATTTTCCCGATTCCGCAGGGCGAGCTTAACACCAACCCGCTGGCTACGCAAAACCCGGGTTACTAGGAATTAGCGGTTAACCGCTGCTGAAAAAAGCTATCGTTTCGGGGTCCGGGTTGGGGAAAAGTGGATAAAGAACTATCCGGCCCCGGAGCGACTTGCTTAGTAACTCAAAATCAATACGCTTGTCCTTGCGAGGAGGCACGACGAAGCAATCGCACCCGAACGGCGTACCTAGGGCTCGTCCTGATGCGATTACTTCCTCACCCTTTCTCGCACTGGCAAGCGTTCTTTTTACTCTCTCCTCTACTTCCACCCTACCTGTATGCTATCTGTTTCTGTTTGCCGCTGGGGCCTAGGGGCCGTACTCGCCCTCACGCTGGTGCCGGGCTACGGCCAGCGCGCCAAAACCAACGCCCAGGCGGGCGTGGCCGTCTGGCTCACCACCCCTGACCAAGCCCAGCGCTTGCAGCCGCAGGCCGCGCGCCTGGCTTTCGGCAAAGCCGCAGCTACGGGCGCGGTGATTGAAATTGATGATAGCCAGCGCTTTCAGACGATGGATGGCTTTGGCTACTGCCTCACCGGGGGCAGCGCCGAGCTGCTGCACGCCATGAGCGCCCCGGCGCGGGCCAAGCTGCTGCGCGAGTTGTTCGGCACCGCTGGTAATGAGATTGGCGTGAGCTACTTGCGCCTGAGCATCGGGGCCTCGGACCTCGATGCCCAGGTATTTAGCTACGACGACCGGCCGGCGGGCGAAACCGACCCCACGCTAGCACACTTCACCCTAGCGCCCGACGAGAAGTACCTCATTCCGGTGCTGAAGGAAATCCTCGCCATCAACCCTAGCATCAAACTCATGGGCTCGCCCTGGAGCCCACCGACCTGGATGAAAACCAACGGCGAGAGCAAAGGCGGCTCGCTCAAGCCGGAGTTTTATGGCGCCTATGCGCAGTATTTCGTGAAGTACCTCCTAGGTATGCAGAAGCACGGCATTCGCCTCGACGCCATTACGGTGCAAAACGAGCCGCTGCACCCCGGCAACAACCCCAGCCTGCTGATGACCGCCGAGCCACAGGCCGAGTTCATTGGCCAGCACCTAGGGCCGGCCTTTAAGGTGGCGGGGCTCAAGACCAAAATCATCTGCTACGACCACAACGCCGACCGCCCCGACTACCCCCTGACGGTGCTCGGCAATGCCACGGCCAACCCCTACGTCGATGGCTCGGCGTTTCACCTCTACGCCGGTCCCATTGAGGCGCTGAGCAAGGTGCACGATGCCTTTCCGACCAAAAACCTGTACTTCACCGAGCAGTGGACGGGCTCGAACACCACTTTCGAGAGCAACCTAGGGTGGCACGTGAAGAACCTCGAAATCGGGGCGCCGCGCAACTGGGCCCGCACTGTACTCGAGTGGAACCTAGCCGCCGACCCGCAGCAGAACCCGCACACGCCGGGCGGCTGCACCGAGTGCCTGGGCGCCATCACGCTCGCCCCCGGCGACGCCGTGACCCGCAACGTGGCCTATTACACCGTGGCCCACGCCAGCAAATTCGTGCGGCCCGGCTCGACGCGCATCGGCTCGACCACCGCGGCCGGGCTGCCCAACGTGGCCTACCGCACGCCCACCGGCGGCCACGTGCTGCTGGTGGTGAACGACCAGGCCACGGCCCAAACCTTTAGCCTGCGCTACCTAGGGCAGGCCGCGCAAGCCACGCTGCCCGCGGGCGCCGTGGCCACCTACGTGTGGTAACGATGTGAAACGGAGTAGCACTCCGTTTCCGCGTTCGCCCGTGCCCTGGCGCCAAACGGAATACCACTCCGTTCTACAAGCCGCGTTACGGCGCTTTCCTCCCCATTCTACTCATTCTCCATATGACTTTTCCCACCCATTTTCGTCAGTCGGCCGGCTTGCTGCTGGCGGCCACTTTGCTACTCGGCGGCTGCACCAAAGACGACTCGTCCAGCACGCCTACGCCGACACCTACCCCATTGCCTACTCCTGCTCCAACCTCCCCGGCGCAGGTGGCCGTGTGGCTGACCATGCCTGACAAATCAGCGCTATTCTACAACCAGCCCGCGGGACTGAATTTTAACGCAGCCGCCAACTCGAACGCAACCATCGCGGTCGATACGACCCAGACCTACCAGACGATGGATGGCTTCGGCTACACCCTCACCGGGGGCAGCGCCTACGTGCTGAGCCAGATGACGGCCGCCAACCGGGCCGCACTGCTCCAAGAGCTGTTTGCTACGGATGCGAACAATATCGGCGTCAGCTACCTGCGCGTGAGCATCGGGGCCTCGGACCTTGATGCCCAGGTATTCACTTACGACGACGGCAGCCCCGACCCCACGCTGGCCAATTTCAGCCTGGCGCCCGACCAGCGCTACCTGATTCCGGTGCTGAAGGAAATCGTGGCGATTAACCCCAGCATCAAAATCCTGGGCTCGCCCTGGACGGCCCCGACTTGGATGAAGAACGGCCCGACCTCGGCCACCAACCCCAACCCCAGCCCGGTGGGCGGCTCGCTCAAGCCCGAGTACTACGACGCCTACGCCCGCTACTTCGTGAAGTACATCCAGGGGATGCAGGCCCTAGGTGTCCCGATTGATGCGGTGACGCTGCAAAACGAGCCGCTGAACCCCGACAATAATCCGAGCATGAAAATGACGGGCGCCGAGCATGCTGCCTTTATCAAGAACAACGTGGGGCCGGCCTTTCGAGCGGCTAATCTCACAACCAAGATTATTGCCTACGACCACAACCCCGATGCCGAGGGGCTGGCCTTTGTAAATACCGTGCTCCGCGACGTGGGTGCCAGCGCCTACCTCGATGGCTCGGCCTTCCACCTCTACGCTGGGCAAATGAGCGCCTTGACTCAAATCCACGACGCCTACCCCGCTAAGAACGTGTACTTCACGGAACAGTGGACACAGGCGCCCGGCAACTTTACCGCTGACCTCACCTGGCACGCCAACAACTTGATGGTGGCCGCACCCCGCAACTGGAGCCGCAACGTGCTGGAGTGGAACCTCGCCAACGATGCCACCTACGGCCCGCACACGCCCGGCGGCTGCACCGAGTGCCTAGGTGCTCTCACCATCAGCGGCAACACTGTGACCCGCAACTCGGCCTACTACACGGTGGCCCACGCCGCCAAGTTCGTGCGGCCCGGCTCAGTGCGCGTGGCCACCAACGCCCCCGACGGCCTGGCCAACGTGGCCTATAAAACGCCCGCTGGCAAGCGCGTACTGATGGTCGTGAACACCGGCTCGACACTCAAAAGCTTTAATATTCAATACAAAGGCAAGCTAGCCAGCACCTCGCTCTACGGCGGCGCGGTGGCCACCTACGTGTGGTAGGCGCTTGTCATTGCGAGCACAGCAAAGCAATCTTTCCTTCACGCATGGCAGACGTCCGCTGATGTAAAGGAAAGATTGCTTCGTCGTGCCTTCTCGCAATGACAAGCTCGCTTTTCGTTTAGCTGTCATTCGCTTCCCCGCTTCTCCTCTTATTATGACCACTAGACTTCTTTCCCTGGCACTGCTGTCGGCGCTGGGCCTGGGCCGCGCTGCGGCCCAAACTACTTACTCGGCGGCGGGCAAAAAAGCCCAGGTATTTACTACCGCGCAGGGCACCAGCCAGCGCCTGGCGGCGGGCGCGGCGCTCAGCTTTCAGCCCGCCCCGCAGCCGGCCGAGACGCAGGTGTGCGTGTTTATCGACCCTAGCCATTCGTTTCAGACGCTGCTCGGCATCGGCGGGGCGCTCACCGATGCTTCGGCCGAAACGTTTGCCAAGCTGCCCAAAGCGCAGCAGCAAGAGTTTTTGCAGGCTTATTACAGCCCTACCCAGGGTATCGGCTACTCTCTAGCGCGCACACACATCGGCAGCTGCGACTTTTCAAGCGCGAGCTACACCTATGTTAAAGAGGGTGATAAAAGCCTGAAGAGCTTCAGCATCAAGCATGATGAGAAGTACCGCATTCCGTTTATCAAGCAGGCCACGGCGGCGGCGGGCGGTAAGCTCACGATGTTTGTGAGCCCCTGGACGCCGCCAGCGTTCATGAAAACCAACCACGACCTGCTGCACGGCGGCAAGCTGCTACCCGAGTTTCGGCAGCCCTGGGCTGACCACTACGTCAAGTTTATCGAGGCCTACGAAAAGCAGGGCATCCCGATTTGGGGCCTGACGGTGCAGAACGAGGAAATGGCCACCCAGAAGTGGGAATCGTGCCTGTACACGGCCGAGGAGGAGCGCGACTTCATCAAGGAGTACCTAGGGCCGACGCTGCAAAAAGGCGGTATGGGCGACAAAAAACTTATCGCCTGGGACCACAACCGCGACTTACTGTACCAGCGCGCCAGCACCGTACTCGACGACCCCGCGGCGGCCAAGTACATCTGGGGCATCGGCTACCACTGGTACGAAACCTGGACCACCAGCGGCCCGCTCTTCGACAACGAGCGCCGCGTGCACGAAACCTACCCGAACACGAATTTGATATTCACGGAAGGCTGCGTCGAGAACTTCAAGTTTGACCAGGTGAACGACTGGAAGCTCGGCGAGCGCTACGGCAACTCGATGATAAACGACCTCAATGCCGGCACCGTGGGCTGGACTGACTGGAACGTGCTGCTCGACGAAACCGGCGGCCCCAACCACGTCGGCAACTACTGCTTCGCGCCAATCATCGCCGACACCCGCACGGGTAAGCTCATTTACACCAACGCCTACTACTACATCGGGCACTTCTCGAAGTTCATCCGCCCCGGCGCCAAGCGCGTGGCCGCCACCACCAACCGCGACTGGCTGCAAGCCACGTCCTTCGTGAACACCGACGGCAAAGTAGCCGTGGTGGTGATGAACAGCGGCGACAAGCCCCAGGAGTTTCAGCTGTGGGTGAAGGGCCAGGCCGCGGCCACCACCAGCCCCGCGCACTCCATCGCCACGTATGTCATTGACTAGGGCGTTTCTTAATCCTGTGCTGTTCTGACTGCCTGACGCCGAGCCACATCCCCTCTCCTTCGGGAGAAGAGCTGGGGATGTGGTAATACGGGCAGCAAGTCTAAGAATATTCTCAAGCAGCAAGTTGCTTTAAGTAGCTTGCTGCTGCTTGGCAAGCGCCGATGCGAGCTACGTAGCTGCTGGTTGCTTTACTTTCCTCAATTACTATGTCTTTCGTGCACACCCTGAATGCGCTGGCGGTATCCGCCGCGCTGCTGATGCCCCTGGGCGGCTGGGCCCAAACCACTGATTGGGCCAACCTAGGGCGCTACGCCGAGGCCAACAAACAGCTACTGCCCCCCACGGCCAGCCGGCCGCGGGTAGTACTCATGGGCAACTCCATCACCGACAGCTGGCCCAAGACCGACACGGCGTTTTTCGCCGGCAAAACCTACGAGTACATCGGCCGGGGCATCAGCGGGCAGGTATCGGGGCAAATGCTGCTGCGTCTGTGGCCCGACGTGCTAGCCTTGCAGCCCAAGGTGGTCGCCATCCTGAGCGGGGCCAACGATATTGCCGAGAACGCCGGGCCCTACAACCCCGAAGCTACCTTCCACAACATCACCGCCATGGCCGACCTGGCCCAGGCTCACGGCGTGCGCGTAATCCTGTGCTCGGTACTGCCGGCCTACGATTTTCCCTGGCGCCCCGGCCTAGAACCAGCTCCTAAAGTGTTGGCCCTCAACCAGCGGCTCAAGGCCTACGCGGCCCAGCACCACCTCACCTACCTCGACTACCACACCGCCATGGCCGACAGCCGCCAGGGCCTGCCCACCGCCCTGGCCACCGATGGTATTCATCCTACCCTGGCCGGCTACCGCATTATGGGGCCGCTGCTACAACAAGCCGTAGCCCAGGCCCTGCGCCGCAAGTAGCCATTGGGGCAGCTTCTGTATTCGTAGATGAGCTTATAACGTGTATAATACTTTGTACAACCATCATAAGCTCAACTTTTAGAAGCAATGACGAGTGTGTAGTAATAGGCCCTAATAAGCTCACTAGTTATGCACTCGATTGTAGGTCGGGTTTTTTGGTGAATACTCCACCAAAATGCTATCCCCAATGTGTAAAGCCGGATTATGAGAATTACCCTCGTAGTTCTTTCCCTGTAAGGCGAACTGATAGGAGTAGGTGAATTGGTACGAAACAGGACTATTCCCTACGTAATTTTTCTTATCAATTACCACAGCTTTGGTTGTGAAGACTCCCTGCGATAAAGCCGCTGCCTCCTGGCGCCAACGAGTGCAGGCTCGGAGGAAGTAAGCTGACAAAAGCAACAGGATGATTATGCCCAGCCAAGCCTGGATATCAAAACTTGCCTTTCTTACCTGTTTGCTCTTTGCCAAAATTGCACTTACCTAAACTTTTGCGATTTCAAAACTAAAAGCAAATTAGAACTCGTCTTCTTGGTAAAGAATGACTGGCAGCCTAGCTCTCTAAACTCCCGCCGCCGCAGGGGCCGCCTAGGTAGCAGCGGCTAGGGCACTACCCGCTGGTTAACGAAAGCCGGGCTTCCAGAACCGGACTTAGGAGGCCAGTTGGAGCTTGAGTAGGTAGACATCGTTCTCCCGCAGTGGCAACGTCAGGCGCAGCCCGCCGTCGGCATTGACGCGAATTTTCCGCTGCTCCTGCGCCTTACCCGTCGCCTGCGCCTTGAGCGAGGTTACTTGCTGCTTGCTCAACTGGGCCGGCGAACCCATGCCGATGTACGCGGTATAGGCGTCGTTGCGCTTGTACCCTACCTGCGCGATGGTGGCGAGGTACACGCCCGGGCGCAAGCCCTTTACCTGAATAGTGGCGTTCCCTTTATCCTTGGCCGGCAGGTCCTTGATAAAGTATTGCTGGTTGTTGAGGCCGTCGGGAAGCGTTCGGGTGTAGTCCCAGAGGAGCAGCCGCAGATTGCCCTGGCCGTCGGTGGTTGCGAGCGACTGGCCGTCGTTGCTCTTTAGCTCCGTGGCGAACAACTCGTTGAGGTACTGGTAGGCGAAGTAGGCTGGTTTTTTGATTCCCTGGGTATTCATCAAGCCAAACCCACCGTGAAAGGCCTCGCTGCGGGGCCCCGCCTCCTCAAAAATATCCGAGAACACCCAGTACGACATCGATTGGGCAGTATTGCCGACTTGCTTTAGCTTCTGGAGAATGTAGGCCGCCTGGTGGTAGCTATCGTGGGTGGGGTCGGCCGGCGTGTAGGAAGAGCTCCATTCGGTGTAGTGCAAGGCCAGCGTTGGCCGGGCCGACTGCTGGATTTGCAAGCGGTTTTTCTGAACATCGCCGCTGACGGCTTGCTCGTCTTTGCTGAGCACGGTGCCAGTGGTGCCAAACTCATCGAGAAAGCCCTGCTCAACCCCGTAGGTGTGCGTGCTCACAAAGTCCAGCGGCACCTGGTTTTGAGTGCAGAAGGTAATCATTTCGGGAATCCACGCGGCCCCCGCCGTGGCCGGGCCGCCCACCTGGTAGCGGGCATCGACCCGCTTGATGGCGCTGGCCGCGTAGCGATAGAGCTGAAAGTAATCGGCCTGCGACCCAGTCCAGAAACCCGCCAGGTTCGGCTCGTTCCACACCTCAAAATACCAGCTGCTGACCTCCGCCGCCCCGTAGCGGGCCGTGAAATGCTGGGTCAAGGCCTCAATCAGCTTGCCCCACTGCTCGTAGCTGCGGGGCGGGGTTACATTGCCCCGCCACCAAAAAATAGTTTTGTCGCCGCTGGCCAGGGCCGAGGGCATGAAGCCCAACTCAACAAAAGGCTTGACGTGGATACTGAGCAAATAATCGTAGAGCACATCGATGTACTGAAAATTGTAGTGCTCCTTGCCCTGGGCGTCTACGCGGTACAGGCCCATGTCATCGGTCAACAGCCCGTGCATCCGGATGTAGCGAAAGCCGGCATCGTGCTTAATCTGGGCCAGCTGCTGCTGCCAGTCGGCCCGCAGGCCCTCGTTGGCGCGGCCCGCCCCAATGCACGCGTTGAAGGTCGGGCTAAGCTTGCCTTTGATGGCCTGCAGGTTAACCTCAATCGTGCGTTGCTGCGCCCAGCTCTGCGGAGGCCGCACGAGCAGGCTAGCTAGCAGGAGTATTACCATTGTTTTAGTACGCAGTACCGCAAAGAATTTCATAGCTGAAAGTAAGAAAACGAAGCGCTAGCGTGCTGGCTACGGCACGTGGGTGAGATATACGCCGGGTAAAGTACGCTTTTTGCTTTTGCTGCGGCCCTAGGTCCTCATTCGCAGCGCACGTAGGGCCGCAGCTTGGCAAAGCTTTCCTCCTTTAGAATCTTAATCTGGCGCAAATCCTCGGGTGTTTTATACGGACCGTGCTGCTTGCGGAAGGCCACAATGAGCCGGGCCAGCGGCTTGCCCACGTAGGGGTGCGGCCACAGCTCATCGAAGGTACCCGAGTTGATATTGACGGTCTGGGGCACGAAGCCAGCAGCCACGAATGTGTACTTGCGCAGGCTGTCCACGAGGTCGGGCGCATCGCGCAGCACAAATACATCGGCTAGCTGGGCCTCGTCTACGTAGCCACCCAGCTCGTTGCGGCGCAGTACTATCCACTTGGCCCGCCCCCGGCCGATTCCCTTGATTTGCTGGAGCTGCGTGGTATCGGCCAGGTTGAGGTCGAAGGGCTGCAAGTGCGCGGGCTTGCGCGGAAAGCGGCTCGGGGCCGCACTAGCAAAAGGTGCGTTGCCGCCGCGCGCCGCGTAGTCGGGGCGGCCCGGCAGTGCTTCAGGCAGCTGCATAAACGGCGCCAGCCGCTGGTACACTGAATCGGGCAGGCCGTAGATGCGCTGCACTTGCGCCTTAGCCCGGAAGCCGCCCGCTTTCTGGCCGTAGTTGACAATGCGCCCCGCCACGAAGTGCGGCACGCCGCGCGCCTCCCAGTCCAGGGCCGTGAGGGCGTTGGGGTCGAAGGGCGCGAGCTGCACCTGCACCACGTCTGGGTAGCGGCGGGCATTATCGGTGCCGTAGCTGCGCCGCCCGGCGTAGCGCTGCCGCTCCACCGAATCGGAAAAAGCCAGCCGCTTCGACAGGTTAGCCGCCCAGGTGTCGAGCTGCTGCTGGTCGGCGGCGGGCAGGTAGCTAGGGTCGGCTGGGCGTAGCAGCCCGGGCAGCACGGCCACGCCCAGCATCAGCAAAAGCAACACGACCAAGCCCCGCGTTTCGCCCCGCGAAAAGCTAAAATAACGTCGTAGCCAACGCGCAATAATGGCCGGCCCCTTAGGTGGGCGCGGGAGGGGTGGCGGGGGCGTAGCGGGCATAGCAGCAAGCAGTTGGGGCTCGCCAAACTATGGCACCGCTCAAAAGCCGGGAAATATAAGCTCGCCCGTAGGTATTGCCCACCAGGTGGACTCTGAACCCTGCGGGGCACTCGGTTGGCAACAACCCATCTACTCAATATAAAAAGACCCCAGCGGGGCGACCCCTTCGTTCGGAAAGGGTCGCCCCGCTGGGGCTTTACATTACCTAGTGACTAAGCGGACTACCGACGCGCGGACCCGCAGGGTCCACGGTACCCCGAGCTAGCTTACTGCGGCAGCGTGAGCAGGTAGCCAATCGTGAAGTTGGCGTCCCAGTCAAAGACAAACTGCTTGCAGCCAGTGGCTTCGGCTACCGAGCGGTAGATATTGAGGCCGGCTTTGCCCTTGGCATTGTCAAGCTGGTAGGCGCTGGCGGCGTCGAGCACGGTGTAGCGCTCCTTGCCCTGGCGGACTTTCTTGGCCATCTCAAACGGAATGCCACCAATGATGAAGCACGTCTGGCGCAGGCCGGCGGGCACTTGGTTGGCTTTGGCTTTCACGTCGGCGGCCACGGTGGCATCGTCGGTGTTCTGCCCAAAATACTTGGCGCCGTAGGTTTCTACCGACTTAGGCGCGCCGTTGACCAGCCACGAAATTTTGGTATTGCCCGAGCCAATGTCCACCACGAAGGCCTTGCTAGCGTAGCTCGGCGGCAGCACCGAGCGCAGACCCAGCACGCCTTCTTTCTCGGGCGTCACGGTGTTCACCACGTATTTCAATGCTGATAACTGCTTGATAATCTTTTGGGTACCCGCGGCTTTCTGCGCGCCCGAGCTCACCACAAAGTGAATGTCGCGGCCCGCCACGCCGTTGTCGAGCATCTTGCCGATGTACGATTTCAGCCCGCTGCGCACGTCGTCATCGGTGGCCATATTCTCCAGGACCAAGCTGTTGCCAAACTCGGCTTTTTCCAGCTTCCAGTTGTGCTGGGCGTCGGTGCGCACGATGAAGGAGTTGAAGCCGCTGGCCCCAAGTTCAACTACGCCGCGCAACCGCCCGCCGGTGGGCTCGGGCGCGGTATAGGTGAAAGGCACGCGCTCGCCGGCCGTGGCGGCCGGGGCGCCGGCCACCTCGGCGGTGTCGCTACTAGCAGCATTCGAGCTAGGTGCCTCAACGGCCGTAGGGGCTGTGGCGGGCGCGGGCACCCGGTCGCCCAGAAAGTAGCGGATGCCGAAGTAGATACCAATCAGCACGATAGCCGTAATCAGGAGACGGCCGGCGACGGTCAGGTTTTGCATGGGTCTAAGGTAGGTAAAAGGTGTCGGGGATTAAAAGAACGGGTAATGCACACCTAGGGCGCGCCGTTTATTCCAATAAGCTGCGGTAGCCGGCATCCTTGGCCGGGGCAGAGTCGTAGCCGGCCGGGCCGCCGGGGCGCGGCACGGGCGCCAGACTGTCGGCGCGGCCTTCGAGCTGCACCAGCTTGAATTCGCCTTTGTTGTAGGCTTCGAGCATCGCCTCGCCCTTGTCGGAGAGGATGCCGTTTTGCACGTCTACCGAGTTGATAAAGTCCATCGAGAGGTCCATGGCGCGCTTCATTTCGCCCAGCTTCTGGCTCATGTCGTCCTGGATGTATTCCATCGATTCGTCGAAGTAAAACTTCTTGTCGGGGTCGCCCTTGAAGATGCTCACCGCCGTGCGCAAGGCGCTTGAGCTTTCCTTCACAATCTTGTATTCGGCCTCCTTCAGGCGCACTTTTATCTCGGTTTCCTTGATGATGTAGTCGGCGCTCTGGTTGACTTTTTCCATGAAAGCCAGTACCATTTTAATGTTGCGCTGCAAGGGCAGCAGCTTCTCGTTCATCTCCTGTAAGCCCGCGCCCTCGATGGTGGCCAGCGAGGCGGTTTCCTTCATGCCGGGCCGGTCGAGCATGGTGCTGGCCTTGTTGGCTTCGGCAAATTTTTGCTTGATTTCGACGTTGTTATCGGCTATTTTCTTGTTGAGCTTCACCATTTGGCCGGCTAGGGTATCAATCTGGCCCTGCATTTTCTGGCGCTTATTTTTGAGGTCGCTGATGTAGATTTTAAGAATCGCAATCGGGTCGAGTTGAATGACGACGCCCGTGAGCTTGCGCATCAGCGTTTTAAACAAAAAGAAGAGACCCGTACGGATGTCGCGGCTCGTGACTAGGAACACCAGCACGCCCAGTGCCCCCAGCAAAAAGGCCAGATGCAAGGTATTGGTAGCCACCTCAATCAAGAATTTCACAATCTCGTTGAAGTAAAACAGGCCGGTGCCCGCCAGCCCGGCCAGCACCACCAGCCCCAGAATACCTTCGGGCCGCGACCAAAACGAGCGTTTTTCAGCGTCGGTGGTGCCGCCCAGTTGCGAAAAATCGGGAGTAGCCATGAGGAGAAAATGTTAAGAGAGCGAGTAAGCAACAACAAAATATCGGTCATTGCGAGCGCAGCGAAGCAATCGCAGCCGATTCATATATCGCCGTCTACGCGGCCCGCGTTACAGGCGTAACGCCCAAAGCTATATTCTCTATTTCAAATACTGCGCAATCCGGGCGAGGTCAGCGCGGATTTGGCTGGTGAAGTGGCCGTAGGTGGCCTCGTAGTTCTGGCGGTTTTGGTTGAGGCGGCCACTTTGCTCGGCCACCTCGCCGCCGATGGCGGCTAGCCGGGCCGTGTTGGCCGCCAGCTTCTGCTGAATCTCGGCCAACTGCCGCGTCAGGGCCTCCGAGTCGGCTTGCAGCTGCTGCTGCTCGCGCTGCAAGCCGCCCACGCGCTCAGCAATAGCCGCCTCCACGCTCTGGCCAAACGCTTCGCGGTCCTTGTCCAAGATGGCCAGGTACTGGTTAGCGGTACCCGCGAGGTGGGCCACGTCGGGGGCGCCCCCTAGGGCCTTAAAGCTGGCCCAGGCCGCCTGGTACTGCTGGTCTTCGCTGAGGCCCAGGCTGGCCAGGCTACGCAGCGTTTCGCGAAACTCGAAGTAGTCGGGGCCCGGCAGGTTGTTCTTGGCCAGCACGTTGGCAAAGTGCTCGGCGAATTTGGTATCGACGCTGCCGCTGGGTACGGGGCTGCTGCCTACTGGCGCCGGGCCAGCGCCAGCAGGTGCCGGGCTGGCCGGGGCCGGCTTGCCCGACAGGCTTTCCTCCTTGATGAAAAAGCTCAGGATTTTGTGGCCGAGATTATCAGAATCGGGCATGGCGGGCACGGGGTAAGGGTTAGGTACCGCAATACTAGCGCCCAATGCGCCTTACAGCTCCCTCCCCACTATTGCCCTACCTAGGGCCCGGGCTTACTTCAGCACCGGCTGGTAGAGCTTGATTAGCTGGGCCGCGGCATAATCTACCTCGGCCTCGGTGTTGAGCCGGCTCATCGAGAGGCGCACGGTGGGCCGGTTGGGGTCGGCGCCGAGGGCCTCCAGCACGTGCGAGCCGAGCTGTGCCCCGCTAGTGCAGGCCGAGCCGCCCGAGGCCGCTACCTTGCTGATATCGAGGCTAAAGAGCAGCATCTCACTGATGGGCGACGGCGGCAGGCTCACGCTCAGCACCGTGTAAAGGCTCTGGTCGGCCACGGCCGAAAGGCCATTGAACTGCACGTCGTCGATGCCGGCCCGCAGCTGCTCGATAAAGCGGTTTTTGAGGCCTTGCACGTGCTGCCGGTGGGCAGTCATGTCGCGGCAGGCTATTTCCAGGGCCTTGGCCAGGCCCACGATGCCGTACACGTTCTCGGTACCCGACCGGATGTTGCGCTCCTGCGAGCCGCCATGGATGAGCGGCGCTACCTCCACGCCCCCGCGTCGGTACAAGAAACCCACGCCCTTGGGGCCGTGAAACTTGTGCGCCGAGCCCACCAGAAAGTGGTTTTGGAGCTGCTGCACATCGTGGGCGTAGTGGCCCATCGTCTGCACCGTATCGGTGTGAAAAATAGCATCGTGGCGCGCGCAGATTTCGCCGATAGCCTTGATATCGTTGAGGTTGCCTAGCTCATTGTTGCCGTGCATGAGGCTTACGAAGCTGCGCGGTTTGGTGGCCAGCAGCTCCTCTAGGTGCCCTAGGTCGAGGCGGCCGTGCTCGTCGTGGCGCAGGTAGCTAAGCTCGGTTTCGCCGCTTTTAGCCAGCGCCTGCAAGGGGTGCAGCACGGCGTGGTGCTCCAGGGGCGAGGTGATAGCGTGGCGCAGCCCTAGGGTGCGCACACTGCCAAAAACAGCGTAGTTGTCGGCCTCGGTACCGCCCGAGGTAAACGTGATTTCGCTCGGCGCGGCATTCACCAGCTGGGCCACCAGCTTGCGCGCCTGCTCGATGGCCGACCGCACCTGCCGCCCCGGCCCGTGCAAAGAGCTGGGATTGCCGTAGTGCTGGCCTAGGTAGGGCAGCATGGCATCCAGCACTTCGGGGTCAAGAGGGGTAGTGGCGGCGTTGTCGAAGTAGGCGTGCATGGAAATCAATGAGCAATTAACAATGGGCAATGAGCAGAATCAATAAGCAACGAACAATCTAAAGTAAGCTGCTCATTATTCATTGCTACTTGCTCATTGATTAATGATTTCCTTGATATCGGCGATAATCTTCTTGGCCAGATGCTCGGCCGTAGCGTTCGAGTCTGACTCAGCGTAGATGCGGATAATGGGCTCGGTGTTAGACTTGCGCAGGTGCACCCACTCCTTGCCAAACTCAATTTTCACGCCATCAATCGTGTTAACCGGCTGCTTGGCGTAGCGCTTTTGCATCTGCACCAGCACTAGGTCGGTGTCGATATCCGGCGTGAGCTCAATTTTATTTTTGGAGATAAAATAGCTTGGGTACGAGTTGCGCAAGCGGCTCATTGTGAGGCCGGTCTTGGCCAGGTGTGTCAAGAATAGGGCGATGCCCACCAGCGCGTCGCGGCCGTAGTGCAGCTCGGGCAGGATGATGCCGCCGTTGCCCTCGCCGCCGATGATAGCGCCGGTTTCCTTCATTTTGGTCACCACGTTCACCTCGCCCACGGCGGCGGCGGTGTAGGTGCCGCCGTGCTTTTCGGTCACGTCGCGCAGGGCGCGGGTGCTGCTGAGGTTGCTCACGGTGTTGCCGCCGCCGTTCTCTTTCAGCACGTAATCGGCCACCGCCACCAGCGTGTATTCTTCGCCGAACATCTCGCCGTTTTCGCTCACCAGGGCTAGGCGGTCCACATCGGGGTCCACCACGATGCCGAGGTCAAAGCCGCCTTTTTCCAGAATTTTGGCAATGTCGCGCAGGTTTTCAGGCAGCGGCTCAGGGTTGTGGGCAAAGTCGCCGGTGGGCTCGCAGTGCAGCTTCTCCACCGTTTCGACCCCCAGGGCCGCCAGCAATTGCGGCACAGCCAAGCCACCCGATGAGTTAACGGCATCAACTACCACCCGAAAGTTCTTCGCCCGAATAGCTTCGACATCGACCAGCGGCAGCGCCAAAATGGCGTCGATATGGGCCGTTAGGGTCGTATCGTCAGTGGAATACTGACCTAGCTTGGTTACCGGCGCAAAGTCGAAGGCTTCGCTGTCGGCCAGCGCCAGCACCTGCTGCCCGTCGCTGTCCGAAATAAACTCGCCCTGCGCATTCAGCAGCTTGAGGGCATTCCACTGCTTGGGGTTGTGCGAGGCCGTGAGGATGATGCCACCCGCCGCCTTGCGGGCGGGCACCACCAGCTCTACGGTGGGCGTAGTCGAGAGCCCTAGGTCCAGCACGTCCAGGCCCAGGCCTTGCAGCGTGGCCGCCACCAGCCGGCTCACCATTTCGCCCGACAGGCGCGCATCGCGCCCTATCACTATCAGCTTGCTGCCAGTGCTTTGTTTAGCCGCCCAGGTGCCGTAGGCCGCGGCGTATTTTACTACGTCGAGCGGCGTCAAGCCTTGCCCAGCCGGCCCGCCAATGGTACCCCGGATACCGGAAATCGATTTTATGAGCGTCACGGTTTGTTTCTTTAGCCTGCAAAAGTAACCCTGCTCCCGTTTTTATGTACGCCAACTTGGGCTACAGCCCTGCTTGGCGTGGCCGATTTGGGCCCTACCCAGCAGGTTATTTCAATTTTAATCTATGACCGAAAATCCGCTCCTTGCCCCTGGCCGCCGGCCCAAGCAGCTCGCTGCCTTTGGCCGCCTGCTCGATGTGCTCGACCGCTTGCGCCGCGAATGCCCCTGGGATAAAAAACAGACCCTGGAAAGCCTGCGCCACCTCACCATCGAGGAAACATACGAGATAAGCGACGCCATCCTGCGCCAGGATTTACCCGACCTCAAGAAGGAGCTCGGTGATGTCATGCTGCACCTCATTTTCTACGCCCGCATCGCGGCTGAGCAGGGCGCCTTCGACATTGCCGACGCCCTCAATGCGCAGTGCGACAAGCTTATTTACCGCCACCCGCACATCTACGGCGATGTGCAGGCCGACGACGAAGACGCCGTGAAACGCAACTGGGAACAGCTCAAACTGAAGGAAAAAGGCAACACCGGCGGCGTCCTAGGGGGCGTGCCCACCTCGCTACCGGCTCTGGTAAAAGCCATGCGCATTCAGGAAAAAGCCCGCGGCGCGGGCTTCGATTGGGAAGACCCCGCCCAGGTGTGGCTAAAAGTGCAGGAAGAGCTGGCTGAGTTTGGGGCTGAGTACGGCCACGGCCAGCCGCCCGCCGACGCGGCCCAGGCCGCCCGCGCCGCCCAGGAGTTTGGCGACTTATTATTTTCGCTGGTCAATTTTGCCCGCTTCGCCGGCATCAACCCGGAGGAAGCCCTCGAGCGCACCAACCGCAAGTTTATCGGCCGTTTTCAGTACCTTGAGGCCGCCGCCGCCCGTGCCGGCCAGCCCCTGGCTGCGCTGACGCTGGCCCAAATGGACGTGTACTGGGAAGAGGCTAAAAAAAGCGTAGCCCTGCTACCCTAGGCCAACCTTCAGGCACTGCTTACCATTGGCAACTTCACGAAAAACATAGCTATGTAAAGGCCTAGCGTCAAGCTTAGTTTTAGCGAATTTGACCAATGGCACCGTGTGTCATTTTCAAAAAAAAAGTTGACTAAGCAATGATTTTCGTGGCTTAGGCGTAGATTCGGCCCCGAAAGTTGCTTTGGTCTGCCCAGTGCTAATTAATCTGACCTGGCAGCCAAGTTATTTCATCGCCTCATTTTATACCCCCTCACACCAACCCCCACCTCCTACACCTCCCGGACACATGGAACAGAAAAATGCTGTAAACCCGAGCGCTCGGCCCGCTGCCTCGGCCGCTCCCACTGCCGCTCCCGCCAAAAGCAGTGGGGGTGCCTCGCTATTCTCGGTTATTGTTATCATCCTCGCCTTCATCCTGAGCGAGATTATTTTCCACGTCGTGATGGGCGACGGCAGCCGCTTCAAGGGCGGTCTGAATGCCAACGACCCGCTGCCCGGTGACTACTTGGCCACTATGTACAAAGGCGGGGTTATCGTACCCTTCCTGATGACGATGTTCCTCTGCGTAATCACGTTCTGCATCGAGCGCGCCCTGACCATCTCGCGTGCCAAAGGCAGCAAGAGCATCGAGTCGTTCGTGCGTGGCGTACGTCAGAAGCTGAACACCAACGACATCAACGGTGCCATCGCCCTCTGCGACCAGCAGAAAGGCTCGGTAGCCAACGTAGTTCGCGCCGGCCTGAAGAAGTACCAGGAAATGGGCCGCGAGCACACCATGAACACCGACCAGCGCGTACTGGCCATCCAGAAAGAAATCGAAGAAAGCACCGCGCTGGAGCTGCCAATGCTGGAGAAAAACCTGGTTATCATTTCGACCATTGCTTCGGTAGCTACGCTGGTAGGTCTGCTCGGCACGGTATTCGGTATGATTAAGGCCTTCCAGGCCCTGGCCCAAGCTGGTAACCCTGACGCTACCGCCCTGGCTTCGGGTATCTCGGAAGCACTCATCAACACGGCCCTAGGTATCGGTACCTCGGCCCTAGCCATCATTGGCTATAACTACTTCACCAGCAAGATTGACGAGCTGACCTATAGCATCGATGAGGCTGGCTTCAGCATCATCCAGACGTTCGCAGCCCAGCACGGCGCGAAAGGTCAGGAGTCGTAGGCCATTGGCACAAAAAGGGGGTGGACGGTGTTAAATCGGCCGTCGCCCCACTTTTTTTTCTGGCTGCGTGTGCAATCGTGCTAGGCTTGGCATCTACCATCTGACAGCGGGCCCGACCGCCCCCTGCGATGGTTGTACCCCCTAAGCCTTTTTCGATGTCTCCAGTCAGTTTTCGCCACTTCTAACATTTCCTGGCAATGCCTAAAGTAAAACCGCACCGCACCTCACCATCGCTGGACATGACCCCGATGGTGGACCTAGCGTTTCTGCTGGTAACGTTCTTCATGCTCACCACGCAGTTTCGTCCCGACGAAGCTGTGGTGGTAGACACGCCTTCCTCGACCTCGGACATCGTGGCCCCGGAAAGCGACCTGCTCACGCTTACGATTGACAAGGACAAGCGTGTGTTCATTGGCATCGACAAGCAGCCCACCAAGGCTGCCGCCTTGCAAGCGATTGCTGCCCGCCGCGGCCTGAGCTTTACGCCGAAGCAGATTAAGGAGTTCTCTTTGCTCAACAGCTTTGGGGCGCCTATCGAGCAGCTCGGCAGCTACCTCAACAAAGACACCGAGGAGCGCAAAGCCCTCAACAAATCGCTGCCCGGCGTGCCCATCGACTCCTTGAACAATCAGATGATTGACTGGGTGCTGGAAGCGCGCAAAGCCAACATACAGAACTTCCAGAAGCCGCTGTACATGGTGATTAAGGGCGATGCAGGTGCTGACGTTGGCACCGTGCAAAAAGTGATTGCGCAGCTACAAGAGAAGAACATCAACCGCTTTAACCTCGTGACGAGCCTGGAAATGGCGCCGACCGAAGCCAAAGCTAAATAGCTCCTTACCTCTCATGGCCGAAATACAACAGAAAGACTCCGGTAAAGGGGGAGGCAAGAAGCGGGCGAAAAAGTCGTCGACCAAAATCGACATGACGCCCATGGTGGACCTTGCCTTCCTGTTGCTCACCTTCTTCATGCTCACTACCACCTTCGCTAAGCCCAACGTGTTGGCGCTGACGATGCCGGTGAAGGACAAGAACGATACGCATCCCACCGAAATCAAGGCTTCGGAAGCGTTCACCGTTATCCTGGGTCCTGAAGACAAGGTATACTACTACGCCGGCCTTAATAACCCGCTCGACAAGAGCGTGCCTAAGCCCGAACTAAAAGTAACGAACTACAGCCAGACTGGCATTCGCCAGGTATTGCTGGCCCGCAAACGCCAGCAGCCCGAGCCCGTTGTCCTCATCAAGCCTTACAACTATGATGGCAAAGAGGCTCGGTACAAGAACATGGTGGATATTCTCGATGAGATGAACATCACCAGTCAGAAGAAGTACGCTTTGGTGCCAATCGGCAAAGCGGACGTGGACCTTATTAAAGACTCAAAACTATGATGGATAACGCGCAGCTAGCTAAGGCTAGCCTCAACGACATCGTGTTTGAGGGCCGTAACAAGGCATATGGAGCGTTTGAGTTGCGCCGTATCTACGGCCGCAACGTATCGCGTGCCTTGATTATCGGAGCTGCATTCCTGGTTTTGCTCGTTGCTATTCCTGCCATTGCTAAGTACCTCGAGGAGCGTAAGCCCAAAGAAGTGCTGAACCTACAGGAAAACGTGCTGATGGATGCGCCGCCCCTCGATAACGCCGCACCCCCACCCCCACCGCCGCCCCCACCCGAGGCGCCGCCACCCCCGCCGCCCAAGCTGAACACCGTGAAGTTTACGCCTCCGGTAGTAAAGAAGGACAACGAGGTGCAGCGTACCGAGGAGGTACCCGACCAGGACGAATTGAAGGACAAGGCTGTATCGACGGTGACCGTAAAAGGTAACACCGATGCACCTCCGCCCGACTTGAGCGACCTGAGCGGCGAAGGCAAAGCTCCGGTAGCCGAAGTAGTAGAAGACAAAGTCTATACTTACGTAGAGCAAATGCCGCAGCTGCCTGGTGGTGGTGGCCAGCAAGCCATCGTAAACGCCATTCAGAAAGCGTTCCGTTACCCTGCAGTAGACTTGCGCAACCAGGTTGAAGGCCGGGTATTCGCTAAGTTCACGGTTGATGAAAACGGCAACTTGACTGATGTTGAAACGGTGAAAGGTCTGAGCTCGACGATTGATGCTGAAACCATCCGCGCCATTAAAACGCTGCCCAAGTTCATCCCGGGCAAGCAGAATGGCCGGGCAGTGAAAGTATCCTTTACTGTGCCGATTTCGCTGAAGATTCAATAAGCTGCGTTTCTAGCTGCTTTAGAAAGCCCCGATTGCTTGGCAGTCGGGGTTTTTTTTGATTATTTATCCCAACGCATCCGCAGCAAGCCTGGGTACTCAAGCGCTATCCTATTCTGGGTACGATGTACTAACTCATAATATGAGAATGCTCTGAATAAAAGGCGATAGCATGTGTGGAAAAGCTGGCGTTCCAGCATCAGAGGAGAGCTAGGTGGCCACCAGCCTTTTCTTCCCTTCTTATTCCACCGCTCATGTCATTGCTTTCCGAACTTTTTCCGGCTTCGTTCGACGACCTCGTATTTGAAGGACGTAACCAAGCGTATGGCGCCTACCAGTTGCGCCAAGCCTACAATGGCCACCTACGCACGGCCATGGCCCTGATGATAGGCCTCTGCGCCTTACTGTTATTGGGTGGGGCCGCCTGGCAGCACCTGCACCCGCTGCTGGTAGTGGCGCCGAGGTCGTCTACCATGCTTACCCCCATTACTCCGCCTACCTACGTAACGGAGCCTCCCAAACCCATTGCCCCGCCGGCCGCGCCCAGCCAGCCGCGCTTGGCGGCGGCACCTGCCACGCATATGGCGGCCTCCATTCCAACCAAAGTGGTTAAAGACGAGCTGGCTACTGTCCGCAAGCCCGACGCCACCGTGGTGGAGGTGCCTACCGAGACGCCCGGCGTAGTGGGCACTACCACTACAGAGACCACGAATACGAGCGCGAACACCGGCCCTGGCACCGCTATTACGGGCTCCGAGACGGGCTCTGATACTAGCCCGGCTGTGACCGGACCCTATACAGTGGTCGAGCAAATGCCGGAGTTCGCCGGTGGGATGGCAGCCCTGACGCGCTACCTCCGCAGCCACCTTCGCTACCCTGGCGCAGCCTTAGCGGCCCAGGCCGAGGGCCGGGTATTCGTCAGCTTTGTGGTACAGGCCGACGGCACGATAGCCGACATCACCGTGCCCAAAGGCTTGGGCTACGGCCTAGATGAGGAAGCCCAGCGAGTAGTGCGCCAAATGCCCGCCTGGACGCCCGGGCGGCAAAGCCACCACGCTGTGCCCGTGCGGTTTACTTTACCCATCACATTCCGCATTCAGTAAGTATCTTGCCCTCAGAGTAGGATTAAAAGCCGGCTAATTATGAAAAGCCGGCTTTTTTTACCTTTTTTGCATCTTCATTGGAAGCGCTTGGCTAGGTGGCCCGAACAATTTGGTCCTTAACTTTTGTTAATTAAAAGCAACTTCCTCACTCATTTCTCATGCGCGATAGCTCCACTGAAGAGCGGCTGGGCCCTTCCCAGCAACCAGTGCGTTTATTTGATTTAATCCGGGCGATAGGGTACCTGGCCCTCGGGGGCTGGCTGCTGTACACCGCCGACCGGCCAATGGCCGCTGGTGCCTTGCTGCCCCTAGGTCACAAAACGCGCCTAGTACTCGGCGGCCTCCTGCTGCTCTACGGCATTGTGCGCTTGGTACGGGCGCTTCCTTTTAAACCTCGCAAATCCCGGCCAGATGATTTTAACTAATTTTTTCCGCCCCCAGGGTCGGGTCTTCCTAAGCGCGCTGCTCGTAGTGACGGGCTGCCTGGTGGGCTGTAATAAGCAAGGCAGTGCCGATGACGGCTCTAACCCCACCGATACGCCCACTAGCGGCCACGTATCGATTAGTGTCGACCAAACCTTTGCGCCCATTCTGGAGTCGCAGGTCGATACGTTTCAGAAGCTTTACCCCGACGCGCACATTAAGGCTACTTATCAGCCCGAAGACAGCGTGATGCTGGACCTGCTCAACGATAAAGTAAAGCTGGCCATTCTTTCGCGTGACCTCAACGATAAAGAAAAAGCCGAGCTGACCAAGCAAACGATGGTACCTAGGATTACCAAAATCGGCACCGATGGCTTGGCTATTATTCTGCATCCGTCCAATCCGGACTCCCTGCTAACCCTGACGCAGCTGCGGGGTATTTTCAGTGGAAAGACTAATAGTTGGAAACAAATAGGCGCGCAAAATAAATTGGGCGATGTCAACGTTGTATTCGACGCCAACCGCAGCAGCACCCTGCGTTTTGTGCGCGACTCGCTACTGCGCGGGCAGCCGCTAACCAAACGGGTATTCGCTGCCAAGTCCAACCAGGAGGCGCTAGCTTATGTGGCTGCCCACCCGGCCGCCATTGGCGTGGTAGGCATCAACTGGGTGTCGGACCACGATGACCCGAAGGTGATGAGCTTTCTCAAAACGGTGCGGGTAGCGGCCATTACGGCTCGCCCCAACCCGACCAAGGATGACTTTATTCAGCCTTACCAAGCGTACCTAGCTGCTTATACCCCTGAGCAGCTGCGCGGCAATGCCGCACTGCAACGCTACCCGCTGCGGCGCGACATATATGTCATCAACCGAGAGGCTCGCACCGGACTTGGCTCAGGTTTTGCATCCTTCATAGCAGGCCAAAAGGGCCAGCTTATTTTTTACAAATCGGGCTTGATGCCCGCTAACATGCAAGCCCGCGTAGTCACTACGCAGAAGCTTTAATTGAACTCCTACGGTCCGCTTAACGTAGTTTAGGCTCCGTAATTTCTCACCCGATTACTCTTTTTTCTCTTTCGCTTATGAGTTTCAAGCCCTGGAAATCGCTGTTGCTAACCGCCGTTACCCTAGGGGCCGGTGCTACGGCTGCTACCGCCCAAGACATTGCTGCCGCGCAAAAAGCCATCGAGCTGGAGCGTTACAACGAAGCCCGCGGTCTGCTGCGTAACGCCAGTTCGCCCGAAGCTAACTACGAGCTGGGCCGCCTTTACCAGATGCGCGACCTAGATGATTCGGCAGCTGCCTACTTCAACAAAGCCGCCGGCCCCACGCCCTTCGGGCAAGTGGCCGCTGGCCGCGCCGCTCTTGTAAAAGGCCAGGCTGATGCCGCTGCTACCTCGTTTGACGCCGCTGCTAAAGCCACCAAGAACAAGGATACCAAAGTACTGACCATGATTGCGCAGGCCTATGGCGAGTCGGATGTGAAGAACATCGACAAAGCCCTGACCTACGTGAATGCAGCTCAGACGGCCTACAAGAAAGATAACCCGGACCTGATGGTAGCCCGCGGTGAAATCTACCTGAAGACCGACCAAGGCGGTGGCGAAGCCATGACCAGCTTCGACCGCGCCACGATGGCAAACCCGAATTTTGCGCAGGCTTACTACAAAAAAGGTGAGTTGAACGTGCGCAGCCGCAATGCGCAGGAAGCCGTAACTAACCTGGAGAAAGCTATTCAGCTAGAGCCCAAATACGCGCCGGCCTACAAGGAATTGGCCGAGATGTACTTCTACGCTGGGCAGTACCCTAAGGCGCTGAGCACCTTTGAGCAGTACCGCGGCGTAGCCGAGAAGTCGACCAACACCGACGCCGAATACGCTTCGTTCCTGTACCTGACTAAGAAGTACCCCGAAGCTCTCACCGAAATCAACAACGTGCTGGCTAAAGAGCCCGGCAACGTGACGATGAATCGCCTGAAGGCCTACACGCTGTTTGAAACCGGCGACTTCGCTGGTGCCTCGACCGCAATGGATACGTATTTGAAAACCGTTCCGGCCGAGAAAATCATCCCCGACGACTACGTATACCAGGGTAAAATCCTGAGCCGCGCTGGTAAGACGACTGAAGCCAAAGCGGCCCTTGATAAAGCCTTGGCCGTAGCTTCGCCGAGCCAGAAGAAAGAAGTGGAAGCCGAAATTGCCCGCGTGGCTATGAACAGCGGCGACTATGGCAGCGCCATCAAGACGCTAGCTGAGAAAGCCAAAACTGGTGACCTAGCTGACCAATACCGCCTGGCTGCCGCCTACAAAGGTGCTAAGCAGTACACCCAGGCCGACAGCGTGCTTAACATCATCAGCACGGCCAAGCCTGACTATGCTCCGGCTTACCTAGAGCGGGCTAACGTGAACTACTACCTCGACCAGGATTCAAAGAAAGGCTTGTCGAAGCCTTACTATGAGAAGTATATCGAGCTGTCGAAAGTGGCAGGTGCTGACCCGGCTAAATTCAAAGCCGGTTTGATTCCTTCCTACAACTACCTAGGTGTCTACACCTTGCAGAAAGGCGATAAGGCCGGTGCTAAAGCCTACTTCCAGCAGGCCCTGGCTCTCGACCCTTCAAACGAAACGGCCGTCAACGCTATGAAGGCCATTAATGGCGTGTCGGCTCCGGCCCGCAAGCCAACGGCAAAAGCAGCACCTAAGAAATAGGTATTCCTGCTAAGCAAAAAAGCCCCGGCGCATGTTGCGCCGGGGCTTTTTTTTGCGTTGTGGATTAGGCTACTGGCTTTCACTCCACGCCTGCCACTTGACCAGCGCGGCGCTAAAATCTTCGGGCAGTTCGGCTTCAAAGTATACTTTTTCGCCGGTGCGCGGGTGCACAAAGCCTAGTGAGCGGGCGTGCAGGGCCTGCCTAGGTAGTACGGCGAAGCAGTTTTCGACGAAAGCTTTGTAGGAGCCGTTGGCTTGGCCCGAGCGGATGCGGTCGCCGCCGTAGGTGGCATCCGAAAAGAGCGGGTGGCCGATGTACTGCATGTGCGCCCGAATCTGGTGGGTGCGCCCGGTTTCGAGGCGGCATTCGAGCAGCGTGACGGGACCGTAGCGCTGGCGCACGCGGTAGTGGGTCACGGCGGCCTTGCCCTGGTCGCCCTCGGGGTACACGGCCTGCACCTTGCGGTCGCGCAGGCTGCGGCCGATGTGACCCTGAATGGTGCCCTGGTCATCGGCAAACTTGCCCCAGGCCAGGGCCAGGTAGCTGCGCTCGATGGTATGATGGAAAAACTGCTGCGAAAGGTGCGTCATGGCCGTTTCTGTCTTGCCGATAACGAGCAGGCCCGACGTATCCTTGTCGATGCGGTGCACCAGGCCGGGCCGAATTTCACCGTTGCGGCCGGTGGGCAGGTTGGCTAGGTGGTAGGCCAGGCCGTTGACGAGCGTACCCTCCCAGTTGCCATAGGCGGGGTGCACCACCATGCCGGCGGGCTTATTCACGATGAGCAGGTCGGCGTCCTCGTAGCGGATGTCGAGGTCCATCTGCTCGGGCTCGACCTTGCCGGTGCGCGGCGGCTCGGGCAGCGTGATGGTGATGACATCGGCGGGCCGGATGCGGTAGCTAGCCTTAGTGGAGCGGCCGTTGACCTGCACCGTTTCGGCCTCGATGGCGGCCTGAATCTTGGTGCGCGAGGCGTTGGCCAGGCGGTTGAGCAAGAATTTATCGACGCGCAGCAACTCCTGTCCCCGGTCCACCACAATGCGGTGGTGCTCGTAGAGCTCGTCGCCTTCGCCGGCGTCCTCTTCGGGGTCTTGGGCAGTATCAGGCAGCATATTCTTATATGAATTACGGTTTCGCGCAGTGTTTCGGGGTGTCAAAGCGCAGTATTCCGCAGTGTTCTTTCTATTGAGACACTACGAAACACTGCGCTTTGACACCCCGAAACACTGCGCGAAATCTGTTAAAACTGAATTAACAACGACCCTTACCGAGGCTGCAAGAGCTTGGCGATAAGGCCCGTCCAGCCAGTTTGGTGGCTGGCGCCGAGGCCGTGGCCATCGTCGCCGTGGAAATACTCGTGAAACAGCAAGTAGTCGCGGAAGTGCGGGTCGGTTTGCAGCAGCTCGCTGTCGCCAAAGGCCGGGCGGCGCCCGTCGGCATCCTTGAGCAGCAGCTTGTTGAGGCGGCCGGCCAGGGCGTCGGCCACTTCCAGCAGCGTCATCAGTACCCCCGAGCCGGTTGGATACTCTACCTTGAAGGAATCGCCGTAGTAGCTGTAGAAGCGCTGCAACGACTCCACAATCAGAAAGTTAATGGGAAACCACACCGGGCCGCGCCAATTGCTGTTACCCCCAAACATGCCCGAGTCGGACTCGCCGGGCAGGTATTGAACCACGAAGTCGGTTTTGCCGGCGCGGTACACGTAGGGGTGCTCGTCGTGGTAGCGCGAGAGCGCCCGGATACCGTACTCCGACAAGAATTCGCTTTCGTCGAGCATCCGGCGCAGCAGGGCCTTGAGGCGGCTGCGGCGCATGAGGCTCAGCAGGTGGCGGGCGCCCTTGCCGGGCTCCTGCCAGCGCGACACGAGCTGCGCCAAGTGCGGCCGGTTGGTGACCAGCCACCACGCCCGGCGCGCAAACAGTGGCATGGCGTTCAGCAGCTCCTCATCGATAATCTCGACCGCAAACAGCGGAATCAACCCCACGATGGAACGCACTTTGAGCTTGGTGCGCGCATTATCGGGGGTGTGCAGCACGTCGTAGTAAAACTGGTCTTCGTCGTCCCAGAGATTAAACCGGCCGTCGCCCCCGCGGGTCATGGCGTCGGCGATGTAGAGGAAGTGCTCGAAGAACTTACCCGCCATCTCTTGGTACACCGGGTTTTGCTTGGCTAGCTCCAGGGCCATGCGCATGAGGTTGAGCGCGTACATGGCCATCCAGCTAGTGCCGTCGCTCTGCTCAATCTTGCCGCCGGTGGGCAGCGGCGCCGAGCGGTCAAACACCCCGATGTTATCGAGCCCCAGGAAGCCGCCCTCAAAAATATTGCGCTCGTCGCGGTCCTTGCGGTTCACCCACCACGTAAAATTCAGCACTAGCTTATGAAACAGGCGCTCCAGAAAGTCTAGGTCACCCTTGCCATTGCGGCGCTTCTTATCCATCTGGTACACGCGCCAGGTGGCCCAGGCGTGCACCGGCGGGTTCACGTCGCTCAGGTTCCACTCGTAGGCGGGCAGCTGGCCGCTGGGGTGCAGGTAGCGGTCCTTAATGAGCAGGCGCAGCTGGTTCTTGGCAAACTCCGAGTCTACCATCGCCAGCGGAATGCAGTGGAAGGCCAAATCCCAAGCCGCGTACCAGGGGTATTCCCACTTGTCGGGCATCGACACTATATCCTGATTGTGCAGGTGGCGCCAGTTGGCGTTGCGGTTGGCGCGGCGCTGGGGCGCGGGCGGCGGCATGGCGGGGTCGCCATCGAGCCACTGCGCCACGTCGTAGTAGTAAAACTGCTTGCTCCAGAGCATGCCGGCAAACGCCTGGCGCTGCACGTTGCGCGCGTCGGGGCTGGTGAGGCGCTCCTGCACGCAGTCATAGAACTCGTCCGTTTCCTGCTGGCGGGCGGCCAGCAGCTGGTCGAAGTCCTCGAAAGGCGCCGTCAGCTCACCTAGGCTCAGGCGCACGCGCACGGTCTGCGACTCCCCGCCTTTCACGGTCAGCTCGTACTGGGCGCCCACTTTGGTGCCCTGCTGCTTAGGATTGATGGCGTGCGTGCGGCCATCCACCACGTAGTCGTTGATACCGTCTTTGAAGTACAGCCCCTCGCCCGGCAGGCCGTAGAGGCGCGGACCGTTGCTGTCGTTTTCGCAGAAAAGTAGGTTCGGCTCACCGTCGCAGTAGAAGTGGTATTTCCCTAGGTCGCGGTGCTCGGCTTCTACTACGCCGGGCGCCACCTGCACCAGCGTGGGCCGGTAGCTGTCGTAGCCCCAGCCCCAAGTGTTGCGAAACCACAGTTGCGGCAGTACCTGCACGGTGCTCTTGTGCTTGCCGCGGTTGTACACCGTCACTTGCAGCAGCAAGTCATCGACCCCCGCCTTAGCGTACTCGATAAAGACGTCGAAGTAGCGGTTGTCCTTGAAAATACCCGTATCCAGTAGCTCGTATTCGGGCTCCAGGCGCGTGCGGCGGGCGTTGTGCTTGAGGAGCTTGCCGTAGGGAAACTTGCGCTGCGGATACTTGTACAGCATTTTCTGGTACGAGTGCGTGGGCGTGCAGTCAAGGTAGTAGTACAGCTCCTTCACGTCCTCGCCGTGGTTGCCCTGGCCATTGGTGAGGCCAAAGAGGCGCTCCTTCAGTTGGCCGTCCTTACCGTTCCAGAGGCCCACGTTAAGGCACAGCAGCTGCTGGTCGTCGCTGAAGCCCCCTAGGCCCTCTTCGCCCCAACGGTAGGCAAATGAGCGGGCCGCGTCGTGAAAAACGTGGTCCCAGGCGCTGCCGTCGGGGCTGTAGTCTTCGCGCACCGTGCCCCACTGCCGCTCCGTGAGGTAAGGCCCAAACTTCTTCCAGTTAACCGTTTGCGCGTCGGCCTCGGCCAAGCGTATTTGTTCTTGTATCATGCGTTACTAAAAACCCGCAGGGAGGGCGGCAACTGCCTTGCCCTGCGCAAATTTCCGCCAAGAAAGAGCTTCTGCTTGCCAAACGCCGGCAAACGACCGCTTTTTATTTTAGGGCGCGAGCCCTAACTACCTGTAGGTCACAAAAAAAGCCGAGGCCCGGTGGCCTCGGCTTTTCAAATAACTGTGCTAGGTGCTTATTTCTTGCCTTTCGACTTGGAAGGCGCAGCGGCGGGCGCTACGGGCGTTTTGGTAGCCGACGACTGCTGGGCCGGCTGGGCATTGGGGGCGGGCGCGGCGGCCGTGGGCGTAATGCCCATCTTCTTCAGAATCAGGTCCGAGATGTCGCCATCCTTGGGGCCGTGCAGCAAGATGGGGCTCGAGCCGGCGTCCGAGTTCAGCACGTAGGTGTAGCCGCTTTCAGCAGCTACTAGGTCAATGTTCTTCTGAATTTTGTCGAGCGCCGGGCTCAGCAGCTGCTGCTGCTTCTGCTGGAGCGACTGCTGGGCCGTGGAGGAGAACTCCTGCAAGCCCTGCTGCATCCCTTGCAGCTCTTTCTCAGTGTCGGCTTTTACTACGGCCGTCATAGCCGAGCCACCTTTCTGGTAGGCGTCCAGCTTGGTTTGGAAGGCGGTCTGCTTGCTCTTCATCTGAGCTTCCAGCTGGGTGCTGTAGGCTTTCAGGTCCGATTCAATCTGCTTGCGCTCGGGCATCTGGCTCAGCACATATTCTACGCTGGTGTAGCCAATTTTGAGCGGAGCCTGGGCGTGCGCGGCGGGGGCAAAGAACGAGCCGACAACGAGCAAAGCGGCGGCGAAGGTCAGGTGAATGGTTTTCACGCGGTTAACGAAGGAAATCAAGGTTCTGGAAAAAGTTAAATGCAAAGTTAAGAGAATTATGGCTTCGTGCCAGTTCTCGTTTTGGTGCCGGCCGGCACCTCGGGCGTCCCCGAATCCGACTCGAAGCGCGAGTCGGTCGTAGTCTTGGTGGCCGTGGCGGCCGCCGGTGCTTTGGGCGGATTCACCGTTTTTACCGGGCCTTTCGTACCGGGCTGGTTGCGGTCGGGCGAGGCCAGCCCTAGCTCCTCCAGCACGTACTCGGTGTAATCGAAGGTTGGGTCGGTGTAAATCATGGTCAGGTCGCTGGCCTTGTCGAACACCATATTCAGCTTTTTGGTCTTGGCTACCTTTTCAACCGCCTCGAATATCTTGTCCTGCACGGGCTTGTTCAACTCCTGGCGCTTCTTAAAGATTTGCCCCTCGTAGCCAAACTGCTTGGTGCGGTACGCCTTGAGTTCCTGCTCTTTCTTGAGCATTTCGTCCTGACGCTTCTTCTTCATGGGCTCGGTTAACACCACTTCTTCGGCCTGATAGGTGCGGTACATCTTGTCCAGGTCTTTTTGCTGGGCTTCGATTTCCTTCTGCCAGGTGTCCGAGAGCTTATTCAGCTCGGTTTGCGCCTGGGCATACTCGGGCATCTTGCTCATAATGAACTCAGTGTCGATGTAGCCCAGCCGCTGCGCCTGCGCTGGCCCGGCCAGCAGTAGCCCCAAGAAAGCGAATACGCAGAAAAATCGTTTCATACCGTGGATGCCCCACCAGCAGCTAAGTCTATGGGATGATGCTCTTAACGCCCGGCGCGCCACACTATTGCGGCGCCCCTTCACCAAGCCGCCCGTGCTCGCTAAACCTTCGGGAGCGAGCCAAACGTTCCCGCTCGGCTCGCCCACTGACCTAGCGAATCTGCTGCCCGATGATAAAGTGGAAGTGGTTGAAATCTTGCTTGTTGCTGGTACCCGGCGCCGGCACTACCGAGTCGAAGGCACGGCCGTAGTCGAAGCCTAGCAAACCGAATGCCGACATGAAAATGCGGGCGCCGAAACCAGCCGAGCGGTACAGCTTATAGGGGTTGTATTCCTGATAAGAGTTTACCGAGTTGCCGGCTTCGGCAAAGCTCAGCACGTACACCGTGGCCGCTGGGTTGAGGCTGACGGGGTAGCGCAGCTCCATTACGTACTTGTTGTAGGCCAAGCCACCGCTCTGGTTCTGCTGCGCCGTCGGAATGGCATAGGCCGCGTTGGGGTCGTCGTAGCCACGCAGGCCGATGTACTCGGTACCCACCAGGAACGAGCCGCCGCCGCCGTAGCCCAGGCCCGCGCCGCCCATCTTGAAGCGCTCGAACGGACCCACGTTACGCCCGCCGTACGAGCCAATGAAGCCGAAGTGGGCGCGGGTGTTCAGCACCAGCTTGCCCACAATGGGCGTGAAGAACGACGCATCGAACATCCACTTGTGCAGCTCTATCCACTGGGTTTCGTTGGGGTGCGCGCCGGGAAAAGCCGAGTAGGGTGGCGTGGCCGACACCGAGAGCGAAAGCGACGAGCCACGCCGCGTGTACGTCGGGTTGTCGATGCTATTCCGCGCCAGCGTGGTGTTTATCGTGAAGTTGTTAAATGTACCAGTTGCGGCCGCCGAGGCGAGCAGCGGGTAGTTCTGGGTCTGGTACTGGCTAAAGGAGAGCGAGTTGCTCAAGGTGAAGTAGTCATCCGGCACTCGCAGCTGGCGGCCTAGGCCCACCGTCACGGTGTTTACCTTGATGAACTGCCCGCTCGATGCATCAAATACGCCACCGTAGGCAATCCGCGAAATACTGCGGTTCAAACTCACGCTGAGTGAGTTGGGCTTGCGCCCACCCAGCCACGGCTCGGTGAAGCTGAGCGAATAGGCCTGATACTGCAAGCCGTTGGCCTGCACGTTGAGGGCCAGGCGCTGGCCGTCGCCGCCCGGTACGGGCGTCCAATTGTGCCAGTCGCCGGCCTTGCGCAGCGAGAAGTTGTTGAATACCAGGCCTACCGTACCGATAAAGCCGGCGTAGCCGCCCCAACCGCCCGAGAGCGTAATCTGGTCCGAAGGCTTCTCCACCACCGTGTAGTTGATGTCCACGGTGCCATCGTTCTGGTTGGGCACCGGGTTGATGCCGATTTTCTCGGGGTCGAAGTACCCTAGGGTCGCGATTTCGCGCTGCGAGCGGATGAGCAGCTCGCGGTTGAATTTGTCGCCGGGCAGCGTGCGCAGCGTGCGGCGCAGCACGTGGTCCGAGGTCTTGGTGTTGCCGGTGATATTAATCTCCTTCACCCGCGCCTGCACGCCTTCCGAGACGCGCATCTCGATGTCAATGGAGTCGCCCTGCACCTTGGTTTCCACCGGGTCAATCTGGAAGAACAGGTAGCCGTCGTTCATGTAGAGCGAGGTCACGTCCTGGCCGGTGGGGTTGTAGCTCAGGCGCTTATCCAGCGTCTCCTTGCTGTAGGGCGTGCCCGATTTGATACCTAGGACCGACGAGAGCGTCTTGCTGTCGTAGAGGTAGTTGCCCGTCCAGGTAATGTTGCGAAAGTAGTACTTCGGACCGGCATCGACCTTGATGCGCAGCGCCAGGCCCTTGCTGTCGCGTATCAGCGTATCCGATACGATGCTGGCGTCGCGGTAGCCCTCGTTGTTGTAAAAGTCAACGAGCTTCTTTTTATCCTCTTCAAACTCCGAGGCCTGGTACTTGCCCGGCGTCAGGAATTTGTAGGGCTTGCGCTCCTTAGTCTTCTTGAACTGCTTCTTCAGCTTACTGTCTTTGAAGGCTTTATTACCCTCAAATGCAATATCGTGGATGCGCACCTTGCTGCCCTTGTCCACGTCAATCTTCAGGGCCACACTGTTCGACAGGGCCGAGTCGGCCACCTGGCGAATGACCACCTTGGTATCCAGGAAGCCCTTATTGGTGTAGAACTTGCGCACCTGGGTGCGGGTGTTCGACAGCAAGGCGTCGGTCACGACCTTACCCCGGATAAGCTTAATTTTCTTTTCCAGGTCCTCGCCCTGCCCTTTGCTGATGCCTGTGAAGGTGAACTTCGACAGCCGGGGCCGCTCGCGCAGGTTAAAATCCAGGAATATCTTGTCGCCCTCGGTGCGCGCAATGCTCACCGACACATCGGCCACGAGACCCTGCGTCCAGATGCGGCGAATGGCCTTGCCGATTTCTTCGCCCGGAATGTTGATTGGGTCACCTATCCGCAAACCCGACAGCCCAATCAGCGTATTAGGGTCAAGGGAGCGCGCGCCGCTCACCGTGATGCCTCCCAGCGTGTATTTGCGGGGTTCATCGACGGTGGCCGCTACTTGCTGAGCATGAGCAGGAGCTGCTACTAAACCCGTAGCAAGCAGTAGCAGACCAAAGCAGGTGCTACGTAAGTAAGTGCGCATTAATAAGATAACTAAATCAGGATACGGAAAGCTGCTCACTGGTTTTCCCAAATCGCCGCTCGCGGCTTTGGTAAGCTACCAAGGCGGCTCGCAGGTGGCTGCGCCGAAAATCGGGCCACAGCACGGGGGTTATGTACAATTCGGTGTAGGCTAACTGCCAAAGCAGAAAGTTGCTGATGCGCTGCTCGCCGCTGGTGCGCACGAGTAGTTCGGGGTCGGGCATACCGGCCGTGGCCAGGTAGCTCGTCACCGTGGCTTCCGTCACGGCCTCGGGCTGCACACGACCAGAGGCTACGTCGGCGGCCAAGCGCCGCGTGGCCTGGGTAATGTCCCAGCGGCCGCTGTAGCTCAGGGCCAGCACCAGCGTCATGCGGGTGCCAGCTTTGGTCAGTTCTATCGATTCGGCCAGCTCGCGCTGGCAGCTTTTGGGCAGCGTGGTGATGTCGCCAATGGCTTGCATGCGCACGCTGTTTTTGAGGAGCGTCGGCGTTTCCTGCCGGATTGTGTGCACTAGCAGTTGCATCAACGCGCTCACTTCCAGCGCGGGGCGGTTCCAGTTCTCGGTCGAGAAAGCGTAGAGCGTGAGGTATTTCACCCCTAGCTCGGCAGCTTCCTCCACCGTATCGCGCACCGCCGTAATGGCGCTTTGGTGCCCGAAGACACGTAGGCCCCCCCGCTGCTTGGCCCAGCGCCCGTTACCATCCATGATAACGGCGATGTGGGCGGGAATATTGGAGAGGTCAATTTCGGACCGTTCGGCCATTGTTGCGGTTTGCGTATAAGAGGCCGCAAGTTACGCAAATGGTTGCAGATGCGCGGCCAAAACAAAAGGCGGACCGCTGTTGCGGTCCGCCTTTGCTACTTGAGTAAGCCCTTGTTTCGCTTATAAGGCGGCGGGCAGTTGATTTTGTAGAACGTGTACGATACGCTGATACCGTTGTAGTAATACCAGTCTTTGTCGTGCGGGTTCACCAGCAGCGGGTCTTGGTCGCCTAGGTGGTCGAGCTGGTCGCTAAAAGTTTTGCGCGCCCCGATTTCGGCCCCTAGGTTCCAGCGCGGCGACAACGCCACCTTAATGCCCGCCCCCGCCGGGATGGCCACGCTAAATTGCCCGCCCTTGCGATTAAAATCCGCCTGCAAGGCCTGGTTCTGGCTTTCGGTGGTGGTGTGGGCGTAGTAAGGCGCCAGCCCGATGAATAGGTAGGGCGACAGGTGCACCTTGTTTTGGTCGCGCCGGTCGTGGTAGTCCAGAAAGTTGTATTCCACAACCCCCGACAATTCAACCACGGTGCCGCGCATGCTCACCTGACGGTAGTTCTGCAGCGGTGGCACGCCACCGTTTACGCCTTCCACGTTAGTGTCGCGGGCCCGCAGGCCGCCCACCGTGAGGCCGCCGCGCAGGGTAATGGGCGCCGAAATATCGCGGCGGTAGAATACCGTCAGGGCCGGCCGGTTGTTCTGGAACTGATACTGCGGCGACACTTCGCCTTTGTAATTGGTACCGCCTAGGCCGATACCTAGCTCACTTGTACTTTGGGCCCACGCCGGGGCGGCCCCTAAAAACGAACTCCCCGCTAGCAGCAGGCCAGCGAGGAGTACGGATGAAAACCAGGTCTTGGGCATTCAGCAAAGATAATAGTCCGGCGGGCCGCAGTGGCCTAGCGGAACTTGGGGTTTTTGATGCGGGGCGTCAGGATGTAGTTGAGCGAGAAGCCCGACACGGTATACCAGTCGTCGTGGCCTTCGCCACGCTTAGCGCCGGGTACAAACCCACCGGCTACGCCCGTGCTCGTGTTCGTAATGCCTTTGCCAGTGGGGCCACCAGCGTAGCCGCCGAAATACTGCGACTCAGCGCCTTTGCCCGACAAATCGGCATAGCTAGTGCTCACGTCGTCTAGGTATCCGGTGAAGGTTTTACGCAGACCAATCTCGAACGAGGCGTCCAGGTTGCGGTTGATGCGGTAGCGCACGCCGGCGCCAAAGGGAATGGCCAAGCTCACTTTGCTGTAGCTTTTGCCCTCCGTCTGCAGTTGTTGCAGGTCTACGTAGTTGCCGTTTTGGTCTCTGCCTTTGGGGCTGTGGTAGAAGCCTGCCAAACCCGCAAACAAGTAGGGCACGAAGTCAGGGCGCTTGAGATAATTATTTCTGTTTTCGATGAGGTCGACAATCATTACAGCCGAGGCCTCCGCGATGTCGTTACGAAAATTCATATTTCTAGTATAACGATACCGGGCATTATTGTCGTCCCGGTTGGCGTTGTCGCCGTCCTCCGCCGTGATACGACCATAGGACAAACCGAAGCGACCCGACACCCGCGGAAAGAAGCGGTGGGTGACGGTGATACCCAGGTTAGGCCGCGTATCAGCGAACTTAAACGAGGCGAAGTTGGTGTTCGGGTTCAAGTCCCCGAAGTAGTTCATCGCATTCAGGTTCACCCCAATAGAGGTGTACTGCTTGCGCTTACTGAACTGTTGTGCGTCTGCCTGCTGCGTCGAGCCGAGCAGGGCGAGCCCCGCTAATAGGGCCGTTGAGTAGGTGAAAAACTTGGTCATAAGGCGCAGGTAGAAATAAACAATTCGAGAAAAATCAGTTTCGATAGCTGTTGGACAAGGGTAACAGTGAAGACAAAAGTACGCACTGACCGGAACTAAAAAAATTTATAATGCGTTTTTTGCGGGCATGCTCCTATTTGGTAGTCAGCGCCGAACCAGGATTACGCCGGTCCAGTCCCCAGTTGAGCTTATTGCGCAGAGTGCTCAAAAAGTTTACGTGATTAAGCTTTACTAAACGGGCATTAAAGGTCTCGCGGCGAACCGCCATTTGCACGGTGGCCTCCACGGGCACTGAGCGCGAATCGAGCGCCAGCAGGTAGCTGGTGCCCCGGCCTTCAATTTCGAAGGAAATCACGCTTTGGTCAGACACTACGAGCGGCCGCACATTTAAATTGTGGGGGCATACGGGGGCAATAATAAAATTGTTGGTTTGGGGCAGCATCACGGGGCCGCCGCAGCTGAGCGAGTAGCCCGTCGAGCCCGTGGGCGTCGACACGATGAGGCCATCGGCCCAGTAGGAGTTCAGATACTCGCCGTCGATGTAGGTGTGCACCGCAATCATGGACGAGGTATCGCGCTTGAGAATGCTGAACTCGTTGAGCCCAAAGTTCAGGCTCCCGAATACGTCAGGGTCCGTTTCTACGCGCAGCAGGCTGCGTTCTTCCAGCGTGAAGTGGCCCCGGTAAAGCGCATCAATGGCCTGCGGAATGTAGCTAGGAGGCGTGGGCGCCAAAAAGCCCAGGCGGCCGGTGTTGATACCCAGGATGGGCAGCTGCAAGGCCCCGATGTAGGTGACCGTATCGAGCAGCGTGCCATCGCCGCCGATACTGATGGCGTATTGCACGCCCCGCAGCGAGTCGCCGCGCCGAAAGGTGGTGCAGTCCTCGGGCAGCCGCGTGCCGCGCTGCTCCAGAAAGCCCCGGAACGACTCTAGCAGCAGCACCTGCGCCTGCCGCGCCGCTAGGTCATCAAATAGGGCCTGGATGAGGGGCGCGGCGGCATCATCGAAAGGCTTACCAAAGATTGCGAATTTCATAACAAAAAGGTAACAATCGGCCTCGGGTGTCGACGCTAGATAGGGAAGGTTGAGCGAATAAAAAAGCCGGTTTGGTGGTGAACAGTGCGAGCCACCTCAAAACAAAATACCCGGTCGTAGTACGTAACTACGTGCAGGCCCAGGCCCACCGACGCCAATAATTGTCCTGGCAACTGGTTGGTAGCGGGCTCGGGCCGCCCTAGGTTGCCGCTGGCCAAGCCCGCATCGGCAAAGATGTTGAGGTAGAGGGCAAGCGGCAGGGTATTCACCTTAGGATTGCCGACGAAGGGCAGCCGCAGGGGCGGCGGGGCCCAGGCCCGGAAGCTGAGGCCCTGCTGCACCAGCCCGTAAGAGCGACCATCAATGATGTAGGCATCGTAGCCGCGCACCAGCGCGTCGTACCCTAGGGCCCGCGAGTCGGCGTAAGCGTAGCGCGGGGCGAGCAGGCGGCTCTGGCCCCACAAACCTAGGGCGTAGTAAAGCTGGTGCCCCAGGCTGAAATACTGGACGTAGCGCAGCCGTACCGTAGCAAAGGCGGGCGCCGCGGCCGCGCCCCCCACAAACTGCCGAAAGCTGAGCCCAACCTGCATAAACCGTCCGGTGAGCGGGTAGGCGAAGGTATTGCGCTGGTTGTTCGTCGTCAGCAGGCTGAAGTCTACGTATTCGCGCTGGGTGCGACCCAGAAAGTAATTGGGGTTGAGGTGGTAGATGGAATCGCTGATGCTTTCGCGGTGAAAGGAGACGTCGAGCGCCGTGATGAACTGCACCGTGTGGCGCAGCCGCAGCCCGCCCGACACGTAGAAACGCTGAATGGGAAAGGCATCTTCCTCGGGCTGGGGCAGCGGCTTGGGCCGGTCGTAATCGGTGAGGTAGTCGAGGTTGCGGCTTTGGTAGTACGAAATGCCGAAGCCCATGCCCACGCGGCGGCGGCGGCCAAAACCCGGCACCTCGTAAAACAGCTCGTATTTGCGGTTGAAGCCGAGCTGAAGATTGGCCACCAGCTGCTCGGCCCGCCCCCGGAAGTTGGTGTGGGTGAGGTGCACGCCGTAGTCGAGCCGCTGCCAGCGCTCGGTGCCAGGCCGGTCAAGCCAGCGCCTGAAATTGGGGTCGGCAATGGAGAGGATGGGCGTCGGAATGACGTACCACCGCTCCTGCACGCTAAACAGCAGTGTGAGCTGGCCTGAGCCGCCGCAAGTGGCCTGCACCAGCACCGAATGAAAAATCTGCAGGTTATAGAGGCGCCGCCGGTTCGCCTCCAGGCGGGCGGGCAGGTCGACTAGGGCTAGGGTATCACCCTCCCGCAAATTGAGCTCGGCGCGCAGAATGCGCTCCTTGGTCTTGCTGTTGCCCACGAACAGAATGGCGAATACGCGGGCCCTAGGGCCGGCATTGGGGCACGCACCAATCTGGACCAGCGTGTCGGTGGGCACCACCACGGGCGGCAGCACCGGCGGGCGCGCCACCTCACTGCGCAAGCGTAGGCTGTCGAGCGGCGCCGGCGAGCGCGGCGTTTGCCCCAGGGCCGGCGCCACGCTACCTAGGAAGACACCAAGTACGGCCAGCCTAAACCAGTAAAAATTAAAACACGGCCGGGCCTGAGGGTTCACCCCGCAAAGTTAAACGTTGAGGTAGCGCAGCAGAGCGTCAAAGCGGTCCTGCTCATCTTCGCTCACGGCGGCGGTGCCGCTAAACTGCGCCGACACCAGGTAGCCAAAGCGCTCGAGCGTGGCCGTGATGCGCGCCAGGTTGTCGGTATTCAGCCGTAGCGTCAGGCGAATGCGATACGGGTCGTGCTCGTCGGTAACGACGTGGGCCGATAAAATCTTGGCATTATTCTCCTCCACGTAGCGGCTTATCTGCGACAGCGAGTAATCGCGCTCCTCCATCGTAAGCACCAGGATGCTGCCCTGACCGGCCGGGCCGGGCACCGGCCCGAAGGCCGCCAGCGCATCGCTCACCGTGACCACGCCAGCGTACTCGTTCTGCTCATCGAGCACCGGCACCAGCTGAATCCGGTTTTGAATGGCTATTTCCATCACCCGAAAAAAGTGCTGGTCGTGCTGCACGTGGGTGTCAGCGTAGCGCAAAGGCAGCTCGGCCAGCTGAGTATCGGGGTTTTCGTAGTCGGCTAGGTCGTTAATGGTAATGAGGCCCCGGTAGCTGCGGTCGGCCAGCACGGGCAGTTGGTTTACATGAAATTCCTCCAGCCACCGGGCGGCCTTGGCCGTGGTGTCGGTGCTTTTGAGCGGGGGAATCATTTGATTGAGTAAGTCTTCGGCAAGCAGAGCAGACATGATGGCGCAGACTAAAAGGCGGAAAGGAAACGTCCTAGGTAGAAAGGAAAGTCCTTCTCCGAGAATAGGACTGCATTACCTAGGGAAAGGTTGCCACTAAATGGCAAAAACCAGGCCGGTACTCGGTGAGCCAGCGCTTTGGCAGGCCTAAACCGCCGCGGCAGTTGCCCAAGCCGAAGGCGCTGATACTGAGCGGCCGAGAAACTGTCCCAGACATCGGTTGAACGCCAGGGGCCGCTCCATCATGGGAGCGTGGCCGCAGTGGTCGAGAAACCGGAGCGTGGCCTGCGGCAGCAGCCGGGCAAAGTCATGGGCCACGAGGGGCGGCGTGATGGTATCGTTCAGGCCCCAGACCAGCAGCACGGGCACCGCCACGCGGTGCAGCTCACGGGCCAAGTTGTGGCGCTGCGCCGAGCGCGCAATGCTAATCATGCGCAGGCACTTGGCGTTGGAGTTGGTGACAGCGAACACCTCATCAACCAGCTCGGCGGTGGCTACGGCGGGGTCATAAAAGGTGTAGCCCACCCGCTCGCGCACAAAATTGTAGTCGCCGCGCTTCGGAAACGAGCCGCCCATGCCATCCTCAAACAGGCCACTGCTGCCCGTGAGTATCAGCTGGCTCACGCGGCCGGGGTTGTGCAGGGTGTACACCAGCGCGATGTGGCCCCCTAGGGAATTGCCGAGCACGGTGAAGGTGGGCGGCAGCGCCATCTTTTCCACAAAGTTTTCCACATAGGCCTGCAAGCCCGGCACGGTGGCTTGCAGCAGCGGCATCTCGTACACGGGCAGCACCGGAATGATGACCCGGTAGCGCGGCGAGAACTCCTCCACCACCTCTTGCCAGTTGCTGAGCGCACCAAACAAGCCGTGCAGTAGCAGCAACACCGGCCCCTGGCCTTCGTCGACGTACTCGAACCCGTGCTGATGCTGGCGGCGTAGCTCCACGTGCTTACTGACTACTGAGTGATGAATGCTGGCTGGCCTCTTGGGGAGAAGCGCGCAACGCAATGTTACAACAGCGCGCCCAATTGCGCAGCCACGCCAAGCCATACGTGGTAAGCAGCGCCTCCGGGTGAAACTGCACCCCGTAGAGCGGCAACGTGACGTGGCGCAGGGCCATCAGCTCGCGGTCGGCATCGGCCGTCACGGCCAGCGGGCGCAGGCTCGGGGGCAAGGTACTGGCATCGAGAGCCAGGGAATGGTAGCGCGTAACGGGCTGCCGCCTAGGCAAGCCCGTCAGCCACGGGTCATCGCCGAGCAGCTCGATGTCGGAAACCTTGCCGTGCATAGGCCGCGCCGCCCGCCGCAGCCGAGCCCCGAAAAACTCGCCTAGGGCCTGCTGCCCCAGGCACACGCCCAGCATGGGCAGGCGCCGGTGGTACTCCGCAATGACGGCCAGCAGCGAGCCCGCCGCCGCCGGCGCGCCGGGCCCCGGCGACAGCACAATGCCCGCAAACTGCAGCTGCCGCAGCTCGGCCAGGGGCACGTCGTTGCGCCGCACCAGCACCTCGATGCCCAACTGATAGAGGTAGTCGGCCAGAGTGTAGGTGAAGGAATCGAAGTTATCGAGCAGCAGAATTTTCATTTAACATTTATCGATTAGCATTTAACCCTTTGCTAATCAAAAGTATAACCATCATAGCTGTTGAATGCTGATTGTTAACCAATTATCAATCTGCATCTCATCACTTAAAAAATTAACTGCCAAGCTGTTAGATACTAATTGATAAATGTTAAATGATTACATGGCCGCCTTGAGTCTTGCCAGCAGGTTGTGGGCAAAGGGTAGCGCGTAGCCCGTAAGCTGCAAGGCTAGTGGGGTGGCCTTTTGTACCCAGGGCAGCACCACCGAGCCCGCCGTAAGGCTAGGGGCCAGCAGGTGCACGCCCGCCAGCGCGGTGCCGTGCAGCAGCAGACTCAGGCCAAGCAGCCACTTGAGGCCACCGGCCGCGCCGCCCAGCAGGTTGTCGAGCACACCTAGGGGCGTGAGGTGCACCGCCGATTTCACGAGCCCACCCAGCAAGTGCACGCCCCACATAATACCCACCAGCACCAGCAAAAACGACACCAGCGGCAGCAGCCCAAACAGCTCACCCAGGTAAGAGCGCACCACCGGCACGGCCGCGCTCAGCAGGCTTAGCCCGCCCACCACGCCCAGCACAAAGGCCAGCAGCGACACGGCCTCCAGCACGAGCCCGCGCCGGAAGCCCTTCACGGTGCCCACGGCCAGGGGGAGCAGGAGCAGGAGGTCGAGCGGCGTCATTTTTATAAAGAGTGAAGGAGGGAGTTGGTGAATGAGTGAATGAAAATGTTATTCTCTTCTCATTTACTCATTCGCCAACTCCCTCCTTCACTCATTGCTAGAAGTCAGTGTTATTCAGCAGCATATTCACCACGTCCGAGATGCGCTTGCCGTCGGCTTTGCCGCTAAGCTCGCGGGCGGCCACGCCCATTACTTTGCCTAGGTCGGAAGGACCCTTGGCGCCCACGCGCTGAATGATGCCCACCAGCGTCGCGACCAGGTCACCTTCTGACATCTGCTGCGGCAAAAACTCTTCGATGATTTCCAGCTCGGCCAGCTCGGTTTCTTCGAGGTCGGAGCGGAACTGCTCCTTGTAGGTCGCGGCCGACTCGCGGCGCTGCTTGGCGGCTTTGTTGAGCAGCTTCATTTCCTGGTCAGCGCTGAGGCCGGTGGCGCTGGCGCCTTCGGCCGTTTCGGCCAGCAAAATCTGCGACTTAATGGAGCGTAGCGCCGTGAGGCGCACTTTGTCTTTGGCCAGCATGGCTTGTTTGATGCCGGCGTCGATGGTGTCTTTTAGAGCCATTTCAGGAGAGTGGGGAATGGAAATTAAGGTACGAAGGCGCCTAGGTGGCCCAACCTGATGGGGCCCGGCCCGGTTTCACAATAAACCAGCACCACGGCGGTACCTGCCGCCCAGCGGCCAGGCAAATGTACCTTGCGCCGCCTGCACCCCCACCGCCCACCCTAGCCAGCCCGCGCAGCGGGCGCATCTGCGAAATCCGTTAAATCCGTTAAATCTGTGGTCAAGCTAAGCGTTAACATCAACAAAATTGCCACCCTGCGCAATGCCCGCGGGCAGCACGCCCGCCCCGACTTGCTGCAAGCCGCCCGCGACATTGAGCGCTTTGGGGCCGAAGGCATCACGGTGCACCCGCGCCCCGACGAGCGCCACATTCGCTACCAGGACGTGCGCGACCTCAAAGCTGTCGTCACGACCGAGCTGAATGTGGAAGGCAACCCTACCCCCGATTTTCTGGCCCTGTGCCGCGAAGTGCGCCCCGAGCAGGTAACGCTGGTGCCCGACGCGCCCGACGCCATCACGTCCAACGCCGGCTGGGATGTTGTTAAGCAGCAGGATTTCCTGCGTGAGGTAGTGGCTGAGCTCAAAAGCCACGGCGCCCGCGTCAGCATCTTCCTCGACCCCGACCCGGCCCTTATAGCCGCCGCCGCCAGCACCGGCGCCGACCGCATCGAGCTCTACACCGAAGCTTATGCCCACCACTACCCCCATGACCGCGCCGCCGCCGTGCTCCCCTACCGCGCCACCGCTCAAGCGGCCGTAGCCGCCGGCCTGGGCCTGAACGCCGGCCACGACCTGGACCTGGAAAACCTGGCCTACCTGGCTCAGAAACTACCTGGCTTACAAGAGGTTAGCATCGGGCACGCTCTCGTAGCCGATGCGCTTTACCTAGGGCTGGAAAATACGGTGCAGCTGTATAAGCGCCAGCTTAAGCAAGGGTAGCGGCGGGGTCACCTAGGCGGTAAGGTTTGAGCCGCAGCCCCGCGGGTTCGGGTGGAGCTGCGGCACACGCCCTTGGCCGGCTTGCCGGGCCCACGGTACTGGCACTAAAGCCGCCCTGGCACCTAGTACACCGCCTAGGTCAGGAAAAGCTACGCGGGCCCGGCCAGCCCCGCCGGGCCCGCCAAGTCATAGCACAGCGGTTGGCCGCCTCACCTCTGTGAAGCTGAGCAACCTAGCTAATCCTAGCTCATCATGCGGCCCAAACAAAGCGGCGCATCAGTAGCATCCCGCTCACTAGTAGCTCTATATTTGCCCGTTCTTCCTCTCTACAGCAGCTTATTTACTCAGTGTTTTCTACCATTAAGCCACGTGCTACACTAGCTGCTTTGGCGCTAGTGGCCGCGCTGGCCGCCTGCAATACCCGCCCCGGTCAAAGCGAAACTGCGACCAGCCAATCGGCTACTGCCGCTACCGATTCTGCCCGGGCCCCCGCCACTCGCAACGACACCCTCCAGCTCCGGCGCCTCGCCTTGCAGCGCGACTCGCTCAAGGCGGATAGCATTGTTCGCAAAAGCGGGCAGTTGCCGGGCGCCCTGCTGCCAGGCCACCGCATTGTGGCGTTTTACGGCAACATCCGGTCGAAGGGCATGGGCATTCTGGGCCGCGAGCCCAAGGCGCAGATGATGCGCAAGTTTGACCAGGTGCTGAAGGAGTGGCAGGCCGCTGACCCGAGCCTGCCCGTGATGCCGGCGCTGCACAGCGTCACCATCACGGCCCAAAGCGCAGCCGGCGGCGATGGCAAATACCGCCTCATGAACTCGGCGGCCACCATCGCCGAAACCCGCGCCTGGGCCAAGGAAAAAAACGCCCTGCTGTTTATGGACGTGCAAGTGGGCCTCAGCGACCTGCCGCACGAGTTGCCCAAGCTCAAGGAGTACCTCAAGGACCCCACCATCCACCTAGGCATCGACCCCGAGTTTGCGATGGTGACCAAGAAGGTGCGCCCCGGCAAAAAAATCGGTACCTACGATGCCAAAGACATCAATTACGCCATCGGTTTTCTGGCCAACATTGTGAGCGAAAACCATTTGCCGCCCAAGATTTTGATGGTGCACCGCTTCACCAAAGGCATGGTCACTAATTACCAGGACATTAAACTCGACCCGCGGGTGCAAGTGATAATGGACATGGATGGCTGGGGCGACCCCGTACTGAAAAAGGACTCCTACAAAGCCTACATTCAGAAGCAGCCCGTGCAATACGCCGGCTTCAAGCTCTTCTACGAGTACGACATCAAGCGCAAGCCCTACCACCTGATGACCCCCAAAGAGGTGCTCACCGAACTGAATCCCGTGCCGCTCTACATCCAGTATCAGTAAACGGGCGCTGCGCTCACCACAAAAAAAGGCCTCCCTAAGCAGGGAGGCCTTTTTTGATAACCACTTGATAACTAATTTACAACTAAGCCAATAAATCGTTTTGCGCGCGCAGCACTTCGCGGGCAATTGCCAGGTTGGTATCGCGCGAGTTCACCACCAGGTAAATGAATTTCTTGCTATCGGCCACCAGCTTGATGAGGTGCAGTTGGTTGGTGAGCGAAATGAGAATATCGTCGATGGTTTCGCCCTGCAGCTTGAGGGCGGCCATGGCTTTCAGCTTCTGCTTCACTACTTCGGTGTTGTAGGCAGCTGCCGTTTCGGGGTTGATACCCGAATTGGAGTGCGAGGCCAGGCTCATGCCCGAGCTGATGTCCACGATGGCCACGGCCAGCAGGCCGGGCAGGTCGTTGATAATGTTTTGAACGGCTTGGCCGGCGGGAGTTGAGGCAGAATATGCCATAGGAATGGTAAGTAAAAAAATGAAAGGAAAGAATTGAAAACGTAAGCGATATATAATTATCAATCAAGGTATTTCAGATGTAGCCAGGCTCGCCGGGCGGCCCAGCCGGCCCCTAGGCTAAGCGGCTATGTTACGCAGCACCGTGCGGGCCAGGGCCGGGTTGATGTCCTGGGTGCGCACGGCCAGGTACAGCAGCCAGTTTTGGGCCGGCAGCACGCGCAGCAGGTGCAGCTGCCGCTGGAGGGTAATCAGGATGTCTTCCAGCAGCTCTTCGGGCCCCAGCTGCAGGGCTTCGATAGCTAGGCGGGTCTGCTGCACCATGGCGGCGTTGGCGGCAGCTACTTCCACTGCGCCGCCGCTGTGCCCGGCCCATTGCCCCGCCAGAATGCGCCCGCTGGCACCATCCACAATGGCCACCGTCATAAAATCGGGTAGCTCCTCCACCACGCGGCGCACCACGGCCTCGGCCTGCGCCCGCGTTTCGCTGCTGATAACCGGCTCGGCCGGGGCCACGACCACGGCTGGAACCGGGGCTTTGACCAAAGTTTCGGCCACGGGCTCGGCCGCCGCCTCACTGGTAGGGGCGGCAGGCGCTTCTGGCGCTGGCGCAGCCGGTGCAGCGCTGGCTTCGGCCTGGCTGCGCTTTAGAAAGGGTAGATTAGAAAAAAGCCCCATAGCATAGCTAGCGGCCACTGGCTACCCTAGGGTGCACCAGCAGCGTTTTATATAAATAGAAAAATTTCTTTTACAAACGACTCATTTTCAAGCTTATGCCTTGCAGCATGGCTTGCCTCTCGGGCGAGTCTTTATCGGTTGGCAGCTCGGTTGAAAGCATGCCTTGCGCCTGCAGGCGGGTGGCATCAACCCCCTGCTTCACTAGCTCATCAACGGCCACTGTGGCCCGCTGCAGCCCTAGGCGCATGGCCTGGGCTTCCTGGTTATTGGCGTGGCCCACTACCACTAGGTGCGCCTTCGGGAAGGTTTTAAGGATGCTGGCCACGCTGCCCAGCTGCTGCGCCCCTTCGGCGCCAAGGCGGGCCTGGCCCAGGTCAAACGCCAGGCGGTCGAGCACAATGTCAGTGGGCCGGGGCAAATTAGTTTTTGATAACCGCTTGTAAAGCAGACTTTCGGTAGAGTTGATGCCCACCGTCAAGGTTGCCCGGTTGATGAGCTTCACGATGAGGGGCTGGCCTTCGCCCTTGCTGTAGCGCCCTAGGGCCACGTTGAACTTCCCGCCTATCTGGCGGGCCAGCGCGGCGTTGCCCACGGTATCGCGCAGCACTGCCCCGAGCACCGCCGGGCGGGCGGCCACAGCGGCCGGCGCCGCTGCCGTGGGGGTCACGACCGGGGCGGGCACCGCCGGCATAGTCACGGTTTCGGAGGTGGGCGCGGGTTCGCTCGCGGATGCGGGTGCAGGTGCGGATTCGCTCGCGGGTGGGGTGGGCGCTGCCTCGGCGGCGGCTACCTCACCCGCGGCTATCCCCTGCTGCGTAGCGTTGGCAGGCGTGCCCAGCAGAAAGTAGCCGCCCGCTACCGCCACCAGCGCCAGCGTGCCTACTGCCGATAGCACCTTCATTTTTTTGCCGCCGCGGGCCGCGGGGGCCGCGGCTGGCGGCGAGTGGCGGGGCGCCGCGCCGCCAGTCTTAGGCGCCGGGGGCAGTTGGCTTTTTTCGGCGGCCATTAGCATGGCCTGCTCGCTCAGCCACCCACTGAGGGCAGCGGGCTCCAGGTCGGCTTCGTGGGCGTGCTCGCCCACGGCGGCCAGCGTCATGATGGTCAGGAAGCCGAGCAGCGTAACGGCCTGGGCGGGCTGGGCCGTCGATTCAGTGAGGGTTGCCACCTGCGTGGCTCCCAGCACCTTTTGGGCGAGGTAGCGGCGGCGGTCGGGCCACCCAATATCAGTGCGCAGCAGCTCCTCCTTATCGGTAAGCAAGCGGCTTAGAAACAGCTGGCGGCACATATCCCACCGCGCATCGGCCTCGCCGGCATCGATGGGCACGGCCAGCTGGCGCACCAGTGCCGGCAGCACCACCCGGCGGTAGGCCTCAGCCGCGGGCCGGGGCATGGCCGAGGCCTGCGCCAACTGCGCTAGCAAGTCATCGCTTAAATACTGATTAACAATGCTATCTAATCGCATATACCTCAAAAGGCTAGAACGTAACTTATGCTTGCTGTAATCGGCTACTGGGCGCTGCTTTAGTCCTTCTAACGCCGTAAGTGCGATGATGTACTTTATAGAACTCCTTCTTGGTACCAGGCCGCTATACCTGTGGCAGCGCTAACAATTTCTCGGCAGCGGTTGCTCTTTATTCTTATTCCCTGCCACCAACGCGTGTATCAGCAATTGCTTTGTAAATAGAGCCTTGCTATCTAAAGTACAAATTTATACGCTGCAATATAAAGAAGCTAGTGTTTTGCAGCAAACAAGGCCCAGGAAACGCTGAACCACCACAAAATGACGCTGACTGGCCCCAAAAGCTATTTATAAGTTTGAGCAAACAAAAATCCCTCAGGCTGCACCAGCGGCAGCCTGAGGGATTTAATATTATCTAATACTTTTAAAGTACCATTAGCGAAAAAGCTAACGGCGAACTATTAGTGCGCTGCGTTGAGGTCGATGGCTTCGCCGGGCTTGGCCCGCTTCACGAGCAAAATGAGGGGTAGGCAGGCCAGGAAGAATATGCCCAGCGAGGTGAACACCTGCGAATACGTGATGAGCGATACTTGCTTCATCAGCACGCCTTCGAGCGCAGCGTAGGCCTGCTGCGTGGCCTGGTTGAGGGGGTAGCCCTTGGCCAGGAAGCCCTGCGTGAAGGCTTGGATGCGCTGGGTCGTTTCGGGGTTATAGAGCGAGATGTTGGGCAGCAGCGCCACACGGTTGGCCTGGAGGCTACGCTCGAGGTACGTGCCCACAATGGCCACCCCAAATGAGCCGCCGAGCTGGCGAATCATGCCGGTGAGGCCAGCGGCCTGGCCGGCATCTTTGCCCGCCAAACCGGCCAGGCTCATGGTAGTGATGGGCAGGAAAATGAGACCTAGGCCCACGCCCCGCACCATAAGCGGCCAGAAAAAGTCGCTTTCGCCGGCGGTGGGCGAAATCTTGGCCGCCATCCAGAACGTGAAGGCGAAGAAGATGGTGAAACCCACCGGAATCATGTATTTCTGGGGTACGCCGGCTTGCAGCGCCTTGCCGATGATGGGCATCATGAAGCCTGAGGCCAGCGCGCCCGGCAGCAAGATGTAGCCCGTTTGGGCGGCCGTGAAGCCTAGGATGCGCTGGGTGAAAATGGGAAACACGAACACCGAGGAAAACAGCCCGAAGCCCAGCACGAACGACAGAAACGCGCCCACCGCCAGGTTGCGGCTCTTGCCCAGCACGCGCAAGTCCACGATAGGCTTTTCGGCCGCCAGCTCGCGCCAGATGAAGCCAATGACACCCACCGCTGCCAGCACCGTGAACGTGATGATATAGGCGCTGTCGAACCAATCTTCGGTTTCGCCCTGCTCCAGCACCAGCTGCAGCGAACCCACGCCCAAAATCAGCAAGAAAATGCCGAGCCAGTCGATTTCGCGCAGGGGACGGGGAATGGCGTTTTTGATGCGCTCAGGGTCGCGGATGAACAAGGCCGTGAACAAGGCGGCCAGGATGCCCACCGGCACGTTCACGTAAAAAATCCAGGGCCAGTCGTAGTTGTCCACAATGTAGCCGCCCAGCGTGGGGCCGATGGTGGGGCCGATAATGACGCCCATACCGAATAGCGCCTGCCCTAGGGGCAGCTGCTTGGGCGGAAACGTATCAATCAGGATAGCTTGCGAGGTCGCCATCAGGGCGCCGCCGCCCACGCCCTGGATGAAGCGGAAGGCCACCAGTTCCCACAGGTTGGTGCTTTGGCCGCAGGCCATGGAGGCCAGGGTAAAGAGCACCACCGAGAAGAAAAAGTAGTTTTTGCGCCCAAACTGCTCGGCTAGAAAGCCCGTCATCGGGATTACAATCACGTTGGCAATACCATAGCTCGCCACCACCCAGCTCACTTCCTGCTGCGTGGCCGAGAGGTTGCCCATCATCTGGGTCAGGGCCACGTTCACGATGCTGGTATCAATGAGCTCGAGCAACACGCAGAGAACCACCGTGACCACGATAATCCACTTTTTAAATCCGGTTTCCATTAGGTGAATGGGTGAATGAGTGAAGGAGTGAAGTAGCTTAGTGGCCTCTTACTCAGACCTCAGTATAATAATAATGGACAATAAAGAGGCTTTTGCGGAAGCTTTTCGGACGCGTACTAAAGTCGCCTCGCTACGCATCATCCGCTTATAGCAGCAATTACCTCGCACGGATGAGGCCATCATTATTGGCAAACAACTTCTGCGGTCGGCTACCTCTGTGGCATCCAATTACCGGGCGGCCTGCCGAGGCCGTTCGGGCGCAGAGTGGTATGCCAAAATGTGTATCTGCGTGGAGGAAGCTGATGAAACACAGTTCTGGCTGGAACTGCTGGGCGATGCTGAAATCTTCCCCAAGTCAAAACTCGCTAGCTTAGAGCAGGAATATTTGGAAATAGTATCCGTACTAGCCACCGCCCGAAAGTCCTACAAAGGTCAATGAGTGAATGAGTGAGTTGGTGAATGAGTGATTCTAATCAATTCAATTCACCAACTCACTCATTCACCAACTCACTCAATGAACAGCGATAACCGCGTTCACGCTCATGCCGGCGCGCAGGGGATGCTGGGCATCCTCCTTGTCGAGCACGATTTTGACGGGTACGCGCTGGGTCACTTTCACGAAGTTGCCACTGGCATTGTCGGGGGGCAGCAAGGCAAAGCGGGCGCCCGTGGCGGCCGACAGCGACTCGATGTGGCCCTCAAACTCCTCGTTGGGGTAGGCGTCTACTTCAAGCTTGGCTTTCTGGCCCACTTTCATGTCCTCGAGCTGTGTCTCTTTGAAGTTGGCAATTACCCAGGTTTGGCCGCTGCTCACGAGGCCAATGAGCTGCTGGCCGGGGCCTACTACCTGGCCGGGCTGCACGTTTTTCTTGCTCACCACGCCGTTGGCGGGCGCCACGAGCGCAGTGTAGCTGAGTTGGAGCTTGGCATTGTCTAGGTCCGATTGACGCTGCTTTACCACGGCCTGGGCCACGGCAATTTGCTGCTGAGCTTGGGCTACCTGCTGCTGAGCGGCCACCACCTGCTGGCGAGCTACGCTAACCTGGTCTTGGGCGGTGCTTTGCTGGGCGGTAGTCGATTTCAGGTTGGCGGCCACGGCATCGTACTCGCTCTGCGGAATGATGTCCTGGTTGCGCAGCTTGGTGCTGCGGGCCAGGTCCTGCTGTAAGCGGGTGCGGTTGGCGGCGCTCACGCCGATGGTAGTTTGAGCGGTGCGCACGTTGGCCTGAGCGGTGCCTACCCCGGCCTGGGCAGTGCTCACGCCAGCGCGGGCGGCCACTACCTGGGCCTGGGCGGCCACGAGGGCAGCCTCCATGGCATTTACGCGCTGCTGGTAGTCCGACTTGTCGATGGTCACGAGCGTATCGCCCTTCTTCACAACCTGGTTATCATTGACATAGACTTTGGTAACCGGGCCACCCACGCGGGGAATAATCGGGTACACGTCGCCTTCTACCGATGCATCATCGGTGCTTTCGTGGGCCTTGGCATACTGTAGGCGCGTCCAGCCGTAGTAGGCGCCAGCCAGCAGCACGATGGCCAAAATAATATATACCAGCGGGTTGCGCTTTTTGGGTTCTTCGAGCGGCTCGGCCACGGCAGTGGGCGGAACGTCTTGGATGGTGGATGGAGTAGCCATTGGTTATCGAGGTATTGCTGGTTGGTAATTGCAAAAAGGAACTGCTAGCGGGACCTAGGAAAAGCAGTCAACAAGTAATTTCTAAAAATTATTCTCGGACGAGCATGGTGGGGCACGGGGCGGTGCGCACCACCACTTCGGCCGTGTTGCCCATGAGGAAGCGGCTGAGGCCCGTTTGGCCGTGCGCGCCAATCACGATGAGGTCAGCGTGCTGGCGGCGGGCTTCGGCCACTATCTCGGGGGCGGCCTCGCCACGCAGCGTATTCGTGCTCACGCGGCTCGCGCCGGCCGCCTCGGCCGCCGCCCGGTGGGCGCTCAGCTCGGCCTCTACCCCAGCCGCGGCTGGGGTGGCGGGCTCCTGCACGTAGAGCAGCCGCAGCTCAGCCCCGGTGCCCACGGCTAGGGCGGCGGCATACGCCACCAGCGCCGTGGAGGCGGCCGAGAAGTCGAGCGGGCAGAGGATGGTGGTGAGGGTCATTATGGTGGTGAGATGGTGACCTAGTGAGATGGTGAGCTGAGTTATTTACTATGAAAACCAGTGAACAAAAACTCACTATTTCACCGCCTCACTATTTCACTACTGCATTATTGCCAAATCTGCTCGCCGGTGGCGCGGCGCAGCTGGTACTGCCCTAGGGTGTAGTTGTACATGGCTTGGGCGCGCGCCAGGCGGGCCTGGGCCAGCTGGGTTTCGGCGTCGAGCACGTCAAGGTTCTGGCCTACGCCGTAGCGGTAGCGGCCCTGGGCGCGGTTGAGGGCGTCGGTGGCCTGGTTCACTTGCTGAAGGGCGTTGTCGTAGCGGGCCTGGCTGAATTCCATGTTATTGGCGGCCTGGCGCACGTCGGCCCGAATCTGCTCCTGCGTGTCCTGAGTCTTGGACTGGGCGGCGCGGTAGTTGGCGGCGGCCTCCACGCGCTGCTTGCGGTTTTTGCCGCCGTCATAAATTGGCACCGACAACTGGGCCACGCCCACGGTGTTGAACCGGATGTCAGTAATGGCCACGTTGGGCAGGATGTAGCCGTTTTTACCACCGGCCTGCACGCCCACGCCCAGCACCGGCAGGTTGCTGCGGGCAATAAGCTTGGCTTGCAGCTCGGCAGTTTGCTCGGCGTCTTTCGATAGCTTCGCTTCAGGGCGGTTTTCGGCGGCTTTGGTCAGCTCCGCTTCCAGGTTCACCGGCTGCGGGTTGTATTCAAGGCGGCCCTTCACGGGCACGTCGGCCTGGGCAGGCTTGTGCAGCAGGCGAGCCAGCTGCACCTGCTGGTTGCGCAGCTGGTTTTGCAGGTCGAGCTTGGTGTTCTGGGCCTGCGTGATGCGCACGTCGGTGGTCGTCACGTCAAACTTGGTGCTCACGCCGGCGTCCACACGCTTCTGCATATCGTTGCGGTGCGCCACCAGCGAGGCTATCTGCTGGTCCTGCACCCGAATGCTTTCGCGCATAAACAGGATGTTAAAGTACACCTGCGCAGCGCTGAAGGCCAGGTCGCGGCGGGCCACGATGATGTTATCCTGCGCCGTTTGCACCTGCGAGCGCGACAAGTTGGTCGTGGCATCGCGCTTGCCAAAGTCCAGCAACTCATACTGCGCCGTGATGTGGGCATCGAAGTTGTTGTTGGGCACAAACGAAAGCACGTCATTGCCGAAGGCCACCTTCGACACGGGGTCGAGGCGGGTGTACACGGCCGAGCCCGTAATCTGAGGCAGGTAGCCAGCCTGCGTCTGGGTCAGGCGGCTGCCCGCCGCATTGGCCAACTCGGTGAGGTTGGTGATGCCGGGGTTGGAGTCGAGCACGGCCTGCACGGTGCCACCTAGGTTCAAAGAATCGCTAACCAGCCCAATGGACTGCGAAGCGGCTGGCAAGCCGGGCTGGTTCTGGGCCAGCGCGGGCTGCGTCAGCAGCGCGCCGGCCAGCGTCAGTCCCGCAAAGCCGGCCAATTTATATCGTGATAACATAAGCCCAATGGCGTAGTAGTGTACCAGCTGCTTACCGAATCTTATGCCAATTGGTTATCGTGCAGTTTACCTAATATAATCTGTTAAACAACAGCTTATTAAATCTTACTGAGCTTACTAAATTACCTCTTAAAACAATGCTTACAAAACAGGGTTTCCTTAAATAATAGGAATCACCCGGTATTTAACCCATTGCTGCGATGCCCACGCCCACTACCGACGACTTGTTGCTGCTGCACCTCAATGAGGCCATCGCCACCATCCGCGACAAGGAGGAATTATTCCAAATAATTGCGCGCAAGCTGCGCCTGATTTTCCCGTTTGAGATGATGGGCATCAGCATCTTCGACGAGCAGTTGCTCAATAAGCGGCTATTTTTCAAGGATTACACGACCATTAATCCGCCCGACCCGCCGCCGGCAAACATCACCATCTTTACGCCCATCGCGGGCTCACCGGTAGAACTGCTGCTCGAAAACCCGCGCATCCAGCACATCGAACTGCGCGAATCCGTGAAGCAGTACGCGGCGTTTGAGCCTTTTCAGCGGCTCATCCGCCTAGGGCTGCGCTATATGACCATGGTGCCCATGTGGCTGAACGGCCACCTCACAGGCTACCTCATCCTGGCCACGGTGCGGCCCCCCACCTACGCGGCCGCTGACGAGCAGCTGCTCGAGAAAATCACGTCGCTGATAGCCGTGGCTGTCCGCAACTCACTTGATTTTGAAGAAGTTGCCCGCCGCGAGCAGCAGCGCACGCTCCAGCTCAACATCACCAACGCCTTGCTCAGCATCAAGCAGCGCGAGCCGTTGTTCAGGGCCATTGCCGACGAGCTCGGGCGGGTAGTGCCCTTCGATTATTTCGGCATTCGGGTGCAGCGGGCGGGGCAGCGCGATGGCTTCGAGGGCTTCGCCGAGTTTGCCCGGCCCAACGACCAGCTAAGCGGCGAATTGGTGGCCCTCGACCCCAATCGCCACCAGGGCCAGCACAAAGAAGACATCGCCAACATGTACCGGCAAGTGGGCGGCCTGCTGCAGGGCCCAGGCCTGTACGCCGCCGACGATTTTCGGCAGCTGGCCGTGCGCTACCCGGCCATGCGCTACGCCTACGATGAGCACCACGTGCGGGCCATGCTGATTGTACCCATCTGGCAGCGCCCCGACGGGGCCGCCGTGCTGCTGCTGGCCTCGCCCAGCCCCACCGGCTTCACGCCCGACAGCCTGGCCACCGTGCAGGCGCTGGTGCCCCAGATAGCCCTGGCCCTCGAAAACCTGTTTGCCTTCGAGCAGATTGAGGAGCTCAAAGCGCAGGTGGAGCAGGAACGCACCTATTTGATAGACGAAATCAACACCGACCGGCCCACCGCCGATGGCCTCATCGGCACCAGCCCGGCCTTGCAGCAAGTGCGCCAGCGCATTACGCAGGTGGCGGGCACCGATGCCACGGTGCTCATCACGGGCGAAACCGGCACCGGCAAGGAAGTAGTGGCCCGCGCCCTGCACCACGCCTCGCCGCGCCACGGCCGGGCGCTGGTCAAAATCAACTGCGCTGCCCTACCAGCCCAGCTCATGGAGAGCGAGCTGTTTGGGCACGAAAAAGGCGCGTTTACCGGCGCCGTGGAGCGGCGCATCGGCAAGTTTGAGCTGGCCGACGGCGGTACCATCTTCCTCGACGAAGTGGGTGAGTTGCCCCTCGACCTGCAAGCCAAGCTGCTGCGCGTGCTGCAAGAACGAGAATTTGAGCGCCTAGGGGGCAACCGCGTGCTGCACACCGATGCCCGCGTGCTGGCCGCCACCAACCGCGTGCTCGAAGATGAGGTGCGCGCCGGGCGCTTCCGGGCCGATCTCTACTACCGGCTCAACGTGTTTCCGATTCAGCTGGCGCCCCTGCGCGAGCGGCCGCAGGACATTACGCCGCTGGTGCAGCACTACCTAGGTAGCCTCAGCAAGCGCTTGGCGCGGCCAGCCCGGCCCATTCGGCCCGCCGACATGGCCGCCCTGCTGGCCTACCCCTGGCCCGGCAACATCCGGGAGCTGGAGCACGTGCTGGAGCAGGCCATCATCGTGAGCCAGGGCGCCTGGCTGGAATTTGGGGGCTTCGCGGCGGCCGGGCGGCTCCTGGCGCTGCCCGCCGCTTCGGCCAGCGCCGAGGCGCCGGCGCCAGTGCCCCAGGCCGAAGCGGCGGCCAGCGGACCCATCAAAACGCTGCGCGAGCAGGAGCGCGACCACATTCTGGCAGCCCTGCGCCACACTGGCGGGCGCGTGAGCGGTACCCAGGGCGCGGCCATGCTGCTCGACATAAACCCCAAAACGCTGGAAGCCCGCATGAAAAAGCTCGGCATCCGGCGCACAGTAGTAGCAGCATAGGCGGATACTACCCATCCTTCAATAAATACAAATTAGTAAAAATCAAAAACTGCTGACAGCAAACTTAATTAGAGGTATATAAATGCTTCTAATTAGGTGAGTATGATTGACTAGCCACTTTGATAGCCGAAGTTAAAATATAACTTAACATCCATTATGCGACCCGTGAGTAGTATTTATATAAGATAAATAGTAGGTTTGTATTCTGTTTAGCCAGTGGTTAATTATCCCATGCGGCCAGTTAACCACTGGCTTAGAGGAGAGATACAGGTATCATTTATTTTATAAGTATGAAAAAAGTACTATTTTTTTCCTCGTTATTACTATCAGCTTGCACCGCTGTAAGTGCCCAGAGCATCGCGGGCACCGTCTTCGAGGACGTTAACTATGGCGGCGGCGCGGGCCGTAGCATGCAGACTGCTAATGCGGTGCTGGCAGGCTCGGCCGTAGCGTTGAGCGCACCCGCAACTGTAGAGCTGTATAATGGCAATAACTCTGCTTATCTAAGAAGCACTACTACCAATACCACTGGCAATTATAGCTTTACTGGCCTGGCGAATAACACGAATTACATCGTGCGGGTGGTAAACAACACGGTGCGCTCGACGCGCCCGGGCACGGTTGCCGGGCTGCTGCCCGTGCAAACTTTTGTGGTGAGCAACGGCGTCGGGGACGTGAACCGGGTGGGTGGTGAAGCGCCCGACCGAGCAGATGTGGGAACCAACACTACTGCCAAAATAAGCGCCATCATAGCCCAAAGCCAGGCCCGCGTAATGACTGCGGGTGCCGTGACGGGGGTAGACTTTGGCTTCAACTTCGACGTTATCACCAACGACAATGATAGTGGCCAGGGCTCGCTGCGGCAGTTCCTGCTGAATGCTAACGCCCTGACTGGCAATGCTGCCTTGCGGCAGGTAGGCCAGGCACCGCGCCGCGAAACATCGCTCTTCATGATTTCGGACGGGCTGGCTCACCCGGGGCTGCGGGTCGGCCTCGTTAAGCAGCTGACGGGCGCTACGAATAGTACCCTGGCCCTGCTGAACCTGTCGGCAGTGCTGGCCACCGTCACGGATGCGGCCACGGTGCTCGACGGCACCACCCAGACTGAGAACGTGGGCAACACGAATACGGCCCTGCTCGGCACGGGTGGCGCGGTGGGCACCAGCGACCTAGCCCTAGACAAAATAAACGGCCCCGAGGTAGAGCTGTCGATGCCCAGAAACACCGCCACAACCGCGGTAATGCTTACCCTCAGCGGCGACTCGTCGGCTGTTCGGGGCCTGGCAGCGCACGGCTCGTACACGAACGTGCAGCTTGGTGGCAAAGGGTTTCTTCTGGAGGGCAACACCCTAGGTATCAACGCCACTGCGGTAGCCATCCCTAGCACCACGGCTACGGGCAACACCATTTTAGTGCTGTCTGCACCGACCGGAACGGTGCGCAACAACCTGATTGGCTACGCTGGCAATTCGGGCCTGAACTACTCGGCCGGCGCGGGCACGACCGGGGTTGCTATCCTTGATAACGAGTTTTTGCAGAACGGCCAGTTGGTGGCGGGGGGCGACAACATTACGGTGGGCGACAACGGGGTGTCGGGGCCGCTTCTCATTGAAGGCAACTTGATTGCGCTGGGCAACAGCAGCGGTATTCAGCTCGAAATCGGCAGCGTGAGCGATAACATTATCCGCAACAACACGATTACGGCCAACGGCACCAGCGGCTTCGCCACCCGGCTCGAAGGCTCGGGCATTCACTACCTGGCGCGCACCAACTCGGTCAATAGCACCAACACCGACCTGATTACGCTCAACGTCATTGCCAAAAACCAGTCGTCGGGCGTGGTCATCAACTACGGGCAGAAAAAAGTGCGCGTTAGCCAAAACTCTATTTATGAGAATGGCAACGGTACCACCGGCGGCCAGGGCCTGCTGTCCATCGACTTTACGGGCCCTAATGGCTACGTTGGCGGTGATGTCAACTACGGCCAGGGCGACGGCGTGACGGCCAACGATGGCTTGCTCAACATCCTAGGCACCCTGCTAACTTCTATTCCGCCCTACCGGCAGGGCGACGGCGGCATCGACTACCCCATCATCACCAGCATCACCAAGCTACCCGGCACCAATACGATTCAGGTAAAAGGCTACGTGGGCACGCTATTGAGCCTCGGCAAATTTGCGGGCGCTACGGTCGAGATATACAGCGCCAACAATGCCGACACCAACCAGGATGGCCCTACCTTCCTGGGTGATGCCCTGACGGTAGCGCACGGCGAAGCCCAGTATTACATCGGCTCCGTAACGGTTGGGGCCACCGGCAATTTTGATGGCCTCATCACCAACCCGGCGCACGCCATCAGCGTGGGCGATAATATTACGGCCACCGCCTACCTGCCCGAGTTTGGCACCTCAGAATGCGGCATCAACAAGGTTAGCACCTTTGCCGTAGTCCCCCTGCCCGTGGTGCTCACCAGCTTTTCGGCCGTGGCCCGCGGGGCGGATGCCGCGCTCAGCTGGGCCACCGCATCGGAAGCCAACAACGCGTATTTCTCGGTAGAGCGCTCGTTCGATGGCCAGCAGTTTGCCAGCATCGGCCGGGTAGCGGGGCAGGGCAGCACCACCGCCACCCACACCTACTCCTTCCTTGATGCGCAGCCGCTGCCCGCCGGCGGCACCAGCTATTATCGCCTGCGCCAGGTAGATACAGATGGCACGGGCACCTACTCCCCGGTGCGCACTGTCGCGCTGGCCGGGCCAGCCGCCAGCCCAGCGCTCTACCCCTCGCCGGCCACCACGGCCACCGTCACCCTCGACCTGACTACCGTGCCGCTGGGCGACTACACCGTGACGCTCCACGACCTCGCGGGCCGGCAGCTGCGTAGCTTGGTAATGCCCGGCGGGCAAGCACACCCGCTGGTGCTCGACCAGCCGGCCGGCGTGTACCTGCTCACGGTGCGGGGCCTCGGCAAGACATTTACCCAGCGCGTGGTGAAGGAATAAACCTTTGGCTTTTTCCTAAAAAAAGGCTCGTTAAAAACCGTTGTACTTCACTGCGTGACCGCCAGATGAGCATGACGGTTTTTAACGAGCCTTTTAATTTAGGAACGAGTCTTTTATCTAAATGTCCTTCGTGCGTTCGTTACTACTATCCCTACTAACTGGCGGCGCACTGCTCGGGGGCGCTAGCCGAGCAGCGGCCCAAACCGCCGAGCCCCGCAACCTAGCCACCGATACCCTGCAGCCGGCCAATGCGGCCTACTACCGGCCAGTTAGCCGGTTGGGCACCGTAGGCGGCCAGCAGCTGCACGTGTTCATCACCAACGTGAGCGAGCGCGGCACGGGCATCGAATTTACCTGGCGCAATCCGCTGGCCATGCCCCGCCCCAAGCCGGTTTTCATTACCAGCGAGCAGTTGCAATGGGTCCGCCTCGATGGCCACTATTACGAGCCCGTGCGGGTGGCCAAGGCAGCCGCCCACGGCCTGGCCCTGCGCCTGGCCACCGGCCCCAGAGTCGAAGTATTCGACGTGGCCACGCCCAAGAAGGGCGTGCCCATTCCACTGCCGGTGCCCGGCGGGGGCGGCGGGCTGCTGTGGACGGGTGCCTTCAGCGCTAAATACAACCACGCCTGGTACTTGCGCCGCCCCGGCGAAAAGACGATGGCGCCGGTACCCGACGGCAAGCAGTTTGCCCCCTTTCTGGCTGATTACCTAGCCGATGCGCCCGACCTGGCGGCGGCCATTCGGGCGGGGGCCGCGGGCCACCGCTACGAAGATGTGCCAGCGCTGCTGAGCACCTATAACCAGCTGACGCCCGCGGGCACCCACTAGCCCTGGCGCAACCCTACCGGTTTAATAGCAGTTGAACGGCCAGCTAATCAACCCACTGCTATGTCCCTCCTACTCCGCCTGCTACCCGCGGCCCTGTTCACCATCGGCACGGCCGCCGCCCAAAACGTGCCGCCGCCCGCCACGCCCTTCCAAATGACGGGCAACATCTACCTACCCAACAAGCTGCCCGCTACCGACGCCCGCGTGGCCGCCCTCAAGGTGCCCGCCGGCTTCACCATCACCAAGTTTGCCGAAGGCCTCGACATGCCCCGCATGCTGGCCGTGATGCCCAACGGCGACCTCTACGTGAGCAACCGTGTGAAGGGCACCATCACGTTGGTGCGCGATGCCAACCACGACGGCAAGGCCGAAGTAATGCGCCAGGTAGCCCAAAAGCCGCACCTGCACGGCGTAGCCCTGCAAGGCAACAAGCTTTACATCAGCGCTATCCGGGAGGTGTACGTGGCCGAGGTGCAGCCCGACGGCAACCTAGGCGCGCTCAAGGAGCTGTACCACGACCTGCCCGACGCCGGCCAGCACGCTAACCGCACGCTGCGCTTCGGGCCCGACGGCAAGCTCTACCTCTCGGTGGGCAGCACCTGCAATGCCTGCGACGAGGACAATCCCGAGAATGCCACCCTCATCCAACTCAATACCGATGGCTCGGGCCGCCAGGTGGTGGCCCACGGCCTGCGCAATACCATCGGCTTCGACTGGCACCCCGCCACCAAAGAGCTGTTTGGCATGGACCACGGCATCGACTGGCTCGGCGACGAGACCCAGCAGGAGGAGCTCAACCAGATAAAGCCCGGCGCCGGCTACGGCTGGCCCTCCATCATCGCCGACGGCCAGCACTACCCCGCCAACAAGCCCAAAAGCGGCGAAAGCTACGAGGCCTTCGACGCCAAAAACCAGCGCCCACTGTTACTCTACAAAGCCCACTCGGCGCCCCTAGGGCTGGTATTTAACAAAGCCACGCAGTTCCCGAAGGAATACCAGAACGATGCCTTCGTGACCATGCACGGCTCCTGGAACCGGGCCCAGCCCAGCGGCTACAAGCTGGTGCGCGTGCATTTCAACGCTCAGGGCCAGCCCGAAAAGTTTGAGGACTTCATCACCGGCTTTTTGGTCGATAACGACAAGTCGGAATTTGGCCGCCCCTGCGGCCTGGTGCAGGCCCCCGACGGCTCGCTGCTGATGGGCGACGACGACAACGGCGTGATTTATCGCGTGGCCTACACGGGCGGCGGGAAGAAGAAAGGCTAGCACCTTCTGCTAGCTAGCTTTAGAAAGCAAAAATGAGTTAGGCTGACCCTAGGGCGGCATCTTGGCTACTGCGTGCTTTGCACAGGCATTTGCCCGGATACCGCCCTAGGGCCAGCCTAACTCATTTTTAGAGAACCAAGACGCTATTGCTTCAGCGCAACTTTTTCGCTGTTTTCAGCCTTATCCTTGCGAATAATTTTAGCAAAATGGCCAAAGCAAGAACCGTTTATTTCTGCCAGAGCTGCGGCGCGCAGTCGGCCAAGTGGATAGGGCGCTGCCCCTCGTGCGGCGAGTGGAACACCTACGTGGAAGAAGTAATCCAGAAGGAAACTGTCGCCACCACCACCGGCCAGTGGAAACCCGCCAGCACCGTGCCCGGCGGCAACACGACCAAAGCCGCCAAGTCGCGCCCCCTGGCCGACATCCGGCATGAGGAAGAACCCCGCATCATCACGCCCGACGCCGAGCTGAACCGGGTGCTCGGCGGCGGCCTCGTGCCGGGTTCCATCGTACTCATCGGCGGCGAGCCGGGCATTGGCAAAAGCACGCTCATGCTTCAGATTACGCTGATGATGAAGCAGCTGCGCATTCTGTACGTGAGTGGTGAGGAAAGCGAGGCCCAAATAAAAATGCGCGCCGAGCGCCTGGCCGACGGCCAGCACCCCGGCTGCTACATTCTGACGGAGACGAACACCCAGAACATTTTCCGGCAGATTGACCAGGTCGAGCCCAACCTACTCGTCATCGATTCCATCCAGACCATGCACTCGACGCTGGTGGAAAGCGGCGCGGGCTCTGTGAGCCAGGTGCGGGAGTGCACCGCCGAGTTTCTAAAATTTGCCAAGGAGACTGGTACGCCAGTGCTACTCATCGGCCACATCACGAAGGACGGCAGCATCGCGGGCCCCAAAATTCTGGAGCACATGGTCGATACCGTGCTCCAGTTTGAGGGCGACCGCCACCTGAGCTACCGCATCTTGCGCACCATCAAAAACCGCTTCGGCTCTACCTCAGAGCTAGGTATTTACGAGATGCAAGGCACCGGCTTGCGGCAGGTGAGTAACCCGTCCGAAATCCTGCTTTCGCAGCGGGCCGAAAGCCTGAGCGGCATGGCCATCGGGGCCACGCTGGAGGGCAACCGCCCGCTGCTGGTGGAGGTGCAGGCCCTCGTGACGCCCGCCACCTACGGCACGCCGCAGCGCTCGGCTACGGGCTTCGATGCCAAGCGCCTGCAAATGCTGCTGGCCGTGCTGGAGAAGCGCGCCGGCCTGCGCCTAGGGCAGCACGACGTGTTCCTGAACATTGCGGGCGGCCTGCGCCTTGACGACCCCGCCCTTGATGCGGCCGTGTGCGCCGCGGTGGTTTCTTCGCTCAATGATTTGCCAATTCCGGGCGATGTGTGCCTGGCTGCCGAGGTTGGTCTGAGCGGCGAGATGCGCGCTGTGCCCCGCCTTGACCAACGCCTCGCGGAAGCCGAAAAATTGGGTTTTAAGGAGATGTATGTGTCACAATTCAATGGCCGTAACCTAGGCGAACATTCCGGCACAAACATGCGTGTGCAGGCCGTGGGCCGTTTAGATGAAGTTTTGAATGGCCTTTTTGGGTAAGATAGCGGACTGGGTTGCGCTTTTTTTGCGCAACCCAGTCTAGTATTATTCGTAGCGCTTGTAGTTAAGTGGCCGCCATCCGCTATCTTCGAACCGGAAATTGACTTTTCCCGCGAAATCGGTTTGCTAACTACATTATTCTTTTAGGGGGTTGGTCAACTTTGACGCCGGCCTAATTAGCGCGCTATGAACCTAAAATTTATCTCTATTTTTACGTGGGCTACGGGGTTGGTTCTGGCCTGCGGCGCCACCTCGGCAGCCCAGGCCCCGGTCCCGGCTGGCAAAGCTATTATTATCGGACACATCAGCAATCCGGTACAGGATACCGTCGCGGTATCCATCCGCGACAACCCTTTTGACGCTAAAGAGCGCATCAGCTTCGCCCGCGTCGATGAAAAAGGAGATTTTAAGCTGATAGTATCCGTAACTACTTCTACTAAAGCAGATTTAGTGTACGGCGATGATGTTGCTGACCTGTACTTAGACCCCGGCACCGACCTCGATGTGCATTTTAAAGGGTCTGATATGGCGAGCACGGTGAAGTTTAAGCCCAACGATGTACCCACCGGCTTTGGCACCAAGCTCCGCAACGGCGGCAACCTAACCGATGAGCAGCGCCACCGCCAGCAGATGGCCAACGCCAATACCTACCTCGCCGAATTTGATGACCAGTTCGTGTCCAACGACGGTTTTCAGGTGCTCCCCGACAACGTTCAGCTTTACGAAGCGCCCTTTATTTCCTTTATCGAATACCGCCTCAAACACGAGCAAAACTTCCTGGAAGACCGCGCTGCCAAGCAGGGCTTTACCATTGAATTTTATAACTATGCCAAGGCGGAGATAACTTATTCGAATGCCAACGACCGCCTGACCTTTCAGGACCTGCGCGAGCAGGTGGTGAGCACCGAAGGGCGCCTGACCATGACGCCTACTTACTACGACTTCCTGCGCAATCCCCTGCTCTATAATGACCCCACGGCGGGCCAGAACGAGCAGTTTCAGGAGTTTCTCTTAAACTTTGTGCACCACACGGCCGCCCAGCAAAAGCACCTGCGCACCGACCCCGATTTTTATCCTTTCTGCTACGCGCTGGCCAGCAAGCGCTTTCAGGGCGTGCCCAAGCTGATTACCCTAGGGCGCATTTTGCAGGAGTCGTTTCGCTTTGGGCACATCCGGCAGTCGGAAGCCATGCTGGCTGACTTCCGCAACCTCGATACCAAGCACCGGTTTTTGTCCACGCTGGAAACCGACTTCAACAGCCACCGGGCCTTGGCCATTGGGGCGCCGGCCCCGGACTTCCGCCTCGTAACGGCCAAGGGCGACACCACCAGCCTGAGCAGTTTTCAGGGTAAGCTCGTGTACCTCAACTTTTGGAAAACAACTAACGGCCTGTGTCTACGCGACTTGGCCTATGCCCAGGACCTAGCCAAGCGCTTTGAGGGCAAGAACATCGTCTTCGTAAACGTGGCCCTCGACGATGCGGAGCTACCCTGGAAGCAGCTCGTGATGGTGAAGAAGCTGCCCGGCGTGCACATGCGGGCGGCGGGCGGCTACACCTCGGCCACGGCCCGGGCCTACAGCTTGCAGGAAGTGCCTACCTACCTGCTCATTGGCGAAGACGGCACCATCCTCAATCCCAAACCCAAGCGCATGAGCAGCCGGGCGGCCGTGGATGAAATCAATCAGTCGTTTGGCAAAGCCAGTACTTACAGCGCGGCCATTACGCAGTTGGGCAGCGCGGGGGGGCTCAAGTAAGCCTCCCGCCCACCTAGGGAAGCCGGAATGCAGCCGCTTGCATTCCGGCTTTTTTATGCGGCGCGGTGGCCTAGGGCCGCAAAACATTCGCGCCTTGCCGCGGCTTACCGACCTTTACGCTCGTGATGCGCTCCTCCTCCCTCCGCGATGCCCGCTCGTTTATGCGCAAGGCCACGCCCCGCCGCGTGGCCAACGGCCTGCAAGTGGTGGCCAGCTACGTGGTGAGCCGCCTCACGGGGCGCGCCCGCGCCTGGGGGCTGCCGGTGGCCATGTCGTTTGAGCCCACTACCAGCTGCAACCTGCGCTGCCCCGAGTGTCCGAGCGGCCTGCGCTCCTTTACGCGGCCCACGGGCATGCTGCCGGCCGAGCTGTTTCGGCAGACGATGGACGAGGTGGCGAGCCGGCTGTGGTACCTCATTTTTTATTTTCAGGGCGAGCCCTACCTGCACCCCGAGTTTCTGGACCTAGTGGAGTACGCCAGCCAGAAAGGCCTGTACACCGCCACCAGCACCAACGCGCATTTCCTCAACGACGACAACGCCCGCCGCACGGTGGAAAGCGGCCTGGACCGCCTCATCATCTCGCTCGACGGTACCACGCAGGAGGTGTACCAGCAGTACCGCGTGGGTGGCAAGCTGGAAAAAGTGCTCGCTGGCACCCGCAACGTAGTAAAGTGGCGCAAGCAGCTAAAGAGCAGCACACCGCGCATCATCTTCCAGTTCCTGGTGGTGCGCCCCAATGAGCATCAGATAGAGGACGCCAAAGCCCTGGCCGACGCCCTAGGTGTGGACGACGTGTGGTTTAAGACCGCCCAGATTTACGACTACCAGCAGGGTTCGCCGCTCATCCCAACTATCGACTACTACTCGCGCTACCAGAACAACGGCAACGGCACGTTCAGCCTGAAAAACAAGCTCGTGAACGGCTGCTGGAAAATGTGGCACTCCTGCGTAGTCACCTGGGACGGCAAAGTGGTGCCCTGCTGCTTTGACAAAGACGCCGAATACCGCCTAGGCGATAGCCAGCACGAGAGCTTTAGCGCTTTATGGCATGGGAAAAAATACCAGGGCTTCCGCCAAGCCTTACTAAAAGGCCGCGACCAAATCGAGATGTGCCGCAACTGCACCGAGGGCACCAAAGTGTGGGGCTAAAATCGCAGATTCAACTGATTTAACGGATTGCGCAGATACGCCCGCCTGCGGCGGGCTGACTATGCAACCGCTGCGAACGCAGGAGTGGCTTCGCCAGCTCTTTTGAGGGTAGGCTGAAAGCCACCTTGCGTTCGCTTAGTCAGCGCGCCGCAGGCGGGCGTATCTGCGCAATCCGTTAAATCAGTTGAATCTGCGATGTTTGGTCTAGGTGGAGGAAGGCGTCGTAGCGGTCGGGGATGATGCTGGGCACGTAGTTGCCGTGCTCGGCCTCGGGGCGGTAGACCACGCCGATGGCGCGGTGGCCGACGGGCTGGTCGAGGCCGGGCTGGCCGCGCAGCTCGCTCGATAGCAGCAGGCCGTTTTTGCCGCCTAGGTCGGTGTGGAGTCGGTTTTCCCAGGTGCCGGCGGGGGCTTCGGACACGGCCACGGGGCGGGGCGCATCGTTGCAGTGGCGGCCGGCCAGCACGCTGCCCTGGTGCGAGCCGAAGCCCACGGCAAACACATTCTCGCGGCCCAGCCGCTCGCGGGCCAGCTGGCCTAGGTTCACCTCGCCCTCGCGGCACAGGCTGGTGTAGCGCGCATCGCCGATGTGGGTATTGTGGGCCCACACAATGGCCTTGCTGCCGGGGCCGTACAGGTCGAGCAGGCGCTGCAGGGTTTCCATCATGTGGTGGTCGCGCACGTTCCAGGCGGCGGCGGCGCCTTGCAGCAGAGCGCGGTAGTAGCGCTCGGCGTTCACGGCCACCAGGCCGTTTTGCTCGGCGGCAAAGTCCGTTTCGCGCAGGGGCAGGCCAGCGGTGCGCGGGTGCTGGCTTACCCGTTGGCGCAGGTCGGCGAGCAGGCGGGTCACTTCCGCTTCGCAGTCTTTCGAGACAAAGGCGATGGCGCGGGCGTATGCCTGCGGGTCGTCGCTGTAGGGCTCGAAGCACTCGAAGGCGCGGTGCGCCGCGGCCACGGCCCCATCGCCCTGCTGCTCCACGTAGCGCAGCACCTCCTGCAGCGACTCCCAGAGGCTGTACACATCGAGACCATAGAAGCCAATTTTATCGGTTGGCATGCGGCACGCGTTGAGCAAGTGTAGCCACTCCACCAGGGCTGCGGTTTCTTGGTTGCGCCACATCCAGGCGGGCCAGCGGCTGAACGCCCCCAGCAGCCCGGCTGCCGAGCCCCCGGCCAGCGGCTGCCCCTGCTTGATGGCCGTGTTTACTTCGAAGCAGGCGGGCCAGTCGCCCTCCACGGCGATAAAATGGAAGCCTTTCTCCTGAATCAGGCGCTTGGAGAGCGCCGTGCGCCAGGTGTAATACTCGTGGGTGCCGTGCGAAGCTTCGCCCAGCAGCACCACGCGGGCTTCGCCGATGGCGGCCAGCAGCGGGTCGAGGTCGGCGGGGGTTTGCAGCGGGTGGTGAGGCAGCATAGCGGGGTGGGTAGAAAGGTGAGAAACAGCACCTTTAGCACGCACGCCCCGGCCGAAGGTTGCGCCGCCCGCCCCATAGCTCAACCACCTAGGTGGGCAAAGCCGTTGTTGCTAGCCACAAAAAAAACCTCCCCGCCCAAGGGCAAGGAGGTTAGTCGGTAGGCCTTAGCTCGACGCTATTTAGTGCCCTTCACCAGGTTTTTGCCCAGCGATTCTACTTTCAAAATGAACTGGTCCACGTCCTCATTAGCATACACGCCGTAGGCCGACGAAATGGTGCCTTTGGTACCATCGGCCGTTTCAATGGCGTAGAGAATGGCCATATCGTCGGGGTTGCTTTCGCCCTCAAAACGGAAATAGTCCACGATAGTGGTTTCCTCGGGGTTGAAGGTGCGGGCGCTATCGTTGTCCATGGTTGTCAGGCGGCCGTCCTGCACGTTAAAATCGTGGGTGTAGCCCTGGCTTTTGAGCTTCTTCTCGACGGTTGTGAGCGAAGTCATTTCTTCTTTGTCCTGCATGGCGATAGGTATTTTCTGGTGGTGTTGGGGAAAGGGCCGAAAGCAGGCCGCCCCGGCTATACGGAGCCAGGGCGGAAGTAGGTTATGGTCGAGGTTTAAGTTTTTAGCCGCCGCGCTAGCGCCCAGCCGTGCGCGCCTCGATGGTGCGCTGCAGAGCATCGACATCGAGCGCCGCGCCGCAGGCCCCGCCGCAGCCCTTGGCGCAGCCGGCCTCTTTGGTGGCAAAGGTCAGCCACACGCGCCGCCCTAGGTAGAAGGCGGCGGCGGCGCACAGGGCCATAATGATAAGCAATTGCATATTCATAACGAAAGCAAAACGGCGCGGGTAGGCGAAAAGTTTGCCTGAGCCCTGCGTGCTTACAAACTGCCTAGGGTCGCCAGCTTCTTCGTGATTTCGTCTACGTCATTGGTGCGCGCCACTAGCTTGCCCTGGGGGTCGAGTAGCAGGTAGGTAGGGTAAGCATTAATGTTGTACCCAGTGATAACGGGGCCCTCATCGGATTGTAGCTCCGATAGCTGCAGGCCCGGCACGGCGTACTTACGGATGGCCTTTTTCCATAGCGGAGCATCAGTGGCGCTTTCCATCGCAATTCCAATGATAGCCAACTTGTTGGCGTATTGCTGATGCAGCGCGTTTACCTTAGGCATGGCCCGGACGCAGGGGCTGCACCAGTGCCCCCAGAAATCGAGCAGCACGTACTTGCCGCGATAAGTGGCTAGCGAGTGCTGCGTGCCAGCCGTGTCAGCCAGGCTGAAGTTAGCCACTGGCTTGCCTAGCGTGGGCTGGTTGCGCAGAATGACGAGGCGCTTGGCCGCCAACTGCCCAAACCAGCTTTGGCGCACTGCAGGCTTGAGGCCCTGCAGCAGCTTTTCATACTCGGCCACCGGGTAGGCAGGCTGGCTCCGCGTTTGCTCATAGAGCTGAAATGCGCTAGTGCGGGCAGCCGGATGCGCCTTAATAAACTGGCGGGTATCCTGGGCTTGTTTGGCTTCTAAAGCTCGGTAATCAGCTTCGGACTTGAGCGGAGTGCCATAGTCTTTCCACTGCACAGTGCGATTGTACTCGCTTAGCACCTTATTTTCGGGCGTACCAGTAGCCTCCAGCTTGCGTAGCTGCTCTAAGGTGCCTTGTAGGTGCACTGTCCCTGGCTCGACCCAGAACCGTATAAATTCCAAGCTCCCCCCCGGCATGCGAAATAGTAGGGTACCCATGCCGTCATCGGTTGCTGAGATAGCCTGCGCAAAGTGGCCATTCACCAGCCGAAGGGTATCGGTGTAGTCTTTGCCTTGGCGCGTATAGCGATATTCGGCCGTGCGGGTACCCATACCGGCAATATCGCCGGTGAGCTGGGTCTGGGCGAAAGCAGGGCTAGCCAGCAGCGTGGCTAGCCCCAGGGTCAGCAGCATTTTCATAGGGCGCGGAATAAGTGCGCCCCAAGCTACAGCTGAAAACCTTCCTGCCAATGCTGCTTCATCACGGCCTGCATCTGGTCGTGTACCAGGCCATTCGTGGCCAGCGTTTCGCGGCTGAATACGGGGTCGCCGTCTTTGAGCCACTGCGTGACGCGGCCGCCGGCCTCGCGCACCAGCAGGATGCCGGCCGCCACGTCGTAGGCGTTGATGTTGAACTCAAAGTAGCTGTCGAAGCGCCCGCAGGCCACGTAGGCCAAGTCGGTGGCCGCCGAGCCCCAGCGCCGAATGCCGCGCGAGTGCTGCGCGTACTCGGTGAGGATGGCCATGTAGGCATCCATGTGGGTGAATTTGTAGAACGGCAACCCGGTGGCAATCAGCGTATCCTCGGTGCTGGCGGCGGCGCTCACCCGGATGGGCTTGTCGTTGAGGAACGCGCCCTGGCCCTCGGCCCCGCGGAAGCACTCGTCGCGGCTCACCTCATAAACGACACCTAGGACGGGCACCACGCCACGCGCCAGGGCCACGCTCACGGCGAAGCACGGCAGGCCGTGGATGAAGTTGGTGGTGCCGTCAAGCGGGTCGATTATCCAGCGGTATTCCACGCTCTCGTCGTCGTTGGCCACGGTACCTTCTTCGGTCACGAAGCCGGCTTCGGGGAAGAGCTTTTGCAGGCCCTCGACCAGCATTTTTTCCGACTCTTTATCGACGTAGGAAACGAGGTCGTGCAGGCCTTTAGTCACAATTTTTGACTGGTCGAACTGCGTTACTTGCTCGCGGATGAAGGCGCCGGCCTGGCGGCAAAGCGTGGCAACGGACTGCGAAAGTTGGAGGAGGTCGGGGGTCATGGCGTTTAAAAATGAATAGCGCGAAGTTTCGCAAAGTTGGGCGCGAAGTCTTGCAAAGCCGGTTCGGCGCGGCTTTGTTAAACTTCGCGCCCCGACTTTGCGAAACTTCGCGCTATTTTTTCCGCACTAGCGGCCCGGCTACTGCGCCCAGCACCAGCAGCCCGGCCAGCAGTTGCGCACCGCGCCCGATGAGCTCGCCGTAGCGCACGTAAAAGGTCTGCTCGTCATTGAGGTGCACCACACTGCGGGCGGCGGCGCCCACCCACCAGCCGGTGCGCTGCGTTATTTCGCCGTGCTGATTTACGAAGCCGGAGATGCCGGTATTGGCTGAGCGGGCTACGTCGCGGCGGGTTTCGATGGCGCGCAGGGCGCCATACACGAGGTGCTGCTCGTGACCGGGCGAGTCGCTCCACCAGCCATCATTGGTGATGATGCCGAGCAGCGTGGCGCCGTTGTGAGCGTATTGATTGATGAAATCGCCGTAAATACTTTCGTAGCAGATGATGGGTCCGACCCGGAGCGCGGGCGTGCCAGGCGAGGCAAACACGGTACGCTGCTCCTGCGAGCCGTAGGAGCCGGCCACCCCCCCTAGGTCAATATTATTGAGCAAGCCGGTGAGCACGGGCGGGATTTTTTCTACCCCCGGCACCAGCCGCGACTTGTGGTAAAACTGGGCCGGCGCGCTGGCATCGGGGAAGAAGGCGGCTGTGTTAAACACGTCGTAGTACCCTAGGTCGTCGCGGTGGCGGGCCGTGACGGTGGCGTGTTCCTTATCAGGGTAGCGCACGACACTCGTGATGCCCGTGAGCAAGCTCAGGCCGGGGTGGCGGGCCAGCAGCACCTGCCGAATGTGCTGCACCTTGGCCTCGCGGTCGAAGGTGGTTTCGAAGTACGTTTCGTCGAGCGTGGTTTCGGGCCAGAGCACGAGGCGCGTTTGGGGCGCAATGTTCTGCTCGGTGCGGTCGAGCAAGCGTTTGAGCTGCTCTTCGAAGGTAATGAAGCGGGCCGTACCGGGGAATTTCTCTTCGTAAGGGTCGATGTTGGGCTGAATGACGAGCACTTCGGCCTCGGGGCCCTTTTCCTGGTAGCTGCGGCCGAGGCCGAACGAGAATATCAGGGGTAAGCCGATGGCCAGCGCCGGCCAGCTATTAGTCCAGTAGGGTAGGCGCCGCCGGCCCGCCCACGCCCAGAATATCAGAATATTGACGCCCCACAGCCACACCGAGCCGCCCAAAAAGCCGGTGTACTCATACCACTGCACCCAGCTGGGCACGCTGGCAAAGCCGTTGCCAAGCGTGAGCCAGGGCCAGGTAAGGTCCCAGTGCAGGTGCAGCTGCTCGAAGGCTATCCAGTAGATGGGCAGCGAAAAGTAGCCCATTTTCGCCCCTAGGCGCTCTTTAGTGCGCCGAAACGCCATGAGCGGCAGGCACATGAGCGCCGCGTTGAGCACCACGGCCGCAATGCCGCCGCCTAGGGTGCTGTAGCTCACCCACCACGTGGTAAAGGCGTTCCAAAGCACCAAGAATAGGTACGACATGGCAAACACCCGCCCGCGCCGGGCGCCCTGCGCCGTCAGCACCTGCTCGAGGCGCAGGTAGGGCACGAAGCCCACGAACAGCAGCAGCGTGAACGGTGCGGGGTGCGTGGGCCAGCCTGCCCACAGCAGCGCCGCGCCCAGCAGCGCCAGCAGCGGTGGCGACTGCCAAAGCCGACCTAGGGCGCTAGTCGGCGTCGGCAGGGTCGAGGTCGTCGGGGGCATCGGCTGCGTCGTCGTCGTTGGAGTCATCGGTTGCGTCGTCAGCGTCATCGTATTTGTTGCGGCGTTCGGTTTTTTCCAGTTTTATGCCCTCCACCACCAGCACTATTTCGCCCTTAATGGTGGGGCGGGCGGCCAGCGTGGCGGCCAGCTCGCCGAGCGGCGCGGTGAGGGTTTCTTCAAAAAGCTTGGTCAGCTCGCGGCTGACGGAGGCCGGGCGCTCGGGGCCAAAAACCTCGGCCAGTTGCGTGAGGGTTTTCACGATGCGGTGCGGCGACTCGTAGAATATCAACGTGCGCGTCTCCCGCGCTAGTTCGCGCAGGCGGGTTTGGCGGCCTTTTTTGGCGGGCAAAAACCCTTCGAAGGAAAACCGCTCGGCCCCAAAGCCCGACTTGAGCAGGGCCGGTACAAAGGCCGTGGGGCCGGGCAGGCACTCCACGCGCAGGCCGGCGGCTAGGCACTCGCGCACCAGCAAAAAGCCGGGGTCGGAGATGCCCGGCGTGCCCGCGTCGCTGACAAGGGCCATGCGCTCGCCCTTGGCCAAGCGCTCGAGCAGGCGAGGCACTACCTGGTGCTCATTGTGCAGGTGGTAGGCTTGCAGCGGCTTTTTAATCTCCAAGTGCTGCAAGAGGCGGCCGCTAGTGCGGGTGTCTTCGCAGAGGATGAGGTCGGCCTCTTGCAGCGTGCGGATGGCCCGCAGCGTGATGTCTTCGAGGTTGCCGATGGGCGTGGGCACAAGGGTGAGGGCAGCGGCTTCGGGCATGGGGCAAAGGTAGGGCTGCTGTAGCGCGGACGCTGCGAGTCTGCAAGCGGGCAGGGAACCATAGGCTCGGCCAAGCCCTGTTAGCCAGTCTACTCACTCGCGGACCCGCAGGGTCCACGGTACAGGCCAACAACCCAAACGCCCAAACGCAAGTAAACTCCCCTACCAATTTGCTAAGCTCCCCGTTCTATGTCTGTCGATCCCAACAACCGCCCCATCCGCGTCATCAACGACGACACTACCGAAGAAGAATTTGCGGCTGGCCTGCGCATTCCGAATGCTGACCCACCCAAAAATGAAGCGGCCCGCGGGGGCTTTGGCAACCGCGATGGCAAGGAAGGCTTCGGCACTGATAGCAGCGAAGGCATCACGGCCGTGGCCATGAATGCCCGCACTGACTCGCCCAACGACCAGCAGCCCGGCGACAACATGCGCACTGCCGACGAAGGCGCCGACCAGCGCCGCAACCAAGACCTGCCCAGCCCCGACGACGAGCGCGACGAAAATGGCCAGCGCCCCCACCGCGGCCCCGTCGATGAGCTCGACGCCGACGATATGCGCCCCGGCCCCGACGAAATGGAGGACGCCGACTCGCACGTAGGCATGGGCCAAATGGCCCCCAAAGCACTCAAACCCATTACCGGCACCGATACTAACGCTGAGCTGACTGACCCCAACGCCCAGGATTCGGCCATCGACCAAGGCTTTTAAGCAGTTCTTAGTTAGTAGTGCTTAGTTGTTAGTGGATAGTTTATTCACCAACAACTAAGCACTACCAACTAAAAACTAATCACTACCAACTAACAATTAACCACTTCTCAATCATGGCAGACCACAAATCGAGCAAGCAGGGCGAATCGCACCAGGGTGGCCCCAACGTAGCTAAGCAAGCCGCCGGCACCGGCGAAGACAACGACGTAGAGCGCGACGAAAAAACCGACAAACGCCTGCGCGAAGAAGCCCAGGACGCGCCCCAAACGCACCCGAACCGCTAGCGTCGGCCGCTCGGCGCGTCGTTTTTACTTCTCTTACTTCCTTTTCCGATGGCTACCCACCACACTGAGCAAAATCAAGAGTCGCAGACCGACAAAAACCAGCCCGGTATGCCCGAGCAGCCTAAAGCTGATGCGCTGCCTGCCAGTGACCTAGACGAGGCCACCGAAGAGCGCCTCGCCGAAGAAGCCGAAGACGCGGGCGTTACGCACCCCAACCGCGGCCACAACAAGCCCGACAACGGCAAAGGCAGCTACGCCTAACCTAGGCGCTGTTAAGCCAAGAATACTGCCCCGTGCCACATGGCCGGGGCTTTTTTCTGGGCTGATTTTCTCTCAAAAATTGAAGCCTACGTAGTCGCGAGAGCCGGAGCCATTGGCCTCATATAGATGAGCGCTGTATCTGGTAGAGAACTGCGATGAGCCCTACCCCATTGCGTAGACATGCAACAGGCACCCGCGTGAGCATAGCCACTGCTGCCAAAGCTTGCCCGCTAAAAGCTTTTGCTAAACTGGCCGTCGGTAATACGCTTGGTATGCTGCTTATTAAACAGCTCGGCACCCACGAAAGAAAAGGTGCCCGCAACGGAGTTGCTCGTAAGAGCTGAAATGGTGATGGACCCACTAACGGCCTCATAAAGGTTGCTGCCTTGCCCAGGACTTACGTAATCGGAATAGCCGGCACTTATATTCGTGTTAGTGCTAGGCAGGCTGTAGGTGCCCACCCGGTTGGGCACCCGCAGGGTAAGCGCCACGGCCGAACCAGTAGAGGTAGCCGTGCTGATATCCTGCCAGATGCTTATCGTAATGGTATTCGCGTTGTAGGTGGGGGTACCAACTTCTACCGTTACTTTTTCTGATTGAAGCACCTGCCCGTCGACCTGCCAGCTGCTAGGGGGCGTTGGGACCGCATTGTCTTTGGAGCAGGCGGCCAGCAGCAGGGCACCTAGGGTAGTAAGCGTGCGGGCGCGTTGTAGAAGTGTAGGCATGGGGCAAGATGCTTTAAAATGACCTCAATCGCTGCGAATTACGCAAAACGTGGGTGACCACCCGGCTTGCGGGTGAAAGTAACTCAAACTACTTACTTGTCATTTCCCGCGTCCCCTCATCCGCGGTTGTACTTTTGGGGCCATGCAAGCCACTGCCCCAACCCTCGCCCCCGCCGCCTTGCGCGACACGACCGTTTTTGCCCTCATCGAGCAGGAGCGCCAGCGCCAAACCCACGGCCTGGAACTCATTGCTTCCGAAAACTACGTTTCCGACCAGGTGATGGCGGCGCAGGGCTCGGTCCTCACCAACAAGTACGCCGAAGGCCTGCCCGGCAAGCGCTACTACGGTGGCTGCGAAATAGTTGACCAGGTAGAGCAACTCGCCATCGACCGCGTGAAGGAGCTGTTTGGCGTGGCCTGGGCCAACGTGCAGCCCCACTCCGGCGCGCAGGCCAACGCGGCCGTGATGCTGGCCTGCCTCAACCCCGGCGACAAAATCCTGGGCTTCGACCTCAGCCACGGCGGCCACCTCACGCACGGCTCGCCAGTCAACTTTTCGGGTAAGATTTACCAGCCCTCTTTCTACGGTGTAGAAAAAGAAACCGGCCTCATCGACTGGGACAAAGTGGTGGACACCGCCCGCCGCGAACGCCCCAAAATGATTATCTGCGGGGCCTCGGCCTACTCGCGCGACTGGAACTACGCCGCCCTGCGCCGCGCCGCCGACGAAGTGGGCGCCCTGCTGCTGGCCGATATTTCGCACCCCAGCGGCCTCATCGCCAAGGGTTTGCTGAACAATCCGTTTGAGCATTGCCACATCGTAACCACGACCACGCACAAAACCCTGCGCGGCCCCCGCGGCGGCCTCATCATGCTGGGCCAGGACTTTGATAACCCTTTCGGCTTGAAAACGCCCAAGGGCGACATCCGCCCCATGTCGGCGCTGCTCGACTCGGGCGTGTTTCCCGGCACGCAGGGCGGCCCGCTCGAGCACGTTATTGCCGCCAAGGCCATCGCCTTTGGCGAAGCTTTGAGCGACGATTACACCCGCTACGCCCACCAGGTACAGAAAAACGCCCAGGCCCTAGCCAAGGAGTTTCTGAACCGCGGCTACGACATCATTTCGGGTGGCACCGACAACCATCTGATGCTGATTGACCTGCGCTCAAAGGGCCTGACTGGTAAGCTTGCCGAAAACACCCTGGTGCAGGCCGACATCACCATCAACAAGAACATGGTGCCGTTCGACGATAAGTCGCCGTTCGTGACCAGCGGCATCCGGATTGGCTCGGCCGCCGTAACTACCCGCGGCCTGGTCGAAACCGACATGGCACGCATTGTAGAGCTTATCGACGAGGCGCTCATGCACCACGCCGACCCGACCCGCCTCACCGGCGTGCGCCACCAGGTCAACGAGTGGCTGCAAGGCTACCCGCTGTTTCAATAGGGTGATTTGAGTAATGGGTAATGGGAGTAATGACCACTCCTACTGCTCGTTACCCATTACTCCCATTACCCATTACTCAAATTACTCCTTGGCCTCTCCCACTCAAAAATTTCAGCAGAACCGCGCGGCCGCCGAGGGCGAAGCGGAGATGTCTTTTATTGACCACCTAGAGGCGCTGCGCTGGCACATTATCCGGGCGGCTATTGCGGTGGTAGTATTCTCGCTGGTTGCGTTTTTCTCGAAGGAATTCCTGTTTCACACCCTGATTCTGGGGCCGTCGCGCGGCGATTTCTGGACCTACCGGATGCTCTGCAAGCTTGGCACGATGGTGGGTTCGACCAGCGCCTGCGACAGCCCGGTCAATTTTATCATCCAAAACCGGGAGATGAGCGGGCAGCTGGCCATGCACATCAGCACGTCGTTTACGGCCGGCATCTGCCTCACGTTCCCGTACTTGTTTTGGGAGCTGTGGCGCTTTATCAAGCCCGGCCTGTACCCGCACGAGCGCAAGAACTCGCAGGGCGCGGTGTTCTTCGTGTCCATCCTGTTTGTGCTGGGTTTACTGTTTGGCTATTACATCGCCGCGCCGCTGAGCATCAACTTCTTGCAGTCATACACGGTCGATGCCAGTATCGAAAACCAGATTGACTTGCAGAGCTACCTGAGCACGCTCACGACCATGACGCTCTCGTGCGCCTTCGTGTTTGAGCTACCGATGATAGTGTTCTTCCTGGCCAAGGCCGGCCTCGTGACGCCCGAGCTGATGATACTCTATCGCAAGCACGCCATTGTGGTCATCCTTATCATCGCGGCCGTTATTACGCCCCCCGATGTCACGGCCCAGATTATCGTGACCATCCCGATTCTCCTGCTCTACGAGCTCAGCATTTACATCGCCCGCGCCGTGCGCCGCGACCGCACCGCCGCCCTGAATGCCGAGCTAGCCCGCAACCAGGGCACCGGAGTATCCTAGGGTAATGGGTAAGGAGCGTAATATCAACTGAATATTACGCTCCTTACCCATTACTCTTATTACCCATTACCTCTATTACCCACTACCTAGGCCGCTGGTACACGCCCGGCAGGCCACTCACCGCCTCGTAGCGCCCAAATAACCCCGGCAGCAGATACCGCAGCGAAGGCATCAGCCCGCGCTGGTCGATGACATAGGCCGGCGGCTGCCCATCAAGGCTGGCCGCAATGCGCACCACGGCCGCGTACTCGTTGAGGTGGCCAAAGTCCTGCTCGGCCAGGGGCCAGTCGAGGTACGGGCGGGCGGCGGGATGCGTGAGGTAGGGCCGGCGGTCGGGGCCGAGCACCAGCACCGGCCCACTGGCCCCTAGGCGGCTGTAGGCGGGCGCGGGCTGGGGCGCCAGCCGGCTTTCGGCGGGCAGGTGCAGCAGGCCTTGCAGGCCGGGCACAAGCTCGCGGTAGCGGAGCGCCCACACGCTGCCCAACACCACCAGAAACAATAGCTCGGGGGCCCAGCCGGCCCGGCCGGGCAGCTTTTGCCACAAAAACAGGCCAAAATACGAGAGCGGCGGCAGCAGCAGCACCGGCGAGCCGGGCGCCAGCCCGCGGCCCACTACCAGCACCGCCAGGGCCACTAGCAGCCAAACCAGCATCAGCTGCCGAAACTTAGCCTGAAAAACCAGCCCTAGGGCCGTGCTGCCAGTGCGCACCAGGGCCAGTAGCAGTAGCACTGCCGGCCCCACCAGCAACGGCCACGCCACCGCCGGCGGCAGGCCATCAACGCTGGCCACGCTCAGGTTAAGGCCACGCTGCAAGTGCATGTGGGCAAAGTTGGGCAGCGCCCCTACGTACAAAAACACCGTGGCTACCAACGCATACGGCGACAAAAAACCGCAAACCAGCAGCAGGGCACTCCGAAACGAATTGGCCGCAAAAATGAGCACCGCAAACAGCCCCAGGACCACAAATAGCCCCAGCGGCAGGTAGCACAGCGCGGCCAACCCAATCAAGAAACCCGCCCGAAATAGCCGGCGGTTGTCGTAGCCATCCCGCGAAGTTGGCAGCAAAGCACTGAGCGCCAAAATAATAAACGTGTGGCCAATGAGCAGCGGCGACAGCTCATCGAGCTGCGTGGTGAGGCTACCAACCACCAAATAGGTGAGCGCCGCCAGGTAGCCGCGCTCGGGATGCACGTCGGTGCGATTGAGCACGTTGTTGAGACGCAGGGCCTGGAAGAGCAGGATGGCCAGCGCCCCAACCCGGTACAGCAGCACCGGGCGGTTCCAGGCAAACTCCAGGGCGCCCGCCGCCGCCGCGGCCAGCGGTGCGGTGCTGTCGTAGAGGTCGCGGTAGGGCCAGGCACCGGCGCGCATGCCTTCGCCCAGCAGCAGTAGGCGCAGCTCGGCGGCCGACACCGGCAGCCCCAAGAGCAGCGGCAGCCGCAGCGCCAGCACGAGCACCAGCAGCACCAGCAGCTGGGCCGGGAGGGAGCTTTTAAAAAAATGCAGCATCGAACGAGTAGTGCTTGGCGCTTGGTGCCTAGTGCATAGGCCGGCCAATGAGCTGCAAAGGTCGTTTTGGCAGCTTCAAATCCAGTAGCCTCCTCCGGCCGGCCGTGCTGCCCGGGTGCTACCTAGGCACCAGGCATCGCTTTCTGTCCGACTTGGTGAGCCTCGCCTACCAGCCTAGGCACCAAACCCCAAGTACCAAGCACTATCCAAGAGTACCTTTGCTACTTAGATATGGAAAGCAAACGACAACAAAAGATGGCCAGCCTGCTCCAGCAGGAATTGGCCCAGGTGCTGCAGCGCGACCTCCCGCACCTGTTTGGCGGCGGCCTGGTGCCCAGCATCAGCGCCGTAAACGTAACGCCCGACCTCGCCGTGGCCCGCGTGTACCTGAGCCTGCTACTCGGTAACGACGCCGCCGAGCGCGTAGCAATCATCCGCGAGCACACCAAGGAAATCCGCTTTGCCCTAGGTAAGCGCATTCGCAAACAGGCGCGCGTGGTGCCCGAGCTCAACTTCTTCCACGACGACAGCGCCGCCTACGCCGCCCACATGGACCAGGTGCTGAGCAAGCTCGACATTCCGCCCGCCCCGCCCGAAGACGAAGACGGCGAGGCGGACCAGCCGGAGCGCCCACGCCTTTTCAATTAGTGAATGGGTGAGGGAGTGAATGAGTGAATTTATAAACGCCTCATCCACTGCCTTATTCACCCGCTCACTCAGTCACTCATTCACTCCTTCACCCTTGTATTACGACCCGATTAAGCGCAGCCTCGGCAACGTGTTCAACCGCTCGCCGTGGCTGCGGCGCTTATTTTACCACCTGCTCGACCTGCTACTGCTCCGCACTTGGCACGTGCACCGCGAGCTGCGGCAGTGGGCCAAGGGCCGCACCCGCGGGCCGCTCGACATTCTGGACGCGGGCGCGGGCTACGGGCAATATTCATACTGGCTCAGCAGCCTGAGCTCGCTATGGCGCATCCTGGCCGTGGATGTGAAGGAAGAGCAGGTAGCCGATTCCAACAACTTTTTTCGCGCCATCGGCCGGCCGCAGGTGCAGTTTGCGGTGCAAGACCTCGTGCTGTACCAAGAGCCCAATTCGTTCGACCTAGCGCTGTCGGTCGATGTGATGGAGCACATTCTGGAAGACGTGGAGGTGTTTCGCAACATCCACGCCTCGCTCAAGGATGGCGGTATGCTGCTCATTTCTACGCCCAGCGACCAGGGCGGCTCCGACGTGCACGCCGACTCGGAAACCAGCTTTATCGAGGAGCACGTGCGCGACGGCTACAACATTCACGAGATTCAGCAGAAGCTGCGCACCGCGGGCTTCGAGCGCATTGAGGCCAGCTACAGCTACGGCGAGCCCGGCCAGATTTCGTGGCGCCTCAGCATGAAATATCCGATTTTGATGCTGGGCAAATCGCGCTTGTTCTTCGTGCTTCTCCCGTTTTACTACCTCCTCACCTTCCCGTTCTGCCTGTTCCTCAACTGGCTCGATGCCCGGGGCAAGCACGACTCGGGCACCGGCCTGATAGTAAAGGCATGGAAGTAGGACCACAGATTTAACGAACAGAACGGATATTTTACCGGTCCGCTCGCGCTGTATCAGGCCATAGAAATCGGTAGTCAACAGGAAGCCGGAATCACAGAAAATCCGTTCTATCCGTTAAATCAGTTAAATCTGCGGTCTCGTGAACGTTCCGTTGCTCATTGCTAAGCGCTACTTTCTGTCTAAGAAAAAGCGCAACATCATCACCATCATCTCCAACATTTCGATGGTGGGCGTGGCGGTGGGCACGATGGCGCTCATTGTGGTGCTGTCGGTATTCAACGGCCTGGAAGACCTCGTGCGCTCGCTCTACGGCAAGTCCGACCCCAACCTGGCCATCACCGCCGTGCACGGCAAGTCGTTTGAGATGACGCCCGCCCTGCTGGCCAAGGTGCAGAATATGCCCGGCGTGGCCGTGGTCACCGAAGTCATTGAGGATAACGCCCTGCTCCAGTACCACGACCGTCAGATGGTGGTGAAGATGAGGGGTTTATCCGAAAACTACTTCACCCAAAGCCCCATCGATTCCAGCATCAAGGCCGGCGACCACCGCCTCAGCCGCGGCGAGCTGGAGTATGCCCTGGTGGGCGAAGGCGTGCAGCACGAGCTCAGCATCACGCTCGACAACCGCCTGGCCCCGCTCAAGCTGCTGTATCCGCGCCAGGTGCCGGGCCGCAAAACGCTGTCCATCAATCCTGACCAGGCGTTTAACGAAGAAAATATTCTGGCGGGTGGCATTTTCCAAATAGAGCAGCACCTCGACGACAGCTACCTTTTTGTGCCCCTCAGCTTTGCGCAGCGGCTGCTCAACTACGGCAACCGCCGCACTGGGCTCTACGTGCGGGTGGGCAGCAGCTTTAAGCTCGAAGATGTGAAGGACGAGCTGCGCGAAAGCCTAGGTAGCGGCTTTGTGGTACAAGACTCTGATGAGCAGCACGTCAGCCTACTCAAAGCCATCAAGATTGAGAAGCTCTTCGTGTTTATCACGTTCGCCTTTATCCTGCTCATTGCCTCGCTCAACATCTTTTTTTCGCTCTCGATGCTGGTCATCGACAAGCGCAAAGACATTGCCGTGCTGCTGGCCATGGGCGCCAGCGAGCAGACGGTACGCAAGTCGTTTTTGCTCGTGGGGGCCATTGTGGCCCTAGTGGGCGCCTTTACGGGGCTGGTGCTGGGCGTGGCAATTTGCTGGGTGCAGCAGACCTTCCACGTGGTGAGCATGGGCATGGCCACCAGTATTGTCGATTCATATCCGGTGAAGATGCAGGCCTCCGATATTTTCTTTATCTGCCTGGCCATCATTGCCATTACGCTGGCAGTTTCCATTCGGCCGGCCCTGAATGCCGGGCGGATGGATATAAAGGAGAACCTGTAGACCTAGCAAATTGTGGGATTATCCCAACACTATGTTGCGTAATGGAGTAAGCTGAGCGAATGTGCACTTTTAGCTTTCGGGCCTAACTTGCACGTTCTCGTGTTCAGCTATGAATGTTTCTACCGCGCAACCTTTTCAACTCGTCTACTCGCTGTTCGCGCACGAGTACCTAGGGCACCTGTTTACGGCGCACGTAGTGCAGCTCGGGCCGCGCGGGCAACTAACGCTGCAACACCAGACGGTATCTTCTAAAAACGCGCCCGAGTTTGCCGCTGGCTTGGAGGACGACGACTACGAATTGATTAAACTTTGCGATGAATTGCAGCAGGAGGCAGTAATCAAGGAGTTTTGGCCGCGTAAAATCACGACGGCCGAGTTTTTTCTGAAGATTTACCATCCTGAAAAAGGCGATAAGCCGCTGCAAGAAGCCATTTCGCGCCACGTCCAAACGCGCCTAGGTCGTTTGCTGGCCGGCCTGCAAGACAAGCAAGTGTTCATCATGGGCCGCGATGGCGAACCCACCTGGCGCGAGCTGAAGCTGGCCCCTACTCCCGCTTCCATCCTATTTCACTTTCGGCGCAACGAGGAAGGCACGCATTACTTTCCCACGATTCAGTATCAGAATCAGCGGCTTGACTTTCAGTTCAAGAACGCCGTTCTGGTGTGCCAACAGCCGGCCTGGCTGATGGTCGATAACGTGCTCTACCACTTCCGCCACGACGTGGACGGCCGCAAATTGCTGCCGTTTCTGAGTAAGAAATTTATCGTGGTGCCGCGGGCGGTGGAGAAAAACTACTTCCAGAAGTTCGTGGCCCCGCTCATGGAGTCGTTTGACGTGCACGCGCGCGGCTTTGATATCCGCACCGAGCGCTACCTGGCGCGGCCGCAACTCACGTTTTCGGACGTGCCGCCCGTGCCGGCGGGTGGCGTGCCCACCGTGCCCGTGCGCCCGCCCGGCCCCCCTAGGCGCGGCCGGGTGCCGCTGCCCAAGCCCGTGGTAGTACCCGGCGCCGGCACCGACGAAGCGCCCCTCTTTTTTAACCTTACCTTCCGCTACGGCGCCTACGACCTGCCCCTAACGCCGCCGCGCCCCATGAGCGTGCAATTGGAGGAAGATGCGGACTCCTATATTTTTAGGCGCCTACTACGCTCGGCCAAGGAAGAAAACGACCGCGCCGAAGAACTGCGCCAGCGCGGCCTACTACTCGATGCCGACGGCCACACCTCGCTGCCCAAGGCCGAAGCCTTTCGCTGGCTGCACGACAATGCCCCGGCCCTAGGTGAGCTCGGCTTTCAGGTGCAGGGCGGCGCCTCAGCCAGCCAGGACTATTTCATTGGTCCCGTGCGGGTTGAGGTCGGCATTGAGGAACGCGGCGATTGGTTCGATGTGCGCGGCACGGTCTGGTTTGGCGAGTATGCGGTGCCGTTTATCCGGCTGCGGCCCTACATTTTGCAGCGCCGCCGCGAGTACCGCCTGCCTAACGGGCAGGTCGCCTTCATCCCCGACGAGTGGTTTACGGACTACCTAGAGCTGTTTGCTTTTGCCGAAGAAACCGAAGGGCAGCCGCTGGCGCTGCGGCGCCATCACTTGTCGCTGGTTACTGATTTAGAGAATGATAACCTCGCCACCGTCACGCTCACGCGGCGGCTGGAGAAGCTGCGCGACTTCGCGGCCGTGGAAGACCGGCCGCTGCCAGTGGGCTTCCAGGGCACGCTGCGGCCTTATCAGCAAGCGGGTTACAACTGGCTACGCTTTGTGCAGGACTACCACCTCGGCGGCTGCCTGGCCGACGACATGGGCCTGGGTAAGAGCGTGCAAACGCTGGTGATGCTGCTCGAGCGCCAGGAAAGCCGGGCCAGTCAGGGAGCAGCTACGCTACTGGTACTGCCTACCTCACTGGTTTACAACTGGATGAATGAGGCGCGCAAGTTTACGCCTAGCCTACGTTTGCTGGCCTACACGGGCACCTATCGCGACAAAAACGTGGCCCAGTTTGCTGATTACGACATCGTGCTGACCAGCTACGGCATCGTGCGGCTCGACACCGAGCTGCTAGCCAGCTACCAGTTCGACTACGTGATTCTGGACGAGTCGCAGGCCATCAAAAACCCTTCTTCGACCACGGCGCAGGCCGTGCGGCAGCTGCGGGCGCGGCACCGGCTCATCCTCACCGGCACGCCGGTCGAGAACAGCACGATGGACTTGTGGTCGCAAATGACCTTTATCAATCCGGGCTTGCTGGGCACGCAGGCGTTTTTCCGCAAGGAATTTGTGAAGCCCATCGAGAAAAACCAGGACGAGAGCCGCACTAAAAAGCTGCACGCGCTTATCAAGCCTTTCGTGCTGCGCCGCCACAAAGCGCAGGTAGCCAGCGAGCTGCCTGAGAAAACCGAGCACCTCAGCTACTGCCCGCTCACCGAGGAGCAGCAGCAGTTTTACGAAGAAACTAAGAGCTTTTACCGCAACAAAATCCTCGAAACGCTGGAGGGCCACGCCCCTACGCCGGCCGGCGGCACCCAGCTGCTGCTGCTGCAAGGCCTCACGCGCCTGCGCCAAATAGCCAACCACCCGCGCCTCGCCGACTCCACTTACGAGGGCGAATCGGGCAAGATGCGCGAGATTTTGCGCATGATTCGCAGCGTGGTAGCGGAAGGACACAAGGTACTCGTATTCAGCCAGTTCGTGCAGCACCTCACGCTGGTGCGCGCCGGCCTCGACGAGCGCCAGCTCGCCTACGCCTATCTCGATGGCCACACCCGCGACCGCCAGGCCGAGGTCGAGCGCTTCCAAAACGACCACGACCTCAAAATCTTCCTCATCAGCCTCAAAGCGGGCGGCGTGGGCCTCAACCTCACCGCCGCCGATTACGTCTTCATCCTCGACCCCTGGTGGAACCCGGCGGTGGAGGCCCAGGCCATCGACCGCGCCCACCGCATCGGCCAGCAGCGGCCGGTGTTCGTATACAAATTCATCAGCCAGGGCACAGTAGAAGAGAAAATCCTGGCCTTGCAGCGCCGCAAGCTACAACTGGTGAGCGACTTGATAACGACCGACGAGGCCGTGATAAAGTCACTGACGCGGGCCGATATCGAGGAGCTGCTGGGGTAGCCTGGGGAGGCTCGGGAATGGGAACGGTCTTTGCCCTGGGAAATCGGGAATGCCGAATACCAGCATCCGCTAAAAGGTCGTTACTTGCAACTAGAAGAGGAGAAAGCTTAGCCGCCCCACCCCCGTTTGCTTATGCCCAATCGATTGCCGGCCGCCGGCCTTTCCGCTAAAAATAAAGGCTATTTCGCCGCTATTGCCCTCACGCTACTGGCGGCGTGCACGCACGACAAAGAAGCCCGGCAGCGCCCGGACGCCACTGCGGCAGCGCCGGCCGCCGGCTCCACCAAGGTTAAGCTAAGCCAGCTCAACGTGTTCGTGGATATGTCGGGCGGGATGCAGGGCTTCGTGCACCCGGTGGCGGCCGGGGCCACGGGCAGCGGCTTTCAGCAAACGGTGACCGAGCTCTTGTCGGCCGTGAATGCCCAGAAAGCGACGCAGCCGGCCTACTATTTTTTCAAGGAAAGCACGCCCGCCGACGCCCGCCTGCTGGTGCCCAGCACCTACGCCGCCATGCGCAGCACGGTGAGCGGCGGCCTCAAAAACGCGGCGCGCGGCTCGGAGCTGCCCCAAATGCTGAGCGAAGCGCTGAAGCTGCAAGCCAAAAAACCGGGCACGGTGAGCTTGTTGATTTCCGATTTCATTTTCGCGCCCAAGGACAAAGGCCAAACTTGGGACGTGAAGACGTTTATCAAAGACGCGCTGAATGAGGTGGAGCCCGCCAAGCTGGCCGTGTCGGTATTCGCCAATACGTCGGACTACCGGGGCAATTTTTACCCCGGCAACCGCACCGGGCCGCAGAAGCTGAACGGCGAGCAGGTACCCTACTACATCTGGGTGCTCGGCGACCCGGCCCTGGTGGCCCAGGCCGATGCCGGGCTGCTGCGCAAGCTGGCCAGCCAGCCCCAAGCGCACTACAACGTAGACTTTGCGCCTGCCTACGCTGTGCTCGATTACCTCGACCCCACCGGCAGCTGGATGGTGCCTACCCCCGATGCGCCGGGCGAAGCACCCCGCGTAGTTTTCACGAAAAAGCCCACCGCCGGCCAGCCGGCCGAGGCCGTCATTGGCCTGAATCTAAGTACGCTACCGCCCAGCCAGGCTAGCCAAGCCAGCCTGAAAACGCTGCACCTAACCGCCCACGACGCCGCCCCAGCCACGTTGGCGCGGGTGTGGCCGCTCGCCCAGGAGCCCGCCGCCAAGGCCCAGCCGGCCCTCACCAAGTACACCCACTTTGCCCGGCTGCGCTTTGCGGGGGCCCCGGCCACCCGCGCCACGCTGCGCCTCGAAATGGTGCGGCCCGCGGCGGCTTGGATAGCCGGCTACTCCACCAACTCAGACAGCAACCTGAAAGCACAGGGGCCCAAAACGTTTCACCTGCGCGAGGTGCTGGCGGGGGTAGATGAATACTTTGCTAACGAGCCCAGCGCCCAGCGCCTTTTCAGCCTGCCGGTAGAGGTCGAAACCCGCCGCTAGGGCTGGCCACCTCACTTTTTTCACTCGTATATGCAGCCGCGCGGGGTCGCGGCTCCTCTTTTCCGTATGTTTCAACAGCTCTTTACGTCCCTCTACGAAGCCCTGCTGGGCCTACCCGAACCGGCTTTGCTCACGCAGGCCTTTGAAAACAGTATTTTCCCGGGCGTGGGCCTGGCCACGCTATTTGGTATCGCGCTGATAGGGGCTTTGTTTTTTTACCTGGTGCTGAATCGGGTGCTGACTACCCCCTTTTACCAGACCAAGCACTGGCTGGTGATGCTGCTAGTACTAGCCATCGCGGCCGGAGCCCTAGGCTGGTTTCAGGCGCGCTCGGTGGTGTACGAGGCGCTGGACGCCAAAGGCATCGTCATTCCGGCGGGCAGCGAGTCGGCCTACTCGCGCTACGTGCTGGGCTTCACCTTCGTGAATGCGCTGTTCGGGGCCTTGTTTTTCGTAGTATGGTCGTTCGTGGTGAAAGGCTTGTCGCCGAATGCGAAAGTGACGCCGGTGCGCTGGCCCAATTAACCAAGTCAAAAACGTCTGTCATGCTGAACGTAGTGAAGCATCTCTACTGCTTCATCCAAACCCGTTCAACGAAGCGATAGAGATGCTTCACTACGTTCAGCATGACGACCGTAATTTATTATTTTCTGACTCAGCAATAAGTCTGTTAGCTAACCGCTAAATAACAATGCCTAAGCTATATATTTTCGGTATCGGGGGCACCGGCTCCCGCGTTATCCGCTCGCTCACGATGCTGCTGGCGGCCGGGGCCACTGTCGAAAACTGCGACAAAGTGGTGCCCATCATCATCGACCCCGACGCGCAAAACGGCGACATGACCCGCACCGTGGAGCTGCTCAAAACCTACGAGCGCCTGCGCAAGCAGCTGCGCCCGGCCCCCGCGGCCGGCGAGTTTTTTGCCACCGAAGTGCAAACCCTGGCCGGCATGGCCGCCAGCGAAAACCAGCCCCGCGATGCCCGCGTGAAGGAAACCTTCGCCTACAACTTCGGCGGGATGGACGAGAGCTACCGCGACTTTTTGCACTACGACGATATGCCCGTCGAGAGCCGCTACCTCACCGACCTGCTCTTCACGCCCGCCAACCTGAGCAGCAAGCTCACCGTGGGCTTTAAGGGCAGCCCCAACGTGGGCAGCGTGGTGCTCAACCAATTGATGACCTCGCCCGAGCTGGAGTTTTTTGCCAACTCCTTTGCCGAGGGCGACCGGATATTCTTTATCTCGTCCATCTTTGGGGGCACGGGCGCGGCGGGCTTCCCGCTGCTGCTCAAGAACCTGCGCGACCCGCGCACCAAGCTGCCCCGCGCCGAGCTACTGAACACCGCTCCGATTGGGGCGCTCACGGTGCTGCCCTACTTCAACTTGCTGGCCGACGATGGCAGCGCCATCGACTCCAACGCCTTCATTACCAAGACGAAGGCTGCCATGTCGTACTACCAGCAGAATCTACAGAAGCTCAACTCGCTCTACTACCTCGGCGACCAAAGCACCGGCCAGATGGCCAACCACGAGGGCGGCATCCGGCAGCAAAACAATGCCCACTTCATCGAGCTGGTGGGCGCGCTGGCCGTGTTGGATTTCATGCGCCAGCCCGCTGATTACCTAACTAATAACCAGCCGCTGCACTACGAGTACGGCCTGGAGGAGGACACCCGCCAAGTCAATTTCAAGGCCCTGGACCCCGGCCAGACCTTCCGGCACGTGGCCCGGCCCCTCACCCAGCTGCAACTGCTGGCCCTGTGGTGCCGCCACCACCTGCCCCACACTCAGGAGGCACCCTACGCCAACCACTTGCAGTTGCCCCGCGCCTGGCGCGATGAGGACTTCTACCAGCAATTGCAGCGCCTGCTGCAAGACCCGCAGTTTGGCTTTGAGGCATGGCTGCGTGAGTTGCAAACCAACGAGCGGGCTTTCGTACCCTTCGAGGACCCCGCGCTCTCGACCGAGCACCTCAACCGCGTAGTAAACGGCCAGCCGACCCCTACCGGCTTCTTCAACAAGGGCTTGACGCGCGACTACCTGCGCGGCGAACTCAACAAAGCCCTACCCAAAGCCGTGGCCACGGCCGATGGCCCGGCGGCGTTCATCCACGCCTTCAGTGAAGTGCTGGGCAAGGCGGTAGCGGAGAAAATACCGGGGATGTAAGTGATTTTTGGCAAGGCCGAAATAGTAGCGCCATGCTGAGCAAAGGCGCAGCCGCAGCATGACATTCTAAAAATACATAAGCTATTATCTATGAGCAAGATATTACGTCTCCACAGCGGGGGCAACGAGCAATACCGGGGCTGGCAGGAGTCGAACCAAATCACCAAAACGGTGATTGACGAGAACATTTTGGACCCGGCGGGTGGCAACGCCCGCCGTACCACCACTGCTATTCCTACCCCTTTTGGGCAGCTACATTTGCTGAAGGCGGCCTTTGAGTTTGCGGCTAAGAACCCGGCCGGCAACTCCATGTACCACCGGCTAGTGAGCCAGTGCTGGGATTTGCTCGAATTCCTGTTCTACGCCAAAGACACCGACGCCTACCGCCTGCGCTTCGTGCCCTGGAAGCGCGCCGAGCAGCTCGAGCGGCTGCAAGCCAACCCGCGCACCGCGCTACTGGGCCGTACTCTAGACCTGTATATGGCCGACGACCGCCACTTTACGGGTGTGGAGACGCTGTTCTTGATTTTTGCCGAGCACAAGAATGGGCAAGACCGCCGCCTGTTGGGGGCTACCTCACCCTTCACGCTGGTGTTTGCGCACCCGGCGTTGCAGCCGCTGCCGGTGGCCCGCAAAAACGGCCAGGGCCAGTATTTCGACCAGACAGCGGTGCCGCTGACCGAACGGCCCGGCCCGTTTCAGGACTACGTCTACGGGCTGTTTACGGTGCGGCGCGAGCTGCGCGAGCCGTTTTTTGCGGGCAGCGTGTACGCCTACTTGCAGGCGCTGCCAAATGGCCAGCAGCGCGTAAATCAGCTCGACCAGCGGGGCCTTACGGCGGAGGCTTTTCAGGCCCCCTACGAGGAGTGGCACGATGACAACGGCAACCCTGTGGAAGTGCGCGGCATCCGACTGGGGCGCCTGAGCCAGGCCCAGCAGGCGGCCAGCAGCGACTGGTTTATCGTGCCCAACCCGGCGCTGCGGGCGGCCCACCCGCGCCCGCCGCTGGTACTGCGGCCGGGCCTCGATTTGCGAGGCTCCAATTACTTTGCCGGCACGCCCGGCAATGGCACCTCGGTGGTGGGCTACGCGGCCCCGGCCGGCCAGGAAAAGCTGGGTAGCCGCGAGCTGCCCGGCCTAGGCGAGCTGTATCCGTACTTGACGGTGAACGACTTACTCGAAGACGTGCTGGTGGAAGTGCCCTTCGCCGTGAACCGCGAGAAGTACTACTTTGGGGAAGTGCTGGCCGAGCCGGGCCAGACCTTGGAGCAGCGCCCCTTCCGCTACCTACTGCCCCTGAAGCGGGCGTATTTCGATTATTTCAAGCCCGAAGACCTGGACCGTCAGCTGCGGCTCACGGTGTTTTCCAACCACGTGCAGGCTCAGCTGACACTGCCGGTGTCGGGCGGGCGCACGGTGCTATACGAGCGCCGCTACGCCCTCCCCGGCCCCGGCCAGCCCGCCGAGCAAGCAGTGGCCCCGGCCCCCAGCCAAAGCGCCGACAAGCCCTACGGCGGTGGCCGCGTGAGCGCCCGCCTGCAAATCGGGGTGTTCCCGTTCTACAAGTTTGCGCCGCCGCTCGACGCCTACAACAACGCCTACTCGGTGATGCTGGCCGAGCAGAGCGAAACGGCCGCTGCGCCCGCGCAGTTGCGGTTTCTCACGTACTCGGCCACCGGCGGGCCGCAGGAGCTGGGCGCGGCCACCGGCGGCGCGCTGCGCGGCGTGGTATCGCGCTCGCGGCAGCTGCGCTCGCCGCTCAGCCCGGCCAGCACCTATTACGAAGTGCGCGGCACGCACTTCGACTTACTGGAAGTGAGCGTGGCCGGCGGCGGGGGCTTCGGTAGCCAACCCGCTACGGGCCTGCTGGCCCCGCGCTGGCGCACCGACGTGGGCGGCACCACCCAATTCACGTTTGCCGTGGACTTCGGCACCACTAATACCCACGTGGCCGTGGCCGCCGATGGCGCGGTGGCCGAGGCCCTTACCATCGGCAGCGAGCGCGAGCTGCAAACCGTGCTGCTGAGCCAGCCCGAGCCGGTGGGCGACTACGACCTGCCTTCGCGCTACCAAGTGCGGGCTTTCCCTAGGGCGTCGCTGCTGCAAAACCGCGAGTTCGTGCCTTCTTTTATTGGCATCCGGGGGGCTGAAACCAGCTTTCCCATCCGCACGGCCACCTGCGAAACGCCGCGCTTTGCGGCTGAGGGCGACCCGCTGCTCTTTGGCGATGCCAACGTGGGCTTCTACCTCAGCCGCGACAGTGAGCTGTACAACCAGCCCGAAGACGGCCGCTACGAAACTAATCTGAAGTGGAACACCGACGGCGGCACCAACGCGGAAGCCGCCAAAAACCGGGTGCGCCTCTACTTCCGCGAGGTGCTGCGGCTGCTCAAGCACAAAGCAGCCCTCAATGGCGGCGACCTCAACCAGGTGCGCCTTGTCTGGTCGTACCCGCTGAGCATGGACTTCGGCGTGCAGGCGTTTTTTGAGCAGGTGTGGCAGCAGGAATACGAGCGCGCCTTCGGGCGCTTCCCCACTGATAAGCAGCTGGATAAGATTCCGGAGTCGCTGGCCCCCTACCTCTACCTCAAGAAGGAAGGCAAAATAGTACCTACCCAGGGCGACAGCGTGGTGAATATCGACATTGGCGGCGGCACTACCGACGTGCTGCTGCTCAACGGCTTGCAGCCCGCCGCTACGTTCTCGTTCCGCTTTGCCGGCGACGTGCTCTGGGGCGACCCCGGCCTGACCGGCTCCGATGGCCAGCGCCAGCACAACGGCCTGCTCTACTACTACGTGAGCCGCACGGCGCACACACCCGTGAGCCCGCAAGCGGCCGAAGCGCGCAAGGTGTTTGTGGCAGCCCTCAAAAACCCGCGCACCGGCTCGGCCGACCTCGTAAGCTTACTCTTCAACTTCGATGAGCAGCTGAATTTCAGCCAGCACGTGCGCGAAGCCAAGCAGATGCGGGTGCTGCTGCTGCTGCACTACGCGGCCATTCTGTACCACGTGGGGCAGGTGTGCCGCGCCAGAGGCTTTACTGAGCTGCCGCGCCACGTCACGTTCAGCGGCAAGGGCAGCACGTACCTGCGCCTGCTCGACCTCAGCCCCAACCTAGGCACCATCAAACGCTTTGCTCAGCGGGTGCTGGAGTTTGCCAGCGGCCTGCAAGTACCCCACGATTTTGAGTTGGCGCTGGTGAAAGATGCTAAAGAAGCCACCGCCAACGGCAGCACCCTGCGCTGGGACGGCAACGGCGGCCTGGAGCTGGAGCGCCTCATGCAAGGCGCGCCCGGCAACCGGGGCGCCGAGCTAGGCGACATGCTGAGCAAGCTCGAATTTGTGCTGCCCGGCAACGAAGTGTTTGCCCCCCTTGACCCCGCCGCCGCGCCCGCACCCGATGCCGTAGCCACCATCCGGCGGCCGGTGCTGGTGAGCGAGGCCGGCGACCTGCGCGAGGGCGTGCTGGCCAACGCCCGCAACCTGCTCGATTTCCTGACCCAGGACCGCGACGACGGCGTGCAGGACCTGCTCGGCCGCCTCAACATCGAGCTGGATGCTGACTTCGTGCGCAGCTTCCTCACCAGCCGCTTCAAGGATAGCCTGAATGCGGGCTACAACGCGCTGATAACGGCCAGCAAAAAGCCGGGCGACAAACTCCCCGAGTCTCTGTTTTTCTTCGCCTTCCGCGACGCGCTGTTCAAGCTGTCGCAAGAGCTTTACCGGAAATACTATGCTGCGCAAACTGTATAAGCTGGCCTTGCTGCCGGCCCTGCTGGCACTGGCCGCCGGCCCCGAAGCGGTGCTGGCCCAGGGCCAGCCGGCTGGCACCCTAGGTACCACTGTGGGGGCTGCCGCGCCGGAAGCCGCCATTTGGGCAGCCACGGCGCGGTACGTGTACCAAGACGACCCAGAACTGAAAGCGCTGCTGCCGGACTTGCTAGCCACCGTAAAAGAGAACTCTATTGAGGGCTTTAAGCAGGGGCTGAACAAGGCCGTGAAACTGGAAAACAAGAAGCCGAAAGACAGCCACGTCTTCATGTTTCAAACCAAGGTTTTTGAGAAAGTGCGGCAGCAGAACCCGGCCAATGCGCCGGCGCTGGTGGCCGCCATTGGCAAAGAATTGGTAGCCAAACACCCTGAGCGCCAGAAGGAACCCGCTTTTCAGAATTTCCTGGCAGAAATAAACCGCTTAGCTAAGCCCGCTACTACGGTGGCGACCGCGGCCGCCGACACTACGCCCGCCGAAGCTGCTGACATTCCGATGAGCCAGATTGGTGCGGACTCGACGGCTGCTTCGGCGCCTTTGGTTGCTACAGCCTCCCTAGGGTCGGTAGCGACGCCGCCAGCTAGTCAGTGGCTTTGGCTCTCGCTGGCGCTGTCGGCGCTGAGCCTGGCGGGGGTGTTTCTACTTTGGAGCAAGCTGGGCAACACCCGGCGCGAGCTGGAGCGCATCAAGGGAAACTGGGAAAACAGCAGCGCCAAAAGCACAAATGGCAAAAGCATTCAGGCCGCTGACCTAGCCAAGGCCATCGAGCGGGAAGTAGGCCGACAGTTGTCGCCGCGCACCGGCGCTAAGCCGGTCACCCCGGCGCCCGCCGTAGCCGCCGCGCCGCAACCCGCACCCGTGCTTGCTACGCCACCCGCGCCCGCCGCGCCGCCAGTAGCCCCCGAGCCCGAACCCGAACCACTGGCCCTGGCGCCTACCCCGCCCCCCGCCCCCCGCATACGCACGCAGTACGTGGGCGAAGCGCCGTTCAACAACAGCTTTCCGGCGCGGGCCCTGAGCGACCAGCCGGGCACGTACAGCATGTTTGCCATCGAGAGCAGCGAGGAGCAGCCCGAGCAGGGCACCTTCGCCGTGACGGGCAACCTGGCCAGTCACGTGCGCGACCACCGCAGCGTGCTCGAGCCCGTGTGCGAGTACGTGGGCGGCTACCCGCTGGGCAGCGAAACCCGCGTCATCACGGAGCAACCCGGTATAGTGCACCGCCGGGGCGACGACTGGCAGGTAACTCAGCGCGCCAAAGTGCGCTTCGAGTAGGGGTATGGAGATTCTGGAATGGTTGGTCCTGATGCTCATCATCGGGTTTCAGGCGCGGGCTTTTTGGCAGGGGCGGCAGGCCAGCGCGCAGCTGGCGGCGCTGTTCCCACCTAGCGCGGCGCTGCACCTCACGCGCCACCTCGACGAGGCCACCGGCCAGCAGGTCGATGTACTCGAAGCGCCGGCCGGGGCCACCGCCGAGTTTGCCGACGTGGTGCAGGGCACCAACGCCTACCTGCTCAAAAACAAGGGCACCGCCGACTTCGACATCCTGCAAAGCATTGCCGAGCGCCGCGCCGTGGCCCTCGATGCCGAGGTGCAGAGCGGCACCTCGGCCCCACTCTTTATCGGGCTGATGGGCACCTTCCTAGGGGCTATTCTGGGGCTGGCCGGGCTGCTGGGCGGCAGCGGCAGCTTTGGCGAAACGGCCATCCAGGGCTTTTTGCGGGGCGTGACGGTAGCTATGATTGGCAGCCTCTGCGGGCTAGGCCTCACGCTGTGGGGCAACACACTGTACAAGGCCGCCCGGCGCCAGAGCGAGCAGCGCCGCAACGACTACTACACCTTTTTGCAGGTGCAGCTACTCCCCATTCTGCACTCCGATATGGCGGGCAGCCTCGGCACGCTCAAAGCCGTGCTGGACTCCTTTAACCAGGAATTTCTGAGCAAGATTTACGAGTTTGGTCCCATCGTGCGGGCCCTGAACGAGAACATCACGGTGCAGAAAAACTTTCTAGAGGAGCTTCAGAAAGTGGGCTACACCCAGATGGCTAATGCCAGCATTCGGGTGTTCGACAAGGTGGCCGAGAGCGCGCACCACTTCGAAAATTTCCTGGCCTACCAGCAGGAACTGAACCAGACGCTGCGCAACGGCCAGCAGGTGGCCACTAGTCTCACCAGCCTCCTAGGTCGCCTCAGCGGCCTCGAAAACGGCCTCAACCAAGTGCCGGCCCTGGTGCAGCAGCACGCGGGCACGGTAGAGGCGCAGCTGAAATTCTTCCGCCAGAACCAGGCCGAAATGGACCGCCTGGCTCGGCAGGGCGAGGCCTTTATGGACGAGAGCTACCACAAGCTAGCCACCGTGATGCGCCAGCGCATGGCCGTGCTCACCAAAGAATCTGATGAAGCCGCCGGCGTGCTCGAAGACCATTTTCGCACGCTCAACAAGGAGAACGTGTACGAGCGCATTGTGCAGTACCTGAGCCCGTTCAGCGAGCTACCGGCCCAGCAAAAGCTACTCAATCAGCTTCAGGAAAAACAAGCCGCCCAAACGGCCCGCGCCCTGCAAAGCCTGGAAGCTCGCATCGCGGCCGACAAGGATATGCAACTGGCTCTGATGCAGCAGGTAGCGCAGTCCAACGCCCTGCTCACCAAGCTCACCGAGCGCAACTGGCTCCAACGCATGGTGGGCTAACGCGATGCAAGACCGTAACAACTTCTTCTGGCCCAGCTACGTCGACCTGATGACGGCGCTGTTTTTGGTTATGCTCGTGCTGTTTGTGCTGAGCTATAAGCGGTTCCAGGACAAGAACGTCGGCCTGGAGCAAGCCAAGCACCGGCTCGAAATGCAGCTTCAGGAAAAGAAGAAGCTAGACGAAATCCGCGCTGCGCTCAAACGCCTTGAGGACCCGCGCTACTTTGCCTACAACCAGCGCTACAAGCGCTACGAGCTCAATTTTCCGGTTGAGTTTCAGGCCCAACGCTACGACCTGCCGGCCGAGGCGCGCCAGCCGCTCATTGAAGCCGGGCGCTTTTTGCTGCGCCAGATGCAGGCCCTCGACCGCGCCGACAACGTGCAGTACCTCGTGGTAGTAGAGGGCCGCGCCGCCAAAAACCCGACCCTGCCCGACACCGACCCACGCAACCTCGACGGCGCAGCCGTGCGCCAGCTCAGCTACAACCGCGCCATGGAGGTCATCCGCCTCTGGGAAAGCGCCGGCCTGCGCTTCCCCACCAACCTGGAGCTGGTGGCGGCCGGCAGCGGCTTCAAGGGCGTGGGCCGCTACACCGGCTTGCTCGAAGAAGCTAAAAACAAGCGCTTCATCATCCAGATTCAGCCCAAAATCGGCTCCCTAGGCAAGTAGCGCGGACTTTCAGTCCGCGAGTGCTAGCGGTAGAAACTCGCGGGCTAAAAGCCCACGCTACAGCTACTCAAACGTATTGGCCAGCAGCTTTTCCTGCCGCATATAGGCTATCTGATAATCTGCGTTGAACCGCACGCGCACCTTGGTACGCAACTGTTGGTTTTTGCGCAGCGATACCCGGTAGAGGCGCATGGTTTCGGTGAATGTGGCCGTGCGGCTGCCATCGGCGGCGGGCGTGCTCACGCGCAGGGTGCCGGGCTCAATCTGGGCCACGGCTTGCTGATTGTCCGGAAAAAAGCTGCGCGCCAGCTCGGCGTCGATGGCAGCGGGCGTCAGGTTCTGTTGAATGTAGAGCCGCTCGACCTGTGGCGCAAAGTGCTGGTCGGCGTGCAGCGGCGGCGCATACAAGTCGGCGTAGTAGGCGGCCAGCACCTCGCGCACCTTGGTGGTAGCCGCGTCGTCACTGGCTTCGGGCGCGGCCGGAATGGACCGGCTGGCGGCGGGCGCAGCGCTGGCTGGCGAAGTAGCAGCGGTGGCAGTAGCAGTGGCGGTAGTCGGCGGGCTGGTCGCCGTTTCCTCTTCGGGCGTTGCCTCAGCTTCGCTGGTTGCGGCGACGGGAGTTACCGCTTTGGTTTTACGCTTCTTTTTAGTGCTTTTTTTACTCTTTGCAGCTGGCTTAGGTGCGGCAGCTTCGGTAGGCGCCGGCTCGGCCGCCGGCAAAGTAGGGCTGGTCAGGCTTTCGTCGGGGTGGCTGGCCTGGGTGAAAAAGTAGGCCAGCGCCCCCGCCACGGCCAGGCCCAGCAGCAGCACCCAAAGCCAGCGCCCCGCCCCACCCGCGGTGGGTTCGGCTGGCGGTGCGCTGGCTTTGGGTGCTGCTGCTGGGCGGGCGGGCGGCGGACTAGCCGCTTCAACCAGCGGGTGGGGCGGGTAGAAGTTGGGCGTGGCCGGCTCCGAATAAAAGTTTGGCGGGGGCGCAGGCGTGGGTTTTGGCGGCGTGGGCTCGGCAGCGGGCTGCTGCCGCATTTGCGCCAGGTGCTCCTCGATGCGCTGGCGCGCCGCGGCATCGGCAGCCGAGGCGCGCGCCGGACTAGCGGGTGTAGGTGGCTCGGGTAGGGGCGCGGGTGGGCGGGCTGGACTAGCGGACGCAGGCGGCACGGGCGGTCGGGCCGGTACAGCAGGCGGCTGGTCGAACATAGCCAGCAACGACGGCAATTCTTCCTCGCTGCTGCTGGGCGCAGACGTGGTGGCCTGCTCAGGGGCAGCCGGCGCAACGGGAGCGACCGGCCCCGCGGCCCGCAGCTGCGCACTAAGCGTAGCAAATAGCTCGGGCGTGATGACGCCGGCCGCCAGGGCGGCTTCCAGCTGCTGCAGTTCGGTGGGGGTGCCGGGTGAAGGGCGGGGCGTGCGTTCGTCTGACATACAAGGGCTCCCGGCGGGCGCCGGCTTACTTTTCCTGCGCCAGCCCGTAAGTGAGCGGCGGGCGGGCCCACCAAATTACCGCCCCGGCTCCCATTGGGCCTGCCTACCCCTTCCTATGCACCTGCTTCTCCGTTTTTCCGTGGCCCAGCCGCCGGCCGTCGTCATGGCGGGCTTCACCCGCGAGCTTTTCGTGGCCCTGGCCCCGCCATTCCCTAGGTTCCATTTGATTCGCTACGACGGTAATAACACCGGCGACACGGTTATTATCGAGCTGCAAGTCGGCCCTAAGCGCTGGCGCTGGACCTCGCTCATTACCGACAACGGCGTGCTGCCCGATGGCACGCATTACTTTGTGGATGAGGGTCAAACGCTACCCGCACCGCTGCGGCAATGGCGACACCGCCACCTCATTGAGCCCGCGCCGGGCGGCGGCAGCGTTATTGTGGAGGATATCACGTTCAGCACCGGCCGCCGCTGGCTCGACTACATCATTTACCCCGCCATGTGGGCGCAGTTCAAGCTGCGCGGGCCGGTGTACCGGCGTTGGTTCAAGTAGCGCCAACAAGCAGTCGGGTCTGTGGCAGAAATCGGCATTGCTTCAGGCCTATCTGCTCAGAGTAATTTCCAGCTGGCCCGTCAGCACGAGCTTTAGGCACACCACGGGTTCGCGGCAGGGCGGCTCCCTGTGGCGGGAGGCAGCGTGCGTCTGTTCGCCCAGAACTTTCTAGTTCAACAAGTACCCTTTGGCTTACTCGGAAGGGGGTTGGCAAGGGGGTGGCAGCATGGCGCGCCTTACAGCGCGGTGGTAGCACTTCAGCTTTTGAAAGAAACCTGCTTTTCCAAAAGCTGAAGCGTATCTGCTATTCATACCCAGCGCACATGCGCTACTCGCCAGTAAGGGACTATGCTATTTATTGCATTATCACTAGCCCACAAGCTAGGTGATGCGCAAGCAATGCTGCAGAATTTTAAACAGTGTAAATAGCTAACTTATAGCAATTATACTACTAACTTGCACCGCCTATTGTCTAAATAGTAAAATATAGCAAGAAGCCCTAAATAAGTATAATAATTCCTTGCTAAAGCTATTATATGACTCTACGCTTACGCTTCCTTACTCACTCGCTGCTATTTGCCTTAACAACGTTTGCACTCCCTGCCGCGGCCCAGGTTACGTTTAGCACGCCCACTACATACGCGAGCGGCGGGCAAGGTACCAGCAATGTTCTTGCACGCGACCTGAATGGCGATGGCAAACCAGACCTCGTAGTAGTCAATCCAACTACCAATAACCTTGGGGTACTACTCAATTCAGGTACGGGAGTATTTCCAGCTACTGCCACTACCTATGCCAGCGGCGCGCGCGTGGGGGGCACGGCCGGCCTAGCGGTAGGCGATATAAACAACGACGGCTGGCCTGACCTGGTCACCGCGAACGGCTATGATAACACGGTAGGCGTACTGCTAAATTCGGGTACGGGCACGTTCGCGGCCCCCGCCACTACCTACCCAACGGGCGCTTCCAGCCGACCGGTCAACGTGGCCCTGGGGGATGTCAACAGCGATGGGCGGCTCGACATTGTGACCGCCAACTTGTTCAATTACACGGTTGGCGTGTTGCTGGGCCAAAGCACGGGGGGCTTTGCGGCGCCGGTTACCTACTCCAACCTAGGCTATGAGTCGGGCAGTGTGACGGTAGGCGATATCAACAGGGACGGGAAGCTGGACATTCTCATGGGGTCCTTGTATACCAACGTGATACTGGGCTACCACAATGACGGGAGGGGTGGGTTTGCGGCAGCACCCGTGTTTTACCTGCGGGGCCCGAGTGGCGGTGTCAACGACATCGACCTGGTCGATGTCAACAACGACGGCTTCTCCGACATTATTGGCGCCATCGGCGGCTTGCTTAATATCATTCAGGGTACGGCTACGGGAGTAGGAGTTGGTTATTCGTACGACTCGGGCCGGACTAGCATCGCCAAGGCGGCGGCGGAAGGTGACGTCAACCTGGATGGCCGGCTGGACGTGGTGGCGGCCAATGCCTCCAACAATACGGCCGCCGTGTTTCTCAACGCGGGCAACGCGGATATTCTGGCGGGCTCCTCGGCGCTCTTTTCAACGGGTGCCACCAGCGGCCCCACCGACGTGGCCATTGCCGATGTGAACGGCGATACGAAGCCGGATATAATTACGGCTAATGCCACGTCTGGCACGATTGGCATCCTCCTAAATATCAGCATACTGACTACAGCCACGCCGGTTGTTGCGGGCGTATCGCCCAGTAGCGGCGTGCCGGGCACCGTAGTTACCATCACGGGCACTAACCTGGCGGGTACTACCGGCGTCACCTTCAACGGCGTACCTACGACGAGCCTGACGGTGACTAGCAGCAACAGCGTGACGGCCTACGTGCCCGTGGGCGCTACCACCGGCGCGGTGCAGGTAGTGTCACCCACGAGTGCGGTCACTAGCCCCACTACATTCACTGTCACCTCCATTCGGCCGGACGTGGCCGTGAGCGCTACCCCGGCGGGGCCGCTGAGTGGGTGCAGCAGCCCTACGCTTACGGCAGCGGCCACCTTGAAGCCCTTCCTTCCCCCCGGAACCGGCCTCAACGGGACGGCCTTCGCTACGGTGGTACAGCCCGATGGCAAAATACTCGTGGCGGGCTATTTCGACCGCTTTAATGGCGTCACCCGCGGCGGTGTTTTGCGCCTAAACGCCGACGGCACTCTGGACGCCACCTTCGCCCCCACGGGCACGGGCCTGAACTACGACGTGCGCACTATGGCTCTGCAGGCCGATGGCAAAGTGCTCGTGGGCGGCTACTTCACCAATTATAACGGTACGGCCGTAGCCTACCTAGCCCGCCTCAATGCCGATGGCACGCTCGATACGACGTTCCGGCAGAGCGGCACGGGCTTCGACGGGTTTGTGCAGGAAATTACCGTGCAGCCCAATGGCAAAATCCTGGTGGGGGGCAATTTCACCAACTACAACAGCAACCTACGGGTAGCATTGGCTCGGCTCAATGCCGATGGCACCCTCGATACGGGCTTCGTTTTGCCCGGCTCGGGCATCGTGGGTACTGTAAGTGCCATCATTGTGCAGCCCGATAGCAAGCTGCTGATTGGCGGCTACCTGCAAACGGTGAACAACGTGGCGCGCGGGAGCATCATTCGCCTAAATGCGGATGGCTCGCTCGATGCGACTTTCACCTCTACCAATGGCGTGGTAAATAGTACCGTTTTGGCAATGGTGCGGCAGCCCGATGGCAAAATAGTGGCCGGGGGTGGCTTCACGAGCGCGAGCGGTGCCCCTATCACCCTAGGTCGGCTCGCTGCCAACGGCACGCTGGACAGAACGTTTGCCATGACGGGTTTTGGGTTTAGCAATTCCATTAACACCCTGGCTCTGCAGCCTGACGGCCGCGTCGTGGTGGGCGGCATCTTCACCAGCTACAACGGCATCGTGCGCAACCGCCTAGCCCGCATCAATGCCGACGGCACCCTAGATACTTCCTTTGCCCCTACGGGCGCTGGCCCCGGTACCGGGGCCGAGGAAGTGGCTTTGCAGCCCGACGGCAAAGTAGTCGTAGTAGGAAGCTGGACCAACTTTAACGGAGTCGCGCACCCGCGAATAGTGCGGGTGACCAGCGATGGCACTCTCGACGAGACGCCTACCCCGGCTGCGGGCGCTACCTACGTCTGGTCACCGGGCAGCAGCACCGGGGCCACCGTGGTGGCCGCCACCACGGGCGGCACCTATCAGGCCACGGCCACCGTAGCCGGCTATTCCTTCAGCTCGAATGCGGTTACGGTCACGGCGTGCACGACTGTGCCGCTGGCCATTACGGCCGTGTCGCCGGGGGCGAATACGCGGGGCGTGGGGCGCCTGAGCCCCGTGCAGATTACCTTCAACCAAACGCTGGCCAGCAGCTCGGCGGCGGCGCTGAAGGTGTACTCGGCCCAGCGCGGCGGACTACGCACCACGGCCAGCCCCGTGGTAGTGGCGGGCAGCACCCTAACGTACACGCCCGCCGCCACGCTGCCCTTCTGGCCCGGCGAAACGGTGCGCAGCACCATCACCACGGCGGCGGCCGGCACGGCCGGCAATACCCTGGCCCGGCCGCGGGTGCTGCAGTTTACTGCGGCCGTAGGCGGCACGGGTACGGGCAATTTTAGCAGCACGTATAATGTCACGGTGCAAACAGCCAGCGGCGGGGCTACCAACCCTACCCTAGGCGACGTAGACAATGACGGCGACCTCGACTTACTTACCACCAGCGGGCTCGGGACGGGCACGGTAAACGTGCGCCTCAACAACGGCTCGGGTACTTTCAGCGGCAGTCAAAACGTGGTGGTGGGCTCTTTCCCGACGGAAGTAGCGCTAGCCGACGTGGACGGTGACGGCAACCTCGACCTGCTCGCCGTGAACAGCATCACCCGCGTTGGCTCGGTGAGCGTGCGCCTCAACAACGGCAATGGCGTCTTCCGAGGCACTCAGGATGTGGCCGTCGGCAGCGGCCCGCACGGCTTCGCGGTGGGCGACCTCGACGGCGACGGCGATATCGACTTTGCCGTAGTCAATGAATTCAACAACTCGGTGAGCATTAGCCTCAATGATGGGGCGGGGACTTTCGGCCTGGCGTCGAGCCTGGCCACCATTGGCTCGCCCCAAACCATCATTACCGGTGACATCGACGGCGATGGCGACCTAGACCTGATTGTGAGCGGCATCGAAGGCACAACGCTGAATGTGCTGCTTAATGGGGGTAGCGCCACCTTCAGCAATGGCCCGAACATCGCGGTGGGTACCTACCCCTATCGGCTGGCGCTGGGCGACGTTGACAGTGATGGCGACCTCGACCTGCTGGCGGCCAACAACAATCTAGGCAAAGCAAGTACCGTGAGCGTGCGCCTCAACAATGGCACGGGCACCTTCAGCAGCGCTACCGATGTGGCCGTGGGCGTGGGTGCCCGCGACCTGAAGCTGGGCGACGTGGACGCGGATGGTGACCTCGACCTGGTGGTGGCCAACTACGGCGATGCGCTCGGCATCGCGGGCACTACCGTGAGCGTGCGGCTCAATAACGGCACGGGCAGATTCAGCGCGCCCGCTACCAACCCTGAACTGACGGTAAACTCGGGCCCTTTTAACGTGCAGCTGGGCGACGTGGACAATGACGGCGACCTGGATTTGCTGGCGTCCAATTCATCCGCCATCGTCAACGTGCGCCTGAACGGCATTACCCCGCCACCGGTACCCACTATTACCAGCTTCTCGCCGGCCAGCGGCATCGTGGGCACCCTCGTGACGGTGACTGGCACGGGGTTAACGGGCGCATCGGCCGTGACGCTCAACGGCGTGGCCGTACCCGCCTACTCGGTCGTGAATGCTACTACGCTCACGTTCAGCGTACCAGCAGGTAGTTCCTCGGGCGCAATTACGATTACGACGCCGGGCGGCACGGCCAGCAGTGCCACCCCGTTTGCGGTACTCAACCCGGTGCCGGTGCTGAGCAGCATCTCCCCCAACCGGGTGCTGGTCAACAGCGGTAGTTTTACCCTGACGGTGAACGGCACGGGGTTCGTACCGGGCTCGGTTATTAATTTTCTCCGGGGCCCAGTGGCCACCACTTTTGTATCGAGCACGCAGCTGACGGCTAGTATTCCAAGCACGGAACTGACCGGGCTGGCAGTTTTCAACGTGACGGTCACCAGCCCCACGCCGGGCGGGGGTGCTTCGGAGGGCCAGCGGTTTGAGATATACTTACCGGCCCCTACTATCGCGGACTTTACGCCCACCAGCGGGCCCGTGGGCACTACGGTCACGGTAACGGGCACCAATTTTCAGTTGGTGAACTACGTGGGGCTGGCGGCCCAGGCCAATGCTACGTTCACCATTATTGATGCGTCGACGCTGACGTTTGTGGTGCCAGCCGGCGCGGTCAGCGGGCCAGTGAGCGTGCGTACGGCCAGTGGCACGGCCACGAGCGCCGCTACTTTCACAGTCATCGTGCCCAATGCGGTGCCAGTAATTACGAGCCTTTCGCCGAGCCTGGTTGAGGCGGGCAGCGGCGGATTTAACCTAGTGATTGAGGGCTCGGGCTTCCTTAACAGCTCGGTGGTGCGCTTCAACGGGCTGGTGCTGGCCACTACCTATACCTCGGCCACCCAGCTTACGGCCCAAGTGCCGGCTAGCGCCGTGGCGAGCGCCGGCTCGTTTGGCGTGACGGTCACGAGCCCCGCACCGGGTGGGGGCACTTCAGCCGCGGCGACGTTTACGGTCACGACCCCCGTGCCCGCGCCACCTACGCCGACACCTATTCCCGTTCCGACACTGATGGCCCTCACGCCCGCCAGCGGACTGGTGGGCACCACCGTGACGGTGACGGGCACTAACCTCACGGGTGCGACGGCCGTGCTGCTTAATGGCGGGCCGGTGGGCAGCTTTACCGTAGTGGATGCGGCTACGCTCACTTTCGTGGTGCCGGTTGGGGCCACCAGCGGCCTGGTAGCCGTCACTACCCCCGGTGGCACGGCTACCAGCCCGGGCAGTTTCACGGTGGTGCTCCCAACTCCGACCATCACCAATCTGACTCCTAACGCAGTGGTGGCGGGCAGCAGCGACTTCAGCCTGGTAGTAAACGGCACTGGATTCCTGCCGAACTCGGTAGTCACTTTTAATGCCACAGCGCTGGCAACTACCTACGGCTCGGCCACCCAACTCACCGCGCAGGTACCGGCGGCAGCCGTTGCCACGGTGGGTACCTACGGTGTCACGGTAGCTAACCCCAGTGCAGCGCAAGGGGGGACTTCGGCGAGCGTTCCGTTCCAGGTCATTACGCCGGCCCCAGCGCTGGTGAGCTTTACTCCCAGCAGCGGCCTAGTGGGCACCACCGTAACCGTGATGGGTACCAACCTAGCAGCGGCTACAGCGGTAACGTTGAATGGTGCTAGCGTGAGCAATTTTACAGTGATAAATGCCACGACCCTCACGTTTGTGGTACCTGCCAGCGCCACCAGCGGCCTAGTGACCGTGACGACGCCAGGCGGTACGACCACCAGTGCTACTCCGTTCACGGTAGTGCAGCCCAACCCACTCCCCACGCTAGCGAGCTTGTCGCCTAGCTCCGTCGTGGCTGGCAGCCCGGCTTTTATCCTCACGGTGACGGGTACGGGCTTTAGCAGCGGCTCGGTAGCGACCCTCGACGGAGCTGCCCTAGCTACCACCTACCAGTCGGCTACGCAGCTCACGGCCGCGGTACCCGCCAGCGCCGTGGCAATGGCCGGCAGCTACGGCATCGCGGTTACTAGCCCTACCCCTGGTGGGGGCACCACCGCCGAATTAGCCTTGACAGTAACAATCCCGGCTCCCGTCATTACCAGCTTCACGCCGGCTAGTGGCCTGGTGGGCACGACCGTTACGATGCTGGGCGCCAATTTCAACGGAGCCACCGCGCTTGCGCTAAACGGGGTTGCCGTGCCCAGCTTCACGGTGGTCAGCGCGGCGGCCTTGTCGTTTGTGGTGCCGGCCGGGTCTAGCTCGGGCCTAATTAGCCTAACGACACCCGGCGGCACGGCTACCAGCAGCACCAGCTTTACGGTTATCGCGCCCAACCCCATTCCAAGCATTAGCAGCTTGACCCCGGCTTCGGCAGTAGCTGGCAGCAGAGCCATTACCTTAACTATCAATGGCCGTGATTTCCTTACGGACTCGGAAGTAAGTTTTGCGGGCACCCCCCTGGCCACAACGTATAGTTCACCTTTGCAGCTGACGGCCCTGCTGCCCGCAACGGCCTTAGTCAGGGCTGGCAGCTACGACGTGCTCGTGACTAACCCGCTACCCGGCGGCGGAACCTCGGCTCCGGTAGCATTCACCGTTACGACCCCTGCCCCGACGCTCGTAAGCTTCAGCCCGGCAAGCGGGCTAGTGGGTACCCTGGTAACAGTGACGGGTACTAACCTAGCCGATGTAACGACTGTGACACTCAACGGCCTGAGCGTCGGTAGCTTCACCGTAGTGGATGCTACCAGCCTCACGTTTGTGGTGCCTGCTGGCGCCACCTCAGGTCTACTCACTATTACGACCCCGGGGGGCACGGCCACGAGTAGCAGCAGCTTTACGGTGCTGTTGCCCAACCCGCTGCCCACGCTAGCGAGCTTGTCACCTAGCTCTGTCGTGGCTGGCAGTCCTGCCTTTACCCTGACGCTGACGGGCACCAACTTCGTAAGCAGCTCGGTAGTGCAGCTGGCAGGCGCAAACCTCCCTACTTATTATCAATCAGCGACGCAGCTCACGGCTGAGGTGCCAGCCAGCGCGGTAGCGGTGGCTGGTAGCTACGGCATCGCGGTGGCCAACCCCGGCCCCGGCGGGGGAGCCACCGCTGAGCTGCCCTTGGTAGTGACCGTACCAGTGCCCACGATTACCAGCTTTACGCCGGCTAGTGGCCTGGTGGGCACGACCGTTACAGTACTAGGCACCCATCTCAACGCAGCTACCGCGCTCATGCTGAATGGCTTGCTGGTAAGCGACGTTACCGTGGCCAGCGCCACAACTTTATCATTTGTAGTGCCGGCCGGAGCCAGCTCGGGTTTGATTAGTGTGGTTACGCCGGGCGGCATGGCTACCAGCGCTACCGCATTTACGGTTATTCTGCCCAATCCTACCCCAACAATTACCAGCTTGACGCCCGCCACGGCGGTAGCTGGTAGCGGCAGCCTAACCCTGACCCTAACGGGCAGCGGCTTCCTAGGGGGCTCGGTGGTAAGTTTTGCTGGCACCAGCTTGAGCACGGCCTACGTATCGGCCACGCAGCTAACGGCTACGTTGCCTGCAGGCGCCCTAGGCACGGCGGGCACCTATGAGGTGCTCGTGACTAATCCGGCCCCGGGCGGGGGAATTTCGGCTCCGGCCCCGTTCACGGTTACAACGCCCGCCCCAACGCTGGTGAGCTTCACTCCCGGCAGTGGGTTGGTTGGTACCAGTATCACCCTCACCGGCACCAATCTACTAGGCACTACAGCTGTCTCACTTAATGGCGTTAGCGTGGGAAGCTTTACGGTGGCAAATGCCACGACGCTCACGTTTACAGTGCCAGTTGGGGCTACGTCGGGGGCTATTACGGTCACTACGCCTGGGGGCACGGCTATCAGCGCCGCTGCTTTCACTGTTTTACTGCCTACGCCAACCATTGCGAACCTAACGCCGGGAAGCGTAGTGGCGGGTAGCGCGGCCTTTGCGCTCACGGTGACGGGCACTGGCTTTGTAAACGGCTCGGTGGTCAGCTTTGGGAACACTGTGCTCAGCACGACGTACGGCGCGCCTACCCAGCTTACGGCCCAGGTGCCCGCCAGCTTAGTAGCTACTGCTGGGCCGGTGAGCGTGGTGGTAGAGAACCCCTCACCCGCACAAGGTGGGGCATCTGCCGCGGTAACGTTTACGATTACGGCTCCGGCCCCGGCCATACCTGCGCCAACGCTACTGAGCTTCACCCCGGCCAGCGGCCTGGTAGGCACGGCGGTGACGGTGACGGGTACTAACCTGACCGGTACTAGCACCGTGACCTTGAACGGCAGCAGTGTAAGCAGCTTTACTGTAGTGGATGATGCTACGCTCACTTTCGTAGTACCGGCTACCGCTACCTCAGGGCTGCTCGGTGTAACGACCCTAGGGGGCACGGCCACCAGCGCCGGCAGCTTTACGGTGCTGCTACCAAACCCCGCTCCGCTCATTAGCAACCTAAGTCCCAGCTCGGCGGCAGCGGGTAGCGGGGCCGTGGCCCTCACGGTGACGGGCACAGGCTACGTGAGTAGTTCTGCTATCCAGTTCAATGGGGTGCCGCTGCCAACTACTTTCCTATCGGCTACACAGCTCACGGCCACCATTCCGGCCACTGCCTTGGCTACCGCCGGCACGTATGCCGTGACTGTGGCGAATCCGGTACCGGGTGGCGGTAGCTCGCCTAGCGCAGACTTCACCGTAACAACGCCCGCTCCGACGCTGGTGAGCTTCAGCCCAGCTAGCGGCCCCGTAGGCACGCTGGTAACGGTAACGGGCACCAACCTACTGGGTGCCACAACTGTCACTCTTAATGGTGCTTCCGTGGGTTCGTACAGCATTACGAACGCTACCAGCCTCACGCTTACTGTACCGGCGGGCGCTACCAGCGGACCGATTGCCATGACTACCCTCGGGGGCACTGCCACTAGTTTGGCCGTCTTCACAGTTATTGTACCGAACCCCGCTCCGGCCCTGAGTAGCCTCTCGCCCAGCACCATAGAGGCCGGCAGCAACGACTTTACGCTGGCCCTGACCGGCACAGGTTTTAGTACCGGCTCGGTAGTTCTGTTCAATGGGGCCGCCTTGGCTACCACCTACGTGTCAGCTACGCAGCTCACGGCCCAGGTGCTGGCCAGCGCCGTAGCAACAGCCGGCAGCTACGACGTAATCGTGCGTAACCCGGCGCCGGGGGGAGGCAGCTCGGCCGCGTTGCCTTTTGGCGTGACGGCACCTGTACCCACCCCCACCATCAGCAGCTTTACGCCCACTAGTGGCGGAACTGGGACGCTGGTGACGGTGACGGGCACCAACCTACTCGGCGCGACGCAGGTGCGCATTGGCAGTGTGCTAATCCCCACCTTTACCGTGGTGTCGGCCACCAGCCTAACGCTGGTGGTGCCCGCTAGCAGTGGAGTAGTCAGCGGCTACCTCACCATCACAACGCCGGGCGGCACGGCTACCAGCGCCACGGTTTTCAGTGTAGTGCTAGCCACCACTACCAGCCAAGCCCAAGCCCAAGCCCAACTGCAAGTGTATCCGAATCCTTTCCACAGCAACCTAACGATTGTTGTGCCAGGTACCGGGCCTATTAAAATAATGCTGCGCGATGTGACTGGCCGCGTAGTGCTGCCGCTCACACCCTTACCAACGAGCAAGCAGTTGGACCTACCTAGTGACCTGCCCGCAGGAGTATACCTGTTGGAAGTACGCAAAGGCGACGCTACTACGGTACGCCGCTTGGTAAAACAGTAACCTAGCAACTTGCTCGCTACTCTATTACAAAAACGTCTGTTCTTGCTTGGCTGCGCTCGCAAGGACAGACGTTTTTAGACTGTTCCGATTTAACTCAAAACAGGTTCTTAACCAGCCGCGAGGCCCGCGGCGCCGCGCAAGAACTGCTGCTGTTACTGCCCCCCGGCGGCACTGTCTGTCGGCCTGCCCGCCAATCCGCTAGTCGCAAATGTGGCTCAGGTCTACAAACGCCTAGCGGCAGACATCCGCCACAACGCCCAAACGACGCCTTCTTTTACGGATGCGGTGGTGCGGCATCAGTTGCGGAATACGATAGAGCAGCCAGCCCAACGTGCTACCTAATGGAAAAAGGAAGTGTCCAAGCTCACACTCTAGGTTACAGAATTCAGCTGCGAGCTTCTTACGGGGTTGCTACTGAACAAATTAACCCTACAAACCGGCGATAAGGTAACTTCTCCTAGGTCGTTATACCGGTTACGAGCGTTTGTCGAATGAACTAGGTAGCTCCGCGACTATGAGCCTCTACCGGGGTATCTAGTTCTGTATGTGGAGGTTTCACAGATGCAAATAGCGTATTTAATCTACCGGGCTCTGAATACTCATTCGGCAAATAGCCAAGCACTTGGGCGACGGCCAACTACTTCCTTGGCTAGGCTTAGCTAACTCCCGGCGCGCGTGCTTAAAGCGGAGCTTGGTTACCGAGGCGTAGTCCATTTGCAGCTGAAGAGCGTTGCGTAGTGGCATTTCCAGGCAGTGGCACACCAGCGCCCGAATGGTACCACCATGCGTGAAAACCAAAGTGGGTTGCTGCGCAGCTATGGCTGTTCTAAACCGGTAATCGTAGGCGCATGGCCAAGATGGCCAGCGCCGCCATGCAGGCCGCAAACCAATAAAAAGGGGCATTGAGCGCTATCAAAGACAAGCCGCCGTAGGCTAGCGTGGTAACCAGGCTGGCGAGCCCGGCCAGCGCCTGCGTAAGCCCAAACAGCTCGCCCCGACTTTTTTCATCAGAGAGCTGGGCCAGCAAACCATTCAGCAGGCCCGCAATGAGGGAGGCAGACAGCGCATCGGCCGCGGCCGCGATGTAGAGCAGGGGTAGCGAGCTGTGCACGTTGGCGTAAGTGAGGTGCAGGGCCACGCCTATCCAAGCGGCCCCAATCAGGACCCAGCGCTTGTTGAGCCGGTCAACCAGGTACTTGAAATACAGAAAGTTGCTGAGGGCGCACAAGCCGCCGAAAAAGGCGAAGAAATACGAAATCTGGGTGGCGTCGAGCTTGAGCTGCCCTAGGCCCACGTACGGAATGAAGTAGTTTAGATACCCCTGGTTGAGCGTGAGCAACAAGGTGAGCAGCGTGATGGGCGTGAGGCCGGGGCGGGCCCGGTCAAAATCCTGCAAGCGCTGCCACAGCTGGCGAATATTCAGGCTGCGCTTTAGCTCTTGGCGTAGCTGGCCAGTGTCGAAAGCCTTGGTTTCCTTGGCCGTCTCTTTAAAAAAGAACGACAGCCCGATATTGAGTACGGAGAGCCCCAGCACGGCCACGATTACCCACCGGGTCTGCTGCCCCTTGGGTGGCCCCAGCCACAGCACGGCACTCGCCACCAGCGGCCCCAGCACACCGCCCAGCGACTGGAACGTGCTTACTAAGCCCGTGGTCTTCACCACCTCCGAGGGCTCCGACACGTCGGCCACGGCCGAGCGCATGAGCGAGTACAGCCCGTTGGTGAAACCGTCGCTGAGGCGATTAACAAAGAACAAAACGGTGCGCACTGGCAGCAGAAACAGATTGGCTACCAGCGTGCCTACCGCCGACACCAGCACTACCGGCCGCCGGCCTACCTGGTCGGATAGGGTGCCCAGCAGCGGGGCCGCAACCAGTTGGATGCCTAGAAAAAGGGCGGTGCCCAACGTCAGCCAAAGCTGCGGCTGGCTCAGCCCCTGCACGAACTGCGGCAGCACTGGCCCCAGCGCCGAGCCCAGAATAACGTCGAGCAATACGATAGCATAGATTAGCAGCAGGCGGGGATTAGAGAACATATGGAGGATAATCGCTGAGAGAGGGGCATTCGGCCGCGCTTCCACCAGCCGCAGTTAGTTGAGTGGCTTCGTGGCCCGGCGCGCCGGGGGCTTTGCTAGAGTTGCTGCTGGTCGAGGTGCAGGGGCTGGAGTTATTCGCTCGCTTGCGTCCATCCTGGTAAATAAATCACTGGCGCAATACCTAGTAGATAGCTGGTGGTTAGGTACTCGGCGGAGGCATGGTCAAATGGAGGAAGGGCGTCCTACGGTTTTTAACTCGTGCTACTGTAATGGGCAAGCCAGTATGCCTCAGGCTAACAAGGCACTATGCACTATCTAATCATACTAGTTGAGATTAAGGAATTGATACCAGCATCATAAATGAAGCATTGTTAGCTTTATACAGAAAGTATTGCTAAAACACTTCGCTTGAAAAACTGTTCATAGGCAAGTAATACATCGCTTACCCACCCAGTCAGTTTTACCCCCTTTTATGTCAGAAAATTTTTCAACTACGGATTCTAATTCTACTGCGCTTAGCACAGAGTCACAGCAAACCACCCGTTTAGGTGTGGCCATTGTTGGGCTAGGTGGCGCGGTAGCCACCACCGCCGTGGCGGGCGTGGCCCTGCTGCGCGCCGGAGCCATGGACACCACCGGCCTGCCGCTGGCCAACCTGCCCGAGCAGCTCACCGACCAGCTGGTGCGCTACGAAAACCTGGTGTTCGGCGGCTGGGACCTCAGCCCCGACGACCTAGCCGCCGCCGCCCGCCACCACGGCGTGCTGGAGCGCCACCAAATGGCCGATGTAGAAGCTGAACTGAGCGCCATTCAGCCGTGGCCCGCCGTGGGCAACGTGCGCTTTTGCCGCAACGTAACCGGCCAGCACTTGCTCAAAGTAGCCTCGCACGCCGCCGCGGTAGAAGCTATGCGGGCGGACTTGCAGCGCTTTCGCCAGGAGCAAAACCTGGACCGGGTGGTCGTCATTAACCTAGCTTCGACCGAGGCCATGCCTGACTTGTCGCTGCCGCTGTTTGCCACGCCCGAGGCCTTCGAGGCCGCCGTGCAGGCTGATGATGAGCACATTCCGCCGGCCATGCTCTACGCCTACGCCGCCATTCTGGAAGGCGTGCCTTACGTGAACTTCACGCCTTCGTGCGCGGCCGATGCCCCGGCTTTGCTGCGTTTGGCTGAGGAGCGCGGCGTGCCCGTATCGGGCAAGGACGGCAAGACCGGCCAGACCTTTATCAAGACCGTAATAGCCCCGGCCCTGCACGCCCGCAATCTGCACATCGACGGCTGGTTCTCAACCAACATCCTGGGCAACCGCGACGGCCTGGCGCTGGACCACGCCGACTCGCTGGCCTCGAAAATCACGACCAAGGGCTCGGTGCTCGACCAGATAGTGGGCTACAAAGTGGACAACCACGTGGTGCACATCCACTACTACAAGCCCCGCGGCGACAACAAAGAAGCCTGGGACAACATCGACGTAGCCGGCTTTATGGGCCAGAAAATGCAGCTCAAGGTCAACTTCCTCTGCCGCGATTCCATTCTGGCCGCCCCGCTCGCGCTGGAGCTGGCCCGCCTCGCCGACCTGGCCAAGCGCCGCAACGAAGGCGGCGTAACGCCGGCCCTAGGGGTATTCTTCAAGTCGCCGATGGTGGCCCACCCCCACGAGGTACCCATCCACAGCTTCGAGCAGCAGCAGGCAGTGCTCCTCAACTGGCTGGCCGTTGGCGTGCAAGGCCCGCAGCCGCAGCCCGTGGTAGAAGTTGCCAAAGGCGTGTTGGCGCCCGTGTTTGTTTCGGACGTCTCGGATGATTTGGCGGTCTAGCTAGTGCTGGCTTCTGTAAATACCAGCGCCCCGGCTAGGCCCGAGGCGCTGGTTGAGCTGGCGACGGTGCTGCCGCTGCTGCGCGAGCTCAACGACCTGAAGCGCGTGCGGGTAGCCGGCCGCGCGGATTCGCTGGCCGAGCAGCTGTTTGGCCGCGCCTGGGCCGCGCTGGTAGCGGGCGAAGCGCCCGCCACGGTCGCGCTGCAGGAAACGGCCCACGCCCTAGTTGGCGTGCGCCTACCCGGCTACGATGTGGCGCTACTCGGCTCGCTGGGCCTAGCGGAAACTGAGGCTGCCCAGGTGCTGCAACAAGCGCTGCGCGATGCCGGGCGGCCGCTGGCTACCGATTTGGTAACGCAGCTAACCCAGGCCGCGAGCGCTTCGGCTGGCCCGGTCGCTGGCCAGCAGCCGGCGTTTGTGGCGCAGCTGGCGCAGCAGCCGCGGGCGGGGGCTACCCATCCCGGCCGGCCGCGCATCATGCTCTGGCCGCCCGAAAGCCACGCCGACCACTGCGCCATGGTGGCCGTTTATGCGGTGCTGCTCAGCCCGTATTTTGGGGCTGACCCGGGCGAAGCATTTCTAACCGGTCTGGCCCACCACCTGCACAATGCGGCGCTACCCGACCCCGGCTACGCGGGCGACGAGCTCCTAGGTAGTCATCTGCCGGGCCTGATGGCCCAGGCCACGCAGCAGGCCATGCAGCAGCTGCCGGCTGACTTACAGCCAGTGGTAGCGGCGGCCCTCGACCGCACCCGCGTGGTGGATACGCCGGCCGCCCGCGCCTTCCACGCCGCCGACGTACTCGACCGGGTATTAGAAATGGCCTGGCACAACCAGAGCGCCCGCTTCCGGCTGCACCAGGCGCTGGACGATTTAAACATCGTGCACGCGGGCTTCACCCAGCAGTTTCACCAGCAGGTGCTCACGGCGGCCGGGCTGCTTCCTATCGAGCGATAACTCTCTTTTTAGCATTTATGCCCGAAAATCAACCCGCTGTATCGTGGGGCATTGTTGGCTGCGGCTGGGTGGCGCGCGACTACGTGGCCCCGGCCATCGCAGCCTCCGGCAACGGCCGCCTGGTCGCGCTCTGCGACCTGAGTGAGGCCGCTTTGACCGCCGTGCAGCCCGCCGATGCTACCCTGCTGCGCACCACCAACCTGGCCGAGTTTCTGCAAACGCCCGGCTTGCAGGCCGTGTACGTGGCCACGCCCAACGCCCACCACGCCCGCATTGCGCAGGCGTTGGCCGCCGCCGGGCTGCCGGTGCTCTGCGAAAAGCCCCTGGCCCGCACCGCCACCGAGGCGGCCGGCATGGTGAGTGCGGCCGAAGCAGCTGGTGCGCTCCTAGCCACGGCCTTCGACCAGCGCTTTCACCCGGCACACGTGCGCTTGCGCGAATTAATTCGGGACGGCTCCCTAGGTCGCGTGACCTGCGTGCGTATTCACTACGCCTGCTGGACGCCCGCCGATTGGGCCCCCGACACCGACCAGGGCACGTACCAAAACTGGCGCATCTCGGCCGAAGAAGCGGGCGGCGGAGCCATGATTGACCTCGCCCCCCACGGCCTCGACCTAGTGCAAACCCTGCTCGATGAGCCACTCACGACCATAGCAGCCCTCACCCAGCAGCGCATTCACGACTACCCCGTCGATGACGGAGCGGTGCTCATTGGCCAAACGGCTAGTGGCGTACTGCTCTCGCAGGCCGTGGCCTACAACTGCCCCGACCAGTTCCCGCGCCGCTCCCTCGAAGTGATTGGCGACCTAGGCCGGGCGCTGGCCACGAACACGATGGGCCAGACGCCCGGCGGCTCGCTCACCCTGACCCGGCCCGACGGCTCGGTGGAGGACATTGCTTTTGATAAAGAGGCCTCGCCCTTTCAGCGCCAAGTGGAGGCCTTTGCCGAAGCTGTGCGTAGTGAGCAGCCATTTCCATTCCCGCCCGCCCGCGACCTGCACACCATGCGATTGCTTGACCAGGCGGCTCGTAGCGTGGACGCTACGTTTTAGACTCGTTCCTAAATTACAAAGACTTGTAAGAACGAGTCATGCTGAACACAGTGAAGCATCTCTACCGCTTCATCTGAGCCATTCAACGAAGCGGTAGAGATGCTTCACTGTGTCCAGCATGACTCGTTTTTATCTTTTCTTGATTTAGAACGAGTATTTCCCTAAACTCCCCTTAAATGCCTCACTACGTTTGCGAAAACTGCGGCTTCTGGCAGCAATACTTCGCGCCGGGCCCGCCCGACTGCCCGGTGTGCCGCGACTACCGCCACCCGCTACCGCCGGCCGGCTGGCAGTTTAGCACGCCGGCCGAGGTGGGCGCGCGGCTCACTACGCAGTGGGCCGAAGTGCTGCCCGGCATCTGGCAGTTTTGGAACGAGCCGCAGGTGGGTATCGGGCCGCGTGGCTACCTGATTGTAGACGCTGAGCACGGCAACGTGGCCTTCGAGGGTGCTGGCTACTACGATGCGGCGGCGCTAGATTTTATCCGCTCGCTGGGCGGTATTCGCTACTTGTCAGCTTCGCACTGCCACGTATTTGGGGCGCTATGGCAGCTAGTGGAGGCCTTCACGCCCGAGGTAGTGATGCAGCAGGATGAATTGCCTTTTTGCCAGGCGTTTCGGGTGAGCTGGCCCTACGAAGACCGCGCTGAATTGCACCCTAGGGCCGTGCTCTACCACACCGGCCGCCACACGCCGGGCCACGCTGTGCTGCATCTGTCCGCCCGCCGCCTGCTGTGCTGCGGCGATGCGCTCAAGTTCAAGCTCGACGCCCAAGGCCACGCTACCCACATCAGTACCCACCGCGCCTACGACGCCCACATTCCCCTCTCTCACGGCGACGTGCGCCACTACCAGGCCGTGCTGCTGCCGCTGGATTTTGACGGCGTGCTCACACCCTGGGAGCCCGTGGCCAGCGGTGGTAAAGCGGCTGCCCAGCAGCTATTTGCCGCGCAGCTAGCTGGCCGGCCGTTCGCCGATTTTTTGCCAATAACTTCTTCTATCATGTCCCAATCGCTACCCGACCCCGCCCCCGTAGCCCTCTATAAAAGTGCCCTGCCCACCGAGCCAGTGTACGAGATTCCGCTCACTAGCCTCGACTACCTAGGCGTGCCCGTGTGGAGCCTGGCCCAGTGGCTGCCCGGTGGCATGAGCACCGGCACCGGCTACGGCGCTACCGATGGGCTGGCGCGGGTTGGGGCCTATGGCGAAATCACGGAGGAAACCTTCGTGAATTTGTACCTCACCCAGATGCCGCGCCGCCGCGCTTCCTACCGGCAGCTGCAAGCTGAAGGGGTAGCCTGCCTCGACCCGCTGCGCGACCGGCTGCCGGCCGGCACGGCCTACACGCCCGATACCGAGCTGGTCTGGACGCAGGCGCACACCTACCCAGCCAACGAAACCATCTGGGTACCCATCGAAACGGCGGCCACCTGGCCCGGCGACTGGCACGGGCAAGAGCAGCACGACTGGCTCTACACGCCCATCACCAACGGCATGGGCGCGGGCGAGTCGCTGGAGCGCGCCCTCTCGCACGGCCTACTGGAACTGTTGCAACGCGATGGCAACGCCATCAGCTACCGCGCCCTCGACCAGGGCGTGCGCATCGAGCTGGACGACGTGCAGGACCCCGCCACCCGCGAGCTGCTGCGCCAGTACGACGAAGCCGGGCTGGAAATTCAGGTGAAGCTGGCTTCGACTGACTTCGGCATCACCAGCCTGTACGTAGTTGGCTACGAGCGTGATATCAATAAAGTGCCGCACGCACTGATGCTCACCGGCTGCGGCGAGGCGGCCCACCCCGACCGCGAAGTAGCCCTGGCCAAAGCCCTGCGCGAGTACGCCTCCAGCCGCGTGCGCAAACGCTTCGAGCACGGCGATATGGCGTGGCTCGAAACCGTGGCGCCCGGCTACCTAGCCAAAGTGCGGCACGACCCGCCCGTGCTGGCCCACCAGGAGCCCCGCGCCGCCGAGGCCATGCGCCAGTGGCTGGCGTTGAGCCCGGCCGAGCTGTTTGCGCGGCTTGAAAATTCCATCTTCAGCGTGCAGCACACGGTGAAGTTTTCGGAGCTACCCACCGTGCCGCTCAACTCCCTAGCTACCCCTGCCGACTTGCTGCGCGTGGTGCACGAGCGCCTGGCGGCGGCAGGCTTATCCATTTACTACGTGGAGTTTACCAACCCCGATAGCCCGGTGCGCACCCTCAAAGCCATCGTGCCCGAGCTGGAAGTAGAAACCATGACCTACGACCGCATCGGCCGCCGCAACCTCACCAAGCTACTGGCCCGGCAGAGCCCGCTGGTGGGCCTGGGCACGCCGCCGCCCGGTGCCCAGCGCGTGCCCCTGCCCGCTGCTGACGAAGCCACCCTAGGTGGGCCGGCCTGGTTTAACACGCAGCTGGCCCGCGAACAAGTAGGCGAGCTATACGCCCTCTACCGCGAGCCCGAGCGCCACGTGTATTATTTCAGCGACTCCGAAGCGGCCCCTACCCCCACCACCCATGTCTAATTCGCTGCCCGACGCATCCGTGGCTGCCCCCCGGCTGCGCTACGCATACAATACCAATGGTGCCAGCAACCACCGCCTTGATGATGCGCTGCTACTCATCGCCGAAGCGGGCTACGACGGCGTGGCCCTCACTATCGACCACCACCACCACGACCCGTTTGCCCCCGATTTTACGGGCCGCAACACGCGTTTGGCTAATCAGCTGCGCGAGCTGAACCTAGGGCTGGTTATCGAAACTGGTGCCCGCTACCTACTCGACCCACGCCAAAAGCATGAGCCGACGCTGCTCGCGCCCAGCGCCACTGGCCGGGCGCGGCGGGTAGAATTCCTCACCCGCTGCCTCGACGTGTGCGCCGCCTGCCAGGGCGAAACGGTGTCATTTTGGGCCGGCGTGCCGCAACCGGGCGTGGAAAAACCTCAGGCCTGGGACTGGTTGCTCGAAGGCGTGCACCAGGTAGAAGCTGCCGCCCGCGAGCGCGGCGTAATCGCCTCCTTGGAGCCCGAGCCGGGCATGCTTGTCGAAACCGTGGACGACTACCTACGTGTGCAAGCCGCGGTGCCCAGCCTGCGCCTGGCCCTCGATACCGGCCACCTACTCGTAACGGGCGAGCGCGAGCCGGCTGCGGCCGTGCGCGAGTTTGCTGCGCAAATCGGCACGGTAGCGCTAGAGGACATGCGCCGCGGCGTCCATGAGCACCTGCCTTTTGGTGAGGGTGATATGGACGTGCCGACCGTGCTACAAGCATTGCACGCTATCCGCTTTTCGGGGCTGGTTTGCGTCGAAATGTCGCGCGAGTCGCCCCGCGCCCACCTAATGATACCGCAATCCCTGGCCTACCTGCGCCAGGCCGAGCGCCAACTACTACCCGCATGAGAGTCTGCTTTATTTCCCGGCGCTACTTCCCGGCCATTTCAGGCATGAGCGTGTACGCGCAAAACCTACTGCGTGAGCTAGTTGCCCTAGGTCACGACGTCACGATGGTGTCGCAGTACCGGGGCGATGCCCTGGGGCGCGGCGTGTACGGCGGCGGCCCGCCGCCGCCGGTGCCGGGCGTGCGCGTAGTGGGCCTGGAAGCGCACGGCGAGCAAAACGGCGGCCGGTTTGAGGATGATATTCAAACCATTATCGAGACCGTGGAGCGCCTGCACGCCGAGCAGCCCTTCGACCTGCTGCACGCTCAGTACGGCTACCCGCCCGGCCTGGCCGCGCTGCGGCTGAGCCGCCGCCTAGGTATCCCCAACGTGGTCAGCATCCAAGGAGGCGACGGGCACTGGGTGGGGGTCGATTGCTGCGGCACGCACCAGCGCGCCATTCGCATGGTACTTGACCACGCGGGCGCCGTACTCATTGGCTGCCAAAGTTTTGCGCAGGAAGTTGTCGACCACCACGGCACCGACCCAGCGCGTTTCACCATCGTGCCCGGCGCCGTGGAGGTGAGCCGCTTTCAGCCCCGCGCTGGCTGGCAGCCGGGGCAGTGGGCCAACGCTGCCCACCCCACGCTGCTCTACCACGGCCGCGTAGACCGGCGCAAGGGCGTGCTCGATTTGCTCGATGCCTTTGCCCAACTCGCCCCCGCCCGTCCGGCGCTGCGCCTGCTCATCTCTGGCATCGGCCCCGACCTGGAGGAAGTGCGCCGCCGCGTGGCCGTAGCGCCCTGGCGCGCGCAAGTCGAGCTGGCCGGCTACGTCGAATACGACGACGTGCCGCAGGTATACCACCGGGCCGACATCTTCGTGTCGCCGACCTACGCCGAAGGTTTTTCTAATACCATCCTCGAAGCCATGGCCAGCGGCCTGCCCTGCGTGGCCGCCGAGGCCGTGGGCGTGGTCGATTGCCTGCGCCACGACGACAACGGCCTGCTGATGCCGCCCGGCGACGTGCCCGCCCTCACCACCGCCCTATGTCGCATCCTCGACGACGAGACACTGCGCGCCCGCCTCGCCGAAACCGCCCTGCGCGAGGTGCGCACTACCTACGCCTGGCCCATCATCGGCCGCCAGATTGATGGCATCTACCAGCAGCTGGCCGGCACCGCGCCGGACTTGGATTGGGCCGAGGACCTGGCCGCGCCGGAGCCCTGCCGTTACCGCGATGCGCCGCATTTGCTGTAGGCAACTCTCTTCTCGCGCCAAGCCCCTTGACTCGCTTAAAACCCTTATTTCATGCCCGTTGCCCTATTCGTTTCGCCGCACCTCGATGATGTGGCTTTTTCCTGCGGGGGCACGTTTGCCACGCTCGCGCAAGCTGGCTGGCAGTGCGTGCTGCTCACGGTATTCACGCGCTCGGTGCCCCACCCGACGGGCTTTGCCCTGGCCTGCCAGACTGACAAGGGCCTAGGGCCGGAAATTGATTACCTGGCCCTGCGCCGGGCCGAAGACACCGCCGCCGCCCAATACCTAGGCGCCGCCACCGTGCGCTGGCTCGACCTGCCCGAAGCCCCGCACCGCGGCTACCACAGCCCCGCCGCGCTGTTTGCCGATTTACTACCCGCCGACGATATCGGCCCGGCGCTAACAGCGTTGCTGGCCACCGCAGTAGCTGAAACCTCGCCGCAGCTAGTTTTTGCCCCGCAGGGCCTAGGCCTGCACGTCGACCACCGGCAGGTAATGCATGCGGTGCGGGCCGTAGTGCCGCCCACGGTACCGGTGCTTTGGTACCGCGATACGCCCTACATCATCCGGCAGCCCGCTGCGCTGCCTGCCCCAGAGCTACCCGCCGGCCTCGCCGAGGTGGCGCTCCCACTAAGCGAGGCGGCGCTGGCGGCCAAAGTAGCTGCTTCGCAAGCCTACCCCTCGCAAATTGGCTTTCAATTTGGTAGCGCTGAGCAAGTGCGCGTCAAGCTCACGCAGCTGGCCGGTACGGAGGCGCAAGCAGCAAACGCAGGAGCACCTGCGGCCGAGCGTTTTGCCGCACAAGCGGGGTATGTTTTCTCAATCTAATGCGTAAGTAATTGGCCCAGGAGCAGCCCAGCGAGGTATGGTGGCTGTTGCAGCGCTCGGTACGAGACTACCTAGTGGCTCAAATGCGCACTCAATGCATCAAAAGCAGCCGCCTACGATGGCAAGCCGCCTATCATAAGGCGCCTTTTCTCACCTAGGTGCACCGTCGCAACGTACCCAGCAGGTGCTCGCCACGCTCTTATAAAGAAGCCAGCTGTTGCAGCTGTTCCTGCGGCTCGTTCCAGGCGAGAAAATTGAGGGCCGGGTAGTTTTGTTTCAGGGCGTTGACCGTCCATTGGCTGTCGGCCAGCAGCACCGGGCGCTGGTCCCGGTCATAGGCGATGCTGTTGGTGCGCCGGGCCACAAAATCTCGTAGCTCGGTGGGGCTTTCGGCTTCCAGCCAGTAGGCTTTGTAGATGGACAGCGGCCGAAACGAGCAGCGCGCCCCGTACTCGTGCTCCAGGCGGAAGGCCAGCACGTCGAACTGTAGCTCGCCCACCGTGCCAATGATTTTGCGGTTACCCGGCTGCTGCGTAAACAGCTGGGCCACGCCTTCTTCCGTTAGCTCGCGGATGCCTTTATCGAGCTGCTTGGTTTTCATAGGGTCTAGGTTCACCACCTCGCGCAAAATCTCAGGCGCGAAGCGCGGAATGCCTTGGAACACCAGCGGCTCGCCCTCGGTGAGCGTGTCGCCGATGGCAAATTGGCCGCTGTCGTAGAGGCCCACAATGTCGCCGGGCCAGGCCTCGTCCACCACGCTCTTGTCGTTGGCCAAGAAGGTGGTGGGGTTGGCGAAACGCAGCTTGCGGCCCAGCCGCGTGTGCAGGTAAAACGCGTGGCGCTCGAAGCGCCCCGACACGATGCGCACGAAGGCAATCCGGTCGCGGTGGCGCGGGTCTAGGTTGGCGTGAATCTTAAACACGAAGCCCGTGAAAGCCGGCTCTTCGGCCCGCACGAAGCGCGACACCGCCGGCTGCCCGATGGGAGCCGGCGCTAAGGCCACGAACGTATCGAGCAGCTCCTGCACCCCAAAATTGTTGCTGGCGCTGCCAAAGAACACGGGCGCCAGCGCCCCGCGGCGGTAGGCGGCCTCGTCGAGCGGGTCGTAGATGCCCTCCACCAGCTCCACGTCGTCGCGCAGCTGGCGCACATCGGCGGCCGGCAGGTGCGCGTCTAGCTCGGGCGCGTGCAGGTCGCGCACGGCTACTACGTGCTCGGCCCGCGTGGTTTTGGTAGGCCGAAATAGATTCAACTCCTTGCTATACAAGTTATACACGCCCTGGAAGCTGCGGCCCTGGTTGATGGGCCACGTCAGGGGCCGCACCCGGATTTTCAGGGTTTCTTCCAACTCATCGAGCAAGTCGAAGGGCGGCTTACCGTCGCGGTCGAGCTTGTTGACGAATATCATCACCGGCGTGTTGCGCAGGCGGCACACCTCCATCAGGCGGCGGGTCTGGGCCTCCACGCCCTTCACGCTGTCCACCACCAGAATCACGCTGTCCACGGCCGAAAGCGTGCGGTAAGTGTCCTCGGCAAAGTCGCGGTGGCCGGGCGTGTCAAGGATGGTGACGCGGTAGTCCTGGTAATCAAAGCCCATGACCGAAGTAGCCACCGAAATGCCGCGCTGCCGCTCAATCTCCATAAAGTCGGAGGTGGCGGTCTTTTGGGCCTTGTTCGACTTCACGGCCCCGGCCGTTTGGATGGCCCCGCCAAAAAGCAGGAACTTCTCGGTCAGCGTGGTTTTGCCCGCGTCGGGGTGGGAAATGATGGCGAAGGTGCGGCGGCGGGCAATTTCAGCAGAAACAGGCATGGGGTAAGAGAAGGATTAGCGCAGAAAGTAAAGGAGAAACTACCCAGCCGGCGCGAGCCGGCCAGCCGTTAGAAACAGCGGTTTATACCGGGCGCTGCGTATAGCTTGCGCCTCACCTCTGCGAATCGCTACGGCAGGAAGAACTGCCTACCTAGGGCACTGTCCACTAAAGAGCTGCGCGGTAGTGAGCTCAGCGGCCAGCCGAAAAAAAGCAGCTGCCACAGGGCGAGCAGGAATGCTGGCGCAAGTGCGGTACGCCAAAAGTAAAGCACTCCCCGTTGAAAAAGGTTGCGTCCGTGGCGGAGGACCGGACGAGCCAGCGCATCCGTCATGGCAAGCGTAGCGAAACAATCGCACCTGAACGGACCCTAGGCTGGCTCGTTTTAATGCGATTACTTCGCTGTGCTCGCCATGACGGGCGACCTTTGTAGTTACGTACCCCAATAAGCGACTTCTGTATGCCCGCCACCATCGTCCTCAAAAACGGAAAAGACCACTCCCTGCGCCGCCGCCACCCCTGGGTATTTTCGGGTGCCATTGCCCGCATGCAGGGCGAGCCCACGGAAGGCGAGGCCGTGCGCGTCGAAACCCAGGCGGGCGAAGTGCTGGGCGTGGGCCATTACTCCGGCGGCGGTTCCATCGCGGTGCGGATGCTGGATTTTGGGCCGGCGGCCGAGCTCCCTACCCCCGATTTTTGGGTGAAGAAGCTGGCCAACGCCTACGCCCTGCGCCAACGCCTGGCCCTCACGGGCACGGCCGACACCAACGTTTTCCGCCTCGTGCACGCCGAGGGCGACGGCCTGCCGGGCCTCATCATCGACGTGTATGGCGACGTGGCCGTGGTGCAGGCGCACAGCGTGGGCATGTACCGCGCTCGCCCCGAAATAGCTAGCGCCCTGCAAGTTGTCTTTGGCGATAAGCTACGCTCCATCTACGACAAGAGCTCGGAAACCGTGCCCGGCAACGCCGTAGCCGACGCCAAAAACGGCTACCTCTTCGGCGAAAGCACCGGCGCCGAGCACATCGTACACGAAAACGGCCACCAGTTTGCCGTGGATTGGGAAACGGGTCAGAAAACCGGCTTTTTCATCGACCAACGCGACAATCGCGCCCTGCTGGCCCGCTACTCGCCCGGCCGCCGCGTGCTCAATACCTTCTGCTACACCGGCGGCTTTTCGGTCTACGCCCTCGAAGCGGGCGCCGAACTGGTACACTCTGTCGATAGCAGCAAAAAAGCCATCGCCCTCACCGAGCGCAACGCCGAGCTATCCAGCCACGCCGAGCGCCACGCCGCCTACCCCGAGGACGTGCTCAGCTTTCTCAAAAACCACTCGGCCGAGTACGACTTGCTCGTGCTCGACCCGCCCGCCTTTGCCAAGCACATGGGTGCCCGCCACGCCGCCCTCATGGGCTACAAGCGCCTTAATGCGTCGGGCATCGCGCATCTGGCGCCGGGTGGGCTGCTATTCACCTTCTCATGCTCGCAAGTCGTTAGCCCCGAATTGTTTGAAGGTGCAGTATTGGCCGCCGCCATTGAGGCTGGGCGGCCGGCGCGCATCCTGCACCGGCTAACGCAGCCCGCCGACCATCCGGTGAGCTTATTTCACCCGGAGGGCGCATATTTGAAGGGTTTGGTGCTGGCGGTGGAGTAGCAGCGTGGACCCTGCGAGTCCGCGAGCGAGCATACGGGGCCGAACGTATTTGCGCGCGAAGTTGCAAAGTCGGCGCACTTCTAAACTTCTACCTTAGCCAAGCTGGTTAGTAGCTTGATGTTTACTAAAAAACAAAAATCACCGCCTTCGCGCCAGCCCGTGGCCGTTATTGGCGCGGGCGTGGCGGGGCTGGCGGCGGCGGCGCGGCTGGCGGTGGCGGGGCATCCGGTCACGGTATTTGAGGTCAGCGGTTCGTTTGGGGGCAAGATGCACCAGTTTGACTTGCCCGGCGGCTACCGCTTCGACGCGGGGCCGTCGCTGTTTACGCTGCCGCAGCTGGTGGATGACGTTTTCCGGCTGGCCCACCGCGAACCGAGCGACTACTTCCGCTACGAGCGGCTCGACCCGATTACCAACTACTTTTTTGCCGATGGCACGCGGCTCGCGGCCTGGGCCGACAGCCAGCGGTTCGCCGCCGAAGTCGAGCAAAAGCTAGGCACTCCGGCGGCAGCGGTCACCCAGTTCCTAGGTCGTAGTGGCAAGGCTTACGACGCCACGGCGGGCACGTTTTTGCACAAGTCGCTGCACAAGGCCGGCACCTATTTCAGCCCCGAAACGCTGAAGGCGGTGGCCGCTCTGCCTTCCCTAGGTCTCACGGGCACCATGCACGCGCGCCACGAAAAGGCATTTGCCAACGACCCGCGCCTAGTGCAATTATTCGACCGCTACGCCACGTACAACGGCTCCGACCCGTATCAGGCGCCGGCCACGCTCTCGCTCATTCCGCACCTGGAGCACGGCATCGGGGCGTTTTACCCGGAGGGCGGCATCTACGCCATTGCCCAAAGCCTGCACCGGCTGGCCGAGGAATTTGGGGTGAAATTCCGCTTCAACGAGCCGGTGCGCGAGATTCTGACGGCCGGCAACCTCGTCACGGGCGTGCGCACCGACCAGGATATTTACGACTTTGGGCTGGTGGTGAGCAACATGGATGTGGTGCCCACCTACCGCCAGCTCTTGCCGCAGCAGCCCGCGCCCGAGCGCACCCTAGGGCAGCCGCGCTCGTCGTCGGCGCTCATTTTTTATTGGGGCGTGGCCCGCGAGTTTGCTGAGCTGGACTTGCACAACATCTTCTTCTCGGCCGACTACAAGCGCGAGTTCGACGCCATTTTTCAAGAGAAAACCGTGGCCGACGATGTGACGGTGTACGTCAACATCACGAGTAAAAAAACGCCCACCGACGCCCCCGCGGGCCACGAAAACTGGTTTGTGATGGTGAACGTGCCCCACGATGAAGGCCAGGACTGGGCCACCCTCGCCGCCAAAACCCGCCGCGTGGTGCTGGCTAAGCTCAGCCAAGCCCTGGGCGTTGACCTAGAGCTGCTCATTAAAGCCGAGAAAGTCTGGACGCCGCCCGGTATCGCGGCCGACACCTCGTCGTTTGGGGGCGCGCTCTACGGCAGTTCCAGCAACAATGCGCTGGCAGCTTTTTTACGGCACCCCAACTTCTCGGGCCGGCTGCCGGGGCTGTACTTTTGCGGCGGCTCGGTACACCCGGGTGGCGGCATCCCACTGTGTTTACTTTCGGCTAAGATAGTCGCCGAACTTATTGATAATTAAGTTTTGAGTGCTGCGCTTAGAATTTTGAGTTAGCCAAACAGCCACTCAAAAACTAAGCTTAGCACTCAAAACTCCGCATTTTATGGAGTTTTCGAATTCATCTGCGCCTTTGGCCGCGCCTACCTCGCGGCTGCGCGTGGCGCAAGGGCTGGTTTTGCTGTTCCACCTCACGGGCTTCGTGGGGCTGGCATTTAGTCAGGATAAATCCTTCTACCTCAAATACACGCCGCTCACGCTACTGCTCACGGCGGGGCTGCTGCTGGCCTTTCAGCCCGAGCGTAACTGGTCGTTCTGGCTGTTTGTGCTGCAAACGTTCCTGCTGGGGTTCACCGCCGAGTTTGTGGGCGTCCATACCGGGGCCATTTTTGGCAGCTACACCTACGGCGCCACCCTAGGGCCCAAGTACGTGGAGGTGCCGTGGCTGATTGGCCTCAACTGGGTCGTGGTTACGTACTGCGCGGGCATGCTCACCTCATACCTGCCACTGCCGCTGCTCTTTCGGGTGCTGGTAGGAGCAGCCCTTATGGTGGGTTTCGACCTGTGCCTAGAGCCGGTGGCCAGCCGCTACGACTTCTGGCACTGGACCGGCAACGTGATTCCGCTACGCAACTTTCGCGACTGGTTTCTGCTCTCGCTGGTGTTGCAGTTGCTTTTTCAGCGCAGCACCTTCCTCAAGCGCAACCCGCTAGTGCCGCTGGTGTACCTGGTGCAGCTGCTCTTTTTCTTCGTGCTGGGGCTGCTCAATTCCTAGAGAACACTCTTCTTGCTTACAAGACACCTAAGCCCCTGAGTAGCCAGCTACTTAGGGGCTTATACATTACCCGTCCGCAAGCGTCACAAGAAATTTTCCGTCGCGCTTTTTTGTAGTATATCCGGGGCCTGCGCACGCGGGCACTCCTGGCAGCAGAGCTATTGGGGCTAGCTATTTCTTTGGGCTTTGCGCTGCGGGCCTTTGGGGCTGGGCAGCGCGACTATTTATATAGATGAAAAATATTATTTTCTTTGGCGATAGCCTCACGGCGGGCTACGGCTTGTCGGCGGCCGACAGCTTTCCGGCACGCATCCAGGAAAAACTCGACGCGGCCGGCCTCGCCTACCGCGCCCTCAACTACGGCGTGAGCGGCGAAACCAGCGCCGGGGGCCGGCAGCGCCTGGCCAGCGTGCTGGCCAGGCAGGCGCCCGATATTTTTGTGCTGGCCCTGGGGGCCAATGATGGCCTGCGCGGCATTGCAGTGCGCGACACGGTGGCCAACCTGCGCTACATCTTGGCCGAGGTGCGGCGGCAATTTCCGCAGGCGCAGCTAATGCTGGCGGGTCTCGAGTTTCCGTTTGACCTAGGGCCGCTGGGCGTGCCGGGCCTGGCGCACTACGCCACGGAGTTTAGCAGCCTGTTTCGCACGCTGGCCGAGGCCGAAGGAGTGGCGTTTATCCCGTCGCTGCTGGCGGGCGTGCTTGGTCGCCCGCAGCTTAACCTAGCCGACCGCGTGCACCCCAACGCCGCCGGCCAGCGCCTGCTCGCCGCCAACGTGTGGGCCGTGCTGGAGCCGCTGCTGCAGGTGGCAGCGTAGCTGCCGTAGCTTTACGAGCCACGGCACGGTGGCTGTGGCCTAGAGTAGCCCTAGGCCACGCAGTGGCATGCTTTTTTAATCAAGGACGAAACCCAGCGTTTAGTCAGCTCGCAGTAGCGTCCCGTTTCTATGTCACCCTTACCTTCCGAGCCTGAGTACGACCTCTATCTCTTCGTGGCTGGCAGCAGTGCCACGTCGCTGGCGGCGCAACGCAACATCCAGGCTATCTGCAGCGAGCACCTGAGCGGGCGTTATTCCTTGCAGGTAGTAGACGCGCAGCAGCACCCCGCCCGGGCTGTGGCAGAGGAGCTCCTAGGCTTACCCTGCCTCATCAAGAAGCGGCCGGGCCTGGTCCGGCGGCTGGTGGGCGACCTCTCGGACCGGCCGCGCGTGCTCAAAGCACTCGGTCTGCTGGCCTAGCCTGCGTGGGCATCTAGGAGCAGTACCACGCTCGTTTTAGCCCCCGGCGGGCTACCTAGCCTAGCTGGTATTGCGGGTTATCGCTATCGAACTGACAGCTTTTCACGCCCAGCTACATCCCAGCCCCCAGATAACCCCGAGCCAAGTCCGCGTAGTGCGCTAGGCGGCAATCCAATAAAAAGCCTCGTTTCTGCTACAGAAACGAGGCTTTTTGTACCAGAGACGGGACTCGAACCCGTAAGCCCGTGAAAGCAAGTGAGTTTAAGTCACTCGTGTATACCATTCCACCACTCCGGCCTAGCGCTTTTGCTGGTTTTTGCCTCTATAATTCTTGGTTTGAGCGTGGCAATTTGGGCAAAGCAAGTGCAAGTTAGCAATTCTATGGTCATTATTAACACCATTGATGTGATGAAGCTCTAAGGGAATGGACTGCCCGCACCACTCGGCCAACCCACAATGCTCGCATCGGTGCTGCTTCCGGCCTTCTTTAAGCAAACGGCCCCGCAGCCCATGTGTGAAGGCGTAAGCTGAATTTTCAATCAGTATTTCCTCCAGCGTGGCCTTGCGACCAAATGCCTTGTATCGAGCCCCCACATTCCAAGCGGCCCCTGTGAAATGAATGGTATCGAGTCTCAGCAGCTTGATGCGGTTCTGCACCGTCTTGTAGTTGCCCCCGGCCGGCACCAGCCCGATGCACACTAGCACCTGCCGCACCGATAGGCTTTCGACCACTGCCTGCCGAAATTCTTCGTCCGTAGTCAGGCATTTGCGGGTAGCGGCCATAAGTGGTATAAACGCAAAAACGCCACCCTAGGGTGGCGTCTAATACTTTGGAGCGGGAGACGAGGTTCGAACTCGCGACCTCGACCTTGGCAAGGTCGCGCTCTACCAACTGAGCTACTCTCGCTTGAGGTGTTCGCTGCTGTTGCTGCGAATGGTGATACAAAGGTAGGCAAAAGGGCCAGCAATGCAAGTACAAGCCCTAAAAAAGATGCGGCATCGCACGTTTGCGCTTCATTTTCAAGCTGAAAAAATTTCTATCAGCTCGAATAGCCAGTCTCACGCCCGCATTACGCCCAGCCAAACTCCGTGCGGCCGGGCGTAGCTTTACTCGGCTTACCTAGCGGCTTACGGGTCGATTATTATCTTTTTCCTTTTATGGCTGCCCCCAATTCTTTTACTCTTACAGCGGCGGCGGAACCCCACCGCGTACGCACCCGCCAGATTATTCGCGCGCACCCCGAGGTAAAGCAACTCATGACGCGCACGCCGGCCACCTTCTGGATTGGGCTGGGCTGCGTGGTGGCCCAGGTGGGCCTCGCCGCCCTGCTGCGCCACCAGGCGTGGTACTGGTCGGTGCTGGTGGCCTACCTGGTAGGGGCTTTTTTCTCGCACACGCTGTTTGTGGTCATTCACGAGGCAGCGCACAACCTCGTTTTTCGCACCCTGCGGGCCAACGTGGTGACTGGTATTCTGGCCAACTTCCCGTCGGTGTTTCCAACGGCCATCAGCTTCAAGAATTTTCACATCAAGCACCACGTCTTCCAGGGCGTGCACGAGCTGGATGCTGACTTGCCCGACTGGTACGAGGCTAAGCTCATCAAAAACTATAGCCTAGGCAAGGCCGTGTGGCTGTTTTTCTTTCCGGTGTTCCAGCTCATTCGCACGCTGCGCTGCCGCGAGGTAGCCACCATCGACCGCTACGTGGTGGCCAACATCGTGGCCCAGCTGGCCTTCGATGCGGCCGTAGTCTACTTTCTGGGCTGGGCGGCCCTAGGGTACCTGTTTCTGAGCTTTTGGTTTTCGGTGGGGCTGCACCCGCTGGGCGCACGCTGGATTCAGGAGCACTACCTCACTCTGAGCCCCGAGCAGGAAACGTACTCCTACTATGGCCGCCTCAACGGTATCAACCTCAACGTGGGCTTTCACAACGAGCACCACGACATGCCCAGCATTCCGTGGAATAACCTGCCTAAGCTCAAGCAAGTGGCGCCCGAGTTCTACGAGCCGCTGCTGGCGCACCGCAGCTACACCAAGCTATTTTTCCAATTCCTGTTCGACCAGGAAATCAGCCTTTACTCCCGCATCACGCGCCGGGAGCGCGGCACGGCCACGCTGCGCGACCAGAGCGTGCCCGACCGCGAGCTGGTGAATCAGTAATTAAAAAAACTTTAGACTAGGAAAATCCAACCTTGGAAGCAGGACCGTAGGTGCCCCACACGCATTCCAACTTTTCTTTTTCCTAGTTTCATGAAACTCTCTTTTGCTTCGCTGGCCCTGGTGGCCCTGCTCGGTGCCGGCACCATCCAATCGGCCTCGGCCCAGAAGGCTAAAACGGTGATGGTGGGCGGCGCGCCCATGTACCCCACGAAGAACATCGTGGAGAACGCCGTTAACTCGAAAGACCACACCACGCTGGTAGCCGCCGTAAAAGCAGCCGGCCTGGTAGAGACCCTGCAAGGCCCGGGTCCGTTCACCGTATTTGCCCCTACTAATGAGGCTTTTAACGCATTGCCCACTGGCACCGTAGACACCCTGGTGAAGCCCGAAAACAAGGAAACGCTCACCAAAATCCTGACCTACCACGTAGTAGCCGGCCGCATGACCTCGGCTGACTTGAAGAAAGCCATCAAGGATGGGGGTGGTAAGGCTACCCTCAAAACCGTAAGCGGCGGCACGCTCACGGCCATGATGAAAGGCCCGAAAACCATTGAGCTAAAGGACGAAAAAGGGGGAATCTCGACCGTTACCATCGCCGATGTGATGCAGAGCAACGGGGTCATTCACGTAGTGAATAAAGTGCTGATGCCCTAGGTGTTATCTTAGTATTAAATGAAAAACCGCTGACCAGGAAATGGCCAGCGGTTTTTTTTATGGAAATTGACTAAAAACAAGACAACTTCATTCTAGTATGGGAGCTCCTTTTATATCTTAGCCGCCAAATAATCGAGATACAATTAATTAGTTTATGCCTAACTGCACTCTTATGATACGGAACTGTACTTTATTGATTTTTGGGCTATTACTAGGGTTATGCACCAGCCAATCGGCATTTGGCCAAGTCCCTCAGCTATCAAAGTACCAGAAGGGTACGATGGAGAAAGGCCAAAAGAAAGGCGTGTGGGAATACTTTGGTTATACCGCGACCGGGCAGCAGGTGGTGGTGCAGCGCTACGACCACGACAAGAACAAGCTAATTTTTTTTCGGGAGGTACCCTACGCCACTTACTTCACCGAGGTGAAGCCGGGCGAGTGGCGCTACATGCAGCCCGACCAGCCGCCCATGTTTGTGGGCGGGGCGGGGGTGCTGGGCTACCACATGGCGCAGCTCGTATATCCGCAGGAAGCGCAGGAGCGCGCCCTTCAGGGCAAGGTGACCGTAACCATCCAGCTTGACACCCTAGGGCACGTGGCAGGCTACCGCCTTACGCAGCGCGTGGGCCGCTCGTGCGATGAAGAGGCGATGCGCGTGGCCCGCGCCATTCCGCAAACCTGGGTGCCCGCCCGCATGGGCTCGCATGCGGTGGCCGTGGAGTACGAGCTGCCGTTCAACTTCAGCATGAAAAAGCGCTAGCCTTACTCGCCGCTGGGCATAGCACGGGGCAGCCGTGACGGACGGAATGCTCCTAAAATTTAGCGTGGGCGGGCACTGGGCTGTAAGTTGGGGGTATGAAAAACTATTTTAGTAGTGGCTGCGCCCTGCTTGTGGGGTTGGCCTCGCTCGGGCTGGCGGGCTGCGACTCGACCCCACGCGAGCGCCAAGCGGCTGTGCGCCAAGAGCTCACGAAGCTCGATACCGCCGCCCGGACGTCGGGGCGCACCCTGCGGCGGGTGGGCCGGCAGGTAGCCCGCTTCGACTCGGCCAACCACGCCCGGCGGGCCGTGCCCCTCGATGCTCGCCGCCAGCAGCGGGTAAACCAGGAGCTGCTCGGCAGCTACAACACCAAAGTCAGTAGCCTCACCCCGGCCACCATTGCGGGGGCCTACGGGCAGCTGCTGCGGGCCACGCGCGCGCACCGCGCTACCTGGCAGCTGCGCGATTGGGACTACGCGCAGGCGGCCTACCAGCGCCTCAACGCCCAGCTGGCCCGCGTGCGCCTCGACCTGCCCGCCCGCGAAGAGGTACGCATCCGGGCGTGGCAGGCCGAATTTACCGCGCTGCGCGCCGGGCGCACGGCGAAAGACCTGCGCACTGCCACCAAAAAGCCGTAAGTATTGTTTTTGAAGCACCTAGGTCCACTTGGCTAGCGGCAACGCTGGCCAAGTGGGCCGCCTCACCCCTTATTAGCTGGCCACAGCTATGCCCATGTCTACTGGCACTGGCTCCTCGCGGCAGGAGAATATCATCGTGCTCGACTCGTATTATGAGCCCTTGGCGGCACACATGGCGCGCACCAAGCTGGAGGCGGCGGGCATCCCGTGCTTTTTGACCAACGAAAACCTGGTGTCGCTCAACCGCATGTACAGCCCGGTGGCGGGCGGAGTGCGCCTGCACGTGTACCAGCGCGATGCCGCCCAGGCCACCGAAGTGCTGCGCGAGCTCCCGCTGATGCAGGCCGTGCCCGGCGGCCTGGCCGGGCCAGCTCAGCAGCCCCACTCGGCCACTACCTGCCCGCGCTGCGGCTCGGCCGACGTAACCACCGAAGCACCGGCCGAGCCCGTGAATGCCGCTTCGTGGCTGCCCACGCTGCTGGCGCGGCTGCGGCACTATTTTGCCCAGGGCCAAACGCACCACTGCTTCAACTGTGGGTTTGATTACTAAGTGCCTAGGTCGAGTTTCGGAGTTAGAGTTAGTATGAGGGCTGGGCAGTAGCGCATATTCTTGTAGCCCGCGCCTACGCACCGTGTGGAAACGCGAATTATAGAATCCGCGCTGGTAGCTCTTGACCAGTAAACCGCTCTAGGTGCCGCTTTGAACGCTGCTGGCCCCTAGATGACAACTTTCTGCCGAGCGAGCCGCTTTAGCTTGTCATGGAAAAACATTCGCAGCAAGTCGCCCTCATCACAGGGGCTAACAAGGGGTTGGGCCTGGAAATAGCCCGCCAACTAGGCCATCAGGGCGTGGCCGTGGTGCTCGGCGCCCGCCAGGGCAAGGCCGAAGCGCCCGCCGCCGAGCTACGGGCCCAGGGCCTCGACGCTCGCGCCGTGGAGCTCGACGTGACCAACGCCGCCGACGTTGCGGCGCTGCCGGGCTTCTTTCAAGATACCTTCGGCCGGCTCGACATCCTGGTGAATAACGCTGGGGTGCAGCTCGATACGGGCTTCGAGACCAGCCCCGACGCGCTGCGCCAGACCTACGAGGCCAACGTTATTGGGCCCTATGCCATTACGCAGGTTTTGCTGCCGCTGCTGCGCCAGGCGCCGGCGGGGCGCATCGTCAACCAAAGCAGCATCCTAGGGTCGCTGGCCACCATTAGTGCGGGGCAGGGCGGTAGCTGGGCCACGCCGGGCTACACTTCGTCGAAGGCCGCGTTGAACATGCTGACCGTGGTGCTGGCCCAGCACCTTGCCAACTCGCCTATCAAGGTCAACGCGGCCCATCCGGGCTGGGTCAAAACCGACCTAGGTGGCCCCGGCGCGCAACTCGGTGTGCAGGAAGGAGCCCGCACGGCCGTACGCCTGGCCCTGTTGCCGGCCGACGGCCCCACGGGCGGCTACTTCCACAATGAAGAGCAGCTGCCTTGGTAAGCCGCTAATCAACTTATTGCAACCAGCTATTCATCGCACCAACCACCACTTGATAAGCTACCTAGCGAAAAGCCTCCAGCAGCCCTAAGCAATTAGTGCTGCTGGAGGCTTTTCGCTAGGCTTTCGCGGTGCTGCGCTTGGTGCGGGCGCGGGCGGCGGGCTTGGGCACCGCAACTGGGCGTTGCACCGTAACCGGCAGAGGTACTTTGGCGAGCTTGGCCCGCTCGAGCAGCCATTGGTGCAGGTAGTCGAGGCCGGCGGGCGAGAAGGCCGCTTGGCGCTCGCCCGCCACGATGGGCCAGTCGGCCGGGTCGGGCTGAAACCAGTGGTTGACGCCCGGCAGGCGATGCGCCTCCACGGGCACGTGGGCCAGGTGCAAGCCTTTTTGCAGCACGGCCAGGTTGCGGCCCGCCGCCACCTGCAAGTCGGCGGTGCCGCTGAGCAGCAGCACCGGGCACTGCACCTGCGGCAGGCGCAGGGCGGGGTCGAAGTCGATAAAATACCGCGACCACGGCGAGGTCAGCTCCGCCGCACGGGCGCGGGCCATGCTCTCGCTCAGGGCGGTATTGCTGCTGCGCAGCAGCGTTACGACCTTGGCCCGAGCGGCCGTGTTATTAGGGGTTTGGCGCACAGCGTCAACCAGTTGGTCGTAAAGCGCCTGGGCGGCTTTTATCTGGGAGCCGTCGGTGCCGATGAGGCGCATAATCTCGCCTTGCTGCCGGCGCAGCACGTCGCGGCCGGGCTGCCCGTAGCCCGCCAGCGAGGCCACAAAGGCCGGGCCGTCCTGCGGGGCCACCGCGGCCAGCAGCGCTACGTTAGCGCCTTCGCCGTGCCCGAGCAAGCCCACTTGCTGGGGCGCAATGAGGGGCGTTTTGCGCAGGAAAGCCAGCGCGGCCTGCGCATCGGCCACGAGGTCGGCGGTGGTGGCGCGGCTGTAGTCGCCACCCGAGCGGCCCACGCCGCGGTCGTCGAAGCGCAGCACGGCAATGCCGTGGCGGGTGAGGTAGTCGGCCAGAATCCCAAACAAGTGGTAGCCCTGCAAATCGCAGTCGCGCTCCTGCGGCCCCGAGTCGGAGAGCAGCGCCACGGCCGCAAACGGGCCTTCGCCACTAGGGATAGTGAGCGTACCGCTGAGCTTAAACTTGCCCGTGGGGTTGAGGAATGTCACTTCCGATTCGCGGTAGGGCGGCGTCAGGCGCAGTTTTTTGGCGGCTTGGGCGGCGGCCGGGGCGGCGCTGCGCTCCAGCACCAGGTCGGTTTTGAGGCCCGGCTGCTGCCAGGTGCCGCTGAGCTGGGCGCCGCCAGCCAGCACTTTGCCCTCAAAGTGGCTGCCCGCCTGCTCGATGCGCAGCGTGAGGTCGTCGCCCTTGAGCTCAACCTCCACGGGCATGCGGCTGATGCGCTGCTGCGGCACGTCGAGGGCCGCGTAATACGTGCCGTTGCTGAGAGGCACTATCGTTATCATCAGCGTGAGCGAGCCGCCGGGCACCTTTAGCGGCCCCTGCCACTGGCCGCTCAGGCGGGGCGGCTCTTCGGCCCTAGGATTGGCCTCGGCAACTCGGGCGCACCACAGACTAAATACCAGCAGGACGAGTAATAATTTCTGCATAAAGTAGCACTCTATTAGGAAGTTAAAATAGGATAAGCGTAACACTCCGCAAGGTACTAAGTCGCCCTTGCTTTGGGGCTTGCCACCAGATTTATTTAGCTGGTCATAATCGCATCTAAAAACTGATAACTAGCAATTATATAACCTCCTAGTACTCCGCCAACCTTTTAAAAATTATACCACTAGCGGAGCAGTTTACGCCTTGCTGGCCCCGCGCATTTTTGGGCGGCGCCACTAGCCCTAGGTGCCGTTTTTGCGTAAGCAAGGCACACACTCCATTGCTCCTGTTTTTTATGTCTACCAAGAAATCAGATTCTGCCCCTACCCCGCCCAAACGCCCCACGGCTGCCGAGATGAAGGAGCACGCCCAAAAGCTGCCTTATCCTGCCAAGCAAGCCGACATGAAACTGCAGCCGCAGTCGAGCCTAGCCGCCTACCGCGCCGCCGGCAAGCTCGAAGGCAAAGTGGCCCTCATCACCGGGGCTGACTCGGGCATTGGCCGCGCCGTGGCGGTGGCTTTTGCCAAAGAAGGCGCCGACGTAGCCATCTTATTCAATGAAAACCAGGAAGATGCGGCCGAAACCAAACGCCTGGTCGAGCAGGAAAACCGCAAGTGCCAGGTGTTGCAGCTCGATGTGCGCGACCGCGAGCAGGCATTTCAGGCGGTGCGCCTGGTGCGCCTGGAGCTGGGCGGCCTGAACATTCTGGTCAATAATGCCGCCTTTCAGGCGTCGCAGGAGAAGTTTGAGGACATCACCGAGGCCCAGATTCGGCGCACGTTCGACACGAACATTCTGGGCTACATGTGGATGGCGCAGGCCGTGATTCCGCACCTGCAAAGCGGCGACTGCATCATCAATACTGGCAGCATCGTGGGCATCGTGGGCATTCCGATTCTGGTGGACTACGCCTGCACTAAGGCCAGTATCCACGCCCTCACCAAGTCGTTGGCGCTGTACCTAGGCGAGAAAAACATCCGGGTGAACGCCGTAATCCCCGGCCCGGTCTGGACGCCCAACATCGTGGGCACCATGCCAATGGACGAGATTGAGAAGTTTGGCCACGAGGTGGCGCTCAAGCGCCCCGGCCAGCCCGAGGAACTAGCCCCGGCCTACGTGCTACTGGCCTCGCAAGATGGCTCGTTTATGACCGGCGCGCTGGTGCACGTCACGGGCGGCAAGCTCAGCAGCGACGAGTAACAAACAGCGGAGTTTACACGTTCTTATAAGCCGGCGGGCTATTGGCTGCTTTCCAGGTCGGATTGGCAGCCAATAGTCCGCTTTCTTTTTTCAAGCAACGTATGACTTTTCAGGAGCTGCTGCCTACTTCCCACGTATCGGAGGCCACCCGCGCCGCGCTCACGCAGCGTTTGGCCGAAACCAACCAGGCGGCCAGCTACGAGCCGCAGTTTTTTGCCCCCGAAACCTATCAATTGCTAGTGGCCGTGGCGGCCCGGTTGTTTCCGCAGCCCGAGCGCCCGGTGCCCATTCCGCTGGCCCCAGCCGTGGACCAGCGCCTAGCCGTGGGCCGCTCGGACGGCTGGCGCTACGATGCCCTGCCCCCTGACCGTGAGGCGTATCGCCTAGGTCTGGGCGGCATCGAGCAAATTGCGCAGGCACTATTTAAAGCTGATTTTGAGCACCTTGAGGCCGCTCAGCAAGATAAAGTCATCGAGGCCCTAGCCAGCGGCAACCCACCCGGCGAGGCGTGGCAAACGCTGACCGCTGACCGCTTTTTTGAGGAAATGCTGGCCGAACTCAGCGCCACCTACTACGCCCACCCCTGGGCGCAGGACGAGATAGGCTACACCGGCTACGCCGACCTGCCCGGCTGGACCAAAATCGGTCTCAACGAAAAAGAAGCACGGGAACAGTAAGTGAATGAGCGAATGAGTAAATATGTGAATGTCAGACCGACATACTATTTCCCCATTCGCCAACTCACTCATTCACTCATTCACTAATTGCCAAAATGCCCGACGAAGAAATTGCTGAAGAAGGAGTAGCTACTCCCCTGGACACCACTGTGCAAGACCCCTTGCTACGCGAAATATTAGCTGATAACCAGACCGCCGACGCGCCCCAGGAAGAACAGCAGCCCACGCTAGCTGAGGCGGAAGCGGTTGATTGCGTAGTAATTGGCCTGGGCGCGGGCGGCGCGCCACTGCTAGCCCGCTTGGCGCAAGCTGGCCTAAAAGTGGTGGCCCTGGAGGCCGGCCCCTGGCACAAGCCCGAAACAGATTTTGCCACCGACGAACAAGCGCAGGATTTCCTATTCTGGAACGACGAGCGCCTGGCCGCCGGCGGCACGCCGCTGGCCATGGGCCGCAACAACTCGGGTACCGGCGTGGGTGGCTCGACGCTGCACTACACCGCCTACACCCCCCGCCCGCTGCCCGACGACCTAACGTTGAAAACCGACTTTGGCGTGGGCGAAGACTGGCCGTTGACCTACGATGACCTAGCGCCCTATTTTGAAGAGGTAGAGCAATTTATCGGTGTTTCGGGCCCTACCCCTTACCCTTGGGGCCCGTCGCGGCCCAAGGGCTACCCCATGGCCCCGCTACCCCTCAATAGCGCTGCGCAGTTGATGATGCGCGGGGCCGAGAAGATGGGCATCCGCACTTCGCCGGCCGCCAATGCGGCGCTGTCGGCACCCTTCTTCCAGGAGGGCGTGGGCTGGCGGCAGGCTTGCACCAACCGGGGTTTTTGCCAGGCCGGCTGCTCCAACGGGGCCAAGTCGAGCATGGACGTGACCTACATTCCGCTGGCGGTGAAGTACGGAGCTGATATTCGGCCCGATAGCTACGTGACCGAGATTGAGCGCAACGCCCAGGGCCTGGTTTCGGCGGTGGTGTATACCCAAAATGACCAGACGCACCGCATCGCGTGCAAGCACCTTTTCCTGTGCGCCGGGGCCGTGGAAACCCCGCGTCTGCTGCTGCTGAACGAGCTGGCCCTGACCAGCGGCCAAGTCGGCCGCAACCTGATGGCCCACACCGGCATCCAGGTTTGGGGCACTTTCCCCGAGGAAGTGCGGCCCACCAAGGGTATCCCTGGTGGCCTGATTTCGCAGGATACCCACCGGCCCGAGGGGGCTGACTTTGTGGGCGGCTACCTGCTGCAAAGCATTGGGGTAATGCCGGTTACGTTTGCCGGGCAAACGGCGCGTGGGCGCAAACTCTGGGGTAAGGCGCTGCGCGACTATATGCAACAGTTTAACCACATCGCGGGCATCAACATCCTGGGTGATTGCCTGCCGCACGCCGACAACTACCTAGAGCTGAGCGACGAGCTGGACGGCAAGCAGGTGCGCAAGCCGCGCATCCACTTCACGGCCCAGGAAAACGAAGTCCGCATGACAGCCCACGCCGAAAAAACCATGCGCGACATCTGGGCGGCGGCGGGCGCCACCGATATCTGGTCGTTTGACCGCTACGCCCACGTCATTGGTACGGCCCGCATGGGTCTGAGCGGCGACGATGCCGTGGTAGACCGCGACGGCCGCGCCTTCGACGTGCCCAACCTCTACATCTCCGATAACTCGACCTTCCCGAGTGCCCTGAGCGTGAACCCGGCCCTGACCATCATGGCCCTGAGCCTGCGCACGGCCGACAAGTTTTTGGCGAGCCTTAAGTAAACGGTTAGCTAATGGCTGCTAGCTGTTGGCTTTTTCTGGCTACAAAATTCTACTTAACAGTAGCTAATAGCTAGCAGCTAGTGGCTAACAGCTAAAAAATGAAATCCTTTCTCTCTGAGATAATCACCAAGTTTGGTGATGGCAACTACGAGGGCGACCAGTTTGGCGGCGCCCGCGGGCACAACGGCAAAGGGCTGCCCACCGGTTTGCCCAACAACTTCATGTTTGCCACCGGCATCGAGTGCAGCTACCCGACCATTGATAATGGTAAGACCCGGCGCGATATGCTGGCCGAGTGTGACCACTACAACCGCTATAAGGAGGACCTAGGGCTGGTGAAGGAAATGGGGCTGCGGGTGCTGCGCTACGGCCTGCCTTACTACTCCATCCAAAAAGCGCCCGGCAAGTACGACTGGGAGTTTGCGGACCTGGCCATGGCCGAGATGCAGCGCCTGGGCATCACGCCCATTCTGGACCTGATGCACTTCGGGGTACCCGACTGGATAGGCAATTTTCAGAATCCCGAGCTACCCATCCACTTTGCCGATTACTGTGAGCAGGTGGCCAAGCGCTACCCTTGGGTGCGCTACTACACGCCGGTAAACGAGATTTACATCACGGCCCGCTCCAGTGCCAAGGATGGCGTCTGGAATGAGCAGTTGAAGTCAGATAAGGCCTTTGTGACGGCGCTCAAGCACTGCGCGGCGGCCAGCATCATGGGCACGCAGCAGATTGCCAAGCACCGCCCCGACTGCGTGATTGTGCAGAGCGAATCGGCCGAGTTCATCCATGAGCTGCATGCCGAGCGCACGCCCGCCGTGCAGCTTGAGAACCTGCTGCGCTTTACTTCACTCGACCTGCTCTACGCGCACCAGCCGGAGGGCGAGGTGGTAAACTACTTGTACGACAACGGGATGACCCGCAAAGAGTATGACTGGTTTATGGCCGGTGAGCCCCCCGGATACCAGATAATGGGCAACGACTACTACGGCCGCAACGAAAAGATAATGCTGCCTAACGGTGAAATCTGCACCAGCATGGACGTGCTGGGCTGGGCTACCATCACCCACGACTACTACCAGCGCTACAAAAAGCCGGTAATGCACACCGAAACCAACGTGTTCGACGCCAAGCAGGCGCCAACTTGGCTTTGGAAGCAGTGGGTCAACGTGTTGCGCCTGCGCAAGGAAGGCGTACCCGTACTGGGCTTCACCTGGTATTCGCTCATCGACCAGATTGACTGGGAAACCGGCCTGGCTGAAAAGAAGGGCACCGTGAATGCCTGCGGCCTTTTTGACCTCGACCGCAAGCCCCGGCCCGTAGCCGAAGCCTACAAGATGCTACTGGAAGAATACGGTCAGATTACCATTGTGCCCCACGGCGAGCTGTTTGAAGTAACCGAGCGGCCCGCCACGCTAAAGGTCGAAGTATAGCCATTTTTCTTGTCACAACGAGCGCCCCTGCCGAAGAGTATATTCCCTTTGGCAGGGGCGCTTGCGTTGGATAAAGCCCGCGCACTACGGGCGCATTCTGGCTTTTGTCATATAGCCTAGCAAGCTGTTTTATAGATGCTTTATGACTTGAAAGGACGGACTTAAAGAAGAGCTGCTGGAACTACTTGTAGCTGGCTGGCGCTTGCGTAACTTGCGGGCGTAACTCGTTTGACTTTACCCCGCTGCTATTACATATTTCTATGAAATTAACCGTTCTGCTACTGCTGGTTGCCCTGCTGGTGGGGGTGCTGCCGGCGGCTGCCCAACGAATATTGGTAACGGGCCAGGTAGTGGAGGCGCAGTCGGGTGAGCCGGTGCCGTTTGCGTCCATTTTTGTACCCAAGACGACGGCGGGCATCACGGCTGACCTAGAAGGCAAATTCAAAATTTCGCTCACTAGTTCGCCCGATTCGCTCGCCGCGTCGGCCCTGGGGTTTACTACGCAGCGCAAGCGCCTGAGCAACCTGCCCGAGCAAACCATCTTGTTCCGCCTCAAAAAAGGCGGCGGAGTGGCCCTGGGCGAAGTGGTGATACGCCCCGGCGAAAACCCCGCCTTCCGCATTCTGCGCGAAGTGCAGCGGCATAAGAAAGCGAACGAGCGCAACGCCCTCACGGCCGCCGAGTTTGAGTCATACAACCGCATTGAGGTGAGCATGGCCGACATTCCGAAGGCCATGGCCAACCGCAAGGTGGTAAAGGACATCCGGGCGCTGGCCGTGCGCCGGGGGGCCGCCGCCGCCGCTGACCCTGATGCCCCACTGCCGCTCTTTGCCTCGGAGGTGGGTTCCAAAGTGTATCAGAAGTACGGCCCGCTGCGCCGCCGCGAAGACATTCTGCACAAGCAGATGCGCGGCGCCGGCCCCCGCGAGGGCTCGGTACTGAGCCAGATGCTGGGCTCCAACTTTCAGAACTTCGACTTTTATCCTAATTGGCAGAACATCCTAGGTAAGGATTTTATCTCGCCCATCGCCGAGGGCGGGCGCCTCACTTACGACTACGACCTGCAAGACTCGGTATTTGTGGGCAGAGACTGGTGCTACAAGCTGGCCGTGGCGCCCAAGCGCCCGCACGACCTGTCGTTTAAGGGCACCATCTGGATAACGGCCGAAGGATACGCCCTGCGTCGCCTCGACCTGGTAGCCAGCGAGCAGTCCAACATCAACTTTGTCAGTGACCTGCGCATTTACCAGGACTTGACGCCGCCCACCGACGGCCCCGGCCTGGCGGCCCGCACCCGCCTGGTAATGGGCATTCGGCCCTACGAAAAGCAGGCCGCCCTGCGCGTGCGCTTCACCACCGTCAATTCGGGCTTTGTGCGCAACCAGCCGCGTGATGCCGCTTTCTACGACCAGCCCATCGTCTCGACCATCATGGAGCCAGGCAAGGACGGCGAAGCCAGCGGGCTGCTAAGCGGCATGCTACCCACCGGGGCCACCGAGGGCTACTTCGATAAAAACCGGCCCGACACCCTAAGCCTGAGTGAGCGCCAAACCTTTTCGGTGCTCGACTCGGCCCGCAATCTGCCCTCCGTGCGCAGTACCCTCGACTGGATAGACTTGTTTATCAACGGCTATAAGCGTATAGGCAACGGCGAGAATAACAGCAAATTTGAACTCGGGCCCATCATCAACACCTACGCCCACAACGACTACGAAGGCAATCGCTTTCGCATTGGGCTGCGCACCACGCCGGGCTTCAGCCGCAATACCGTGTCGCAGGTGTACTTAGCCTACGGCACCCGCGACGGCCGCATTAAGTACGGCGTGCGGTCGAGCTACATTGCCGAGCGCCGCCACTGGACGGTGCTCACCGGCGAGTTTCGGCACGATGTGGAGCAGGCCGCGCTGCTCGACAACGACTTTTTACAAACCGACAACAACCTCTTTTTGGCCGCTACGCGCTGGGGGCGCTTCATTCAGGGCAAGCCCATTCTGCGCGACCTGATGACCCTGTCTATTCAGCGCGACTTATTTCACGGCTTCACCCAAACCATCACGGTACGCGAGCAGAACATCAAGCTGCTCAACGACTTTGTGTACCGGCGCAACGACCGGGTGGTGCCCGACATCACCTTGTCGGAGGTAGTGCTGGAATCGCGTTACGCGCCCGACGAAACGCAGGTACAGGCCGAAAACCGCCGCCGCCCCATCGGCCTCAAGCGCCTGCCGGTGTTTACGTTTCGCTACACCATCGGGGCGCGCGACTTGTTTACGAACAGCGACGCCCGCTACCAGAAGTACAACCTGCTCGTGAGCCACAGCTTGTCGCTGGGCCACCTAGGTCGCCTCAACTACCGCGCCGAGGGTGCCTACGCCCCCGACCGCCTGCCGGCGCTGTTTCTCAAGATTCCGCTCGGCAACCAAACGCCGTTTTACAACGCCAACGCCTTCAACCTCATGAACTATTACGAGTTCGTGACCGACCGCTCGGTGTCGCTCCGGCTCGACCATCATTTTGAGGGCATCGTTTTGAACTCCATACCCGGTGTACGTGCCCTCAACTGGCGCCTGGTAGCCACCGCCAACGCGCTCTACGGGGGCCTGAGCGCCAAGAATCAGCGCCAGCCGCTCGATATGCAGGGCCGCCCGCAAGCCCCGCTGGCTGCGCTGGGCAAGCTACCCTACGTGGAAGTAGGCTACGGCGTAGAGAACATTTTCAAGTTCATCCGGGTCGATTTTATTCATCGCCTCACCTACCGCAATGCCGCCCCCACTGGCATTGATGAGCCGGCCCCGCGCAACTTCGGCATCAAGGTAGGGGCGCAGTTCCGGCTGTAAGACGTACAGCTCACCCCAAATAAAATGGCTTCAAACCTAATAGGTTTGAAGCCATTTTATAATCAACAAAGCCGAAGCTTTATCATGCGTAACTATGTAGCCACGAGCAGATTCGAACTGCTATCAAGCGTTTAGGAAACGCCTATTCTATCCCTTGAACTACGCAGCCAGTGCGCAAAGGTACACCGTACCTAGGTAGGCCTGAAATGCCTACATCTTATACGCCAACACTATCGCAAAGGACAAGGCGGTGAGAATCAGGCCGACCATAAAAATGGAGTAGCTCACGCGCAGCAGTTTATACTTGCGGTCGAGCACCTCACCTAGGTAGTAGACGTCGGTGACCATATTGGTGTAAAGGTTGTCCTTTTGGCGCATCAGCTCGCGCATGCCTTCCTGGAAGTGCTGCAGGCTGAGCTTAGTGAACTGCCCGAAGAACAAGAGGTTGACGCGTCGATTGTTGGCGATTTCGGGGTTTTTCTTCAGCCATTTGAAGCTTGTGACATCGGGTTGGGCCGAGAGGATGGCCGTGGTAACCGAGCCCAGCGCCGTGATGAGCAGGATGGCCATCGGCACCGTTAGAATAGGATTACGCGTGAAGCTGGCGTTGCCCGTGGGCGCTAGTATCGACGACTTGGCCCCTAAGTAGGTGATGATGACCGAAAGAATAACGGCGTTGAGCTGTATCATCATGCCCGCTTTTTTGTCGGCCATGTCACTCAGCTTCATGTGGTTGGAATACATGGTGCGGAACATCGTTTCGATGCCCCGCTTGGGCTCGGCAAACGTATCGGTGGCTTTCTTTTCCTTCTTCTTGGCCTTCTTCTCGGTTTTTTTGAAGTACTCGCGCTGGTCCTCAATGTTGGCCTTGAGCGCTTTCTTGTAGCGCTCCTTGCCTACCTCCGACTGGTACTTATGCGCCAGCATAAAGTTGAGCTGCAACTCGGCCCACTCGGGGTTGCTGTACGATTTACCAAGCGCCAGCTCCCACTCGGTGCGGATGAGCTCGGCCCGCGAGCGGAAATCCTCGGCGGCGAGGTTGCTCATGTCGGCATCGCCCATCATCTTCTCGAGCTCGGTGGTAGCCTCCTCGTCACGGTGGGTGATGCGAATGAGGTTTTTTATCACCTCGATGCGGGCAGGGTCTACCTGCTTTTCGCGCAGCCAGGTTTCGGCCCGCGTCATGCTCTTGTATTCGTGGCCGTCGTAGGTGTCGAGGTAACCTAGGTCGTGAAACCAGGCGGCCACGAGCAGCAGCTCGGTGTCGGCGGGGTCCAGCTTGGCGGTATCGGCCAGGGCGTGGGCCTGCTTTACCACGTAGGCGGTGTGGGCCAGCGTGTGGTAGGTGAAGCGCGGGTCGATGTCGTTTTTGAGCAGCGGCTCCACGTGGGCCTGGGCCTGCTGCACCAGGGCCGAGGGTTCTGACTTGGGCGGCTTGGGCGGCTTGGCGGCCGCGGCCGGCAAGGCGGGCGCGTCGGCCGGCACCTCAGCTTCGGGAGCAGGAAAGGTAGTAGTAGCCATAAGGATGCGATAACTAGCAAGGAATGGCCCAAAGTTCGGGCCGCTCGCCGCTCTTTCAACGCGAAGCACGCCCTAGGGGTTGAGATAGACTCAACCGTGAGAGCGACCTTTGCGTAGGGACCGACCTACGCGGGTTAAATTTCACGTAGCTACCGCCCAGCCCACCCGGTAGCTACGCTGTAGTTGCCGGCGCCCTCGCCTCTTTTTTCTGCTTTAGTTATGCCCATACTTTTTCGCTTAGCGCTATTTTTCAGTTTACTAGCTACCCTACCCTTCGCGGCCCACGCCCAGCTGGAGGAGCTAGGCGAGGCCGGTGAGTCGGACTTCAACCCTGCCAACCCCAAGCCCAACTACCGCGACAAGGCCGTGGGCTGGCAAAAAAACGTGCCGCCCGACTCTGGCCGCATCCGCTACTCGGTGTTTTTGATTGGCGATGTGGGCAGCCCCATTCCGGCGGCCAAGGGCGGCGAGCCCTCGCTCAACTTCATGCGCCAGCAGATGCTGCACATGGGCGCCAACAGCTCGGTAGTGTTCCTAGGTGACAATATTTACAACCAGGGCATGCCGCCCGAGGGCGCTTACGACCGCAAGATTGCCGAGGGGCGCCTGAACACGCAGCTCGATATACTAAAGGGCTACAAGGGCGAGAAATACATGACGCCCGGTAACCACGACTGGATACAGGGCACCCAGGGCGGCCTGGCCCAGGTAAACCGCGAGCAGGCCTACGCCGAGCACTACCTGGCCCAGGACTCGACGGCGTTCTCTTACACCGGCGACTTCTTGGTGCCCCGCGATGGCTGCCCCGGCCCCTACGAAATACCGCTGCGCGACGACCTAGTGATGATTGCCATCAACTCGCAGTGGTTCATCACGCCCCAGGAGCTGCGGCCCTACGGCGACCTCTGCGGCGCCAACAATGCGGAAGAAGTCTACGCGCAGCTGGAGGAAGTTATCAAGCGCAATAAGAACAAGCACATTCTGATTGTGACCCACCACCCGCTGTTTTCAGATGGCATCCACGGGGGTTATTTTACGTTTGCCGACCACGTGTTTCCGCTCAGCATTGTGCAGAAATACGCTTTTCTGCCGCTGCCCGTCATTGGCTCGATATACCCGCTGGCGCGCAAATACGGCGGCATTTCGCAGGATATTCCGCACCCGGCCTACCAGGCGTACAAGAAGAACCTGCTCGACATTTTTGCCAAGTACCCGAACGTCATTTACGCCAACGGGCACGAGCACAACTTGCAGTACATCGACGTGGGCGCGGGGCACTACATCACGAGCGGCTCGGGCTGCAAGACCCAGCACGTGAAGCCCGGCGTGCAGGGCGACGCGCTATTTTCGGATAAGGAAAAGGGCTACGCCCGGCTCAATTACTACGACGATGGCCAGGTGTGGGTCGAGTTTATCGTACCCAATGACAGCGACCAGGGCAAAAGCGCCCACGTGGTGTACCGCCAGCAAGTGTACGCCGACCTAGGGCGCGGCGCGGCCACAGCCAGCACCAAAGGCCCCGGCGGCGCCGTGAATACGCTGAAGCCCGACGCCGGCGCAGTGCAGGGCACCAGCGCCCCGGCCGGCACCGGCCGCACCCGCAAGGGCAACCAAAGCAAAGACGACCTAGAAGCCGCCGCCGCCCAGGCCAGCGGCCGCCCCGATGGTGCGCCCGTGGTAACCTCCGACGCCAAGCGCCCCGACTACAAAGACAGCACCGTGACGGTGGCCGTGAACCCCATCTACGCCGAGCACGGCCGCTTTCACAACTGGCTGCTCGGTGACCATTACCGCGCCGAGTGGGCCACGCCAGTCAAGTTTCCGGTGCTCGACATCAAGACCGCCGAGGGCGGGTTGATTCCTTATAAGCTAGGCGGCGGCAAGCAAACCGCCTCGCTGAAAGTGCGTAACGAGGACGGCTACTACTTCACGGTGCGCGGCATCGATAAGGACCCCACCGCGGTGCTGCCCGAGGGCTTCCGCACCGGGCTGGCGCTGGCCGTGCTGCAAGACCAGATTTCGGCGCAGCACCCCTACGCCTCGTTTGTGCTGCCGCCGCTGGCCACGGCCGCCGGCATCCTGCACACCAACCCGCGCCTGGTATACATCCCCAGCGACCCGGCCCTAGGGCAGTACCAACAGACGTTTGCCAACAAGCCCGCCGCGCTGGAGGAAGACGCCAAGGGCAGCCAGGACAACGACGCTTCCTTAGGCTTCGCCAAGAAGCTGGTGAGCACCGACAAGATGCTCGAAGAGTTGCTGCAAGACAACGATAACAAGGTAGACCAGCCGGCCTTCGCCCGCTCGCGCCTGTTTGATATGTGGATAGGTGACTGGGACCGCCACGAGGACCAGTGGCGCTGGGCCCAGCGCAAGACCAAGGATGGTGACAAGATATTCACGGCCGTGCCTGAGGACCGCGACATCGCGTTCTTCAAGGGTGATGGCGTGCTGCCCTCACTCATTTCGCGGAAGTTTGCAGTGCGCAATTTCCAGAATTTCGGCTCGGACTACGGCGATTATAAGGGCCTCAACCAAACCGGCCTTAGTAATGACCGCCTGTACCTGAGCGGCGTAAGCCGCGAAGAGTGGGTGAAGCAGGCCAACATCATGAAGGCGCAGCTGACGGATGCGGTGATTGAAAAAGCCTTTGCCGAAAAGTGGCCTAAGGAGATTTACAAGCTGCACGGCGCCGAGATTGTGGCCAAGCTCAAGAGCCGCCGCGACCTGCTGCCCGACGTAGCCGCCAAGTATGCCGACCTAATGGCGGACATCGTGGAGGTGCGCGGCTCGCAGAAGAACGAGAAATTCACCGTAACGCGCCTGCCCGACCACAAAACGCACGTGGTGATGCAGAAAATCAGCAAGAAGGGCGAGCTGACCAAAGTGCTTTACGACCGCACCTTCGACCGCAAAACCGACGAAATCCGTCTCTACGGCATCAGCGGTAAAGACGTGTACGACCTGACCGGCGACGAGCGCCAGGGCCACAAAATCCGGGTGATTGGCGGCACGGGGCGCGACAGCATCATCGACAACTCGCGGGTGGCGGGCTTCCGGCACCGCACCCAGATTTACGACGCCGACACCGGCAACGTTATTCAGAACCGCCTGGGCGAGGCCCGCCTGCGCCTCGAGCCCGGCGTGGACGTGAGCCGCTACGACCACCCGCACCGCTTCGACCTCAAGGACTACCGCCTCAACTACACCGGGCCGGCCGTGTACCTGGGATATAACATCGACGATGGCGTGTTTCTTGGCGGCGGCGTCACGCACCGGCGCTACGCTTTCCGCCGCGAGCCATTCAGCTCGGAGCAGAGCCTGACGGCTAATTATGCCCCGGCCCGCGATGCGTTTAACCTACGCTACCTGGGGCAGTTCACGAGCGTGTTTGGTGGCAAAACCGACCTGCACATCGCGGCGCAGTACTACGGCCCGCAGTTGCTCTACAACTTCTTCGGCATCGGCAACAACACCCAGAACTACGCCGTGGAAAACGGCGACGAGGCTACCAACCGCTCCATCAACAGTGCGTACCGGGTGCGTTTTGACCGCCTCTACATCGCCCCTACGCTCGAGCGCAAGCTGTTTTCGTTTGGCAAGATTGGCTTTGGGCCGCAGTTCGAGCGCTTCCGGGTCGAGCAAGACCAAGTGGGCTCGGTTATCCGCGACAGCATCGGGACCGGTTATGAGAACCGCCGCTTCGGCATCCGGGCTTCCGATTTCCAGGCCAACACCTACCTAGGCGCCCTGGCCTACCTGGACTTCGGCGCACAGTCGAGCCCCAAGGACCCGCGCATCGGCATTCAGTGGCACAACGAGATGCAGTATAACTTCCAGCTCAACGGCACCGGCCTCACCTACGGCCGCTTCGCCACTGAATTGAAAGCTTACCTCACGCCCAACTTCCCCTTCCGCCTCACCTACGCCGGCCGCGTGGGCTGGCAGCACAACATCGGCGACTACCGCTTTTACCAGGCTAACACTCTGGGCGGCACCACCAACCTGCGCGGCTACCGCCGCACCCGTTTCGCGGGCCGCGATGCGCTCTACGGCAACTTTGAGGCGCGCCTGCACCTATTCAAGTTCAACGCTTACCTCTTCCCCGGCACCTTCGGCGTGATGGGCCTCGCCGACGCGGGCCGCGTGTACTCGCCCAACGACACACGCACGGGCATCAGCGCCTTCCACTCGGGCTTCGGCGGCGGCGTGTTTGTCAACGTGCTCGACCAGGCTGTTATTAACCTCACGTACTCAGTGGGCGAAGAGCGGCTGTTGTTTGTCGGGTTTGACTTCCTGTTTTAAGTCGTTAATCGGTCCCTAAAAAGTTAAAAGCCCTGGCTACTGATGTAGCCAGGGCTTTTAACTTTTTAGGGACCGATTAACGACTTAGTACTGTGCTTTTGAACCCAACCACCCACCCTAGGCCGCGTATAGCACTCAACTACTTTTCCTTTCCCCACCCCACACATGAGCCAGAACGAACACAGCCGCACCCAGGCCGACGCCGCCAACGACGGTACTGACACCGCCCGCCCCGAGAACGCCCAGGGCACCGCCAGCCAACAGCAAGGCAACGCGCCCCAGAATACCGACGACACGGCAGGAGCCAGCCAACGTCAACAAGGCAGCGCCTCGACCAGCAGCGCCAAAGGCAGCAGCCACCGCGACGAGGCCAACGCCGACTCGGAAAACACCGGCGGCGGCTCGGATAAAGAGCACAAAAACCAGCCGAAGAACACGACCGACGAAAAGACGGACTACGGCACCGGCAACGCCGCCCCCAGCGCAGCCAACGATGGCGGCAAAATCGGCGATGCCGACAACCCCGCTTAAAAGAATTTCAATCCGCCTAGGGTAGGCTCAACGTATACTATCGGTGGTGGGTCTTCCCGAGGCAGGGTCCTGCCCTGGGCACGCTGGCCCGTATACTTAATTCAGTCTTACGCATATGCCTAAATTTCTGCTGCTGCTATTTATGTTGCTGAGCTTGGTAGTGGAAAGCCCGGCGGCCCCGGCCGCCGACCACCGCCCGCGCTACACTGCTTACAAGCACCGCGGCGACGCGCGCAAGCGCTACCGGCGCATGGGCGTCATTGGCCGCTGGCGCTATCACCAGCGCTTCAAGCGCAAGCAGCAGTCGAAGGGCCGCAAGGGCGTTATTAAGGTGGGCAAGCCCCAGGGCACCATGCCCCGCCGCTAACCATTGAGCTAGCTCAAAAACACAGCAAAACAGCTCCGTAAGATGTCTCTTACGGAGCTGTTTTGCTGGGGCGCAGCCATAGTAGCTTCTGCAATATCCTTTGTGACTAGCTACTCATTCTGCGAGAGCATTATTCTGTAGTCTTTTATCCCTGCCTTATACTAGTTCCTGGCGCTAGGCAAAAGCCCATCTCCCGGCGCCAACACGCTTTTACTGATTGTTCCTACGTGCCGCTCGTGGCCTCAGTCTCCGTCAGGGACAAGCCAGCGGCTCTACCACCCTGTGCCACATGGATACGCTAGAGAGCCTCGCGGTGCCGAAGATTTTGGCTTTGCCAGCAACCAGAGAGCGCATAGTACCTTCTTGGTTGTGAGCGTACTGGGCGTGTTGCCGAGCTACTCTCGCGGCCCGCGGAAATGCCGCACACTACCTAGGGTTCCGCTTAGCTCAGCCTTTCACCCGATATTCACGTAAGCAGGCCGGTTCCCGCAAGTGGCGGGGCTTCGGCCTGCTTATGTCGTTCTACACTACCTCCCTCTGCACAAAGAAATACCTGTTGCCCGGCCTGCTTGCCCTGGCAGTGCAGGCCCACGCTCAAGACGTGCCGCGCATCTTCCCGGCGCCGGCGCCCACGGCAGTCGACTCGGCAACCAACTCGCCCGACCTGACTGATAAACAGCAGTTTGCTAACCCTTCGGTACTCGGCATGGGTCCTAGCAAGGGCATCATTCTGCACTACGAGCGCACCACGCCGTTTAGCGTGGCCGCGTCGAGCCAGGTGGCCGGCGTGAGCGATTACAACACCGACGCTAAGCGCAACGGCAAGCTCATTTTCAAAGGCTACATTCCGGCCTGGAACCGGCCCCACCTCAAGGTTATCGTGGGGTTGAACTATGACCGGGAAGAATTTAAATTTCAGCAGCAGCCCACCAGCTACGGCTTATTCGACAATATTGAGAACAAGGGCCTGAAGAGCACCGGGGTGCAGCTGGCCGTTATCCGGCCCGTCGATGCGGTGCACTGGTACCTGGCGCGGGTGAAGGGCGAGCTGTCGGGCGACTATACCTCGAGCACTGACATCGGCAATACCAACTACTTCCGGGGCTCGCTCGAAGCCTTTTACGGCTGGAAGCGCAGCCCGCGCTTTTCGTGGGGCGTGGGCTTTCAGTACGGCTACACCTTCGGGCGGCTGAGCTTGTACCCCGCCATTATCTACAACCGCACCTTCAACGACCACTGGGGGGTGGAGGCGCTGTTCCCGGCCCGCGTATCGGTGCGCTACAATGCCTCCGAACGCTCGCTGTTCTACGCCGGCTACTCGGTCGATGGCTTCAACTACATCGTGGCACTGCGCCAGGAGCTGCCCCTAGGTCCTGGCAAGCAGCCCTTGCGCAGCCTAGAGTTGCGCGAAACGGAAGTAAAGTTTCGGCTGCGCTGGGAGCGCGAGCTCTTGTCCTTTCTGTGGCTGGGGGCCGAGGGCGGCTACCGCTACAACTACGCCTTCGACGCCTTCGACCGCACCAATGCCGACCGCGACCGCATCATCCGCACCAAGCTGGGCGGGGCGCCCTACGTGAGCCTGGAGCTGTTTGCAGTGCCCCCGAGCAAGCTGCTGGAGAAAGCCGGCATCCGGCGGTAATGTACCGTGGACCCTGCGGGTCCACTAGTGAGTTAAGCCGGCTGGTTTCGCTCCACTCGCGGACCCGCAGGGTCCACGGTACTTCCTACTTCTTGGCCCGCTTGCGCCCGGCCAGCTTCTTCAAATACTGGTACTGCGCCTCCTGCGTGCGCACGGGGGGCTCGCCCTCGGCCGACAGCAGCAAGTGGTTATCAAAGTCACGGGCTTTTATGTTGTCGGCGCGCTCTAGGTCGAGCAGCTGGCGAATTTCGGCGCGCAGGGCCTCGTCGGGTATTGGGAAGGCTACTTCCACGCGGCGGTCGAGGTTGCGGGTCATCCAGTCGGCCGACGAGAGGTAAACTTTCTCGGTGCCGCCGTTGGCGAAGACGTAGATGCGGGCGTGCTCGAGGTTGCGGTCGAGCAGGCCACGCTGGCTGATGTTTTCGCTCAGCCCCGGCACGCCGGGCACCAGGCTACCGATACCCCGAATGAGTAGCTCGATGCGCACGCCGGCCTGGCTGGCCTCGTAGAGCGCGGCTATCATGCCGGGGTCTTCCAGCGAGTTCACTTTCAGCAAGATGTAGGCTTCCTTACCCTTGCGGGCGTTGGCCATTTCCGCCGCTATCAGCTTGAGCAGCTGTTTGCGCAGCGTGAAGGGCGCCACTAGCAGATGCTTGAGCTGGGTGGGCTCCTCCCCAGTCTGGAAGTAGCGGAACACCTGGTCGACCTCCGCCGCGATTTCGGCATTGGCCGTGAACAACGCGTGGTCGGCGTAGAGGCCGGCGGTGGCCTCGTTGAAGTTGCCCGAGCTGAGGTAGGCGTAGCGGCGCAGCGCATTGTCGGCGCCCTCGCGGCGGGCAATGAGCAGCAGCTTGGCGTGGCACTTGAGCTCGGGCGGCGTGAAGATGACGTGCGCGCCGGCCCGCTGCAATTTCTCGGCCCAGTGCATGTTGCTTTCCTCATCGAAGCGCGCCTTCAGCTCCACCACAGCCGTTACCTGCTTGCCGTTTTTCACGGCTTTGAGCAGGGCCTTGGCCACGGCGCTCTTGGGCGCCACGCGATAGAGCGTGATGCTGATGCTGCTGACGCTAGGGTCGGCGGCGGCCTCGCGCAGCAGGCGCGGCACAGCGTCGAACGACTGGTAGGGCACGTGCAGCAGGTGGTCGCGCTGCGCAATGGCGGGCAGCAGCAGGCCGGTGCGCGGCAGCGTGGGGTGCGGCAGCTCGGGCCACTCGGGGTTCAGCAAATCGGTGCGCCCGAAGTTGGGGAAGCCGAAGAAGTCGCGGAAATTGTGGTAGCGACTGCCTTCCACCAGCTCCTCATCCTCGATGCCGGTTTTCTGCTTGATGGCGCGCAGCACCTCCTTGGGCGTAGCGGGGTCGAAGAGCAGGCGGGCCGGGTAGCCGGTGGCGCGTTTGGCCAGGCTGCTGCGGATTTTGGCCAGCAAGTCGCCCGATACTTCTTCGGCAATGTCAATCTCGGCATCGCGGCTGAGCTTGATAGCGTTGACCTGCACCTCTCCGTAGGCCGGAAACATACTGGCCGCGCCCACGCGCACTACATCATCGAGAAACAGCACTTGGTACGGGTCGGCGGCGGTGCCCGCGCCGCCGGGCAGCGGCACAAAGCGGCTGCCGTGGCGCTTGGTGGGCAGCTCCATCAGCACCACGCGCTCGGCGTCGGCCTTTTTGCCCTTCGCCTGCGGCTTGGTCAGGAAGAAAGTGAGGTACACGGCTTGGTCCTTCAAAAAAAGCTGGTGCAGCGTCTCATCCAGCACCACCGGCGAGAGCAGGTCGCGCACGCTCTTCTCGAAGTATTGCTGTACCCAGGCGCGCTGCGGCTCGGTCAGGTCCTCGGCACTCAGCAGCCGGATGCCGGCCTCGCCTAGGGCCGGCAGCACCTGCTCGCGGAAAGTGCGCCCAAACTCTTCCTGCTGGCGGTGCACCTCTTCCAGAACTTCGGCCAGCACGCGCTTGGGTTTGGCTTGCAGCTGGCTACGGTTTTTTTTCTTGAGCTTGACCAAGCGCCGCAGCGTGGCCACCCGCACCTTAAAAAACTCGTCGAGGTTGCTCGAGAAGATGGCCAGGAACTTGAGGCGCTCGAGCAGCGGCACCTCAGCACACTGGGCTTCTTGCAGCACGCGGGCGTTAAAGCGCAGCCAGCTGAGGTCGCGGGGCAGGGTTTTCATATAATCAATTGGCAGCAAGCTACTTGCTAATAAGGCAAACGAAAAAGGGCATTGAGCAGCGCCCGCCCAATAACCAGGCCGAAACTGCTCAACGCCCTTCTACGCGGTAGCCCGGCCCGGCTGTTGAGTCAGGGCCCAAATAGTAACCGTGCGGTGACCTTAATTTTCGTTGCGCGGATGGTCGTAGAAGTAAAACTCGGCGTTGGCCGGCCCGGCTTCGGCCCAGCTATCGGCCCTAAAATGCAGGCACAGGATGGCCGCCGTGGGCATTTCGCTGGTGAGGCCCCCCTTGGGCAGCAGGTAGTTGGCCACGTCGGTCACGGTGGGGTTGTGGCCCGTCAGCAGCACCGATGCGGCCGCGTCGGGCAGGCCGCGGATGACGCCGAGCAGCTCATCAAGGTCGGCTTCGTAGATAGCGGGCTCCACCACTATTTTATCGTGCGGGTACTCGAGCTCGCGGGCCACGAGCACGGCCGTGCTCAGCGCGCGCACGGCCGGCGAGCTCACGAAGAGGGCGGGCACGATGTGGCGCTTGGCCAGGGCCTGGCCCATGCGGGGGGCATCGTCGCGGCCCCGGTCGTTGAGGGGGCGCTCGCGGTCGCTCAGCTCGTCAAAGCTCCAGCTTGACTTGGCATGGCGCATCAGATACAACGTTTTCATAAGGCGAAGCTAGGGCACTGGCGCACAAAAAAGGCCCGCCGTGAGACGAGCCTTTTGAAGGTGCAAAAAATTCTTCTTACCCTACTGCTTCACGAAGCGCTGGTGCGAGGTGGTGGCACCGTCGCTCACCGTGAGCAGGTACACGCCCTGGCTCAGGGTGCTCACGCGCAGCTGGTCGTTGGCGAGCGGTAGGTCGGCCACTTCGGCGCCGCGCAAGTCGTAGACGTGTACGCGCAGTGGCAAGCGGGCATCGGCCGAGGCGGGGCGCTCTATCGTCAGCACGTCGGTGGCGGGGTTAGGGTAGAGGGTGTAGCGGTCGGCGGTGGTACCGGCGAGGCGGGCAGTGGCACCGCCGGTCACGGTGAGGGTATAGTCTTCGGTTTCGCCGGCGCTGTAGGTGCCGCAGGGGGTAGTGGTGCTGGCGGCGCTCAGCACGAGGCGCAGGCGGGTGTTGCCAGCTTTGGCGGCGGCGGGCACCGTGAACGTGGCGCTACGCGTGGCGGCGCTTTTGCTGCCGGGGTCGGTTACCAGCGTCTCGCCCGCATCGGCGAAGTCGCCATCCTGGTTCCAGTCGGCATAGGCGTCGAAGTACACGGTGGCTGTCTTATTAGCAAAGCCCGCCGAGAAGCTCAGGGTCTGCCCCGAGCCGGCGGCCACGCTGACGCTCAGGGCTGTACCGTCGTAGTAGCCGCCATCGTTACCGCTGCTGCGGCTGAGGCTACCCAGCTTCACGTAGTCGATAAACTGCGCCGCAGCATTGCCCTGGCTGGCGCAATACGCCACGGTAGGCGTTGGCGTGGGGGTAGGCGTGGGCGTGGGGCTGGTGCCGGGTGCCACGCCGCCCTGCGAAGTGAGCAGCGCCGCGCGCGAGCCGCCGGTGGCAAACAAGGCATCCATGCGGTCGCCCTGACCGCTCGAAAACATCTGCATGCAGCCGTCGTCGGTGTAGTCCATGTAGTTCATGAACATGTCGCCGCTGGCGCCGTTCGAGCAGGTCACGTGCGGGAAGGCGGGGCAGCCGTAGTTACTGGTTTGCTGGGTGGGGGTGTCGCTCACCTGGTCGTTGCCGCAGCGGGCATCGCCCCAGATGTGGCGCAGGTTCAGCCAATGGCCTACTTCGTGGGTAGCGGTGCGGCCCAGGTCGTAGGGCGCCACGGCGGTGCCGCCGCTGCCGAAGGCCGAGTACAGAATAGCTACGCCATCGGTAGCTGGCGCGCCGCCCGGAAACTGCGCGTAGCCGAGCAAGCCGCCGCCTAGGTTGCAGCTCCAGAGGTTGAGGTACGAAGCCGCGGGCCAGGCATCGTCGCCGCCGCTGCTGCTGTACTTCATCTTATCGCTGCTGTCGAAGCTGGTGGCGGTGGTGCTCTTGTGCACGATGCCGGTAGTGGCATTGCCGCTGGGGTCGCGCTTGGCTAGCACAAACTGCACGCCCGCATCGCCGATGAGGCTAGTGAAGGCCGCCGGCACCTTGCTCAGGTCGCCATTCAGGCGGTGAAAGTCGGCGTTGAGCACGTCAAGCTGCGACTGCACCTGGGCATCGCTGATGTTCTGCGCGGCCGTGTTGTAAAGCACGTGCACTACTACCGGAATAGTGACGATGATATTCGACGTGGTCCGCTGCGCAGGGTTGGCGGCTTTTTTAGCCGCGTAGGCGGCAGCTTGCTGGTCCATGGCTTGCAGGCGGGCGCCGTAGCTAGGGTCGGCGGCCAGCTGGGCGGCTAGCACTTCCATGGTAGCGCACTGCCGGTGCGCCGGCATCTGCTGCGCCAACGCTGCTGGCCCCGCAAGGCCAAGTATGGTAAGTCCCGATAAGAGCGAGTAAACGATTTTTTTCATGTAGGGAATGGGAGTGGAAAAGGAAGAAGATACAAACCAAACCTATCGATAAAATTTGATTATACCACTATCCTAACTGCGTGGCTGCTCAGTCTTTCCACCCATAATCCTAGCTCATCTGGCCTAAACCTATTTTGTGTTTAGCAAAAAAATATCCTCTTCAGAATGTGCTCAGAAAATCTCTCAATACGCGAGGCGTTTTGACCGAAATTTTCCTGAAAAAGCCGGCTCTAATAGAGCCGGCTTCTAGGTTGTTTTAGGGCTACACAGCCAATTTCTACGCTACCAACTCTGGCCAGCGGGCCAGCTCGGCTACCACCTCCGCAAACAGCGGCCGGGCCGCGACTGTGGGCTGGGCGCAGCGATGCTGTAGCTGCTGCCAGGCTTGGTGCACGGCCGGCACCGTGGCGGCTTCGGGGCAGTGGGTCAGCAGGTCTTCGAGCAGGCAGGCGAAGGCACGCACCTCTAGCCGCTGCAAGGCTTCGGCACGACCTAGGTCGGCGGGGTCGAAGAAACAGGCAGCACCAAAGTCGCCCAGCAGCGCGTCGCCCGCCTCGGTATACAGAATGTTATGGGCGTATAAGTCGCCGTGCATGATGCCCTGCGCGTGCAGATGCGCGGCGGCAGCGGCGATACCTAGGGCCATCTTCAGTGCGGCAGGCAGGCTATACACGGTGCCGGGCGCGTACACATCGCGGGTGCAGCTGGCCAAGCTTGGCGGCCCTCCTAGGTTGTGAAAAGCGGGGTCGATAAGCTCAAGCACTAAGCCTTCGGAGCCGGCCGGGTGCTCAGCAATTTTGCCCTTCACGGCAATGAGATTGGGGTGCGCGCCGGCGCTGATGCAGGCGGCCATCTCGCTGTGCGGCAGGCCATCGCTGGTAACGGCGCCCTTGAAGAGCTTCACGGCCACCTCCGTGGGCACGGCCGCGCCGCGGTGCCACGCCGCCCGGTAAATGACACCTGAGGCGCCCTCACCCAGCTGCTGCTCGATACGCAGCTGCGCCCACGGGATGGCCTCGATAGGGTGCCGCGCCACCACCGCCGCCTCGGCCGCCGCGCCAAAGGGGTTGCCCGCGTAGGCCAGCCAGCTCAGCCGGGGCATGGCCAGCAGCCAGGCCGGCAGCTCGGCGAGCTGGTTGGCCGCGATGCGCAGCAGCCCTAGGTTGGTGCACTGCGCCAGCGTAGCGGGCAAGGCCGTGAGCTGGTTGCCGGCCAGCATCAGCTTTTCCAGGTACGGGCAGTTGCCGATTTCGGGCGGCAGCTCGGCCAGCTGGTTGTCGGTGAGGATGAGCCAGCGCAGCTGGGGCGGCAGGGCGGCCGCGGGCAGCGTACGTATCTGGTTGGCCTTGAAACCTATCATGCTCAGCAGCGGGCACTGGCCCAGCACCTCGGGCACGGCCGTAAACTGGTTATCGGAGCAAAACAGCACGCGCAGCTTGCGCAAACGGGGCAGGTCATCGGGCAGCGCCGAGAGGGCGTTGCCCGAGAGGTTGAGAATTTCGAGCGAATCGGCTAGGTCAAATATTTCGCGGGGGAACTCGGTGAGGCCGGCCGAGAGGTCGAGGCGCGTGGCGCCCGCGAGCTGCCCGGCGCGCAGCTGGTCTAGGGTGTGCATGGGGCAAAGGTCGAACCTAGGGGCACGAAAAAAGCGGCCGGGACAAATGTCCCGGCCGCTTTTTCTAGCTTCTGTCGGCTACTCCGCTACGGCGTCGTACTGGCCGTACTGGTTGTTGCTGTACGGGTAGCGTATCTGGTAGAGCTCAGCCACCTTGCGGCCCAGCAATTCGCGCAGCGCTTCGATGTTCTCCTTGTTTTGAGCCGAAATGAACACCACCGGGTCGTGCAGCCGGGCCATGTAGGATTCCTGTAACTGCTCGAGGGGCGGGCGCGCGGCGGGCTCCTCAAAGTCGGTTGGGAACTCCTGGTCGGGGTCGTCGTCGGCGAAGTTGGGCATCGGGTCGGCGTCGGCCTTGTACTGGTCTATTTTATTGAATACCAGCAGCGAAGGCTTATCCGAAGCGCCGATTTCACGCAGCGTTTCGTTTACCACTTCCATGTGCTCCTCGAAGGCCTGGTGCGAAATATCCACGACGTGGATGAGCAAATCGGCCTCCCGAATCTCATCAAGCGTGCTCTTAAAGCTCTCGATGAGCTTAGTAGGCAGCTTGCGGATAAACCCGACCGTGTCGCTCAGCAGGAACGGCACGTGGTTGTCGAGCACCACCTTGCGGGTCGTGGCATCGACGGTGGCGAAAAGCTTGTTTTCGGCAAAGACTTCGGCCTTGCCGAGCAGGTTCATTATCGTGGATTTGCCCACGTTCGTGTAGCCCACTAGCGCCACCCGAATGGTATTCTGGCGCGTCTTGCGCTGGGTGTGCGCCTGCTTGTCTAGGTCCTCCAGCTTCTCCTTGAGGAACGCGATGCGGTCGCGCACAATGCGTCGGTCGGTCTCAATTTCCGTTTCACCAGGGCCTTTCATGCCCACACCACCACGCTGCTTGTCCAAGTGAGTCCAGAGGCCGGTGAGGCGGGGCAACAGGTACTGGTACTGCGCCAGCTCGACCTGCGTGCGCGATGTAGCCGACTTGGCCCGCAGCGCAAAAATGTCGAGAATGAGCAGCGACCTATCCACGATTTTCACTTTCAGCTCGGCCTCTAGGTTGCGCAGCTGCGAGGGCGATAGGTCATCGTCAAACACGACCATACTGCTTTTTTCGTGCGTCACGTAGGCCTTCAATTCGGCTAGCTTGCCCTCGCCCACGTAGCTGCGGACGTCAGGCTTTTCGAGTTTTTGCACGAAGCGCTTGGTAGCCTGGGCACCGGCCGTTTCAATCAGAAAGGCCAGCTCATCAAGGTATTCGGTAGTTTGGGCGTCGGTTTGGCGGCGCGGGGGTACGCTCACGAGCACGGCAGTTTCGCGCTCTTTGGCCGTGGCGTGGGTTTTGGTGCTTTTGAGCAGGTGGCTGGGCAGCTTGGTGTCGCGCCGAGCGGGCGTGCTGTCGGTGGCACCCTGGTGGCGGGTGCTACCCTGGCCGTTGTTGTCTTTGGATTTGGACATTCAGAAAGTGCGCGGGTTGGGTGCGCTGGATAGATAACGCCAATTATAGCAAAATCGTTGAATAACGAAAGGATACTATGGGGGAATAGTATACGTGGTTTTGCACCTAGGGTGACAGCGTGCTAGCCCCGCTGGGTACTGGCTAGCTACCTAGCAAAAAGAGCTATCCCGCTAAGCAGGACAGCTCTTTAAGATGTTGGTGGAAGTAGCCATAACGCTACCACCACTACGGCGCGCTCGCCTTGGGCTTGGCGCTCCGGGCGAAATCGCCGGCTTTTACGATGGTTAGCTTGCTGTAGTCCAAGTACTTCTTAGCGGCGGCGCTCACTTGCTCGGAGGTGAGGGCCGCTATGCGGCGGTCGAGTTCGGCGTCGTAGGCGAAGGTGCGGCCCTCGGCTTTGGTGAGGTACTGCGCCCAGGTGCTGGCCAGGTTACGGTCTTGCGAGCGCTGCACCTGGAAGTTTTGCAGCGCGGCCGACTTGGCGGCCTTCAGCTCGTCGGCCGTGATGCCATCTTTGAGCAGGCGCTCTACCTCTTCCTTATAAGCCTGTTCGAGCCGAGTCGAGTTGTCGGGGTTGTAAATGGCGTAGGACGTGAAGCTGCCGACCTCGTCGTTGTCGTCGGCGTACATGAAGGAGCCCACGCCGTAGCTCACGCCCTCTTTTTGGCGAATGCGGGTGGCGAGGCGCGAGTTTAGAAAGCCGTCGCCTAGGATGTAGTTGGCCATGTACAGGGCCGCGTAGTCAGGCGAGTCGTCGCGCAGCGGGTACTTCATCATGGTCACGAACATGGCGTTGGCCTTATCGTTGGTTTGCAGGGCTTGGCTCTGGGCGGTGCTGGAAAAGATGTGCTGCGGAATGCGGGCGTAGGGGCTGCTGGCTTTCCAAGTGCCCAGCTGCTTGTCGAGGCGCTGGCGCAGGGCCGGCTCGTCGAAGCTGCCCACCACGGCTACCGTAGCGTTTTGGGCGCCGTAAAACTGCTTGTAGAAGGCGCGTACGTCTTCTACTTTCAGGGCCTTCACGGCGGCAATCTCCTGCTCGTAGGGCAAGGTGGCCAACGGGTGGCCTGGCGCATACGGCTCGCTCAGGCGGGTGGCCAGGTTGAAGGCCAGGGCCTGCGGCTCTTGCAGTTGCGCTTCGAGGTAAGCTAGGTACTCCTGGCGGAACTTCTCAAACTCCTCGGCCGGAAAAGTGGGGTTGCGCAAGCAGTCGAGCACTATGTCAAGCACGCCCGGCAAGTGGGTTTTATCAGTCTGGATGGATACGTTACAGGTTTGGCCACTGCCGTAGAAGCTCACCTGGGCCTTCGCTTTATCCAGGGCATCCTTAATCTGAGCATACGTGCGCGTCTTGGTACCCCGCTGCAGCAAAACGGCCGTGAAGCCCGCCAATTCGGGCTTATTGCTGAGGGTAGCTTCCGAGCCGTAACGGATTTTGAGCGTGGCATTCACGGCATTGCCCCGGTTTTGCTTTTGCAGCAGCGCGTACTTAAGGCCGTTCTTCTCCTGGCCGAGTTTGGTGCGGGTGTCGATGTTGGTGGGCGAGGCGTCGAAGGCTTCACCGGCCGCAATGGCGGGCTCGCCCTTGTAGTTCTTGACCAGCGCCGCCACGTCGGGCGCGGCGGGCACGGCGCTGCGGTCGGGCCGGTTGTCGGGCTCAAACAGGCCCACCGTACGGTTGCTGGGCTTGAGGTAGGCGGCGGCCACGCGCTGCACGTCGGCGGCCGTCACCTTGCGCAGGTTGTCGCGGTAGAGGTACACGAGGCGCCAGTCGCCGGTGGCGATGTACTCGCTCAGCGTCAGCCCTAGGTCGTCGCTTCTCTGGAATAGCAGCTCGATGTCTTTGAGCAATTTAGTCTTAGCGCGCTCCACTTCCTCGGCTGTGGGCGGCTGGGTGCGGCCCACAGCGTCGAGGGCGCTGAGCATGGCTACGCGGGCCGAATCGAGCGAGCGGCCCTGGCGCACGTCGGCGTAGAAATAGGCGTAGCCGGGGTCGTGCAGCATGGCCACGTAGCCCCAGGTGCTGGCCGCTTTCTTACCCTCAATCAGCGCCTTGTACAGGCGGCCCGAGGGGCGGTTGGTGAGCACTTCTACCAGCGCCTCGGTGGCGGCGTAGTCAGGGCTGCTGCCGGCGGGCACGTGGTAGGCGGCACCTAGGGCCTGGGTGTCGCCGGGACGGCGCAGGGTCACGCTGCGCTCGCCGTCCTGGGTGGGCTCGGTGGTGTAGGTGGCGGCCAGCACGCGGCTGGGTTTCGGGATGGGGCCAAAGTCCTGCTTGATGAGCGCCAGCGTTTTAGCAGGGTCAAACTTACCGGCCACCAGCAGCACGGCGTTGTCGGGCTGGTAGTACTTCTGGTAAAAGGCCTTGAGGTTATCAATCGGCACGCGCTCAATGTCTTCCTTCGAGCCAATGGTCGATTTGCCGTAGTTGTGCCAGAGGTAGGCGCTGCTCAGCACGCGCTCTTCGAGCACCCGGCTGGGCGAGTTTTCGCCGCTCTCAAACTCGTTGCGCACCACACTGAACTCGCTCTCCAGGTCCTTCTTGGCGATGAATGAATTGACCATGCGGTCAGATTCCAGGTCGAGCGCCCACTTCAAGTTCTCATTCGTTGAGGTGAAGGTTTCGAAGTAGTTGGTGCGGTCGAGCCAAGTGGTGCCGTTGGGGTTGGCACCGTGCTCGGTCAGTTCCTGCGGGATATTTGGATGCTTGGGCGAGCCCTTAAACACCATGTGCTCCAGCAAGTGGGCCATGCCGCTTTCGCCATAGCCCTCCAGCCGCGAGCCCACCAGGTAGGTGATATTCACCGTCGCCGTGGCCTTCGACTGGTCCGGAAACAGCAGCACCCGCAGCCCATTGGCCAGCCGGTATTCGGTGATGCCCTCCACGGAGGTCACTTGCGTGACGCCCGTGGGCAGAGCGGCGGCGGTTTGGGCCAGCAGCGGCCGGGCGGGCAGACCTAGGGCCAGCAATGCCCCGAGCAGGAAAGTTTGTTTCATGTAAGCAAGTATCTAGGAATAGCAGGATAATACGAAGTAATCAAATTTTATTGATACTCAGCATACTACTACTCCCCGATACCTACCGCCCAGCTACCGTTGCAAGGTGCAGGGCCTACTTCAGCGTCAGCGAATAGGCCACTACCTGCGCAATCTGGGCCGGCGTGAGGGTCTTGCTGAAACTCGGCATTTTACCCATACCACTTGTCACTAAGTAAGTACGCCCCATAGTGTTGAGGTTGCTTTTAGTGAGGTCGTGGGCACCGTTCAGGCCCAGGCGGCCATCTTTGCCGTGGCAGCGCTGGCAGTTTTTTTGAAAAATTAATTGGCCCGGCGCGGGCGGGGCGGCCTGAGCGCCAGCGCTTAGGGCCAGGCAGCCCAGCAAAAATCCGCCTTTTTGAAGAATAGACATACAAGCTGCACAACGCGAAAACTGCGCCGAAAGTAACCCGCCCGCCGCGCCGAGTAGCGCCCGCGCCGCTTTCGCACCCGACCTTTGCCCCATTATTCTATTCCTTTAAGTTAGCCTAGGCCCGTGCGCGTTGCTGTAGTTATTAATACCTCCTGGAACATCTGGAACTTCCGGCGGGGCTTGGTCAAAGCCCTGCAAGCGGCCGGCCACGAGGTGCTGGCCATCGCGCCACCCGATGCCTATTCGGCGCGCCTCGAAAGTGAATTGGGCTGCCGCTACGTGCCCATCCTGATGGAAAACAAGGGCACCAACCCCGTTAAGGATGCCCAGCTAACGCGCCGTTTTCTAACCATTTACAAGCGCGAGCGGCCCGACGTGGTGCTGCACTTCACCATCAAACCCAACATCTACGGCACGCTGGCGGCCAAGCTGGCGGGCGTGGCCAGCATCAACAATGTGAGCGGCCTAGGTACCGTTTTTCTCATCGAAAACCTGGTGAGCAAGGTCGCCCGCGGGCTCTACCGCTTTGCGTTTCGGTTTCCGCACAAGGTGTTTTTTCAGAATAACGACGACCGCGAGCTGTTCATCCGCTACGGCCTCATTCGGCCCGAGCGCACGGGCCTGGTGCCCGGCTCGGGCGTCGATTTGGCGCGTTTTCGGCCGCAGCCGAGCAGTGAGAAAGCTGCCGATGCGCCCTTCACTTTCCTCATGGTGGCGCGGGTGCTCTACGAAAAAGGCATTGTGGAATACTTCGAAGCGGCGCGGCAGGTGCGGGCCGCCCTAGGCGCCGATAAGGTGCGGGTGCAGCTACTGGGCGGCCTCGACGAGGCGGGCGGCGTGGGCGTGCCCCGGGCCACGTTTGAGCAGTGGCTCGCCGAGGGTACCGTCGAGCACCTAGGCACCTCCGACAACGTGGCCGAGCACCTGCACCGCGCCGACTGCGTGGTGCTGCCCAGCTACCGCGAGGGCACGCCCAAGACCCTGCTCGAAGCCGCCGCCTGCGGCAAACCGCTCATTACCACCAATGTGCCCGGCTGTCGCGAAACCGTGGAGCACGGCCGCAATGGCTACCTCTGCCAGGTGCGCTCGGCCGACGACCTGGCCGCCAAGCTGCTGCAAATGGCCCAGCTGCCGCCCCAGCGCCTGGCCGTAATGGGCGCCGCCAGCCGCGAGCTCGCCGAAGAAAAATTTGACGAGCAGCTCGTGCTGCGCGAGTACCTGGCCGCCGTGGCCGAAGCTGGTAAACGGGTAGGATGAAAAGATTAGGGAATCAGGAAGTGTAAAGAATTAATTTTCCTCACCTTTTGGCCTTCTCGCCTACTTACCACATAGCCTCACCATCTGCCTTCCTCGCTTCCTCACCTTCTAACATCTTCACTTACTCACCTAGTAATATGGAAGTTATCACCTATCCTATAGCTGGCCTACTAGAGTTTCGGCCCCGCATTTTTGGTGACCCGCGCGGCGCATTCTTCGAAAGCTTCAGCGCGGCCAAGATGGAAGGCCTGGGGCTGCCGCACCTCGACTGGGTGCAGGACAACCAGAGCAGCTCCAAGGCCGGCACCCTGCGCGGGCTGCACTTTCAGAAGCCGCCGCACGCCCAGGATAAGCTGGTGCGCGTGGCCCAGGGCCGCGCCCTCGATGTGGTAGTGGACCTGCGCCGCGACTCGCCCACCTACGGCCAGCACGCCAAGGTGCTGCTCACGGCCGAGCTCGGCAATGCCTTTTACGTGCCCGTCGGCTTCGCTCACGGCTTCGTGGCTTTGGAGGATAACACGCTTTTCCTCTACAAATGCTCGGGCTACTATGCGCCCAGCGCCGAGGGTGGCCTGCTCTGGAATGACCCCGCCCTAGGTATCGACTGGGGCTTTGAGGGTGAGGCACTGGTGTCGCCTAAAGACGCCATCTTGCCCACTCTGGCCGAGCTGGAAAGCCCGTTTTAGGTCAGTTAATAAGTAGCAAGTAGCAATTAACAGCCGCTCTGACGGGCCCGTTGGGTCGTGTCAGAACGGCTGTTAATTGCTACTTGTTAACTGACTAAAGTAGCGGCAGCAGCGACTCCAGGCCCATGCCGCGGCTGCCTTTCAGCAGCACCAGCTGGCCAGCAATGGTTTGGTGGGCCAGCCACTCGGCGGCGGCGGCCTTGTCGGCAAAGTAGTGGGCGGCGGGCTGGGCGGCGGCGGCGGCCTGCATCAGCGGGCCGATGAGCAGCACATTGTTCAGCCCTAGGTCGGCCAGCAGTTGGCCAAGGGCTCGGTGCTCGGCGGCGCTGGTTTCGCCTAGCTCAAACATGTCGCCGAGGATGGCCAGCCGGCCCTGGCTGGCACCTAGGGGCCGCTGCGCGAAGCTGCGCAGGGCGGCGGCCATGCTGCTGGGGTTGGCGTTGTAGGCGTCGAGTATCAGGTCGTTGCCGTGGTCGGTGCGCATTAGCTGCGAGCGGTTGTTCTGCGGATTGTAGGCGGCCAGGGCGGCGGCTATCGCCACGGCGGGCACGCCGAAAAAGGCACCCACGGCGGCTGCGGCCGCCAGGTTCGGGAAGTTGTAGTCGCCTGTGAGCTGGGCGCTTACTTCCGTATCATCGCCCAGACGCAGGCGTAGGGCTGGGTCGGCGGCCAGCAGCGTGGCGGGGTACGTATCATGGGGCTGAGGGTAGGTGGCGCGGTGCGGCACCGCCCCCGCCAGGCTGGGTAGCTTGGTATCAAGCGTATTGACAAAAGCTGTGCCTTGTTGGGCGGCCAGGTAGTCAAACAGCTCGCCCTTGCCTAGGGCAATGCCGGCCTCGCCGCCAAAGCCTTCGAGGTGGGCCTTGCCGATGTTGGTGATGAGGCCGTGCGTGGGCGCAGCCCACTGGCAGTAGTCCGCGATTTCGCCCCGGTGGTTGGCGCCCATCTCAATCACGGCGAAGTCGTGCTCCTGCGGCTTCAGGCGCAGCAGCGTGAGCGGCACGCCGATGTGGTTATTGAGATTACCAATGGTAGCCAGCACGTTGTATTTCTGCGCCAGCACCACCGTTAGCAGCTCCTTGGTGGTGGTCTTGCCGTTTGAGCCCGTCACGGCCAGCACCGGGCCCCGGAACTGGCGGCGGTGCTCCTGGGCCAGGGCTTGCAGGGCGGCCAGTGGGTCGGGGGCATAGGTGTAATGGGTTGGGTCCTGGGCCACCAGCGCTTCATCATCCACCACGGCGTGGCGAGCGCCCTTGGCCAGCGCGCTGGCGGCAAAGGCAGCCCCGCGGAAGCTGGGGCCATTGAGGGCAAAAAAGAGCGTGCCCGGCTGGGGCTGGCGCGAATCGGTGCTGACCTGGCCCTGGGCGGCGAGGTACTGGGCGTAGAGGGGCGTGGTCGTCATCATCACGGCCGCAAAGGTGGCGAAGAGGGAAGGAAGTGAGGAAGTGAAAAGGTGAGATTGGTATCACCTTACTCACCTTCTCACCTCGTCACCACTTCACCACCCGGTGTAGGCTGGCTTGGCCATCGAGCACTACGCGCAGCAGGTAAAGGCCGGGCGGCAGGGCGGCCAGGCCGGGCAAGGCTAGGTCCTGAGCCGGTGAGCCGGCCAGCTGCTGCTGGCGCAGCACGCGGCCATCGGGGGCCAGCAGCGCCAGACTCGTGCTAGCGGCGGCGGGCAGCCGCACGGTCAGGGCCTGGTCAAACACGCTCGGAAACACTGCCACGGCCGCCGCCCTGGTGCGCACAGCCACCACCGGCGAGTAGTGGCTGGTACTGTCCTGGTCCACCTGGCGCAGGCGGTAATACCCTAGGCAGGGCTGCGGCGGCTGGTAGCCAAAGGCGTAGCGCTGGGCCTGGGTAGTGGTGCCGGCCGCCGCCACCCGGCCCACCGGCGCATAGGTGCGGCCGTCGGCGCTGGCCTCTACCACGAAGGCGTCGGCATCGCGCTCGCTGGCGGTTTGCCAGGTCAGGTGCACGGCCGAGCCCTGGGCCACGCCCGCAAAGGCGGTGAGCGTCACGGGCAGGGGCGTCACGCTCAGGGCGTTCGCGTTGTAGGCCACAAACGCCTGGTCGCTGCTGCCGCTGAGCTTAATCTGGAAGCTCTTTATCCGGCTGTAGTCGCTGGCCGCGATGTTGAAGGCCGAAAAATCGGCCGCCCACAAGCGCAGCGGCCGCGGCGTTTTGGTGAAGCTGCCGAGCAAGCCCATGATGGTTTGCGAAGCCTCGTAGAAGTCGGCCGTCCAGTTGCCCACTACCGGCACGTCGGTAAAAATTATTGTGAGGGCCTTGCCCACGGTGGCGCCCGCGGCGTCCAGAAACTGGTATTGGTCGCCTAGGTTGTCGGGCGAGGCAATTTGGGTTACTAGCACGTCCGGGGTACCGTCGCCAATGGCCGTTTGTACCACCGAATTGATGGCAAACGTGAGCGTGCCGGCCGGCAGGTTGGCCACGCCCGTGCCCAGGTCGAGGCCCTGCGCCCCGTCGCTGAGGTACTGGGCAAAGTTGTTGGCGGGCGGTGGCGTGCTGGCGCCGTTGTCCACCTTGTCGTACAGCTGACCTAGGGCCACCTTGGTGTTGCCGGTGAAGGTGCTGCTGAGGCCGGCCACCGGTAGCGCCTGGTACCGGGTGGGCCGGTAGCTCAGGCCCTTATCGCTGAGCACCTGATTGTTGACGCCCGTAGCAAAGCGCTGGCCATTGACCATAAAGGCCAGCAGCAGCTGCGAGTTGTCGGGCAGGGTGGGGTTGAGCAGCGCGTTGAGGTCCAGGCCGGTGCCGCTGCGCCAGTAGCCGTTGTAGTCCGTCACAATTTCGGTGACGTAGGTGGTAGCCGTTTGGGCGCGCGTAACTCCTACTAGCAGTAGTATAAATCCAATAGTAAATGTTATTTTCATAATTATCAAGTAGTTATGTAAGTTACAAAACTACTAAGCGCCACTGCCACCACCAGAAGTTCTTCAGAAATAACTCAAGTATTAATCAGCTGCCCCCGTGAGGAGCAGTATTTTTAAGCTGCCGAAGCAGCCTTGGGGCGCAACTTCTCTCCCTAGGTTTGCTGTTGACTACCAACTAGTTTTACCGCTTTCTTTTTTTACGCTTATGGCCCGTCGCGTTAGCCTTCTGGTGTTCTTATTGTTGGCGTGGGTAGGCGGCGCGGCCCCGGCGCAGGCCCAGACGACGGGCGCCCGGTTTGGCTTCGAGTTTGGCAGCGTAGCCAAACTAGTGCAGGGCTCCGATACGCTGGCGCACGCCTGGGTGGGCGGCCTCAACGCGCCGCAGTTTAGCAACATCGACCTGAACGGCGACGGCCAAGCTGACCTCTACGCCTTCGACCGCGAAGCCTCGCGCAGCTACACGTTCCTGAACGTGCCTACGGCCGGCGGCGGCCGGCACTGGGAGTACGCGCCGGTGTACGAAAACGCGTTTCCGACCGACCTGGCCAGCTGGGTGGCCCTGCGCGACTACGACTGCGATGGCCGGGCCGACCTTTTTACCTACGTGGAGGGCGGCAACATCCGGGTGTTTCACAACGAAAGCCCGGCCAGCGGCGGGCTGCGGTTTGCGCTGGCCAAGGCGGAGCTGGATTTTGCCCTCACCAGCACGCTCAGCGTCAACCTAAACACGGGCTACTACAACATGCCCTCGGTGCAGGACGTGAATGGCGATGGCCGGCTCGACATCCTGACCTACGATTTTGTGGCCTCCACGGTGCTGGAGCTGTACCTGAACACCGGCACCGGCGCGTGCACCGACCTCAACTCGTTTCGGCAGGCCAGCAACTACTGGGGGCTGCTCTCGGCGTGCCCCGACTGCGCCTCGTACCAGCCCAACGGCGTGGCGCAGTGCCAGGCCCGGCGCGTGCTGGGCCCCGCGCCGGGCGCCACCACTGGCGCCAAAGTGCTGCACAGCGTGGGCCACAACGTGCTGCTGCTGGACCTCAATGGCGATGGCGTGCTCGACCTGCTCGATGGCCGCGACAACTGCCCGCAGCTGTCGCGGCTGCTCAACACGGGCACCAACACCGTGGCCAACTTCGCGCTGGCGGGCATCAGCAGTGCTTATCCGCTGGCGACGCCCCTGGCTACGGCCACCTTTCCGGCCGCTTATGTCTTTGATGCCGACCTAGATGGCGCCAACGACCTAGTGGTAGCCGCCAACCAGGTCGATAACTCGGCCGACCGCGTGAGCATGCGCCGCACCGTGCGGCAGTACCGCAGCACCGGCGGCGGGGCGGGCGCCCTGCCCACCTACACGCAGGTGACCGACGGCTTTTTGCAAAACGAGATGCTCGATGTGAGCGAGGGCGCCGCGCCCGCCTTTGGCGACCTCGACGGCGACGGACTGACCGATATGCTGGTGGGCTCGCAGGGCGACCTCGTGAACGGCTACTACCGCGCTAGCCTCTCCTACTACCGCAATGTGGGCACGGCGCGCCGCCCGGTGTTCCGGCTCGTCACCGACGACTACCTAGGGCTGGCGGCCACGGCCGCCCTCACGCCCAGCAGCAAGTTTGAGAGCCTGCGCCCGGCCCTGGTCGACCTCAACCGCGACGGTGCCCTCGACCTTGTGTACTCGGTGCTGGCGGGCAACAGCACCCGGCTGCACTTCCGCCTCAACCAGGCCGGCGCGCAGCAGGCGGCCGTTTTCACGGCCGCTACCGACGACTACTTCCGGCCGCAGGGGGCGGGCGGCACCGGCGCCCTGGCCACCTACGCGGGCGATACGCCGTGCTTTTTCGACGTTGATGGCGATGGTTATGTGGACCTGCTGCTCGGCACCAACGATACGAGCGAGCCCGGCGCCAGCCTGCGCTACTTCCGCAACCAGGGCGCCGGCGTGGCCACCAACAGCCTGTTTGCGCTGGCCAACAACGACTACGGCCAGCTGCGCACCACCGCCAGCAACCCTCGCCCTATCAACCTCAGCCCATCGGTAGCCGACTTCGACGGCGACGGCCGCCCCGACCTGCTCACGGTGGATGGCGCGGGCAGCGTGCGCTACTACAGCGACTTCCGTAGCCAGGGCCTGCAATTCGCGGAGCGCACCGATTTGATATTTAACAAATTAACCAGCAGCTACCAGGCCGCTCAGCTCGGCCGGGGCGCGCTGCTGCGCTATGCGCCCCTCGCCGCCGACCTCAACCAGGATGGCGCGCCCGAGCTGTACATCGGCACCGAAACGGGCGGCGTGGTGAGCTACCTGCCCGTGCAGCGCACCGTGCTGGCCACCCAGCCGGTGGTGCCGCCCACCGCCGTAACCGCCCTCAGCGTGTACCCCAACCCCGCCAGCCCCACCGACGCGGTCACCGTCGAAACGGCCCAGCCCACCAGCCTGCGCCTGTTTGACCTCACGGGCCGCCTCGTGCGCCAGGATGCCGCCGCCCGCCTCACCCGCACCCTCGACCTGCGCGGCCTGGCCCCTGCCCTCTACGTGGTGCGGGCCACTACCCTAGCAGGCACTACCACCACCCAGAAGCTGATGGTGAAGTAGTCGAATGAGTAAATTAGTGAATGAGTGAGGGAGTGAGTTGGTGAAGGAAAAACGATTATTCCTTCACCGACTTACTCCCTCACTCATTCACCTACTTCACCAGTTCAAACGCGTCGGCGTCGCTTAGCGCCGAGAGCTGCTCGCGCACCTCATACAGTGGGTGGCGCATGAGGCGGCGGGTGAGGATGGTGGGCATGGAGCCCGCCTGGGCGAGGTATTCGCCGCGCGGGTCGAGCAGCATAGAGTGGCCGCTGTACTCCACGCCTAGGCCGTCGGTGCCGATGCGGTTCACGCCCGCCACGTAAGCTAGGTTTTCGATGGCGCGGGCCTGCAGCAGCACTTTCCAGGCATTGATGCGGGCGTGCGGCCAGTTGGCCACGTACAGCAGCAGGTCGTAGGGCTCGATGGGTGGGTTGCGGCTCCACACCGGAAAGCGCAGGTCGTAGCAGACCAGCGGCTGAATACGCCACCCGCGCCACTCCTCCACCAGGCGTTCCGCGCCGGCCGTGTACACCTCGTGCTCGCCAGCCATCCGAAACAGGTGCCGCTTATCGTAAGCGCTGTAGCTGCCATCGGGGCGCACCCACAGCAGGCGGTTGTAGTAGCGGCCGGCTTCGGTAAGCATCACGCTGCCCGTCACCACGGCGTCGTAGCGGGCGGCTTGCTCGCGCAGCCAGGCCAGCGTAGGGCCCTCGCTCGGCTCGGCTTGGGCAACGGCCTCCATGCTGAAGCCAGTGGTAAACATCTCGGGCAACACAATCAGGTCGGTGAGGCCCGGCCCGGCCAGGGCCGCGGCCAGCTGCTCGGCCAGCGCGGCGCGGTTGGCCCCGGAGTCATGCCAGTGCAGGTCGGTTTGCACCAGAGACACGGTAAAATCAGGCATACAGGTACAGGAAATACTGGAAAAATATAGTAATAACTTCTGCAAATAGCGCAAACTCTCCTAATAATTAGCTATATTCTAAATAAAATTTGCTCAGCTTATCTTACCGGCGCAAGCGGGTGGTCGCGGCTTCCAGCGTAACTAGCTCTTTAGCAAAGCAAAAACGTATTAGCCCCGGGTCGTAGCCGTCGTGGTAAAAGGCCGAAACCGGCACCACCGCCACGCCCCAGTCACGGGCCAGCTCTGTGGCAAAGGCCACGTCGGTAGCCCGCGAATACTGCTGATAGCCAGCCAGCTGAAAGTAGCCGCCCGGCACGGCCAGCAGCTGCCAGCCCGCGCCCGCCAGCAGCGCCCGAAACGCATCGCGCTTGGCCTGGTAAAACGCGGCCAGCCCGCGGGCGTGCGCATCGAGGGGGTCGGCGGCCAGCACATCGGCCAGGGCGTGCTGGGTGGGCGTGCTCACGGCAAAGGTCACGAACTGGTGCACCCGCCGCACCTCGGTAGTGAGGGCGGGCGGGGCCAGGCAATAGCCTGCTTTCCAGCCCGTAGCGTGGTATGTTTTGCCAAACGACGACAGCACGAAGCTGCGCGCCCGCAGGGCCGGGTGCTGGCGGGCGCTGCGCGGCGGCACGCCATCAAACACGAGGTGCTCGTACACCTCATCGGAGAGCACCAGCACGTCGGTGCCGTCCACTAGGTTGGCCAGCGCGTCCCAGTCGGCAGCCGAGAACACAGCCCCGCTCGGGTTGTGCGGCGTATTCACCATGATGAGGCGCGTGCGCGGACCTAGGGCCGCCCGCACCGCGTCCCAGTCGGGCCGGAAGTCGGGCGCGGGCAGGCGCACGTAGCGCGGCACGCCGCCCTGCAGCCGCACGGCGGGGCCGTAGAGGTCGTAGGCCGGCTCTAGGATAATGACCTCATCGCCGGGCCGCACCACGGCGGCCAGCACCACGTACAGCGCCTCGGTGGCGCCGGCCGTGATGGTGATTTCGGTATCGGGGTCGGGCGCCGGCGCATCGGCCTGCAGGCGCCCTACCTGCGCCGCAATGGCCTGGCGCAGGCGCGGCAGGCCCGGCATGGGCGCGTACTGGTGGCTGCCCGGCGCCAGGGCGTGGTGGGCCAGCGCCTCGCGCAGGGCCAGCGGCGGGTCGTAGTCCGGAAAGCCCTGGGCCAGGTTGAGCGCCCCCGTTTCCTGGGCCAGCGCAGTCATTTGGGAAAAGATACTAACCCCGATATCGGGTAGCTTGGAAGCCAGCATAAGTGGGCGGTAACGCCCGACGGGCGGAACGTAAAATAAGAGACTCCTAAAGGTAAACGAGCCAGCCGCGCCTAGGCTACTTGCGGCGCCCTCGGCCGTGGCCTTATCTTTACGCAACAGGTTAAACTGCTATTTTTATCCGTAAAAAACGCTCTTTTTGGATTATATGCCTATTATTTATCGCACTTCCTATCTCTTACTGCATCACTATTCGGTGGGCGCTACCATCGAAACCGAATGGCTGGGGTTTGTCAACTCGGAGCAGCTGCGCACCTCGCTGCAGGAGGTGCTGCGCCTGGCCCGCCAGCACCGCATTAGGAGCTACGTGGCCAACAATGTGCTGCTGCGGGCCATCCGCCCCGCCGACCAAGATTGGATAAACGAAGTGTGGTTTCCGGACTTCGCTCGGCTGGGCGTGCAGCGCCTGGCCATCGTCGTCTCGCAGGACGGCCTCAACCGCATGGGCATCGACAACATTATGCAGCGCGCTACCACACACGTGCCGTACGATACCCAGTATTTTGCCGATGCTGCCACGGCCCGCAACTGGGCGGCCGTGGCCAGCGCTAGCGCCGAGCAAACGCTCCCGACGACCTAGGGCTCCATCTCCCATTATAAACCAAGAGCCCCACCGGGCGCATCCGGCGGGGCTCTTGGTTTAAGTTACTTGGGGGCGCCGCTTACAGCGCCTGCTTCAGCTCCTGCGGAAAAAGGGTGCGCACGTGCTCAACCTTACGGGCCGATACGGCTTCGATGTAGGGGTTTTCGGGGTGCAGGCGGTAGTAGCCCTGGTGGTAGTCCTCGGCATCCCAAAATTGCTTGAAGGGTACTACTTCGGTCACGATTTTAGCGTCGTACTGCTTGGAGGCGTTGACTTTAGCAATGGTTTGCTCAATTACTTTTTTCTCCTCCGGCGTGCGGTAAAACACCACCGAGCGGTACTCGGGGCCCGTGTCGTTGCCCTGGCGGTTAAGCTGCGTGGGGTCGTGGCTGGCGGTGAAGAAGATGCTGGCCAGCGTCTGGTAGCTGATGACTTTGGGGTCGTAGTAGATGTTCACCGTTTCGGTGTGGCCGGTTTGCTTGTCGGCCACCTGCTCGTAGCTGGGGTGCGGCACTGTGCCGCCCGCGTAGCCGCTCACTACCTGCTTCACGCCTTTTATTTCTTCAAAGGCCTCTTCCTGCGCCCAAAAGCAGCCGCCCGCAAAGGTGGCCTGGGCCAGGCCCGCAGTGTTTTTGGGCGCGAAGCCCGCCGTAGAGGCCGTCAGCACGGCGGCGGCCGGGGCGGGCGCCTGGGTTTGCGCCTGGGCGGGCTGCTGCGAGCCGCAGGCCGTGAGGGCCAGAATGCCGAGGCCAAGAACGGCCGATACTAGCTTAGTCATGAGTTGGGGCGAAGGAAAAGTCGGATAGCTGAAACGTACGCTAGACGCTGGACCAGCGGATTCTTTCAAACACGCGCGGCCCGCGTGGGGTTCACCGGGCCGCGCTCATTTTGATGGCGTTACCGGGCCAGGCCCGCGCAGCTTTGCGTGGCTGGTTTGCGTAGTACTGCGTTAGCCGCTCCCCGCCATTTCGCACCGCTTACCTGTATGAAGTATTACGCCTTTGCCATTGCCCTAGGGCTCGGCGCACTCGCCGCCCGCCCGGCCCTCGCCCAAAACCGGGTGGCCAACTACGGCTACGGCCAGCCCGGCACGGCCGGCTACGAACACCTCAGCTTCTGGATAAACAATAAGCGCCGCACCGACATCCACTACGCCCACGGCAAAGACCGCCAGGATACGCCGCTGCGCTACGCCGGCCTAGGTCAGGGCGGCTTTAAGACGCAGTTTCCCGACCGGCGCACGCTGTACGTGGTACCCAGCGGCAACACGCTGCTGGTCAGCACCGCCCAGGGCGCCGCCCCCAAAACCTTCACCTGGGAATACGAGGGTCCCGTGAACGGCGTGGGCACGGCGTGCAGCGTGTGCGTGGCCGATGCCGCCGCCGCCATGCGGCTGCTGCGGACGCATTATTTGCGGTAGGTTGTGGGGTCTCGCGGGCGGCGAGGTTCGCACCTACACCAAGCCCTTCAACTCCTGCAACTTCAGCAGCGCCTCAATCGGCGTTAGCGTATTGATATCTAGCGTCTGCAAAAGCTCGCGCAGCTGCTCTAGCTTGGGGTCGCCGGGCTCGAACATGCTGAGCTGGAGCGTGGGGCGCGTGGCCATGGCGCTGGTGGCGCGGGGTCGGGGCTGGGCCGACCTAGGCGCGTCGTCGAGGCCCGCCAGCACGTCGTCAAAGTCGGTGGGCGCGTTGGGGTCATCGGCGTCGGGCTGGCCAGTTTGGGTGCGCTCCTGCTCTAGGTGGTGCATGATTTCGTTGGCGCGCAGCACCACGGCGGGCGGCATGCCGGCCATGCGCGCCACGTGGATGCCGAACGAGTGCTCGGAGCCGCCGGGCCGCAGCTTGCGCAGGAACAGCACGCGGCCGTCGGCCTCTTGCACGGCCACGTTGTAGTTGCGCACCCTAGGGCAGTCGTCGGCGAGCTGGTTAAGCTCGTGGTAGTGGGTGGCAAACAGCGTTTTAGCGCGTGCCTTGGGTGTGTTGTGCAGGTGCTCCACGATGGCCCAGGCAATGCTGATGCCGTCGTAAGTGCTGGTGCCGCGCCCGATTTCGTCCATCAGCACCAGGCTGCGGTCGGAGAGGTTGTTGAGAATACTGGCCGTTTCGGTCATCTCCACCATGAAGGTACTTTCGCCCTTGCTCAGGTTGTCGGAAGCGCCCACGCGGGTAAAAATCTTGTCGATAATCCCGATGGTCGCCTCGTCGGCGGGCACGAACGAGCCAATCTGGGCCAGCAGCACGATGAGCGCCGTCTGGCGCAGCAAGGCCGACTTACCAGCCATGTTGGGGCCGGTTATCACCACGATTTGCTGCTCGTCCTGGTTGAGGCAGATGTCGTTGGGGATGTAGCTTTCGCCGGGCGGCAGGCCGCGCTCAATCACCGGGTGGCGGCCCGCCTTAATATCGAGCGTGGGCCCGTCGTTCACCACCGGCTGCACGTAGCGGTGCTGCCGCGCCGTGGCCGCAAACGACCCTAGGCAGTCGAGCACACCCACGGCGCGGGCGTTCTGCTGCACCTGGCTCACGAAGTCGAGCGCCGCCAGCACAACTTCCTGGTAGATACGGGCTTCAATGACGAACAGCTGCTCTTCGGCGTTGAGAATTTTCTCCTCGTAGGTCTTCAGCTCCTCGGTCACGTAGCGCTCGGCGTTCACCAGCGTTTGCTTGCGAATCCACTCGGGCGGCACCTTGCTTTTGTGGGCGTTGCTGACTTCGAGGTAGTAGCCAAACACCTTGTTATAAGCCACTTTCAAGGACGAAATGCCTGTGGCCGCCTGCTCGCGCTGCTGCATTTTGAGTAAGAAGTCCTTACCCGTAAATGCCAAGCCACGCAGCTCGTCCAGCTCGGCATCCACGCCGTCCATAATGACGTGGCCCTGGTTGGTGAGCAGCGGCGCATCGGGCCGGATTTTGGCCTGAATCTCGGCGCGCAGCGTGGTGCAGGGGTTGAGTTGGTCGGCGAGCTTTTCCAGGGCCCGCACGCCCGAGGCGGTCAGCTTTTCGCGCAGCGGCGCGATGCTTTCCAGCGCCCTAGCCAGCTGCAAGAGTTCGCGCGGGTTCACGCGGCGCACGGCCACCTTCGAGATGAGACGCTCCAAGTCGTTGATAGGGCGCAGCTGGATTTGCACCGCTTCGAGTAGCTCAGCATCGGCCACGAGGGCCGCCACGGTGTCGAGCCGCCGCTGAATCTGACTCACTTCTTTCAGCGGCAGCACCACCCACTTGCGCAGCAGGCGGGCGCCCATCGGCGTCAGGGTTTGGTCTAAGATATCGATGAGCGGGACGCCGCCGGGGTGCTGGGCCTGCACCAGCTCCAGGTTGCGCACCGTGAAGCGGTCGAGCCACACGTACTTATCCTCTTCCAGCCGCCCCAGGCTGGCTACGTGCTGAATATCAGTATGCTTGGTCTCGGCCAGGTAGTGCAAAATGCAGCCCGCCGCAATGACGCCCTCCTTAATGGTATCGACACCGAAGCCCTTGAGCGAAGTGGTGCGGAAGTGCCGCGTGAGGGTATCATGGGCATAGTCGTGGCCAAATACCCATTCGTCCAAGGCATACGTGCAGAAATCGGGGCCGAACTGCTCCTCGAAATCGCGGCGGCTTTTCTTGCAAAACAAGACTTCGGCGGGCCGGAAATTCTGCAGCAATTTCCCTAGGTAGTCGAGGGTGCCCTGCGCCACCAGAAACTCGCCGGTGCTGATGTCCAGAAACGAGATGCCAGCCTCGGTCTTGCCGAAGTGCACGGCGGCGAGGTAGTTGTTTTGGCGGCGTTCGAGGGTGTTGTCGTGCAGACTCACGCCGGGCGTCACGAGCTCGGTTATACCCCTTTTAACTAAGCCTTTGGCTAGCTTGGGGTCTTCGAGCTGGTCGCAGATGGCCACGCGCTGGCCGGCGCGCACCAGCTTGGGCAGGTAGGTGTCGAGGGCGTGGTGCGGGAAGCCCGCCAGCGCCACTTCGCTGGCCGTGCCGGCTCCGCGCTTGGTGAGCGTGATGTCCAGGATGCGGGCCGCCGTCACGGCATCTTCGCCGAAAGTCTCGTAAAAATCGCCCACCCGAAACAAGAGCACCGCGCCGGGGTGCTGCTGCTTGAGCTGGTAATACTGCCGCATGAGCGGCGTATCAATCACCGCGGCGGGCTTGATGTGGTCAGGCCCCAGCGACTTGATAGCGAACTTGGCGGACGGGGCGGCGGGGGCAGAAGTGGTAGACACAGAGCGGAGCGCGACCTTTGGGGTTCGCGTTGTTTGTAAAAGCTAACGAATCGAGCGGCATTCCGCGCCAGCAAGTGCTAGGCGAGGAATCCCAGAAATAAAAACCCTTATTGCGAACGACAAAGTTCGCGCTACTTCTATGCGCAAACTCACCATGCAGGAGCTCAATCGCCTGCCCGTGGACGATTTCAAAGCTACGCCCAAAAGCCCGGTCGTTTTGGTGCTCGATAATGTGCGCTCGCTGCACAACGTGGGCGCCGTTTTCCGCACCGCCGACGCCTTTGCCCTCGAGCGTCTGTACCTGTGCGGCGTCACGGGCCAGCCGCCCCACCGCGAAATTACCAAAACGGCCCTAGGTAGCACCGAATCGGTGGCCTGGACCCACGTGCCCACCACCCTGGAGGCCGCCCAGCAGCTGCAAGCCGCTGGCTACCAGCTCGTGGCCGTGGAGCAAACCACCGGCTCGGTGCAGCTGCCGCAGTTTCAGCCCACCCTAGGGCGGCCGCTGGCGCTGGTGCTGGGCAACGAGGTGTTTGGCGTCGATGACGAGGTGCTGGCCCTGTGCGAAGTGGCGGTGGAGATACCGCAGCTCGGCACCAAGCACTCACTCAACGTGAGCGTAGCGGCCGGCGTGGTGCTCTGGGACGTACTCAGCAAGCTGGCGGTATTTCAGTAGCAGCGCCGTAGCGCGGGCTTTCCGTGCGCGCTACGGCCACGCTTCCGGCGCAGCCGTATGCCCATGGGCTATGTCTACTCCCCTCCCCGCTACCCGCCCCGATGCCGCGCTGCTGGCCCTGCGCCCCCACGTGGAGGGCCAGCCGCCCGCCATCCCCACGCCCGCTACCGTGGCCGACTTCCAGCACCAGGTGTTGCGCCCGCTGCTCAAGCTACAGCACGCGGTGCTGCTGGCCACCGTGGCCGATTTTGCCCTCGACTACCGTCTGCCCCTAGGTAGCCCGGAAGCCACGCTGCGCCCCGCCCTCACCGAGCTGCTGGCCCGCAACGCCCGCCTGCGAGCCACGCTCATTGGCCTGGTCACAGGCTTGTTTACGCAGGCAGAGCTCGCCTTTTATCGCCCGCACCGCAGTGAGCTGAATCGCCGCCTGCTCGACCTGGCCGAGCAGCGCATCCTCAGCAGCCTCGCCGAGTTGCCCGCTGGCCCCGGCGCATAGCGCTGGGCACCGCTTCTAAGAATTTCTACGCACCCAGGACCACAAAAAACCCCGCTGGGCCAATCGGCTCAACGGGGTTTTCGCGTAATCGTGCCCCCTAGGACGACTAGTCGTATTGCGAGTCGCGCAGCGCCACGGGCGCGGCTTTCGGCTTCTTGCGCAGGCGCATGTTCAGCAGCTCGACTATCAGCGAGAAAGCCATGGCGAAGTAGAGGTAGCCTTTTTCAACCTCCTTGTGGGCTGCTTCCATCACCAGCATAAAGCCAATCATAATGAGGAACGACAAAGCCAACATCTTGATGGTCGGGTTCTTATTCACAAAAGTGGCCACTACGCCGCTGAAGGCCAGCATTACGCCCATGGCGCAGATAACGGCCGCTATCATCACCAGCACGTTGTCGACCAGGCCCACGGCCGTCAGGATGGAGTCGAAGCTGAAGACAATGTCGATGATAATGATTTGCACGATGATTTGGGGCAGCGTGGCTTTGCCTTTTCCGGCCGCGTTTTCATCTTCCTCCTCGCCTTGCAGCTTGGTGTGAATCTCAGTAGTGCTTTTGTACATCAAAAACAAGCCGCCCACCAGCAAGATAAGGTCGCGCCCGCTCACCGGGAAAGGCTCGTCGAGCCACGGCAGCGGCAGGGTAAACAGCGCCGAGCGCAGTCCTACAATCCAGGAAATGCTTAGCAGCAAGCCAATGCGAAACACCAGCGCCAGCAGCAGGCCAATGGTGCGGCCCCGCGCCTGCTGTTCTTCGGGCAGCCGGTTGACGGTGATGGAGATAAAGATGATGTTATCAATCCCCAACACGATTTCCATCAGCGTGAGGGTTAGCAGGCTAACCCAGGCGGCAGCATGGGTAAAAGCGGAGAAATCGTACATTATCGCAGATTTAACGGATTTAACGGATTGCGCAGATGCGCCCCGCTGCTCGGGGCTGACTATGCTGGCGCCGCGCTGAATGAAAAAACTAGAAAGAGGCTGTGCTGTAACGGAGAAGCAGGGAGAGCTGGCGAGCAACTACCCGTAGCTTACTCAAATACAGTTGCTTGCCTTAAAATAAACAAAATCAAAACGCACATACGAACTCACCAAACCGCGCCAGCATAGTCAGCCCCGCGCAGCGGGGCGTATCTGCGCAATCCGTTAAATCCGTTAAATCTGCGGTCTATTTCATGTTCACAAACTGCAGGGGCTGGCCGTTGTCGGCTTGGCGCAGTAGGGCGATGACGGCTTGCAGGTCGTCTATCTTCTTAGCGCTCACCCGAATCTGGTCGTCCTGCATTTGGGCTTCGACCTTGATTTTGCTGTCTTTGATAGTCTTGATGATTTTGCGGCCCGCTTCCTTGTCCACCCCGGCGCGCACCTTAATGGTCTTCTTCACCAGGTTGCCGCTGGGCTGCTCCTCAGCCGTGAAGTCGAATGCGGTGCCATCGATGCCCTGCTTCACCACGCGGGTCAACAAAATGTCTTCCAGCGCCTTAATGCGCATCGAATTTTCGGAGCTGAGCAGAATGGTGTTATCCTTTTTGTTGAGCTCCATGCCGCCCTTGGTGTCGCGCAGGTCGTAGCGGGTGGATAGTTCTTTCTTGGCCGTGTTCACGGCGTTTTCCAGCGTCTGGGGGTCTACTTTGCTGACGATGTCGAAGGAAGGCATAACAGTAACGGGAGGAAGCACGCAGCCACCTAGGCAGCTACATGAATTTTGGGTAAAGGTAAGTGGGTTTGGCTTGGTCAGACGCATCTTCGGGCGCCCAACTGGTGGGCCTTCTACGTTAGTTTGCGCCCCCGTGTCGATTCATCCCCTCCCCGAATGGCCCGCCCTGGTGGCTGGCTACAACCACATAAACGCCTATGGCCAAGCCAACGGCATGACGCTGAGCGTGCCCGCGCCCGGCCAGGCCGAGTACCGCATGGTCATTCGGCCCGAGCATCTTTCGTCGCCGGGGGTGGCGCACGGCGGTGTGCTGGCCGGCCTCATGGATGCCGTGCTTGGGGCCGCGGCCCTCACGCTGGCCTTCACCACCGGCGAGCTGGTCTCGACGGTCGAATTCAAGCTTAATTTTTTGCACCCCGTGCGCCTGGGCGACGAACTGCGAGCCACCGCCCAGGTCGACCACGCCGGCAAGTCGCTACTGGTGTGCAGCGGCACCATCTACCGCCAGATAGCCGGCGAGCCAGCCGAAGCCGCCGTAGCGCAGGGCCAGGGCACCTTCAACCGCTACCCCGCCCTCAAGCGCCTGGGCGAGCTCGGCACCCTGCTACCCTAGGGGCACAGCAGCGGCCACCGCTACGCCCAATTAAAAAAGCCCGAAGCTTGCGCCTCGGGCTTTTGAATTACAGCGAAAACGCTGCCTTAGAGCGTGGCGCTGAGCGCCTGGCCTACGGCAGCGGGCTCGTAGTCAACATCTTCGTCACCGGTGAGGTTGGGGGCGGCTACTTTGCGCACGTTGCGGGCGCAGTCTTCGTCGCGGTGGTTGCGGCCCACCGTAAACTCTACCCAGTCACCTTCGCGCAGGTCGTTGAAGTCCCCCTCCGACAAGTCGGCGTAGGAGAAGAACAGGTTATTCGGGGGCATTATCACAAAGCCGAAGCCGTTCTTCAGGTTCTTGATGGTGCTGATGCCCACCGTGCCCACGGGGCCGGCGGCCGTGGGGCCGCTAGTGCGCACCACGCGCGGCGCACCGGCCGCAGCAGCGGCGGCTGCCGGAGTAGCGGCGCCAGCCGCACCGGCGGCGGGCGGAGTTGAGGCGGTTGCCCCGGCGTAGTTGAAGCCGTTGGTAGAGGGCGCGAAAGCCGCGGGCTCGCTCTGCGTCACGAACATATTCTCAACTACCTCGTCCTGCTCCTGCAAGCCGCGGTCGATGACGGCGTGCATGGCTACCGGGTAGGTAGCCTGCTCCAGCAAGTGCTGCGAAGCGCGCGTTACGCGGGTTTCGCCCTTGAAGTCTTCGTATTTGAAATCCCAGTTCAGCAGCATCACGCGGGTACCCACGGTGTTGAGCTTGCGAATGAGCGGCACATAGTCGGAGTCGCCGGCGATGAGCACCACCACGTCGAGGGTTTTGTGCAGCGCCATTTCGAGGGCTTCGAGGCTCAGCCACACGTCGATACCTTTTTCCTGGAGGCGGCCGTCGCGGGTTTTGAGGGGCATGTAGTGCGTGCACACCCCTAGGTTCATCAGAATGTCGTCGAGCAGGCGGTCGTGAAACAACCGGTCTTTATCGCGGGCCTCGGTGGCCGAGAGGCGGCCCCGGAAGAAGTGAGCGGTAGTTACCTGCGCCAGACGCACATCAACATCTTCTTCTTCAGCTACTTGATGGCGAATAAACTCGTGCAGGCCTTCGAGGCTAATGCGGGCCTTGCGCTCGTGCTGAAAATAATAGTAGTCGCTAATTTTTAGAAAATAATTGCCGTCGTAAAAAACGCCGACCCGGATGAGGGGACTGTTCATCTGGTTCATAAAGATGGGGTATTAAGTGGGGGTAGAGTTTTAGTGCTGATAGAACGGATAACTTATTGATAACCTTGAAACGGCGCAAGCAACTAACTATAAATCAGATAATAAGGACTAGCCCACGGCCAAAAGTTGACCGTACTGTATAGTTCACGTTAGAATACTTTCGCCCCAGCCGGCCACTCGTTCCAACGCGAAACTAACAGTTTGCCCCGATAACCGCAACTCTTAGCGCTTAAAACCCTAGGTGACCGATTACTAAGCCCAGCACCAGGAGCCCGTAACCCAGGCAAATCGCGGCCTCCATGATGTTGCCCGATTTGGACCCGGTGCTCATCAACGGAATTTTAAAACTGTAGTCAGTAAGCGGCAGCAGCCACCGCACCCCCGACTTGGTAAGTGTATCAGCCAGTATATGAGATATATAGCCGCCACCCGCAAAATACGCCACGCCGTGCCAGCCCAGGTTGCGGTTGGCCAGGTCACCGATATAGGTCCAAAGCGCAGCCGCCCAAATGGTATGCGTCCAAGAACGGTGCGAGGTAAAGGGCGCCAGCGCGATAAACGTACCTAATAAACTAAGCCATAAAAATTGTGTATAAAGTCCAATGAGCACCGTGCCCAGCCCCGTGAACAGCAGCGCCAAGCGCCGGGCCGAGCCGCCCTGCAAGGCCACGCCGATGAGGCCAAATGCCAGCGCGGCGGTGTAGCTTAGGCGCTGGTCGGGGCCGGGCCGCAGCTGCCAGTAAGCATAGGCCGCCAGTGCCAGCGCCACGCCCCCAAAAGCCCAGCGCACGTAGCCCTGCGTGAAGCCCAGGCGCTTGCTGAGGCGGCTTTCGGGGTGGTCGAGGTCGGGGGCGAGGGCCGAAAAGCCAGCCAGCGCAATGCCGGGCAGCGAAAACGGGATGCCGGGCACGAGGCCCGCAATGGCCACGCCCGTAATGAGGCCGATGGCCAGGTGAGCAGAACCGCGCAACTACTTATGCTTGTGGATTTTCGAGGCGATTGAGACGCTGCTCATGGTTTTTCACCTGGCCGTCGTGTTCGAGCAAGCGCTTGAGAAAGGACTCCAATGACTTGACAACTGCCATGCCGATACGGTCGGGCATGGCCTGCATATCCTCACGCAAGCCGCGCAATTTGGCCTGCGCCTCATGCATCTCCATAATTAATTTAGCTACCACTTCGGGCAAGTCACGCGGATTCATAAAATATACTTGTAATAGTTGGCCAAGTTACGATAAAAGTGCTGGTGATGGCCGCGCGGCAAGCAAAAATTGCTAATCTGGCTAGCTAAAACCAACTCGTCGGAAACCTTCGCCCTGCCGATACTGTATGAAGGCAGCGCTTGGCCCGACCGGATTATCTCCCGGCCGGGCTAGGTGCTTTTACGCCGACCACGAATAATAGCCCTGTGCAAGTAGCTGATTTTCTTCGCTTATACCGCTTCGACGCCGAACTTCAAACCCTCAGCGCCCGCCTGTTAGCTGCCTACACCCCCACCGACGCGCGCCCGGCCGACGAGGCGGCGCGGGGCGGTGAGCTGCGCGTGCACCTGCGCGGCCTCGTGGGCTCGCAGGATGCGGTGGTAGTGGCCGCCGCGGCCCACCACGCGCACCCCAATGTATTCATCCTGCACGACAAGGAGGAGGCGACGCTCTTCATGGCCGACCTGCGCCACCTGCTGCCCGATGGGCCCGAGGCGCTGCTGTTTCCGAGCTCCTACAAGCGGCCGTACGAGTTTGACGAGACGGAAAACGCCAACGTGCTCATGCGCGCCGAGGTGCTTAACCAGCTCAATGCCAGCCGGCAGACTGGCGTGGCGGCCCTAGGGAAGGCCCCGCTCATCGTGACCTACCCCGAGGCGCTGAGCGAGAAGGTTATCAACCGCCAAAGCCTGGTGCAGAACACCTTTACGGCCAAGGTGGGCGACAAATTGGACGTAAATTTCCTGGGTGAGCTGCTAGGCCAGTACGACTTCGAGAAGTCAGATTTCGTGTATGAGGCGGGGCAGTACGCGATACGCGGTGGCATCGTGGACGTGTTTAGCTACGCCAATGAGCTGCCTTACCGGCTGGAATTGTTTGGCGACGAGATTGAGAGCATCCGGACGTTCAACCCTGAAACGCAATTATCGGTGGAGCCGCGCACGTCGGTAAGTATTATTCCGAACGTGCAAACCAAGCTGTTGCAGGAGCGGCGCGAGTCGTTTTTGGAGTTTCTGCCGCGTACCAGCTGCCTGTGGGTGAAGGACATGCGCCAGACGCTGGACATTGTGACCGAGCTGTTTGACAAGGCCGAGAGCAACTTCAAGCGTTTGTTGGAAGAAGCAGGCGGCATGCAGATTGTGTCAAAGCCCAGCGATTTGTTCGAGGCCGGCAAGAGCCTTAAAAAGTGCTTTGACGAGTTTGCCATCGTCGAGTTTGGCAAGCGGTTTTACTTTAAAAACGCCCAGGACTTTCAGTTTACGGCCAAGCCGCAGCCGAGCTTCAACAAAGATTTTGACCGGCTGATAAAGAATATTCGGGAGAATAAGGTCCGGGATTTCACGACTGTCATCGCCGCCGATTCGGTGCGGCAGGCCGACCGGCTGCGTACCATTTTTGACGAACTGGACCCGAATGTGCAGTTTCAGCACCTGCTGATTGCTCTGCGTGAAGGCTACGTAGATGAGCACCTAGGGCTGGCCGTGTATACTGACCACCAGCTATTTGAGCGCTACTACCGGGCGCAGGAAACCAAGAAGTTTTCGAAGAAAAAGGCGCTGACCTTGCGCGAGCTCAAAACCTTGCAGCCCGGCGACTACGTGACGCACCAGGACTACGGTATTGCGCGCTTCGCGGGGCTGACGCAGATTGAGATTGGCGGGCACATTCAGGAGGCCATCCGGTTGGTGTACCGCGACGACGACGTGCTGACGGTGAGCATTCACGCGCTGCACAAAATTGCTAAATACAGTGGCGCTGAGGGCTCGCCGCCCACCATGAGTAAGCTGGGCTCGCCGGAGTGGGAGAACAAGAAGAAGTCGGTTAAGAAGAAGGTCAAGGACATCGCGGCCGACCTTATTCGGCTGTATGCCAAGCGCAAGACGGCGCCGGGCTTCGCCTTTCCGAAGGACGACTTTATGCAGGCCGAGCTGGAGTCGAGCTTTATTTGGGAGGACACGCCCGACCAGGCCAAGGCTACCGAGGACGTGAAAAACGACATGCAGCAACCGCACCCCATGGACCGGCTGGTCTGCGGCGACGTGGGCTTTGGCAAGACCGAAGTAGCTATTCGGGCGGCGTTTAAGGCGGCGGTGGGCGGCAAGCAGGTGGCGGTGCTGGTGCCCACGACCATCCTGGCGATGCAGCACTACAAGACTTTCCGCGACCGGCTCGCCAACCTGCCGGTAACGGTGGAGTACATCAACCGTTTCAAAACAACTAAGCAGATAAAGGAAACGATGGAGCGCGTGTCGGCGGGCAAAACCGATATTCTCATCGGCACGCACGCACTCACCAATAAGAAGCTACAATTCAAGGACCTAGGGCTGCTGATTATTGACGAAGAGCAAAAATTCGGCGTCAAGACCAAGGACAAGCTCAAGGAAATAAAGGTGAACGTGGACACGCTCACGCTCTCGGCCACGCCAATACCGCGCACGCTGCACTTCTCTCTGATGGGCGCGCGCGACCTAAGCGTGATTGCCACGCCGCCGCCCAACCGCCAGCCGGTGCAAACGGAGCTGCAAGTATTCGACGAAATCATTATCCGTGACGCGATTGCGCGGGAGCTGAAGCGCGGCGGCCAGGCGTTTTTTGTGCACAACCGCATCAGCGACATCGTGGAAATGGCCGCCATGATATTGCGGCTGGTGCCCAACGCCCGCGTGACCGTGGCGCACGGCCAGATGGAGGGCGACGAGCTGGAAAAGCGCATGATGAAGTTTGTGGAGGGCGAGTACGACGTGCTGGTTTCGACTAACATTATCGAGAGCGGCTTGGATATTCCGAACGCTAACACCATCATTATCAACCGGGCGCACCTCACGGGCCTGAGCGACTTGCACCAGATGCGTGGCCGCGTGGGCCGCTCGAACCGCAAGGCGTATTGCTACCTACTGACGCCGCCCGTGGCCAACCTGCCGGCCGACGCCCGCAAGCGCCTGAACACGCTGGAGGAATTTTCGGACCTAGGGGCGGGCTTCAACGTGGCCATGCGCGACCTCGACATCCGGGGGGCGGGCAACTTGCTGGGCGGCGAGCAGTCGGGCTTTATCAACGACCTAGGGTACGAGGCCTACCACCAGGTGCTGGACGAGGCCGTGCAGGAGCTGAAGGAGACCGAGTTCCGGGACCTGTTCCTGGGCGAAGGCCTGGGCAGCACCAGCCAGCAGCGCCTGCAAATGGCGGCCGGCGCCCTCAACAGCGGCCCCAAGGAAACGCAGATTGAGACGGACCTGCCGGTGCTCATTCCGAACACCTACGTAGGCAACGTGTCGGAGCGCTTGCAGCTGTACGCGAAGCTCGACCGGGCGCAGAAGCCCGAGGAGCTTCAAAAACTGGTAGACAGCATCATCGACCGCTTTGGGCCGCTGCCCGAGCAGGTGCAGGTGCTGATAGACGTGGTGAAGTTGCGCTGGCTGGCCAGCCAGCTGGGCTTCGAGAAGGTGACGCTAAAACGCGAAACCCTGCGCGCCTACCTGCCCGCCGGGGCTGGCACCGAGGCGTACTTCCAGGGCGAGCAGTTCGGGCGCGTGCTCAACTTTATTCAGACGCACCCGCGCACGGCCCGCATGAAGGAGCAGAAGGACAAGCTACAAGTGACCTTTGACGGCATCCGCAGCGTGGGCATGGCCCAGCACCTGCTGGTGACCCTAGGGGCTGAGGAAGTGGTGGTTGCCTAACAAAAGCAGTTTTGGTAGCACGGCGCGGTAACGCAGCGCTGGAATCATCTTCTATATCCCTCACGCACATCTTCCCGATGCAAGACCATAGAGCAGAATTAGGCAATTTATTGCGCCAATTTGAGGCCGGATTAGCTCGCAGCCAAGCGGTCATTCTGCCATCAGCGGGAGAGTCAGAAAAGGTATTGCTTGAATTACAGGAGCTAATCCACGAAGCTGAGCAGGCAGTGGCCGCTCGCCGTAGTGACCAAACACTACTGGAAATCAAACAGCTACTTGCCGAATGGCAAGCTCAGCGGCGCTAGCAGTAGTTGACTAAAGTAGCATTGCTTTCCTTGTAAAGAGCCCGTTTAGCATGTCAACGACATGCTAAACGGGCTCTTTACAAGGAAAGCAATGCTACCGCTTGGGCGTCACGTAGATAGTACCAGTGCCGCGGCCGGGCTCGCCGGTGAGGGTGAGACCCTCGGCAGTGGCCTGGTAGTTGCCGCTGCCATCGGCGGTGTAGAAGGTGAATTCGGCCTCGCCCTTAGAGTCGGTTTGCAGGCTCGGGTTCCAGTAGATGGTGAGGCGGCGGGGGTCTGACTCGGGGGCGTTGAGCACGGGCGCGCCGTAGCGGGGGCGGTAGAACTCGCGGGTCTGGTAGTAGCCGGGCAGCTTCACCGTCACTAGGCTAGGGTTGGCGGTACCCGGCCCGGTAGGGGCCTTGTAGTTTTTGTTAGCGCGCTTGGTGTAGATGGCAATAACGCCGCCACTGGCGCCGAAGATGGCGGCCTCGGTACCTTTGAACACTTCCACAGCCTCGACATCGTTCGAGTTGATGGAATTTATCACGTCGGCCTCCACGCGCTGGCCATCCAGGATAATCTGGGGTGTGCCCGAGTTCCGAATCTGGATGCTCTGGTTGGGCGGGCTGCCGCTGATGGTGAGGCCCGCCACCCGCCCTTGCAACAGCGAGAAGATGGGAATGCCCGACTGCGCTCCCGGCATATCGGCAAAGTTGATGATGGTATTAGCCACCACGCCGGGGATGAGGCGCCGGGTATCGTTGGCCGGGATGATACTGCGCTCGCGCTGGCCGGTCACGGCAATGTCGGCCAGGCGCACGTTGCGCACATCATCGGCGGGCATGTTTTGGCGCTCGGTCACTCGCTGCTGGCGGCTGCGCTTGAGGTAGTCGGCCACGGCGGGCGTGGGAGTGGCGATATTGGGCAGGCCCGGCAGCGGGATACCCGCGGTGGGCGCCCCTAGGTCAGGCCGCACGGTCACGTTGGCGCCGCCGCCGGTGCGCCGCCCTTGCAGCGTCACCACGGCCGTGTCTTTGCCATCGAAGCCCACAAAGCTGAAGCGGCCCTGCGCATCGGTAGTGCCCGTGAGAAACTGCTTGACGGGCTTGCTTTCGATAAACGTGAGCTGGCTGTTGGGGATGGGCGCGTGGCCCATGCCCGTGACGACCCCGGTGAGGGCCAGCGCCTGCTCGATGTTGTACTGCGGCACGGGCGCGGGGCCAGCCAGCAGGTCTTTCCACACAAAGCGCCGCCAGCCCTGGGTCAGCAGCAAATCGTCGAGAGCGCGGGTAGTTTCGGGGGTGGGCGTGCCGAAGTAGTAGCCGGGCGCCTCCACGTAGCCCGCCAGGTCGGAGGTCAACAGTAGGTTAGAAGCAATGTTTTCGGCAGTAGCATCCAGCGTAGCGGCGCCCTGCTCGGCCACGGCCACCGAGAAGCGAGTAGTCACGGGCTGGCCGCTAGCGTCGGTCACCTGGGCCTTCATCAGCACGCGGTCGTGGACGCCGTAGGCCGCCTTGTCGGCCGTGAGCGTGATGCGCAGCGCCGCCGGGCCATTCTGCACGAAGGCCAGGCGCTCGGCCTGGGGCTGGCTTTGGGCATTAAAGAGCGTGAAATGGACGATGCCGTTGGGGTACTTGCTCTTGAGCACGTGCCAGCTCACGGGCTTGCCATCGGAGGTGAGCGGGCGCGGGGCCAGCCCGATGATGTAGCCGCGCACCTCCGTCAAGAGCAGCGCCGGGCCGGGCGGCGTGGCGCCCACGTAGCGCGCCTCCACCTCAAAGGCATCGCCGCTATCGACCACGTGCAGGGCGTAGCCGCTGGGCTGCACGGCGGGCAGCGGGTAGTCGGCGGCGGTGCCGTCGGCCAGGGTCACGCGGGCGTGGTAGCGCTGGCCGGCCGCGGGCGTAAAGCTGAGCCGGCCCATCCCTAGGTGCTGGCTTTTGAAGGCCGCGCCCACGGGCTTGTTTTGCGCATCGAGCACCTGCCCGTTCACGGTGGCGCCGCGCCCGGTGGCCGCCTGCGCCTTAAACCCCACCACCGCGGGCAGGCCCGCTACCAGCGCGCCGCCCTCGGGGAAGAATTGCACATCGACCTTGCCAGCCGTGGTTTTTAGAGCGGCGCCGGGCCGGCTGGCGGCGGGTGTCACGCCCGAGGCATCGACCTCCTTGGGCGCGGCGGGCCACACCTGTAGCTGGCGCTGGTAGAAGAAGTTGGGGCCTTGGTTGCGCATCCAGTTGGTGTAGGCGCGCAGCAGGTAGGTGCCGGCCCGCAGGCTGTCATCGAGCTCGATGTCACCGTTGGCAAGGCCACCGGGCGCCACGCGCAGCGTGCGGCGAGCCACCAACTGGCGCTGCGGCGAGAGCAGCTCCACGTACAAAACCTTGCTCAGCGAGTCGGGCCGGTGGCGCAGGGCGTCCACCAGGTAGGCGTTGAACCAGATGGTTTCGCCGGTGCCGTACACGGGGCGGTCGAGGTGCAGGTACACCTTTTCGGGCCGGGCGCTGTTGTAAAAGGCGGCCACGCGCTCGGCCAGCACCCGCACCGGGTTGTCGTCGGCGGCGGGCAGCCGGAAGGCCGCCAGGCCACCTAGGGCCAGCAGCGGCGCCAGCCAGCGCACGGCCCGGGTGGCACTTAGTTGTTTTGTCTTCTTCAAAAAACTCATATCCAAAAGCCAAAAAGCGCGGCCGACCAGCTAACGCTGCATCACCCTGAGCAAGCATACGCCCGCCCAAGTGGCGAAGCTATGAAGCGGCGCGGCAAGCCGGGCGGGCAGGCCACAAAAAGGCCCGGTGCGCGCCGCGCCGGGCCTTTGCTAACTAATTATTTTACAGCAGTTAGTCGCAGCCCTCGGGGCCGCAGGCGGGGCCGTCGGCTAGCATAGTGGGCCGGGCTTTAGGGTGCGCCTCGTCCCAAACCTTACCTAAGACTTCGGCAAATACTTCGCTGGGCTGGGCGCCCGACACGGCGTACTTGTCCTCAAACACGAAGAACGGCACGCCGCGCACGCCGATTTGCTGGGCCTCGTACTCGTCGCGGCGCACCTCGTTGGCGTAGGTGCCGGCCTCCAGGGCCTGGCGGGCCGCGTCGGGGTCGAGGCCTATTTCGGCGGCCAGGTTGAGGAGCGTGTCCAGCTCGTTCAGGTCGCGGCCTTCGAGGTAGTAGGCGGCGAACAGGCGCTCTTTCATCGTGGCCTGCTGGCCCTGGTGGGCGGCAAAGTGGATGAGCTGGTGCGCCAGAAACGTATTGGCCGGGATGGTATTGTCGAAGTTGTAGTGCAGGCCTACTTCTTTGGCAATTAGCGTCATCTGGTCGTTCATGCGGCGGCCTTCGGCCTCCGGCACGCCTTTTTTCTTGGCCAGCGAGGCGTGGATGCTCTCGCCGGGCACGGGCACAAAGTTGGGGGTGAGCTGGAAGCTCTTCCACTCGATTTGCACGTCCTCGCGGTGCGCAAACTCGCCTAGGGCCTTCTCAAACTTGCGCTTGCCGACGTAGCAGAATGGGCACACCACATCGGACCAAATTTCAACTTTCATGGGGAATTGAGGCTAGGGAAATAACCAAAAAACACGAAGCCGCGGGGGCAGCGAAATGTTTGCTTTTCACTGCCTTTGGTACGAATTCAGCGCCAGAAGCTAGTAGCGCGAACTTTGTAGTTCGCGTTTCTACGCCGTTCGTACGTTGCAAAAACGCGAACTACAAAGTTCGCGCCCCCCGCTACTGCCCAGCGCTCGGGCCAACTCAGGCGCAACCTTCAGCCCGGCCCGGCGGTAAACCTAAGTAGCATTTCCCCTTAAGATTTTACGTAACTCATGAAATATCAGAAATTAGGCTCGTCCGACGTCACTGTATCGCGCATCACCTTTGGCAGTTGGGCGGCCGGCGGCTGGATGTGGGGCGGCACCGAGCAAAACGACGCCGTGGGCGCCATCCACGCCGCCTACGACCTAGGCGTGACCAGCATCGATACGGCGCCCATCTACGGTATGGGCCTGAGCGAGCAGATTGTGGGCGAGGCCATCAAGAGCCTGCCCCGCGACAAAGTACAGGTGCTCACCAAATTCGGCATGCGTTGGGACGATAGCAGAGGCGACTTTGCGATGAAAACCAAGAACAACGACGGCCAGGACGTAGACGTGTATAAGTACGCCAGCCGCGACAGCATCATCAAGGAGTGCGAGGACAGCCTCAAGCGCCTAGGTACCGATTACATCGATCTCTACCAGCAGCATTGGCCCGACGTGACCACGCCGATTGACGAGACTATGGAGGCCGTACAGCGCCTCATCGAGCAGGGCAAGGTGCGCGCCGTGGGCGTCAGCAACTACTCGGTGGCCCAGATGGAGGAAGCCGAAAAAACCATCAAGCTGGCCTCGAACCAGGTGCCCTACAGCATGTTGCGCCGCGACATCGAGAAGGACGTGGTGCCCTACACCCAGCAGCACGACCTAGGCATTCTGGTCTACAGCCCGTTGCAGTTGGGCTTGCTGACTGGCAAGATGAAGCCCGGCCAGCACTTCGACGCTAGCGACTTGCGCAGCACCAATAAGCTGTTCAAGCCCGAAGCCGTGACGGCCGTCAACGACTTTTTGAACAAGCTACGCCCGATGGCCGAAACCAAAAACGCCACCCTAGGGCAGCTCGTGTTGCGCTGGACGCTGGCGCAGCCCGGCATCACGGTGGCCCTGGTGGGTGCCCGCAACCCCGAGCAAGCCACCCAAAACGCCAAGGCGATGGACGTGCAGCTGAGCTTTGAAGAGGTTGATTTTATCAACAAGCAGCTGGCAAACGTAAAGCTATAGCGCATAGGTGCCTTAGCAAAATAGCCCGAGCATAGAGCAGCGAAAACGCGCAGTTCTATGCTCGGGCTATTGCTTTGTCAGCTACGTCTAGAGCATCATGTGCATTTTCACACGAGCACATGCCGCGTTGTAAATAGTGGGCGTTACCTTTTGCCCCTTGATTTTCATGGGTAACAAGACTATCAATGGCGTAGTCGTTCGGATAGCCCGGAGGTAACCGCTGACACTATACCGACCGGTTGCACCTTGGATGATAGCAGTCGAAGGGTTAGCCGAATCGGGAAAGCCCGCCAACCGCAGCAACTTGCCAGCTGCTCTACCGATGGTACTATCTGAAAAGTAAAGCGGTACCCGCCTCATGTACACCACAGTATCAGCGGTGCGATTGGGCATATGCACCGCTACTGTAATGCGGGTTTGCTGCGGATATGCCTCATTTAGACGGCGGTTTTCACATTCAGCGGCCTTTAGCAGGCGCAGTCCCTGCTCGGGCGTAATCGAGAACGACTCGTCCTCTTTTTTCGAGCTGACCTGCCAGCACGACCAAGGCACGTCTAAAGTCAGCGCCTGCACCACATTGGAAGGCGAGGCTATTAGGTTTTCGGAGCTATCTAGGGCACTGCTATCGGGGTTGCACGCCCCAAGCGCTAGCAGGCAGCTCAGGAGCAGGGATGTTCTCAGCTTAGCCATTCCTTAAATATATGCTTTTTGCTGTAAATAGATTGCCGCGCCTGAGTAGCCGCCGCCAATAGGCTACGCGCGATTATGCTGCGGTGTAGCAAGACTGCCGGTTTTACTTTTGCCCTATGCCCCTGCCCTACCGCCGCCTCGTTGTCAAAATCGGTTCCAACGTCCTCACCCAAGCCAACGGCCTGCCCGACGAGGCGCGCATGAGCGAGCTGGTTGACCAGATAGTGGGCCTGAAAAATCAGGGCTGCGAGGTCATTCTAGTGTCGTCGGGGGCGGTGGCGGCGGGGCGCAGCCTCATCACGCTATCGCCCAAGGCCGATGCCGTGCGCAGCCGCCAGCTGCTGGCCGCCGTGGGCCAGGTAAAGCTGCTGAGCCTCTACGCCGCGCTGCTGGCGCCGCACGGGCTGCTGGGCGCGCAGGTGCTGGTGACCAAAGAAGATTTCCGCGACCGCCAGCACTACCAAAACATGCAGAACTGCTTCCAGGAGCTGCTCCAGCAAAACGTCATTCCCATTGTGAATGAGAATGATGTGATTTCGGTCACGGAGCTCATGTTCACCGACAACGACGAGTTGGCGGGCCTGGTAGCCAGCATGCTCAATGCCGACGCACTGCTGATTCTGAGCAACGTGGACGGCATTTTTGACGGCGACCCGGCGCGGCCGGGGGCCAAAGTTATTCGGCACATTGCGCCGGCCGATACGGGCTTTGCCGAGTTTGTGACGGCCACGCGCTCGCAGTTTGGGCGCGGCGGCATGCTCACCAAATGCTCCATTGCCCACAAAGTAGCGCGCCTAGGTATCAGCGTGCACATCGCCAATGGCAAGACGCCCGACATTCTGCCTGGCATCCTGGCCGAAACGGCCATTAGCACCTGGTTTCAGCCCAGCAAGCGCGCCTCAGGCACCAAAAAATGGCTGGCCCACGCCCAAACGGCCCAGGCCACGGTGCACGTGAACGCCGGCGCTCGCGCCGCGCTGCTGGCCGCCGGCCAGGCTACCAGCCTGCTACCGGTGGGCGTGGTGCGCATCGAGGGCGAGTTTCAGAAGGGAGACTTGGTGCGCCTAGTCGAGGAAAACGGGCACGCCCTAGGGTTCGGCCTGGCCGAGTATGGCGCCGACAAGGCCCGCGAGCGGCTAGGCCAGCACGGCCAGCGCCCGCTGGTGCACTACGACTACCTCTTTCTGACCCTGGATACCTAGCGACCCACCCCAGCTTTGGGCGATTGCAGAGGTAGGGCCACCACGGTTCGGGCGGCGCTGGCGCGGGTTCGGGCGGCGCTGGCGCGGGTTCGGGCGGCTTTGCTGCGTAGTGGGTACTGTTTTTTTTAGCGCAGGCCGCAGGAGCGAGCTAGGTTTGGGGCACCCATTCACCGCAGCTCACCGCGCCATGCCACCTGCCACCCGCCAACTAGCCTTCACGGCCATTTGCCTCTACCTCGCCGCCTACCTACTCACCATCGTGCTGCACGAAGTAGGCCACGCCGTGATGGCGCTGGCCGTGGGCGACCACCCCATCTTGTACAACACCTCGGTTTCTAACACCAATAAGCTGCTCTCCGGCACAGCGCACGGGCTCATTGCGGCGGCTGGGCCGGTGGTGAGCTTGCTACAGGGCGCGATACTATTGCTGCTGCTGCGCCGGAATGAGCGCGTGGGCCCGAGCGCGTTGTTTTGGCTCTACATGAGTGTCTTCGGCCTTATCAACTTCTTTGGCTACTGGATGATAGCACCCTTAGCGAAGGGCGCCGACACGGGTCAGATTGTGGCGCTATTACACGTGCCAACCGCCGTGCAGTGGGCCGTGGCGGCGGGTAGCCTATGGTGCTTGCTGCTGCTGATGGGCAGCACCGCTCCCTTATTTCTGCGCCAGCTGCCGGCTGCCGTACAGGCCGACCTAGGCGCCAAAACCAGCGGCATGCGCGCCCTCTTGCTGTGGCCCTGGCTGGTGGGCTCGGTGGTACTTGTGCTGCTAGCGCTGCCCGCTCCGCACCCAGCCATCATTGCCAATATGTTTGCGAGCCCCATGGTACTAAGCCGGGCTTACCGGCGGGCGCTAGCTAGCCCAGTGGTGCCTACCACGGCCATTGGGGCGTTAGGGTCACCTTGGGCACTGGCGCTGGCCGTGTTGGTGCTAGCCGTCGGATTTAAGCTGCTGGGCCGGGGAATCGCCTGGTAGGCCGATAGCTGGGAAGTGATTGGAGGCGCAGCGCCGTTCTTTGCAAGGCCGTTGTTTCGTTGCCTCATGACCGACTATTCCGCTTTTTTTAGTGCCACCCAGCAGGCCAGCCGCGCCCTGGCGGCCGTGCCCCCCGCCACTATCGACGCCCTGCTGCGCGACCTGGCCGACGCCACCGTGGCGCACACCGAGTTTTTACTGGCCGAAAACGCCCACGACCTGGCCCGGATGCTCGCCACCGACCCGCGCTACGACCGCCTGCGCCTCACGCCCGAGCGCCTGCAAGGCATAGCTCAGGACCTGCGCAACGTGGCCGACCTTCCCTCGCCCCTAGGGGCGGTGCTCAGCGAGCAAATACTACCCAACGGCTTGCAGCTAAGCAAGGTGCGCGTGCCCCTAGGGGTGGTGGGCATCATCTACGAAGCGCGACCGAATGTCACCTTCGACAGCTTGGCGCTGTGCCTCAAGACTGGCAACGCCTGCCTGCTGAAGGGCGGCTCCGACGCGGCGGCCTCCAACGCGGCGCTGCTGGCGGTGGCCGGCCCGGTGCTAGCGCAGCACGGCGTGCCGCTGGCCGCCGTGACGCTGCTGCCGCCCGAGCGCGCCGCCACCGAGGCGCTGCTCACGGCCGTAGGGTTCGTCGATGTGGTTATCCCCAGGGGTAGCCAGGGGCTGATTGACTTCGTGCGCAAGAATGCGCGCGTGCCCGTCATCGAAACCGGGGCGGGTGTGGTGCACACCTATTTCGACGAAACCGGCGACCTAGGCACGGGCAGCGCCATCGTGGCCAACGCCAAAACCCGCCGCGTGAGCGTCTGCAACTCGCTCGACTGCTTACTCCTAAACGAGCACCGCCTGGCCGACCTGCCGGCGCTGCTGGCCCCGCTGGCCGAGGCGCATGTGCAGGTTTTTGCCGATGCGCCGGCCTACGCCGCGCTCAGCGGCGCCTACCCCGCCGAGCTGCTGGCTGAGGCCACCGAGGCGCACTTCGGCACTGAGTTTCTGGATTATAAGCTGGCCGTGAAGACCGTACCCGACCTCGCGGCGGCGCTCGACCACATTGCCCGCCACGGCTCGCGCCACAGCGAGGCCATCATCAGCGAAGACGCAGCGCACATCGACCAGTTTTTGCGCCTGGTCGATGCCGCGGCGGTGTACGCCAACGCCTCCACGGCCTTCACCGACGGGGCGCAGTTTGGGCTGGGCGCCGAAATCGGCATCAGCACTCAGAAGCTGCACGCCCGCGGCCCCATGGGCCTGGCCGAGCTAACGAGCTACAAGTGGCTCGTGCGCGGCCAGGGCCAGGTGCGGCAGGGCTAGGAATTGCTTCAGAAGACGTTTGTCATTGCAAGCGTAGCGAAGCAATGACAAACGTCTTTTTATCAGCTCAAACCACCCTTAAGCAACCTAGGAACAAATTTCAGGCTCATTCATCCTATGAAATTGCTACTGTACTTGCTGCTGACGTTGGCGGCGCTGCCGGCCCTGGCCCAGCGCCCGCTTGACCGGCGCTTGCAGCACGAGCTCGACAGCATCCGGGGCCAGGACTTGCGCTACCGCAAGCTCATGGCCCGGTTTCGCAAGGGCAAGGCCGACTCGCTGGCCGCGGCCCTGGGCGTGCCCAAGGCCCAAGTATCGGCCTACGTGCTGGCCGCCATGCACCGCACCGACAGCACCAACCTGCGCCGCGTGGAGGAGATAATCTGGCGCTCCGGCTACCCCGGCCGCAGCTTGGTGGGCAGCCCCACCAACGAGGCCGCGTGGGCCGTGCTTCAGCACTCCGACAAGATTCCGCAGTACCTCATTTGGGTGCAGGGCGCCGCCGAAGCCGGCGAAATCCCCTACCCCCTCTACGCCCAGATGCTCGACCGCAAGCTCATGGACGATGGCCAGGAGCAGGTCTACGGTACCCAAACCACTGGCTACACCGTGCTCGACCACACTACCGGCCGGCAGCACACCATCGCCTTTGTGTGGCCCATCCAGGACCTGGCCCACGTGGACAAGCGCCGGCGCCAGGCGGGCTTTGCTACCACACTGGCCCAGAGCGCGGCGGCCAAGGGCTTCCCGGCCCAGCCCGCCACCCTGGCGTATGCGCTGTGGCTGCAACAGGAAGCCGCCCAGCTCGCCGCCCAATTACGCTGATTTACAACGCTATGAATCAGGCCCCTCCGCCCGTTGCCGCCTTCCGGGCCGTGCTCGAAGCCGGCGGCCCCAGCTTCATGCCTACCCAAATACTCGTGGTGCCCGAGGCGGCGTGGCAGGCCGTGGGTGGCAAAGCCACTAAGCGCGTGGTAGCCACGCTCAACGGCCACCCCGAGCGCCTGGGGCTGCTGCCGCTGGCGGGCGGCGGGCGCTACCTCATGCTGCGCAAAGACCTGTGCGAGCACCTAGGGCTCGCCATTGGGCAAGAAGTAGAAGTGCACTTAGTGCCCGACCCTGACCCCGACCACGTAGACCTGCCCGCCGAGCTGGCCGAAGCCCTAGGGGCCTGGCCCGAGGCCGAAGCGGCTTTTGCGCGGCAAAGCGGCGCCATGCGCCGGGCCATCGCCCGCAAAGTAGCCGACGCCAAGCGCCCCGAAACCCGCGCCCGCTACGCCGTGGAGCTAACCGAGCGCCTGGCCCGCGGCAGCCACCCGTTTCGGGCCTAGAAGTCGTTCCAGTCGCTGATGGTCACAACCTGGCCCGGCCCGGCCACCGTGAACTTGCACTCTTGAAAGGTCGGTGCGGCGAGGCGCGGCTTCACGTTGTTGGAGAACGCGAAGGGCTCGGTAGGGATACCCAGAAAATTCTTGTCGAGCTTGTCGTTGTTGTTCAGGTCCTGCGATGCGGCCACGGCCCACTCGCCGGGCGCCAGCGCCACTGGAATCGAGAGCGTGCTTTTGCCATCGGGCCGCACCAGCAGCTGCATTGCCATTTGCCCGCTTTTCAAGAACTTACTGGGGTCGTTGTAAAAATTCAGCTTCACCACTGAGTTGGTCGAGGCCAGGGCCGACACCACTACCGTTACCGTTTCGGTAGCGGGCGCGGCTGGCGGGGCCACCGGCATGGCCGACCCTAAGGCGAGGCTACCCAGGAGCAGCGAGACAAGCGGTAAGGCGTTCATGATGGGCAGCTTAGCAAAGCGAGTAGTTTCGCACTAACTTCCGACCATCGGCAATTCGTTCCGCCCGCCGGCCACTCATCCTTCCCCACCCACCCACGCCCCAGGTCTTATGCAAGCTTACTTTCGGCGCTTCCAGCAAATTGCGGAGGCCGGCACCTACCACGAGCTGAGCACGTTACCAATCCCCAAGCCTGAATTTTTCAACTGGTCGGCCGACATTCTGGAAGGCCTGCACGTGGCCGCTCAGCCCACCAAAACCGCCCTAGTACTGGCCGACGACGCGGGCCACCACGAGATAACCTACGCCGAGTTGGCCGCCCGCGCCAACCGCCTGCTCAATTTCTGGCGCAGCGCCAGCGTGCGCCCCACCGAGGCCGTATTGTTGATGATGCCCGTGTGCGCCGAACTCTGGGACACCTACGTGGCCGGTATCAAGGGCGGCCAACTGTTGATTCCGGCCGCCAGCATCCTCTCCATCAAGGATTTGGAATATCGCTTCGGCCGCCTGCTGCCCACCGTGGTGGTGGCCGACCTCGAGAATGCCGCCAAAATCGACGCCGCCGAGCAGGCTCTAGGGCAGACTATCCAACTCAAAATGCTAGTGGGCGGGCCCAGCGCGCAGCGGCCGGGCTGGGTCGGTTTTGAAGGCACGGCCGGGCTGCCCAGCCACGCCGCGGACCACCCCACCCGCGCCGACGACCCGCTGTTTTTATTCTTCACCTCGGGTACCACGGGCTTACCCAAAGTCGTGACGCACACGCACTTTTCCTACCCCGTGGGCCACCTAAGCACCGCCGCCTGGCTGGGGCTGCGGCCCGACGATAGGCACTGCAATATTTCGCAGTCGGGCTGGGCCAAGTTTGCCTGGAGCAGCTTTTTTGCGCCCCTCAGCGTGGGCGCCACGCTGGTGGCGTACCAGGGCAGCGGACGCTTTGCAGCCGGGCCGCTGCTGGCGGCGCTAGCCCGCGAGCAAGTCACCACGTTTTGCGCGCCGCCCACCGTGCTGCGCCTGCTGGTGCTGGAGGACCTAGGGGCGTACAACTTCCGCTTTCGCGAGTGCGTGAGCGCGGGCGAACCGCTCAACCCCGAAGTGATTGAGGCCTGGCAGCGGGGCACCGGCCAGCTCATCCGCGATGGCTACGGGCAGTCGGAAAGCACGGCCATGGTCTACAACCTGCCCGGCGCCGCCGTGCGCCTGGGCAGCATGGGCCAGCCGTCGTTCATGTACGACGTGGTGATAGCTGATGATGAGGGCCGCGTACTGCCCGACCTAGCCGAGGGCCACATCGCGGTGCGCACCGACACGGGCCGGCCCAACGGCTTGTTCACAGGCTACTTTGGCGAGCCCGAGCGGGCGGCCAGCGTGTTTCGGCACGGCCTCTACTACACCGGCGACAAAGCCTACCGCGACCCCGACGGCTATCTCTGGTTTGTGGGCCGCGACGACGACGTGATAAAGTCGAGCGATTACCGCATTGGGCCTTTCGAAGTCGAGAGCGTGCTCATCGAGCACCACGCCGTAGTAGAAGCCGCCGCAGTGGGCTCGCCGCACGCTATCAAAGGCCACGAAATCAAGGCTTTCGTGCTGCTGGCGCCCGGTACCGCACCGTCGGCCGCGCTGGCGCAGGAGCTATTCGCCTACAGCCGCGCGCACCTAGCGCCCTACAAAATGCCTCGCATTCTGGAGTTCGTGCCCGAGCTTCCTAAGACCATCAGCGGCAAAATCCGGCGCGTGGAGTTGCGGGCGCGGGCGGCCGAGCAGCGGCAGAGTGGGGCGGCGGGCGAAGGAGAGTTTTTCTACGAGAAGGGTCAGGAATAACAGCACCTCCTAAACCAAAACGCGCCGCCTGCTTCTCAGCAAACGGCGCGCGCGGCGGGACCTAGGTGAATGCCCAGTTAGCTTTTCTTTTCGGCCACCGGAAATTTATCCAGGATTTCCTTGGCGTTTTTGCTGAACTCGCTGCCCAGGCGGCCGGCGTCGTCGATGGGGTCGGCCACTGAGCCGCGCCACACGAGGTTGTTGGTGCGGGCATCGATAAAGTCAATCACCAGCGTACCCTCGCGGTACTGCTCGGTGCGGGGCCGGCTGTAGTACGAGGGGCCGTACCAGTAGCCGTAGTTAATGGGCAAAAACCGGCCCCGGTAGCCGACCGAATAAGGGTACGCATAACCAGCGGCCGGCTGGGTGTCATACACCGTGCGCTCGGCTTCCTCCACAAAGGTGTGGGTAGTTACCAGAAAGTCGGCATTGTTTTCCACTTGCCGCAGGCCGCGCTTGTTGAGTTCGCCCGCAATGGCCTGCTTAATGCGGTCCTGGGCGATGGGGCTGCGCAGCAGTGGGTTGGCATTGCCGCTGGTTTTTACTTCGGTGTCGGCAAAATCGTAGGTGCGGTAGCGGTTGAAGTTAACGTTAGCGCGCTGCTCCACGTTAACCTTGGGAGCGCAGGCCGATAGGCTCGTTAGCAAAGCCATGCTAGCGCCTAAAAGAATGTTTTTCATAATTGTCAATGGGAATTAGTAGTGGCTAGCTTACTCCATTAGTTCGCAATGGGTTGCTAGCGCCCAGGTTGAGTTATATGCCCAACTTTCACTTACTGTTTATCTACGGCCGAGCTACCGGCGCGCTACTCCTACGCACTTTTGTTTTATGGAAGGACTCACGAAGATTGAAGACCTGGGCATGCCCCGCGTGGTGATAGTGGGCGGGGGCTTTGGCGGCCTTGAGCTGGCTAAGTCGCTGGCCAAGGCCCCGGTGCAGGTAGTGCTCATCGACAAGCAGAATTACCACGGTTTTTGGCCGCTGCTGTACCAGGTGGCCACGGCGGGCCTCAACCCCGACAGCATCGTGTCGCCGTTTCGCAAAATCCTGGGCGAGCAGCAGAATTTTTACTTCCGGCTAGCCGAAGTCGAATCTATCGACGCCACGGCGCAGGTGGTCGAAACCTCCATTGGGCTGCTGCGCTACGACTACCTGGTGCTGGCTACCGGCACCACCAGCAATTTTTTTGGCGACCAGCAGATGGCCGCCAACGCCATTTCGCTCAAGAACGTGACCGACGCTATTGAGCTGCGCAACACGCTGCTATCCAACTTCGAACAGGCCCTCCAAATCGGGGACCAGGACCAGCTCAACAGCATGCTCGACTTCGTGATAGTGGGCGGCGGCCCCACCGGCGTGGAGATGGCGGGCGCCCTGGCCGAACTGCGGGCCCACGTGTTTCCGCGCGACTACCGCGAGCTCGACCTCAAGCAGATGGACATCTACGTGGTGCAGAGCGGCCCGGTGCTGCTCAAAGGCATGTCGGCCGAGGTGTCGGAGAAGGCCAAGGAGTATTTGCAGGACCTAGGGGTGGAAGTGCTGCTCGATACGCGGGTGAAGTCATACGACGGCTACACGGCTACCCTTAGCTCGGGGCGGCAACTCATTACGCGCACGCTCATTTGGGCGGCGGGCGTCACGGGCGCGCCCATCAAGGGCCTGGCGCCTGAGGCCCTGCTCAAATCGAACCGCTACCAGGTAAACGAGGTCAACCGCGTGGTGGGCTACGACACCGTGTTTGCCATCGGCGACATTGCCCAGATGGCCACCGAAAAGTACCCCGACGGCCACCCGCAGGTGGCGCAGCCCGCCATTCAACAGGGCCGGTTGCTAGGCGACAACATTATTCGGGCGGTGGGCGGCCTGCCCATGCAGCCTTTCGAGTACTACGACAAGGGCACGATGGCCACCGTGGGCCGCCACCGCGCCCTGGCCGACATCAAGGTTTTTGGCAAGCAGTACCACCTCACCGGCTGGCTCGGCTGGCTGGCCTGGAGCCTCGTGCACGTGCTGGCCCTGGTGAGCTTCCGCAACCGCTTCGCCGTGTTCATCACCTGGGCCTGGAACTACGTGACCCAGGACAAAGGCATGCGCTACATCATCGGCAAGGTAAAAGCACCCCTAGCCGAAAAAGAAGTCAGCAAAGCCATCGTGTAAGTAATGAGCAATTATCAATGAGCAGACCGATTAGTTAGTCTGCTCATTGATAATTGCTCATTGACAATCAAAGTCGTACGCTGAAGGCGAGCGGCTGCACCACTACGCGCTGCAAATAGCTGCTGTAGGCCACCCGCACGCCCGCCTCCACGGGTGTGCGCAGGTGGAAGACGTTGAACAAAGCCATCACGTCGGCGCCCACGTTGCGGAAGTCCTGGTAATAGACCCGCGCGGGCGTTTGGGCGGTGGCCGGCAGGCGCAAATTGCCCTGCGCAATATCGAAAAAGGCCGTGGCGCGGAAGCGCTGCACGTAGAGCACCCGCCCCAGCGTGAGGTGCGTGAAGGCCAGTGGTAGGCTATAATCGACGCTGGCCGCCGCGAGGTTGTCGAAGCTGATGTAGCTGGTTTCGGCCCTAGGGTACGAGATGGCGGCCGTGAAATTGTACTGGTCCTGCTGCTGGTACTGGTAGCCGCCGCGCAGGCGCAGGCTGTGGTGGCGGGCCAGGCCGGGCAGGTACACGGCGCCCTGCACGCCCACTTGGCTGGCTTGCAGGTTGGTGCCAAAGGGCGTGGTGCGGTAGGTGGCTAGCAGCGTGGCGCCGCCGCGCGGGGCCACGTCACGGGTGCTTTGCTTGAGCTGGCTCACGTAGGCCAGGCTGGTTTGCAGGGCGTGCAGCGGCGTGTTGGGGCCCGTCTCGCTGCGCTTGCGCACGGGCAGGTCGTAGCCCGATACCCGCTCGTTGAGATAGTAGGCCCCTAGGGTCAGGCTTTGGAGGTATTTCGAGCGCGTGAGCACCAGCGGCAGGCGGGCGCCGGCCAGCACGCGCGCCACCTGCCACTGGTCGCGCAGGGTTTGGCCGCGCTCATTCACGATGCTGGCATCGCGCCCGCCGTAGCTGCCCTCCACGTCGAGCACCGGCCCGAGGCCCTGGTAGCTGAGCGCGCCCGTGGCGGCAAACGTGCGCTCGGTCTGGTCGTAGGTGAGGCCCGCGAAGGCCTGGGTGGTACTCAGAAAATCCTGCGAGCGCACGCCCACGCTCACGGCGTTGCCGGCCGGGCTTTGCACCACGCCGTAGCTAAACACGCGAAACGCGTGCGCCAGCGGCCGGTAGCGCCGCACCCCGTAGCGCGGCCCCGCCGAGTCGGGCGAGGCTAGGAGGCTGGCGATTTGCTTGGCAGCGGGCTCGCCGGCGGCCAGGCGCTCGGCGAAGGGGTCGGCGGGGGCCGCGGCGCGCGCCGGCGCCGGCAGGGCTAGCCAAGTGGCGGGGTCGAGCGGCATCTCAACCACCCGCGCGCCCGTGGCCCGGAAGTCGTGGAAGGCGAGGTGGCGACCGTCGGGGCTCACGGCGACGTGGTAGGCACCTAGGGGCCGGCTGGTGACCTGGTAAGTCAAGCCATTTTTGAGGCTGACGACGTAGATATTATCCACGCCCGACTGCGGCGAGTTGTAGAGCACGTAGTCGCCCCAGGGCTGCGGGTTGGTCAGGTTCACGTTGGCTGCCGGCAGCAGGTCAGTGGCGGCGCCCGTACCTAGGTCCAGCAGCTGCAAGGTTTTGCCGGCGGCGCGCAGCGTCACGGTCACCAGCTGGCGGCCATCGGGCGTGAAGCGCGGCTGCTGGTAGAAATCGTTGCGCGGGTTGGGCAGCGTTTGCAGCTCCTGGCCGGTACTCGCGTCCAGCACCACCAGCGCGTGGTGGTAGCTGGCATCGGTGCGCACAGCCACCAGGCGCGCGCCATCGGGCGAGAGCGCGGCGGCCGCGTAGCGGCTGCGCGTGCCCACGCGCACCAGCCGGCCGGTTTTCAGGTCCAGCACTTTCAATTCCGAATACACGCGCTGCCCCCAGCGCGGGCTCTGCCGAAACTCGGGCCACACCGCCTTGCCCCCGCCCACCGACAGCAGCTCGGGAATATTAATGGCGCCGGGCGTAAATACCCGTTTTTCCTGCCCGAGGTGGCCTAGGAGCACCAGCTGCGCAATGTTGTTGAGCCCGGTTTTCAGGGTTAGCACCGTGCTGTCGTTCACGTACTGCGGGTACTGGTACTGCGTGAAGATGCGCGTGCCCACTTGGCCAGCCAGCTCGCGCACCGGCGTGGGCGCGGGCCGTGCCGCCTGCTCGGCCCGCCAGGTCGAGTCCAGCTCGCGCATGGTGCGGGCGTACAGGTCCTCCACGCGCAGGCCGGTGGTGCGCCGCAGGCTATTCGAAAACGAGAACGGATAGAACGGAAACCGGTAGTACTGGTCGAGCACGCGGCCCCACACGGCGGGGCCGTAGTGCGCCTTGGCATACGAGGTGAGGTGATAGCCCAGCACGTACCAATCGGGCACGTTGTCGCGGAACGAGCCATTCACCGCCTTTTGGTACGAGTACTGCCGCCCGCTCAGCAAATTGGCGCGCAGCCCCAGCCCGAAGTACGGAATGCGCCCGCGCCCGCTGCGCGTCAGGGCCGTTTCGGTGCCCACCGCGTCGCCCTCAAAAAACCACTGCGGCACGCCCACCGCCGCCACGCCTAGGCCACCCTCGCCCAGCAGCGGCACCAGCACCCGCCCAAAGCCCTGGCGTGCCTTGTCGAACTGATTAACGTGCCGAAACTCGTGCACCACCAGCCCATCGAGCCAGTCCACGGTACCTAGGGCCTGGCCCTGCTCGGGGGTGGTGAAAAACTCGGCGTGGCGCGGCAAAAACGTTACGAAGCCGTTGCTGACCGTAGTTTGGTTTTGCAGCACCACCGCAATGGGCGGGGCGCTCACGCCCAGCGTGGCGCCGTTGGGCGCGTGCACAGCCTCCAAGCGCTGGGCCGTGCGCTGGGCCGCCGTGTCGAGCCCCGCCGGATACAGCACCCGAAAGTGAGGCGTGCGCACCTCTTGCCAGCGCAGGCTAGGCGGGTTTTGGCTGATGATGGGCAGGCTCTGGGCGGCGCTGGTAGCGGCGGCCAGCCCGAAGGCTAGCGAAAAAAGCAGACGTGGCATTACGGCCCAAGTTACTGCCGCCAATGCGCTCAGCCGCAGCAAACGGCAGCGCTTTTTTTCAGCGGCCTAGTCGGCGGCTCGCTGCGCCGCCGGCCGCAGGTCGGGCGTGAAATACAGGGATAGCTGCGCGGTGTGGTTGCGCTCGAATACCACGCCATCATCGTGCTGCACAATCTGGTTGAGGTAGCTGGCCTCTACGGATAGCGCTTCGCTAAATTGAAAACCCAGGCCACCGTATAAGCGGTTCTGGTTGAATACATTGGCCTGCACATTTTCCCCGTAGCTCATAAAAATCTCGTCCGAGGCCAGCGCGTAGAGAGTGCCGGGACCTAGCTCGGGCTTGGTGAGCGCCAGCTTGAGCTGCGCCCGGTAGCGCGAGCGGTTCTGGAACAAGTACCGGTCCTCGCCCTCGGCGCGCAGCCAGCGCTCATCCTGAATGAAACGATGCGCCACGCTGAGGCGGCCAAATTGCTGGCCCAGCGACACCAATTGGTAGATGCGCCGCTCGAAAGTGCGCCCCGCATCGGGGTAGTCGCCGTAGGGCAGCGACAGCAAATACGTGCCCCCTAGGGTAACCAGCACGTTCTTAGGCAAATGATAGTTTATGCCCGCCCGGTAGAAATACTGCTGCGGGTCGCGCAGGCCGTTGGTGCGGCGGTACTGAAACTCGGTGTGCAGGCCCCAGCGCCCCGCCAGGCGCGCATCGCTAGAGTAAGTCAGCCACACATTGTGGTTCGGGTCCCAGCGGCGGGGCGGGGCGGTTTGCGCGTGCGCCCCGGTGCCCGCCAACAGGCACCCCAAGGCCAAATACCACTTTTTCATGAGTCGCTATGTAAAAAATGTAGCGACCAACCAGCCCGCTTAGCCCCTAGGTACGCTAAGCCGTGCGTTTGAGGCCGATGATGCCGACCAAAATGCAGCCGATGTAAAAGACGTGCGCCCACTGAAAAGCCTCCTTCAGCACCAGCGTATCCACTATTTTGATGCCCACCAGCGCTACGCCCATCCAGATGGCAAAGGCAGTGGAAGCCGGAATAACGTTGAGCGCCTTCGAGAAAAAGAACACGTTGGCCACGCCAAAAGCCACGTAGCCAATGGCCGGCAGCAGCGTCGCCGCCCCCGTCGAATTGGCAAAAAACTGCGACCAGTCCAGCGCCTTTATTTTGGCAACGCTCGTGTATTTGAGGCTGTAGTTCCAGCACACCTCCATCACGGAAGCCAGCAGCAGATACAGCCAAGCAGGGTTAAAATTAAAGCTCAAGAGACAGGAGAAGCAACGGGGCGGGAAGAATCGGTGGTAGCTGCGGCAACGGCGGCGGCGGGCTCAGGGTTGCCGCCGGGGCGCGGGGCGGGCACGGTTTCCAAGGCGCCCTGGGGCACCTCCCAGCCTTGCAGCACTTTGGCGGCGGGCAGGCGCTCGCCTACCCAGCCCAGCAGGCGCCAACGCACGCCGTGGTAGGCGCGGAACACGGCCGACTTCTCGGCCAGCGCCTTTTCATCGAAGCGCACCACCGAAAAGGCGTGCTGCGCAAAGTAGTCCTTGGGAAAAGCGTATGGCAGGCCCCAGCGCTCGGGCTTGCGGTCCTGGGGCAAAAAGGCAGTGCCGAACATCCAGTCCCAGAAAGCGAATTTGGTCGAGAAGTTGGCGTAGTACACCTCCTCGTGGTCGGCGTGGTGCCAGAGGTGCATTTCGGGCCCGTTGATAACGTATTGTAGCTTACCCGATTTCACGTCGATATTGGCGTGAATGTACATGCCCCACACAGCATCAATTAGTGCCTTAATGGGCACCACTATCGGGTTGGCACCTAGAAGAATGATGGGCGCAAACTCAATACTTTGATTGATAATAATCTCGACGATGTGCGAGCGAGAGCCGGCCAGCCAGTCCACGTGCTTACCCGAGTGGTGCGCCTCGTGGGTGCGCCAAAAGAAGGCGCTGTTGTGCTGGAAACGGTGAAACCAGTAGATATAAAAATCGTGGGTAATCACGAAAAAGCCTACCTGCGCCGCCACTGGCCAGCTGCTCACCAGGTCGAACCGCGTGCCGAAGTGCGCCGCCAGCGGCGCGATGATGAAGCCAAAAATCAGGATTTGCAGGAAGTAGCTCTGCACCAGCGTGTACCAAAAGAGGTCCACGAACAGCCCCTCGCGGAAAAATGGCAGCCCTTTGCGGTACGGAAACTTGCGCTCGAGCACCAGCAGCACTACCACCGCCAGCAGCAGGATGGGAGTGGTAATCATTGTGGTGCGCCCCACAGCGTTGAGGCTGTAGTAAAACGTGCTTATCGGCTCCAGCATAGCGTATTCGATAGAGTAGTATCTGTGCCCCTAACTGCCTGCGCGGGGCGAATGTTCGCCTTTCAAGGAAAGTTAGCAGCCTAGGTATAAAAATGTCATTGCGAGCGCAGCGAAGCAATCGCACCCGAACGGCAACCGAACAGGTGCGATTGCTTCGCTGCGCTCGCAATGACAGACGTTTGAGGCATAGCGCCTCCTAACTCAAGGAGGGGGAACCTAGGCGGCCGTCACCTCGCGGCGGAGGCGGCGCAGGGGCTCTTTCTCGCTCTCGTACACCACTTTCACGCCGTCGCCGAGGCCGGCTTCGGTGTCGCGGATGTCGCGCACGAGCTTGGCCATGCCACCGGGCTCCACGCTAGCGGCATGGTCCGAGCCCCACATGGCCCGGTCAAGGGTGAAGTGACGCTCCACAAACGTAGCGCCCAGGGCCACCGCCGTTACGGTAGTGCTGAGGCCGGTTTCGTGGCCCGAGTAGCCGATGGGCGTGCCGGGGAATTGGGCTTGCAGGGTTTGCACCATGCGCAGGTTCAGCTCCTGGGGCGGGCAGGGATAGGCTGACGTGCTGTGCGCAATCATCAGGTTATCAAGGCCTACGTAGGCCACGGCGTCCGTGATTTCCTGCTGGGTGCTCATGCCGGTGCTCAGCATGAGGGGGCGGCCGGTGGCGCGCACGCGGTCGAGCAGGGGCTTATCAGTAAGCGAAGCCGACGCCATTTTGTAGAGCACGGGCTGGAATTGCTCCATGAAATCTACCGACGGCTCATCCCAGCACGAGGCAAACCAGTCGATGCCGCGGGCCTTGCAGTAGTCGTCGATGGCCGTGTATTCTTCGAGGCCAAACTCGGTTTTGCGCTTGTAGTCGATGTAGCTCATGCGGCCCCAGGGGGTGTCGCGCATTTTCTCCCACTGGTCTTTGGGCACACACAGCTCGGGGGTACGCTTCTGAAACTTCACCGCATCGCAGCCAGCCGTCACGGCCGCATCGATGAGCTGCTTGGCAATGTCGAGCGAGCCGTTGTGGTTAATGCCGATTTCGGCAATGATGTAGCACGGCTGGCCGGGGCCAATGGCGCGGTTTTTCTTGATTTGAACGACTGACATAACGAGTAGGTGGTGGGGCAAAAAACGAAAGAGCGAATGAGATAAAAGCAACCTAACAGCGGCGCAACCAGTTGGTTTAGCCCATTGATTTCCCAATGACGTAAGCCGCCGCTTTTTATTTTAAAACGCAGCTATTCGGCGCCGCGGTTGGGCACCGGCGCGCCGCCCTTGTGGCTGATAATCAGCTCGGCCAGCTCCCGAAAAGCGCCCTGCCCGCCAAAGGCCTGGCACTGATAATCGGCCGCCTCACGGGCAAAAACAGTGGCATCGCCGGGGCAGGCCGCCAGCCCTACCAATCCCAGAATGGCCACGTCGTTGGTATCGTCGCCAATGAAAGCAACCTCCTCGGCTGTGAGCCCCAGGCGAGTCAAAATCTCGGCCAGCAGTGGCGCTTTATCCTTAATGCCTAGGTGCAACTCCGTGATTTTAAGCTTCTCGGCGCGCTTGCTCACCGAGGGCGAGCGCTCGCCGGTCACGATGCCCGTATCCACCCCCACGGCGCGCAGGCGCTCCACACCCATGCCATCACGGATGTTGAAGCGCTTGAGCACCTCGCCGCTTTCGCCGTAGTAAACGCCGCCATCGGTGAGCACCCCATCGCAGTCGGTGAGAACGAGCTTGATGCGGCGAGCTTTGGCAACCAGGTCAGCGTGCTTCATAAGCAGTAGTCAAATAAAATCCAGTTTAAAAATACTACCTAGGTCGTCAATACGCTCGTACCGCGTGCGTTGCGGCGGGCGTCTCGCGCCCTAGGCACCTTATCAAAAAGCGCACCACGCGGTGCTACATGGCTCTAAATAGCCGTCCAGCCGCCATCCACCACGAGGTTAGCGCCCGTCATGTAGGCCGAAGCGTCGGAGGCCAGGAACACCACCGCGCCCTGGTAGTCGGTGGGCGCGGCCATGCGCCCTAGGGGCGTTTTGGCGCTGTACTGCTTCACAAAAAAGGCATCCTGGCTGTTCTCCACGCCGCCCGGCGAGAGTGTGTTTACGCGCACGCCCTTATTGCCCCAGTAGGCAGCCAGGTAGCGGGTAAAGTTTACCACCGCGCCCTTAGTCATGGGGTAAGAAGGTGATTTATAGAAGCTTTGCTCGCCGGCCTCGTTGCGGTAGATGCTCTGGTCGGGCCCCACGATGCCGTAGGTGCTGGCCACGTTAATGATAGAGCCGTGGCCCTGCTCGGCCATCGGCGTGCCAAATACCTGCGCGGCCAGGAAGATACCGGTCACGTTCACCTCCAGCACTTTCTGGAACGTCGCCAACGGGAAATTCTCAAACTTGCTGAGTTCAGCCGCGAGGGCCGGATTCTCAAACATGTCGTTGATGGCCGCATTATTCACCAGCACATCGAGGTGGCCAAAATGGATAATAATTTCATCACGCGCCGCCGCCAGCGACTCGGGCGAGGTCACGTCCACGGCCAGCGGCAGGTGGATGGCACCGGGCAGGCCGGCGGCTACTTCGCGGGCCTTATCGAGGTGCAGGTCGGCCACGACCACGTTGGCACCGGCCAGGGCCAGGGCCTCGCAGTGCTTCTGGCCGATGAGGCCGCACGCGCCGGTGACGATGGCAGTTTTGTTGGTTAAGTCGAAGAAATTCATGAGGATTCTCGCTGCCCGCAGACCTCACCCCCTAGCCCCCGAAAAATGCTTTTGACGCATTTCCAAAAAAGAGGGGGAACTAGTTTCTAGTTTTGGTTCTAGAAACCTATTACAAGTGAGCAGTTTACTGCGGGAATAGCAAATAACTAAAGCTAAAACTAAAAGCTAGTTCCCCCTCTTTTTCGGAAATGCGTCAAAAGCATTTTTCGGGGGCTAGGGGGTGAGGTTCGCGGGCGGCAAGCAACTATTTCTTCACTGGTGCGGCATTGGTCACCTTGCGGAACACGGCTTCCAGCGGCTCGCCTTCGAGGCGGGTGCTTACGTCGCCCTTCTCGATGGCATCTTTCAGCAGCGGCAGCACCGCTTCGTAGGCAGCCAGGGTTTTGGCTACGTCCTCGTCGGTGTGCGAAAAGCTCATGTTGTGGAAACCGCCCCACAGGATGCCCTGTTTGAACAGCTCCTGCTGTACGTAAGCCTTAGTTTCCAAGGGATTGCCGGCGCTGGCGTCGAAGGTCACGATGCTGCGGCAGTCGTAGCCGTAGCACTTGGTGTAGCTGCTCAGGCCGAGGTCGGCGGCGATTTTGTTGTAGCCTTCCTTCAGCTTGTTGCCCTGGCTAGCCAGGAACGCGGGCACGTTTTTCTCGCGCATTTCGCTGATAGTGGCGATAGTAGCGGCCAAACTCAGCGCCTCACCGCCGAAGGTGGTGAAGAAAAACACGTCCTGCTCAAACAGTTGCAGCACGTCTTTGCGGCCCGTGAGCAGCGCGATGGGCATGCCGTTGGCGCACGCCTTGGAGTACACCGCGAGGTCGGGCGTGATGCCGAAATACTCCTGCGCGCCGCCGATAGCGATGCGAAAGCCGGTCCACATCTCGTCGAAAATCAGCAACGTGCCGTTTTCTTTGCAGAGGCGGGCTACTTCGTGCAGGAAGTTGTCCTTGGGCGCGTCGAAAATAAACGGCTCCAGGATGACGCAGGCCACATCTTCGGTCAGCAATTCCTTGAACGAGTCGAGGTTATTGTACTCGAAGGCGCTCACCAGGTCCTTGCTTTCCTGCGGGATGCCCTTATCGCGGCTCGTGGTGCCGATGTACCAATCGTGCCAGCCGTGGTAGCCGCAACACAGCACGTGCGGCCGGCCCGTGAAAGCGCGCGACACGCGCACCGCCGCCGAGCACACATCGGCGCCAGTTTTAGAGATGCGGATGCTCTCAGCGTTCGGGATAATCTCGTGAATCAGCTCCGCTACCTCGACTTCCAACTCGTGCATCATCGAAAACGTGATGCCGTCTTCGAGCTGCGCCTTGATTGCTTCATCAACCCTGGGGTAGGCGTAGCCCAGGCTCAGCGGGCCGATACCCATCTGGTAGTCAATATATTCGTTGCCATCGACGTCCCACACGTGGGCACCTTTGCCGCGCTTCACGTACTTCGGGCTGGCGCCCTTGGTGTACTGGCCCGGCCCCTTGGCAAGGGTCTGGGTGACCGGGGTCATGATTTTCTGCGCCCGGGCGTAGAGGTCGTCAGATTTAGAGAAATTCATAAGGATTGTTTAGGCTATTACTAAAGACCGTCATGCTGAGCATTCTGCGCATTAAGCAGAGACGTAGCGGATTCGAAGCATCTCGCGTGGCGCAGTAATTACCTACGCCTATCAACGAGGCGGTAGAGATGCTTCGGCTACGCTCAACATGATGGTTTTAACTAAAAATTACTCGGCAAATTCGTTTTCAACTACCTCAGTTTTCTCGTTGAAAACGTGCTGCTTATCACCCAGCTTCTTGCCGATGCGGCGGGCAATGTGCTGGCCCGTGAAGCCTTCGTATTCGAGCACTTCGCTCAGGCGGCCGGGCTTGTACCACTTTTCCTTGAGTGCCAGCGGCAGCACTTTGGCGGTCAGCTCGTTTTCGAGCAGTAGCTCGGCCACGATGGAATATAGACCGCCCGTCTGGAAGTGGTCCTCTAGGGTCACTACGAGCCCACCGCTACGCACCACGTTCAGCACTGCTTCGCTGTCGAGCGGCTTGAGGCTGCGCAGGTTCACAAGGCCCACCGAGTAGCCGGCTTCGGCAAGTAAGTCCTTGGCAACGAGCGCCTGCTCGAACAGCATACCGTAGGTAAGGATGGTCACGTCGTGGCCTTCGCTCACGATTTCGGCCTTGCCGATTTCAAACGGCGCGTGCTGGTAGGTGGCGGGGCGGGTGTTGACGCGCACGTAGGCCGGGCTAGGCGAGGCCCAAATGGCGGGCAGCATGGCGAGCATGTCCTGCTCGTCGGCGGCGGCAAAAACCGTCATGCCCGGGATGCCGCGCATCAGCGAAATATCCTCGATGGCCTGGTGCGTAGGCCCGTTGCCATCCGACAAAAAGCCGGGCACGAACGAGCTGATTTTCACCGGCAGGTTGGCAATGCCTACGTCGGTGCGGATAAACTCGAACGCCCGCAGCGTGAGGAACGTGGCCAGGGCGTGCACTACCGGCACGCGCCCGCGCAGCGCCAGGCCGGCGGCCGCGCCAATCATGGTTTGCTCCGTGATGCCGGTGTCGATAAAGCGCAGCCCCAGCGGCCCCGGCAGGTTGCGGATGAGGGCGCGGTTTTCGGCCGTCATCACAATGAGACGCTCGTCGGCCAGAGCCGTTTCGTGGATAAGCTGTTCGTAATTCATGACCGCAGATTTAACGGATTTAACGGATTTCGCAGATACGCCCCGCTGCGCGGGGCTGACTAGGCGAGTGAAATCAGACGAGAGAATGGGGAAGAATCGGCTCTGCTTGACTCAACTCAGCTCGATTTGAGTTCAGTTGAGTCAAGCAGAGCCGACTTAATCTTACTACTTGCAGCGCTTTTATCGCCTGCATGACAGACAGCAGACAGCAAACAAACGGCCAACGCCCACATAGTCAGCCCCGCGCAGCGGGGCATATCTGTGCAATCCGTTAAATCCGTTAAATCTGCGATTTTAGCGGACGGTGAGGGTTTCGCTGGTGAGCGTGGTGGCTTCCTGGCTGTGCAGTTCCTTGAGCAGCTCGGTTACCTCGTCGCTGCTGAAGTTGCAGAACCAACGGTCAGCGCGGCGCTCGATGCTGGGCAGGCCGCGCCCGCGCACTGTGTCGCAAATGATGACCGAAGGCTTGGTGTCGCTGAAGGGCAGGGCCAAAAACGCTTCTTCCAGCGCCACGAAGTCGTGGCCATCAATGCGGCGCACCTCGGCCCCAAACGCCTCGAATTTAGGACCTAGGGGCTCCAGCGGTATCAAATCTTCGGTAGCGATGTTGGCCTGGAAGTGGTTGCGGTCAACTACGAAGGTCAGGTTGTTGGCCTTGTGAGCGCTGGCTACCAGCACGGCTTCCCAGCAAGTGCCCTCGTTCAGCTCGCCGTCGCCGGTGATGACGATGACGTGCTGGTTCTGGCCGCGCATCCGCGCATCCAGCGCCACGCCCAGGGCCACGCTCGGCAGGTGGCCCAGCGAGCCCGAGTGAAACTCGACGCCCGGCACACTCCGGTTAGGGTGCCAGTAGATGCTGTCGCTGGTTTTCAAGTGGTTGTTGAGCCGCTCCTTGGGCATGAAGCCCAGCTCGGCAAATACCCCGTAGAGGGCCGGCACGTCGTGGCCTTTGCTCAGGAAAAGGTAGTCGCGCTCGGGGTCTTGCAGGTTGCCGGGGTGCACGTTAAGAAAGTCGGCGTAGAGATACACCAGCAGGTCGGCGCAGCTCAGCGAGGCGCCCGTGAAGCAGCCGCCATCGGTGCTGAGGCGCACGATGTGCTCGCGCACGCGCAGGGCCAGTTCTTTTAGCTCGTTTTGTTTTTCAGAAGTCATACGTAGGGTGCGGGGCTTGTCCCCGCCCGTCGTTGAACGGTAAAATGAAAGTACTTTATTGCCAACCCAAGCGACTGGGCGGGGGCAAGCCCCGCACCCTACTTAGCTTTAGTTTGGGCAGAATCCACGGTTTTAAGCTCGTCCAAATGATTGCGGTACCAGTTCACGCCGGCCAGGTCGGCGTTCAAGGCGTAAATGTCCGGCCTTTGTTTTAATAAAGCCAGGATATCGCCCAGCCCAAACCGAGGATTGGCAGAATAAAGCGCTTCGTACACGGCCTTTATAAAGTCGTAGTCGGCCGGATAATCAATCGTGAGGCGGTGCGACATCGAGTAGTCGAGGCCCGTTTCCCAGGCCACGTTGGCCAGCCGGAAACGCGCGGGGTTTTCCCAAAAAAACGGCGTGGTGTGCTCGCGCTCCAGCGGGCGCCGGGCTTCGCGCCAAGCGGTTTCGAGCGCCGCGAAGGTCATTACCTCCACGTCATTGCCGTCGGGATAAGTAGCGGGGTGCAGGTTACTCACGAAGTCGTACTGCCCTTGGGTGGCGTCGAAGTAACCTAGGACCTTATCGATAATGGCGGGGTCGATGAGTGGGCAATCGCTCGGAATTTTTACTACGGCCTCCGTTTCGCCAAAGTGCCGCGCGGCCTGGTAGTGGCGGTCGAGCAGGTCGAGGGCCGAGCCCCGAAACACCGCAATGCCATGCTGCGCACACAGCGCGGCCAGGGCATCATCGCCCGCCTCATCGGTCGTAATCACGGCTACCCGGCCTACTTTAGCCGCCTGCTGCACCCGCTCGACTTGCCGCACCAATAGCGGCTGGCCGCACAGGTCGAGGCTTACTTTGTCGGGCAGCCGGGAGGAACCGCGGCGGGCCTGAATTAGCGTGAGCATGGGTTAGAGTATAAAACGTAATATATTTGGCACAAAACGCAACATGCTTCGTTGTTAAGTTCCCAGCTAGTGAGCCGCGGCGCTCATGAGCGTGGGCTGGGCGCTGGCGGACTGGTACTGGCGCAAAAACTCGGGCCCGGTGCCCGCAAACTGCCCGAACTGGCGGCAAATGTCGGCAATGCGCTGGGCGCTAATGCCGCCGTTTTGCACGGGCAGCTTGCGCTTGAGGTCGTCCACATCAAAGTAGGAGTGCACCGGGATACCTAGGGCCAGCCCCACGTAGGCCACTGTACTGTACTGCGTTACGAGTTCTACCGAGTTCGCAATCATCTCTTCGGTATTACCGCTGGTGTAGATAACGGTGCCGGGCGGCGCGTACTTCTTGACTTCGGCCGTGGCGCGCTCCATGTTCTCATTGGGGTGAAACTTGAAAACCATGGGCCGGCCGGCCGCAATGCGCGTGGCGTGCTGGATAAACTTTTTGCGGTTGTCGGGCCGGAAGGTTTCGCGCATGTCGGTGGTGGCCACCAGTACATAACCACGGTGCGGAAACGAGTTATGGCGCAGCCGCTCGATATTGTCGAAGTTGGGAATGCCCGTCACGACCAGCTTGTGCTTGTCGACCCCGATTTTGGCGAAGTGCTCGGCGTAGCCCGGCGAGGCCACGCAGTAGATATCGCAGCAGTTGTTCATCCCGTTCAGCGCCGTGCTGATGGTGAGGATAGGGAAGTTGGTGAACTTCTTCACGAACCGCGCCCACAGGTTGAGCGGGTCGGTCATGCCTTCCTGCACAAACACCGACTTGGTTTTGGCGAGCAGCGGCCAGGGCACGATAATGTCGGAGCAGCACACGATGAGGTCGTAATCGTGGCCGAATACGCGGTTTTCGAAGTCGTTGCGCAGTTCGTGCTGCGCCAGGTACTTGTCGGCCTTTTCCTTGATGTGGCCCTGCACGATGGTACCGGTCAGGACATTATTGCGAATCAGCCACTTGTAGAAGCCCCGCATCCAGCCATCGTAGTAAAGCTGGCTGAAATACGGCTCGTATTCGTCTTCGAGTAGCTGGGCCACGCCGCGCATCTGCGTGGTTTGGTTGGGCGAACCAATTAAGTAAAGTGCTTTCTTCACTGAAAATTACGTAAAAGCAACACAAAAGTACAACGCACCCCGCCCGTTCGGGCGGGGTGCGCGCGGCGGCCACTACATAGGCCGCGGCTGTAGCTATTGCGTGCGGTACGTGAGGCTGCCGCCCAGCATACCGGCCGCTTTCACCAGCTCTTCCCAGGCTTCGGAAGCGCGGTCGTGGCGCTCCTCCCCGGTGTAGCTAATGGGTGTGGAGCGGCGGCTGGCCAGCTCCGGGGCAAACGCCCCGGTGAGCACAAATTGCCGGCCCTGCACGGCACCAGTCAGTACGACGGCCCCCACCTCCGACACGGCGCGGGGCTCGGTGCGCACCGTCAGTTGCTCGCGGTTGACATCCTTAATAACATAGCCGCGATTAACCAGGCCTTGCATAAGAGCGGTAAGAGCCACAAGGCCACTGTCGCGGCGCTGCACCAAGATGGCATTGGCCTTTTTGGGCGGCAGCACAATAGGCGGCTTGGCGCCAGCGACAGAAGCTGGGCTAGGCGCCGGCGCCTGCTGCGCGAAGCTGGCCACCGGCAACAGCAGCCAGCCAAAAATCAGGAAGGGTTTCATGAAGACTAAGATAAGAGCGCGGAGGAAAGTAAGCTGGAGCGGAGATAAAAAGCGAAATTTAGCTGGCTTGGCAGTTTAAAATCCGGCGCCGTACCTTTGCCCCATCAATTCCTCATCACCTGAAGGATTGTTTTTATAAAGAGGCGTGGAGAGACAGGCTCGACGAAACGCCGGCAACCCCTAGCTACCTGCTAGAACGGTGCCAAGTCCTGGTCATATAAAAACAAGTTTGCCGTGCGCTGCTTTTCTACCCTCCGTCCCGTGTACCTGTCCGCCCCCACTTTGCTGCTGGCGTGTTGTTGTACGTCGGGGCCGGCCGCTTGTGTAGCGAGCGGCGGGGCTGGCTGTCGCGCATAAACCTTTTCATTTTTAGCGGGTTTACTAGCTTCTTCCGCCGCGGCCGTCCCACCGAGCCGGCGGCGGGTCGCCGGGCTGTAGTTGCCGCTACGGGCTGGTTTCGCGCTCTGGTCCCGGCTCGCCCCTAGCGGGGGCCGGGCAGCCCCTCCCCTCTTCTCATCGTTGTTATGGAATTATCTATTCAGGAACAGGTCGATGACCTGCGCCGCTTCGTACCTGAGCACTCGGTGCCCGAAACGCTGGCCCTACTGGCCGAGCGTTTCCCCGGCAAGGTGTCGTTCTCGACCTCTTTTGGATTAGAAGACCAGATACTTACGCACTTTATTTTTGAGAACAACCTGCCCATTCGGGTATTTACGCTCGACACGGCCCGCAATTTTCAGGAGACGTACTCGACCTGGAATAAGACGCTGCTGCGCTACGACAAGCCCATTGAAGTAGTGTTTCCGCAAACGGCGAGCGTGGAAAAGCTGCTGCGCGAAAAGGGCCCAAATAGCTTCTACGAGAGCATCGAAAACCGCAAGGAGTGCTGCTACATCCGCAAGGTGGAGCCCCTAGGTCGGGCGCTGGCCGGGCAGCAGGCCTGGGTCACGGGCATCCGCGCCGAGCAGTCGCAGAACCGCCAGACGATGGACCCCGCCGAGTGGGACGCGGGCCACAACCTAGTGAAAGTGCACCCGCTGCACGACTGGACCTGGGCGCAGTGCGTAGCCTTCGCCCAAGAGCACGGCGTGCCAGTTAACCCATTGCATGCTAAGGGATTCGTAAGCATTGGCTGCGCGCCGTGCACGCGGGCCATCAAGCCGGGCGAGGATTTCCGGGCCGGCCGCTGGTGGTGGGAGGAAGCCGCCGCCAAGGAGTGCGGCCTGCACGGCACGGCCGGTGAGCACCAAGGCTTTGACCCGGTGGTAGAATCAATTAAAGAATAACGAACTACGATGGATTATTTAGATAGATTAGAAGCCGAGGCCATCCACATTATGCGCGAGGTGGCGGGCCAGTTTGAGCGGCCGGCGCTGCTGTTTTCGGGCGGCAAGGACTCGATTGCCCTCACGCGGCTGGCCGAAAAGGCGTTCCGGCCGGGCAAGTTTCCATTTCCGCTGGTACACGTCGATACGGGCCACAACTTCCCCGAGGTGCTGGCTTTCCGCGATAAGCTGGCGGCTGAGCTGGGCGAAAAGCTAATCGTGCGCAAGGTGGAAGACACCATTCGGGAGCGCGGACTGGTGGAGCCGGGCGGCAAATACCCCAGCCGCAACCCACTGCAAACGTACACGTTGCTCGACGTGATTGAGGAATTTGAGTTTGATGCCTGCATCGGCGGGGCGCGGCGCGACGAAGAAAAGGCGCGGGCTAAGGAGCGCATTTTTTCGGTGCGCGACGACTTTGGGCAGTGGGACCCCAAGCGCCAGCGCCCCGAGCTGTGGAACATCTACAACGGCCGCATTCGGAAGGGTGAGAACGTGCGCGTGTTTCCCATTTCGAACTGGACGGAGCTCGACGTGTGGAACTACATCCAGCGCGAGAACATCGAGCTACCCAACATCTACTTCACGCATGAGCGCGAGTGCGTGGTGCTGCCCAGCGGCCAGCTCCTAGGGCTGAGCGAGCACATCACCATCGATGAAGACGACGAAATTGTGACCCGCCAGGTGCGTTTCCGCACCGTGGGCGACTCGACCTGCACGGCCGCCGTGGAAAGCGACGCCGCCACGATTGACGACATCATCCAGGATATCCTGGTAGCCAAGGTGAGCGAGCGCGGCGCCACCCGTCTCGATGACAACCTCTCGGAAACGGGCATGGAAGACCGTAAGCGCAACGGATATTTTTAACTGGTGAGATAGTGAGTAATGAGTCGGTGAGTTTTCTGCCGTTCGCTTCTCCCGCCTTCACTCATTAATTCACCACCTCACCATTTCACCAATGGACCTCCTACGATTTATCACCTGCGGCAGCGTCGACGACGGCAAGAGCACGCTCATCGGGCGCTTGCTCTACGACAGCGACTCGGTATCGCTCGACGTGCTGGCGACGCTTGAAAAGAAGCGCAACGCCACCAACAGCGACTCGGTAGACTTGGCGCTGCTCACCGACGGCCTCAAGGCCGAGCGCGAGCAGGGCATCACGATTGACGTGGCGCACAAGTACTTCACTACGCCGCGCCGCAAGTTTATCATTACCGACGCGCCGGGCCACGTGCAGTACACCCGCAACATGGTGACGGGCGCCAGCAACGCCGACCTGGCCATCGTGCTGGTCGATGCGCGGCAGGGCGTGATTGAGCAGACGCGGCGGCACACGCTGCTGGCCTCACTGCTGGGCATCCGGTACTTCGTGCTGGCGGTGAATAAGATGGACCTGGTGGGCAACGATGAGGCCGTGTTTGAGCGAATCAAAACCGAATACGAGGCCGTGGCGCAGCAGCTGAAGCTGCCGCACGTCATCGCCATCCCGCTGAGCGCCCTGAATGGTGACAACGTGGTACGCCACTCGCCCAGCTTGCCCTGGTACGGCGGCCCCAGCCTGCTCCAGCACCTGGAGAGCGTGCCCACCGTGGCCGACGCCAACCCGCACGAGCCGCGCTTTCAGGTGCAGTACGTTATCCGGCCCCAGACCGAAGAGCTGCCCGACTACCGCGGCTACGCGGGGCGCATCCAGAGCGGCGTATATAAGGTAGGCGACAAGGTGCGCATACAGCCTTCGGGCCTGGAAACGGCCATCGAAGCCATCGAGGTGGGCCAAAAAGAGGTGCCCAGCGCCGAAGCACCGCAGGGCGTAATCCTGCGCCTGCGCGATGACATCGACATCAGCCGCGGCGATTCTATTGTGCCAGTGCACACGTACCCAGCCGTGGTGCGCGAGTTTGAGGCTACGCTCTGCTGGATGGACGAGCGGCCCCTAAAGGCCGGCCGCAAGCTGCTCGTGCAGCACCATTCGGCGGTGGTAAAGGCTTCGGTAGCCGCCATTTTGCAGAAAACCAATATCGAAACCTTCGAGAGCGTGGGCACCGACGAGGCCAAGCTCAACGACATTGTGCGGGTGCGCCTGAAAACCGCCGTGCCGCTGGTGGTAGACGAGTACCGCTCGAACCGCCAGACGGGCGCATTCATTCTAGTGGACGAGCAGACGGGCAGCACGCTAGCAGCGGGACTGGTGACGGCTACGGACGCGGAGTATTTCACGCAGGAAATGGCGGTGGAGCCGGCGTTTTCGATTTAGACGCATAACCCCACCCCCGGCCCCTCCCCTTCGGGAGAGGGGAGCTGACCGCCAACCGACGTTCGCAGTCGTCAGGCTCCCCTCTCCCGAAGGAGAGGGGCCGGGGGTGGGGTAACACGAGCGACGAGCTCACAACTTTTATAACAGACTATCAACTAAGATGCTTCCTATCCTACCTGCCACCCTCGACGAAGCGGCTTTGCAAAACCTTACGGCGGGCCTCTCGCCGCAGCAGCTAGTGTGGCTGAGTGGCTACCTCTACGGCCAAGCCACGGGCGCGGGCGGCGGAGTAGCAGCGGCCCCGGCGGCCGTAGCGGCGCCAGTTACCGCTGCCCCGGCCATTGAGAAGCTTACGATTCTCTACGGCTCCCACACCGGCAACGGCAAGAAAATAGCTCAGCAAACCGCCGATGCCGCCACCGCCAAAGGCCTGAAAGCCGAGGTAATCGACATGAACGACTACGCCCCGCGGCAGCTGGCGCAGGAGCAGAACCTGCTCGTGATAGTGAGCACGCACGGCGAGGGCGAGCCACCCATCTCGGCCGAGGAGCTGCACGCCTTTATCAACGGCCCTAGGGCACCCAAATTACCGAAGCTGCGCTACGCCGTATTCGCCCTAGGTGACAAAAGCTACCTGCAATACTGCCAGACCGGCAAGGACTTCGACCAGAAACTGGCCGAGCTAGGCGGCACCCGCCTGCTTGACCGCGTGGATGCCGACGTGGCGTATAAAGCGCCCGCCGCCCAGTGGGTAGAAGACGTACTGAACGCGCTGACGAGCGCGGGCACGGTTGGTGAAACCGCTACTACTACGGCTACTTCGACCGCCCCAGCTGCTGTGGTAGCGGATGTTGTTACCGAGTACACCGCCGAAAACCCCTGGCCAGCCAAAGTACTTGAAAGCATTCAGCTTAACGGTCGCGGCTCGGACAAGGAGACGTACCACATCGAGCTGGACTTGGCCGGCTCGGGCCTGCACTACGCGCCCGGCGACGCGCTGGCCGTGGTGCCCGCCAACCACCTGCCGCTGGTGGAAGAAGTGCTGCTGGCCGCCCGCCTCAGCGACACCACCGCCGTGCAAGTGGACGGCGAAAGCCTGCCGCTGGCCGCCGCCCTGGCCACTCACCGCGAGCTCACCGTGCTGACCCGCGACGTGCTGGAGCGCTACGCCGCCCTGGCCCCGCACGCTGGCTTACAAGAGCTGCTGACTGACCAAAATCGCCTGCAACCATACCTCTACGGCCGCGATGTGGCCGACTTGCTCACAGAATTTCCCTCCGGCGCGCTCACCGCGCAGGCCCTGGCCGATGTACTGCGGCCGCTGCCCAGCCGGGCGTATTCCATCGCGAGCAGCCTGCTGGCGCACCCCGAGGAGGTGCACCTCACGGTGGGCGCGGTGCGCTACGAGGCCTTCGGGCGGCAGAAGCACGGCGTGTGCTCGTCTTTCCTGGCCGACCGCGTGGCGGTGGGCGACACAGCGCGGGTGTACGTGCAGCACAACGAGTACTTCCGCCTGCCGGCGGATGGCGACACCGACATTATTATGATTGGCGCGGGCACGGGCATTGCACCTTTCCGAGCCTTTGTAGAAGAGCGCGTGGAACTCGGCGCGGCCGGCCGCAACTGGCTACTCTTCGGTAACCCGCACTTTACCACCGACTTCCTCTACCAGGCCGAGTGGCAGCAGCACCTTAAAAAAGGCACGTTGAGCCGGCTCGATGTGGCTTTCTCGCGCGACCAAGCCGAGAAAGTCTACGTGCAGGACCGCCTGCTCGAAGCTAGCCGTGACGTATTCGGCTGGCTCGAAAACGGCGCGCAGCTCTACGTGTGCGGCGATAAAAACCGCCTAGGTGGCGCCGTGCAAGCTGCCCTTACCCAAGTGGTGCAGAAGGAAGCCGGCCTCTCGGCCGAGGATGCGACCGCCTACGTGAAGAACCTGCGTAAGCAGCGCCGATATTTAGAAGACGTGTATTAGCCGGCGAGCCGTAGCTCGAAGCCCTGCTTCGCGCTACGGCGCCCGCACTAGCCACACTACCCATTCCCACCCATCCAACTAGCACATTACTCAACAACGGGCAGAGCTAAACTCCGCACCTTATACCATGAAATCCGCTTTCCTCCTGAATCCACTTGCCACTTTCTGCCTCGCCGGAAGCTGTTGTTGTTGAAGCTGCCACTGGCGCGCCGGGGTACCTAGGGTATCGGTCAGCCATTTGCTAGCCCGACCTTGAAATTGGGCTTATTCAACTCAACTAGTGCAAGTTATATTCAGGATGAAACTACATTATTCCGCCTTTTGGTTGCCCGTGGTGGTGGCCACTGCTAGCGCCACGCCGGCGTTCGCCCAAACCGAATTGATTGCCATCAGTGGCGTAGTGCGCGAAAAAGGTGGCCAGGAAGGGCTGCCCGGCGTGAGCGTCAGCGTGAAGGGCGGCAGCGTGGGCACCCAGAGCGATGTGGATGGCAAATTTGCCTTTAAGGCCAAGCTGCGCTACCCATTTGTGCTCGTGTTCAACGCCATCGGACACGATACCCAGGAGCTGGAGATTACCAGCGCCCAGCAGCCCATTTCGGTGGCGCTCGACTCGCGGGGCGTGCTCACGAATGAGGTCGTAGTGTCGGCCTCGCGGGTCGAGGAAAGCCGGTTGAAGTCGCCGGTGGCGATTGAGAAGCTCGACATTCGGGCCATCAAGGAAACGCCCGCGCCGAGCTTCTACGACGCGCTGGAAAGCGTGAAGGGCGTGCAGATGCTCACTAGCAGCCTAACGTTTAAAGTGCCGAATACCAGGGGCTTTAATATTCCCAATAACTTCCGCTTTATGCAGCTCGTGGATGGCGTGGACATGCAGGCGGCCACCCTAGGCGTGCCGCTGGGCAACGCCATCGGGCCGACCGAGCTCGATATTGCCAGCGTGGAAATCACGCCCGGCGCGGCCTCGGCCCTCTATGGCATGAACGCCATCAACGGCATGGCCAACCTCACCACCAAGAGCCCCTTTACCTACCAGGGCCTCAGCGTATACCAGAAAGTGGGCGTGAACCACGTGGACGGCCGCGACCGCGACCCGAGCGTGCTCACCGAAACCGCCATCCGCTGGGCACAGACCCTGGGGGCCGATAAGCGCTGGGCCTATAAGGTGAACCTCGACTACCTGCGCGGTACCGACTGGCTCTCCAACACTCAAACCGACCAGAACCCGCAGGGGCTTTCGACCTCTAACCCAGCATTCCCAGAGCTATCAGGCGCCTCCAACCCAGCCGCCGACCTGTGGAACCGCTACGGCGACGACACCAACTCGTCGCTGTCGATAACGATTCCTTACCAGGGTCGCAACCAGGCGTTTACCGTGACGCGCACGGGCTACTACGAGCGCGATTTGGTGAACCCCATCGTGCGCAACATCAAGGCCGATGCCACGGTAGCTTATAAGCTGACCGACGCCCTGGAGCTAAGCTACGGCTACCGCTTCGGGCTGATGGATGGCGTGTTTCAGCGCGGCAACAAGATTCAGCTCAATGGCGTGACGGTGCAAAACCACAAGCTGGAGCTGCGCGGCAAAGACTTTACTGTGCGCGCCTACACGCTGCTGGAGAACACGGGTAACTCGTACAACCTCAACCCGCTGGCGCTGAACCTGGACCTGCAAAACGGCTCGAACGCTGTGTGGGGCAACAAGTTTAGCACCGCGCTGCAAAGCCAATTGGCCGCCGGCACCGGCCTGGGACCAGCTATGCAGGCCGCCCGCGCCGCCGCCGATGCCGGCCGCGCCGAGCCCGGCACCGCCGCCTTCGACGCCCTCAAAGCACAGATTATCAGCACCAATAACTGGGACAGCGGCGTGAACGTGAAGGGTGCGCCCATCCCCGGTGGGGCGGCGCTCTCGCAGCACAGCCGCACCTACCACGCCGATGGCGTGTGGAACCTCGGCGAGCGCATCAAGTTCCTGGACGTGCTGGTGGGCGCCGATGCCCGCATCTACCAGATTATCCCGGATGGCAACAACTTCGTGGACTTTACCTTACCGCTGGCCGAGCGTAACCAGCCGGGCGGCAACTTCGTGTATTACAAGAAATTTGGCGCTTTTGCCCAGGGCTCTAAGCTCTTGCTGGATGACAAATTAAAGCTAACTGCCTCGGTGCGGGTGGACTACAACCCCGAGTTTACGGCCAAGGTCAACCCGCGCCTGGCGGCCGTGTACACGGTGGCCGAGAAGCACAATTTCCGGGCCTCGTACCAAAACGGCTGGCGCTTCCCCTCGCTTTTTGAGGCGCTGTCCTTCGTGAACAACGGCAACGTGCGCCGCGTGGGCGGCTTGGCCCGCGTGAACGAGGGCCTGAACTACCTCCAAAACTCGTACACCCGCACCAGCATCGACCAGTTTAACGCGGCCGTGAACGCCTACGTGGCCGCCAACGCCGGCAGCACTGCTGCCCAAGCCGCCGTACTGGCCCAAAACCGCAGCTTACTAGTAGTAGCCAACCTGCCCACCGAACAGCCCGAGCAAATCAACGCCTTCGAAGTTGGCTACCGCAGCGTGCTGTTTGACAATCGCTTATCCATCGACGCCGATGCGTATTACAACGTCTACTCGGGCTTCCTAGGTCAGGTAGAAGTGAGTGTGCCCAAGGACGCCACCGGCGGCCAGGTGGCCGTGGGTACCGATGCCGCCGTGCTCGCCGCCCTGCGCGCCAACCGCGACGCCCGCCAGGACCGCTACCGCGTGTACACCAACTCGCGCCAGAATTACAACAGCTACGGCTCGACCCTAGGGCTGACCTACAATTTCTTCCAGAAATACACCGTCGGCGGTAACATCAATTATAATAACCTCTCGAAAAACACCCAGCAGGACGTGTTTGTAACCGGCTTCAACACCCCGAAATGGGCCGGCAGCGCCTCCTTCGGCAACCGCGAAATCGTGCGCAACGTGGGCTTCAACGTGGTGTATCACTGGCAAACCAGCTTCTACTGGGAAAGCCCGCTGGCCAACGGCCAGGTGCCCGCCTTCAACACCCTCGATGCCCAGGTAAACCTGCGTGTGCCGACGCTAAAAACGACCATCAAGCTCGGCGCGACGGACGTTTTCAACCGTCGCTACGTGCAATATGCGGCCGGCCCGACGCTGGGGGGATTGTATTACGTGACGCTGACGTTTGATAATACTGTTTTGCACTAGGGTCAATTATCAATGAGCAACTATCAATTATCAGCCTTTCGAGCGGTCGCAACAGTCGCCTCGCGGTACGCTGTAATTACCAAGCGACTAGCTCCCAATGCTCATTGATAATCAGCCACTGACATACCCCCTGATAATTGCTCATTGATAACTGATAATTAAAATAATGTCCATTCCCTCCAACCACTCCGAAGTAGAGCACGTCAAAATCGCCAGCCGCTACCTGCGCGGTACGCTCGCCGATAGCCTGCGCAACCGCCTCACTGGCGCGCTCAACCCCGATGATACGCACCTCATTAAGTTCCACGGCTCGTATCAACAGGCTGACCGCGACCTCGATAGCGAGCGTAAGCGCCAGAAGCTAGAGCCGCTGTTCTCGTTTATGATGCGGGTGCGGGTGCCGGGCGGCGTGTGCTCAGCCAGCCAGTGGGCGCGCATGAGCGAGCTCAGCGACCGCTTCGGCAACGGCACCCTCAAGCTGACCACGCGGCAGGCCTTCCAGCTACACGGCGTGCTCAAGCGCAACCTAGCGGCCACGGTGCAGGGCTTCGACGAGGTGCTGCTCGACAGTATCGCGGGCTGCGGCGACGTGAACCGCAACGTGATGTGCAACACCAACCCGCATGAGTCGCCGCTGCACGAGCAAATCGTGGGTGTGGCTCAGGAAATCAGCCGGCACCTCACGCCGCGCACCACGGCCTACCGCGAAATCTGGATTGACGGCGGCGGCGACTTGCAAGAAACCACCGAGGCCGTGGACGACGAGCCTATCTACGGCCACACCTACCTACCGCGCAAGTTCAAAATCGCGCTGGCCCTGCCGCCCTACAACGATACCGACATCTACGCCAACGACCTAGGACTCATTGCTATCGAGGAAGATGGCAAGCTCTTAGGCTTCAACGTGGCCGTGGGCGGCGGCCTAGGTATGACCTTCGGCATGAATGAAACCTACCCGCGCCTGGCCGACCTCATCGGCTTCGTGGCCGTGGACGACGTGGTGGATGTGTGCGAAAAAATCGTAACCATCCAACGCGACTGGGGCAACCGCGAAAACCGCAAGTTTTCGCGCGTCAAGTACACCCTCGACCGCGTGGGCCTGCCCGCCTTCGTGGCCGAGCTGCACCAGCGCCTAGGCTACGCCCTAGCCGAAGCCAAGCCGTTCCGTTTCACCAGCTCAAGCGATGCCTTTGGCTGGGCGCCGGGCCTGAGCGGCCGCTCCAACCTCACGCTCTTCATCGAAGGCGGCCGCATCCTCGACCGTCCGGGCTATGGGGTGAAGTCGGCCCTGGCCGAAATCGCCACCTTCCACACCGGCGATTTTCGCCTGACCGGCAACCAGAACCTTATCGTCGGCAACATCGAAGAAGGGCACCGCCTGCGCGTGCAAGAGATTTTGGAAAAGCACGGCGCGGCCCCCAAAGCCGAGCAACTCACGGCCCTGCGACGCGACGCGCTGGCCTGCGTGGCCCTCAATACCTGCTCGCAGGCCTTCGCCGAAGCGGAGCGCTACCTGCCCAGCCTGCTCGACAAGCTCGATACCGTTATCCGTGCCCACGGCCTGGCCGAGGACAGCATTCTGATTAGAATGACGGGCTGCCCCAACGGCTGCGCCCGCCCCTACCTCGGCGAAATCGGCCTAGTAGGCAAGGCACCGGGCCGCTATAACCTCTACCTGGGCGCCAGCCACCACGGCGACCGCCTCAACAAACTCTACCGCGAAATGCTCGACGAGGACGGCATCCTGCGCGAGCTCACGCCGCTGCTCGCCGCCTATGCCACCGAGCGCGAAGCCGGCGAGTCGTTTGGCGACTTTGTGGTGCGGACAGGCGTGGTAAAGGCGACCGTGGCGGGGCTCGATTTTCACGCTTAACGCAGATTGATGGACGGGGTATGGTTGTCAGCGAGCGTAGCGAAGCAATCGCATTAAGACGAGGCTTAATAGGTGCGATTGCCTCGCTGCGCTCGCAATGACAATTGTAGTCTTACCCCAAAACCACATCCAAGCACTACTTTACCAGTCAATTATGTCTACCGACCTGCTTATGCCCGCTGCTGCCGACGCTGCCGCCCCCGCGGGCGCAGCCGTGCCGGTATTTCTGGACCTTAATCAGCGGCGGGTGCTGCTGGTGGGCGGCGGCACCGAAGCCCTGGCGCAGCTCAGCACCGTGCTCGCCGAGCACCCCACGGCCTGCGTAACGGTGGTGGCCCCGCGCCTGCTGCCCGAATTAACGGCCCTCACCCAGCGCCACCCGCAGGTGCAGGTGCTGCGCCGCGCCTTTGAGCCCACCGACCTAGCCGGGCACGACCTGGTGCTGGTAGCCACCCCCGATACCGAGTTGCACGGCCGCGTGCGGGCCGGGGCTGCCGCCCGCCGGCTGCACGCCGTGGCCGCCTTTGGCCCCGCCGAAGAGACGGAGGCCACCGTCTTCTGGCGGCGCGTGGCTACTTGGGCGCTGCTGGCGTTTGCGGGGTTTTTGGTGCTCAATATCCTGTCGTATTACTTCACCTGGCAGCAGGCGTGGGGCGTGGCGCGCAGCTCGGGTACGTTCTACACGTTTGTGGCTGTGGGCTTTATAGCCCAAATGATTGATGGCATGCTGGGCATGGGCTACGGCATCGTGTCAGCCATCAGCCTGATGACGCTGGGGCTGAACCCGGCTTCGGTGAGCGCCAGCATTCACACGGCTGAGATGTTTGCCAGCGGCGCCTCGGGCTACAATCACTACCGCTTCGGCAACGTTAATAAGAAGCTATTCAAGGTCTTGGTGCTGCCCGGCGTGGCCGGCTCCATTGCCGGCGCGCTGCTGCTGGCCCGCCTGGGCGAGAAGCATGTGGCTTATCTCAAGCCGGTACTGGCGCTGTACCTGCTCATCCTGGGCATCCGCATTATCAGCAAGGCCATCAAGAAGCAGACGCAGCAGCGCAAAAAGGTGAAGAATGCCGGCTGGCTAGCCGGGGCGGGCGGCTTCCTCGACTCGTTTGGTGGGGGCGGTTGGGGGCCCCTGGTCACGAGCACACTCATCGCCAACGGCCGCACGCCCAACTACGTCATCGGCACCGTGAGTCTGGTCGAGTTTTTCGTGACCTTCGCCAGCGCCGTTACGTTTTTCTCAGTGCTGGGCCTCAAGCATTGGCAAATCGTGCTAGGCCTCATTGTGGGCGGCGTGGCGGCTGCGCCCATCGCCGCCCGCCTCGCCGGCCGCCTGCCCACCCGCTGGATGTTTATCGGCGTAGGCAGCATGGTTATTTTTTGGAGCCTCTGGACACTACGCAAGCTGCTGTAGGCCTGCTTGGCTCTTTGCAGGGCAGGGGGCACTGCGCTAGCTTGGGGCAGCCTAGGTGGTGAGGCCGGCATCTTGTGATGCTCGGCAACCGGGGCCGGCTCGTTATGGCCTCGATACCTTCACAAACTGCTGCTGCGCCCCTTGCTGCACGTGCACGAGATACAGACCGGGAGCCCATTGCGCGGCCTCCGGCAACGTAATGGTGCTGGTTCCAGCTGCTGGAGAGAGAGCTCGCTGCCCGACCCGGCGCCCTTGCGCATCAGTGATGTGCAGCCAGGCTGGGCCAGCCGTGGCCGTGCGCACCAGCACGTGCAGGGGCTGGCCCGGCGGCACGGGGCTTGGAAAAGCCGTAACCCCGAGTGCCATGGCCGGCACGGCAAGCAGGCGCACCGACGAATACACGCCAGTGCCATCCGTGTCGACCTGCCGCAGGCGATAATAGACCTGAGCTACTGCGTAGCGGGCCAAGTCTGCATCCCGAAACTGATAGGTATGGCGCCCGGTGCTCGTGCCGGTCCCGGCTATTTGCCCCAGCGCCGTGAAGGTGCGACCATCCGAACTGCTTTCTACTTGGAAATAAGCATTTTGCTGTTCCGAGGCCGTGGTCCACTCCAAAAGACCGTCGCCTCCCTGGCGCTGAGCGGTGAAGGCCACCAGAGTTACGGGCAAAGGAGTGGGTGCGGTAGGCTCAAAAACCAGCGAAAACCGCGTACTAGTGGCGTAGCTACCCCCGGGCACCGCCTCCGCCAAGGAAAAAGAGAACGTAGTTCCGAGCGTCAATAGCTGACGGGTTTGCTGCTGCGCATCAATTAGAAACACCTTAGCCGAAATCAAACTTAACCTACTGACCACCAAAGTATACTGGTCATCTCTGGGAACGCCCACAAACAAGCTAATCGTGAGCGGGGCGGCGAGCGTCGGCAGCGGCAGCGCATTAATGGCCAGCCGCTGCCCGTCTTGGGTAAAGCTAGCCAAGTTCAGGCCGCTGCTATTCAGCATTTTTACCGCGTCGTATTCAGAGTCGAAGCCCGTGGTAGCGCCGCTTTGCTCATAAACGTAAGCTTGGTCGACAAGCTCATCGGCCGCGCCTTGCAAATCGAGTTGCAGCTGCGGCTTTACTTGCGCCTGGGCAGCCAAAGCCAGCAGGCCCAGGCAAAGCCCGAGCGCCGCCCGCCGCACGGTATTTCTTAGGTGCGCGCGGGCGCCAACGCGCTGAGCATAAGCAAATAGGCTAGCGTATAGAATAATCATTGCGCAAGAGGTTCAGATACTAGCTGCGCCCCGAAGACCCGCGTCCTCAGGCACCGCAGCTGGTCCAGCGCCTCCGTAATAGCTGATGAGCCGGCAGTTATTTTGCCTGGCTACTTCAATCTGGCTACGCCCTGCCTAGGTTACTCGTGCGCCAGGCCACCGCAGCAGCGGCACCAGCACCATCACGGGCAGCGGCGATAAAAGCCCGTGCAAGAGCCGGCTGGCCAAGACCGTGAGCAGCGGTTGCCCCGCCGCGCGGCCCGCCAGCAGCAACACCAGGCTAAGCAACCCAATGCCGCCGTACAGACGCAGCCCCCACCGCCAGCCTTCACCCTTGGGTAGCAGCGCACAAAGCAGGCCCATGCTTAGTGCCACGTAGCCAGCGGCAAAGAGCAAGACGGCTGCCACGGTATGGGGGCGCTCCATGAGCGGCCGCACGCTACTGCCCGCTACTTGGTCGAGGTAAGCCGCCGCCGGTAGCAACTGCGTAAGCTGCTGCCAAGCCGCATCCAACCACGCGTAAAGTGTTTCCTCATACAGGCGCGTACTCAGCAGCAGCCCTAGTAACACGAGACTGATGGCCAGCCGCGTAGCCGAAAGTCCCCCTAGGGCATGGGCCAGCCGAGACTCCGAAGCCGGCACCGGACTAAGCGGCGGCATACGACTCCGTGGCCGGGCGGCGCGCGGCCGTAGCTCCCCGCGTGGCCCACCACATCCAGAGGGCAAAGATACCAGCGTACACCACAGCCGTGAAGGTATAGTGGTGGTTGAAATCAGCCGACTGGTAATCGTAATACTTGTTGAAACTCAGCGCAATAACGCGCAGCACGTTAAGGCTGTAAATCAGAAACAACCCTAGGGGAATGAACCATAGCTTGCGCCGGAATGGCCCCGGAAAGGCCACAATAAAGCCACTGAACAGCGCGTAGAGCACCAGCCCGTTGCACGGATGCCAAATAAACACCACCGGCCGCCCAGCCAAGCTGATGAGTGGTTGGGCTCCGCCCGATATGGTGGCATCGTAGCCCAGCAGCCGTAGCCCAGCCGCGCACACGGTGGCCAGGTTATGAGTCAGGGCCGCATCGAGGCGGCCATCAGCGGCCAGGTAGTGCTCATACCCCAAGAACCAGAGTAGGTAGAGCCCCCCAGCCAGCAGCGCAAAGCGGAGCAGCGGCGACGAGACCCGAGGCGAAGAAGGTGGCAGAGTGGGTGACATACGCAAGAAAAGCCTTGGCGCCCAGAGCCGCAGCAAGATTAAGCAAGCTACTATCTCCCTAGCCAGCTACCGTTTCAGCAGCCAGCTAAGGAGATGAGTATGAAGAAGCTAGGCGCGGCGTTTGCGCAGCCGACGGACTGCGTAGGCTGCCCCGCCTGCAAGCAGTACCGAGATGCCACCATCAATAGGAACGCCCGTGGGAGTGGGGCCACCCGACCCAGGCTGCGCGTGGCTAGTCAAGGCAAACAGAAGCAGTGCTACGAGCGGTAGAAAGCGAAGCATGAGCAGAGGGTTTAAGGGTAAAATTTGAGAATGTAAATAAAGCAACAAAAACTTATAAAAAGACATGTTAATTATTCGGTAACAAGTTATTTAGTTACCGCCTACCCGCTAGTGTTCAGCTAGTAGCTGCCAATTTTCCAAGCAAAATTCAATTACCTTGCAATCAAGCAGGTTTTTGCTCGTGCTCAGCGGGCCGGCCGCAGCAACACTAAGTTTTGGAAATAGGTCACTGGCTGGGTCCAAAATAAACGTGCACCTAGCCTGAAAAGCTGCCTATGTCAACGGCTACCGGGTGCAGCCCTCAACCACTGGCACCACCCGAACTACCGTTAAGGACGTGCGAGACAGAGCCGTGGCCGCTGCCAACCTCACCCGGTCATTAGGGCGCCGCCGGCTACGCAGGGGTACGCTGCATCGACCGAGCCACTGCCCACGGCTTCTTACTGCCCGAGTTTGCGGTGTGCGACACCACTACCACAGCCCGCCTGCCGCAGGCTGCGCCAGTGGCCGCCCAGCCGCAGAGCTTAACCATCTACCCTAGCTCAGCCAGCGACTAATTTACCGTCGCCTAGCCTCAAGCTAAACTAATGCCCAACTACCCCTCAGTAATCACCTAGGGCTAACTAGTACACCGCCAAGACTTAATTAGGTCGAACATGTCGTTGACCTGCATGCCTTGGCCACCAGCGTCCATCTACTCGCCCTCACCAACCCGCAGGGCTAGGTTACCCGCAAAATCAGTAAGCAGAAAATCCGCCTCGCGGCCCCTAGGGGGCCAGAACTGGCTATAAACAACAAGACCCGCTGAGTTTCAGCGGGTCTTGTTGTTTAAAAGCGCTCCCTCCTGGGCTCGAACCAGGGACCCTCTGATTAACAGTCAGATGCTCTAACCGGCTGAGCTAAGGAAGCTTTTTGTATCCGAAACCGGCGCTTTCGGGCTGCAAAGATAGGAAGGGCGTTTTTGAATTTGCAAGCAAGACAGCAAAAAATGTTCGCTAAATCAGTTTGTAATCGTTAACAAGTTGCCGCTCAAACTAGTAGAATACTGGCGCAAGGGCCGCTGGGCCGGCCCACCCGTCACGTTGCCCCGAAAGTCGAACTGTGAATTGCAGCAGCTATCCCGAAAAAACAGCCGCGAGCGGTCAAGACTCACCGTGGAACAAGCATCGTAAGGCTGGTAGGGGCAGTTACGGTCGAAGGCCAAGTAGGTGCTCGCGTTCTGCCGCACCACCAGCAGTCCCTTCACGCCGCCGCCGTTGAGGCCGCTGGCAGGCAATGCCACCACACCGTTGTCGAAGCGCAGGGCCTGGTACTGCTGGTTGGTTATGTTGAGCTGGGTGCTGAACGAAATCGACGGAATCGTCTGGGTCGTGGTGGCCGAGCCACAGGCGGCGAGGAGCAGCGCCAGGGGTAACAGAAGGGAGCCGCGCATAAATAAAAAAAAGTAGACTCGGCCACAACGCCGGCCGCCACCAAATTATTCCTTGGGCTGCCGGACAGGCCGGCGCCCTAGGCTACTTTTTGAACAGCGAATTGACGAAGGTGTGCCGGTCGAAGAGTTGCAAGTCGGTCATCTTCTCCCCCACCCCGATGTAGCGCACCGGGATGCTGAACTGGTCACTGATACCAATAACCACGCCGCCCTTGGCCGTACCATCGAGCTTGGTGATGGCCAGGGCCGATACTTCAGTAGCGCGAGTGAACTCTTTGGCTTGCAAAAAGGCGTTCTGGCCGGTACTGCCGTCGAGCACCAGCAACACCTCGTGCGGCGCCTCGGGAATGACCTTCTGCATCACGCGCTTGATTTTGCTGAGCTCGTTCATCAGATTCACCTTGTTGTGCAGGCGGCCGGCGGTGTCGATGATGACCACGTCGGCGCCCATCTCCACGCCTTTCAGCACGGCATCGTAGGCCACGGCGGCGGGGTCGGTGTTCATGCCGTGCGAGATAACGGGCACGCCCACCCGCTGGCCCCACACGATGAGCTGGTCCACCGCAGCCGCCCGGAAAGTGTCAGCGGCCCCTAGGACTACCTTTTTGCCGGCCGAGTGGAAGCGGTGCGCCAGCTTGCCGATGGTCGTGGTTTTGCCCACGCCGTTCACGCCTACCACCATAATCACGAAGGGGTGGCCGGGGCTATCGGGCCGGTCCAGGATGGCGCGCGAGCCGGTGGTATCGCCGTGCGCATCGAGCAGGCCCACAATCTCTTCGCGCAAGATGCGGTCGAGCTCGTTGGTGCTCACGTACTTGTCGCGGGCCACGCGCTTCTCGATGCGGTCGATGACTTTCACTGTCGTGTCTATACCCACGTCGGCGTGCACGAGCAGCGTTTCAAGGTCGTCGAGCACGGACTCATCCACCGTGTTCTTGCCCACTACGGCCTTGCTGAGCTGGTCAAAGAAGTTAGTCTTCGTTTTCTGCAAACCTTCGTCGAGGGCCTGCTGCTGCTCCTTATTTTCCTTGTCTTTCTTAAAAAAGTCGAAGAGTCCCATATAGCTGTAGCGCGAAGCTCTGCTTCGCGGGTCGTTGAATGCGAAAGAAAGACGCTGGTAACGGAAACGCGAAGCGGAGCTTCGCGCTACTACCTAACACGAAAAAAGTCCCACGAAGGTGGGACTTTTTCACGTCATCAGACAGTGGCGCGGCTTATTTGCCAGCCAGCACGTCTTGCACTTTGTCTACGGGTACCATTTCCTCCTTGAAGGTGTAGGCACCGGTTTTCTCCGATTTTACGGCGCGAATTACTTTCGCCCAGTCTTTGCCCGTGGCAGTTTTCAGCGTTGCTACTACTTTCTTAGCCATGACTCAGGTTATTTAATTTCCTTGTGAACAGTCATTTTACGCAAAACCGGGTTGAATTTCTTCAGCTCGATGCGCTCGGGGGTGTTCTTACGGTTCTTGGTGGTGATGTAGCGCGAGGTGCCCGGCATGCCCGAGTTTTTGTGCTCGGTGCACTCCATGATAACCTGCACCCGGTTTCCTTTCTTGGCCATCGTGACGGGGGGTTTACTTTTTTGATTTTAGGACTGCAAAGGTACGGCTTTTTTGGGAAACCGCAAAACCCTGTCGGACTGGCTCCTGCGCGCCGCCAAGCAGCAAGCTAGGTGCCCCGCTTACGCAGCCGCAGCGCCGACGCCAAGTAGTACCTAGGGCAACTTGGCGCCGGCGCTGAGATTAGGCCCGAGCAAACAGCAGAAGCTGCTGACTAGTAGGTGATAAAGCCTTGCTCCTTAGCCTTCTTCAAGGTGGCCATGATGCCATTCTTGTTGATGGTGCGGATGGTCGAGGTGGCTACTTTCAGCGTCACCCAAGCATCTTGCTCAGGGATGTAAAAGCGCTTTTTCTGCAAGTTGGGGTAGAACTTACGCTTGGTCTTGTTGTTGGCGTGCGACACGTTGTTACCCACGCGGGTACGCTTGCCGGTCAAATCACAAACTCGGGCCATGATATCGAAGGGTTAATAGATGCTATTCCGAAACGGGCCGCAAATATCGGAAAATTTTAGCCAACTACCAAATTAGTAAGGCGGTGATTGAGAAATAAGGGGCGCGGTGAGCCCGTAGCCAACGCTAAAAAGACCCTAGGTACTGGCCCTTTCTTCGCTCATCTCCTCACCCTTTTACTGCTTCTCCTCCTTGCGCCACGGGCAGTGGCGGCAGCCATTACCGCAGCAGAAGCCGCGGCGGCGGTGATACTGCTCAGTGAAGACCATGTAGCCTTCCGGCGTGTAGTAAAAGTCACCGGGCTCAAGCGGCTGGGAAGCAAAGGCGGCTAGGCGAGGGTCAGCAGACGGCATGGCAGCAGGCAGGTGCTGACAGTGAAGCTTACTGTGGAGCACCGTAAAGGTAGTTGCCCGGCGGCGGGCCTACTGGGTGGTAGCTTTCGGCAGCTAAGCGCTTGCTAAATTTTGCTTTGCGGCTACAAAGCGCCGGCTTATTGCACCATCGCTTTCCTCAAAACCCACTAGTAAATATGAAGCAGTTAGTGCTACTGTGCACAGGGCTTGGGCTGTTGCTCGCATTGCCGGCCGCGGCTCAAAAAAGCCCTTCACCGGCTAACAATGCGACGCTAGCGCCCAATGCCCCGGCCGACCGGCCCGTGAAGATAGCCGCTCAAGAAAATGAGGCGGCGGCCACCCTAGCGGCATTCGACCGCCACATTGCGCCGGCCGTAAAGCAGGCGCGGGCTACCCTGCCGCAGGCCAAGCGGCGCTTTTTGAAGGGACTGCCCAGCGGCCAGGCGTTCTTTGTCACCACGCGCCTCAACGACCCCGACGGGGTGATGGAACAAGTTTTTGTGCGCGTGCGGCAGTGGCAGGGCGCACAGGTAAGCGGGGAAATAGCAAGTGAGCTTGGCACTGTAAAAACCTATCAGCAAGGCCAGCCTATCAACTTTACTGAAGCCGCCATCCTCGATTGGACTATCAGCCGCCCCGATGGCACCGAGGAAGGCAATTACGTTGGCAAACTGATAGAGGGCAGCAACCGTTAAGCAGTAATAATTGCACGCTTATTTTCAATAGCCATTATGTCTAGCCAGCCCGCTCCCACCCACTTCGTCACCCACGCCGAGCGCCTGATGGCGCTTGAAGACCAGTACGGCGCCCACAACTACCACCCGCTGCCCGTGGTGCTCACGCGCGGCAAAGGCGTGCACCTCTGGGATGTGGAGGGCAAGCGCTACGTCGATTTTTTATCGGCCTACTCCGCTGTTAACCAAGGGCATTGTCACCCGCGCATCATTGGGGCGCTGGCCGAGCAGGCGCAGCGCTTGACGCTCACTTCCCGGGCGTTTTTCAACGACCGGCTCGGGCCGGCCGAGCAGCAACTCTGCGAGCTTTTTGGTTATCAAAAAGCCCTGCTGATGAACTCGGGCGCCGAGGCTGTGGAAACGGCCCTCAAGCTGGCCCGCAAGTGGGGTTACCAGGAGAAAGGCATCGCGCCCAACCAGGCGCGCATCCTCGTGGCCGAGCACAATTTTCACGGGCGCACCACGGGCATCATTTCCTTCAGCACCGACGGCGAAAGCACCGGCGGCTTCGGCCCCTTCGTGCCGGGCTACCAGGTGGTGCCCTATGACGACCTAGGCGCCCTGGCCGAGGCCTTGGGGGACCCGCACGTGTGCGGCTTCCTGGTCGAGCCCATTCAGGGCGAAGCGGGGGTGGTGGTGCCCGGCGCCGGCTACCTCAAAGGCGCCGCGGAGCTTTGTAAGCAGCACAACGTGCTGCTCATCACCGACGAGATTCAAACCGGCCTAGGGCGCACCGGCCAGCTGCTGGCAACTGATTACGAAGACGTACGCGGCGATATTCTCATCCTTGGCAAGGCGCTGAGCGGCGGCGTACTGCCCGTATCGGCGGTGCTGGCCGATGACGTAATTATGCTCACCATTCAGCCTGGCCAGCACGGCTCCACCTTCGGCGGCAACCCGCTGGCCTGCGCCGTAATGCAAGCCGCACTCGACGTGCTGGTCGATGAAAACTTGCCTGGTAACGCCCTGCGCCTGGGCGAAATATTCCGGGAAGAAATGCGCCTGCTACAAGCCGAATGCCCTGAGTTGGTAGACGCGGTGCGCGGCAAAGGCTTACTCAACGCCGTGGTTATCAAGCCTACACCCGACGGCCGCACCGCCTGGGACGTGTGCGTGGCCCTCATGGAGCGCGGCCTGCTGGCCAAGCCCACCCACGGCGATATCATCCGCTTTGCGCCGCCGCTGGTCATCACCGAGGCCGAGCTGCGCGACGCCTGCGCCCTGATTGCCGACGTTATTCGGGCTTTTTAAGTATAAGGCTCCATGAGAAAACCTTTATGGCTGGCTCCGGCCCTACTGCTGGCGAGCTGCCGCAGCGAGCAACTCGTGTTTCAAACCCCGCCCGCTACCTCGGTGCCGGTAGCTGCCACCGCCCCTAGGGTGCTGGCTGACACTACGCTAACGGCAACCGTGGCCGCGGCGCGGCCTTCGGAAACAGCCGCTACCGCCGCCCCGCTGGCTGCGCCCGCCAGCCATTCGCTGGTGCCACTGCCAGCGGAACCGCGGCCGCCGCGCAAAGCCCAGCTACGGCTACCTGCTTTGTCAAACGTGTTCATTACCAAGCCGTTGGCTAAGCAGCTGGCGCACCGCCTGCGCCAACGCCGCTCGACCGAAGGCACGGCTGAGAGCGGCCTAGGGGGTATTGGGTTGTTTGTGATTGGGGTGGTGCTGGCGCTGCTGGCGGGCCTAGGGGCGCTGGTCAACGTTATTTTTAGCGTGGGCTTCTTCACGGGCGTGGGCTGCGCAGCCGCGGGGCTAGTGGTGCTGTTCCTACTGTACTCGCTGTTTAGCGGCGGCAAAAAGAAGAAGTAGCCGGGCCACCGATGGGTATTGCAACGATACCGAGCTTCGCTTGTTGAGAAAAGAGTACGAGCTAGTTTTTTAGATTTTTTAGCATGCCGATTCTCCCCACGCAGCGGCCCCGCCGCAACCGTAAGTCGCAGGTAATCCGCGACATGGTGCAGGAAACCCGCCTCACTACCCACGATTTTATCTACCCGGTCTTTCTCATTGAAGGCCAAAACCAGCGGCTGGAAGTAAGGTCGATGCCGGGTGTGTACCGCTACTCGGCCGACCGCCTCATCGACGAAATCGGCGCGGCGGTGGACCTAGGGATTAACTCTTTCGCGCCTTTCCCGGCCATCAACGACGGCCTGAAGGACCGTTTGGCCCGCGAATCAACCAATCTCAACGGGCTTTACCTCAAGGCAGTAGCTGATATCAAGCGGCAGTTTCCGGACGTGGCCATCATGACCGACGTGGCCATGGACCCCTACAGCAGCGACGGGCACGATGGCGTGGTAGACGTGGACTCGGGCGAGATTCTTAACGACGCTTCGCTGGAGGTACTTGGCCAAATGGCCTTGGCGCAGGCCCGCGCCGGGGCCGACATCATCGGGCCCTCCGACATGATGGACGGCCGCGTGGCCTGGATACGTGAGGTGCTAGACAGCAATGGTTTCAGCAACGTGAGTATCATGAGCTACACCGCTAAGTATGCCTCGGCATTCTATGGCCCGTTCCGCGACGCGCTGGACTCGGCACCCAAGAAGGGCGACAAGAAAAGCTACCAGATGAACCCCGCCAACCGCCTTGAAGCCCTGCGCGAGCTGGCGCTCGACGAAGCCGAAGGCGCGGATATGGTGATGATTAAGCCCGCTTTGAGCTACCTAGACATTATTCGGGAAGTGAAAAACCACACCAACCTGCCCGTGACGGCCTATAACGTGAGCGGCGAGTACGCGCTGGTGCGCGCCGCCGCCCTCAACGGCTGGGTCGATGGCGAGCGCACCATGATGGAAGTGCTCATGAGCATCAAGCGCGCCGGCGCCGACGCCATTCTGACGTACTTCGCCAAGGACGCGGCCGAGGTGCTGCGGCGCGGGTAAGCATGGCACCAAACGTAATCATTCGCCGCGCCGCGCCCGCCGACTTGCCCGCCATTCTGCGCCTCATCCGGCAAGTAGTGCCGCTGATGAATGCCAGCGGCAATTTTCAATGGACGGAGGAGTACCCGAACGCGGCCATTTTCGAAAAAGATATTGCCCAGAACTACCTGTGGGTAACGTACCTAGGCGACCAGCTGGCCGGCGTGGCTGCCCTGACCCAGGACCAAGACGCTGAGTACGCCGACGCCGATTGGGACGCCGCCGAGCCCGCGCTCGTGACGCACCGGCTGGCCGTGGCGCCCGCGGCCCACGGCAAGGGCGTGGCGCAGGCCCTGCTGGCGCAAGCCGAGCAGGAGGCACGGGCCCTGGGGCTTCGCACGCTGCGGGTCGATACTAACTCAGAAAATGCGGCTACGCAGCGGCTGTTTCCGAAGCTGGGCTACCGGTTTGCGGGCGAGATACAGTTGGCATTTCGGCCGGGGCTGCGGTTCTTTTGCTACGAGAAACAGTTGGCCTGAGCGCTTACGTAAGCTTAATTGAAAAGCGGTCATCCTACCACGCTGTGCGTGGTAAGGCGACCGCTTTTTTTTACGGATAGCGCAGTTTATACAGTGGTTGGCTTGGCAAACGGCCACCGCCCCAGCCGGCGGCTCCAGAGCAGAAAGGCCACGGAGCCCAGCGCCATCATGCCAATGGCAGCGAGTTGGAAGTAAAGCTTGAAATGCAGGCCGCCCCAGCTCACCTCGACTGGCGCGATGCTCCAGAACACGGCCAGCCACACGGCTATCGCCAAAATGACGGGCAGGGGGTAGAGCGGCATTTTGAAGGGCAAATTAGCCGTGCCTCGGCGGCGGCGCAACAGAATCAGGCCTACCGCCTGGCCCACAAACTGCACCAGAATGCGCATGGCCAGGATGGCCGAAATAACCTCCCCTAGGCGAAACAGCAGACTGAACACGAAGCCCACGCCGCCCAGCAGCAGCAGCGACACGTAGGGAAACTGCTTGGTGGGGTGCAGCTTGGCAAACACGGGCAGAAACTCGCCATCGGCCGCCGCCGCGTAGGGGATGCGCGAGTAGCCCAGCAGCACTGCAAACAGCGACGCAAACGCCACCAGCAGCACCAGCCCCGTGGCTACCGTGGCGGCCCCGTGCCCGTAAAGCCGCTCCACAAACACGCTCACGATAAACTGCGACTTGTCACCGGCGCCGGCCTGCCAGGCCTGCACCTCCTGCCACGGAATAACGGTGCCCACGCTCCAGTTTAGCAGCAGATAGAGCGCCGCAATGCCTAGGATGCTCAGAAAAATACTGCGCGGAATAACGCGCTGTGGGTTCACTATTTCGGCCCCTAGGTGGCACACATTGTAGTAGCCTAGGTAGGAGTAAATGGCTTTCACGGCCGACTGGCCCATGGCAGCCGACAGCAGCAGGCCCGGCAGCGCCCCCACCCCACCCGCCGGAAAAATGGCCACCGGGTGGTTGGGGTGCGTGACGCCCCCGATAATCAGCCAGCCCATGAGGCCGAGCACGCCCACCCACAGCGCCACGCCGAGCTTACCAATGTCCTCGATGCGACGGTAGAGCAAGACTATCAGCAGTAAAACCACCGTGCCGGCCACCACCTTGGGCTGCCACCACTCGGTCATCGGCACGAGGTAGCCAAAGTATTGGGCGAAACCGATGGCGCCCGAGGCCAGCACCAGCGGCGACTGAATGAGCGTTTGCCAAACGTAGAGAAACGACATGTAGCGCCCCCAGCTTTGCTCGCCGTAAGCCAGCTTGAGGAAGCGGTACGAGCCGCCCGCCTCGGGGTAGGCCGCGCCCAACTCGCTCCAGATAAGGCCATCGACCGAAGCCAGGGCCGCGCCCACCAGCCAGGCCAGCAAGAAGTTGGGGCCCATAAAGCCCATGATGAGCGGCAGGGTCACGAAGGGCCCGATGCCTACCATGTCAATCATGTTGAGGGCGGTGGCTTGCACGAGCCCTAGGCGGCGCTGGAGAGAAGGTTGGGACATAGGCGGCGAAGGTACCGTGTACCGTGGACCCTGCGGGTCCGCGCGGGGAATGGTTGCTGAGCAGGCTACTCCTTGAGCAAGCTATTCCCTTCGCGGACCCGCAGGGTCCACGGTACACCAACCCTAGCGCACGCCCACGGTTTTGGCGGCCGGCGTCAGGCCCTCGGCCAGTTTAATCAGGCGCAGCAGCTCGGCGCGGTAGCCGTCGGCATCGGGGCCGCGGCCGGCCTGGGCGAGCTGGGCGGCGGTGGCGTAGGTGGCGGTGCCGCGCTGCTCGCTCTGGCGCAGCAGCAGCCCAAACTCGGCCACGGCGGCGGCGAATTGCTGGTCGGCCGAGGCTTGGGCGATGGGTATCGCCGCGCCGGCCAGCGGCTGGGCCAGCAGCTTGCTGCGTAGGCCATGCGGCTCTTTGTAGCGCAGCTTCACGGTGAGCACTTCGCCGGCGCCGGTGCCGGGTAGGTGCGCGGGGTTGACCTGGTATTTTAGCTTGTCCACCAGCGGGTTATCGGCGTTCACCGGCACCAGTTCGTAGAGCGCCGTTACGGTGTGGCCGGCGCCTAGCTCGGCGGCGTCTTTGCGGTCGTTGTTGAAGTCTTCGTTGGCCAGCAGGCGGTTTTCGTAGCCGATGAGGCGGTAGTTGGCCACGCGGGCGGGGTTGAACTCGACTTGTAGCTTCACGTCTTTGGCCACCGTGAAGAGCGTGCCGCCAAACTGCGCCACCAGCGTGCGGCGGGCCTCGTCAAGGTTGTCGAGGTAGGCATAATTGCCGTTGCCTTTGTCGGCCAGCAGTTCCATGCGGCTGTCGCGCAGGTTGCCGCGGCCCACGCCCAGCACGGTCAAAAACACGCCGGTTGCGCGCTGCTGCACTATGAGTTGCTCCATCGCTTCATCTGAGCTTTCGCCCACGTTGAAGTCGCCATCGGTGGCCAGAATCACGCGGTTGTTACCCGTTTTCAGAAAGTTTTGCTGCGCTACTGAGTAGGCCAGCCGCAGGCCCGCGCCGCCCGCCGTGGAGCCGCCCGCTTCGAGCCGGTCGATGGCTTCGAGTATCGCGTTCTGCTGCGAGCCGGCGGTGGGCGGCAGCACCAGGCCGGCCGCGCCGGCGTAGGCCACCAGCGCTACGTGGTCTTGGGGCCGCAGCTGCTGCACCAACAGCTTCAGGCCGGCCTGCACCAGCAGCAGGCGGTCCTCGCCCATCATCGAGCCCGACACATCGACCAAAAACACGAGATTGGCGGGCGGCAGCTGCGCGGTTTCTACCTTTTTGGCCTGAATGCCGATGCGAGCCAGCTGGTGACCGGGCGCCCAGGGGCACTCGCTGAGCTCGGCGCTGATGCGCACCGGGTCGGGGCTGGCGGTGGGCGGCGCGGGCAGCTGGTACTGAAAGTAATTCAGCATTTCTTCGACCCGCACGGCATCGCGTGGGGGCAGTTGGCCTTCGTTGAGAAAGCGCCGCACGTTGGTGTAGCTGGCATTGTCGACATCGAGCGAGAAGGTGCTCAGCGGCTCCTTCGCCACCGGGCGAAAGGCGTTTTCCGCCACCTTGGCGTAGGTATCGCCCGCGCCTACTTCGGGCCGGGCGGGGTAGCCTAGAGCAGGCGCCGGGGCCAGGTAGCCAGCGCCAGCTGGCTGCGGCGCTGCGGGCGCATGTTTAGCTCGCCGGGGCTTTCGTTCGGTGTTGCTGATGGCCACGCCCGCTACCCGGCCTTCCAGAGGAGCAGCTGTCACAGTACTCACGCTATACGAAGCCTGGCTGCGCTGCACCGACGGGGCAACGCCCGTGACGACCACCTCCTGGAGCGCCTCCTGGCTGGCCCGCAGCACCACGTTCAGCACCGGTGTTTTGAGCGGCGCCGGGCGCTCCTGCGTCACGTAGCCCACGAAGCTGAAGACCAGCACGGCGCCCTTGGCGGGCACGCCGGCCAGGGTATAGCGGCCGGCGGCATCGGTGGCGGTGCCCGTTTGGGTGCCTCGCAGCAGCACCGTCACGCCGGGCAGGGGCTGGCCGTAGGCGTCCTGCACGCGGCCGCTCAGGGTGCGGGTGCGGGCAGCCGGGGCCCCTAGGTGCACTCGCGCGGGCTGGTGCGGCTGAGCCAGCGCCGCGGGGCTACCCAGGGCCAGCAGCCCAACCAGAACGGGCAAGGGGAGAAAAGTTTTTTTCATGGCAGCAGCAGGGGGAAATAAGTGAACATCTATTCCTGCTGATGCCGATGGCCGCGCAATTGCACAAGCCCCGCCGCTACCTACCTAGCGGCCCGCGCGCCACACCCACCACATCAGCAGCGGTTGCAGCGGCAGCCGGGCCCACAGCGCCCAGGCCGGCAGGTGCAGCTGCCCGGCTAGTTGCAGCATGTAGATATTGGCCGGAAATACGGCCAGCAACAGCGCCAGCAGGCCCCAGGCGGCCGCGCGCCGGGTGGCGGGTACCAGCAGCCCTAGGCCGCCCGCCACCTCGGCCGCGCCGCTCAGCAGCACCAGCAGCCGGGGCGCGGGCAGCGCGGGCGGCATGATGCGCAGGTAAGTTTCGGGCCGGAGAAAATGCAGCACCCCCGCGCCGACAAAGAGCGCGGCCAGCACGTAAAGCGACCAAGACGAGCGAGAGGGCATGATAGGCCGCCGCTCGGCGTTAGGGCCAGAGCCGGCAGGGCTGCCTACCTACGTTTTACCTTTGCCTCCGTTATGATTCTTCGCGCCGAGCACCTCATCAAGCAATACAAAGCCCGCACCGTCGTCAACGACATGTCGCTCTCCGTGGGGCAGGGCGAAATCGTGGGGCTGCTAGGCCCCAACGGCGCTGGCAAAACCACCTGCTTCTACATGATGGTAGGCATGGTGAAAGCCAACTCGGGCCGCATTTATATTGATGATGAGGATATTACCCGCCTGCCCATCTACCAGCGGGCGCGGCGCGGAATGGGCTACCTGGCCCAGGAAGCCAGCGTGTTCCGCGACCTAAGCGTGGAGGAAAATATCTTGTCGGTGCTCGAAATGACCACCATGCCCAAAAAAGCCCAACGCGACAAGGTGGAGGAGCTGCTCGAAGAATTCAGCCTCAGCCATGTGCGCAAGAACCTGGGCAAGGTGCTGAGCGGCGGCGAGCGGCGGCGCACCGAAATAGCCCGCGCCCTGGCCGTGAGCCCCAAATTTGTGCTGCTCGATGAGCCCTTTGCGGGCGTAGACCCCATCGCTACCGAAGAAATCCAGGGCATCGTGGCCAAGCTCAAAAACCAGAATATCGGCGTGCTCATCACCGACCACGACGTGAACTCGACCCTCGAAATCGTGGACCGCGCCTACTTGCTCTTCGAGGGCAAGCTCCTCAAAGCCGGCACCGCCGAAGAGCTGGCCGCCGACGAAACCGTACGCCGCGTGTACCTAGGCAAGAATTTCGAGTTCAAACGCAAGGTGTTTGAATAGAAGACAAGTATGCAAAGGCGGCTGTCATTGCGAGCGCAGCAAAGCAATCGCATCAGAACGAGTTGCCAACGAGCCGAACAGGTGCGATTGCTTCGCTGCGCTCGCAATGACAGGCGTTAATCAAGTTTTTCTACCCCGTGCTCGACCTTGCCATTGCCGCCGCTACCCAGCTCACCAGCCTACCTAGGCTGGCGCGGGTGCGCCAGCAACCGCACGAGTTGCAGGCCGCCGTGCTGCGCTACCTGCTGGGCCGGGCGCAGGGCACGGCCTGGGGCCGCCGCTACGGCTACGCGGCCGGGCTGCCGGCCCAGGAGTTTGCGGCCCGCGTGCCCGTGAGCACCTACGAGCAGCTGTATCCTGAGCTGGAGAAAGTGTTGCGCGGCCAGCCCGACGTGCTGTGGCCCGGCCCGGCCCCGCAGTGGCAGGCCAAGAGCAGCGGCACCACCAACGCCCGCAGCAAGTTCATCCCCCTCACCCGCGAAGCGCTGCACGACAACCACTACCGCGCCGGGCGCGACATGCTGGCCCTCAGCACGCACCTCTACCCCCAGCACCGGCTTTTGCAGGGCAAAACCCTGAGCCTAGGCGGCACCCACGGCCCTAGTCCCTTCGGGCCGGCGCGGGCCGGCGACGTGTCGGCCCTCATCATGCAGAGCCTGCCGGGCTGGGCCGAGTACCTGCGCACCCCGCCGCTGCCGCTGGCCCTACTCGATGAGTGGGAGGAGAAAATCGAGCGCGTGGCCCGCCACGTGCTGCGCCAGGATGTGCGCGTGCTGGCCGGTGTGCCCACCTGGATGATAGTGCTGCTGCGCCGCGTAGTGGCCTTGGCCGGCGCCGAGCACATTGCCGAGGTGTGGCCCCACCTAGGGCTGTTTTTGCACGGCGCGGTAGCGTTTGGACCCTACCGCGAGCTGTTTCAGCAGCTCATTCCGAGCGCGCGCATGCGCTACCTCGAAATTTATAATGCCTCGGAGGGCTACTTCGCCCTGCAAGACGAGCCCGGCGCCCCCGACCTGCTGCTGCTGCTCGACCACGGCATTTACTACGAGTTTTTGCCCGCCGCCGAGTTCGACAAGCCCCACCCGCGCGCCGTGCCGCTGGAGGCCGTCGAAATCGGCCCGAGCTACGCGCTGGTCATCAGCACCAGCGCCGGGCTGTGGCGCTACCTGGTGGGCGACACCGTGCGCTTTACTTCGCTGCGGCCCTACCGGGTGCGCATCACGGGGCGTACCAAGCACTTTCTCAACGCCTTTGGCGAAGAGGTGGTGATTGAAAACGCCGAGGCCGCCATCACGGCGGCCGCCCGGGCTACCGGCGTGCAGGTGCGCGACTTCACGGCCGCGCCCATCTACTTTGGGGTGGGCGCCACCTCACGGGGCGGCCACGAGTGGGCCGTGGAGTGCGCCGGCCCGCCGCCCGCCGACCCAGGGCGCTTTGCCGAGGTGCTCGACCACACGCTACGCCAACTCAACTCCGACTACGACGCCAAGCGCCACCGTGACCTGGCCCTGGGCCCGCCCCGCGTGCACCTAGTGCCCGCTGGCACCTTCGAGGCGTGGCTGCGCCGCCAGGGCCCCCTAGGTGGCCAGCGCAAGGTGCCCCGCCTCAGCAACACCCGCGACGTGCTGGAGGCGGTGCTGGCGGTGGCCGCCCAACCCGCTTCCTGATGCCGGGCCCGCGCAAAGTACTGGCTGGTCATCGCGGGCGGCTTCGTGGCGTTGCCCATACGCCAGGTAGTCAGACGGCACACTAAGCCCCTAGGAGCTTAGTTTTCGCTGCTACCCGGACATAAGAAAGCCCCGGTTTGCGCTGGCGCAAACCGGGGCTTTCTTTGCTTCAACCTACGAAACCTTCTTCAGCTCTTCTGCGCCTTCAACGGCCTGCTTGCGCTTCTTTTCTACCGAGTCAATCAGCTTACCGAAGGGCTCGATGAATTTTTGCACGCCTTCGTCTTCGAGCTGCTGAGTGCTGGCGTTGAGGTCAATGCCCACTTTGGGCAGGTCGCGCAGCACTTGCTGGGCCTTCTCCAAGTCCTGCTCCAGCGTGTCGGCCGATTTGCCGCGCTCCTTGAAGATGTCCATCGTTTCGACGGGCACCGTGTCCACCGTTTTCGGGCCGATGAGGCCTTCCACGTACTTCAAGTCGTCGTATTTCGGGTTTTTGTTGCCGGTGCTGGCCCACAACAGACGCTGCGTGTTGGCGCCTTTGTCGGCTAGCTTCTGCCAGCGCTCGCCGTTAAAAATCTCTTTGTACATCTGGTACGCCTGCTTGGCGCTGGCGATGGCTACCTCGCCCACCAGCGATTCGGCTAGCTGGCCTTTTTCGCCGCCTTCGGTCACGAATTTTTCTAGCTGCGGGTCAATCAGCACGTCGATGCGGCTCAGGAAAAAGCTGGCCACCGAGTCGATGCGCTCGAGCGACTGGCCGGTTTTGGCGCGGTCCTCGAGGCCCCCGATGAAAGCTTCGGTCACGGCCTTGTAGCGGTCAAGCCCGAAAATAAGCGTCACGTTCACGTTGATGCCCTCCGAAATGGCTGTGCGGATGGCGGGCAGCCCGGCCTGCGTGGCCGGAATTTTAATCATCACGTTGGGCCGGTCCACCGCCTTCCAAAGCTGGCGCGCTTCGGCAATGGTGCCTTCGGTGTCATTGGCGAGCTTGGGCGATACTTCCAGGCTCACGTAGCCATCGCTGGAGTTGTCGTGGCTGTCGTAGAGCTCGCGAAACAGGTCGCAGGCGGCCTGCACATCGGCCACGGCCAGGCCCACGTAGATGTCCTCAGCCGACTTGCCCTGCCGGGCCTGCTCCTTAATGGTATCGTCGTAGTCGGCCGAGCCGCCGATGGCCTTTTCAAAAATGGCGGGGTTAGAAGTGACGCCGCGCAACGCATCCTCGTCGATTCGACGCTTCAACTCACCGTTGGTGAGCACTTTGCGGCTAATAAAATCGAGCCAAAGGCTCTGGTCCAGGCGGCGGATGTCAACTAAAGGATTCATACAAAAGAAAGAAAACTTGGTGTAAAAGCAAACGGCAACGCCCTCAGGAAGTTACTGTGGCGGTAAAAGGCCCGTCGGTTAAACAACTGCTGAGGCGCGCCCAAGTTACTACCGCCAAAGGTCAGGACTGCTGCTGTGGCACAACCTTACGCTCCCTTTTAGGGTACAATTGCTTCCACCTCCTACTTTATTTTATGAAAATCTTAGCCCTCCTACTGGCTGGCAGCCTGTGCAGCATCAGCGTGGCGCAAGCCCAAACCACCCCGACCCAAACCACCCCAACCCAAGGCGCTCCCCGCAACGCAGCAGTTCTGACGCCCAGCAGCGCTGCCCCGGCGCTCAGCCCCAATAGCACCGACAACACGCGCGGGCTGCCCGCCACCGGAGCACCCGACGCTATCGACAACACTACGCCCACCAGCGACAAAGGCATGACCAAGGGCAAAAAACAGAAGAGCACTATGTCTTCGGACAAGCGCAAAGTGAAAAGCAAGATGTAAGTGCCCCGCGCCCTTCTTTTTTTCATTAAAAAGAGCCCGGTTTCCAAGCGGAAGCCGGGCTCTTTTTTAGGAGCTATCAGTGCTGGCTACCGGCCTTTTAGTACTGGGCGCTAGGCCCCGGCACCAGGCTCGCAGCCAGTTGGCCACCGCTTGTTTTAGCCGGCAACGGCTACCCGGCGGTATCCATCTGCGTGGCGGCTACTTTGCTGGCCGGGCCGGGTTTATGGGGACCTAGGGCCCGCCCGGCCGCGGCAACTTGCTGCTAGCCGGGGCGGTACCAGGGTGCATGGCTTTCTTGCTGTTCTCGCCGGTTAGTACCCTGCACCTGCTGGCGGCGCTGGCCGCGCTGGTTACTGGCACAGCCGTTTTGTATCGGCCCAAGGCCACCAGGGCGCACCGCCGCCTGGGCTGGGCCTACGTGGGCAGCATGGGCGTGGTGTTGCTAACGGCTTTTCGCATCTACACGCTGTTTGGGCGGTTTGGGCTGGTGCACTGGGGCGCCGTGGGCAGCGCCGGGGCGCTTTTGCTGGGCGTAGGGGCCGCCGTGGGGCGGGCGGCTATTCCGGCGTGGCTGCGGTGGCACTACCTGGGCATGGGCGTGTCGGTCACGGGCCTGTACGCCACTTTCGTGGTCGAAAGCACCTATCGCCTTTTTCCGGCGGCCTACTTCTGGTGGAGCACGCTGGGGTCGGGCAGCGTGGTGCTAGCGGTGGGTGGGTGGCTGCTAAGCCGGCAGTACGCGGCGTGGGCGGCCGCATATGGCGTTGCGCAAAAGCCGGGCCGCCGGCTGGCCCCTAGCTAGTTTTCAGCTTTCAGCGCCTTGCAACGGAGCTAAAAACGAAACGCCCTCCGGCGTGAGGCCGAAGGGCGTTTGCAGGGTGGGCAGTATCGTGCTCAAGCATTTGCCGGACGGTGCGGCTAAATGCTGCCAGAAGTGCGTTTCTGAGTAGTTGGGCAGGGCAAGCACTGAACTAGCTGCAACTTTCGGCACCGTTCTACTAAAAAAGCGGGGGCAATTTTCACTTCTGCCCCCGGTCAGTTTCGCCCCCGGTAGCAGGTTCCTCACCTGGTAGGTCAGCCCAGGACCGAACCCAGTCATAGGCGCCGTGACTGATGTCATTTTCCTTAGCGAAGCTCAGCCAGAAATCATGTTCAGCTTGGTTACGGAATGTATTAAATGAATCATGTGAGCCATAGGGGCCAAGGATAAAAACAGCCCTGTCCTTGTTTTCCAGCCTTGCCAAGCGAGCTACATCAGCCAAGTCTTTATTGATAGCTGGCTGCCCAAAGTCGGGCCTGATTAAGCGAACCGACCTGCCTTGAAAAAACAGGTCTGCGAAATGGTAGAACATGATTTTCTTTGCTTTGATGAAAGTTGACTCTTATTGGCTTTTGTAAGTTCTTACGCGCTCGTTAGCTGCGCCGGCTCGGCTACCGCTAACGAGCCGAGGGCAGCTGCCCAGGCATCAAGCAGCCGCGGGCCGTAGCGCTCTAGCGTATCGTAGCCGTAGACGCTGGCCGAGACGTGGCCTAGGGCAATCTCTTTCAGGGTCTGGTCGCCTTCGCTGCCCAACACGAGCAGCCCGGCGCCGCTGTGCCGGGCCGTATGCGTGGTGAGCACCTGCCACATCGGGTGCACCTGCTCGCTGCGGTTCTTACCGGCAAAAATCACCTCCACGAACTCGCGCTCCAGCCCGACAGCCTGGCCCAGCACCTTGAGTCGGCGGTTACGTTCCTGCTGGGTGGGCAGGTTGAGCTGGCCACCGTAGCGCTGCCAGATGGCCGCGGCCGCCGGCGGCAACGGTACCAGCACCGGCTCGCTGGTTTTCTGCTGGTAGAGCTCGACGCACAGCGTTGGGCCGTGGCCGGGCAAGTCGTGGGCGCTGACGTGGTGCGGCTTGAGGGCGCGCAGGTCCACATCGCGTAGTAACAGCAGCAGCTGGAGCAGGAAAGCATCGCGCTCGGCCAGTAGGTCGGTGGGCAGGTCGGTGGCGGCGGCCAGCGCCAGCACCTCGACCCGGCGCAGGGCGGGCGAGCGGCCCTGACGCACCGTGAACTTGCCGAGCCACTTGGGCACTACTCGGCCGGCCATGCGCTGGCACTCGCGCAAGAAGATGTAGTGGCGCTGCACCGTCGACTCGCGCTTTCCATCAGCAAAGAGCCAGGCCACGTACTGCGCCAGACGCTCGCGCGTGAGCGTGGCCAGCCGCAGCTTCGGGTCGAACTCCGTGAGACTGCTCACCACCTGCCTGTACATGCGCAGGTAGCTATCGGCCAGTAGGTGCTCGTTCTCGGCCCGCCAGCGTACTTCGAACTCGGCCCACGGTGCGGTATCCTTCATCGGGGCATCGGCCGCCGCTATGGCCTCAGCCTGCACCTGTTTGGCTCGGCGCTGACTACCGGCGCCCACGGCCGCCAGGGCAGCCTCGAGCTCGGCCTGCGTAACGCTAGCCTCAGGCTTGCCTTGGCCCTCGGCAGTGGTGAACACGCCCTGTACAGCCGTGAGCAGGCGCGTCAGGCGTAGGTTGAGTTGGGCGCTGTTCTCGGCGCTGGTATGGATGCGCTTCGTTTTGGTGGGCTGCCAGTGGGCAGGTAGCACCTTGACGCCCGTGGGCATCTTCCAGCGGTGGCCGCCGGCCCAGTGAAGGTCCCCAAAGATGGCCGCGCGGCCCAGCTTGTCGGGGCGGTCCAGGCGCTGGCGGAAGATGAGCTCCATGAGAACAGTAAACTATGGTTTCCTAGTTAATGGTACCCCTCCCTTCTCTAATCCATCTTTAAGCTTTTTAGATTGGTCTGAAGGGAGTAAATCCAGAAATATTCCCATCTGCTTTTGCACGACAGAAAAAAGGTCATCAACCTTGTCATTACTTGTTGCAATAAACTCTGCCTGAGACTCTCCATCGTTAATCATAGGACCACGTCCAAAAAGCAGCCACGTAGGATTGACTGTAGGATATGCTGTCAATAGCTTTTGCAAAATCTCGAAGCCTGGCTTACTTTCTCTACCACCAACTATACCAGCCAAAACACCTGACTGAATATCAGCAGCACGCCCAAATGCTGTTTTATTACCTTGGCAGAAGTGTTCTACTAGTTTCATAATACGCTCACTGATAGAACCTATCTCATTAATCTGTAGCATTTGCAAGGTAATGTCTTGAATTTTCTTGTGAATTTAGAAATTACTTGTATCTTTGTAATTACTAATGCAAAGATAAGCAAATTCAAGCACATGAAAACAGAAGGCCAGAATATTCGAGCCCTTGTACCCCATGGTGGTGTCAAGAAAATTGCGCAGGAATTAGGCATTACTCAGCAGGCTGTCAGCCTCGCTCTTAAAGCTGGCAAGCCTTCGCACCCTGCCGTACGCCTAGCTCTATCTAAAGCGAAGGATTCGGGTACAATTGAGGCAGCCCAGACGCTGGCCACCATTCCTCAAGCCGCCTAGTTGCATGCAGCCCACGCGTCTCAACCGCCGAGCAGCCGATGCTGCCCCTGCCATCGAGGTGGCAGGGCTGCCCACGCCCGCCCTGCCAGTGCTGCGCTTCACGATGGCCAACGGCGTATTGGAGCTGCAGGACGCGCCCTTAGTGCAGGTCCTACTGGCAAATGAGCAGCGCGCCCGCCTGGCTGCTGAGGTCGAGCAGGCTGCCCTCGCGGTGGTCTACCGACTGAGCGGCGAGCCAGACCCTACCCGTCCGTACGGTGGCCTAGTTACTCAGCGCCTCGACATCAGCGAGCGCACAGCTGGCGAGCTTATCCGCCAAGGCAAGCTACGCTACACCTGCGCCGGCAAGAAGAACTACCGCGTCAGCGAGCTAGCTGTACGTGAGTTCCTAGGCGACGCGCCTAGTTGACACCTTTGATTTTGTGGATTTTACCTCGGCTGACTCTGCTAGCCTGGCCACGCCTTTGCCCAATTTCTCACCCCTCACTCAACCTTTTTCACCCATGATTGCCCTACACGCCACCCCCGCTACCCCAGCTCTTTCCTGCGCTCGCTTACTGTGTGATGAATTTGTGCGCCGCGTCGATTTAGCTGACGACCGAGCAGAAGAGCTGGCCGAGAAACATAACGGCTCAGCAGCCAAGTACGGCGAAGAAATCATTTGGCACCTCAGCTTTCCAAAGGCCTTTGTCGAGCTGGTAACGATGACGCCGTTGCAAGAGGTAGTCTCGATACTAGATGGTGATTGCCCTTGGTCAAATTGGGGCGATACGCCTGAGTTGGGCCTGGTAGATTACTGCTACTTAGCCGACATTCTGCGCGACGCGCTGGCCGATAAAATAACGGCGCAGGCACACTTGCGCTTAAGCCGAGCGCTGGCTTGGGTAGAAGAAACAGGCACAGTGCTGCTGGCTGAGCAAGCGGTATTGACACCCGTGGCCAGCGCCACCAACGCACCCCTTATGACCGCCTCGGCGGCCTAACAGGCTGCCTCCTGCCCTACCCTGTGACCTACCTCGATTACATCGTCTTTTTTGAGAAGCGCGACCATGTGCAAGCATTCTCGGGTAATGCCACGCGGCTTTACCTGAAGCTGCTACACCTAGCTAATCTAGCTGGCTGGCCGGAAGAGCTTGCCAAGCCCGACCCCTACGTGGCGGCCGTGTGCGGCTTCTCGATTAATACGATGAAGGACTGCCGAGCGCAGCTAGTAGCAGGAGGGCTACTGAGCGCCACTTCGGGCGGAACTGGGCGCAACGCAGCCACTACTTACCAGCTTTTAAACCCATCAAAATCTGACGCCTTATCACACGTAAACCCATCAAAATCTGACGGGTTTAGGTCGGGCAATTCAGTAAACCCATCAAAATCTGACGCCTTTGGGGAGCTAAACCCATCAGAGAACCCATCAAATTTTGATACCCTTAATATAGATAAAGAAAAAGAGAGTAGTAGTGCGGCTAGCGCCGCCACCGCTCCCGATTCTTTATCAGGTAAAAAGCCAGCTACTAAAAAGCCCAGCACGAAGGGAGCCAGTCACGAAGGAATTGCTGCCCTACCGCCCCCCTTCGACGGGGCCGACTTCGCCGAGGCCTGGCGCACCTTCTACACCACCAATACCAAGCAGGCGGGCAAAAATCTTTCGGCTTTCGAGCTGATGCTAAAAAAGCTGGCCAAGTACCCCGAAGCTTTTGCCGTGCTCATGCTGGAGCGGGCCATCATGGGCAACTGGCAGGGAGTCGAGCACGGGGGCACGCCCCGCGACTTTGCCGAGTGGCAAGCAGAGCAGGCCCGGCTGCCCGCCACGCGCCCCACGGCCATACCGACTACCACCGGCCCACCCATCTCGCTGGAGCTCGAGGTGAACGAAGAATTCGAAGCTCAGCAGCGCGCCCGCCAGCAGGCTGAGGCCACCGAGCGCGCCCGCCAGTTCCGCGCCACCTACGCCAAACCCTAGTTCTACCCTGCCCCTATCGTTTATGTCCGTCACGCCCTCCCCCATTCCGCCCGACCTCGACGAAGCTGGCCACGGCCTGCGCCAGGTGCTGCTACGTCTCAATCGTTACGCCCAAAACCAGGTGCAGCGCCTCGACCCCGCCGCGCGCTACGCTGCCGGCACCATGGACCACGTCAAGGACCTGGAAGCGCTGCTCACAGCCGTCGAGCAATACGAGCAGGCGGTGCTGGCCAGCCTGCCGCCGGCGCCCGTGGACTTGCGGCGTCTGACACCCGCCCAGCTGCTGGCTCACCGCGAAGCCGACCCCGTGTACCGCCTCGGCTACGTGCGGGGCCACCAGGCCGGCGTCGCACAAGCGAAGCGCTCGCTAACGCCCGCCCTGGCTGCATACGCGCAGCATGCTACGTTGCCCGCGCCCACGGTGGCCCCACCCGCGGCCCATACCGACCTAGTACAGCACGTGCGCGGCCTGCTCGCGCAGATGGCCCAGCGCTACGGCAAGGGGCCTCTTTCTCAACATTATTCTACTGCCCAGCTTTATGGCACTCACTGACGGCATGGGCGGTTTCACCGCCGGCGGCGCGCCCCCGCCTCCCAAAGTTGACCCCGCCAGCGCCCTACTGCGCCTCGATGAGGCTACCTGGGGTCGGATGGAACACGACTACACCCACGGCCGCGTGAAGGGCGAAACCACGCACATTCCGGAGCTCGACCAGCATTTTAAATGGATGCCGGGCTACTGCAACGTGTGGACAGGCTGGCCTGGTGACGGCAAGACAGAATTCCTCTACCAACTGCTCCTGCTGCGCGCCACCTTCACCGGCCGTAAGTCGGCCATCTTCTCGCCCGAGAACATGCCGGCCGAGCACATCTACGACCAGCTGATTCACGCCCTGACCGGCCAGCAGCCCGACCGCAGCCTGAGCAGCCACCTCTCCTTCGCCCGCTACCAGCTGGCCCGTGATTTCGTGCGCGAGCACTTCATCGTGGTGTATCCGGGCAAGGGCCAGGGCCGCACCCCACTTGACTTGCTGAGCTACTTCGAGGCCGCCGTGGCCAAGTTCGGCGTCAGCCACTGCCTGCTCGACCCCTGGAATAAAGTAGACCACTCGGCCATGGCTGCGCTGGGCGGCTACGAGCCCTACCTGGTCAACGTGCTGGGCCAGCTCACCGATTGGACCGTGGACACCAAGCAGAGCCTGAGCATTACGGCCCACCCGCGCCGGCTCGACGGCATGAAGTTCGGCACCGCTCGGCCCATTCCCGACGGCACCAGCATTGCCGGCGGCCAGACGTGGGAAAACATGGCCCACGTCATCGGCGCCGTGTACCGCCCCTACCGCCACCTAGGTAGCCGCAGCGAGCTCAGCAGCGAAGTAGGCATCTACCTGCACAAGGTCAAAAGCCACAAGCTGGTGGGCTTCCCCGGCAGCATCGGCCTCGACAGTGACCGCCCCGACGTGCGCCTGCGCTACGACTGGAAGTCAGCCCGCTACCTGGTCAATGACCGCAGCCCGCTCGACTGCCGCGAAGCCGAGCAGTTCTACCTCACCGACGCCGAACTGCGCGCCCGTGACGACATGCGACGGGTGCCCACGTCAGCCTTGACGCCTACTGACTACCAACCAAATACGATTCGCACGGCCACGCCTAACAGCTTCGACGACATCCCGTCAGCTGAGCAGTTACCGGCCGACTGGAGTCTGAACGGCCGCCCTATCACCTTGTCGCCAAACACCCACTTTTGAACTGGCTGACACCCCCCCAAAAGCCTATCCGTCGGCCCGCCGAGCAGCTACCACCAAAATCAGTAACAACACGCTGATTATGAGCCTTGTCAATGCTTACCCCTGTTAACAATTGTTAACATCATTTTTCACCCTTTTTCTAACCCTAATCCCATGTTAACCCAAATTGAAAACCAGGCCGCCCGTACGGCGGCCACCGACTTCCTTACGGCGGCCACCGCTTACAAGGCCTTCCTCAAATCGCACGAGTTGCCCCTCTCGCTCGATACCACCAAGCTGCTCGACATCTACCGCGGGCGCCTGTTCGAGCAACTAATAGCCGCGGACACCGGCCTGCAGGCTCGCTACGACCTGGCCCGCACCAAGGAGGGCAAGCAGCGCATTCAGGCCGACACCATGGCCGGCATCAGCCTGAAAGGCCACGAGCTACCCGAGCAGCTGGCTGAGGCCATAGCTGACCTAGAAGCGGCCTACCGCACCATCCCGCAGGTTAGCGACGTGCCTTACATCGCCCTAGGGCAGATGATTGGCTACGGCCTCGACTACGGCCAGTACATCGACCGGTACACGATGAACTGGGAAGGCAAGGAGCAGGCCCGCGCCTACTTCGAGCAGTTGGCCACGACGCTGACGCAGTGGCGCAACCTGGTGAAGGCCACCAATGGCTCGACACGCACGCTAGCTGAAGTTATGGAGCAAGTGACGCGGCCGTTCACCCAGCAGCTGCCTGAGCATGGCCCTATCACCATTGATGAAAAGGCGCTGTACCAGTACCTAGGTTATCACCCGCAGCTACTCGACGTGCTGACGGGGCCGCCCGTCCGTCAGGCCGCCTAGGCAGTCCGACACGCCGTCCGTCAGCCTTGACGGGCGGCGCTGTCAGTACTGACACCCACTGCGTCAGCCTGCGATACCGTACACAGCCGTACACTCTAAAAAGGGCCACGCACTGCGCAAGCGCACGAAAATGGCACAAATGGCACAGCAAAAAAGAGCGCTGAACTGGACACAGCTGGACACCCTAAAAAGGACCTAGCAGCTACGTCAGCCCATGGTTTATGCACACAGCTGCACACCTAAAAAGGGCGCTATCGGCCCAAAGTGGAACAGATGGCACATTTAAAAAGGGCTGACACCCGCTCGATACCGCACAGTACCGCACACTAAAAGGGGGGTGCACGACCCTGTCAGCTCTATTTCGGACCCTGTGTTAGGCCTCTCCTCAATCTCTTTGCAACACATTGATAGTGAGCCATGCGCAAGCCCTGTCAGCTACTGCCCCTGTTGACATTTGTTGACATGTTTTTGGGTAGTAATGACGACAAATGACGACACCCAAAATCCGAGTTTTCCGAGTCGTATAAAAGGAGCAAAATCGGAGTTTTCGGAGTCCTTAAAAAGGGCAGATATTCTAGTTCATAGCACATTACCGCGATACTACGCTTTTCTCACCTCGTCCTGCATGCTTACCCCTGTTGCTGTCGCTTCCCCCCGTCACTTGTCACCCGACGCCCCAGCCTGTCAGCCTTGCCCCTGGCCCGCACTGATGCGCACGCCCGTTTTCAATCCGTACCAGCACCGTTTTCACGCCGCTGACGTGCAGCGCGCAGCCCAGCGCTGCGCCGAACTGGCTCAGGAGCGCCCGACGTGGCCACAATCGCGAGTGCGCGCCCTAGTGGCACGAGAGATGAACCTAGCCACTACGCAGCTGCGCTACCTACTCAGGCAGGCGGCTGAGCCCAGCGAAGCACCTGCACCACCGAACGAGCACGCCCAGGCAGCTTAGCATGTGCCCTATGCCATTCATCAGCTACACCGCTGCCGATGTGACCCGCGCCGCCCGTCGGTGCGCTGAGCTGGCTAGAATCAGGCCGTACTGGCCCCGTGCACGGGTGCGCAGAGTAGTGGCCGGTGAACTCGGCGTGAGCACCACCACGCTGCGCTACTTGCTTCGACAGGCCGCCGCACGGGAGCAGCTAGCACCCGACGCTGACGCCCCGTCACTAGCTGCCTGACGGGGTGCCGTCAGCCCGTCACTACCTGAGAAAACCTGAAGCTTTACCCTCATCCAGTCTATGAATCCTCTTACCTGGTTACTCGCGAAACTGCGCCGCACCTCTACCCCGTCAGCGCTAACACCCCATTCCTCAAGGCCGACACCCACCCCCGTCAGCCCGCCGGCACTATTGACAGAGGCCGAGCGCACGGCGCGTCAGCAGCGCCGAGAGCAGGCCTTTATGCTACGGCTGGCCGAGCACTTTAACCAAGCTGTCGAGGAGGGGCGCGACATCACCGACGAGCCACCCGCCGAGGTGCTGCGCCTCACCTGCCTGCTGGAGCATAACGCGGCCGACCAACAGCACGCCCGCCAGTGGGGCTATTGGGCCGAGGAGCTGCGCCTGGCCACGGAGGCCCAGGCACTCGATGCTGCGCTGCGGCATGAGGCTTGGAAAGAGGCCCTGTGCACGAACTACGGGCGGCTCATGGGCCGCAAGCTGGCAGCTTACTGTATTGAGCCAGGCATGACGCTGGAGATGGTGGCCGCAGCCTTTGGCGCGCCGGGCCCTGGCGGCATGACGGTACCGCTTGACGCCCCTGAGCTGTGCGTGCTGCGCTACGGCAGCCCGCATACGGCCACCGTCATCGAACTGCGCCACGGCGTGGTAACGCGTGCTCAGGTCGGGGCTGTTGGCTTCCCGGAATACGTATACGACTGGCCTGACGTCAGCGGTAGTTGATGGCTAGCGCTGGCCCCGGCTGAAGAGTCGGGGCTTTTTTGTAGCTTGTTCCCATGGAAGACTTAGAATACATCAAACAGGAGACTGATAAGCTGGTAGCTGAAATACATTCGCACCCTCTATCAACTGATGACATTAGAAGGTCATTTCTTGAGCTTATCCTTCACACATTTAATTTATATTATATCCAATGGGACACAATACAATCTGCAAGAATTATACAGCCAAAACCTATTCCGGTAACAAAAGAAGAAAGGTATATTCTTAATGTATTTGTTAACAGCGTTGTTGAAAAACAATATTATCAAATGAGAAGCAACAGCAATTACAGAAATTTATTCCTTGAATCCTGGTCAACTTTTGAGTTCTGCCTTACTTATTTATGCGAAGAACTTTTAGATGAAGTAACTAAGAAGGAATTACTTGAATATGATTTGAAAGAGATAAATAAAACTCTTCTGAAATATAATTTATCCGACGCTGATAATCAGAAAATTGAAAAGATATTCTATAGAAACCATTTAACCCATGTACCTGTAACAAGAAAATATAATAAGCTGTATTCTTTGTATAAAAAGTTTTATACTGGTAATTGGACTGAAGACAGCGCCTTCCTAGAATTCTATGGAAAGTACAGGAATTGCATGCACACAAATTATATATATCATGGCAAGGATAAAGAATATACATTTTTTGGAATCACGTATTTCTTTATCGATAGTGAGGTAGTTTCTCAAAATAAAGAAGCAACCAGCAGCAATAAGCTTGACCTTGCTATACAATTGAAGAATATTTGCAGAAGGTTATTTGATGCTATTCAGCATCCAGGCTTACTGCCTTTTCCTGCTGATAAGGTAATTCAGCCTTCGTAGCTGCATAGTAATTAATAGTGCGACAAGGTCGATATTTTGTTACGCTTTTTGCAGGTTAGTTACGTTTTTGCCTATCTCAATTTGCTGCCCTGCTTAGCTGGACCGGAACTTGTAGGCTATGGCCGACAACACTACCAACGAAGCGATACTGTTCGAAGTACGCATTAATTCTGAGCAGTATAAAGCTGAGCAGAAGCTTATTCGAGAATCCCTAGGGCAAGTCACACTCGACATCGAGAAGACTAGGGCCGCCCAGGTGGCGCTCAAAAAAGAGCGCGATGCGGGCAAGCTCAGCGATGCGCAGTACGCCCAGCAGTCAGTGAAGCTGCGTGAGGAGTTGAATCAGCAGCGCGCCAGCCAGCGCGAGCTAGAGAAGGGGCTACGCACCAGTCAGCAGGCATACAACTCGGCCGCCGGCTCCGTCGACCAGCTCAAGGCTCGGGCCGCCGAGCTCACCACCGCCTACAACGCGATGGGCAAGGAAGAGCGCACCGCCAGCGAGGCCGGCCAGCTCCTCACGGCTGAGCTACTGGAGGTGAACAAGGCGCTGCTCGGCGGAGGCGTGGCCGTGAACGACTTCCGGCGCAACGTCGGCAACTACCCCAAGGGCGAAAGCCTGGCCCCACTCATTCAGCAGCTAGTGAAGCTGGAGGAGCTGCAGAAGTCGGGTATCCTGACGGCCGAGCAGGCGGCGCAGGCTGACCAAGACGCCGTCGGCTTTAAGCAGCGCATTGCCCAGGCCGGCGCCCAGGAGGGCAAGAGCTACGAAGACACTACCGCCCTGGTGAAAAGCTACGGCGACGCCATCCGGCCCGCCACGGCGGCGCTGGTGCAGCTGGAGCAGGAGCAGCAGCAGGTAGTCGAGTCGGGCAAGGCCACCAGTGAGCAGGTGGCGCAGATTGGCTTCCGCTTTGGCCAGGCCCAGAAGTCCATTAAGGACGCCACCGACGCCCTGAAAGAGGTGCCGGCCGCGGCCGAGGAAGGGGCCCAGGAAACCAAGAGCCTAGGCGCGGGCCTGCTCGATGCTGCCCAGAGCAGCAACGTGCTCGGTGGGGCCGTCGAGGTGCTGAGCGGGGCCAAAGAGAAGTACACCACCGCCGTCAACCTAGCTAAGGCGGCCACGTCCGCCGAGGTGGGCGTGCTGGGCCTACTCAAGCTGGCGCTGTTGGCCACTGGCCTAGGACTGTTTGTCGTAGTGCTGGGCTCCGTGGTGGCGTTCCTGACGAAGACGCAGGCTGGCACCGACTTCCTAAACCGCAAAATGGCTGCGCTCGGCGCTGTGACCCGAAGCATCACCAGTCTCTTCGTAGACCTAGGGGGCAAGATGGTAGCCGCGGCCGAGGACCCGAAGCAGGCGTTTTCGGACTTGGTAGATTTTATCGAAACCAACCTAGGCAACCGCCTCAAAGCATTCGGCGTGCTGCTCGACGCCGTGGGCAACCGCGATTTTAGTAAGCTGGTTGATGGCACGGTGCAGCTGACCACCGGCATCACCAACGCCACAGCGAAGGCCAAGGCCTTCACGCAGCAAGTGCACGCGGCAGCCGACTCGGCCGAGCGCCTGGCGCAGATGGAGCGCGAGCTACAGCGCGCGGAAGATGACAACATTGCCACCAATAAGACGCTACTCAACCAGGTCGAGCGGCTTAAAAACGTGCGCGACAATGAGTTCAATACCATTCAGCAGCGTCAGGCGGCCAATGAGGCGGCCTTCCAAGTAGAAATGCAGCGCGAAACGACCCTGACGAAGCTGGCTAGCCAGCGGGTAGAGCTGCTGCGGGCCCAGATTGCGCAGGAGGGCGGCCGGGACCGGGTAAGCCGCGAGCGTTTCCAGGAGTTGAAAAACGCTGAAAACGAGTTGGCTGACATTCAAGAAGATGCCGCCGGTAAGCAAAACGAGCTAATCACCAATCGCTACCAGCTGGAGCAGGAGGCACTAGATAAAAGCATCGAGCGCAAACGCCAGGCCCTAGCCGTAGAGGCGGCCCTGCTCAACAAGCAGCTACCCAAAACGCAGGAGGGCAGCGATGAGGAGCTGAACCTGTTGCAGCGCAAGCTCAAGAACGGGTACGAGGCGGAGCTGAATGTGAAAAAACTCACGGTCGACCAGAAGCGGGCGATTGACCTCAAGTACGAAACCGACTCCACCGCGCTGCTTATCAGCCATCAGCGCCAAGCCGCCGTACTCACGTTGCAGGCCGAGCAGGAGCGCAACAACGCCAGCCTAGCAGCCAATAAACAGGCGCAGTCGGAGCGCGCCGCCCAGAGTCTGGAAGCCACCCAGGAGCAGCTTGAGGAAGAATACCAGTTGCAAACCAGGGCCGCCGGCCTCGAGCGCGAGTTGGCCCTAGCCAGCCTCAACCAGCGGGCCGACAACACGGCCGCCGAGCTGCACATCCGGGCCGAGGCCAGCCAGAAGCTGGCTGACCTCAACGCGGGCCAAGCCGACGCTGACCGTCAGCGCCGCGCGAAGGAGTTCAGCGATGAGGCGCAGCACTACACGTTGCTGGCTGATGCGATGCTGGCCGGTCGCAACCAGGCCGAGCAGTTGCAGGCGCAGGCCAGTGAGGAGTACAAGGACCGTCGTGTTGCGGCCGTGCTCGATGAGCAGGACGCCAGACTAGCCCTGGTGACCAAGGGCAGCCAGGAGGAGGCCAACATCCTGCTCGATGCCGAGAACAAAATCAAGCAGATTCGGGCCGACTCGGCGCAGGCCCAACTCGACCTACTACAACAGCAAATCACCAAAATAGCCAGCGTCGTCAGTGGCTCGCTCTCGTCATTGGCGGCCCTGCAGGATGCCGATAGCCAAGCCAAGCTCGCGCGCCTCGATGCTGAGATGAATGCGGAAGGGGTGTCAGCTGCTCGCAAGGCAGTGCTTGAAAAGCAGAAGCTGCGTGTAGAGCAGCAGGCGGCTGAGCAGCGCAAGCGGATTGCTAAAGCGGAAGCGGTCATCAACCTAGGGGCGGCTATTCTTCAGATACTGAAAAGCCCCGCCGCGCCGTTCGTCGAGCCCGCGGCCAGCATCATACGCGGCATTGAGATTGCGGCGGCCACAGCCACGGCAGCTGCGCAGTTTCGAGCTATTGACAACGCCAAGTTTGAGCAAGGGGGCGTGCTTCGCGGGCCCAGCCACGCACAGGGCGGCATTCCTTTATTCAGCCGACGCACTGGCCAGCACCTAGGTGCTGAGGCTGAAGGCGATGAAATTATTCTCACCAAGGGCGTGTACCGCAACCCATGGCTGCGGGCGCAGGCCTCGGCGCTGAACGTCGCCGGCGGTGGGCGCCCTTTCTACCAAGACCCGATGCCTGCCGAGCGCATGGCCCGCTACGCTGCCGGCGGCGTGGTGAGTAGCTCCGCGATGTATCTGCCCCAGGTGCGCACCGGTGGCGTAGTGCAAGCCACTACTGCGCCGATTGACTACGACCTGCTGACGGACATGATGGCGGCCAAGCTAGGCCCAGCCTTTGTATCGGGCGCCCGGTCGCTGCCAGCGCCCCAAACCAACATCACGGACCTACGCGAGCGCATCAAGAAAGAAGAGTACTGGGACAGCCAAACCGACATCAGCTAAGCCGTGCGCCTCATCCAACTACTCAACCAGCTGGAGCAGCAGGGCACCCTAGGGCAGCTCTATCAGGCCGGTGCCATCACGCTGACCATGTACTCCCATCGGGAGATTTACAACTAATACCAGACGCTGCTCAGCACGCCGCGCTACCTCGACCAGCCGAGCACGGCCCTAGAATTAATTCGGCTGCTATAGTTTGGTAAGCTATACTAATGGAATCTTTTGAACGATGTCATTCCAAAGAGTGTAAACTTGCTCATTTTTATCTTTAAGAACGGATAGTATTTCATTTATCTGTCCTAAATCCTTAGCTGTTAAATTTGAAACCGCTCGGAGGAATGGTAGCCCTTTTAAAAGAAAACCAATACCGCCATCAGGTTCTTTCACCTGTCTTTTGGCAAGAACTAGGAACATCCGTAATGCAAAAGGTGCTTCGCCTTTCGCAAGCTCCTCCTTGGCTTCAATAAGCTTGAATTCACGCCAGTAGTCACTAAGACGTACTGTAATATCCTTCACCTCTTTACGCCACAATCCCTCTTGCTTCAATATTTCAGCTTGATGAGTGAGAGCATTTCGCTCAATAGATATTTGCAACTGTTTCTCAATGGCCTCAGCTCTCGTTTCCAAAGTAGCTATATTAGACGCCCCCAATTCACTCATTCTACGCAATAAAGCTGTTTGTACTTCAGCTATTTGCGCCTGCATATCAGAACGTATAGCATCAGTCTCTCGCTCGCCCAGGCGGTAATTAAAAAATATCTGCCCTCCAATTACCAAAACGATAATGCCCGCGACGCTTGCCAACGTCCATTGCGTAAGCGTATTAGCAGCAGTACTAGAAGCTAATGCTTGCTCATACATCATTTTATAATAATCTTTCTCGCTCATCACAGGAGCGGTTACTGAAACAGCTTGCGTTGACTTGGCTGATATGCTGTTAGCTATTGAAGCGTTAGGTGTAGACTGAGCAAGGGCTAGTCTTGAAAGCAGCAGTAGAAGAGCAAGGATATATTTCATGCTGCCAAGCTACGGAAAGGTGACGGAGCAGCCGGTATCGTACTAGCTGAGCTATCGTACGTTCCAGGGGAACAAGCCATGAACCTATGATGCTCAGATTTATCTACCCCAACGGAGTTATCCTTGAAGCTACCGATGAAGCCAGCCAGCAGCTACTCCTCGAGGAGCAACAGCACCACCAGGTATACACCGTAACTGAACTGGCTGTGCGACTCAGAATTAGCGAGCGCAGTGCCTACGACCTCGTGCGCAACGGTGAGATAGCTTACGCTTGCTGCGGGGCAAAGAACTACCGCATTGGAGAGCCGGCGGTGCGACGCTTTTTGCTGGGGCTAATACCGTTGAAATAACGACACTAAGTAAGAGACGGCAAGCCTAGCTTGCGCTGGGCATAGTCGATACAGCTGGATTGCAGGTACTCACACTTACGACCCACCTTGCGGTAGGTGATGCGCCCTTCCTGCTGAGTACCTGGGTGCACGGCCCGCACGTAGCGCTCCAGCGTTTCACGGTGGCGTACCCGGGACTTTTCCAGCGCCTCCTCGGTGTCGAGCCAGCGCTCTTCCTGGCGCACGTAGGCGTTGAGTAGGCCGCAGAATTTGGCCTCTAGCCGAGCTAGGGCAGCTTCGTGCTCCTCAGAGGAGACAAAGGAGATGGTAGGCATGGTGATGTTGAGCGTTACACATGATGGAGCAGCAGGTGACCTAGGCTGCTAAACTAAAAAGCCCCGCTGGCATGTGCCGGCGGGGCTTTTTAGTTATATAACAACAGTATTAATAACAAATCCAGAAATGGCAATCTCTCTGCATTTGTTATTGAGGTTCATTTCTACTATAAAAAAATTCTCTTTTTTACGTCTGCTATAATCTCATCCTGTAATAACATGTAAGAAAATTGAAAAATAGTATTTCCACTAGCCTTTGATATGCTAAAGAACAATATCATCTCGCCGCGGTACCCAAGCTTCTTGTATGTAAGCCCATCTTGCAACAAAGTGCTTTCATTTTCTACTTTTCTTTGAAGAAAAAAGCTTTTTTTAACCCCCTCCAAATTGATTTCATTACCATACTCATTAACTCCCTGCAAAAACATTCTTATTGGCGATGAAACCCGCTTATTAGACTGCTCAAAGAAAAAGCAACCCCATGCATGTAGCTCTAATGGCTTATCAGTCGACTCAACTAAATCAGTCAAAACAAAGATATCTTTGTTTTTGACTCTCAATTTAGACGAGACAAGATAATGTTTAACACCATCTGCCGGATAGCTTCCTGACCTTAAATCAATCAGATGTATTTTTTCCGGGTGCTTTATACTATACAAATAACTTGGCACTGTAACTCCTATAGAGTCTATCACTGCACGAACAAAATTATTTGCCTTTGAATAGCTTCTAAATGCATCTATCCCTTCATTTTTTAAAGCATTGTCAAGGTTATTTTTTAAATAATCTTCCTTTGAAACTTCTTGAGCAGTCTCTATTAACTCAATTTCCTCCTTCAAAGAAGAATTAAAATAAGATTCTTTTATTACAGCAATAAGTTTATTTTGAAGATGCTCGCCATATTCCAATAATCTATCTTCAGATTCTATTGAAGCCAAGTCTAACCCATATTGCATCTTTATCTCATCATTTATAGACAAGGCCACTGGGCTTTCTAGAATATCAATTACATCTTCATTGACATGAAAACGTTTACTTTGAACGAACCTGCTCAATGCAGCAACCGTATCAATATATTCCTTTACAAGTGAAGAATTCATATTTACTAGAAAACAAGTATTTCAAATTCTCCTTTTAACAAATTCTCCACCATGTACTCTGTGCTCAAGGGATTAGCTTGCGCAGAAACGGAGACGCGCTTAATCTTATTAGCTACCATAGACTCAGGAATCAGATAGATAAGTGGCGCAAAATCCGTAATTAGAGCTGCATCGACTATATCGTTTATCATCTGATATTCATCTCCATCGATAATATCTTCTTTGAGTTTATGCGCTGCCCCAGATTTGAGACCTAGGCGGTTTCTCTTGATAGCATCGCTATGCAAATCTCCTGAAGCAACATCATCTTGATATGTTTTGTAAATACTGAGCGGAGAGGAGCTTTTAGGAATTCTGCGCCTAGGGTCTTGTGCTTCAAGCCGTGTTGGGTCAAATACAGGAGAGCACCATACAAAATGCTGGTCATTATAAAACGTAGTGTTTATATAATGAGACAAGTAGGTGTTTGCAGAGTAGTAAAGTAAAGATTTGGCAACTGCCATAATAGCTCTAGGTTGCAAGTTGCCAAAAAGGCGGCGGGAAGCTTACTTAAATTACTGCACGAAGTCTAAACCGGGGGCAGAACCGGGGGCATACAAACAAAAAACCCCTCTAACGAGGTGCTAGAGGGGTTTAAGTGGGCAGTATCGGAATCGAACCGATGACCTCTACCATGTCAAGGTAGCGCTCTAACCAGCTGAGCTAACTCCCCAAGCTAGGCGAGTGGGGCCGCGAAAGTACGCCGCCGCCGGGGTTTGTGCACGTTCGAGCCATTATTTTTTGGCGTGGGCTACCTAGGGCGAGCCGCCGGCCGGGCCCGGCGCGGGGCTTTCGGCAGTTTCTTTGTGCCCATGATAAGCGCAGTACTTCTGGCGGCCACGGCCGCCCCGGTGGCGGGCTGGCTGGCCGCCTACCAGGCCCGCGAGCTGCTGCTGGGCCGGGGCCTGGCCCTGCTCGGCGTGTGGGCGCTGGCCAACCTCATTGGTAGTGGCTACCAGCTGCCGCGCACCGACCGGCGCACGGTGCCGCACCACTTCCACTTCATGAACTGCTGCTGGGGCTTTATCAATGCGGTGCTGGCGGCCGTGGGCATTCTGCGCACGCACCCGGGCGCGCCCCCCGCGGGCTTTTCGGCTCTCGACGCGGCTTTCGACCAGCAGCACGTGGTGCTGATATTTCAAGTAAACGCCCTGCTCGACCTAGGCTACCTGCTGGTGGGCTGGTGGCTGGTGGCCCGCGCCGCGCGGCCCGCGCTTCAGCCCATCACGCCGGTGCGGCTGCGGGGCTACGGCCACGCCATCTGGCTGCAAGGAGGCTTTTTACTGGTCTTTGATGCCGTTATGGCTTGGGTAATAAGTACTGGGTAATGAGCGTAATTGGGGTAATAGGTAATGAACAAGATAAGTCCTTTCATTACCTATTACCCCAATTACGCTCATTACCCAGTACTTATTCCTCCTGGCCGGCGGTGCGGCGCAGCTTCTTCAGCTCCTGGCGCACGGCTTTCACGCGCTCATCAAAGCCGTCGGGGTCGTAGTCGATTTGGGGCACGTCGACCTCATCGAGCATGTCCATCAGGGCATCGGAGTGGTCGAGGCGCGTGCCGGCGGGCAGCTGCACAAACGTCATTTCTGACCATAGCAGCGCCAGCAGCCGGTGGCCATCGGCCGAGCGCATCTGCATCTCTACCACCAGGTTGGAGTTGTCGAAGTGAATGAGCTGGCTGAGAATGCGCACCGTCACGCCCTGCCGCGCGGGCTTGAGGTAGCTGAGGTGGTGCTTGGTGATAACCCAGGCCGCCCGCTGAGCCAGGGCCAGCTCGCCCATATTGAGGGCGTAGTGCTCGGCCACGTGGTCTTCACGGGCGTTGAGGAAGTAATCGACGTAGCGGGCGTTGTTGAGGTGGCCCAGCATGTCACAGTCTTGAAAATGAATGCGATGCTGGGTTTCGGGGGTGCGAACGAGGCGCGACATAAGCAGGCGGGCGTACTGGTTTGGGCCCGCGAAGGTAGGCGCGCCGGGCAGCCCACCTGCCCGCCCCCTAGGCAGTAGCCCCCGCAATCAGAAACTGAGGTCCCTGGAAATCGGCCGCCGGGCGCAGCGCCAACTCCGAGCCCAAGCCACTGGCCTTGAGCTGGCTGAGCAGCTCTTTTGACAAGCCGCACCAGTACAGCTCCGTGCGGTTAACCCGCGCCTTGCTGCTGGCTTGCAGCAGGGCTTGCTGGCCCAGCCAGTTTAAGGAGTGCAGCCCGCGGCAATCAATCCAGGCCTGCGGCACGGCCCGAACCAGTAGCTGGTTAACGGCCTGCTCGAGGTGGGCGGCGTCTGCGGGCGTGGTACAGCTCCCCCGCAAGCTGAGTCCCATACAGTCGCGATGCCCACCTAGGTGGATGGTTAGCGTTCTCATCGGGAAAACGAGGAGTAGAAAGGTATCAGCCATAGCGAGCGGCAATACTTGATGGATTCGACGCAAATGTACCTCGCTTCCGTCCTATAATATCCGGCCTTAATACTCAATTTTTGCGCGTTCGTTACACTTATTCAATAAATAAGTAAAGTTACCTACGTACTCTACGCAGTTACTATGCTTACCGCGCTAATTGGTTGTCCGCAATACGTATATTCCCCCTGATAAAGCGGTACATACCGCGGGGCGTGCACCTAGGTACCACAGACCTAGCCCGGCCCGCATCAAAAAGCCTTTCGGGTTCCGGGTTGCCCAGCCGGTCAATCAGCTGGGCAACATGGAACCCGAAAGGCTTTATTGAAATAATACTACTCCTGGCATTGGCCGGCCCGCAGCCGGCGGGGCTAGTCGAGCAGGCCCTGGGTCATGGCTAGCTTGATGAGCGCGGCGGTATTTTTGGTTTGCGTTTTCTCCAGAATATTCTGGCGATGGGTTTCGATAGTCCGCTTGCTGGTAAATAGCTTTTCGGCCATCTCACTGGTAGTCAGGCCTTCGGCCAGCAGGCGCAGAATTTCCGTTTCGCGGCGCGTCAGTTGGCCAGGCTTTTTATTTTCGACGGGCTCACTGTGCTCCTCTTTCGCCAGCACTTTGTGCAGCATGGCCAAGCCCAGCTCGCTGCACAAAAACTGCTTCCCGTTGGCTACCGTCTGGATGGCAATCAGAATTTCGCCCTTGTCGGCACTCTTCAGGATGTAGCCGTGCGCGCCAGCATTGAAAAGCTGCCCAATGTAGCGCTCGTGGTTAAGCATGGACAGTACCAGAATTTTTATATCCGGGTATTCGGCGTGCAGGCGCAGGGTGGTGGCCAGGCCATCGAGCACGGGCATGTTGATGTCAAGCAACACAATATTGGCCGGCGTAGCTGGCAATTGGTCGAGTAGCTCCTGGCCGTGGCCGGCCTCGCCCACTATCTCCAGGCCGGGCTCCTGCGCCAGCAAGGCCCGGATACCGTCGCGCACGATGGCGTGGTCATCAACTAAAAAGATACGATTCATGATATTCTGGGCGCTAGTATCTTTTGTGGCAATACATGCGGTATTGATACTGCTAGCCGGCAAACTTCGGTGAAAAACCTTAAAACATTTGCACAGAGGAGCTTATATACATAGCTTCCAGCCCCCGGAGCGGGGAGCCGAAGCTACGGGGCGGATGGCCCTAGGGAGTGTTTTCAACTACTTGCGGGCCGGTGGGCGCCGCCGCTTCGGCGGCCTCGTCCTTGAGGGTGCCAAGTTCACGGCCCACTTTCTTAAACGCGGCGATGGCTTTGTCGAGGTGGGCGTGGGTGTGGGCGGCGCTCAGCTGCACCCGGATGCGGGCCTTGCCCTGCGGCACCACGGGGTAGTAGAAGCCCACCACGTAGATGCCCTCGTCGAGCATTTTGGCGGCAAACTCCTGGGCCAGCTTAGCATCGTAGAGCATGACGGGCACGATGGGGTGCTCGCCGGGCGTGATGTCGAAACCGGCGGCCGTCATGTGCTCGCGGAAGTACTTGGTATTCTCTTCGAGCTGGTCGCGCAGAGTGGTGCTTTCGGTGAGCAGTTCCAGCACACGCAGGCTGGCGCCCACAATGGCCGGGGCCAGCGTGTTGCTGAACAGATAGGGGCGCGAGCGCTGGCGCAGAATCTCGATAATTTCCTTGCGCCCGCTCGTGAAGCCGCCCATGGCGCCGCCCAGGGCCTTGCCTAGGGTGCCGGTGATGATGTCGACGCGGCCCATTACGTTGCGGTACTCGTGGGTGCCGCGGCCGGTTTTGCCCAAAAAGCCCATTGAGTGGCACTCGTCTATCATCACCAGGGCATCGTACTGGTCGGCGAGGTCGCAGATTTTGTCGAGCTGCGCGATGGTACCGTCCATCGAAAACGAGCCGTCCGTTACGATGATACGGTGGCGCATGCCGGCGGCCACGGCGTCCTGGAGCTGCTTTTCCAGGTCGGCCATGTCGTTGTGGGTGTAGCGGTAGCGCTTGGCCTTGCACAGGCGCACTCCGTCGATAATGCTGGCGTGGTTGAGCGCGTCCGAGATGATAGCATCGCGCTCATCAAAGAGCGGCTCGAACACCCCGCCGTTAGCGTCGAAGGCCGCCGCGTAGAGAATGGTGTCTTCTGTACCTAGGAACTCGGCCAGCTTGGCTTCGAGCTGCTTGTGAATATCCTGGGTGCCGCAGATGAAGCGCACCGAGCTCATGCCGTAGCCGTGGCTGTCGATGGTGGCTTTGGCGGCGGCCAGCACCTCGGGGTGCGAGCTGAGCCCTAGGTAGTTATTAGCGCAGAAGTTGAGCACATCGCCCGCTTCGTCGGTATGAATTTCAGCGCCCTGAGGCGAGGTAATAACACGCTCCTTTTTGTAGAGGCCGGCGTCTTTTATGTCTTGCAGCGTCTGCTGAAGGTCGGCTTGAAGGGTTCCGTACATGGGTAGGTAGGTTGATAATGAGGCGCCTGTTTTTGCGAGTGCAACAAAGCAATCGCACCAGAGCGAGAATGAGTAGACGAAGCTAGTACGCCAGTCGTATTACGATGGCTCGTTTTGGTGCGATTACCGCGCTGCGCTCGTAATGACAAACGCTTTTTCTGCCTAATTTCTTCTACCAAAAAACACCTGCGCGCCCACCCGGCCGCTGGCCACCAGCTGCGCCTTTTGCTCATCCGAAATCCGCTTTACTTTAGGGCTGAAACCCATGGTGTTGATGCTGATGGTACGGGGCCAGTCGCTGAGCAGGGCGGGGGTGAGGTTTTCGAGGGCCACGGTGTAGAGCGCTCCGATGTAGGACAAAAAACCGCGGATGTCATCCGGGGCCAGGGCCAGGCGGCCGGTAGGCAGGGTATCGAGGGCGATTTGCTCGGCGCGGTCGAGGCGCAGGCCTAGGGTTTCGGGGTTGGCGGTAGTGCCAGGCGGCAGGCAGGCGGGCGGGTATTGGAGCTGGTCGAAGAGGTGCAGCGGGTAGCTGGCCAGCAGCGCCGCCTAAATGGCGCCCGCCGACGTGCCGCCCACCCGCGTAATGTGCGTCAGCACGCCCTGCTTTTCTAATTCCTGCAAGGCCCCGCCGTAGGCGATACCGCGGATGCCGCCGCGCTTCATAAGGAGGTTGCGATAGGGCAAAGCCGGGGCTTGGGCGTAGCTGGCCGGAGAAGCACCCATAGCAACTAACAAACTGATTACAAGAGGTAAGCACTTGGTTATTGGCCCTAAAGATAGCGCCCGTCCTGGGTTGGTTTGCCCTAGGGGCAAACCTCGCCCCTGGCCCCAGCCGTATCTTTGCAGTACCCCACTTCCCTCCCCTTCCCGCCTTCTGCTTTTTATTAAATGGAAACTTCGCCTAGTGCCACTGGCCTCCCCGGCACCGTCCTCGTTATTGGTGCCTGCGGCCAGCTCGGGCTGGAGCTTACGGCCGCCCTACGCCAGCGCTACGCGCCCGAGGCCGTAATCGCGGCCGACGTGCGCGCCCCCAAAAACCCGGAGGCACTGGCCGGCGGCCCTTTCGAGCTGCTCGATGTGCTGGATAAAAATCGCCTGGAAGAACTGGTGCAGCAGTACCGCCCGGTGCAGATTTATAACCTGGCGGCGCTGCTTTCGGCCACGGCCGAGAAGGACCCGGCCTTTGCCTGGAAGTTGAATATGGACGGCCTGCTCAACGTGCTGAACGTGGCCGTACAGTACCAGGTGCCGCAGGTGTACTGGCCCAGCTCCATCGCGGTGTTCGGCCCCGATACGCCCCGCGAGCACACGCCGCAGGTCACCATCATGAACCCGAATACGGTGTACGGCATCAGCAAGCTGGCCGGCGAGCAGTGGTGCGAGTGGTACCACCGCCACCACGGCCTCGATGTGCGCAGCCTGCGCTACCCCGGCCTCATCGGCTACAAGAGCCTGCCCGGCGGCGGCACCACTGACTACGCCGTGGACATCTACCACAAGGCCGTGGCCGGCGAAAGCTTCGAGTGCTTTCTGAAGGAGGACACGTACCTACCCATGATGTATATGCCCGACGCGCTCAAAGCCACCCTGGATTTGATGCACGCGCCCGCCTCAACCATCAGATTTCGCACCAGTTACAACCTAGGGGCCATGAGCTTCTCGCCGGCCGAAATCACAGCCAGCATTCAGCAGGAGCTACCCGACTTTCAGGTTACGTATAAGCCCGACGGCCGCCAGGCCATTGCCGACTCGTGGCCGGCCAGCATTGACGACTCGGCGGCGCGGGCTGATTGGGGCTGGGCGCCGGAATTTGACCTAGGAAAAATGACGCACGATATGCTGGCTCATTTGCGGGTGCCGGAGTTGGCGTAGGCGGCCGGGTTACCTTCGCTCAGAAGATTTACTGCTTTTCAAAATGGCTGATTCAGTTGAAACTCCTGCTGCCGAGGTGTCGCCCTATCTCAAGCAGGTGCGGGTGCGGGACTATCCGCCTTTGCGCGATGCGAAAGTAGCTTTTAAGCCGGGACTGAATATTATTATTGGGCCAAATGGGTCGGGAAAAACCCGATTTATAGAGTTGGTGAGTGAGTTAATACATCCTTACCAAGTTCATGAGCGAGGGGCGGAGTGTGAATTGGAGTTAGGCGGATACGATGGTGGATTGACAATTACTTTTCACGAGCCAGAGCAAGACCTAGACCCACTAATTTCCCAATATGGTCCAACGCCGCCTTTAGAAGTCAGGGTTCAGGCTGAAGCCAGCAGCGGCAGCAGCGACGACTTTCTTAGTGCAATAAGAGAAGCGGGCTTGAATTACCGCCACCTCTACCCTATTTTGGCGCACCACGGTGTGCCCTTAAAGGGGCTGCCACTAGTGGCTGCGTCGGCAACATTTGCGTTTGGTGAAATGGGCAGAATTCGGCTAGAACCTGCCTTGAATTCGTCGCCGGAGGCTGCCCCCTTACTAGTGGGGGAAATATTCAACGCTTTTGCACTAGTAAACGCTAAAAGACCCAAGCGAGTAAATGGGAAAGCAGTTCCGGCTCCTTCAACAACGGAAGCCCAAGCGCTGACAGAGCGGATACTCACGGCTTACCTGGCTTTTCTCAATCCATTTTTAAAACAGCACTCTCCGATTGAAGAAGCTCGGCTCAGCCGGCCTTACCAAATTTTTGAGAATCTGACACAGAGAGAGACATTAGTTAAAGGTCTGGTTTTTGAATACTTTGTAGCCGCCAGTTGGCTACCTTTTGAAGCTTTGTCAGATGGCACGAAGCGGATGCTCTACCTCATCTCGCAGTTGGTGATGCCGTGGGCCACGTCTACAAGCTCGACAACCGCGCCGCCCGAATTTTCCCTTCACATTCCGGTCCGTATCATCTTTCTGGAAGAGCCGGAGCTTGGCATTCACCCAGTACAACTTACCAAGTTACTGAGCTTGATTAAGGAAGTGGCGCAGACGCAGCAAGTAATAATGACCACGCACGCGCCCCAAGTATTAGACATGCTTGGCGCCGATGAACTCGACCGCATCACCGTCTGCTCGCTCGACCCTGAAAAGGGCACCCAGTTTCACAAGCTGACGGAGGAAAAGCAAGAGCAGGCCCGCGTATACATGAAGGAAGTAGGCTTCCTGAGCGACTACTGGCGCTACTCGTACTTGGAGGAAACAGAAGCCGAATAACTCGATGGCGAACGAGACGGCACAATCGACTTCTTTGGTGGGTTTGCTGGGCGAGTCGCCCAATGATACCAGTTCTTTGCAGGCGCTGCTGGGGAAGCGCTACGGCGAGCGGGTGCGCTTCGTCATTATCAGCCCCGAGATTACAGGCACGCAGCTGGATAGCCCTAAATTCCAGCACATCATCCGGGCCAACTATCGGTTTAAAAAGCCGGATTTGATAGTAGTTACCCGCGACCTAGACGCGCCGGAAAGCGACCGGCCGAAGCGGCTGGAGCGGCTACTTTTCTTCCGCAAGATGAATCGGGGATTCGAACAAAGGAGTGTGTTTCTGCTCAACGTGCAGGCAATGGAGGCGCTGATAGCAGCTGACATTACGCCATTTAATAGAAAATACGATTGCACCTGCCCGGTACCAGCCGACCCGATGACAATTGTTGACCCCGCGAAATTTTTAAAAGACGCGACTGCCCGCTGTCGCAAGCACTACGACGAAGGCCACTGCGCCGAACTGCTGGCCGAAGCTGACTACGATAAGCTACTTGCTAATTGCCGCTACTTCGCCGCCTTTGACCAAGAGTTTAGTCAACGCCTAGCATAAAAGCTCGACCATCCCCAAAATCATAAAACTGCGGTAATTTCTGCCTAATAAGCCACGGTCACCTTTGCCGGGTACTAATCCCTCCTGGCAATGGCTAATTTCGACAACTCAATTACGCGCCGCAAATTCGTGCGCTCGACGGCCCTAGTTTCGGGGGGCGTAGCGCTGCTGCCGGCCCTGCTCAGCGCTTGCAAAGACGACGAGCCCGGCGTGGTGTACGCCGGCGATTTTGGCTTTCGCGAAGGCGTGGCCAGCTTCGACCCCTCGGCCACCAACGTCATTTTGTGGACGCGCTACACCGCCGCCACCAACGAGAGCGGCGACGCCGCCATCCGCTGGGAAGTAGCGGAGAGCAACACGTTTGCCCCGGCCGTGGCCAGCGGCACCGTGCAGGCCACCGCCGCCACCGACTACACGGTGGCCGTGGATGTGCCCGGCCTCACGGCCAATAAGAAGTACTACTACCGCTTCAGCAGCGAGCGCACCGCCGCCACCTCGGTGGTGGGCGAAACCCGCACGCTGCCCACCGGCGCCCAGGCCAGCAGCGTGAAGCTGGCCGTGGTGTCGTGCGCCAACTACCAGGCCGGCTTGTTTAATGTGTACGGGGCCGTGGCGGCCTCCGACGCCGATGCCGTGGTGCACCTCGGCGACTACATCTACGAGTACGGGGCGGGCCAGTACGGCAGCAACCCAGCCACCGCCGCCCTCAAGCGCGACCACCTACCGGCCACCGAAATCGTGAGCCTCAGCGACTACCGCACCCGCTACCGCCAGTACCGCTCCGATGCGCAGCTGCAGCGCGCCCACCAGCTCAAGCCGTTTATCTGCGTCTGGGACGACCACGAATACGCCAACGACGCCTACACCACCGGTGCCCAGAACCACCAGCCCGCCACCGAAGGCAGCTTTGAGGACCGCAAGCGCGTGGCCAACCAGGCGTGGCATGAGTACCTGCCCGCCCGTGGGGCCGACAAAGCCAAGATTTACCGCAGCTTCGCCTTCGGCAATCTGGTGAATTTGCTCATGCTCGACACCCGCATCACGGGCCGCGACAAGCAGCTCAGCCTGAGCGACTACACCAGCAGCACCGGCGCGTTTGACACGGCCACGTTTGGCGCCGCCTGGCAGAATCCCAACCGCTCGATGCTGGGCGCCGACCAGCGCACCTGGCTGGCCAGCGCCCTAGGTGGCAGCAGCGCCCAGTGGCAGGTATTGGGCTCGCAGGTACTTATGGGCAAGATGTACATTCCGGTGGAGCTGCTGGCACTAGTGGGCCAGCTGGCCAACAATCCCACGCCCGCCCTGCTGGCGCAGTACAACACGCAGGCCACGCAGCTCAGCGCCATTAAGTTGCGCATTCTCAGCAACGACCCCACCGTGACGGCCGCCGAGCGCGCCCGCGTGAGCACCGTGCTGCCCTACAACCTCGACGCCTGGGACGGCTACCCCGCCGAGCGCGAAAAGCTCTACGCCGCGGCGGGCACTAAAAAGCTGATTTCTTTGGCCGGCGACACCCACAACGCCTGGCACAGCGACCTCACTACCAGCACCGGCCGCCGGGCAGGCGCTGAGTTTGCCTGCTCCTCCGTATCGTCGCCGGGCTTTGAGGCGCTACTGGCTGGCAACGCCGCTGCCATCGCGGGCTTCGAGCAGTCCAACCAGCTGCTCATCGACGATTTACAGTACCTCGATGCCTCGCGGCGCGGCTATATTCTGGCCACCTTCACCACTACCAATGCCACGGCTGAGTACCGTTACGTGGGCGCCCTCGACGTAGTGAACACGACCACTACTACCGGCAAAACCGTGGTGGAAGTGTAACCTAGGATGCTTTTAGCGGCCCGGTAGCGTGGTCTTTCAGCCCGCAACGCTGTACACCTGCTCAACTCGGGGACTAAAAGCCCGCGCTACATTAAACCAAAAAGGCCCCGACCGCAGTGTGCGGTCGGGGCCTTTTTGCTACTTGCTACCTAGCTACCGCCCATGCGCCTAGGGTAGTTGAACAGCGCCGACGTAACCCAGGGCACCAGAAACACGGCCACCGTGAGCACCGTCAGGCCCACGTCGGCGCCCTCGCTCTTGAGGAAAGTAGTGAACGGACTATTCGGCTGGTAATGCTCGAACAGCGACAGCAACAGCTTGAGCCCCAAGATGCCAATAACTACGAAGGCTGCCGTTTCCAGAAACGGGTACTTACCCATGAGCAGCACAAAGGCCTGCGCCACCAGCCGCATGGCCAAAATGCCGATGAACACGCCCGCGATAATGAGAATCAAATTATCAGTAAAGGCGACTACGGCAAATACGTTGTCGATGGAAAAGGCCAGGTCCATCAGTTCAATCAGCGCCACGGTAGCCCAGAATTTCCCGAACAGCCCCAGCGTGTTGCGGTAAAGCCAGCTTTTTTCCTTCTCCACGTGCTCCTCATCGTGCGCGGGACCGGCCCGGAAATGGTCCCACACCAAGTACAGCAAGTAGAGCCCCCCTAGGGGCTTCAAATACCAGAAATCGATGAGAAAAGAGGCGAACAGAATGCAGATACCCCGAAACACGTAGGCCCCGAAAATGCCGTAGCGCAGGGCTTTTTTGCGCTGCTCGGGCGGCAGGTCGCCGACCATCGTGGCGAGCACGGCCGCGTTATCGACCGAAAGCAGGCTTTCGATGATAACGAGGTTGCCCACGATGGCCAGCGCCGCCAACGGATTGTCGAGTATTTGCTGGATGTGTTGGTTCATGCCGGGGAAATAGGGTCCGTAAAATTACTGGGGCAGGAAGCGCACGCGGCGCTCGGGGTGGTCGGCGGACCAGCCAAAATCGTGGCGTAGGATGAAAGCCACGTAATTAGAGCGGTTTTGGCCACCATCAAATTGGGTCATCCACAGTAATTCGCCGCCTAGGTTCTTGGTAAAGATGCGACCTACGCCACCCCAAACCCGATTGCTGTCAAACGGATTGGGCTGGTCGCTGATGCGGATTTCATCTTTCAGCGCCAGGTACCACTTCGGGTTCAGGTCACTTTTAGGGCCTAGGGGCAGGCGCAACGAGGCCAGGTAGCGAAAGCGCAGCCGGAAGCCGGCGGCCGTCCAGCGCTCCTCGATGCGGTAGCGGTGGATGAGGCGGGCGCGGTTAAACTTCTGCGTAGCAATTAATTGCTGATAGAGGCGATTTTCGCGGTTATCGAACTTCTCTACCTGGTCGGCGGTGGTATAGGGCTGCAATTGCAGGTACATGTAGCCCGCGCCCACCGAGAGCGGTAGGTTTTTGAGGTTGTACTGCAAGTTGACCAAGCCCAGCAGCAAGCGCTTGTCGGTGAGGCCGCTGTAGGCGCGGTACTGGGCACCTAGGTTGATATCGAAGCGCTCATTGAGCGAATACGTGCCCGTGTATTGGAGCCAGCCGTTGTAGGCAGCGCGGTTTTTTTGGGCCTGGGCGCTGGTGGCGAGGAGCAGCAGGCAGGCGAAAAAGAGTAGAAGCTTTTTCATTGGGAATTAAATGGTTGGGTGGGAAATACAGTAGGGTGCGGGGCTGGTCCCCGCCCGGCGTTCGGACTCGCGTTGGTTTTTGCTCGGCTGGCGTAGGGCGGGGGCAGGCCCCGCACCCTACACCGGTACCACGCCCAGAATCAGGCAGACGACCAGCATCACGAGCACGGTGCCGCAGGCCCATTTCAGGGTGAAGCGCTGGTGGTCGCCAAAATCGACGCCAGCCAGGCCGGCCAGCAGGTAGGTGCTGGGCACCAGCGGGCTCAGCAAGTGCACCGACTGCCCTAGCAGCGAGGCGCGGCCCATGGCCTCGACCGACACGCCGAACTGGGTGGCGGCCTTGGTCACGAGCGGCAGAATGCCGAAGTAGTAGGCATCGTTGCTCATGAAGAAGGTGAAGGGCGCGCTCGTGATGCCCGTAATGATGGGCAGGTGCGGCCCTAGGGCATCCGGAATCAGCGTAACGATGGTTTGCGACATGGCATCGACCATCTTGGTGCCGGCCAGAATGCCGGTGAAAATGCCCGCCGCGAACACCATGCCTGCCACAATCATGGCGTTGCCGGCGTGGGCGTTGAGGCGGTTGCGCTGCTCGCCCAGGCGCGGGTAGTTAATGAGCATCCCGAGGGCAAAGGCCGTCATGAAGAGCACCGGCAGCGGCATCACGTCCATAAACAAGCCAACCAGCAAGGCGATGGTCAACAAGGCATTCAACCACAGCAGCTTGGGGCGGCGCAGGCTTACGTCTTCGTGGTTGGCTTCGGCCACCAGCTCGTCGGCATCTTCAGTAATGGTGACGATACCTAGGCGCTTGCGCTCACGCTTGCCGAAGATGTAGGCTACGAACAGCACCCAGCCCGCGGCCACTATCATGGCCGGAATGAGGGGCGTAAAGACCTGGCTGCTATCGAGGTGCAGGGCCGAGAGCACGCGGGCCGTGGGGCCGCCCCAGGGCAGGATATTCATCACGGCGCTCGACAGAAAGGCGGTGGCGGTGAGAATGAGCGGGTTCATCTTCAGCCGCTTGTAGAGCGGCAGCATAGCCGCCACCACGATGATGTAGGTGGTGGTGCCGTCGCCATCGAGCGAAACCGACAGGGCCAGCACGGCGGTGCCGATGACCACCTTGAGCGGGTCGCCGCCCACTACTTTGAGGATTTTGGCTACGATGGGGTCAAACAGACCCGCATCGGTCATGATGCCGAAGTACATGATGGCGAAAATGAGCATGACCCCGGTGGGGGCAATTTTCTTGACGCCGTCAAGCATCATATCCCCGATTTCGGCCCGAAACCCGCCGATGAGGGCGAACAAAATCGGAATCAGAATGAGCGCCGTCATGGCGAACATACGCTTCGACATGATGAGGTACATGAATGTACATATCATCAAAAAGCCAAGGAGAGACAGCATGGGCAGGGTGGGAAAGGGCGAAAAGTGAGGGCTTACTAACTGCGGGCCCGAAGACAGGGGCGAAGTAGCGAGTCGATTTAGAATACATTTGGAAGAAATTGGCTTCTTGGTGAAAAAAGCCACTATTGTCATGCTAAGCGCAGCGCAGCGGATTCGAAGCATCTCTACCGTTTCGTTGCTAGCGTTCAGGTTTACTACACCACGTGAGATGCTTCGACTCCGCTGCGTCTCTGCTTGATGCGCAGAATGCTCAGCATGGCGGACGTTTTCTCACCTTGTACCCACCCCCATTCCCACCCCATGAAGCTGCTGCTCGTCGAAGACGAACCCGACCTACTGGCCAGCGTGGTCAGCTACCTGCAAGCGCAGCAGTACGTGTGCGAAGTGGCCACTACTTACGCCCAGGCGCAGGAGAAAATGCTGCTCTACAGCTACGAGTGCATCGTGCTCGACCTGACGCTACCTGGCGGCGATGGGCTGGATTTGCTGCGCGAATTGCAGCGGCAGCAGCGCGGGGCGGGCGTCATCATCACCAGCGCCCGCGCCGGGGTCGATGACCGCATCACGGGTCTGGAATTGGGGGCCGACGACTACCTGCCCAAGCCGTTTTACCTGCCCGAGCTGAGCGCCCGCATTGCGGCGCTGGTGCGCCGCCGCCACTACCAGGGCACCAACTTGCTGGTGGTGGGCGCGCTGAGCGTGGACGTGCCCGCCCGCCGCGCCAGCGTGGCCGGGCAGGCGCTCACGCTCACGCGCACCGAGTTCGATTTGCTGCTACTGCTGCTGGCCAACCAGGGCCGCGTGATTACGAAGGGCGCGATAGCCGAGCACCTCTCGGGCGATGCGGCCGAGCAGTTCGACTCGTTCGAGCACGTGTATGCCCACGTCAAAAACCTCAAGCGTAAGCTGACCGAGGCGGGCGCGGCCAACTACATCCGCATGGTGTATGGCCTAGGGTACCGGTTTAATGTAAGCGAGTAGTACCGTGGACCCTGCGGGTCCGCGAGTGAGTAGTGACAACGCAATAACAACAGAACAGCCGCCTCACGCGCGGACCCGCAGGGTCCACGGTACACCCCGCCATGAAGCTCCTCGCCCGCACCACGTTTATCCTACTCCTCTACGCCAGCGTGGTGGCGGTGGGCGGCACGTTCGTGTACTACGCCGTTATTCACCGGCTCTACTACGATTACGTCGACCGCACCCTAGGGCGGCGCAAGCTGCGCGTAGAGCTGGCGCTGCGCAACGAGTTGCGCACACCCGCCGACCTGGCTTTCTGGCACCGCCTCGACCACAACGTGGAGTTTACCCCGCTGCCCGGCCCGCCGCCCGCTGCGCCGGGACCGAACGCCTTTCAGGACCGGTTGATGTACAACACGCTTACTGGCAAAAATCAATTCTACCGGCAGGTGGCGGGCCTGGAGGCTTTTCAGGGCAAGCGCTACCGGCTGGAGGTACGCACCTCGCTGCTCGACGGGCCGGCGCTGCTGGGCGGCATCGTGGGGGCGGGCGCGCTGCTGTTTGGGGTGCTGGTGGGCGGTATGCTCCTGATTCAGCACGTGCTGGCGCGGCGCTACTGGCGGCCATTTTTTGCCACCCTAGGCGTGTTGCAGCAGTATAAGCTCGACCAGCACCACGCGCCCGCGCTGCCGCCCACGCGTATTCCCGAATTTCAGGCCCTTAACACGGCCCTAGGGCACGTGCTGGGCCGGCACCAGCGCCTGTACCAGCGCCAGCGCGAATTTGCCGAAAACGCCGCCCACGAGCTGCAAACGCCCCTGGCCATCCTGCGCACCAAGCTTGATTTGCTGGTGCAGGCCCCCGGCCTCACCGAAGAGCAGGCCGGCCACATCGAGCCGCTGCTGGCCGTTACGCAGCGCCTCACGCATCTCAGCCGCAGCCTGCTGCTGCTCACGCACCTCGACCAGCAGCTCTTTTTCGCCACCGAAACCGTGGACCTCGCCGCCGTGGTGCGCACCCAGCTCGGGCAGCTGGCCGAGCAATTGTCGCTGGGCAATATCCGCCTCGAAACGGCCCTGGTGCCCCGCCTGCTGGTGTCGGCCAACCGCTCGCTCATCGACATTTTGGTGAGCAACCTGCTCAGCAATGCCATTCGGCACAACCTGCCCGGCGGGGAGCTGCGCGTGGAGCTGACGACTCAGTCATTGACCGTGGAGAATACTGGCCGGCCCCAGGCGCTGCCCGCCGACCAGCTTTTTGCGCGCCTGCGCCCGCGCCCCGACCGGCCGCCCGGCAGCGTGGGCCTGGGCCTACCCATTGCCCGCCAGATTAGCGAAACCTGCGGCTTCCTGCTCAGCTACCACTACCAGGAGCCCGGCCGCCACCAGCTGCGGGTGCGCATGGGGTGAGTGGCGTACCTAGCGCGCCGTGCGCTAGGTACGCCACGCATAGCTTCGTCGGCCGCGCCGCGGAGCTTAGCGCTACAGCCACAATCGGCGGTAAGCTTTAGCCTGCCAGCGGCCGGGCTACGTAGGGGCAGTGCTGCGCGAACTTGGTAGTCCGCGTATGGCTGTATAATGTCGCGGACTACCAAGTCCGCGCAACACCACTTCGAATGATAGTAAACCCCTCCCCCACTGGCTGGCAGGTTATCTACCAGCAGGCGCACGCCCTGCTGGCCATGCAGCTGGCCTGGGCCTGGCCGCCCTTTTTGCCCGCCGACCGCTGGGTGGGCCTGCTGGCGGCCGTGGCGCAGCACGACGATGAGCAGGCGCCCTGGCACGGGCGCGGCGGCCACCACGGCCTCACGCCCGCCGGCGCCCCGGCCAATTTTACGCAGGTAGCTTTTTCCATTGAGCAGGCTACGGGGGTGCTGCGCGCGGCGCGCTTCCAGGGGCGCTGGCGCAGCCTGCTCACCAGCCTGCACCTAAGCACGCTGTATGAGCCGCTGCGCGGCAGCGAGGCCAAGACCACGGCCTTTCTGGACGAGCTGCGCGCCGACCAGGCACGCTGGCTCAAGGAGCTGCACCTCACCAAAGCCCAGGCCCGGCAGGCCTACGACCTGCTGCACTGGTGCGACCGGCTCTCGCTCATCCTGTGCCGGCACGAGCTGCCTGAAATGGGCCGGGCGGTCGAAATTTATCCCGACCCGCTGGGCGGCGGCCACCGGACGCCGCACCTGGTGCGGCAGCCCGCCGGGCCAGGCACGGCGGTGGTCATCAGCCCCTGGCCCTTTACGGATAAAGAACTAGTGGTGAGCGTAGAAACCCAGGAGCTGCCCCAACTGCAGTTCCGGGACGATGCCGAGCTGGCGGCGGCCCTGCACCACAGCGCCATCCAAAATCTAAGCTGGACGCTACGACCGACCTAGGTTATTTTTTCGTGCACTTTTCGGGCAAAAAACATTTACATCCGTATCTGTCAGTTGGGCTAGAGTTGCGCGAGCTGCGCCCCTGGCTCGCGTCCGGCGCTTGTTTTTACCCGGCGCGCTGGCTCCGGTTCTTTTGATAAACTGCTATTACCACGCTTTTTCTGCTTCCTCGAATGGCGCATTATAAATTATCAGACATCTTCCACGTGCTGAAGTCATCGGCCACGGAGTTTACCACCAATAACTCGTTTCGGCACGCGGCGGCGCTGTCGTACTACACCATTTTCTCGTTGCCGCCGCTGCTGCTCATCGTCATCACCTCGGCCAGCGCGGTGTATGGCGGCGAGGCCCTTACCGGCCAGATTTACGGGCAATTGAAGGGGCTGGTGGGCGCCGACGCGGCGGCTTTTCTGCAAGAGAGCATTGCTAAGTTTACGCTCCAGCAAAAAACCGGGCTTGCCACGGCTATCGGATTGGGAGCGCTCATTTTTGCCGCCACTACGTTCTTTGTTACGCTGCAAGAGAGCATCAACGACATCTGGAACCTGCAGGTGAAAACCCAGGGCATCGGCGTGTGGCAGTACGTGCAGCAGCGGCTGCTTTCGTTTGGGCTTATCCTGAGCGTGGCACTGCTACTGCTCACGTCCTTCATCGTCAGTGCCGTGCTCAGTATTTTCACGGGCTGGCTGCAACGCTACATTCCGGAAGCGGGCGTGCTGGCCATCAAGCTCGTCGACTTTGGCTTGTCGCTGGTGGTTACCACGCTGCTTTTTGCGCTCATCTACAAGTTTTTGCCCGATGCCATCATTCGCTGGCGCGATGTAGGTGTAGGGGCTTTCATCACGGCTTCGCTCTTCATCCTGGGTAAGTACCTGATTGCCTTTTATATATCGAAGTCTGACCCTGGCTCGGCGTTCGGGGCGGCGGGCTCGGCTATCGTGCTATTGGTCTGGATTAACTACTCGTCGCTCATCATCTTCTTCGGGGCCGAGTTCACCCAGGAATTTGCCGATGCCTTCGGGCAGCGCGTGCAACCCAAAGTGCACGCCGTGCGCGTGAAAATGATGGAAATTCCCCCAGCCGAAACCGAAGAAGCAAAGGCGACCGGCCGCCCGCAGGCCACCGGCCGCTGGCGCGCCTAGATGCGCAAAACCGGGCTGGTGGCCCTACAGCAAGGTATTATCCAGCAGATTTTTATAACAAGTTTAAGAACGGGCTGGCGGTCTGCAAGCCCGTTGTTTAAAAGTCAGCAATAAGACTATTTAGGCTTGCAACCGGGCCGGGTAGCCGACGCATCTTTGCAGCAGCCGAATCATTCATCGGCGCTTCATGGCTATGCGCTTCCTACTACTGCTCGGGGGACTTTTGGTGGCGGGCTCGGCTTGGGCGCAGCAACCCGCTTTGCCGGGGGCGCCGCAGGTGCCGGCGTCCCCGCCTACCCCCGCGCCGGGCTCGGTCAAGACGGCCGAGCTGCCCGTAACCAGCGTTACGGGTCGACATGAGGTTATTGGGCAGATTTACAGCGTAGAAACCGCTGGGGGCACGCTCTTTAACGGCACACTACGGGCCGCGACCGAGGAAGAACTGACCTTCGAAACCAAGGAGCTGGGGGTGGTTACGGTGCAGCGCGCCAACCTGCGCCAGCTCTCGTCGCTGACGCCCGAGCAGGCGCGGCGCGGCTTCGACTACGTGGGCAACGGCACGCGCATGTTCATCGCCCCCACGGCCCGCAACCTGCACCGGGGCGAAGGCGAGATTAAGGTCATTGACATCTTTCTAACGGGTATCGATTATGGCATAACCGACAATGTGTCGGTGGGCCTGCTGGTGCCGATTATTCCGGTGGTGGGGATACCTTTTGTGGCCGTGACGCCCAAGGTGAGCGTACCGTTGAGCGACAAGTTTCACGTGGGCGCGGGCGTGCTCTACGGCTTTGCCACGGGCATCGATGGCGGCAGCGGTAGCGGCGGCGTGGGCTATGGCCTAGCTACTTACGGCTCGGCCGATACCAACCTGACCTTTGGCCTGGGCTACGGCATTGGCAGCGACGGCATTGGCGGCTCGCCGGTGGGCGTTATCGGGGCCAACGTGCGGGTATCGCGGCTGTTTTCGCTGGTCAACGAAACCTACCTCGCCAGCTTCGACTCCAACAGCGGCTTTGGCGGCCTGGCGGGCGTGCGCTACGCTTCGCCCCGCTTCAGCGGCAGCCTAGGTATGCTGTACTTCACCTCCCGCAACAACGGCGGCATCTACCCAGCTTACCTGGATGTAGCCTACCGGTTTGGCAAAGTCAAGCTGCGGTAGGTGGCTTTTGGTGTTGTTTTCGAGGTGGCTTGGCCCCTCGCAGCGGCGGCCGACGAGTCGCGGGCCGCTATCCTCTCATCAGCTGGCCCGCGCTCTTTCGTTCTACTAGTAAGCTGCACCAGACGGAGGCCGAGCGCTTACGCTACATTTACTTTATGAAGAAACTCCTACTCCTTTTCGCCGCCAGCCTGGCCCTGCTCAGCCAGAGTGCCCAGGCGGCTGGCCACCCCACCGCCCCCGCCGATACCCTCATGGGCCACAGCCGCATGGTCCGCCGCATGAGCAACGAGATGTGCACGGCCCTGAATGCCGACCACACCACCAATTTCCAGGCCCTGACCCAGGAGCAGGCCATAGCTTACATCCAGAAGCTGCTGATGCCCGCACTAATGAGCGACTCTACCAGCCTGATGAAAATGGCCCAACTGGGCGCTCTGCAAAACATAACCCCGCAGGACATCGGCCGCCAGGTCGGCCAGGATGCCTTTTTGATGCTGCGCCGCGACTGCCCGGCCGTGCTGCCCCTCGCCAACCGCTTTGTCCAGCAGCCGGCCGCCGCCCCTGCGCCCGCCGCCGACCCCAAGCGCAAGCCAGCAGCCCGCCCGGCCGGCAAGAAGTAGCCGCCAACCCACCCCACGCATAAAAAAGCCCAGCTGGCCATACGGGCCAGCTGGGCTTTTTAGTACTCATCAGAAATGCTTTACGCTGCCTCGGCCTTCTCCTTGTTGGCGAGCTGCCCGCAGGCCGCGTCGATGTCCTTGCCCCGGCTGCGGCGGATGTTGGTTTGCACGCCGCGGTCGGCCAGGTACTTGTGGAAGGCCGTGATTTTGTCGGCCTCCGCGTTCTGATAAGCTGCGTTCTCGATGGGATTATATTCGATGAGGTTAATCTTGCAGGGCAGCCACTTCGAGATGGCGTGCAGCTCGGCGGCATCTTCCAGGCCGTCGTTAAAGTTCTCGAACACAATGTATTCGTAGGTTACTTTGCGGCCCGTTTTCTCGTGGTAGTACTGCAAGGCTTCCTTGAGCGCGGCGAGCGAATTGGCCTCGTTGATGGGCATAATCTCGTTGCGCTTCACGTCGTTGGGCGCGTGCAGAGAAAGCGCCAGGTTGGCTTTCACGTCATCATCGGCCAGCTTCTTTATCATCTTGGCGATGCCGGCCGTACTGATGGTGATGCGCCTAGGGGCCATATTCAGGCCATCGGGCGCCGTGATGCGGCGCACGCTTTCCACCACGTTGGCGTAGTTGAGCAGCGGCTCGCCCATACCCATGTACACGATGTTGGTGAGCGGCGTGCCGTATTGGGCCTCGCACTGCTCCCGAATGCGCACCACTTGGTCGTATATCTCGGCCGCGTCGAGGTTGCGCTTGCGGTCCATGTAGCCGGTAGCGCAAAACTTACACGTGAGCGAGCAGCCCACCTGGCTCGAAATGCAGGCCGTCATGCGCGTATCGTGCGGGATGAGCACGCCCTCCACAATGTTGCCATCGTGCAGGCGAAAGGCCGACTTGATGGTGCCATCGTTGCTGAGCTGCTGGTTCTGCACGGCCACGCCATTTATGACGAAATGCTGGGCCAGCAACTCGCGGGTGCTCAGCGAGATATTGTTCATTTCCTCAAACGAGCCGGCCGTGTTTTTCCAGAGCCACTCTGTCACCTGCTTGGCGCGGAAGGGCTTTTCGCCGTGCTCAACCATAAAGGCCTTGAGCTCGTCGGGTGAGGTTTTGCGGATATCACGCTTGGCGGGGGCGAGTTCGAGTTCCAGTAACATAAGTACAAAAATACAACGGCTCAGGGGTTTGGGTTCCCCTAGACCTAGAAAGCTTGTGGGCTATTACAGCGCATCAAACAATTTTACTGCGAGCTCTACCGTCACACGCTGGCCATTTTGGCTACCTGGCTTAGCCCTAGCTAGTTTGCGGGCAGCGGTGGCAATCGCCACTTCGCACGAAGCTGATAACTCGGGCAAAGTGCGTTTAGCAGTTGGGTGTAGAATAGTTACTGCTCTATTAAAGCTTATTGCATCATAAATAACCCCGCTGGGCCCCACTACCAGCCACACAACTACCGGGCGGCCTGGATTGGCGCAGCTAACGCCCCCGCTGGCCGCCAAAAACTCGCGGCGCAAGTCTGCCGTGAGTGCTACCAGACCACCGCCTGGGTAAACAGGCATGTGCTCAACGAATATGTACACTTTGCTCGAATCGCTGGGCGGTCGCTGCGCAACGGCGGGTAGAGCTAAGCCTAATAGGGCGGCTAAATAGCAAATTAAGGTTCTCATAAACAATGGGATTATTGCTTCTGACAGATGCCGCTAACGCCAATAATGCATAAGTAACCAGACAATAATTGTGAACTGTTATTCTTGCCAACCCAGACCTAGCAGTTGTACAACGAGCAATAAAATTTCGGCAAAACCACCCAAATTCAACCGTCACACAGCTTCCGCCGCCTACCTTCGCCCCGTAAACTTTAGGGGTGCTTTGCTACGGCAAGGCTGAGACGATACCCTCCGAACCTGAACCAGATAATGCTGGCGAAGGGAAAAGTACTGGTCCGCTGCGCGGCTGCCTTTTGGGGCACGCCGTGGCCGGCACCGCCTATTGCTTACGGCCTTTCCTTGTCCCAACTACCCCCTAGTTGCATGGTTTGCTACGTAAACAATTTGGCCCACGAAGCCACTGACAATCAGCCGCTGGCCGACCTACTGGCCACCCTAGGGCAGGCCCAGACGCGCGGCCTCGCCGTGGCCGTGAATGACGCCGTGGTGCCCCGCGCCAAGTGGGCCAGCCACGCCGTGCAGCCCCACGACCGCATTCTGCTCATCCGCGCCACCCAAGGCGGGTAGGGGCGGGGCTTGCCCCCGCCCGGCGGCCAGGGCGCTTCCCACAGTATCAGTTCAGGTTCAACTAGTTCGACCAGCAGGCGGGGGCAAGCCCCGCCCCTACTCGTTATGAAGAAAAAAGACCAAGCCCCCCAGCAGACGCTGGTGGAGCGCCAGCCCCTGACGGGCTCGCGCAAGATTTACGTGCCGGGCAAGCTCTTCCCGAATATTCGGGTGGCGATGCGCGAAATCGCGCTAGCCGACACCGAACGCAAGTTCGATTTCGGGTTTCCATCGGAGCAAAACCCGCCCGTGACGGTCTACGACACCAGCGGGCCCTACACCGACCCTAGGGTCGAAATCGACCTCAAAAAAGGCTTGCCTAGGTTGCGGGAAAGCTGGATTTTGGAGCGCGGCGATGTGGAGCAGCTCGCTGGCACTACTTCCGACTATGGCCAGCAACGCGCCGCCGATAACAGCCTTGACCACTTACGCTTCGAGCACATCGCGGTCCCGCTGCGGGCCAAGCCGGGCGCCAATGTGAGCCAGATGCACTACGCCAAGCAGGGCCTCATCACGCCCGAGATGGAGTACATCGCCATCCGCGAAAATCAGCGGTTTGACGAGCTGCCCGCCGACGACCCGCTGCGCACGCAGCACCGCGGCCACAGCTTCGGGGCCAACACGCCGGAGGGCCACATCACGGCCGAGTTTGTGCGCCAGGAAGTGGCCGCCGGGCGGGCGGTTATTCCCAGTAACATCAACCACCCGGAGAGCGAGCCGATGATAATCGGGCGCAATTTTCTGGTGAAAATCAATACCAACATTGGCAACTCGGCGGTGACCTCCTCCATTGAGGAAGAGGTGGATAAGGCTGTGTGGAGCTGCCGCTGGGGCGGCGACACGCTCATGGATTTGAGTACCGGCAAGAACATCCACGAAACCCGCGAGTGGATTATCCGCAACTGCCCCGTGCCGGTGGGCACCGTCCCCATTTACCAGGCCTTGGAGAAGGTGAACGGCAAGGCCGAGGACCTGACTTGGGAGCTGTTCCGGGACACGCTGATTGAGCAGGCCGAGCAGGGCGTCGACTACTTTACTATCCACGCGGGCGTGCTGCTGCGCTACGTGCCAATGACGGCCAAGCGCGTGACGGGCATCGTGTCGCGCGGCGGCTCTATTATGGCTAAATGGTGCCTGGCGCACCACCAGGAGAGCTTTTTGTACACGCACTTCGAGGAGATTTGCCAGATAATGAAGGCCTACGACGTGGCCTTCTCGCTGGGTGATGGCCTGCGCCCCGGCTCCATCGCCGATGCCAACGACGAGGCGCAGTTCGCGGAGCTCGAAACCCTAGGCGAGCTCACCAAAATAGCCTGGGCCCACGACGTGCAGGTGATGATAGAAGGCCCCGGCCACGTACCCATGCACCTCATTAAGGAGAACATGGACAAGCAGTTGCGCGAGTGCCACGAGGCGCCCTTCTACACCCTAGGGCCACTGACGACGGACATTGCCCCCGGCTACGACCACATCACCTCGGCTATTGGCGCCGCCATGATAGGCTGGTTTGGTACCGCCATGCTCTGCTACGTGACGCCTAAGGAGCACCTGGGGCTGCCCAACAAGCAGGACGTGAAGGACGGCGTAATCGCCTACAAAATAGCGGCCCACGCCGCCGACCTCGCCAAGGGCCACCCCGGCGCCCAGTACCGCGACAACGCCCTGAGCAAGGCCCGCTTTGAGTTCCGCTGGGAAGACCAGTTCAACCTCTCGCTCGACCCCGACACGGCCCGCGAATACCACGACGAAACCCTGCCCGCCGAGGGCGCCAAAGTGGCGCACTTCTGCTCGATGTGCGGCCCGCATTTCTGCTCCATGAAAATCACGCAGGAAGTGCGCGACTACGCGGCCAGTCAAAAGCTTACGGCGGCCCAGGTTTTGGCCGAAGGGCTGCGCGAAAAGTCGCGTGAATTCGCAGCTAAGGGCAGCGAGATTTATCTGTGATGTACCGTGGACCCCGCGGGTCCGCGAGTATTCCTCTTTAAACAAACCATTCACGCGCGGACCCGCAGGGTCCACGGTACTTCTCCTCCATGCGTCCCTACGCCCTCACCATTGCCGGCTTCGACCCCAGCGCCGGCGCGGGCGTGCTGGCTGATGTGAAAACCATGGAAGCTAATAGCGTATATGGCCTGGCCGCCTGCACCGCACTCACGGTGCAAAACGACGTCGTGTTTGAGCACGTGAGCTGGGTGCCGCTGGCCGACGTGCAGGCTCAAATTCGACTCCTAGGTGCCCGGTTTACAATTGGCTTTGTCAAGGTTGGCTTAATCGAAAGCTTGCCGCTTTTGCTGGAGCTAATCGGCTGTCTGAAAGAGCAAAATTCGGCCGTACGCATTGTTTGGGACCCGGTGCTGAAGGCTACTGCGGGCTACGAATTTCACGCCCGGCCCGATGCTGGGCTGCTGCAAAGCATCTGCCGCGAGCTAACGCTCATCACGCCCAACCGGCCCGAGGCGCGGCGGCTTATTGCGGCTGCTTCGGCCGAGGCGGCGGCCCAAGCGCTGGCAGCCTGGTGCCCGGTGCTGCTGAAGGGCGGCCACGACACGGCCACCCTGGCAACCGACCTGCTGCTAGCCGGCGGCGAGCGCCACGAGTTTAGCGCGCCCCGCCTGGCGCACGGCGAGAAGCATGGCAGCGGCTGCGTGCTCTCGGCGGCGGTGCTGGCGCGGCTGACGCTAGGCGACGACCTGCCCGCCGCCTGCCGGGCTGGCAAAGCTTACACAACGGCCTTCCTAGGTAGCACCGACACCTTGCTGGGCTACCACTACGATAATCAACCTCATGCTAATCAATAAGCTACACTACCTCACTACCAACGCCCAGGCGGCCGAGCTGGCCTGCCGGGGCGGCGTGCGCTGGGTGCAGCTGCGGGTTAAAAACCTGCCCGCCGCCGAGTGGCAGCAGCGCGCCCTCGCCGTGCAGGCGGTGTGCCGCCACCACGGCGCCACGCTCATCATCAACGATAACCCCGCGCTGGCGCTGGCCATCGGGGCCGACGGCGTGCACCTGGGCCAGCAGGATATGGCCCCCGCCGAAGCGCGGGCGCTACTGGGGCCGCAGTTCATTATTGGTGGCACGGCCAACACGTTTGCCGACGTAGCAGGGCTGGTGGCGGCGGGCGTCGATTATATCGGCCTAGGGCCATTCCGCTTCACCGCGACGAAGGAAAAGCTGAGCCCGATTCTGGGGCTGGCGGGCTACGCCGAGCTATTGGGGCAGTGCCAGGCCGCGGGCTTTACGACGCCCATTATTGGCATTGGGGGAGTGGCGCTGGCCGATGTGCCAGCACTGCTCGCCACCGGCCTGCACGGCGTGGCCGTGTCGGGCGCCATCGGCAGCGCTGCCGACCCAACGGAAGCAGCCCAGCTTTTGGTAGCCGAACTAGCTAAAAACCAACCGGTAGCAATCCTATGAAAACCCAACCTTTGGTTATTGCGGGCCGCACGTTTACCTCGCGGCTCTTCACGGGGACGGGCAAGTTCAGCTCGTCGGCCCTGATGGAAGAGGCGCTGCTGGCCTCTGGCTCGGAGCTGGTGACGGTGGCCCTCAAGCGCGTGGACGTGACCGATGCCCACGACGACATTTTGCGGCACCTAGGGCACTCGCAGTTGCACCTGCTGCCTAATACCTCGGGCGTGCGCACGGCCAAGGAAGCAGTTTTTGCCGCCCAGCTGGCCCGCGAAGCGATGGAAACCAACTGGCTCAAGCTTGAAATTCACCCCGACCCCAAGTACCTGCTCCCCGACCCCATCGAGACCCTGCGCGCCGCCGAGGAGTTGGTGAAGCTGGGCTTCGTGGTGCTGCCCTACATCCACGCCGACCCGGTGCTCTGCAAGCGCCTCGAAGAAGTGGGCGTGGCCGCCGTGATGCCCCTAGGGTCGCCCATCGGCTCTAACAAAGGCTTGCTGACCAGAGAGTTTTTAGAAATCATCATCGGCCAAAGCAAGGTGCCGGTGGTGGTCGATGCCGGCCTGGGCGCGCCTTCGCACGCCGCCGCCGCCCTGGAAATGGGCGCCGATGCGGTGCTCGTGAACACTGCCATTGCCGTGGCCGGGCAGCCGGTAGCCATGGCGGTAGCTTTCAAAATGGCCGTGGAAGCCGGGCGGCTGGCTTATGAGGCGCGGCTGGCCGCGCCAACGGTCCACGCCGAGGCCGTGGCGAGTAGCCCGCTCACCGCGTTTCTGGATATATAAAACGTCCGAAGACGGTCGTCATGCTTCGCTGCGCGCTGCATGACGACCGTTTTTAGAAAAACTGCTACAAACCATGAGCTTTCGCCCCATTTTCGAAGCCCATTTATGGGACGACATCAAAGCTAGCATCTACGCCAAAACGGCGGCCGATGTGGAGCGGGCGCTAGCTGCGCCGTGTCGCACGCTTGACGATTTTAAGGCGCTGATTTCGCCCGCCGCCGCGCCGTATCTAGAGCGGATGGCGCAGCTCAGCCACCGGCTTACGCGCCAGCGGTTTGGCAATACCATGCAGTTGTATGTGCCGCTTTATCTGAGTAATGAGTGCCAGAATATCTGCACCTACTGCGGCTTTAGCCTCGACAACAAGCTCAAGCGCCGTACGCTCAGCAGCGTGGAAATGCTGGCCGAGGCGGCCGTGCTTAAAGGCTGGGGCTACGACCACGTGCTGCTCGTGACCGGCGAGGCCAACCAAACGGTGGGCGTGGAATACCTAGAGAAAGCGTTGCAAACGCTGCGCCCGCACTTCGCGCACCTCTCCATGGAAGTGCAGCCGCTCGACCAAGCCGACTACGAGCGCCTCATTCCGGAGGGACTGAATACGGTGCTCGTGTACCAGGAAACCTACCACCAGGAGGATTACAAAAAGCACCACCCCAAGGGCAAAAAGTCGAACTTTCAGTATCGCCTCGACACGCCCGACCGCCTCGGCCGGGCCGGTATCTACAAGATGGGCCTAGGCGTGCTTATTGGGCTGGAGGACTGGCGCACCGACTGCTTCTACACGGCGCTGCACCTCGATTACCTTGAGAAAACCTACTGGCAAACCAAGTACAGCCTTTCTTTTCCGCGCCTGCGGCCGGCCCAGGGCCTGCTGCAACCCAAGGTGGAAATGAGCGACCGCGAGCTGGTGCAGCTCATCTGCGCCTACCGCTTGCTGAATGAGGAGGTCGAGCTGTCGCTCTCAACCCGCGAAAACCCGGCTTTTCGCGACCAGGTTATCAAGCTGGGTATCACGAGCATCAGCGCGGGCTCGAAGACCAACCCCGGCGGCTACGCGGTGGCGCCCGAGTCGCTGGAGCAGTTCGAGATATCGGATGAGCGCAGCCCGGCCGAAGTCGCGGCTATGCTGCGCCGCCAGGGTTACGAGCCGGTGTGGAAGGACTGGGACGCGGCGTTGGCCTGAGGCAACGGTTAGCCCAACACCGGAGCCGACGGCCGGGAGCTACGTACCAAATCGGGGCGGCACCAATGTAGCGTGCCGTCTTCGCCCAGCAGGTTGCCGGCCATGCGCTCGCCCAGCTCGTGGGTGAGCATGGTGAGGCCGGGGCTCCAGTTCACCTCCAGGTCGGGCTCGGCCAGGGCTTCAAACTTGGCCCACCAGCGGGCAGGCGGATGGCAGTCGGGGCGGAGCAGGTTGCCGGTTTCGGCCACTACCACGCGCTGGCTCGGAAAGAGCCGGCGGGCCGCTGCCAGCATGCCAGCCAGGTCGTTTTCGAAGTAAATATTGAGCCCCACAATATCGAGCAGTCCGGCGTGGCCCTGCTGCCAGGTAAAGCAGCCGTTCGCCACGGCGACCTCATCGGGCTGACCCAGGATGGTGGCAAAGGGCCGGGCCTGGTCGGCCCAGGGCACGGCGGGGTTCCAGCCCCAGGGCTCGCTCATGGCGGTGCGGCAGGTGGGGTCGCCAGCCTTGAGGCCCTTGGCGATGGCGATGGTGATGGCACTGGTTTGGCGGTACACCTCCCACCACGAGCGGTTGCCGAAGGGCCACTGCCGGTTGCTGGGCGCCGCAATCCAATCGGTCCAGATGCCTAGCTCGGCGCCTAGGTTGTAGCTACGAAACGCGCCCGCGTAGCGCCGCGCCACTTGGTAGCTTAGCTCGTACATGGCGGCAGCGGCGCCTTCGCCCCAAAAGCTCGCCTCATCCAGCCACTCGGGCAGGGCGTAGTGATTGAGCACCAGCTCAATCTGGCCCTGGCTAAGCGCGTGCAGCCGGTCGAGCCAAGCGTAGTCGGGGCGGCGCCGCGCTTCGTCCCAAAGCACCGTATCGCGGAAGAGGGTGAGGCCCATTTGGCGCGCCCGGTGGTAGTGAAACTCTGCGTGCTCGACGTGGCCCGTGGCGCGGGTATTGGAGAAGTGCAGGGCGCGCCCGTCGTCGCCCCGGCCGCGCACTACGCTGCCATCGAAACACATGCCGTATTGCATTGAGAAGAGGTAAATTAATATCAATTAAGCGCTTGCTACGTAGTAGTAGCTACCGCGCCGGCACTGAAGCGGCCGGCCCCCGTGATACGGCAACGGCGTATAGATGGGTTTATTGGGCCCACTCAGCTGCTGCTGCTGCGCCCTGGCTAGGCTAGCGGCCAGCACTACCGTGGCCGCCCTAGCTACCGTGCAAGGCTCGGAAAGCGGCCACCGGGTCGGGGCTTTGCCACACGGCCCCGAGCACGGCCGCGCCCGCGAAGCCCGCTTGGCGCACCAGGCTGATAGTCTGCGCCTCCACGCCACCTAGGGCCAGCACCGGCGGGTGGTAGCCGGGCCGGGCCGCTTGGGTCCAGAAGAAGTGTCTCAGCTCGCCTAGGTCGAACTTACTGGCATAGCCGGCCTTGCTGAGGCTATCGAAAATGGGGCTCAGAAATACGTAGTCGTAGCGGCGGCGCGCGCGGGTTATTTCGGCCAGCGAGTGGAAGGAGGTCGAGAGCGTTTGGCCCGGCAGCAGCGCCGGGCGCCGCCGAGCGGCAGCGCGCTGGCTAGCGGTGAGGTGCAGCCCGCCGAGCTGATACTGGCGCACTAGGTGCGGATAGCCGTGCAACACAACACGCGGATAAGACTGCGGCGGCAGCGCCTGGATAAGGGCTTCGAGCTGGGCGGCGGGCCAGCCGGGCTTGCGCAGGTGCAGGCGCCCTAGGTCCTGCGCCAGCAGCTCGGCGAGCAGGCGCGGCTCGTCGAGCTGGGCGGTGGGGGCGCTGAGCAGCAGCAGCCGAAAGGGCGCGCTCACGGCTGCGGCGGGGCAACTTGGGCAGCCAGCTCGGCCGGGAGCGGGCGCAGCTTGCGGGTGTTGTAGTCGAAGCAGAGCATGCCGGTTTTGGCGCGGGCCACTTCGCGGCCGGCCTGGTTTTTAACCAAGTACACGAGGTCGAAGCCGTACTTGTTGAGGTCGGCGGCGCCGATTTCGATGTGCAGCACGTCGCCGTAAAAAGCCTCGGCTTTGTACTCCACGGCCACGTCGGCCATGATGAAGCCGAGCTTGGTGGCGTAGTCTACTTCGGCCGTGCCTAGGTGGGCCAGCAGTTGCACCCGCGCCTCGTGTAGCAGGCTCAGCAGGGCATCGTTGCCGAGGTGCGCGCCGTAGTTGAGGTCGGTGATGCGCACCGGCAGCTGCGTGGCGAAGAGAAACGTGCTGGGTAAACCTATTTTTACGCGGGCCATATTTTCAGTTATCAGTGAGCAATTATCAGTCATCAGTTAATCAAGAGCAGCCCGCCGAGGCCCCAAAAATAGAGGTGCGCACCACGGCCGACGGCTCGCCCACGCTCTACGTGCCCGCGCTCGACGAGCACTACCACTCGCACCACGGCGCGGCGCAGGAGTCGCGCCACGTCTTCATCGCGGCGGGCTTGCAGCCGCTGCTGGCGGCGGGCCTGGGGCAAGAGCAGCCGCTACGGCTACTGGAAATAGGCCTTGGCACTGGCCTCAATGCCTTGTTGACCCTAGGGGCAGCCCAAGCTGCCGGGGCAACTATCACCTACGCCGGCTACGAAACGGTGCCCCTACCCCCCGCTACCGTGGCGGCGCTGGCCCCGCAGTGGGCCGAGGACCCGACCCTAAGCCAGGCCTTTGCCCAACTGCACGCCGCCCCCTGGAATGAAGAAACAGCGCTAGGTCCTAATTTTCGGCTTACCAAGCTACTAGCCGAAGTACAGGCCGCCGCGCTGCCCGCCGGCTACTACAACCTGATTTATTTCGACGCCTTTGCCCCTGAAAAGCAGCCCGAACTGTGGACCGAAGACGTATTTGCGAAGCTCTACGCTGCTGCTGCGCCGGGCGCGGTGCTGGTGAGCTACTGCGCCCAGGGCCAGTTTCGGCGCAACCTGCGGGCCGCCGGCTGGCTCACCGAAAAGCTGCCCGGCCCGCCCGGCAAGCGCGAAATGACCCGCGCCCGCAAAGCAGGGTAGAAAGGAGTGGCACTCCGTTTCCGCGTTTGGGTACTCATTCCGCCAAACGGAGTGGTACTCCGTTTTACCCACCGTTTTCATTTCTGAGCTAAAAAGCTTATCTTCATCGCGCAGGCTGCGTTGAAAAGGGCATTTACCTAGGCGCGGCAGCCAGCGCCGGGCACTCACCGCTTACTTTTCTGCAGCCATGACTTCTGATTCACAAGTAGAGATTTATTGCCCTTGCTGCCACTGGGAGCCCGACGGCCGGGCGCACTGGCAGTGCACCTGCGGCTACGTCTGGAACAGCTTCGAGACGGCCGCCGTGTGCCCCAAGTGCCAGTACCGCTGGAAAATATCGCAGTGCCCGGCCGCGGCTGGGGGCTGCGGCGTGGTGTCGCCGCACGTAGACTGGTACCACGGGCTCGATGATTTGGTCGAGGAGTTAGTGGAGGAGCTTGACCACGCCACCGCGCATATTGCCGTAAGTTGCGCGGCCAATGAGTCGTAAATTTCTCGAAACTGAAAGCCCAGCCTGGGTAACTGAGGGCCTTATCACGGCCGAGCAGCAGCAGCGCCTGCTGGCCCGCTACCCGCCCGAGGCCGTGCAGGCGGTGGGCCTGCTGCCGCTGCTGGGCAGCATTTTGCTGCTGCTGAGCGCGCTCAGCGTAGTGGCCGCCAACTGGCAGAGCTTGCCCACGCAGATGCGCCTAGGGTTGCTGCTGGCCACCCTGGCGGCCACCTACGCGGGCGGCGAGTACTTCCTGCGCCGCGGCAACCGGCGGGTGGGCCACGGGCTGGTGGGGGTGGGGCTGGTGTTTTTTGGGGTCAGCATTATCCTTACCAGCCAGCTCTACCAGCTGGTGGGCTACGATGTGAGCGGCCTGCTGGCCTGGGTAGTGGTGGGAGTGCTGCTGAGCTATCTTTATGAAAGCCAAGCACTAGCGCTGCTGCCCATTATCATTGGGGCGGCGGTGCAGACGTATTGCACGCAGGCTCTAGGTACCTTCAGCTACGCTACGATGGGGCTGGTGGCGCTGGGCAGCGGCTACCGCTGGTGGCGGCGGCCCGATACTATTGTAGCCTCGGTGCTGGCCACGGGGCTGCTGTGGCAGGCGGCGCTGTGGGTGGCGCTCTCGCACGCTAAAATCACCTGGTTTTTCATCCCGGCCATGCTCGTGTACGCGGCCGGCGACTGGCACCCCGCGCGCCCAGCCAGCCGCGCCCTGCAAGGCCCGGTGCTCATTGCGGCCTATTTATTTGCGCTCGGCCTGGCGCTATTTGGCGAGACTGACCAGTACGCGGGGCTGCTGCGCCCGCCGGTGCTGGCTTACCTAGGGGCGCTGGCGGCGGTGTTTGGGCTGTCGGTGGCGGGCAAGCGCCAGCGCGGCCGGCTGGCCTCGCTACCCGACTGGCTGCTGCTGCTGCCAGGCTTCTACCTGCCGGGCGGGCTGCCGCTGGCCATTGCCACGCTGGTGGTGCTGTATGCGCACGCCGGCTCGGTGCTGGCCCGCGCTCACCGTTCGGGCGAGGCTGAGCAGCTTACCCTAGGTACTGTGCTGTTCGTGGTGGCCACGATGGTGGCGTACTTCAAGCTCACCTGGGCCTTCCTTGATAAATCGCTGTTCTTCCTGATTGGGGGCGTGCTGCTGCTGGGCTTGAGCTGGTTTTTGCGCCGCCGCAATGCCCAGCGCCTCGCGGCGGGCGTGGCCACCGTGGCGGGCGCCCCCACACCCACCTCTCCCGACCAAAATCCCGCTGCCTGATGCCGACCCGCTCCACTCCCTCCCACCGCATGCTGGTGCGGCTGCTGGTGGCGGCCCAGCTGCTCTACGTGCTGGGCGTGGCCGGGGCCGGCTACGCCACCACCGCCTACGGCCAGCACATCGTGCTGGCTACCAGCCCCGTCGATTTGCACAGCTTGCAGTACGAGAGCTATGTGCGCCTGCGCTACACCATTGCCGAGGCGCCGCTCACGGCCTGGCGCGGCCCTACCCGGCCCCAACGCCGCCAGAGCGTGTACGTGCTGCTCAGCACCGGCGCCGACAGCCTGGCCACCGTGGCCGGCGTGTACGACGCGGCTCCGCGCCCCGCCGCCGGCCAAGCCGTATTGCGTGGCTGGGTCACCGATGTATTCCCCCGTAGCCTGGGCCTGCGCTATAACCTGGAGCGCTACTACGTGCCCGGCGACAGCCCCCTGCGCCTCGGCAAAACCAGCCCGGCTGTGCGCGTGCGCGTCAGCATCGCGCCCTGGGGCCAGGCCCGCATCGAGCGCGTCGAGCTGTCCAGACCTACCGCTGGCCGTTAGCCAGCAGCAATTGGCGGTCGGCGGCACCTAGGGGCACGAGCGCATATTTCTTTTGGCTTGTAATATTCATTTCATCCAGAATATCAACCATATCCTTGTACGTAGCCCCCGGCGCAGGCTTTATCAGAATCACTGGTTCCGGTTGTTGCGAACGGCGCACTAATAGCATCTGGCGAATGCCTAAGGCGCTAAAATCAGTGGTGCGCAATTCGGGAGTAGGTACCGACGGGTCAAGCGGATTATTCATTCCGTGGTAATAATGTAACTGATGATTATCACCTAAAATAATCGTCATCGTCTCGCTAAGGAGGCAAATGCCTATACCGTAAGTATCTGACTTATCAGCAACTGGCATCGTCAGTGGCAGTATCCGCGGCTTGGCCACGCCCGCGTGCAGCAGGAAAAATGTCAGCAGCAAAAACGCCAGGCCCACCATCGGCGTCATGTCGAGGTGGAAGCGGTGCCAGCTTGTGCGAAGCCGGGCGCTGACTTTAAAGGTGGAGGTAGGAGATGTAGCCATCAGTATAGAAGCAATTACTCCTACCTGATGCCTAGCGCCTGGAAATTCCACACCCCGCCGGGCGTCAGGCAGGCGTGCAACGGCACATCGGTCGGCAATACGTCGGCTATTTCTGCTACGGGTTCTCCTTCTAAGATACTCAGCCCGATAAACTGCGTACCGGGCCGGCACTGCGCCAGAAAGCGGTCGTAGAAGCCCCCGCCGTAGCCCACGCGGTGGCCGCGCTGGTCGCAGGCCAGCAGCGGCACCAGCACGGCATCGAGCTGCGCGGGCAGTACTTCGGCACCTAGGGCGGCCACCGGCTCCGGGATGCCCCAGCGGTTAAGCACCAGCGGCGTGGCTGGCGTCAACTCGTAGTGCCGCAGCGAGATACCGTCGGGCTGCACCACGGGCGCGGCGAGCTGTAGGGCCCTTTGCTCAGCCCACACCCGGCGAATAATGGCCCAGGTATCGGGCTCGTTCTGGCTGGCCAGCGGCAGAAACACGTGCAGCCAGCGCCACTCAGCCACCGAAAAATGCCGAAAAAAGCCCGCGCACAGCTGGGCGCTGCGGCGGGCTATTTCTTCGGCGGGTAAGGCCCTGCGCCGCGCCAGGGCGGCGCGGCGCAGGGCGGCTTTGGTAAGCTCGGCAGCCACCTAGGCGAAGATTTCGCCTACGCCGTCGGCCAGGGTCGTGATGTAGGTTTCGAGCTTCAGGCCCAGACGGTCCTGGTAGCCTTGGGTCATAAAGGCGATGAAATTATCGACCTCGGCGGTGGCTACCAGGTTGATGGTGCAGCCGCCGAAGCCGCCGCCCATCATGCGGGCGCCGTAGGCGCCGGGCGCCTCGTGGGCCAGCTCCACGAGCACGTCCAGCTCGGCGCAGCTCACTTCGTAGTCGTCGCGCAGGCCGTTGTGGCTGGCATAAATCAACTCGCCTACTTCGTGCAGCTGCCGGCCAGCCGACAGGTGCTCGGTAAGCTCCTCTACGCGGGCATTTTCCTCCACCACGTAGCGGCAGCGGCGCGCGATTACCTCGCCCAACTCTTCCTTGGCGGCTTCGATTTCAGCCAGCGTAGCATCGCGCAGCGACTTGATATTCGGGTTTTTCTCCGCCAGAATGCGGGCGCCCTCGCCGCACTCCTCGCGGCGCGTGTTGTACTCGCTGTCGGCCAGCGCGTGCTTCACGCCCGAGTTGCAGAGCACCAGGCGGCAGGCGGCCGTATCGAGCGGAAAGTAGGCGTACTCGAGCGTGCGGCAGTCGAGCCGCACCACGTGCCCGGCCCGGCCAAAGAGGCTAGCAAACTGGTCCATGAGCCCGCACTGCACCATAGCGTACTCGTGTTCGGCCTGCTGCGCAATGAGGGCCAGCGCCATCGTATCGTGGCCTAGGTCCAGCATTTTATTGAGGCCCCAGGCCACGCCGCACTCCACGGCGGCCGACGATGAGAGGCCCGCGCCCGACGGAATATCACCCCCAAATGCGCAGTCAAAGCCCGGCACCTGGGCGCCGCGCTGCACCAAACCAGCCACCACGCCCAGCTGGTAGTTGGCCCAGTGCCCCTGCTCGAGGGGCTTGATGTCGCCCACGGCCACCTCGTAGTCACTGTCAAAATCGAGCGCCCGCAGCCGGATTTTGTCGGTGCCATTGAGGCGCAGCCCGAAGCTGACGGCCTGCGTGATGGCGCCGGGCAGCACCAGGCCCTGGTTGTAGTCGGTGTGCTCGCCGATGAGGTTGAGGCGGCCGGGGGCGCGCACTAGCAGGGCCGGCGCGGCGCCAAAGTGCTGAGTAAAAGCGTGGGTGAGGGCAGCAGCAGTCATAAGAAAATAACTAACAGAAGTGGGTGGGTAGGCCGCAACTACTGGCGCGCCAACAGTTACAGGGGCGAAGGTAGCGCCCAACCTTTTGCCCCCGGACACAGTAAGCCTGACTAGCGCTAAGCGCAGAGCCGCAGCGCCCTCCTTCTTTACTTTCTGACCTCTTCTAATGACTACTTCCCGGTTATCTCTCCTCTTTGTGCTGGCAATGCTGGCCACCACGCTCACGGGCTGCGAGCTCGCTGGCAACCTCGTGCAGGGTGGCATCTGGATTGGCGTCATCGGCGTGTTTATCGTCGTAGCCCTCATCTTCTGGCTCGTAACCAAAATGGGCGGCGGCAAGAACCCCAATGCCTAAGCACTGCTGTTGACACAAAAAAGGCGCGGCCCCTAAGTAGGGGCCGCGCCTTTTTTGTGGCTGCTACGCTGCTAGGCGTTGCGCTTGGTGGGCATAGTGCCGATAATGTGGTCCCAGAGGGTGCTGCTCACGCCAAAGGCTACTTCATCCTGGCGGTAGTGGTGCTGGGCGTGGTGCGTCCACCACACTTTAAGGAAGTTTTTGGGCGGCGCGTACACGTGAATGGCGTAGTGCACAAATAGATACATGGCGTACCCAAACGTGAAGCCCGCCAAAATACCAAAGGCCCAGTTACCGAACGCAAACCGGAAAATGAAAAACAGCAGCGACGCCACAAACACTGTCAGGATGGGCGGCATGGCCAGCCGGGTTTCGTCCTTGGGGTACTCGTGGTGCACGCCGTGCATGGTGTACTGAAACTTGGCCCGGCCGGCCGTGGTGGCCGGAATGTGGTACACGTAGCGGTGCACCAAGTACTCCACAAACGAGAAAAGCAGCAGCCCACCCAAGAACAAGCCCAGCCCCGACAACCCCGCCACGAAGCCGTGCGTGATGCCGTAGTACAGGCTCACCAGGGCCGTAGCAATAAAAATACTGACCGGCAAGGCGATGTGCGTGTGCGAAAGCCGCTCCAGCACCGGGTTTTTAAACAGCTGCGCCGAGCCTTTGTGCTTGGGCCGAACTGGTGCGGCAGCCACTTTGGCGGGCTGCTCAGTAACAGTGTCCATATCCATACGAAAGCTAATAAAATCAGGTAGTAAACGGCAAATTTACGACCAACTTTGGTTTAGGTTGAAGTCGGGCTAAAGCCCGCCTCGGCCAGCGCCGCCGTGATGGCCGCTACCGTGGCGGCGCCCGAATGGCGCAGCCGAGCCTGACTATAGAACCGCTCGCGGGCGGCCAGGGTTCGGGCGAGCTGCTCAAAAAGTGCAGCTTCGGGACTTTCCTGGGCGGCCGTGGCGGCCAGCAGTGGCCGCGTGCCGCTGCCGCGCACCAGGCGCCGCACCAGCTCGGGCAGCGGCACATCGAGCCACAGGGTGAAGCCCGTACGGTGCAGCACGTCCAGGTTATCGTGAAAGCAGGGCGTGCCGCCGCCCGTGGCCAGCACCAGCGGCGGGCCACTGCGGGCGGCCACGGCGCGCAGCGCATCGGCCTCGCGCTGCCGAAAACCCGCCTCGCCTTCGGCCGCAAAAATCTCCGGCACCGTGCGCCCCGCCTGGGTTACAATGTCGGCGTCGAGGTCCCGGAACGCGCGGCCGTAGTGCGCCGCCAGGCGGCGGCCAATGGTCGTTTTGCCCGAGCCCGGCAGGCCGATGAGGTAGAGGTTATTCATTTTTTTTCGGGAAGGCGGAGAGCATCTGTCATTGCGAGCGCAGCGAAGCAACCTTTCCTTTCCGCATAGCAGACGTTCACTTACGTAAGTCAACGCGAAGGAAAGATTACTTCGCTGCGCTCGCAATGACAGACGCTTTTTACTCCTCTTTCAGTTGATTTTCACCCTAGGGTCGAGCAGGGCATACAGCATGTCCACGGCGATGTTGACGAGCACGAAAATGGCGGCCACGAAGAGCGTGGCGCCCATCACGACCGGGAAATCCAGGTTCTCGACCGCCCGCAGCGTCACGGTGCCCAGGCCCTTCCAGTTGAAGATGTATTCGATAAAGAAGGCGCCCGCCATCAGCGAAGCCAGCCAGCCCGACACCGCCGTAACCACCGGGTTGAGGGCGTTGCGCAGGGCGTGGCGCCACACGGTGCGGCCGGGGCTCAGGCCCTTGGCCCGCGCCGTGCGGATGTAGTCCTGGCTCAACACGTCGAGCATGCTGGAGCGCGTGAGCTGCATGATAATGGCCAGCGGCCGCACCCCTAGGGCCACGGCGGGCAGCAGCAGGTTGCGCAGCACCAGTTGGCGCTCGCCCGTGAAGGGGTCCGTTTCGTAGAGCTGGCCCGTCAGGCTCAGGCCCGTCCAGTGGCTCCAGTAGAAGCCAAACGTGACCGCGATGAGAATGGCCGCCACGAACGAGGGTACTGAAATACCCAGCACCGAAGTGGTCACCAGCACCCTATCGAGCCACGACTGCGGCCGCAGCGCCGCCGCCACCCCCAGGGCCACGCCGCCCACCGCCGCCAGCAGCATGGCCGCCAGCGCCAGCCACAGCGTGCCGGGGAAGTAGCCGAGCAGCAGCGTCAGCACGTCCTGGTTGCTCTGAAACGAGCGGCGCAGGTAGGGCCACTTCAGCACCAGGGCGCGCGGGCCGCCCAGCGGCAGCAGCGCCACGCCGCCGTAGCGCGCCACGCCAGCCGAGTCGCGCGGGTGCACGCCCAGCGGCGAGGCATCGTTGAGATAGCCGAGCAGGCGGGCGGGCAGCGGCTCATCCAGCCCTAGGTCGGCCCGGATGGCGGCCTGCGTGCCCACGTCGGAGCGCTGGCCCGCCAGCAGGGCGGCTGGGTCGCCGGGCAGCACATTGAAGAGGAAAAACACCACCGTGGCCACGCCCACCAGCACGAGCAGGCCCTGGCCCAGGCGGCGCAAAAGAAAGGAAAGCATAGATGCAACTAGACGCAATGAAAGGGCCGCGCCATCCCGTTTGCCACGGCGCGCCCGGTGGAGCCGCCCGCCGCTCCGAAGTCACGAAATTAGGCTGTTGCAGCAGTAATCCACCGCGCCGCCCGCGGGGCCGGCACGCCTGGGCGCCGCTTTTTGCGCTGCCTTTGACGAAAGAAACGGACAGATTACCCTGCGGCAGGGCCGCTGCCTGGTTACTACTAAAATAAGATGCCGTTGAATTATTTGTGTATATCTAAAAAATATGTACATTTATATATTACTACTCTATGTCGGTATTTAGCTCCCCGCAAGCGGGCAGCGCTACCCGTTTTTCACTTACCATTTCCCCATGCCCGCGCCATGCTACTACCCGACCACCTAGGTGCCTTCGCTATTACCCGACTGGGCAAGGGGATTAAGCTACCCTACCGGGCAGCTTCGTTCGTGATTAGGTTTTCTACTGAGCAGCTCTACCTAGACGCGGTTGCTTTTTACACGGGCACTCGCCCGGCGCCAGGGGGCCCGCTGCCCCAGCAAACCAGCTTGCAGATAGGCAGCTATGGCGAGATGGAGCTCCTGCTGATTTGGGGAGACGGCTCGCATGCCAAGCGGGACTGCATAATCGTATATTACGCAGTATCTACTGGCTCATCCGATAGCCATAAAGACCTCGAAAAGGCCCACCGCAAGCTCTTAAAAGACAACGCTAAATTCAAAGAAATAGACCCGCCACAGCCTGACTCACCAAAGCCCAGCGCGCCGAATAGCCCGGCTCCGCAAGGCGAAAAAGATGACGTACCCGAACGCAGCGCGATTGAATCTGAATCCGGCGACCAGTTTGGGCTGATGGTGAACCCGCCTTATCCGCACGGCTTTTTGCCGGGTCCGCCGTTGCCAAGGAAAGGCCACTTGCTCCCGTTGCTGCTAGGCTTTGTGGCGGGTGCGCTCGTGTGGCCAGCCCTTCGGAAGCTACTCTTTAAGAAGAAAAACCGACGCTGAATCCTTTTGAAAAAGGACCGGGGGCACGTTTCGCCGGGCGGCGCTACCCCGTAGCCCTTACGCACCGTCACGGCTCTTTTTTGGGCCACTCGCTACCTCTATTAGCTTGGTTATGAAGCGCTGGCTGGCTTTTCTACTGGCGATTGGCTGGCTGCACGCCTCCCCGCTGCGGGCCCAGACGAGCCTGACCGACAGCTTGCGCGCCTTGCTGCGCACGCACGCTACGCCGGACACTACCCGCGTGCAGCGGCTCCACGCCTTATCCAACGAATTTCTGGCGACCGACCTGCCCCAGGCAATCGGCCTGCTGCGGCAGGAGCTGGCCCTTAGCCGGCACTTGCACTATGCCCGCGGCGAAGGCCGCGCCCTGATTAGCCTAGGCACCGCGGCCCGCCTCCAGGCCAACTACCCCCTGGCGCGGCGCTACACCGCGCAGGCCCGCCAGCTCTTTACCAGGGAGCGCAACCGCAGGGGACTCGCCCAGACTTACTTGCAGCTGAGCTTAATAGAGAGCGTGCCCGGCAACAACATGGTAGCGGCCATGCGGGCCGCGCTGCAAGGCATTTCGTATGCCGAGCAGGCCGGCGACCGCGTGACCCAAGTGCAGCTGCAAGCTACCCTAGGCGGCATCTACGTGCAGCTGGGCAATTACACTGATGCCATCCCGGTGCTGCAAGCCGCGCTGAAAAACGGGCGGGCCGTGGGCGACGACTACGTGGTGGCCTCGGCGCTCAACTACCTGGGCAACACTTACAAGCTACTCAAAAAATGGCCGCGGGCCATCACTTATTTCCAACGGTCGGCGCGGCTAAACCACCAGCTGGGCGACCTCAAAAGCGCTACTACGGATGAGATAAACCTGGCGGAGCTTTATGCGCAGCAAGGCGACTATGCGCAGGCGCTGGCGCATGGCCGCACCGCCCGGGCCCTAGTGCAGGCCAACCACGACGGCTACAACCTGCCCGGCGCCGAACTGGCGCGGGCGCGGGCATATTTGTTTTTGGCCCAAACCGATAGCGCCTTGCCTTTGGCCAAGCATGGTTTTGCGCTCAGCCAGTCCGCCCACGACAACCTCAATCTTTACAACGCCAGCGACATCTTGGCCCAGGCCTACGCCCGGCTCGATTCTTTTAAGCAAGCCTACCACTACCAGCGCCTGGGTATCGGCTACCGCGACTCGCTCTCGGGCGAGGAAACGCAGCGCCGTACCAGCGCCCTACGCTACGGCTACGAGCTGGACAAAAAGCAGACGGAAATAGCCCTACTCACCAAGCGCCGGCAACTGCAGCGGCAGCAGCTGCTGGGCTTGCTAGCGGGCCTGCTGGGCACGGTGCTGGTACTGGGCTTGCTGGGCCGCAACATGTACCTCAAGCAGCGCGCCAACCGCGAGCTGAACGCGAAGAATGAGCACATTGCCCAGCAGCGCGATGAGCTTAACCAGGCTTTGCTGGCGCTGAAAGCCACCCAGGGCCAGCTGGTGCAGAGCGAGAAAATGGTGGCGCTGGCCGCCCTCACGGCGGGCGTGGCCCACGAGATTCAGAACCCGCTCAACTTCGTCAACAACTTCGCCGAAGTGAGCCTGGAGCTGGCAGCCGAGCTGGAAGAGGAGGTGCAGGAACCCGCCCGCGACGCGGCCCTCGAAGCCAGCCTGCTCAGCGACCTAAAGCAAAACCTGCGCAAGATTCACCAGCACGGCTCGCGAGCGGGCGACATTGTGAAGGGCATGCTCGAGCACGCCCGCGCCGACGCCGGCCAGCGCCAGCCCGTGGACCTGAATGCCGTGGTGCCCGACTTCCTGCGCCTGGCCTACCACGGCCTGCAAGCCAAGCACCGCGACCTAGAGGTGGCGCGCACCCTCGACCTCGACCCCCACCTAGGGCTGCTGCACGTGGTGCCCCAGGAGCTGGGCCGGGTGCTACTTAACCTATTTACCAACGCGTTTTATGCCGTGCAGCAGCAAGCCGCACACCTAGGGCCCGCCTACGCGCCCGAGGTGCAAGTGAGCACCCGCCGCCGGGGCAAGCTCCTTGAGCTGCGCGTGCGCGACAATGGCACGGGTATTCCGGCCGCCGTAATCGAGAAAATCTACAATCCGTTTTTCACTACCAAGCCCGCGGGCGAAGGCACTGGCCTCGGGCTGTGGTTTAGCTACGACATCATCACAAAGGGCTACGGCGGCACGCTCAGCGTTAATACGCGGGAGGGCGAGTTCACCGAGTTTGTGGTGACGCTGCCGGCCGCCCCCGCGGCCCCGGCCGAGGAGGCGCTGCAGGCCCCAGCCGCCGCCCTAGGTTGGGCCGATTAAGCAACCAGAAGTAGCGTGGACTTTGTAGTCCGAGCGCTCGCGCAGCGAGCATCTACGTGCACAGACGTTCGCTTAGGTTCATGCGAGCTGCGCTCGCGCTCGGACTACAAAGTCCAAGCTACGGCTGACTATTACAGTGCCTTTTCGATTTGGTAGAGCGCCGGGATGTCGTGGTAATGGTATTTGGCCATTACGATGCCGTTGTGCAGCACCAGCAGGCCGGGGTTGGCCCGAATCATAGTTTTGAGCACCGTGGCGTCGGCAAAGTAGTAGGGCGTGGCCAGGTTCATATCGTGCCGAAACGCGTCGAACTTGCCCGCGCCGGTGCTCGTAATCGTCATCACACCAATGCTCTTGCGCGACTTGGCGGCGGCGGCAAACAGCTCGTTGAGCTGCTCGAACCGCTCGCGGTCGGTCTTGTTGGTGTTTTGCACCACCAGCACCAGCTTGTTGCCGGTCAGCATTTGCTGGGTAGCGTCGTTGCCCTCGGGGTCGGTCAGGCGCAGGTCCGTGATGACGGGACGCGACTCCTCGGGGTTCAGGATAGTCATGGCCTTGTACTTCCAGGTCGAGTCGGTCGGAAACTGGTCAAACTCCTTGGTTTCAGCGCCCCGCGTGAAGGTGTAGCGGTAGCGGGCCGGCGCGGCGGGCTTCATGAGCTGGCCGATGTTGTTGCCCACTTTGTAGGGCAAAAAGTCGAAGTACGGCAGGTGCCCCAGCGCCCGCACCCCAATGCCAATGATGAGGGCACTGGCAAAGGTCATGGTCATGAGGCCCGGCGTACCCTGCACAAAGCGGTGGCGCAGAAACCGTTGGCCCGCAAACACCACGCCCCACAGCACCAGCAGCAGCATATCCTTGACAAACGAGGTCCAGGGCGTGAGCTTGACGAAGTCGCCGAAGCAGCCGCAGTCCGTCACCTTGTTGAAGGCCGCCGAGTAGAAGGTCAGGAAGCCAAAAAACACTAGCAGCGCCAGCAGCAGGTAGAGCGTGCGGCGCAGGTACCAGCGCAGCAGCAGCGCCACCCCCAAAATGGCTTCGAGCGAGCTGAGCGCGATGCTCAAAAACCGGCTCTGGTTCTTAAACCACTCAAAAAAGCCCCCTAGGCTCGGCAGGTCGAGGGCAAAAACCTCGAAGTATTCTTCCAGCTTAATGGCCGTGCCCACCGGGTCGTTGAGCTTGATGAGGCCCGAGAAGATGAAGACGATGCCAAGCAGCGCCCAGCAAATGCGGGTGAAGAGGCGCATAGAGTGAAGGGGGGTGAATGAGTGAGTTGGTGAATTGGTGAAGGAGCGAGTTGGTGAATGAGTGAAGGAGCAGCCAGTAGCTTTTTACAATTCACTCAATCACTGATTCACCAATTCACTCCTTGTCTTCCCGCAGAATGAGGGCAAACACGGCATAGTTCAGCATGTCGCGGTAGCCGCCCTCCACGCCTTCACTTACGCGAGCGGCGCCGCCGAGGTCTTCAAGCTGCTTAATGCGGTGCAATTTCATCAGGATGAGGTCGGTAATGCTTGATACGCGCATTTGGCGCCAGGCTTCGCCGTAGTCGTGGTTTTTGGCCAGCAGCAGGTCGCGGTTGGCCTGCGCCTCGTGGTCGTAGGTGGCGGCCACTTGGTCGGCGGGCAAGTCGAGAGGCGCGTCGGCAGGCAGGCGCAGCTGCATGAGGGCAATGAGGCAGTAGTTGATGATGGCCACGAACTCGCCGTCTACGTCGTCGGCTATCATCTGCTGGCCCACTTCCTGAATCGTGCGAATGCGGTTGGCCTTGATAAAAATCTGGTCCGTGACCGAGGGCAGGCGCAAAATGCGCCACGCCGTGCCGTAGTCGTAGGTTTTGGCCAAAAACAGCTCGCGGCAGCGGGCCAGGATAAGGTCGTAGTGGGCGGCGGTGGTCAAGGGTAAACGAGCGACTGAGTGAATGAGTGAAGGGCTGCCCTAGGCGAGCTTCCGCGGCGCTCCGCGTATCCTTCCGCGCCTTCCGCGGTAAAAACCATCCGGCGGGCCGGCTGTGTTTAGCGGAAAGCCCCCGCAAGTTCGCCCGCAAAGCCGGATATTTAGCCCGCCGCACCCCGCCACCCATGCCCACCCATTCACCCATTCACTCCTTTACTCATTCACTCCGCAGCCCCCACGGCCGCCTGCTCGACCTGCGCCAGCCGCAGCTAATGGGCATTCTGAATATCACGCCCGATTCTTTTTACTCCGGCTCCCGCCTCAGCCCCACCGACGAAACGGCCCTGCTGCACCGCGCCGAGGCCATGCTGGCGGCCGGCGCGGCGGCCCTCGACGTGGGCGGCTACAGCTCGCGCCCCGGCGCCGACGACATTGCGCCCACTGAAGAATTGCGCCGCCTGCTGCCCGCCATTGCCGCGCTACGGCGCGCGTTTCCAGCCGCCTTTATCTCGGTCGATACCTTCCGGGCCGCCGTGGCCGCCGAGGCCGTGGCTGCGGGCGCCGACATGGTGAACGACATCGGGGGCGGCACCCTCGACGCCGACATGCTAGCCACCGTGGCCCGCCTAGGGGTGCCCTACTGCCTCATGCACCTGCGGGGCACCCCCCAAACCATGCGCACCCTCACGCACTACGACGAGGACCTGGTGCTGACCATCCTGCGCTTTTTCCGCGACCAGCTCGAACGCTTGCGCCTGGTCAACGGCGGCCACCCGCCCGCCGACGTGCTGCTCGACCCCGGCTTCGGCTTCGCCAAAAACGCGCCCCAAAACTTTGAGCTGCTGCGCCGCCTGCCCGAGCTGGCGCCCCTGGGGCACGGCCTGCTGGTGGGCCTCTCGCGCAAGGCCATGGTGCACAAGTTTCTGGACCTCAGCCCCGACACGGCCCTCAACGGCACCACCGCCCTGCACGCCTGGGCCCTGCGCGGTGGCGCCCGCCTGCTGCGCGTGCACGACGTGGCCGAGGCCCGCCAGGTGGTGCGCCTGCACGAGATGCTGGGGTAGGGTACTTGCCCCACCCCGCGCCGCTTAATTAATAAGGGGCCTAGGGTCTGATAGCAAACGGAAATCTACTCGAATAGAATCGCCTACCGCAACAAAGAGCGGCGGCGCCTGCGACCACAGGAAGCCGACGCCCCCGCCCCGCAGCGTATGCTGGCCCGCGGCCAACTCAACGGCGTAGTCGCCCGCATCATTGGCAATAATCCCTTGCTTATCAATAACAAGTAGCGCCCCCGGCTGCCTTACTACTTGGCCATTTTCGAGCAGTAGGTCCACGTGGCCCAGGAGCACCGCCGGGCTAGCTGGGTGGGCCCGGCGATACCGCTGCACTGGCGCGGGCGGCGGCCCTAGCCAGGGAGTAGAGCTTTGGTTTTTGCCGTGCTGACGCACATACTGAGGTACTAGCTTTTGGGCCTGCCCATAGCTTTCGATGAGCAGTGGCCGGGAAGACTGGCAGCTAGCTAAGTAGCTACCCAGTAGCAGAATAAGCGTGCGCGGGCTGGGCATGGCCGCAAGGTAACGCGCCCGGCTGCATCGTGAGCTGTGCCACTGGCGCCAGCACGCATCCTCTAGCAGGAGTTGGGTAGACTACTAAGCTGGGCTGCTGCTTAAGCGAGGTTGTAGGTTTCTTTGCTACTTCGATTGCCCTACTCCCCGCATGAACCTGCCCTATCCCTTTTACTTTCTGCACCTAGGCTTAGTTGATGTGGCCGATGTGCTGCTGGTAACGGTGCTGCTCTACCAGCTCTACAAGCTGCTGCGCGGCTCGGTGGCGCTCAACGTGGCACTCGGGGGCCTGAGCGTGTACCTAGTTTACCTGCTCGTGAGCGTGCTGGGGCTGGGGCTGCTGTCGTCCATTCTGGGCGAGTTTATGGACGTGGGCGTGCTGGCGGGCATCATCTTGTTTCAGCAGGAAATCCGGCGGTTTTTGGTGAATGTGGGCAAGGTGGCGCTGGAAGGCGGCGGCCCCCTAGGGTGGTGGCGCCGCGAAAGCAGCTCCGATGCCCGCCTGCCGCTGGCCCCTTTCGTGGAAGCCGCCAAAACCCTGGCCACCCAGGAAACGGGCGCCCTCATCTGCTTCGCCCGCGCCTCCGACCTGAGCGCCTACGCCGAATCGGGCGACCTGCTCGACGCCGAGGTGAGCAAGCGCCTGCTACTGGCTATTTTTCAGAAAACCAGCCCCTTGCACGATGGCGCCGTCATCATTGCCCAGGGCCGGCTGCGGGCGGCGCGCTGCATCCTGCCCGTGAGCCAGAACCCCGAGGTGCCCGCCGCCCTGGGTTTGCGCCACCGGGCCGCCCTGGGCCTCACCGAAGCCACCGATGCCATTGTGCTGGTCGTGAGCGAAGAAACCGGTCAGGTAAGCCTCGTGCGCCAGGGCGAAATCTACCGCAACCTGACGCCGACCGAAGTAAAAAGCCGCCTGGGCGAGTGGCTGCACCCCAGCGGCCTGGCTGCCACGGCCACCTAGGGCGTAGGCTGTAGCCCAGACTCGCAGAGTCCAGGCTACAGCCCTGGCAACTACTCGGCACGCCTACTATTTTTACTAAACGCGCCGTACTTTTGGGCTTCCTAAAAAGCCCGAATTATGTTTATTCTGACTGCCAGCCGCCGCGCGGTTCTCAGCGCGGTAGCCGATGCGTTTATTCCGGCCAGCGCGGGGCCACCAGCGCTGCCTTCGGGCTCAGCTCTGCTTGATTTTGAGCAGGCTACGCTGGCTATTCGGGCGCAGCCCCTAGGTACCCAGGCCGAGTTTGGCAAGCTGCTCGACCTACTCGATAAGCCCCTGCTGGGCCTGAGCTGGCTGGGGCCGCTGCGGCCCTTTTGGCAGCTCACGCCGGCGCAGCGCGAGCAGGTGCTGCTGAGTTGGGCGGGCTCGCGGCTCTCGCCCTTGCGCAAGGGGTTTCAGGCGCTGCGCAAGCTCTGCATGTTCTTGTACTACGGCAGCAGTCCGGCCGATGGCCGCCCCCACCCGGCCTGGGCGGCGCTGGGCTACCCCGGCCCCGCGCTACCGCTGGGCAGCGATGGGCCGCCGGTGACCGCCGCGCGGCCCATCCGGCCGCTCACGCCGCTAACTGACACTAGTTACGACTGCGAGGTGCTGGTAATCGGCTCGGGGGCGGGGGGCGGCGTGGTGGCGGGCGAGCTGGCCCAGGCCGGCCACGACGTGCTGGTGCTGGAAAAGGGCCCGTACTTCGACGGCGCCGACTTTACCCAGCGCGAGGCCGACATGCTGGGCCAGCTTTACGAAGCCCGCGGCGCCCTCAGCACCCAGGATGGCGGCATCAGTCTGCTGGCCGGCTCGTGCCTGGGCGGCGGCACCACCGTCAACTGGGCCGGAGCGTTTCGCACGCCCGACTACGTCCTCGACGAGTGGGCCCGCGAGCACGCCGCGCCGCACTTCACGTCGGCCACTTTTCAGGCCAGCCTCGACGCCGTGGCCCAGGCCCTGAGCGTGAACACCGACTACCCGCGCCACAACGGCCAGAACCAGGCCCTGCGCGATGGCTCGGCCCACCTGGGCCAGGCCACGCACCTCATTGCGCGCAACGAGAAGGGCCTGAGCGATTCCGACGCCCATTTTCAGGGCCTAGGGTACTCGTCATTGGGCGATGCGCAGGGCATCAAGCAAGGCACCCTCAACACCTACCTGCGCACCGCCGTGGCGCACGGCGCCCGCATCTTGCCCCGCACCCGGGCCCTGCGCGTGACCACCGCCGCCGGCCGGGCCACCGGCGCCGAGGCCGAGCACACCACGGCCGCGGGCCAGCCGGTGCGCATCACGGTGCGGGCGCGGGTGGTGGTGGTGGCCGGGGGCGCCGTGCACACGCCCGCCCTGCTGCTGCGCAGCGGCCTGCGCCACCCGCACCTAGGGCAGCATTTGCACCTGCACCCCACCGTGGTGGTGGCCGCGCACTACCCGCACGCCATGCACTCGTGGCACGGCCCGAGCATGAGCATCGTGAACGACACCTACACCCGGCTGCACGGCACCAACTACGGCGTGAAGCTCGAAACCCCGCCCACCCACCCCGGCCTGCTAGCCATGGTGCTGCCCTGGCGCGGCGGCCAGCCGCACCGCCAGCTGCTGCACGGCGCCGACCACCTAGGCTCGTTTATCGTGCTTACCCGCGACCGCGACGGCGGCCGCGTAACGGTAGATAAGCACGGCGCGCCGCTGATTGACTACGCCTTGTCAGACTTCGACCGGGCCAATATGCTGGTGGGCGTGCGGGCGGCGGCCAACATCCACGTGGCGGCCGGGGCGCACACCGTGTACCTGCCCCACGGCACCGGGCCCACGCTGCGCGCCGCCGCCGGCGTGCCGCACAACCCGGAGGTGCTCACCCAGCTGCCGCAGCTCGGCTGGCGGCCCAACCAGTTTGGCCTCTATAGCGCGCACCAGATGAGCAGCTGCCGCCTGGGCGGCCTGGCCGCCACCCACCCGGTGCGCCCCAACGGCGAAACGGTGGAAGTACGGGGCCTTTTCGTGGCCGACGGGTCGGCCTTCCCGGCGTGCAGCGGCGTCAACCCAATGCTCACAATTATGGCACTGGCGCACTATTTAGCCCAGGATTTAAAAAATAATCTGCCCTCTTAGGGCCTGCAGCGCCCTTTTGGTTGACCTGGCACCTAGGTCTGCCTGCGGGCGCCGTGCGGCGGCAAATTAATGCCACCACTTCACTGCCAGCGAGTAAGCTACCAGCACCCGCCAAAAGCAAGTTTTATCCAAACTATTTTATTTAAAATTTTATCGCCAAAGTACAAATTGCATTATTTTTAAACGCTGCATAACCAGTACGTTAACTTTCTAGCTGCTACTTATATTTGCTATTCGTCCGCCTATCCTATTATTTATATGCCGCTTGATTCTAGTCCCGTTACGTCTGCTGCCTCCCTACCCCCACCCGATGAGGAGCACGCCCGGCAAGTGTACGCCGAGCTGCAGCTAGCGGAACTTCAGCAGGCCCTGGCGGCCACGCAGGCGCAGGTCGCCATTCAGCACAATCGCTACCTGGCCCTACTCGAAAAGCTGCCGCCCGGCGCTAGTCTGCCGGGCCCCGCCGGCCAGGTGCGGCACTACCCCGTGTACAGCGCCGAGGCCGAGGCGCTGCCCGCCACGCCAGCGGCCCCGGCCAGCAACGCGCCGCAAATGCCACTGCTCACCCGCCTGCTCGAGCACAACCCCAACCCGGTGCTGCTGCTGACGGCCACCGGCGAAACCCGCTACGCCAACGCCGCGGCCCTGGCTCTGGGGCCAGCCCTGCGGCACGAGTCGCAGCCCAACGGCTACCTGCTGCCGCTGGTGCGCAAGGCCCTGCGCACCGGCGCCACCCAGCAGCAGGAAATAGCCCTGGCCGACCGCTGGTATTTGCTGCAAGCCGTGCCCGGCCCCGGCGAAACCTGCGCTACGCTGTACCTCACTGACTGCACTTCGGTGCACTCGGCCGAGCAGCGGCTAGCCGAGCAGCGCGAGTTCTACGAAACCATTCTGCACGAGCTGCCCATCGAGGTGGCGGCCTTCGATACCGAGCACCGCTATCGCTTCGTGAATGCTAGCGAAGTGCCCGACGCGGTAGTGCGCGACTGGGTGGCCGGCAAAACCAACGAGGCAGCCTGCGCCCACCGCCAACTACCGCCCGAGCTGGCCGCCGAGCGCGACCGCCATTTTGCCCTGGCCGTGCAGCAGCGCACCGAGGTGCAGTGGGAAGAAGTGCTGATGACCCCGGCCGGCCCCCAGCGCATTTTGCGCCAGCTGCGGCCCGTGCACGGCCCCGGCGGCGAGCTGCGCCTGCTGGTGGGCATGGGCCTCAACGTGACCGAGCGCTACCAGGCCGAAAAGCAGCTCGTGGAGCAGCGCGCTTTCTACGAGTTCATCTTCAACCAGCTGCCCTGCGACATCGACATCTTCGACGCGCAGTTCCGCTACCTATTTGTGAATGAGTACGGTATCACCGACCCCGCCCTGCGCGAGTGGGTTATCGGGCGCGATAACTTCGAGTATCTGGCGCGCACCGGCTGGCCCCGCGCCATGGCCGAGGAGCACCACGCCCGCCTCGAGCAGGCCGTGCGCGAGCGCCAGCTCGTGACCTACGCCGAGAGCTTTGCGCGCCCCGAGGGCACGCGCCACTTGCTGCGGTTTTTGCAGCCGGTTTTCCACGCCGATGGCTCGCTCTACCTCGTCCTAGGGTATGGGCACGACATTACGGAGCAGGTGCTGGCCGAGCAGGCACTGACCCAGGCCAAGCTGGTGGCCGAAGAATCGGTGCGGGTGAAGGAAACGTTTTTGGCCAACATGAGCCACGAAATCCGCACGCCCATGAACGCCATCTCGGGCATGAGCCAGCTGCTGGCCAAGACGCCGCTCAGCCCCATGCAGCTCAACTACCAGCAGGCCATCGCTACCTCGGCCGATAACCTGCTGGTTATCATCAACGACGTGCTCGACTTGTCGAAGCTCGAAATGGGTAAGCTGACGCTCGAAACCATTGGCTTTGCGCCCACCGAGCTGCTCTCGCAAGTCGAGCAGACGCTGCACTTCAAGGCCGCTGAGAAGGGTCTGAGCTTGGTGATGGAGCTAGGGGCGCAGGTACCGCCCGTGCTCCTCGGTGACCCCTCCCGCATCCGGCAGGTGCTGCTCAACCTGGCCGGCAACGCGCTCAAATTCACCGAGAAAGGCCACGTCACCATTGCCTGCACGCTGCAAGCGGCCGACTTCGACGGACCGCACGGTACCGTGGCGGTCGAGTTTCGGGTGACGGATACGGGCATCGGCATCGAGCCCGAGTACCTCGATACTATTTTCCACGAGTTCAGCCAGGCCGACTCGTCGGTATCGCGCAAGTTTGGCGGCACGGGCCTGGGCCTAAGCATCTGCCGCAACCTGGTGCAACTGATGGGCAGCGAGGTAAAAGTGGCCAGCCGCAAGCACAAGGGCACCACCACACGCTTTGGGCTGCGCCTGCCCGTGGGCGCCGCCCACGACCTGCCGCAGCCCAAGCACCCCACCGCCGAAGCCACGGTACTGCGCGAGCACCTGCGCAACAAGCAGGTGCTGCTGGTCGAAGACAATTTATTTAACCGGCAGATTGCCAGGTCCTTCCTGGCTCAGGCCGAGGTGCAGGTGACCGAGGCTGAACACGGCGCCCGCGCCGTGGAGCTGGCCCGCCGCCAGGACTTCGACCTAATTCTGATGGACGTGCAGATGCCCGTGATGGATGGCTACGCCGCCACCGCCGTGCTGCGCAAGCAGTTGGGCATTACCACGCCCATTATCGCCCTCACGGCCAACGCCATCAATGGCGAGCGTGAAAAGTGCCTGGCCGCCGGCATGAACGGCTACCTCGCCAAGCCCTTCCAGGAGGCGCAGCTGCTACACGTGCTCAGCGACTGGCTACTGCCCGCCGAGTACACGGGCCCGCTGGCGCTCAGCGCCTTGGCTAGCATCGAGCGCCCGGCGGCGGGCACCGCCAGCCTCTATTGCATCAACGACCTATTGCAGGCCGGGCAGGGCGACCCCGAGTTTGTGGTATTCATGCTGCACACCTTTCTGGAAAGCTGCCACGAAGCCTTGCAGGAGTTGCACCAAGGGCTGCGCGAAGCCAACCTGGCGCAGCTCAAGGGCACGGCCCACATGCTCAAGCCCAGCTTGCAGCACCTCAACGCCTGGCAGGCGCTGCCGCCCGTCGAAAAGCTCAACAAATGGGACGGCGAGTTTCAGCCCGAGCCCTTGCGGGGCATCGTGAAATCAGTGGAAGGGCTCTTGGGGGAAGTGATGGCCCAAATCAACCTCGACTTGCAGGAAGAGCGCGTATTAACCCGAACCATTGCCGCCTAGGTAGGGCTGCGCGCTCAACTACTTAGGGTGCGCGCCCTGGGGAGTACGCAAAAAGCCGGCGCGCCACGCGCCGGCTTTTTGCGTACTAGAGGTTTTTCACCTCGCTCTTCCATGTTTGCACCTCGCCTATTCAGCCGGTTTGGCTACGCGGCCTTGCTGCTGTTCGCCAGCAGCTGCGCCATTTTTCACCGCCACCGCGATGAGGCGCCCGCCCCGCCGCCCGTAGTGGTCGAAGCGGTGCGCACGCCCGACTCGCCCACGCCCCCCAAGGCCGCCCGCGACCTCGCCGACGCCATGACTACCGTGTTGCACTTGCCCGCCGAGCAAACCAGCCAGCTGCGTCAGATTCTAAACTCGACGGTGGAGCAGGCCAACGCCGCCCGCCAGCAGTATCCTGCCCAGTCGCCCCAGCTCACAACGGCGCTCCAGCGCATCAATGCCAAGTCGGGCAGCCAGCTGCGCACGCTGCTCGGCCCCGCCAAGTACAAAGAGCTGCAAACCAAGCAGCCCCAGATTCAGGCCGAGATGCAGCAGCGGCAATAGTTGCCAAGCGTTCCGACGCAACCCAGCGCCAAAAGCTAGTAGCGCGAACTTTGTAGTTCGCGCTACTAGCTTTTGGCGCTGAAACCGTATCAGCTCACCGGCAGCACGCGCAGCGGGGCCACATCGGTATCGTCGTAGAGCTCGCGCAGCGGCAAAACCAGCCCTAGGTCCAAGATTTTCAGTACGCCGTCGAGACCCGTGAGCAGTGTATAAATCCATTGCCCAGCCTCATCGCGTCGAAACCACTCGACTATCCAGGCCGACTGCGAAATCAACAAGTAATGCCGCAGGCTGGGTAGCTTTTGGTAGTGCTCAAACTTAGTGGTGCGGTCGTACTCAGCTGTAGAAGGCGACAAAATTTCGGCAATCAACACCGGCTGGCGCACTAAATAAGGGTCATGGTAGTCAGCGGGGTCACAGCTAACTAGTACATCAGGATAGGTGTAGTAATTATTTTCCTTTACCTCCAGGCGCACATTTTCATCAAAAAGGCGGCAGCCGCGCTGGCGGATGCCTGCACGCAGCCCGGCTATCAAATTACCTTTTATCAGGTTATGCGGCTTAGACGCCCCCGCCATTGCAAACACTTCGCCTTCAAAGTACTCGTGACGCATTTCGCTCTGCGCTTCCAAAGCAAAATATTCGGCTGGCGTGTAACGACGAGTTTGAACTTCGGCTTGTCCCATAGCTGCTGCTTTTCAAGCAAATATACATCTCTACCCATAGGTAGCAGCCTACAAATACGTGAGCAGCCAGCCTATCAGGCGCTTCACGCCGGTGGTGTAAGGCGGGTACATGGTTTTGATGCCGGTGCGGCCGATGCGCTGCTGCAACACCGACTTCTCATTGCTGAACGCCAGGAAACCTGCGTGGCCGTGGGCCTTGCCCAGGCCCGAGTTGCCAACCCCGCCGAAGGGTAGCTCGGGGTGCGCCAGTTGGATGATGGTTTCGTTAACCGCTGCGCCGCCCGCCGCAATGTTGTCGAGCAGGTAGCGGCGGTTTTGCTTGTTGGTCGTGAACACGTACTGCGCCAGCGGCTTGAGGCGGGCATTGACGTAGTCGGCGGCCTCGGCCGGCGTGTCAAAGGCGATAACCGGGAGGATGGGGCCGAAAATCTCTTCTTCCAGTACGGCCGCGCCCGCGGGCACGTCGGTGAGGATGGTGGGCTCGATGTAGCACTGCTGCTCCTCCACGCCGCCGCCGGCGGCTAGGGTGGCGCCGCGCATTTCGGCGTCTTCGAGCAGGCGGGCCAGGCGGGCGTAGTGGTGCTCATTCACGATGCGGGCGTAGGACTCTGATTGCCGTACGCCCTCGCCCTGCGCATTGTAGTACCTGGTAATGGCAGCTTTCATTTCGGCCACCAGGTCGGCCTGGGCGCTGGCTTGCACGAGCACGTAGTCGGGCGCCACGCAGGTTTGGCCGGCGTTGATGAACTTGCCCCACACTATTTTTTCGGCGGCGTCGCGCAGGTTGGCGGTGGCGTCCACGATGGCCGGGCTCTTACCGCCCAGCTCCAGCGTCACGCTGCTGAGGTACTCGGCGGCGGCGCGCATTACCACCTTGCCAATCTGGGGCGAGCCGGTGAAGAAAATATGGTCCCAGGGCAGGCGCAGCAGCTCGGTGGCTACGTCTTTGCCGCCTTCCAGCACCAGCACTTCGCTGGGTAAAAACAAGTCTTCGCACAGCCGGCGCAGCAGGGCCGAGGTGGCGGGCGTTTGCTCGGCGGGCTTGATAACGACCGCATTGCCGGCCGCGATGGCCGATATCAGCGGGTCGATGGCCAGGTAAAACGGGTAGTTCCAGGGTGCGATGATGAGCACCACGCCCTTGGGCTCGACCTGCACCCAGCCTTTGGTGCCCATCAGGGCCAGCGGGGTGCCCACGCGGCGCGGGGCCAGCCACCGCCCTAGGTGGCGGCTGGTGTGCTTGAGCTCGACCAGCGAGGCCCAGATTTCGGTGACGTCGGTTTCGGCCGGCGGCTTGCGAAAATCCTGGTACAGCGCCTGCTGAATGTCGGTGCGGTGCGCCGTGAGCCAGTCGGCTAGCCGTTGCAAGCGCTGGCGGCGGGCGGCGGCGGCCTCGCGGCGCAGGGCGGGCGCTTGCGCCCGCAACGCCTCAAACTGGGCCTGAAAGCGATTGGGCGCGCTGGCGAGGGTAGGAAAATTTGGGGTAGCAGTCATTATCACAAGGCTACCTAACGGCGAATCAGGCTCAGTAGTTGCCTGGCTTTCTGCGCACTACACCCAATATTCATCTTCCTGCCGACGCAGAATATTACGCCTAGGTTACCTTTGTCAAAATATTATACGGTCGAGCTCGTCAGCACCTCGGCCCGGAGCAGCGCGCGGGTGAGCAGTTATTTAGTCTACTAGTTTTGGTGAAGTTTACGTTTTCCCGCCATCCGGGCCGGTGGTTATTGGGAGCTTTTTGGGCACTGGCCCTGTCGGCCAGCGCCGCGCCCCGCCCAGCGGTATATTACCCCGCCGACTCAGGCCAAGTGGCCGCCCCCGACACCACGAGCCGCCCCGCGGCCGACCTAGCAGCCCCTGCCGACTCGGGCAAGCTCAAGGTAAAAATAAAGCCGGGGCACCGCCCCTGGCGCACCGACTACACGGTGGCGCCCGGCGTCACGTACCACTACGAGCGGCCGGGGCAGCTGCGCTGGCTGCTGCACATTCCGCGCGACATCGTGCAGTTTCCGGGCACCTATTTTAAGCGCGATAACGTGCCGGCGTTCGTGGGCATTGCCCTCAGCTCGCTGGCGCTGTACGCGGCCGACGACCAGATTATCAACGGCGCGCAACGCTTTGGGCGCTACGTTGGCCTGGACAAGGCCGACATCCAGAACAATCTGTTTTACATTCCGATACGCCTGGGCAGCACCAAAGTACCGCTGGAGCTGAAGGTGCCGGGCAACCTCAACAGCACGTTTTACTACCTAGGCGACGGCTGGACGCATCTCACCATCGCCACGTCGTTTTTGGCCTACGGGATAATCAAGAAGGACAACCGCGCTTCCCAAACCGCTTCCCAGCTCGGCGAGGCCATCCTGAGCACGGGCGTGGTGGTCCAGGCCCTCAAGCGCACCACCGGCCGCCAAAGCCCGTTTCGCTCGACCCAGGACCGGGGCCGCTGGTTTTTGCTGCCCGCCTACAAGTCGTACCAGAACAACGTCTCCAACTACGATGCCTTCCCGACCGGGCACCTGGCCACGGCCATGGCCACCGTCACGGTCATCGCCGAAAACTACCCCGAGTACAAGTTTATCCGGCCCGTGGGCTACAGCCTGATGGGCGTACTCGGCTACGCTATGCTCAACAATGGCGTGCACTGGGCCAGCGACTACCCCCTAGGCATTGCCATCGGCTACGGCTTCGCCAAAATAGCAGTGCGCAACGGCCGCACCCGCGTGCCCGAGCCCGCGGGGCCGAGCGCGGGCGGCACCGGCTGGCAAGCTCCCGCCCACCCAAAGCCCTGGTACCGGCAGCCCCAACTTAGCCCCTACACCCTAGGGCCATTTCGGGGCCTGAGCGTCAGCTGGCTACCTAGGTAGGCGTTCCCGCTTACTAAACATAAAAGCGCCCCGGCTCAGGTGAGCCGGGGCGCTTTTGCTTTGCAGGACGTCTCTAGGGCTTAGAACAAGCCCTTTTTCACGGTGCGGTTACCGTTCTCGTCGATTTTAATTTTCGTGCCGTCGGCGCGCTTGATTTTTACCGAGCCGTCGCTTTCGCGCTTGATTTTAGCGCCGTTCTCATACTTTACCTTGTGGTCACCGTCGCCTTCGCGCTCTAGCTTTTTGATGGCTGAGCCCTGGCCTACGCGGGTGCCGAGGCTAGGTTTAGCCGCCGTAGCCGCCGTGGCAGCTGCTGCCGTGTAGGGGCCGTTGTAGTAAGTACCCTGGCTGGTAGCGTAGGTGTTGTACTGAGCCGGGTCCACGATGGTTTTTATCTCGCTGGTAGTGCGGTCGTTTACGGCCTTGAGGGCGGCGTAGCGGCCGGTGGTGTCGCTGGCGTACTGGGTATCCAGGTCGCGCAGGGCGCGGCCGCGGGTGTAGTACGCATCCTGAAGGCGGGTTTTGATGGCCGCATCGGTGGTTTTTAGGTCAGTAACTACTTGGGTAGCCAGCGCGTCGGCCGAGGTGCGGTAGGCCGCAGTGTCTACGGTCGTCGTTTGCTCGCCAGCGGGCACGGTGGTCGTTTCGGTAGTTTCGACTTTCTTCTCTTGCGAGCAAGAAGCAGTAGCAAAGGCCGCAGCGGCGGCTACTAACAGGAGTTTGGTGTTCATTGGAAAGAGCTAGTCAGGTCAAACAAAGCGCGGCCCTAGGCCACGAACAGCGGCTAATACGCAACCCCCGGAAACGAGGTTGCCAGCCCTTTATTAAAAGGCTGGCAACTAACAATACATACTAGCTCTAAACCTACTTACTAGGCATTTACCACCGAGCCACCGTTGGGGTGCAGGGTCTGGCCTGAGAAGTAGGAGGCGTCTTCCGAAGCCAGGAACACGTAGGCGGGCGCCACTTCGGAGGGCTGGCCGGCGCGGCCCATGGGCACGTCGTGGCCGAAGAGCGGCAGCTTGAGCAAGCCCACGCCCGTGATGAAGGGCGTCCAGATGGGGCCCGGCGCTACCGAGTTTACCCGGATGCCCTTCTTAATGAGTTGCAGCGACAAGGCCCGCGTGAAGGCCTCGATAGCCCCCTTGGTAGAGGTGTAGTCGAGCAACGCCTCGTTGCCCTTGTAGGCGTTCACCGAGGTGGTGTTGATGATAGCGGCGCCTTCTTTCAAGTGCTTCAAGGCCGTGCGCGTGATGCGGAACATGGCGATGATGTTGAGGTTGAAGATGCTATCGAGCTCATCGTTGGTGATGTCTTCGAGCGAGTCGTGCCAGTTTTGCTCGGCGGCGTTGTTGACGAGCACGTCGAGCTGACCGTATTCGGCCACGGTGCGCTCCACGATTTCTTCGCAGAAGGCGGGCACTTTGAGGTCGCCGGGCAGCAGCAGGCAGTGGCGGCCTTCGGCCTGCACCAGCTGCTGGGTTTTTTCGGCGTCTTCCTGCTCGGTGGGGAAGTAGCAGATGGCCACGTTGGCGCCTTCGCGGGCAAAATGCACGGCCACGGCCCGTCCAATGCCCGAGTCGCCACCCGTGATGAGGGCCGCTTTATTCAATAATTTGTCGGCGCCTTTGTACCCTTCGCGGATAAATTCGGGGGCGGGCGTCATTTTATGTTCGAGGCCGGGGTGGCCGGCGCCGGCATCCTGCTTCTGCGGCGGGAAGATGGTGGGTTTGTCAGACATAGGGGATTGAAACGAGTAGTGTCGAGGTGCTACAACGCAGGAATTCCCAATGGGTTAGCTTATTCAGCAATCGCCATAAAGCGATTTTGCAAGTCATGGCCGCCCTGGGCCCGACCTTTGGGCGGCGCACTGGCGAGCTTAACTAAGCGCTGCCGGGCGCCAGTCAGCTCTATGGAAGCCGTTTTACCAATGCCGCCGGCGGCCGCGCCGGAGCCTACGCCCGGCCAGGCGCGGCGCGCCATTACCTTGTTTTTTTTAGTGTCGGGCTTTGGGTTTGCTACCTGGGCCTCGCGCATTCCTACCATTCAGCACCACCTAGGGCTCAACGAGGCCGAGTTGGGCGGCGTGCTGCTGGCTATGCCGGCCGGGCTCATGCTCACGCTGCCCGTGACGGGCGTGCTGCTGCGGCGCTTCAGCAGCCGGCAAGTGATGCTGGCGGGGGCCATTCTCTACAACCTCGTGCTGGCCCTGCTGGGGCAGGTGGCGCACACCTGGCAGTTGGTGGCGCTGCTATTCTGCTTCGGCTCGTCGCGCAATCTGCTCAACATCTCTATGAATGCGCAGTCGGTAGGCGTGCAGGCGCGCTACGGGCGGTCCATCATCGCCTCGTTTCACGGGGTGTGGAGCGTGGCGGGCTTTGCGGCGGCGGCCCTTGGCACGCTGCTGGTGGGGCGCGCGGTGGGCACGGGGCCGCACTTCGCGGCGGTGGCGGTGGGGCTCACGGGGCTGGCGGCGCTCAGTTACCGGCACAGCCTGGCCCTGCCGCCTAGCCCGCCCACGGCGCGCAAGCCCGGCTTTGCCTGGCCCGACAAAACGCTGCTGGGCTTTGGCCTGGTGGCGTTTGCCAGCATGGCCTGCGAGGGCGCGCTCTACGACTGGAGCTCGATTTACTTTGAAAAGGCCGTGCTACTGCCCAAGACTTCGGCCACCCTAGGCTTTGCTACCTACATGGTAGCCATGACGATAGGCCGCTTTAGCGGCGACTGGCTGGTCAACAGGTGGGGGGTGCGCCGGGTACTGCTTTGCAGCGGCGTTCTCATTGGGATGGGCCTCTTGCTGGCGGCGCTGCTGCCGCTGCCGCTGGTGGCGGGGGCTGGGTTTGTACTGGTGGGCCTAGGGGTGTCGTGCGTCATTCCGCTGCTGTTTGGGATGGCGGGGCGGCTGCCGGGCAGTTCAAGTGCCACGGCGGTGGTGGGCGTTTCGACCGTTGGCTACTTTGGCTTTCTGTTTGTGCCGCCGGTGGTGGGCTTTATTGCCGAGGTAGCCAATCTGCGCTGGTCGTTTGGCTTGATGGCGCTGTTTGGGGCGCTTATCGTGTGGCTGGTGCGCCGCCTGCCGGCAGTAGATTAGCCGCTGCTAACGTTCTTCTGTTCAATGCCCTGCCACATTAGTACAAGATACCGCCTGCTGCTTTGCTGGCTCCTAGGGCTGCTCGCCTGCTCGCCAAAAGCAGCGCCCGACGTGCGCACCGAGCAGCGCAAGACCGCTAAAGGCACGCTCTATTCACTCTTCTATCCTCAAAACCTGGCCGTCCGGGTCGTGACCAGCCGCCCAAACCCGGGCGATAGCCAGTACTGGCTAAGCGTGGCCGCAGCCTACACCGATTTGCAAACCAGCCAGCCCCTGGACCTGCTGGTTTGCGGCGGGCGCGTGCTGCAATCCAAAGCGAAGGTCGGCTTTCTGGACGGGTCCCTGACCATCCTGGGCAACACCCTCACCATCGGCCAGCTACCCAAAGGCCAGTCGCCCCCGAGCGCGCAGCTAGCGCAAGTGCGGGCCGGCCACGGGACGCTGCTTTTGCAGGAGCTGCTGGTCTTTCGGGGTAAGAACCTGAAAGCGGCGGGGGGCAGCGTTTTTCAGCGCCGCGCCTTGGCCGAGTTCGCCAACCACCGGTTCGCGGTAGTGGAGAGCACGTCCAACTACCTCACGATGAAACAATTTGCCGATGACCTGCTGGAGTTAGGCGCCCAAAACGCCTTGTACCTGGACATGGGCGACTGGGACGAGGGCTGGTACAAGCGCCAGGGCCGGGTGGTGGCGCTCGGCAATCGCCGCACCGAAACGGCTCGGCAGTCCAACTGGCTGGTGTTCGCCTCGCCAGCGCCCTAGGGCACCGGCGTGGTGGGCGAGGCCGGCACGGCCGGCGGCGTGGGCACGGGCGTTTTGGGGTGGTAGCCGGGGCGGCGTTCCTGGGCTTTGCGCACGGGTGCGCGGGGCGTAGGAACGCCGTGGCTGCCGGGGCGGCGCGCATCTACCTTGGAGGCGTCGGGGTCGGCATCGCCACGCTTATCGAGGTTCTTTTCCTTGTCGAAGATGGGCGAGCCGCCGTGGCTGTACTCCCGAATCAGCTCGGGCTCGGCTACCTCGGGCTCGTAGCCGGTTTCGCCGTACTGAAATACGTAGTGGCGGTAGCCTTTGTAGTCCCAGTAGTTGGTCCACTCGCCCACGCGGCGGCCGTTTTCGAAGTGGCCGCTCCACTCGCGCTTGCCGTCAGCGGTGTACTTCACGTAGTCACCTTCCAGCTTGCCGTTTACGTAGGGCACCACCTCCTTTATCATGGTGTTGCCGCCGTCGTAGTAGCTGATATTGGCGTCGCGCGGGAAGCCCATTTCGAAGTGCGTTTTGGCCGTGAGGCCGCCCTTGGCGTCGTAGCGCTCCCAGCGCAGATGCTTGGTACCTAGGGCGTAGTAGCCCGACTCAATGACTTGCTTGTTGCGAATTCGCTTGAAGGGGCCGTGCAGCACCTTGTCGGTGCTGGGGTCGAGCTCGCCGTTGGCGGCGAATATTTTTTTCTTGCGCGGGTTGTAATAAAAAGCCGCCGGCGCCATCGCGCTGGGCTGCTTAAACGTCTTGAGGTAGTAGAAGATAACGATTTCCTGGCTCTTGCCGGTGCCCGTTTTGTAGTACCCTTTCTTGGTGCGCTCACCTAGGAATAGTTTTTTCTTCTTCTTGGAATCCTTCGCCTTGCGCTGGTCGGCCTTTTCCGATTCCTTGGCGGCGCGCTCCTCTTCTTTCGTCAGCACGGCTTTGCGGCCGGCGATGCTCAGCTTGGGGTTCTTCTTGCCGGTGGTGGTGAGGCTATCGCCGGGCGCGGGCGCGCCGGCCAGCAGCGGCTGGTCGAGCTTGGAATTGAAAGATACAGTCTTGCGGGTGCAGGCCCCAGCCAGCAGCAGGACAAACAGCACGGCCCAACGCGGCCCAAAACGAAGTAGCGGCATCATCCTAAACTTATTCGGCAGCCCAACGCAAATATATCCCCGTTTGGTGCCCAGCTTTTTTCAATGAGCAATTATCAATGAACAATTATCAGGGAGCTGTTCCTCAGTCGCTGCTCATTGTTCATTGATAATTGCTCATTGAAAGAGTGTCGCCGGCCACTAGCAGGTCCACGGTGAGGCCGCGGGCACCTAGGGGCTGGCCTTTGGGCAGGGCGGCCACGTTGGTGGCCGTTACGCGGCGGGCGTCTACTACCACTACCACTTCGGTGCCGAAGACCTCGGCGGGGCGGCCGGGGCGCAGGAGCAGGCCGGTTTCCTCGCTTAGGCCCAGGCCCAGCAGGTGCGGGTGAGCCAGCACGGCGTGCATGAGGCGCGGGTAGCGCTCACGCTCAATAAAATGTTGGTCAATGAGCAGCTCGGGCAGCAGCCCCAGGCCGGGCACCACCTCGATGCCGCCGCCCAGCAGGCTGCGCCAGCCGCGGCCGCCCACCAGCATTTGCCCGCCCAGGGCCGAGGCGCCGGCACTGGTGCCAGCCAGGAAAAACCCGGCCTCGCGCTGGTAGCGCTGGCGTAGTATTTCCAGGAACTGCGTGCCGGCCAGGCACTCGGTTAGGCGCTCCTGGTTGCCGCCCGTTAGGAAAACTACGGCCGCGGCTTTCAGGCGGGCCAGGGTAGCGGGCGCATCGGCCGGATGCGCCGCATCTACTTGCAGATGAGCCACGTGCGGGCAGCCTAGGCTACCCAGCACGCGGGCGTAGCCGGCGTGCGTAGTGGCGGGCGCATGGGCAGTGGCGGTAGTCAGAATCTCGATGGGCGCGTGGCAGTCGGGCAGCAGGCCCGCCAGCAGGGCCAGCGTGGGGTCGTCGTAGCCACCGCCGAGCAGCACGATGGTGCCTAGGGGCGCAGCCGCAGGGGGCACAGAAACGGGAGTCAAAGCAGCGAAAAGGAGTGTTGCAGAAACGAAGTACGCCAAAAATGCCGCGCAGGCCGTGTCTTACTACGCAGCTAGGCCGTAATTTTGCGGGGCGCCCCCTCTATTGCCTAGCGAAACACTCATCTTTTCTGCCCTTTTTGGTTTCTAAAACCCTATATCGGCTTCCAAAACCTTAAATCGGTTTTTCATACTGCCCTGCCTATGACCTCGCCCGAAACCGTGGACCATATTACGTCGCTAATCCAGGAGGGCGAATTTTTTAAACTCAAAAAGATACTGCGCTCGTTTCAGCCCGCCGAGCTGGTGGAGCTGATTGAGAACGAGGATGAGCGCGAGCAGCTCATTATTTTTCGGTTACTTCCGCTCCAGCTAGCCACCGAGGTGTTTGAGTACCTCGACCTGGAGGTGCAGCGCCACTTCCTCGACAACCTGGCGCAGGACAAGATGACGGAGATTCTCAACGAGATGTCGCCCGATGACCGGACGGCCTTGCTGGAGTTTCTGCCCGCCAACTTTGTGGCCGAGCTGGTGCAAAACCTCTCGGAGCCCGAGCGCCGCGTGACCTTGCAATTGCTGGGCTACCCCGAGTACTCGGTGGGCCGCCTGATGACGCCCGACTACATCGCCATCCGCGAGAACTGGACCGTGGGCCAGAGCCTCGACTACGTGCGCCAGCACGGCGGGCAATCTGAGACGCTGAACGTGCTCTACGTGACCGACGCCCGCGGCGTGCTCATCGACGACATTCGGATTCGGGAATTCTTGCTGGCCAACCCCGCCACCCGGGTGCGCGACCTCATGGACCACCGCTTCGTGCAGCTCACCGTGAACCAGGACCAGGAAGACGCCATCGACGTGTTTCGGCGCAACGACCGCGGCGCGCTGCCCGTGGTGAGCGCCGACCAGGGCATCCTCCTAGGTATCGTGACGCTCGACGATATTCTTAATATTCGGGAAGAGGAAGACACCGAGGACATCCAGAAGTTTGGCGGTTCGGAGGCACTCGACGAGCCCTACATGACCACGCCGCTGATGCGCCTAGTGCAGAAGCGCGCCGGCTGGCTGGTGGTGCTGTTTTTGGGTGAGCTGCTGACGGCCTCAGCCATGCAGTTTTTTGAGGGCGAGCTGCAAAAAGCCATCGTACTGGTGCAGTTTATTCCGCTGATTATCAGCTCGGGCGGCAACTCAGGCTCGCAGGCTACCTCGCTCATCATCCGGGCCATGGCCCTAGGCGAGTTTACGCTGAGCGAGTGGTGGCGCGTGCTGCGCCGCGAGCTGGCGGGCGGCATTATGCTGGGGCTGATTCTGGGCTTGGTGGGCTTCGGGCGCATCGCCATCTGGCAAACCATTTCGCCGATATATGGCCCGCACTGGCTGCTGATAGCTACCACGGTAGGTATAGCGCTGGTGGGCATCGTGCTGTGGGGCAGCATTGCGGGCTCGATGCTGCCGCTGATACTGCGGCGCCTGGGCCTCGACCCAGCCACGTCGTCAGCACCTTTCGTGGCCACGCTGGTCGATGTCACGGGACTGATTATTTACTTCACCGTAGCGTTGGTGATGCTACGCGGCACGCTGCTGTAGATAGCGGCGCCCTAGGTGCTTGCTCATAGCCCCCGCGCCGAGGTTGCCAGTGGCAGCTTCGGCGCGGGGGTTGTAGTTTTAGAGCAGCGCCCATCCCACCATTCCTTCAATTTTAGTGCTTACCGCATGGCTACCCCGTCTACTGCTACTCTCGCTTCTTCTGCCGGCGCGGAGCCGGGCACGCGGCAGTTTTGGCGCTTTGGCCTGGTAAGCTGCGGCGTGCTGCTACTGTGGGCCGTGGGCTCGGCGTATGGCCTAGGGGTGGATAGCCCGCTCGACTACCTGCTGTGCCGGCAGCTGGCGGCGGGCAGCGTGTGGGGCTTGCAGGCCCTGGGCTGGCAGGCCGGCGTAGCCGCCGCTAACCCTAACCTGCTGCTCCTTAATGGCCAGCCAACTGTGGTGGTGGGCGCGGCCTGCGATGGGCTGGTACTGTACGTGCTGCTGGTGGGCTTTGTGCTGGCCTACCCGGGGCCCGGCCAGCGGCGGCTGTGGTTTATTCCGATGGGCATCGCGGGCCTGTGGCTGCTCAACGTCATTCGCATCATCGCGCTGGCCCTCAACCACCGCTACTCGCCCGAAACGTTTGAGTTTGACCACCACTACGCCTTTAGCGCGGTGGCCTACGCCGCCCTAGGTGGCCTGTGGCTGCTCTGGACGCGCCAGTCGGCACCCGCGCCGGCCGTGGCCGAGCGGCCCGCGGCGGCCCGCGGTGCGGCAGTGGCCCCGCCCGCGGCAGGCTCGTGGCTCACAACCCGGGCGGGCGTGGGCCTGGCGCTGCTGGGGGTGCTGGTACTGGTCAGCGTTTTTCAAAGCAATGTGGTGGCGGCGCTCAGCCGGGGCTGGGCGGCGGGGCTGGCCGCGGGGCCGGCCTGGCTGCACCAGGTACCGGGCGCGGTGGCCAGCGACGTGCCGTCCAGCGTCAGCCACTTGGCGCTGCCGGTGGGGGCGGCTTTTTTTGGGTTGTTTTTGGGGCTCAGCCTGCTGAGCTTGCGACTACTGCTGCCCGGCCGGGCCTGGCGGCTGGTGTGGCGCTGCTACGCGGGCATTGGGCTGGCGTGCCTGCTGCTGCTGGCGCTGGGGCGTTCGGGCGGCGGGCCGGGCACCTACCGCCTAGGTCGGCTGCTACTCGATTTTTTGGCTTCGCTGCTGCCAGTGGCAGGCTTGCTGGTGCTGTTGTGGCGGCCCAAGGCGACGGCTGAAGCGGCGGCATCGCTCGCTGAATAGCTTTAGCTGGGTTATCCAGGTTAAGTTGAGACGGCCTTAAAAACGCCTGTCATTGCGAGCGTAGCGAAGCAATCTCTCCTTCACGCCTAGCTAGCGTTAGCAAACGTATAAGGAAAGATTGCTTCGCTACGCTCGCAATGACAGGCGTTTTTAGGTACTTCAAACTGCACTTTAGTCGAGCCGGCGGCGGTTCGCCTTTTTCTCGCCCTGGCGCTTTTTGCCCTCTAGGCGCTGGCGCACGGCGCCAGCGCTGGGGCGGGTGGCGCGGCGCGGTTTAGGGCGGCGCAGGCTCTTTTGCAGCAGTTGGTAAAAGCGGCTGAGCGCGATTTCTTTATTGCGCAGCTGGCTGCGGTCGTCCTGGGCGGTCACGAGCAGGTAACCTTCGGCGGTGAGCTGGTTGGCTAGCTTTTCGAGTATCAATTGCTTCTGCAAGTCGCTCAGCAGCTGCGAGTTTTGCAGGTGCCAACGCAACTCCACCCGGCTTTCTACCTTGTTCACGTTTTGCCCGCCCGGACCGCTCGAGCGGCTGGTTTGGAACGTGATTTCGGGCAGAAAAGCGGCGGCAAGCGGCAGCATGAGTGCAATGAGCAATTAGTAATGAACAATGAGAAGCGAGCAATGAGCGGCCATACAGGACCTGAACGGCGAGCTGCTCATTACTCATTGTCGATTGCTCATTTTTCTAGCAGCATGGCGCCGTAGGAGTAGCCGCCACCGAACACGGTCACGATTATTTTGTCGCCGGCCTTGAGCGTGTGCCACACATCGACGATGCCGATGGCCGAGCCGGCGCAGCCCGTGTTACCTAGGCGCTCGATGTTGTTGACGGCGCGGGCGGGGTCAAGGCCGAGCTGCTTTACCACGTTGGCCGAGATGCGCAGGTTGGCCTGGTGCGGTATCAGGTAGGTGAGCTGCGCGACAGTGAGGTTGTTTTTTTCCAGCAATTGCTGGGTAATGCGCGTCATGTAGGTGCAAGCCTGCTGAAAAACGTCGCGCCCGAAGGGCATTACGATGCCTTTTTCGACGGGCTTGAGCGTCACGGCTTCGTCGGCTTTGCCCACGGGGGCGGCGCCGCCGGTCAGCACCTGCACCACGCTGAGGTCGCCGGGCGCGAGGCGCTCCTTGGTGAAGAGCAGGGCCGCTGCGCCATCACCCCAGAGGTGGCCTGCAATGGTGTCTTCCTCGTTGTTGTAGGCCGTGTTATGCTCGGTCACAACCACCAGCGCTCGGCTGGCCTTGCCCATGGCAAAGTAGCCCTCCACAATCTCCACCGCGTTGAGCAGCGACGAACAGGCCGTGGAGATACTTATCGTCGGTATCTCGTTGATGTTCAGGTAGCGCTGCACGGCGTGCGCGGCGGTATAGATGGTATCGTGGGGCGTGTAGGTGCCCACCACAATGAGGTCGATACCGGCCGCATCGAAGCTGGGCAGCTCGGCCAGCAAGGCACGGGTGGCGGCCACGGCCATGGTATTAGCATTTTCGCCGGGACCTGCTTTTCGGCGCTCCCGGATACCGGTGCGCTCGATTATCCAGTCGGAGGCCAACCCGTTGAGACGGGTAAAATGTTCGTTGGTAACAACGGCCGCCGGCAAGTAGGCAGCCACGTGGTGCAAGTACACGCAGTGGGTAGTGGGTGGTAGAATATCGATACAAAGTTCCGGCTAATGCGCGCTGGGCGCCGAATAAAACCTGCAAAAGCCAGAATCTTATACGTTGGCCGCGCCCCAAACCCGTAGAAACAGACACTAGGGGCAGGCGCTTGGCGTTGGCATCTTACTTGCCAGGCCCCGGCAGGGCAGCTTTTTTTACTTCATTCTATGCACATACGATTTTTAGGGCTCAGCGGGTTGCTGGGCCTGCTGGCGGCCTACCCGGCGGCCGCTCAGAAGTATACGACCGCCGCTGGCGTGCGCCTGGGGGGCGGCAACTACGGCATCACGGTGCAGCAGCGGGTGGCCTCGCGCATCACGATTGAGGGCATCGCTGGTCTGAGCCAGCGCGAGTACAGCGGCACAGTGCTGGGCGAGTACCACTTTGGCATTCTGGGGCCCAGCCTCAACTACTACTTTGGCGCGGGCGGCCACCTAGGCAACAACAAGGACACGGGCGGCTACGGCGGCTTCGATGGGCTGGTGGGCGTGGAGTACAAAGTGGCATTTTTGCCGGTGGTGCTCAGCTTCGACTTTAAGCCCAGCTACGAAATCAACAGCGATGACTACGCCCGCTTTCCCACCGCGTTTTCTATTCGCTACGTGCTGATTAAGCGCAAGAACAACATTTTTGACCGCGTCAGGGGGCGGTAGCAAAAGCAAGGCCGGCGCCGGTGCCGGGCCAGGGCCATACCTGGCAAATAAGCCTCACGGTTCGCACGTTAAGCCCATGTAGACTACTAGTTTACATGGGCTTAACGTGCGAATCTTTTTTTTGACCTAAAATCTCTTAGTCAATTTATATAATTTTTACAGCATGCGGGTACCGTGCACACGCCAGTGGCACTGTACATTTGGTAGCATTCACTTCTTTTTCATCCCCTCAAACTTCTCAAAATTCATCTGTTTCCCCCATCACTTTATGATAAATCATTACCTGCGCTTACTCCTTCATTACATTCGAAGAAGCGTGTGCGCCCTGCGCGGGCCACAACTACTCCTGAGCGCCCTAGGACTGCTGCTGGCCCTGGCGGCCAATGCCCAGCAGGGCCCGGCTGGCTTCTTTAGCGAAGATGCCGGCGCGCGCCGGGCTGCCGCCACCTCGCGCGCCGCCGCGGTCCTCACCGACTCCCGCGCCCTCACCCTGGACGAAGCTGGCCTGCGGGCCGCCCTGGCCGCCGCTCCGCTCGAAAGCAAGGGCAGCGCCGCCAAGCCCCTGGTGCTAACCCTACCCCTGCCTGACGGCACTAACGCCCGCTTTGCGGTGCGCGAGGCGCCCGTGATGGCGCCGGAGCTAGCTGCCAAGTTTCCGGAAATTAAAACCTACGTGGGCGTGGGCCTCGACGACGCCCAGGCCACCGTGCGGCTAGACATGACGCCCCGCGGCTTTCACGCCCAGGTGCTGTCGGCCAAAACGGGCGATTTTTTCCTCGACCCCGCCACCCAAGCCGATACCAAGCACTACCTCAGCTTCTGGAAGCGGGCCATGCCGGGCCGGCAGTTTGAGTGCGGCACCAAAGAATCTGGGGCGCTGCAGCTCGATGCGGGCAAGGATGCCGCCAACCTAGCGGGCCGCACCAGCGGCCCCGTGCTGCGCACCTACCGGCTGGCCATGGCCGCCACGGCCGAGTACACGGCCTACCAGGGCGGCACGGTGGCCCTAGGGCTGGCCGCCATCGTCACCAGCGTCAACCGCGTGGTGGGCGTATACGAGAAGGAGTTGGCCGTACGCTTTGTGTTGGTAAATGGCACTGCCTCCTTGGTCTATACCGATGCGGCTACCGACCCTTTCGACAATGCTAACACCGGCAACGCACTGCTGGCTCAGAACCAGACGAACACGGATGCCCTCATCGGTACGGACAACTACGATATCGGGCACGTGTTTAGCACGGCCAGCGGCGGGGTAGCGGGCCTAGGTGTAGTATGCCGCGCCGGCCAGAAGGCGCGCGGCACCACCGGCACCCGCGCCCCCGTGGGCGATGCCTTTGACATCGACTACGTGGCCCACGAGATAGGCCACCAGTGCGGCGGCAGCCACACCTTTGATAGCACGACCGGTAGCTGCGGCGGCGGCAACCGCAGTGCCAACACGGCCTACGAGGTGGGCTCGGGCACGACCATCATGGCCTATGCCGGCATTTGCGGCGCTACTAACACCCAGCTGAACTCGGACGCTTATTTCCACGTGGGTAGCTACGACCAGATTTTGGCCTACCTAGGGTCTACCAGCTGCGCCGTGACGACCAGCACTGGCAATGCGCCCCCCTCCATCTCGCTGCCCGCCAGCGGGCTGGTGCTGCCCATCGGCACGCCGTTTAAGCTCACGGCCAACGGCTACGACACCGATGGCGACGCCATCACCTACAACTGGGAAGAATACGACAAGACGGCCACGGGTGCCGCCACGCTCGATGCCGCGCAAGTAGACGGCGTCACGATGCCGCTGTTTCGCTCGTTCAGCCCCGTGGCCAGCCCCACCCGCTACTTCCCACGCCTGAGCGATATTATTGGCAATGTGACCAACCTAAGCGAGCGCCTACCCACGGTGTCGCGCGAGCTGCGCTTCCGGGTAACGGTGCGCGACCAGCACAGCGGCCCGCAGGGCGTGATTGGCGGCGTTAACAGCAGCGCTATCGTGAGCCTGAACAGCACCAGCGCGGCCGGGCCCTTTTTAGTATCGGCCCCCAACACGGCCGCCGCCGCCTGGACGGGCGGCAGCACCCAGCCCGTGACCTGGGACGTGGCCGGCACCAACGCCAACGGCGTGAACTGCGCCACCGTCAACATTCGCCTCAGCACCGATGGCGGCCTCACCTACCCCACCCTGCTGCTGGCCGGCGCCCCCAACAACGGCTCGGCGACCGTGACGGTACCTAGCGTGGCGACCACTACGGCCCGCGTAATGGTAGAAGCGGCCGATAATTACTTCTTCGATATCTCGAACGCCAACTTCACCATCACGGCGCCGGCCACGGCTTGCGCCGCGCCTACCGACCTCAGCGTGAGCAGCATCACGGCCGCTACGGCCAGCGTGAGCTTCACGGCCAGCGGCTCGGCTACCTCGTACATCGTGACGACCTCGCCGGCCACTACTACCCAGACCGTAACGGCCTCGCCGGTGAGCCTGACGGGCCTGGCGCCGGGCGTCAACTACACGGTGAACATCGCGGCCAGCTGCGCCGCTGGCTCCACGGCCACCACGGCCACGGTGGCCTTTGCCACCACGGCCCCGCCAGTGTGTGCTGATATCACGAACCTCGCCGTGAGCGTTACGTCGACGACGGCCACGGTCACCTTCACGCCCACCGCGGCCGTCACGTCGTACACCGTAACCACCACGCCGGCCACTACCACCCAAACGATAACCGGCTCCTCTATAAACCTAACGGGCTTGCAGCCAGGCTCGGCTTACACGGTCAACATCGTGAGCAACTGCGCGAGCGGCGGCACCACGACCAGCACCATTGATTTTGGCACTATCCCGGGCAACGACGACTGCGCGGCGGCCGTCGGCCTGATAGTAAGTAACTCCTGCGTCAGCACCAGCGGCACCATCACGGGCGCCACGCAGTCGCAGCCCGCCTCTACGTGCAGCGGCGACCTAAGCGCGTCGGCCAACGACGTGTGGTACAGCTTCGTGGCTACGGGCGCACCGTCGCACGTGGTGCAGCTTGTTAGCACCTTCGATGGCGTACTGGAAGTGATGGCGGGCGACTGCGGCACCCTCACCACCGTCAACTGCTCGGATGCAGCGGGCGCCGGCACCGAAACCGTCCTGCTGCCCGGCCTCACGGCCGGCACCCGCTACTACGTGCGGGTATACCCCTACACCAGCAACGCGGCGACCGTCACCACCGGCACGTTCACCGTCTGCGTCACCGCCCTCAACGACCTAGTGGTGAGCGACACCCGCGCCATCGGGGGCTCGTACCGCAACGTAACCGTCACCGGCACCGGCTCGGTTACGCTCAGCGATGTGCTGACCATCTACGGCACCATGCGGGTGCAAAGCGGCGGGGCCCTGCGCACCAGCACCACGTTCTACATCCAGGGTCCGGGCGTTTTCGCCCTGGACGCTGGCGCTACGCTCACCGAAGTGCGGGCCGCCGGCCTCGCCAACTCTACGGCCGGCAGCTTCCGGTTCACCGCGTTCGTGCCCTCGCTCAGCGTCGATGCCAACTACGTGTATGCGGGCACTGCGGCCCAGGTAACGGGTTCGCTGCTACCGCTTTCGGTACGTAATCTAACCGTCAACAATAGCGCTGGCCTTTCCCTCACCAACCGGGTGAACGTGGCCCAGGTCGTGCGTCTGCAAAGCGGTAACCTTACCCTAGGTACCCGCCGCTTGCTGCTGCGCTCGTCGGCCGCTGGCACCGCCCTCGTCGACAACACGGGCGGCGTGGTAAATGGGACTACGGCCGCCATGCAGCGCGCCCTCACGGGTGGCGTGGCCGGGCCGGCTTACCGCCACTTTAGCTCGCCGGTGGCCGCGATGTCCTTCGACAGCCTGCGCACGGGCGGCATAGTGCCCATCGTGAACGCAGCTTACAACACGAGCGCCACGCCCGGCGCAAGCCTGCCCTTCCCTACGGTGCTCGGCTACGATGAGAGCCGCATTGGCACGGTTACTTCCACTTACGGCGACTTCGACAAGGGCTGGTTCTCGCCCGCCAGCCTCAGCGAAACCATGCAGCGCACCAAAGGCTACTCTGTAAACATCCCGGCCACCAGTGCGCCAGTACGCTTCACGGGCACCTTCAACACGGGCACCCAGAATTCGGGGGCTCTTTCGCGCGGCACGAACGCCGATGCCGGCTGGCAGCTGCTGGGCAATCCCTACCCCTCGCCGCTCGACTGGAGCACCGTGACGGCGGCCCAGCGCCCCGGCGTGGATGCGGCCATGTACGTCTTCCAGAGCACCGGCCAGTACGCAGGCACCTACCGCTCGTTCGTTAACGGCGTGGGTGGCACGGCTGCCCAGATTGAGGCTGGCTCGGGCTACTTTGTGCGCGTAACGGCCGCCGGCACCGCCGGCGCCGTTAACCTGACCAACACCAACCGCGTCACCACTTTCGGCAGCCAAAATCCTTTTGGCCGCACCACCGCCGACGTGCGCCCGCAGCTGCAACTGCGCGTGGCGGGCGCCGGCTTTAGCGACGACGCCTACCTCTACGTGGAGGCCGGCGCTACGGCCGCCGTCGATGCCGAGTACGACGCTGTGAAGATGCCCAACTCCACGGGCCTCAACCTGGCGGTGCTCGCCGGGGCTACGCCGCTGGCCATTCAGGGCCTGCCTACCCTGGCCGGCACCACTGAGGTGGTATTGCCCCTCGCGTTAGTCGTGCCCGCGGCCGGCAGCTTCTCCTTCGAAGTAGCCGACCTCGCCAACTTTGGCAGTGCCACGGTGTACCTGCGCGATGCCGCTACCGGCACCAAGCAGGTGCTCGCGGCAGGCACGCACTATAGCTTCACCGTGGCGGCTGCCACGGCGAGCAGCGCGCGCTTCTCACTGGTACTGCGCCCGGCGGCGGCGCTGGCCACGCAGGGCCCGCTGGCGGCCACGCAAGTCGTGGTTTATCCTAACCCGGCCCGCGTCAGCTTCACGGTAGAAGTACCCGCCGTGCCTGGTGCCAATCGGGTAGAGGCCGAGCTGCTGAACACCCTAGGGCAGGTAGTGCGCCGGCAATCGGCCGCTCTGCCCGCCAACGGTGCTCACTTCACGGTGCCCACCACCGGGCTGGCTACGGGCGTGTATACGCTGCGCCTGCAGGCAGGTGCTTCCACGGTCACCAAGCGCGTGGTCATCGAATAGCCCGGCTTTTCGAGTAATCTCTTGCTTTCAAAAGCGTCCCGGCTATCTAGCCGGGACGCTTTTTTTATGGAGCTGGCGGATAGCGTTATTATGGCAGAAGCAGCAAGGCCTTCCGCGTTTGCAGAGGGCCTTTGCGTGGCAACAGTCGGGACGGCGAAAGCAGCGCCAACCTCTGCCACTGTGCTGGCGAAGGTTGCGTCTTCTTTGTTGAGGTCAGTATTGATGATGGCCGCGGGCAGGCCGTGAGGCGGCGCCGCTTCGTCAGCAGCGGACCGCTTGAGAATTATGCGCAGGAAATACGCAATAGAGTAGTAAGCATAGGCCTGAGCCTACGAGCCAAAACTATGGCCGAGCGTCTTAAGCGTCTTAACTATCCGAGGGCTAAGCGGGGTGCAGTTGATATGCGTAGTAACAATTCCAATAGTTGTTGTGACATTCTACAGCTATCTAACTCGGCCATTCGCTATTGCTGACCATAGATTACCTTGTCAGACAACCTAGCACACCGACCCGTCCGGCGCTAGGCGCACAAAACTGCTGATGATATGAGAGTTGGGGGCGGGCACCTAGGTACTGCAAGGCGGCTATTCGTACCCGCACGCAATGCCAATGGCTTCCGCTTGCGCTCGTAGCTCGCCAGCTATTCTATCGGGTAGCTCTAGCGTTACGGGCTGCTCTGCTAGCACGTGCCGCACTGCTATTCGAGCCTTCCCTACGCCTAAGTCCGCGAGTCGACAGAGCAGCAGCGTAAAGGCCTCCTGGCGTGCGCAGGTCTGCCAGCTGTAAAACGTCAGCTTTTTCATGTGCTAAAGAAACGACCTTATGAGTGAATATAAGTATGCACCAGCACCTTGCTAGAGGACTGCGCGCAGGGAGCACAGCTACCAGGAAAATGAAGAGGTTCCGCTGGTAGGTGGGGCTACAAAGAGGAACACGCTTTCAACTTTTCTGTTCTGACAGTCAGTTGAAATAGATTCGCACACTAAAGCAAAAAGCCCTCTCAGAATATTTTCTGAGAGGGCTTTCGTGGCAACAGTTGGAATCGAACCAACGACACCAGCATTTTCAGTGCTGTGCTCTACCAACTGAGCTATGTTGCCGGGGTTTCCCTTAGACCACCTGAGTGGCTTGGGAGCGCAAAGGTACGATTAGACGTTTACGACGCAAGTTTTTTGCAGAAAAAAGTTGAAAAGCTGCTCGGCCGCCGTGCCAAAGTAGTCGTCATGCCTACTAAATTGCACCCGCATCCCACCCCGCTAGCTTACCTTTACTTCATGTTGCAACCCATCCTTTTCGCGCTGCTGCTGCTGGCAGCGTTTGGCCTGTTTACCTGGCAGGTACGCAAAATCAGGGCGAACATCCTGGTTGGCCGCGACCGCGATATGAGCGGCCACTTCGGCGAGCGCCTCAACAAAACGCTGCTCGTGGCTTTTGGCCAACAAAAAATGTTTAAGCGCCTCACGCCGGCGCTGCTGCACTTGGTCGTTTACGTCGGTTTTCTGGTCATCAATGTCGAAGTCATTGAAATTATCATCGACGGGCTCTTTGGTACGCACCGCTTCCTAAGCTTCCTAGGGCCAGTGTACGATGCCCTGATGGCCACCAATGAAATTCTAGCGGCGCTGGTTATCGTAGCCGTGGTGGCATTTTGGTGGCGCCGCAACCACAACCCGCCGGTGCGCCGCTTCACTGGCCCCGAGCTGCGGATGTGGCCCAAGCTCGACGCCAATATCATTCTCTACATCGAGGTGGTTTTGATGGCGGCGTTGTTCTTCATGAACTCGGCCGACATCCGGCTGCACCAACTTGAGGGCAAGGACTTGCCGGGTGTTTTCCCGGTAAGTAATCTGCTAGCGGGCCTGCTGCCGGCCAGCGGTGTGGGCACCCTAGAAGTGCTGGAGCGCGCCGGTTGGTGGATTCACATCACCGGCATCCTGCTGTTTCTCAATTACCTACCTAGCTCCAAGCACTTCCACATCATCACGGCGTTTCCGAATGTGTGGTACTCGCGCCTGGTGCCGCAGGGGCAGTTCTCCAACGTGGAGAGCATTACCCACGAGGTGAAGGCCATGATGGACCCCACCTACGTGGTGCCCGCCCCGGCCGTCGATGCCGATGGCTCGGCGCTGGCGCCCACGCCTTTCGGGGCTAAGGACGTGGAGGATTTGCCCTGGACCGCCCTCATGAACTCGTACTCGTGCACCGAGTGCGGGCGTTGCACCTCGGTGTGCCCGGCCAACTTGACGGGCAAGCTGCTCTCGCCGCGCAAAATCATCATGGATACCCGCGACCGGGTGGAGGAGAAGTACAACTCGCCGCTCATTTTCCACCCCAACGTGTACGGCGAGGAAGCCAAGCACGAACCCATCACTGACCTGATGAGCGCCACGCTGCTGCGCGGCAAAGTGACGCCCGAGGAGCTTTGGGCCTGCACCACCTGCAACGCCTGCGTGGAAAGCTGCCCGGTGAACATCAACCCGCTGGAAAGCATTATCGAGATGCGCCGCTTCCTGGTGCTGGAAGAATCGGCCGCGCCCAACTCGCTCAACGTCATGTTCTCCAACATCGAGAACAACGGCGCGCCCTGGGCTTTCTCGCCCTCCGACCGCCTCAACTGGGCCGACGAGCTGTTCGTGGCGGAGAAGGCGACCGCAACGGTATAAGTTTGATTTATAAGTAGTATCTCCGCATTATGACGCCTACTATCCCTTCTCCTACCCCCGCCAAGCGCCAACTTACCGTGCCCACCGTGGCCGACCTCGCAGCTGCGGGCAAAGTGCCCGAAATCCTGTTTTGGGTGGGCTGCGCCGGGGCCTTCGACGACCGCTACAAGCGCGTGACGCGCGCCTTTGCCCGCATCTTGGAGCACGTGGGCACCGACTACGCGGTGCTGGGCCTGGAAGAAAGCTGCACCGGCGACCCCGCCAAACGCGCTGGCAACGAGTTCCTATTTCAGATGCAGGCTATGCAGAACATCACGACGATGAACGGCTACGGCATCAAGAAAATCGTGACCGCCTGCCCGCACTGCTTCAACACCATCAAGAACGAGTACCCCGCCCTAGGTGGTGAGTACGAGGTAATTCACCATAGCACCTACCTTCAGCAGCTCATAAACGAGGGCAAGGTAGCCGTGAAGGGCGGCGAGAGCTTCCAGGGTCGCCGCATCACCTTCCACGATAGCTGCTACCTAGGCCGCGCCAACAACATCTACGAAGCCCCGCGCGACGTACTCGCCGCCCTCGACGCCGACCTGGTGGAGATGAAGCGCAGCAAGGCCAACGGCCTCTGCTGCGGCGCTGGCGGCGCCCAGATGTGGAAAGAGCCCGAGCCCGGCAAAAAGGACATCAACATCGAGCGCACCGAGGAGGCTCTGGCCACCCTCAGCGGCCAGGCCGCGGCCCTAGACAACCTGCGCGGCGTCGAAACCGAGCGCACGGCCCCCAGCGAGCACAGCCTGCAAGGCGCCATCATCGCCGTAAGCTGCCCCTTCTGCATGACCATGATGAGCGACGGCGTAAAAAACAAGGAGCAAGAATCCAATGTCCAAGTCTTCGACCTGGCCGAGCTCATCGCCAGCGCCGAAGGCATCAACGCATGACCGCAGATTTAACGGATTAAACGGATTGCGCAGATACGCCCGCCTGCGGCGGGCTGACTAAGCGGGCGCAGGCGGCCTGCGGCTCGCTTTGTTTTCTTTCGTTTCTGAGGTGTTGTAGTAATCGGCTTTGGTAGTAGATAGTAATTGGCTCTAAAGCATGAAAATAAAGTGAATGTAGAGCGAGCCGCAGGCCGCCTGCGCTCGCTTAGTCAGCCCGCCGCAGGCGGGCGTATCTGCGCAATCCGTTTAATCCGTTAAATCTGCGATGAATGTAGCTTTTGACCACTTGCCCCCGCGGGCCCGCGTCTGGATTTATCAGGCCAGCCGCCCGCTCACTGAAGAGGAACTGATGCCGCTGCTGCCGCGCCTCGCCGCCTTTGCCGAGGAATGGACCAGCCACGGCCAGCAGCTGGCGGCCTCGGCGCAGTTTCTGCACCGGCAGTTTCTGGTGATTGGGCTCGATGAGGCAATGGCGGGCGCCAGCGGCTGCTCGATAGATGCCTCCGTGCGTTTTGTGCGCGAGCTGGAACAACACCTAGGCGTGGAGCTGTTGGAAAAATCGCGGATGGCCTTCCTCACCGAGGGCCAATTGTACCTGCTCACGCGGCGCGAACTGCGCGATGCCGTGGCGGCGGGCCAAGTAACTGCCGACACGCCTTATTTTAACAACACCCTGACTACCAAGGCCGAATTAACCACGAGCTGGCCCGCCCCGGCCGGCCAAACCTGGTTGGCCACCTATTTTAAGCCCTAGCCGCCCCGGGCAGACTAGAGGGCTGCTGTAGCGCGTTGTATTATTGTCTATTAAAACTAGACGTTCGCCCTTTCTGGCTGCATGGCTTTTCTACTTACTTACCCGTCAATGAGGAATTTTTCAGCTATTGGGGCGGCGGCCTGTGCGGTAGTCTTGCTGGGCAGCTGCGCCACGGGCAACCTGAGCAAGGCCGATAAGCGCTTTGCCCGCGGCGAGTACGAGCCGGCCATCGCCCTCTACAAAGCCGACGTAGTCAAGGGCAAAGGCGCGGCCAGCGCCAACTTCCGCATCGCCGAATCTTACCGCCTCTCCAACCGCCTCGACCAGGCCGAGCCCTTCTACAAAGCCGCCCTCGACGGCGGCCTGCGCAACGCCGACCTGGCCTACCGCTACGCTGAGGCGCTGAAAGCCAACGGCAAGTTTGACGAAGCCGCCCAGCAGTTTACGACCTACGCCCAGAGCGGCGGCAACCGCACCCTCGGCGCCCGCGCCGAAGCCGCTGCCCGCAGCGCCACGGCCAGCAAGGCCCTGGTGGGCAGCGCCGCCGGCTACGACGTGCAGCCGCTCGACGCGCTGAACACGCCCGACGCCGATTTTTCGGCCTCGCGGCTGCCCAGCAGCGGCGAGTTGGTGTTTGCCTCGGGCCGCGACGGCAAAACCTACCTAGGGAATGGCGAAAAATTCCTGTCGCTCTACGCCCAGAAATTCGACGACCCCGCTGCCATGACCGGCGGCACGGCCCGCAAGCTGGAACCCATCTTCAACAACACCAAGGAGCACCAAGCCAGCGCCACCTACACGCCCGACGGCAAAACGATGGTCTTCGCCCGCTCTAATGATGGCTCGAAAAAGGGCTACCGCAGCGTCGACTTGTGGATTTCGTACTTCCGCGACGGGGCCTGGACCACGCCCATTCTGGCCAACATCAACGACCGCACGGCCGACGACTTTGCCCCGGCGTTCGCGCCCGACGGCACTACGCTGTACTTCTCCTCCGCCCGCAAGACCGGCCTGGGTGGCAATGACCTCTTCAAAGCGACCCTAGGAGCCAACGGCCGCTTCTCGCCCGCCGAGAACCTGGGTGACCAGGTTAACACGGTCGGCAACGACAACTTCCCCGGCGTGGCGCCCGACGGCACGCTGTACTTCTCCTCCGATGGGCACCCCGGTTTCGGCAAGCTCGATATCTTTAAGTACCAGGGCGGCAAGGTGAGTAACCTAGGCGCGGGCATCAACTCGGCGGGCGACGACTTCGCGCCCTACTTTTCGGGGCCCGACCTCGGGCTGTTTTCCTCGAACCGCGCGGGTGGCAAGGGCTCCGACGACCTGTACACGTTCAAGAAAAAGCCGCGCCGGCTGGTGGCCTTCTACGCCGACGTAACGGTGGTGGAGCACGACGACAAAGCCAAAACTACCAAGCCCATAGCCGGCGAAACGGTAACCATCACCGACGGCCGCGGCCAGAAAAGAGACCTACCCACCGGTGCCGATGGCAAGTTCAGCGTCAAGCTCGACTCGGCCCAGAGCTACACCCTGTTTACCGACCGGCCGGGCGATTTCACGGCGCGGGCCTCGCTGAGCACCGTGGGCCGCTACCCCAACCCAGAGTCGCTGACGCAGCCACAGACGGATATCCGGCTACCCATTACCTTGACCCTCAATAAGATTATAGTTAATAAGGCGATTGAGGTCAAGGATATTTTCTACGATTACGACAAGTACAACATCCGGCCCGATGCCGCCGTGCGCCTCGATACGCTGGTGCAAACCTTGCAGGATAACCCCAAGATTAACATCGAGTTGAGCTCGCACACTGACCAGCGCGGCAAAGACGCCTACAACCTCAAGCTTTCGCAGCAGCGGGCCGAGGCGGCCGTGGCCTACATCGTGAGCAAGGGCATTGAGAAGAGCCGCATCACGGCTAAGGGCTACGGCGAAACCCGCCCCATCGTGAAGGATGCCAAAACCGAAGAAGAGTATCAGCGCAACCGCCGCACCGAGTTTAGGGTCACGCGCATCGACAAGTAAATTGGCCCCTGTGCCCTACCTAGGCCCCCGCGTTGCGGGGGCCTTTTTTGTTGGCACGGCATTTGGATTTAGCTTTTGCAGCTCCCGAAACCTCTCGCGGGCGCTTCCTTGACCTAGGCTATGAAAACGCTCTTTACGCTCGCCGCCGCCGCGCTACTGACCTGGGTAGCCAGCGCCCCGGCTGTGGCTGCCCCGCCCGCGCCGCCCGCCGGGGCTACGTTCGTTGCAGAGCGCGGCCAGGTCTTTGGCCTAGCCCTGGATGGCCAGCCCCTTACGCGGCCGGTGGCCCGGCAGGTGCGCGTGGCGCGCCTGGTGCCGGGCCAACACTGGGCCGATTTTAGCGTGCCCACGCGCTACGGGCCGCCGCTGCGCTTTCGCACCGCCGTGTGGCTGGCACCGGGCCTCGAAACCAGCTACGTACTGGTACTGCGCCCCGGCTACGGGCCGCAACTGCGCCAGTTGGGCGCCGTGCCGCTGGGCCGGCCGGGCTACGGCCCGCAAGGCAATTATCCGGGTTACGGCCCGCAGGGTAGCTACCCCAACGGTGGCTATCAGCAAGGCTATCCGGCGCCGCAGGGGCCGGCTCCTTATAATGCCCCAGGCAGCTACGACGAAGATGATGAGGACGGCCCGCCGCCCAGCTCCGGCTATGGCAGTGCGCCCTACGGCAACGACCCACGACCCAACAACGGCTACGGCAACAACGGCACGCCCGCGCCGGGCTACCCCGGCGGCTACCCGCCCAGCAATGCGCCTAATGCGCCCAGCGCCCCTGGCAGCAATGGCAGCTACTACCCCGCCCCCGGCAACAACGGCAGCTACCTCCAGCCTCTGCCCCCCGCCGACGTGCAGAACCTGACCGAGGCCCTGCGCAGCCGCTCCTTCGACGATGCCCGCCTGCCGCTGGCCAAGCAAGCCCTGGCCGAAGGCTCCGTACGCGCCGACGAGCTGGCCCAGCTCATCGGCACGCTGGCCTTCGACAAGTCGCGCATCGAGCTGGCCGAATATGGCTACGCCCACGTCAGCGACCCGCAAAATTTTTACCGCGTCTACGACGTCCTCCGCTACCCGTCTAGCATTCGGGAAGTGCAGCAGGCCCTAGGTCTGCCGCAAAACTAACACTAACTCTGAGCCCTGAAAACAAGCAGGCCCCGGCAGCGCACAGCTACCGGGGCCTTTTTAGTGAGTAGAGGTTAACGGTTAGTGATTAGTTAATTGCCAGCCCCTGACTACTCACTAACCGTTAACCTCTATTCACTAAACCATACTTACCGCAGGCGGTCGGCGCTGCGTACCAGCTGCTCGTCGCGGCGGATGAAGCGGTTGGCGAGCAGGTTCAGCATCATAGCCAGCGTGGGCAGGTAGAAAGCGGGCTGAAACTGGCCCTCCAGCTTGGGGTTGAGCAGGGCTTCGCCTTTATTGGAGAAATAAAACCCGAGGCCGAAAGTAGCCACGATAAAGAGCAGGTTCAGCATGCCCAGCTTAAGCTGGCCGAAGCGGTTGCGGAACATAAAAATCTCGCGCACGGCCGTAGCGGCCGACGCCACGGCCAGCACTGCAATCAGAAAAACTGGCCCTAGGTCCTTAGGCGGCGTCATGCCCACGGCATCAAAGCCGAAGGCGGTTAGGGTGAGTTCTTGGTGCGTGAGGCCATCGGCCTTGTGCCAGAGCGGCAGCGCCAGCATACTCAGCATACACAAGGCCAGCAGGAGTAAAAACACGCTTTGGATTCTTTGTATCATCTTTGTGGTTGTGATAAACGGCCGACGGCAATGCTGCGCGGCCAGGCCAAAATTAGCCCTCAACCGGCGGACTCGCTCTGCCTCAACGATACCTTAGAATGCCCAATGCGTATATCGTGGATGCTGTGCGCACCCCGATTGGAAAATTTGGCGGCTCGCTCAGCAGCGTCCGCCCCGACGATTTAGCCGCCCTCGTGCTGCGCGAGTTGCTCCGCCGCAACCCTAGCCTTGATAAAAACGCCGTCGAAGACGTGATAATGGGCGCGGCCAACCAGTCTGGCGAAGACAACCGCAACGTGGCCCGCATGGCGGCGCTGCTCGCGGGCCTGCCCGTGACGATACCCGGCGTCACGGTCAACCGTTTGTGTGCCAGCGGCCTGCAAAGCATCGTGGACGCCTCCCGCGCCATCAAGGCCGGCGAGGGCGACGTGTACTTGGCCGGCGGCGCCGAAAGCATGACCCGCGCCCCCTTCGTGATGGCCAAGTCGGAAACGGCCTTTGCCCGCGACTTTACGGCCCACGACACCACCCTAGGGTGGCGCTTCGTGAACCAGCGCCTGGCCAAGCAGTTCTTCCCCTACACTATGGGCCACACGGCCGAGAACGTAGCTAAACAGTTCAATATCAGTCGCGAAGACCAGGACGCGTTTGCCTTCGAAAGCCAGCGCAAGTACCACCGCGCTGCCGAAAAAGGCCGTTTCCGCAAGGAGCTGGTGCCGGTGTTCGTGCCCCAGCCCAAGGGCGATGCGGCCCTGTTTGACACCGACGAGCAGCCCCGCGTTTCGACCCTCGAGAAGCTAGCCACCCTCAAGCCCGCCTTCCAGCCCGATGGCGGCACCGTGACGGCGGGCAACGCCGCCGGCATCAACGACGGCGCGGCCGCCGCCCTGCTGGTGAGCGACGATGCGCTGAAGCGCTACAACCTCAAGCCCCTGGCGCGCATTATTTCGTCGGCCGTGGCGGGTGTAGACCCGGCCATCATGGGCATGGGCCCGGTGCCGGCCACGCGCAAGGCGCTGGAACGCGCCGGCCTCACCCTCGCCGACATGGACCTCATCGAGCTCAACGAAGCTTTTGCCTCGCAGAGCGTCGCTGTTATCCGTGAGCTGGGCCTCGACGTGAGCAAGGTGAACGTCAACGGCGGCTCCATCGCCATGGGCCACCCCCTAGGGTCGAGCGGGGCGCGCATCGTGGCCACGCTGGTGCACGAGATGCAGCGCCGCGAAGGCGTGCGCTACGGCCTGGCCACCATGTGCGTGGGCGTGGGCCAAGGCGTGGCCATGGTTTTCGAAAAAATGTAATGTAGTGCGGACTCTGCGAGTCCGCGCAGTGAACGACTTCATGCGCGGACTCACAGAGTCCGCGCTATTTCTTATGACCTACGACGCTTCTCCCGCCTTTGCCGCTGCCCAAGATGCGGCTGACCCGCTCGCCCGCTTCCGGCCGGAATTTCACGTGCCGCCCGGCCCCGATGGGCAGCCCACAGCCTACTTCTGCGGCAACTCCCTAGGGCTGCTGCCCAAGGCGGCCCGCACCGCGGCCGAGCGTGAGTTTAAGGCCTGGGAAGAGCGCGCCGTGGAAGGCCACTTTACCGGCAGCCGGCCCTGGCTGACCTACCACGAAACGCTGGCCGAGGCCACGGCCCACGTAGTAGGTGCCCGCCCCGACGAAGTGGTGGTAATGAACACCTTGACCGTGAACCTGCACTTGCTGTTGGTCACGTTTTACCGCCCCACCGCCACCCGCTACAAGGTGCTGATGGAGGCCGGCGCTTTCCCCAGCGACCAATACGCGCTGGAAAGCCAGGCCCGCCTGCACAACCTCGACCCCGACGAGGTCATCGTGGAAATCGCTCCTAGGGCCGGCGAGCACACGCTGCGCACCGAAGACATCGAGGCCAAGATTGCGGAGCTCGGCGACTCGCTGGCCACGGTGCTGTTTGGGGGCATTAATTACTACACGGGGCAGGTGTTTGACATGGCGGCCATCACGCGGGCGGGGCACGCGGTGGGCGCTACCGTGGGCTTCGACCTGGCCCACGCGGCCGGTAATGTGGTGCTGCACCTGCACGACTGGGACGTGGATTTTGCCTGCTGGTGCAACTACAAGTACCTCAACTCGGGGCCGGGCGGCTCGTCGGGCATCTTCGTGCACGAGCGCTTTGCCAACCGGCCCGACCTGGTGCGGCTGGCCGGCTGGTGGGGACACGACCAGGCCGCGCGCTTTCAGATGAAGAAGGGCTTCCAGCCTATGCCGGGTGCAGCGGGCTGGCAGTTGTCTAATGGCCAGATAATTACCCTGGCTGTTTATGGAGCCAGCGTTGACCTGTTTGAGCAAGCCGGTGGCATGGAGGCGCTACGCGCCAAGAGCGAAAAGCTCACTGGCTACCTGGAGTTTCTTATTCAGCACCTAGGGCTGCCGCAGACCAAGCTAGAGATAATAACGCCCGCTAACCCCGCCGAGCGGGGCTGCCAGTTGTCGCTGCTGGTGCACGAGCGCGGGCGCGAGCTGTTCGACTTCTTGGCGGCCCAAGGCATTATCGCCGACTGGCGCGAGCCGAATGTCATTCGCCTGGCACCCGTTCCACTTTATAATTCGTTTGAGGATGTGCGCCGGGCGGGCGCAGCTTTATCTCAATTCTACAATGAGCAATGAACAAATAGCAGACCTAGAAGCATGGCCTAGTCCCATCCTTCGGCTGCTCATTGCTCATTGTTAATTGCTCATTACCCATGGAAGACTACGCGGCCAAGATGGCCCTCAAACCCGACGCCGCCCTGCGCGAATACGTAGTCGGCTACGCCCAATACCGCGAATCGGCCGTGCTAGCCGCCCTCGATGAGCTGCGGCGGCGGGGCCAGCCCGCGCCCGAAGATGCCACTCTGCGCCCCACCCTCGAAGCGGCCGTGCAGCAGCAGCAGACCGAGGAAAAGGCGCGCCAGCCCACCCCCGCCGCCAATGGCGAGGTGGTGCCCGAGGCCGAGCAGCCGGTGCTTTACACCCCCGGCGTTATCGTCTTGTTTTCGGTGCTGTTCAACACCATCTTAGCCGGCGCTATCCTGCTGGCGCTCAACCTGCGCCGCATGAAACGCGGCAAGGCCATCTGGGGTTTGGCGGCGTTCGTGCTGGGCTATCTGGTTCTGGAGTCAGTAATTATCAACGCAGTAGCCCAGAAGGGCCAGCTAAACCCGCTGCTGCTTTCTTTGCTGAACCTGCCGGCTATTCTGGCCTACGTGCTGTGGTTTTGGCCGCGCTACGTGGGTACGTACCAGTTTCAGCCGCGGGGCTGGCTCATGCCGTTGCTTGTCTGCCTAGTCATCATGATGGGCCTGACTATGCTGGCCCGCTATGTGCTGCAACACGTGCCCGGCGCCGAGCAGATGCTGAAGCAATCGATGCAGCAGTAACCCGGCAATCAATTTCGCCCTAGGTACCGTAGCAAAGCAAAAGGCCCGGCCGCACAATGTGCGGCCGGGCCTTTTGCTTATTCTCAAACGCCAGTGGCTCTAGCCTTTCAGCTGGCACAGCACGGTTTCGCCGCCCTTTACTTTCTGCCCTAGGGTCACTTTAATGTCAGCATCGAGCGGCACGAATACATCGACGCGCGAGCCAAATTTGATGAAGCCGAACTCCTCACCCTGGCTTACTTCGTCGCCCTCGTTCACGTACCACACGATGCGGCGGGCCATAGCCCCAGCTATCTGCCGGAACAGCACGAGCGGGCCGGCATCGCTTTCGACTACCACAGTCGTGCGCTCGTTGTCGGTGCTACTCTTGGGGTGCCAGGCCAGCAAATACTTGCCGGGGTGGTACTTGAAGTAGCGCACGATACCCGACACGGGGTTGCGGGTGATGTGCACGTTGATGGGTGACATGAACACGCTTATCTGGCGCCGCGCATCTTCAAAGTACTCGGACTCAAATACTTCCTCAATTACTACTACCTTGCCATCGGCTGGGGCCAGCAACAGGTCTTCGTGGGTAAGCAGGCGCCGAAAGGGCGAGCGAAAAAACTGGAGCAGCGTGAGAAACGCCACCACCGACACGCCCGCAAAAATGCGGTTGAACACCACGTTAGGACCATTATAGCGGCTCAGGAGCAGGTTGAGGGCCAGCAGCACCAGCAGTGTCACGAACAGGATGCGGCGGCCTTCTTTATGTATCTTAATCACAAATCGCAGATTTAGCGGATTTAACGGATTGCGCGGATGCGCCCGCCTGCGGCGGGCTGACTATCCGGACGGTGGATGATGCTTGCACTTACGTAGGTAAGCTTAGTTAGTAGACAGTTTGCAAAGCTTTACCGTGCCTTGCGGCCTCAAAAATAGAAAGGCGCGGGCCAACCGACCCGCGCCTCCCCCTATTTAGGATAACTATCCTCAAACGAACTGCCAAAACCAGCGCCAGCCTGCCACAGGCAGGCGTATCTGCGCAATCCGTTAAATCTGCGATTTAGTAGCCGCCTCGGTATTTGTAGGTCTGGGCTACTTTGTCGATAGCCACGATGTAAGCCGCGATACGGAGCGAGGTATTGTACTTCTGGCTCACGGCGTACACCTTCTCGAAGGCTTCGGTCATGATGCGGTCGGCGCGCTCGGTCACCATGTCGAGGCTCCATTTAAAGCCCTGCTTATTCTGCACCCACTCGAAGTAGCTCACCGTCACGCCGCCCGAGTTGGCCAGGATGTCGGGCACCACCGAAATGCCTTTGCCGTAGATAATGGGGTCGGCCGAAGCGGCCGTGGGGCCGTTGGCGCCTTCCACAATTAGCTTGGCCTTAATGAAGGGCGCATTGTGCTCCGTAATCACGTCCTCCACGGCGGCGGGCACCAGCACGTCTACCTCCGAGGTCAGCAGGTCGTCGGGGTCCATTGGAGTGGCACCGTCGAAGCCTTCGAGGCGGCCGCCGTGCGCGTTTTTATAGGCAATAGCCTCGTCGATATTGATGCCGTTGTCGTTCCAGTACGCGCCCGAAATATCAGACACACCCTTAATGGTCAAGCCTTTGTCAAACATCAACTTGGCCGTCCAGGAGCCCACGTTGCCGAAGCCCTGAATAGCAACCGAAGTTTCTTCAATCTTCATATCCAGCTTGCCCATAGCAGCTAGACACGATACCATTACGCCGCGGCCGGTGGCCTCGGTGCGGCCCAGTGAGCCACCCATTACGAGGGGCTTGCCCGTGACCACGGCCGAGGAAGTCTGGCCCACGGTTTTGGAGAACTCGTCCATAATCCAGGCCATTTCGCGGGGGCCGGTGCCCATGTCGGGCGCCGGAATGTCGCGGTCGGGGCCGAACACGTCCTTCATCGAATTGGTATAGGCGCGGGTGAGGCGCTCCAATTCGCCGGGGCTCATAGTGCTGGGGTCGCAGATGATACCGCCCTTGGCGCCGCCGTAGGGGATGTCCACCACAGCGCACTTCCAGGTCATCCAGGCGGCCAGGGCTTTTACCTCGTTGAGGTTCACGTTCTTGTCGTAGCGAATACCGCCCTTGCTGGGACCTAAGATGGTGTTGTGCACCACGCGGTAGCCTTCAAACACGCGCACGCGGCCATCGTCCATCGACACGGGCAGGCTCACGATTACCTGCTTGTCGGGCGCTTTCAGCACTTCGTAGGTAGTGTCGTCGAGGCCCAGAATCTCGGCCGCCACATTGAAGCGCGACATCATGGATTCGAGCGGGTTCTCGGTATTCTCGACCCGCGGGGCGGGTTCCTTGTACACAGTGGTGGCTGCCATCTGAGAAAAAAATTGGGTGAGGGTGGGTGGGAAGGGAAGTAAAAGAGCGCTTTACGAAAACGCTCCGCAAAGGTACGGCTGCTTCTACAGGCCGGATTTTTACCGGCTTGCGCGCGGCCTTACTCTTTTTCAACCCCTCCTACCATATTTCCTGCCATTATTTTTCCGCTTACGTCATTTCTATGGCCAACCTTTGGCGCTACAGATATTTCTGAGCTGCTGACCCCTCCGCATCACATGGTTAGGCCCCGCACGCGACCCGCCCCATATTTCGCATTGATTTTGTTAGTTCGAAGAAATCACCTATATACTCCTCAAAATAATGCTACGCCCCTAGCCTACCAGCACTTGCAGCAGCGCCAGCACCGGCAGCACCAGCAAAAAGGCGTCGAAGCGGTCGAGCAGCCCGCCGTGGCCGGGCAAGAACGTGCCCGAATCTTTCACCCCCGCGCTGCGCTTGAGCATCGACTCGGCCAGGTCGCCTAGAGGGCCGAAAATGGCCACCACGCCCGCCGCCACCAGCCGGTGGCTCAGCGGAATGTCGGGCAGAAAGTAGCCCGCCGCCCAACCCGTGGCCAGCGTGAGCAGCGCGCCACCGGCCCAGCCCTCCCAGGTTTTGGCTGGCGAAATACTGGGGGCCAGCTTGTGCTTGCCTAGGTTCTTGCCGGCAAAGTAGGCGCCGGTGTCGGCGGCCCAAATAAGGACGCAGAGGAAAAAGATGCGGCGGGGAGTGTAGCCCTTATCGGTAAACGCAATAACATTGAGGAGCGCCATTGGTAGGCTGACGTACAATAGGCCCATTAGCGTAACCCCGATATTGGCAAAAGGCTGACCGTGATTAGGCCACAGCACTATCTCGCGCAGCAACAGCACCACCAATATTATTAGTCCAAGGCCTATAAACCAAATATTTAGAAAAGAGCCAGCGGCTGAAGCCAATACCTGCACTATGGACTTCGTCTCCATGACAAAGCTCATGGGGGGGTAAATAGTCCAGCCGCTCGGCAAATCGAAGTAGGAGGAACTGCCGTAGGTGAGATGGATAATTGCAAAAGTCAACACCCCCACTACCGCGCCCGCCCAACTAGCCGGCCGGTACCCTTCAGCCCGCATTATCCGGTAAAACTCCTTGAGTATCACGGCCTGTACGGCAGCAAAAAACACCCCGAACGAGATGGGCCCGCCAAAGGTGCAGCTAAAAAGCAGCGCCGCCGCGAGGGCGCCCCAGATAGCCCGCAGGCGCAGGTTGCTAGGTCCCTTTTTGGGCGGCGAGTCGGGTAAAGGAGCAGAGTCGAGGGCTGGGTTCAACGGTGGAAGGGGAATGTTAGCGCAAAGGAGCGGCCGGGTCGGCGGCCACCGCTAGCGGCGGCGCGTCGGCCGCCATGCGCTGGTGCAAGGTGTAGAGAAGCGCGGCGCTGAGCACGGTCGATAGCAGCACCGAAGGCCAAGGCAGCGCTTGGTTAGCGTCGGGGTCGAAGGAGGCGGACAGGTGGCGGTGCTGAGCCAGGTACAGGAGAATGAGTTGAAAGGCATTCTGGGTGAAGTGCGCGGCCATCGGCACCAGGATATTGCCGCTCCACTCGTACAAATACCCTAGGACCAGACCTAGCAAAAAGCGCGGCACAAATCCGAAAAACTGCATGTGCACGGCCGAAAAAAGCGCGGCCGCCAGCCACACACCCACGTGCCGCGAGCCGAACCACCGCACGAGGTTGCGCTGAATGACGCCCCGAAACACCAGCTCCTCGGCCACGGCGGGCGTCACGGCAATCACGAGCAGGCCCACCAGCAGGCGGGCGGGCGACGTGAATTCGGTGAGAAACTTGGTGAGCCCGGCCGCCTGGTCCTCTTTGCTGCGGGCCCACTGCTCGAAGTCGTGCAGGAAAGCCGGGAAGTGCGCGTTCGCATTCCAGGCCACCAGGGCCGACTGCACCGGCACCGACACGATTATCAGCAGCGCCGCGGCGCCCAGCCACCACGCCTGCCCCAGCGGCCGCGGGGCAAAGTAGCGCTCGGCCGGCCGGTTCGCCGCGCGCAGCACCAGCGGCAGCACGGCGGCCCCCAGCCCCAGGCCCGCCAGCGACAGCCCTTGCAGCAGCATCGACACGGCCCAGCCGTGGGGCACGCGCTCGGGGGCCGCCGCCAGCTGGCCAAACTGCGCCACCGACAGCCCAAATACCGAGCTGGCAAGCACCAGGGCCAGTAAACTAGCCAGGCACAGCCCCGCCACGGCCAGCCCCACCAGCAGCAAAATTTGCAAAAGGGGGTGCAGCGAGCGGGTAGGCAAACCTTTCATTAGGGTGAGGGTGTTCAGGAAGGCGTAAATTTGCGCAATAAATTCTCGGTGGGCACTGCCTACCCCGTTCGTCATTACGAGCGCAGCGAAGCAATCGCCCTGAGCGGCTCGTCCTGATGCGATTGCTTCGCTACGCTCGCAATGACAAACGGCTCTATCACCTGCTAAAAACCGACCTATCCCCGTGCCCAACATCCGCAATATCATCCTGCCCGACTTTCCGCTCCTCCTCGCCCCCATGGAGGACGTGAGCGACCCGCCCTTCCGGGCCGTGTGCAAGGCCAATGGCGCCGACCTCATGTACACCGAATTTATTTCGAGTGAGGGCCTGATACGGGCGGCGGCCAAAAGCCGGCAGAAGCTGGATGTATTTGATTACGAGCGCCCCATCGGTATTCAGCTCTTCGGCTCCGACGTGCATACGATGGGCGAGTGCGCGGCCATCAGCACTGAGGCGGGGCCCGATTTGATTGATATCAACTACGGCTGCCCAGTGAAGCAGGTGGCGATGCGCGGCGCGGGCGCGGCCCTGCTGCGCGACATTCCGAAGATGGTGGCCATGACCGCCGCCGTGGTCAAAAACACCCACCTGCCCGTGACCGTGAAAACCCGCCTAGGGTGGGACAACGACACCCTAAACGTGGAAGAGGTGGCCGAGCGCCTGCAAGACGTGGGCATCGAGGCCCTGACCGTGCACGGCCGCACCCGCGTGCAGCTCTACAAGGGCGAAGCCGATTGGCGCCTGATTGCCAAAATCAAGGAAAACCCGCGCATCAAAATCCCGATTTTCGGCAATGGCGACATCGACTCGCCCGAAAAAGCGCTCGAATACAAAACCCGCTACGGCGTGGACGGCGTCATGATTGGCCGCGCCGCCATCGGCTACCCCTGGATTTTTCGGGAGGTGAAGCACTTCGTGGCCACCGGCCAAAAGCTGGCCCCGCCCACCCTAGAAGAGCGCATTGCCATGTGCAAGATGCACTTCGACAAAAGCCTGGAGTGGAAAGGCCCGAAAGCCGGCATCTTTGAGATGCGCCGCCACTACGCGCATTATTTCCGCGGCCTCGAAGGCGCCAAGCAGTGGCGCACCCGCCTGGTAGATGCAGAAAACGGCCCAGACGTGTACGCGATTTTGGAAGAAATTGCGGCCAGCGACGCCGTATTAGTGGGCTAGCCCGCTCGGCTGGTACCTAGGCCGAAAGCCGCCCCTCGGGGCGGCTTTATTTTTTAGGGCGCCGCGCTTCTTGCCGCCGCATGGGCATTTTGTCAACCGTGCCGAAGAGGTCGGCCACGGGTAGCGGCTGGGTTTCGGTGCGCTTCACGCCGCCGTCTTTGCCAATGAGCACCACCGAAAACCCGGTGAGCGACTGCTTCAACTCCCGCGTCCAGTACTGGCGGTCGGCGGCCGAAAGCTGGTCGTAGGGCAGCTCCAGCACCACTAAGTCGCGCTCCTGAAGCTGGCCAGGCACGGCGGCGAGCAGTTTTTGCTGCCGCTGAAAATCGGCCTGCCCGGCCGTGGGCGCACCGATGAGCAGGACGCGTTTTTGCCAGTGGCTGGCGCGCAGTTGCTGCGCCAGGCCAGGGCGCGGCGTCTGGGCCACACCTAGGGCGGCCGCTAGCACCAATCCGACTAGCGGCAATAGTTTGGTCATGTTCATATACTCGCTTCCTACTCGGGTTGCGGGCGCCGAGTTGCCGGGGGCGGCGAGCGGCCGGGCGGCAGCCTCTTAGGGCGGCGTAATTTTGCCGCATGCCTCCCTTCGCCTCGCCTGCCTTACCTACTCAGCCTACCCCGGTCCCGCTCGATGCTACGGCCCCGCCCGCCGTGGCCGCCACGCCCGAGGTACTGCCCGCGCCGGCCGCGCCTAGCATACCGCCCTCGGCCTGGGGGCTACTAGTGGTACTCTCGCTAATTTGGGGCACGTCGTTCATCCTGATGAAGAAGGGATTGGTCGTGTTTTCGGCCATGGAGCTGGGCGCCACGCGGGTGAGCGTGGCGGCGCTGCTACTGCTGCCGTTTGCGGTGCGCGAGCTGGGCCGCGTCGAGCGCAGCCGCCTCAAGTGGCTGGCCCTGAGCGGCACGGTGGGCACGCTCATTCCGGCTTTCTTGTTTGCCTACGCCGAAACGCGGCTGGCCTCGGGGCTGGCGGGCGTGCTCAATGCCCTCACGACGGTATTTGTGCTGCTGATGGGCGCGCTGCTGTTTGGGCAGCGCCTCACGGGGCCGCGGGTGCTGGGCATCGCCCTAGGGCTGCTGGGCACGGTGGTGCTGATGCTGCTGGGCGGCAGCGGCGAGGCCGCCGCCACGCCGGCCGGCGGCGCGAGCAATGCCTGGTACGGCCTCTACATTGTGGCGGCCACGGTGGGCTACGGCCTCAGCGTCAATGTTATCAAGCACCGCCTGCACGCCATGACGCCGGTGGCCGTCACGTCTTTGCTGCTGCTGCTAATTGGGGGGCCGGCGCTGGCTTACCTGCTCCTAGGTACTGGTTTTGTGCACAAGCTGGCCACGGTGCCGGGCGCCTGGGCGGCGTTTGGCTACATTGCGCTGCTGGCTACGCTAAGCACGGCCGTGGCTACGGTGCTCTTCAACATGCTGATTCAGCGCTCTACCGCGCTGTTTGCCTCGTCCAGCACCTACCTCATCCCCATCGTGGCCCTAGGTTGGGGCGCGCTCGACGGCGAGGCCTTTAACCTCTGGCACGCGCTGGGCATGGCCATTATTCTGGCGGGCGTATTTGTCATCCACCGGGCACGATAATCAATTATCAAGGAGCAATTAACAAGTAGCAGCCGCAATGAACGAGCTGCTACTTGTTAATTGCTCCTTGATAATTGAAAAAATATGGCCACTGCTGAAAGCGTTGCGCCAGGCCCGCCTGCCGGGCCTGGCCGCCCACGTAGGCCAGAATGCGGCCTAGCTCAGCGGCGTCGGCCACGGGATAGTCAAACCAGCCGACCTGCCAGAACGGGGCTTCGGGCGGTAGCCTAGGGCGCACCAGGCGGCGGCACAGCTGCTCGGTGCGCTGGTGCAGCAGGTCGATGGCCGGCGCAAAGGAGAGCCGACTACCGGCCGGCAAATGCAGCACCAGGTGCGCGTGGTTGGGCAAGATGGCGAAGCCGTGGACCACGAAGCCGGTTTCCTCCAGCATCATGATTTCGCCGGCCAGCGCGTCGGCCATTTGCTCGCTTTCGAAGTAGCACTGGCCGATGGGCATGCGGTCGAGCACGGCGTCGAACCTAGCGAAGAAGCTTTTTTGGGCGCGGCGGTGGTCGAGGCCCGCCGCGCGGGCCTCACCTAGGTCAGCTTTGAGCTCGCGGGCGGTGGCGGCTGGGATGGTGCCGTGCAGCCGGAAGGTAAGAAAAGCGGTTTCGCCGGGGGCAGCATGAGCGAAATGTACCACCCAGCTACCGCCGCAGCCGAAACCACTGCGCTACTCGCACCCCGATGAGCAGCGCCAGCAACCCCGGCACCAGTACCAGCAGCACCCAGGTATTGGCCTCATTATAAGACGTGTGGGTGAGGTTGCTGAGATTCACCATAAAATCGCAGCAGTACCAGTAGGCTAGGTGCACGAGCCGCGCCAGCCAGTGAAGCAGCGTGCTCATAAGTGGCTTTTGAGCTGCCGGATGCGGGCCGCATCGCGCAAGACGCCGTACGTCAGCCACATCAGTAAACCCGGAATAAACCCTAGGTAAACGGCCACGTTGACGTCTGCGTACCGCGCCCGGCCGCCCAGCATCAGCCCCCGCACGGTGGCCGCGTACAGTGGCCGCAGCCGGAAGTAAGCCGGGCTATTGGCGCGTGTGGCGTGGCGGCAGCCGTGGGCCGCGCAGTAGCGAGTGCAGCGGGTGGCTACGTAGGCGCGGGTGGGCGGCGGGGAGGTGGCGTTTACCCAGATGCCGAACAGCAGCGGGAGGGTGGCGAGGAAGAGAGTGAGCAGGAAGGGCTTCACTACCCTACCACCGCCTTGTTCAGTTTCGAGTGCTTATGGCCGTAGGTGAAGTAAATACCCAGCCCAATGAGCAGCCAAATCAGGAACATCGTCCAGTTATTAATACCTAGCTGGGTCATCAAATACATGTTCGTCAAAAGCCCTAGCACGGGCAGCAGCGAGAGCTTTTTTCGGAACGTGACGACCATAAGTGCCAGCGAAGCCAGGATGAAGACGAGGTACGGAATCTGGTGGCGAAACACGCCGTAGTAGCCGGCCTGGGTGCGGCGGGCGGTGGTACCATCCACGTCCTCGATGAGGCGGGTCAGCATATCGTGGTCGTAGTGCCAGAGCAGGTAGCCGGCCCCTACCAGCAGCAGCGGCACCAGCCAGCGCCCGCTGATGTAGGGCACCGTGAAGCGGGCGTCCGACTTGCCGTAGGGGTCGATGATGAGGATGCCGCCGCAGACGAGCGCAAAGGCGAACAGCGTGCCGATGCTGGTGAGGTCAACCACCAAATCCATGTTCAGAAACAAGGCCGGCACGCCCACGAAAATGCCCGTGACGATGGTGCTAAACGAAGGCGTGTGAAACTTGGGGTGCACCTTGGCAAACACGGGCGGCAGCAGACCATCGCGGCTCATGGTGAGCCAGATGCGCGGCTGGCCCAGCTGAAACACCAGCAGCACCGAGGCCATGGCAAACACCGCGCTCACGGCCACCAGGGCCGAGAGCTTGGGCAGGCCCACCTTGGCGAATACGAAGGAGAGCGGGTCGCCCACGCCCAGCTCCTTGTAGCTCACCATCCCGGTGAGGACCAGCGTGATAATAACGTAGAGCACCGTGCAAATGATGAGCGCGTACATCATGGCCTTGGGTAGGTCGCGCTGGGGGTTTTTGCACTCCTCGGCGGTAGTCGAGATGGCGTCGAAGCCAATGTAGGCGAAAAACACGGCCGACACGCCCTTGAGCACCCCGCCAATGCCGTGCGGCGCGAAGGGCGACCAGTTGGCGGGCTTCACGTAGAACGCGCCCACCACAATCACCACGCCCACAATTATCAACTTCAACACCACCAGTAGGTTACTGGCATTTTTGCTTTCCTTGATGCCCACGTACACCAACGCCGTGATGGCCACCGTGATGAGAAAGGCCGGTAAATCGACCACCAGCCGCCAACCGCCAAACAGCTCGGGGGCCTGGGCCCAGGCGGTGTAGGCTTCGAGCTGGGCGGGCGTGGCGGCGGCCAGCGGCTGGCCGGTTTGCATGAGGGCCATCACGGCCTCGTAGCCGGCGTGGGCGCTTTGGGTGCCCATGATGAGCCAGCGCGGCATGTGCAGCCCTACGCTGTCGAGCAGTCCGGTGAAATAGTCACTCCACGAAATGGCTACTACGATGTTGCCCACCGCGTATTCCATGATGAGCGCCCAGCCGATAATCCAGGCCGCGAGCTCGCCAAACGAGGTGTAGGCGTAGGTATAGGCCGAGCCGCTGACCGGAATGGTAGCCGCGAACTGCGCGTAGCACAGCGCCGAAAACGCGCAGGCAATCGCCGTAAACACGAACAGCAGCGACACCGCCGGCCCGCCGTTCAGGCTAGCCTGGCCAATGGTGCTGAAGATACCGGCCCCGATGATGGCCGCAATGCCCAGCCCGGTGAGGTCGCGCACGGTGAGGTGGCGGGCCAGGCCGCCGCCAGAGCCGCCGTGGCCCTCGGCATCGGCGGGCGGGTTGGCAAGGATGGCCGCGATGGTTTTGCGGCGAAAGAGCGAGGAATTAGTGGGGGGCATTCGGCCAGCGAGAAATTAGGCGCGCAAAATAGCAAACGGCCAAGTTACGGCGGGGCCGTGTGCAATCGGGCGCGGGCCGGCATCGGAGGAAAAAGCAGTTGTTATATTTCGCTCTATGGCTCAGCATTCTGCTTCCGTTCATATTCCTAGCCCCTGCGCCGCAAGCTGGGCCGCCATGACGCCCACCGCCGCCGGCCGCCACTGCGCCGCCTGCCGCACCGAAGTGGTTGATTTCACAGCGATGAGCGAAGCTGAGCTACTAGCTTATCTGACAGCCCGCACCGGCCAGCAACTATGCGGGCGCATGGCGGCACCCGCAGCGGCCTCCGGCCCCAGCAAGTGGCAGGCGAAACCCTTGCGCTGGCTGCTGGCGGTAGCGGCATTATGCGGCTGGCAGGCCGCGCCCGCCGCGGGGCTACCGCCGCAAATAATACCCGGTGGAAGCTCCTTGCTAAAGCCCGCCATAAAAGCTACCATCACTACGCGGGGCGTAGTGATGGACGACCTGTACAACATACCGGTGGAAGGAGCCTACGTGTTCATTAAGGGCACAAAATATGGTGCGGTGACGGATGCGGGCGGAAATTTTACCTTACTACTGCTAGCCGACTGGCCCCCAATCAAAGGAGGCGTGCTAACGTTACTTATAACAAGCAACCCGTTTAGCTTTCTGGCTAAGACAGTAAAGGTCAACCTTCGGAATAATGCCGGCCCGGCGCGGCTTACTATTCGCCTGCTCTCGCCGCCCGAGCGCGGCACAGTGATGGGTAAACCGGTGCTGGTTAGCCCGCCAGCTACCCTTCCTACCCCTCGGAAAACCTACCGGTAGCCCAAACTTTTCTGCCCTCAAATCCCTTTTCCAGGGGTATGATGCGATTATCCTTTGCGCTGCTGCTAACGCTGCTTTTTACCGCTTGCTCCACTTTTAAGCCGGTCCCGACCACCCGCTTCAACCCCACTGCCACCCGCGCCGAGCTGCCCCATGAGGAAGCTGTGCACCCCAAAAACTCGCTCGAGTGGTGGTACCTCACCGGCCACCTGCGCGACCAGGCCACCGGCGAGGACTTCGGCATCGAGTACGTCTTTTTTCACTTCAATCTGAAGGACGGCAAGGACGACTACCAGATGGTAAACGTGGCCATTACCGACCCCAAGGGCCAGAAATTCAACTACGACTACAAGCTGGGCAAGCTGCCGCGCCTGCTCACCGACTCGCTGCCCGTGCGCCTGCGCGAGCACAAGGATGGCCAGGTCTGGACCTTCAACGGCCAGGAGGGCAAGTACCAGTTTGCAGCCGCCCTCACCGGCAAAAACAACGCTGGCTACGCCCTCAACCTTAGCACCACGCCCACCAAGCCCGTGCTGCTACACGGCGGCACCGGCTACGAAAACTACGGCCAGGGCATCACGGCGGGCTACTACAGCTACCCGCGCCTGGCCACCACTGGCACGCTCACCGTGGGCGGCAAAACCCACCAGGTAACCGGCGAGCTCTGGTACGACCGCCAGTGGAACTGCACCAGCATCGTGAGCAAGGGCGTGGGCTGGGACTGGCTCAGCATTCAGCTCGACCAGCCCCGCGAGGAGCTGATGCTGAACACGCTGCGCAACAGCGAAACCGGCCAGAGCCTCAACAACGGCTCATTTTTCAGCGCCAGCAATGAGAATATCCACCTAGGCGGCCCCGACTTCACGCTGACGCCCCTCACCTACTGGACCAGCCCTAAGTCGAAGAAAAAGTACCCCGCCAAGTGGCGCGTGCAGGTGCCCGCCCAGGGCTACGACCTGGTGGTGGAGCCCCTGGTGCCGCAGCAAGAGCTGGCGCTGAATTTTTTCCACGCCTTCACCATGTACTACTGGGAAGGCATGTGCAAGGTCACGGGCACCCACAATGGCCAGCCCGTGACGGGCAAGGCCTACGTGGAGATTACCAATAAGTAGGCTGGCCAGTAGCCTGGGATTTTAGTCCGGCGCCCCAGCGCGGTAGCGGGTAGCTAGCTTCGCGTACCAAACGCCCGCGCTACGGCGGGCCAAACCATTCTCTTGCCTTTTAGTATATAAACCATGCTTAAACGCGATTTTATCAAGAACGCCGCGGCGTTCGCGCTCAGCGCCCTCGTTAGCCCCGCCGTGCTGGCCCGGGCCCAGGAAGACCGTTTTCTGCGCGATGCCCGCGCGATGCCCATGGCCGACGGCCCCTTTACGCTGCCGCCGCTGCCCTACGCCTTCAATGCGCTGGAGCCGCACATCGACGCCCGCACGATGGAAATCCACCACGATGCGCACCACAAAACCTACGTCTCGAAGCTGAACGAGGCCGTAGCCGGCAAGCCCGAGGAAAAGCTGCCGCTGGCCGACCTGCTGGCCACCGCCAGCAAGCAGCCCGACGCCATCCGCAACAACGCGGGCGGCCACTACAACCACTCGATGTTCTGGACGCTGCTGGCCCAGAAGGGCGGCGGGCAGCCTACCGGCGCGCTGGCCGCGGCCATCACCAAGGACTTCGGCTCGTTCGATAAGTTCAAGGAAGAATTTGCCAAAGCCGCCACCACGCGCTTCGGCTCGGGCTGGGCCTGGCTGAGCGCGGACAAAGCCGGCAAGCTCTTCATTTCGAGCACCCCCAACCAGGACAACCCGCTCATGGACCTGCCCGGCATCCAGCGCGGCACGCCCGTGCTGGGCCTCGACGTGTGGGAGCACGCCTACTACCTCAAGTACCAAAACAAGCGCCCTGACTACGTAGCCGCCTTCTGGAACGTGGTGAACTGGCCCGAGGCCGACCGCCGCTTCGCCACGGCGAAGAAAAGCTAACCTAGGTGAGAAAGTAAGAAGCTGAGGGGGTGAGAAAGTAAGCCGTTGAGCCACTTTCTCACCCCCTCAGCTTTTTGCCTTCTCACCCAAAGCTACCCCACCAGCCACCCGGCCGCCAGCGCCGCGCCAATGATGACCACGCCCGGCACACGCTCCCAAAGCAGCACCAAAAAGGTGAGGCCCACCAGCAGCGGGTTAAGGGGCAAGGGCCAGCCGGGCGGGCAGCCGGGCAGGTCGAGCAGGCGGTCGGGCAGCGGGTGGTAGAGCAATAGCGCGGCCGCGCACACTAGGCCAGCGCTCACGGCGTTTACGCCTTCCAGCGAGGCTTTTACCACGCGGTACTGGCGCAGGCCATCCCAGAAGCGGATGGCGAAGAATATCAGAAACAAACCGGGCAGGAAGATACCTAGGGCCCCTACCAGCGCCCCCACCAGCTGCCCACCCACGCCGAGGCCAGTGGGCCGCATGGCCAGCACGCCGATGTAGGAGGCGAAGGCAAAATTGGGCCCCGGCAGCGCCTGCACCATCCCGAGGCCCGAGAGAAACTCGGCGCTCGTGAGGTAGTGCTTAAACTCGACAAACTCGGCAAACAAGAGCGGCGCCAGCACCTGCCCGCCGCCGAAAACCAGCGAGCCGTTGCGGTAGAAATTCTCGAACAGGCGCACCGGCAGCCAATCGGTGTAGTGGCCCAGCAGCGCCGCCCCCAGGAAGATGCCCAGCCAGAGCCCAAAATTGGCCCACTCCACGCGCAGGGGCTTTTTATCCTGCACCACGGCGTGCTTGCGGTAGCGCAGCGTAGTCACGCTGCCGCCCGCCAGCAGCAGCACCGGCAGCACCCACGGCAGCTGAAAAAAGTAGGCCACCATGGCAGCGGCCACCATCAGGGCCACTGAGGTTTTGGTGTGAATAACCTTCTCGGCAATGCGGTAGGCCGAAAACGCCACGAAGCCCACCGCCACCGGCTGCACAAACTGCACCACTTGCGCCGTGCGCCCGCCATCGACGTGGCTGAGCAGCAGGCCCGCCACAGTCATAATCAACACCGCCGGCAAGCACCAGATAATCAGGGTCAGATACGCCAGGTTGGGCCCGCCCAGCCGCAGGCCGATGGCCGTAATAGTTTGGGTAGACGTGGGGCCGGGCAGCAGGGCGCACAGGGCTTGCAGCTCTAGCAGCTCGGCGGCGGTGAGGTAGCGACGCTTGGCCACGAGCAGGCGCAGCATCATGGCCAAGTGGGCCTGCGGGCCGCCAAAGGCGGTGCAGGCCAGCCCGGCCACGTCTTTAAGAAAGATGAAGTTGCGCGTGCGGCGCATTCGGCGGCCCGCCCGCCGCAGCGGGGCTAGGGGCACGGGCGAAGTAGCACGAACGGAAGAATCAGAAAGCACGAATCGGTGGGAGTTACCTACGCCGAAGATAGGGCAGGCGGCCCTTTAATTCCGTCAGGCTGAACGCAGTGAAGCATCTCGCGGGCTGCAGTAATCAGTGTGAAGAGGCTTACTGTACTCCGCGAGATGCTTGACTGCGCTCAGCCTGACGAAAAATTGCTAGCAATTGACCAGTAGATAATTATTGGATAAACACCGGCCGAATCAGATTTTCAAACGTAAAAATCTCGTCCCACTTGGCCTGGGTGAGCAAGCCGCGCTCGGTAACGGCGATGTCGTGGACCGACTTGCCGGTTTGCAGCGCCTCCTTGGCTATGCTGGCCGAGGCCTCGTAGCCCAGCACGGGGTTAAGCTGCGTTACGATACCGATGCTGTTGTAGACCATGTTGGCCGCGTGCGCGGCATTGGCCGTGATGCCGAGCACGCACTTGTCGCGCAGGGTGTGGCAGGCATTAGTGAGGTAGGTGATGCTGGTGAAGAGCGCGAACGAGATAACCGGCTCCATCACGTTGAGCTGGAGCTGGCCGGCCTCGGCGGCCATCGTCACCGTCAGGTCGGCGCCGGCCACGTAGAAGGCCGTTTGGTTGACCACCTCCGGAATTACAGGGTTCACCTTGCCGGGCATAATGCTGGAGCCAGGCTGCAAGGCGGGCAGGTTTATCTCGTTGAGGCCGGTGCGGGGGCCGCTGCTGAGCAGGCGTAGGTCGTTGCAGATTTTGCTCAGCTTCACGGCCGTGCGCTTAAGCACGCCCGAGAGCTGCACGTAGGCACCAGTGTCGTAGGTGGCTTCGATGAGGTCGCCGGCCAGCAGCAGGTCTAGGCCGGTGACCTGGCGCAGGTGCTGGGTCACGAGGCCAGCGTAGCCGGGCGGCGTGTTTACGCCGGTGCCGATGGCGGTGGCGCCCATGTTGATTTCGGAGATGAGCCGGCGCGAGTCGTCGATGCGCAGCAGCTCCTCGCGCAGGTTGGTGGCAAAGGCGTGAAACTCGTCGCCCATGCTCATGGGCACGGCGTCTTGCAGCTGGGTGCGGCCCATTTTGAGCACGTTTTTGAACTCCTCGCCCTTCTGGGCAAACGCGTCGGCGAGGGCACCTAGGGCCTGGCGGTAGCCCACGAGCTTGTTATTGAGCGCGATGCGGAAGGCCGTGGGGTAGGCATCGTTCGTTGATTGCGAACAATTTACGTGGTTGTTGGGGTGGCAGTAGTCGTACTCGCCTTTTTGGTGACCTAGGATTTCCAGCGCCACGTTGGCAATCACCTCATTGGCATTCATGTTCACGGATGTGCCCGCGCCGCCCTGTATCATGTCGGTCAGAAACTGGCCGTCGAACTCGCCGCTCGCCACCCGGTCGCAGGCCGCTACTATGGCATCGGCAATGTCAGTGGGCAGCACGCCCAGCTCTTTATTGGCCAGGGCCGCGCCCTTTTTCACGTAAGCCAGCGCCTGCACAAACAGCGGCTCAGACTTTATCGGGATGCCCGTGATGGCGAAGTTTTCCATCGCCCGCAGGGTCTGAATACCGTAATAAACGTCGGCGGGAATTAGGCGCTCGCCTAGGAAATCGTGTTCGGGGCGGGTGGTCATAAGGTGGATAATGTTGCGCGAACTTTGTAGTCCGCGAATGAACGGAACCAGTATCTACGTCGCTCAGGCGCATTTTGACGAGGTTGTTCGCTACAGTCGCACGCGGACTGCAAAGTCCGCGCAACAAAAAAGCGGCTGACCCAATTAGGCCAGCCGCTTTTTTCATAACTCCTAGGTGCTTACTTCTTCTTCAACCCCAGCTCGATGAGCCGCTCGTTCAAGAACTCGCCGGCCGTGATATCGGCTTCCTTCTTGGGGTTGTCAGCCGTAACCAAATGAGGGAGAGCCGCCAGGCTCATTTCCGAGCGCGGGTGCATGAAGAACGGGATGCTGTAGCGCGAGGTGTTCATCTTCTCGCGGGCGGGGTTCACCACACGGTGGATGGTGCTGCGCAGCACGCCGTTGGTGAGGCGCTGGAGCATGTCGCCCACGTTCACCACAATCTGGTCGGGCAGGGCCGTAATGGCAATCCACTGGCCGTCGCGGCGCTTCACTTGCAGGCCATCGGCGCTGGCGCCCATCAGCAGCGTGATGAGGTTGATGTCGCCGTGCTCGGCGGCGCGCACCGCGTCGGCGGGCACGGCGTCGGGGTCTTCGATGGGGAAGTAGTGGATGGGGCGCAGGATGCTGTTACCATTCACGACTTTGTCGTCAAAGTAATTTTCGGGCAGCTCGAGATACAGCGCAATGGCGCGCAGCACGTCCTTGCCGGCACTCTCTAGGGTGCGGTAGGCCTTCATGGTGCTCTGCGCAAAGCGGGGCACCTCGTTGGGCCAGATGTTGGCGGGGTATTGGTCCTTCACCGGGTCGTCGCCCTCGACCTCCTGGCCCACGTGAAAAAACTCTTTCAGGTCGCCGGTATTGCGGCCCTTGGCGTGCTCCTTACCCTTGCTGATGTAGCCGCGCTGGCCAGCCAGCTCGGGCACTTCGTAGGCTTGCTTGGCCTGGTCGGGCAGCTGGAAAAACTCCTGCACGTCGCCGTACAGGGCCTTAGTTTGCTCCTCGTTGAGGCCGTGGTTTTTGAGGGCGATGAAGCCGATGCTCTGGTAAGCTTCGCCTAGCTCCTTGACGAACTGGGCTTTGCGCGCGGGGTCGCCCGAACGGAAGTCGGCGAGGTCGAGCGAGGGAATGTGGTCAGGCAGGTTATCAGCCATAACGTTGGGAATGGTTAGGGGTTAATTGCTGATTGATGACTGCCACTACTGGTAGCGGGGGCCTCGGCAGCCGAAACTGCGTGCGTATTTGGCCATGAGGCCACCCAGCTAGCAGCAACCAGTAGTTGCTTGATACAAAGTTACGGCAAAACCCTAAGGCGGGTTAGTGCCGTACTGTGCGGGTTACATCTATCCGTTTTCACCTACGCTTTCACCTCATGAAGTTCGTTCTAAACCCGTTTGGCGGCACGCTGGCCGTGGCCGCCGCCCTGGCCCTAGGTAGCTGCAGCGCCTCCCAACAGACCGAATCGGCCACCACCAGCCCCGCCGACCGCCCCACCGCCCTGGGCGCCCAAACGACCACCAACTCAGTAGCTGGCGAGGCGCAGTCGAAAAACGGCATCACACTCACGCCCTACAACGACTCGCCCAGGTTTCCGGACGCGCAACTGCGGCTCAATACGCCGGTGGCGGGCTCCACGGTGCCCAATCCGGTGCCGTTTTCCTACGACCTAACCAATTTTCAGCTGACCAAGATGACGGGCGGCGAGCACGCCACGCACATGGCCAACTCGATGAAAGGCCAGCACCTTCACCTCATCATCGACAACCAGCCCTACATCGCCAAGTACGAAACCAAGTTTACGCAGGACATGGCACCCGGCTCCCACGTGGTGCTGTCGTTCTTGTCGCGCTCGTACCACGAAAGCCTCAAGCACCTAGGCGCCTACGATTTGCGCGTGGTCACGGCCGGCACCGCCACCGATACCACGCAGCAGAAGTTCGACCTGAAGGCCCCTACCCTCTTCTACAGCCGCCCCAAGGACACCTACGCGGGCGCCGATGCCAAGAAGATAATGTTGGACTTCTACCTCGTCAACACTACGCTTTCGGCCAACGGCAACAAGGTGCGCGCCACCATCAACGGCACCGAATTTATGCTCGACCAGTGGATGCCTTACATGATGGAGGGCCTGCCCGCTGGCCAAGCCACCATCAAACTGGAGCTGGTAGACAGCGGCGGCACGCTGATTCCCGGACCCTATAACTCGGTGACGCGCACGATTACGGTGCAGCCATAAAGTCCTGGTTATCCCTCAGCAAGGATGCCAGCTAACAACGTCCGTCATGCTCATCTGGCGGCCACGCAGTGAAGCATCTCTACCGCACTTTTCAACGAGGTGGTAGAGATGCTTCACTGCGTGGCCGCCAGATGAGCATGA